>CAVROQ010000012.1:0-443667 GCA_963722805.1 uncultured Gammaproteobacteria bacterium
ATCGCACCGTCAGCCGCCAGTTAATTCCTCCGCCACTCCCAAGGTGCGACCTTTCCCACAACAGCCGCAATGAAGCCGCCGAAAGCAATATCCACCCGATAAAGGGTAGGGCATGCGAGAGACTGCTGGCTTCAATGGCCCAACCGTTCCCGCAGCTGCGGGGGCAGGATGCCATGTTAGTTAACCACGTACACAACGAACTGATTCTGATCGTGGCTGTTGATGATGCACCCGCTGCTGCCCTGGCATTAGAGCGGGCCATGATTCACGGGTTTATGCAGATATTCCCTAACGGTTAGCCACTGCTGCCAGGGCTGATGGAAGTTAAAACTGGGCACAGCTGGGCTGATTGCAAGTGGGGGGCACCAATGATCTCTACCACCCTACAGAGCAATGACCGCCGCCCCCGCCACGCATACACGCCCGCGTTTCAGAAACTAAAACCCCCATAGAGCTGAGTGGGGGGGCATGCCAATCTCTACAGCTTTACAGGCAGGTGAACGTTGCCCACGCCACGTGCACATGCGTGCAGATTTAAGCTGGGGGGTACATCGGGTCCTCCCTGGGCTTTAGCATGCGGGTGGTTCCCGATCGCGGCGACCGCCTAGCTACAAACGTTCCAGTGCTCCACCACTAGAGGGTTTCCCATGCTTGACCAAACGCTGGCCGATCAACTTCTAAGTCACTGGGCCGAGTGGTCGCAATATGACGATGCGCCCAAAGAGCCTGGGAATTCGATGGTGTGGTCCCTGGCACAAAGCGGTTACCGGCAGACCACCGTTGTGGTCCACGCTGACGATGATTCCATGCTGGCCGTGGATCGCACCCTGGCGAAAGTCCGTCAGCAATCACCCCAGCACTTCCAGATAATTCGAAAGTATTATGTCCGAGGGCATACTCTGCCCAGTCACAAGATCGAACCAGCGCTGAGGCTGTTCGTGGCGTTGTACTGATTCGCCCCTCAACTACGCAAAAATGATACACAGCCTGATACACAAACGATAAAAATCAGGCATCAAAAAACGGGCGCTTTCGCTAACCCGTTGATTTTATATTCAAATTTGGCTCCGCCTGGTGGGCTCGAACCAGCGACCCAATGATTAACAGTCATTTGCTCTACCAACTGAGCTAAGGCGGAATGGCGTTTCCCGAAGCAGCTCCCGTAGGGCATCAATACCCTGGACCTGCTCGACAAGGGGCGAGATTATACTGGCTCCCGTTAAGATGTAAACCACTTAAGTGCAGCTTTTTCCATCTTGCTGGATGTTCCAACAACGGCAATATAAAAGATCTGAGCCGCTCAAAACCTGGTCAGTCATCTGCAACAACTGGCAGCTTATGTCACGCTTCAGGGCTGGCAGGGCTTTTGAAACGTTATGGGAGCACATCTCAGCCCGGAAAAGCAGTCGTCACGGGCTGAAACATGGCTAAATGCTAACCAAAATTATTGGCTGTCCCGGGCGACATGTCCGCGGTATGCATTATATGATTTGGTGATTATCACAGGTCGTACGGTGCTCAATTAGGTCGTGTTCAAGGAACGCCCGCGGTGGCAATCGAGCGAAGGATAAGCATTGGTTAATGCAGAGCAATTGGTCGCCCAGGCGATTGAGCAGGCGGGGCTGGACGATTTCGGCGGCGACGAGTTCCGCCAGTCCCTGGAGATATTGGAGCAATCCCTCAATCGCGAAGCCAGACTGAATGCAGCCGGCAAGTACCGTGCCGAGATGGGTATTCGCAACGCCCTGGTAACACGCCTGCAGGTCGAGGCTTATATTCGCGGCCATCCTGAGTTGCTGCAAACTCCGGTGGAACGTCCCGTTTTTATCGTCGGGTTGCCGCGCACTGGCACCACCGCGCTGCACCACATGCTCAATGCCGATCCGGCTAATCACACCCTGCGCCTGTGGGAGGGCAGCCATCCGGTACCACCGCCGGAGGATGCCAGTTATACCCACGATCCGAGGATCGAGCGTCAACGCAAGGGCGTAGCATTGACCGAGCAGTTTATGCCGGGCTTCCTGGCGTCACATTTGCTGGCCGCCGACGCGCCGGACGAGTGCCACTTGCTGTTCAATCGCACGCTGGTGTCGGCG
Source organism: uncultured Gammaproteobacteria bacterium (assembly GCA_963722805.1). Lineage (GTDB taxonomy): Bacteria > Pseudomonadota > Gammaproteobacteria > Pseudomonadales > JAHEGP01 > JAHEGP01. The sequence continues at coordinate 2,097 of CAVROQ010000012.1, forward strand.
GAGTTTTACTCAATGTTTCATCTGCCGAGCTATGCCAACTGGGTTTTCCAGTTAGACCTTGCCCCCTGTTACGAGTATCACCGCCATCAGTTGCAGCTGCTGCAATACAAAAAGTCGGGTAGCTGGGTACTGAAGTCGCCGTTTCACCAAATCGGCTTGCGAGCGATACAGCAGGTATACCCGGACGCTATTATCGTAGTGCCTCACCGTGCACCGCTGACTATCGCCGGGTCCGGTTGCAGCTTCAGCGAAATCCTGCGAAAAAGTGGCTCAGACACCATCGACCGGGCCATGATCGGCCGCGACTGGATGCATATGCTGGCGGTCTATAGTCGACGCTTTGAACGGGACAGGGCGGCACTCGAGGCGGGCTTCAATAGCCCGTTTATCGATATCTTGTACGACGAATTCCTGCAGAATCCCTGGCCATCAGTCGACGCAATTTACCAGGCGCGGGGTACGCCATTAAGTCCCGGGGGCAGGGCGGCGATGCAAGACTGGCTGGATGCCAACCCGGTTGGCAAGCACGGCAAACACGAATATTGCCTGCAGGACTATGGCATTGAACGCGCCGAAGTGGAGCAACTGTTCGAGGCGTATGTTGAACGTTACGGTTTAAGCCTGGAGTAGCGAATGGAGCAAAGTGATGCCGAGAAAAAGGTGCTCGACGGCAGCGCCTGGGATGAGTTTTGTGATGCGCTGAAAACGGCCGGCCAGATTGTCCGGAGCCCCAATGCACCCCGGGACGCATTTAACCGGGCCGAGGGTTACCGTTACCTGACCCGCTTGCTGCGGGGTGGTCTGGAGAGCTTTCTGGAATTTCGCGATCCCGAGTTTCCCGAGCTTCGCTGCGGCGCCCATGAAACGATCAAACTCGGTGCCGACAATCCAGACAATCGCTACGAGAGTTGTGCCATCAACCCAGCCTACGACTACCGCATTGTCGGTAGCCGTGGCACTGTCGACTATCTTGGCTTTGGCTCGGTTATCAACAAATACGCCAGCGGCGGCGGTATGGTCACCACCGGCTATATCGATGCCCGGGAGATGCACATCGAGGAGGACGGCAGCTTTGAACTGCTGATCAGCCAGGCACCGCCGGCTGGCAATTGGCTGCCGCTGGGACCGGAATCCAACTCTATCAATGTGCGCCAAACCTTTCAGGACCGTGGCAAGGAAAAGCCCGCCCAACTGAAAATAGAGCGCGTCGGCGCCATCGGCGAGAGGCCCCAGGCGCTAAGCCCGGAAAAGCTGGTGCGAGGACTGCAGGGCGCGACAAGGTTTGTGCAGGGCAGTGCAAAACTGTTCGAAGACTGGTCCGAGAGCTTTTTGCCCCGTAATAATCAGTTGCCGCCTGCTGACCAGGCTTATTGCCAGGCCATCGGCGGCGACCCCAATATCTTCTATTTTCATAGTGCATGGGCCCTGGCCGACGACGAAGTGCTGGTGATTCGAGCGCCGCAGATTCCCGCCTGTCAGACCTGGAATTTCCAGTTGAACAACTGGTGGATGGAGTCGCTCGACTACCGCCACCACAACATTCATGTCAATAAACATTCGGCGCACTATGAACCGGACGGCAGTGTCACGGTGTACGTGTCTCACACAGATCCGGGCCTGCCCAACTGGATCGAAACTGCCGGCCATCGCATGGGGACCATGTGCTGGCGCTGGATCGGCGCCGAACAGCACCCATTGTTAGAGGTTAACGTGGTAAAATTAGCCGCCTTGTAAACCACCCAGGCACCTGTGTAATGTCCACGCGTTTTACTGTCGAGTCTGATTTTGAACCGGCGGGTGACCAGCCCGCAGCCATCAAGGGTCTGGTAGAAGGGCTCGAGAATGGCCTGCTTTACCAAACCCTGCTCGGGGTGACCGGCTCGGGTAAAACCTACACTATCGCCAAGGTGGTGGAGCAGGTGCAGCGCCCGGTGATAGTGCTGGCGCATAACAAAACCCTGGCCGCCCAACTGTACGGTGAATTCAAACAGTTTTTCCCCAATAATTCGGTGGAGTATTTCGTATCGTATTACGACTACTACCAGCCCGAAGCTTATGTACCGTCGTCCGATACTTTTATCGAGAAAGACGCCTCCATTAATGAGCATATCGAGCAGATGCGCTTGTCTGCCACCAAGGCCCTGATGGAACGCGACGACGCCCTGGTGGTCGCCACCGTGTCTGCCATTTACGGACTGGGCGACCCGGAATCCTATCTGAAAATGCTACTGCATGTGGTGCGTGGCGACCCCATCGACCAGCGCGCCATCTTGCGACGCCTGGCGGAACTGCAATATACCCGCAACGATATGGATTTTAATCGCGCCACCTATCGGGTGCGTGGCGATATTATCGATATCTTTCCTGCGGATTCCGAGAGCGAGGCGGTGCGGATTGAGCTCTTTGATGACCTGGTTGAGAGTATCAGCGTGTTCGATCCGCTAACCGGCGAGATATTGGGCAAGTTACCCAGAGTGACGATTTACCCGAAATCCCACTACGTCACGCCGCGGGAAAAACTGCTGGCGGCCTGCGAAAAAATTGAAGTGGAATTGCGCGAGCGGCTCGATTACCTGCGCACTGAAGACCGCCTGGTAGAAGCCCAACGGTTGGAGCAACGCACCCGCTACGACCTGGAGATGATACGGGAGTTGGGTTATTGCTCCGGAATCGAGAATTACTCGCGCTATCTTTCAGGACGCTCCCCCGGAGATCCGCCACCGACCTTGTTTGACTACCTGCCAGGCAACGCCGTGGTGGTGATCGATGAATCCCATGCCACCATCCCGCAGCTGGGAGCGATGTACAAAGGTGACAGATCGCGCAAAGAGACTCTGGTCAACTATGGGTTTCGGCTTCCGTCTGCCCTCGACAACCGACCCCTGCGCTTCGACGAGTGGGAGAAGCTGGTAACCCAGGCCGTGTTTGTGTCTGCGACCCCCGGGAACTACGAGCAGGAGCATAGTGACCGGGTCGTGGAGCAGGTGGTGCGCCCCACCGGCCTGGTCGATCCCACCATTGAAATTCGCCCCGCTACTACCCAGGTGGACGATCTATTAACCGAGATAAACAAGCGTACCGCAATGGGTGACCGGGTATTGGTCACCACCCTGACTAAACGCATGGCAGAAGACCTGGCTGAATTCCTTGACGAACACGGGATACGAGTGCGCTATATGCATTCCGACATAGATACCGTTGAGCGCATGGAAATTATCCATGACCTGCGCCTGGGTAAATTCGACGTGTTGGTGGGTATTAACCTGCTGCGGGAAGGTCTGGACATGCCCGAGGTGTCGCTGGTGGCAATACTGGATGCCGACAAAGAGGGCTTCCTGCGATCTGATCGCTCCCTGATCCAGACCATGGGGCGCGCAGCGCGCAACCTGAATGGCACCGCGATCCTTTATGCAGACCGTATTACTGGCTCTATGCAGCGGGCTATCGACGAAACCGACCGTCGCCGTGACAAACAACTTGCCTTTAACAAGCTGCACGGCATTACGCCACGCAGCATCCAGAAAAAGGTCACCGACATTCTTGAATCCGGTCCCATGGGTATGCGCAAAAAGGGCAAGGGGAAGCGCGGCAAAACCCAGGAGCAGATGGGGCAGGTGGATACCGCCCATATGAGCCCGGCCCAGCTGGCGAAGCATTTGAAGCAGCTCGAAAGCGATATGCAACAGCATGCGCGAGACCTTGAATTTGAAGAGGCCGCCGCAGTGCGCGACGAAATTCACCGGGTGCGGGAGCAGGTGTTTTTGCAGCAGGCTTAAGCACGGTGCATGGCTGCTGTTTTCGAGCACAAAGGCTTGTTTCGGTGCTCGGCTGCCGGTGATATTTATCTTGGACTCCGATTAACAGATGCGGTAAAGTCTCACTATTGGTCGTTAATCTTCAGGAGTTTCACCGTTATGTTGCCTTCTCAAGTTGTTTCATTGGGTTCTGTCGCTCGCCTGCTTGGCATAGTCGCTATAGGCTCTGCGCTGACCTTTTCCATGGGTTGTTCGATCTCAGCCAGTATTGAAAGTAGCCTCGATGTATTGTCCAGCCCGTTTGAATCCAGCTCGGCGTCGTCCGATGGTGAGGAAGAGGCGGCGGCTTTCCAGGAAGAGACTGAGGGCTTCACGGCGACCTACGTAGCCGCTGGTAACACCGGGGCTGACAGTTTCCAGAAAGGACTGTCCGATATTGCAGCACAGCGGGGAATTAGCGACTGGGAAGCCAACCCGGCAACCTGGACCAGCGTGGGCCGAGGTTTGGGCCAAACCGGGATGAGCGAAGAGGCGGCAGCCAACTTTGCAGCAAATCTCGCTGCGGGCGACGAACAGATCGTTGCCCTGTTAATGCAGGGCTATTCCGACTCCATATAATGTCTGCACCTGCAAGCCGATTATGGCTGGTAATCGGTTTGTTGGCGGCTTTCTGGCAACCCCAGGCCTTAAGCAAGAGCGTTGAGGGGTCCGCCAGCGAGGCGAAAACCGGCGTTTTCGAATACCTTTATATCGATGCGAATGAAGATCGATCCAGTGGTGGTCACACGGCTGTTCGCATTGATGACGACATATTTCATTTTCTCTTCAAAAACGACTATCTGACTATGGCCCGGAATTCCTGGGCCGACTTTCAGCTGTCCTATCGTGGCTACCAAAATCGCAATATCCAAAGCACTCGGCTGGACATTTCTGCGAGCACCCATGAGATGTTGCGAGAGAGTTTTTTGCAGCGCTTCCTGGCGCAGACCCGGCAGCTGAAAATACTTGAAGATACCCGCCGCGATGTCGCCTTGCTGGAGGCAATGCAACAGCATTCCCCGTCGGCGATTGAATTTCCAGGGCTGGGTTTTTTTCAAGCTCCCGGTGACCCGTCATTTCAGGGTGGGCGACATCAGCATATCCGTGAAGCCATTGCCGCCGCTCGCGGCAGTGATTACCTTGCCCAGCGCCGACTCGACCTGGAGCAGCAACTTGCCGAGATGCCGGTCGCAGCTCTCAAGGTGAGTCGTTCCGATTTTGTCACAGCCACGCTACCCAGTGTCCACTACCCCTTTAGCGAGCGCTATGGTGATCTGCTTGCCGGCATCCGGGCCATTGATACGCTCAGCTCGGGTGCGGGGCTGAGTGAGCAGTCGTTGGCGCTGGCAGTGGCCGACCTTCAGCTGGTACCTCTCACGCCTGGTGAGCGACGTGCCCTGGAGGCCGCGGCCCTTGGTTTGCAGCAGCGATTAGTCGCCTTGAGTGCCAGCCGCAGGCCAGATTGGGGTGTCGCTTTTTTGCTTGGACTGGCCCGGCACGAGGCGATGCGTTTAAGCCTGGAGCAGAACCGCTGGGTATTTGTTGATGCGCTAGCCAATGATGCCAATATCATGGAGGTGGGTGATCGCACCCGTGAGCTCATCCCGAAACTCCGCTCGGATGCAGAGAAAATGTGGGTGCAGGCGCTTTCTGATTGGGTTGATCAAGCGGGGTGGCATGAGGGCCGTTATGCGGCGATGGAAATCGCCAACGCCAACTGGCAGGAATTGCGCCGCCTTGAAGCGGGCGGCGGGAACTGGCGTATTCATCCGGTGCGACAGCTTCCTCGGGGCCTTGGCGCCCCCCGGCAATTACCTGAGCCTGCGGTGGTTGCAGGTAGCGGGTCGTCGCTGCTGCTGTCGATGGAGCGTTCGCGGCAACAGGCAGCTGATTTTGCCAACGAACAAATGGGTTACAAGCTGTTAACCCGCAATTGTGTCTCCGAATTGTTTACGACTGTCGATCTAGCCATGGCGCAGGGCTTGGCAAGACGGGGAGACCCGGTCAACCGCGAGACACTGAACCAGGAAACCCGGCGTCGCCTGGGTTACCCGTTCGTGCCTAATCCCATTCCCTACGTCTCCTCTGACCAGGTACGCGATAACTGGCGGGTCGCGCAGGCCGAGGAGCTGCTATCGTTGCGCCGTCTCTATGCCCGGTCGCAGTATGAGGCTGATTCTGAATTGACCACATTGTTGCGAGAATCGAATACTTTGACGTCCAGTGTGTATCAGCGAAATGATAAAGACTCCTTCTTTATTTTTTTTACTGATGGCAACGCTCTGGTGCGCCCACCACTGGGGCTGGTCAATTTGACCGCAGCTCTGGGGGTTAGCCTGGTCGGCACCGTGCAATTTCCCTTTGATGGCGGTAAGACGCTCAAGTCAGGCCTGCGTGGGGCGCTTTTTAGTTTGCCCGAACTGGGTTTCCAGAATATCCGCAAGGGCAGCAGTACCTGGCTGGCCCCTGATTTACTGAATGCCGCAATGCCTGGTCAGACCCCCGCCAATTAGTACTCTCTCGACCCTTGATGATATCTGGGGCAATACGCTCCTGATCGATAAATCCTGCTAATGGCTGCCTTTCTACCAGTCGATAATGGTATCCGGGCGAGTTGCTCGCGCAACGCTTGCCACAGAGTCATACATTGGGCTCAGGCTCTCCAGTTATAAACCAATCCGGACTTGAACATTCCTGGGACAACACCGCCAAGTGCACTCTGGACCCAAAAAACCAAATCCCACGGTTGTCCGGTGCATCGACATGGCCTTATAATGCCCGTCGTTGCGCACGGTGCTATATGCGCTAACGGTTTTACACCCGTAGCTCAGCTGGTTAGAGCGTCGCCTTGACATGGCGAAGGTCGGTGGTTCGAGTCCACTCGGGTGTACCATTTACTGCAGTGCTGGTCGCTCCGAGTTCCCAACCTTTTGTGAGTTAAGCTTGCTGGCCAGTTCGCTCGGGTTTTCCCTCAATGGATGCCGCCGGACTTACTGCGGCACACGGCGCCCGCTCTCAGTCAACGACTGGGTTTCGCTCAAGAATTGATGCACTCATCCATCAAGTGGCCTTTGGTAGGGGCCACCACTGATAAAGGAAATCGCCAATGCCAGTTATTACTCTCCCGGACGCTAGTGAACGTCGTTTTGATCACCCGGTAAGCGTTGCTGAAGTGGCGGCCGATATCGGTCCTGGTCTGGCCAAGGCAGCTCTCGCCGGTGTCGTCGAGGGCAGGGAAGTCGACACTTCCTATGTTATCGATACCGACGCTCACCTGGCGATTATTACTGAGCGCGACCCCCAGGGGCTCGAGATTATCCGCCACTCCACAGCTCACCTGTTAGCGATGGCGGTACAACAGCTATTTCCCGGGGCCCAGGTGACTATCGGCCCCGTGATAGAGGATGGCTTCTTTTATGACTTTGCCTATGAGCGGCCATTTACCCCTGAGGATCTTGCCACCATCGAACAACGGATGACCAAGCTCGCAGCCGCGAACCTGCCGGTGGAGCGTTTGGTTATGCCGCGGGACCAGGCCATTGAGCAATTTGACGCCATGGGCGAGGCTTACAAGGTAAAAATTATTGAAGACTTGCCACAGGGTGAAGTCATATCAGTCTATCGCCAGGGCGATTGGATGGATCTGTGCCGCGGCCCGCATGTGCCCAGTACGGGCAAACTCAAGGCGTTCAAGCTGACCAAAGTTGCCGGAGCCTATTGGCGTGGCGACTCCAGTAACGAGATGTTGACCCGGATTTACGGCACCGCCTGGACCAACAAGAAGGACCTGAAAGCATACCTGCATCGACTGGAAGAGGCGGAGAAGCGCGATCACCGCAAGATCGGCAAGCGCCTGGGGTTGTTTCATACCCAGGAAGAAGCCGCCGGGATGGTGTTTTGGCACCCCCATGGCTGGACCATCTACCAGGTGCTGGAGCAGTACATGCGCGATATCCAGCAGCGCAATGGTTACCAGGAGATTCGCACTCCCCAGGTGGTAGATCGTCGCCTGTGGGAGCGTTCGGGCCACTGGGACAAATTCCAGGACATGATGTTTACCACCCACTCGGAGCATCACGACTACGCCGTGAAGCCGATGAACTGCCCCTGTCATATCCAGGTGTTTAACCAGGGCTTGAAGAGTTACCGGGAGTTGCCCTTGCGGCTGGCCGAATTTGGCTCCTGTCATCGCAATGAGCCCTCGGGAACCCTGCATGGGCTGATGCGAGTGCGTAACTTCACCCAGGACGACGCCCATATATTTTGCAGCGAAGAGCAGATCCAGGCGGAAGTGGCGGTGTTTATCGAGCTGCTGTTTGCCGTCTACCGTGATTTTGGATTTGACGAAGTCGAGCTCAAATTGTCGACCCGGCCCGTTCAGCGGGTGGGCTCAGACGAAATCTGGGACAAGGCAGAGGCCTCGCTTGAGGCGGCCCTGAACGCGACCGGGCTAAGCTGGGATCTGCTGCCCGGCGAGGGAGCATTTTACGGACCGAAAATCGAATTCTCGCTGCGGGATTGTATTGGCAGGGTGTGGCAATGTGGCACGATCCAGGTCGATTTTTCGATGCCCGGACGGCTCGACGCGCAGTACGTGGCAGAAGATGGCAGCCGCAAGACACCGGTCATGCTGCACCGTGCTATTCTTGGTTCTTTCGAGCGGTTTATCGGTATTTTGATCGAGCATTACGAAGGCGCTTTCCCGGCCTGGTTGGCACCGGTGCAGGTGGTTGTGGCCAATATTACGGACAAACAAGCCGATTATGTGCAGAAAATCGAAGAAACCTTGAAAAGCAAAGGCTTTCGGGCGATTTCGGACTTGAGAAATGAGAAGATCGGCTTTAAAATCCGCGAGCACACATTAGCCAAAGTTCCTTATTTGCTGGTAATCGGCGATAGGGAAGTGGAATCTCAAAAAGTAGCCGTGCGGGCAAGAGGTGGTGAAGATCTGGGAGCAATGGGCATTGACGCCTTTGCAGCAATCCTCGCCACCGACGTAGCCCGTCGCGGCCGCGTTGGTTTGGAGAACTGAACATTAAAAAAGGCAGTAAAGGGTTTGAGCGCCCATTAATAAACGAAGAAATAACCGCTCGTCAGGTCAGGTTGGTTGGCGCCGATGGTAGCCAGGTTGGTATCGTATCTATCGAAGAGGCGATTGCCGCGGCCGAAGCAGCCCAAATGGATCTGGTGCAGATGGCGGATAGTGATCCGGTAGTTTGCAAGATTCTGGATTACGGCAAGGAATCGTTTGAAAAACGAAAGCAGGAGAGGGAGTCTCGAAAGAAGCAAAAACGGACCCAGGTGAAGGAAATCAAATTCCGGCCCGGGACCGATATAGGGGATTATCAGGTCAAACTACGCAACCTGATACGTTTCCTTGAAGCAGGGGACAAGGCCAAGGTGACCATGCGTTACCGGGGCCGGGAAATGGCCCACCAGGAGATCGGTCTGGAGCTGTTGAAGCGGGTTGAAGAAGACCTGTCGGAATACGGTGAAGTCGAGCAACGCCCGGAAATGGAAGGGCGACAACTGGTTATGGTGCTAGCCCCGAAAAAGAGGAAAGGGTAAATACAGCCTCAGGGCATATTGCCTTTTTAAATTAATGCTTTAATGCGGAGTTCTATCATGCCCAAGATCAAGGTTCACAGTGGGGCGGCGAAACGTTTTAAGAAATCGGCTTCCGGTACTTATAAACACAAGCACGCCAATAAAAGTCACATCCTCACCAAGATGACGACAAAACGCAAGCGTCACCTGCGCGGTACTGATGAGATCGACAAGGCCAACAAGGGCCTTATCGCACGCATGCTGCGCGACGTTTGACCCGCCGACTAATTGAGAGGATTACACTATGCCCCGCGTAAAACGTGGTGTTGTCGCCAGGCGACGACACAAGAAAATTCTGAAGCAGGCTAAAGGCTATTATGGCGCACGCAGTCGCGTGTTCCGAGTTGCCAAACAGGCTGTTATAAAAGCAGGCCAATACGCTTACCGTGACCGTCGCCAGCGCAAACGCCAGTTTCGGGCGCTCTGGATTACCCGTATCAACGCGGCGTCCCGTGCCAATGGTCTCAGTTACAGTCGCTTGATTGCAGGCCTTAAGAAGGCCAATATCGAGCTGGACCGTAAGGTGCTTTCCGACTTGGCAGTGCACGACAAGGTCGCGTTTAGCTCACTGGTGGAGTCTGCTAAAACCGCTTTGGCCTGAGTTTTTACGGTATCTGCTGCGGCAGTTATCAGCGGCTGATCAAATAGGGAAAGAGCGAAGCTCTTTCCCTATTTTTTTGGGAGCTGGTGAGGCTAAAGTCGATGAGTTGCGCGTTGACCTGGCGTTTACCAGGGTCACATCACCCAAGCATAATCGGCACCCTGGTGCTTGAAGTGGTTTGTTAAGTTTTCAATATAAAGATATTTAAAACAATGCGTTGCGAGATGATTTTAATTATCTTTTTCAGAATGTACACTGCTGCTTCGGGTGAAAAAGCCTGCCAGCAATAATGGGAGAAATATACCGACCATGTCTGATACAAAAAGCGTGCTGGATGCTGCATTGGATGCGCTGGCAGGAGCTGGCGATCTCGCCGGACTGGATCAGGTGCGGGTCCAGTACCTGGGTAAGAAAGGTGAGCTGACACAGCTGCTCAAGACCCTGGGGAAATTACCGGCAGACCAAAGGCCGGCGGCCGGGCAGGCAATCAATGCCGCTAAAGAGCAATTGTCGGACGCAATCAACCAACGTCGCGATGACCTGCAGGCCAGCGCCGAGGCAAGCCAGCTGCAAGCCGAGAGTATTGACGTCACCCTGCCCGGGCGCCGCGCCCAAACCGGCGGCCTGCATCCCGTAACCCGCACCATGGAACGTATCGAGTCATTTTTTACCGGAATAGGATTTGAGGTGGCGGAGGGTCCGGAAATTGAGGATGACTACCATAATTTTGAGGCCCTCAATATTCCTGCGCATCACCCCGCCAGGGCTATGCATGATACTTTCTATATCGATGAGCACACTGTGCTGCGCACCCATACGTCGCCGGTACAGGTGCGAGTCATGGAGTCGGGAGAGCCACCCATTCGCATTATTTGTCCCGGCAAAGTGTATCGCTGTGACTCTGACGTAACCCATACCCCCATGTTTCACCAGGTGGAAGGTTTGGTCGTGGATGAAGAGGTGAGCTTCCCCAGCCTCAAGGGCATGATAGAGCAGTTTCTCAAAGTATTTTTTGAGAAACCATTGGGGGTGCGTTTTCGCCCTTCTTATTTCCCCTTTACCGAGCCCTCTGCCGAGGTAGACATCGAGTGTGTCATTTGCGGCGGCAAGGGCTGTAGGGTTTGTAAAAACACCGGTTGGCTGGAGATCATGGGCTGCGGCATGGTGCATCCGAAAGTGTTCCAGCATTCCGGGATCGATACTGATAAGTACACTGGTTTTGCGTTTGGGCTTGGGGTTGAGCGACTGGCGATGCTGCGCTATGGGGTCAATGACCTGCGATTGTTTTTCGACAACGATTTGCAGTTTTTGCGGCAATTTCGCTAAGCGCTCAACGAATATTACCGGGCAGGGGAAAGTCAAATTATGAAAGTGAACGAACAGTGGTTACGTGAGTGGGTTGATGCCTCAACCGGGGTTGAAGAGTGGGTCGATCAGCTCACCATGGCGGGACTGGAAGTCGATGCGCTGGAGTCCCTGGATGCGAAATTCAGCGGGGTCGTCGTGGGCGAGATACTCACTGCAGAGCCCCACCCCGATGCACAAAAGCTGCAGGTATGCCTTGTCAGTGATGGTACGGACGAGGTGCAAGTCGTGTGTGGTGCGCCCAATGCGGCCGTGGGCCTAAAAATCCCCTTTGCCCGGGTTGGCGCCAAGCTGCCGGGCGGCCTGAAGATTAAAAAGGCCAAGCTCCGCGGTGTGGAATCCTTTGGCATGTTGTGTGGTGCTTCAGAGCTAGAGTTGTCTGACGATGACAGCGGCTTGCTGGTGCTGCCTGCAAGCGCACCGCTGGGCGTCACATTGGAGCAGTTCCTGGGTCTCAACGATCATGTTATCGAATTGGATATCACGCCTAACCGAGGTGATTGTTTCAGTGTGTTGGGCATAGCGCGCGAACTTGCTGTGATTAACCATATACCTTTGAAAATGCCCGAGATTGCCCCTCAAAGCGCAAGCCTGGAAGACGTATTTCCGGTGAGGGTGGAAACCACGGCTGCATGTCCTCGCTATTGTGGGCGGGTACTGCGCGGCATAGATAACACCGCACCCACGCCGATCTGGATGCAGGAGCGCTTGCGTCGTGCTGGCCTGCGGTCTATCGACGCCGTGGTAGATGTCACCAACTACGTGCTGCTGGAACTGGGGCAACCGATGCATGCTTTCGACCTGCAGCGTTTGCAGTCCGGCATTGTTGTGCGTCAGGCAAGGGCAGGGGAGACACTGACACTGCTGGATCAACAGGTACTGACCCTGCGAGACAATTCACTCGTCATTGCCGACGAGTCGGGGCCTCTGGCTCTGGCCGGTATTATGGGTGGCAAGGATAGCGGCGTAAATGCATCGACCCGTGATCTGCTACTGGAGTCTGCTTTTTTTGCCCCCGAGTTAATGGCAGGCCAGGCGCGCTCCTACGGCTTGCATACCGATTCATCGCACCGCTTTGAGCGCGGCGTTGACTATACGGCCCAGTGCAGAGCCATCGAGCGCGCGACAGAGTTACTGTTAAGTATTGTCGGCGGCAGTGCCGGCCCGATGATCGAGTGCGTTAGCGAGGAGGACCTGCCACAGGTTTCGACGATTCTGCTGCGCCGGAATCGGATTCGGCGAATGCTCGGGCTGGAACTTGACGATGATCGGGTGGTAGAAATTCTTGAGCGCCTGGGATTTGCAGTCGCCTCAAATGCCGAAGGCTGGCTTGTGAGTCCACCGCCATGGCGCTTTGACATGGAAATAGAAGCCGATTTGCTGGAAGAGATTGCACGTATCTACGGTTACGACAACCTGCCGGTACAGTCGCTGCAGGTGCCTCTGGAGCTGAAAACCAGTAGCGAAAGTCGATTGGCCAAAGTCGATATTCGTCGCCAGATGGTTGCCAGGGATTACCAGGAGGCCATTACCTACAGTTTTATCGCCCCGGGGATGGCGGCGATGTTTGCGCCGGATTCGCCGGCAGTGCCGCTGGCCAATCCGATTTCTGCCGACATGGGGGTAATGCGCACCAGTCTCTGGCCCGGGCTGGTCAATACCGTGTTGCATAACACCAAGCGCCAGCAAACTCGAGTGCGGCTGTTTGAAACCGGGCTGACTTTTCTTGGAAGTAGCGGCGGTCTGCAGCAAACGCCCATGCTGGCGGCTGCGGTGTATGGCAGCAGGTATGCAGAAGCCTGGAGCGCGGCAACGGACAACGTCGACTTTTTCGATCTCAAGGGAGACCTTCAGGCACTGCTCGCGCTCACCCGCAGGGCCGACGCCTTTAGTTTTCACGCCGAAGCGCACCCCGCATTGCATGATGGTCAATCCGCAAAAATCCGTCTGGGTGAACGCGAAGTGGGCCGGATAGGGCGGCTCCATCCACGTATCCAGCGTGAGCTTGGCCTTCCACAGGCGGTGTTTTTGTTCGAGATTGAACTGGAGGCGGTGCTTGAAGCTGCCCTTCCAGGCTTCACCGAGTTGTCCCGATACCCGGAAGTCAGGCGCGACCTCGCCGTGATTGTGGATGAGGGGGCACCGGTGGACACTGTATTAAAGTGCATTCGAGATGCCGCCGGGACAAACCTCAGGCAGCTAATTTTATTTGACACTTATCAAGGCAAAGGCATTGAAAAACAAAGAAAAAGCCTAGGTTTAGGCTTGACGTTTCGAGATCAATCGCGCACTCTTAATGACAGTGAAATTAATAAATCAGTCGATCGGGTAATTGAGATTTTGCAAGATCAGTTTAGCGCAGTGTTAAGGGACTAGAGCATGTCAGGTGCGCTTACCAAAGCGGATATGGCCGAAAAGCTGTTTGAGGAGCTTGGGCTTAACAAGCGTGAAGCGAAAGAGCTTGTTGAATCTTTGTTTGACGAAATTCGGGAGAGCCTGGAGCAGTATGAGCAAGTCAAACTGTCAGGGTTCGGTAATTTCGACCTTAGGGACAAATCAGAGCGTCCCGGTCGTAATCCGAAAACGGGTGAAGAAATTCCAATCAGCGCGCGCCGGGTGGTGACATTCAAACCCGGGCAGAAATTAAAGGCACGTGTAGAGGCTTATGCTGGAACCAAGTCAGAATAACGAATTACCGCCGATTCCCGCCAAACGCTACTTCACCATCGGTGAGGTGAGTGAGCTGTGCGATGTAAAGCCCCATGTACTGCGCTATTGGGAACAGGAGTTTCCGCAACTTAAGCCAGTCAAGCGACGAGGCAACCGTCGTTATTACCAACGACAGGACGTACTTACCATTCGCCAGATTCGTAGTTTGCTTTACGAGCAGGGTTTTACCATTGGCGGGGCCCGCCAGCGAATGTCCAGTAGTGAGGCACGGGAAGATGCCACCCACTTCCGCCAATTAGTGCGGCAGATGATCGCCGAGTTGGAAGAAGTTAAAGACGCACTCAAAACCTGATTCATATATTCACATTCACGCATTGTTGCGCGTATAATGCAGCCCGCGTTAAAGACGCGACAGTTTTCGGGGCGTAGCGCAGTCTGGTAGCGCACCACACTGGGGGTGTGGTGGTCGTAGGTTCAAATCCTGCCGTCCCGACCAATCCATAAAAAAGGCCACCCAACGCGGTGGCCTTTTTTATGGATAAGTGCACCACGGTTTGTTCTTTAGCGAGGCGTGAGCGCCGAGCGTATCCAGGTTCACAAAACGCGCGCAGCGTTTTGCTACGAGCGCCAAAGGCGCGAAGCCCGAAGGGTCACAGCGCGCCGTAGCGCGTTGTGATTCAATCCTGCCGTCCCGACCAATCCATAAAAAAGGCCACCCAACGCGGTGGCCTTTTTTATGGATAAGTGCACCACGGTTTGTTCTTTAGCGAGGCGTGAGCGCCGAGCGTATCCAGGTTCACAAAACGCGCGCAGCGTTTTGCTACGAGCGCCAAAGGCGCGAAGCCCGAAGGGTCACAGCGCGCCGTAGCGCGTTGTGATTCAATCCTGCCGTCCCGACCAATCCATAAAAAAGGCCACCCAACGCGGTGGCCTTTTTAATGGATAAGTGCACCACGGTTTGTTCTTTAGCGAGGCGTGAGCGCCGAGCGTATCCAGGTTCACAAAACGCGCCCAGCGTTTTGCTACGAGCGCCAAAGGCGCGAAGCCCGCAGGGTCACAGCGCGCCGTAGCGCGTTGTGATTCAATCCTGCCGTCCCGACCAATCATAAAATTTGTTTTCAGCTTTTTTGCTTCCCCCTGGCGGCCGGGCTCGCCACAAGCTCGAATGCAAACAGGCTGCTGGATATTGATTTATACTGACTTTCTGGATTTGATCTCTTATATTCAGGCCTTTAAAACATAGGTATTTGATTTTGCTTTCAGAAGATATCATCAATTCTCTGGACTACCGAGGATTCATACAATTACAAGAATTTCTCGCGCCTTCACTAGTTGATGAGGTGCATGAGTTGCTGCAGGCGACCATGCATGCAGCCCCCGAAAGTGATGACAGCCTGGTTATCGAAAAGGAACGACTGATATCCAAAAACAAAGCCTTGCGCAACACTTCACTGTTCAAACAAATTGGAAGCCTCGCCAATGAACTTGCGGGACAAAAAGTCTGGTATTCCTTCGATCATGCGATATTTAAACCAGCCGGCGCCGGGGCCATTGAATGGCACCAGGATCAGGTCTACAAGAAGTCACTGATTCAATTGCGCTCACTGCACTTCTGGATTCCCCTGGAAGACGTTCCCCTTGATTCTGGGGCAATGGAGTACTTACCGGGGAGCCATACCACAGGGCGCCAGGCGCACTTTCGAAGGCCTGGATCTAACTATTTGGCCCAGATCGTTCCTGCTTCCTTTAAAAAGGAAGCCATTGCCTGTCCTTGCCGCAAGGGTGATGTATTAATACATCACCCTTTAATTGTTCACCGCAGTCGTCCCAACACGCTGCAAACCACGAGAAAGGCCTGGATTTTACATTTCAGTCCTTACGGACGAATGGATTTACTTTTTCCACAAAATCTTCTTTTTAATTTAAAAAGCCGACTGTTCGGCCACAGCTAAAAGAGCGACAAAGCCAGTTACTGACTGGATGGGTACCAGTCTATGTCGTCCGAAACGTGAAGCTGGCCGGAGCGGAGCGAAAATCAAATGATAAATCCGGTGAAAGTATCCAGTAAAAATGCAGCGCCACGCACAAGTAATCGCTAACTAAATGAAAACCCCAACTCCTTTTTGAGTGCCGCAAGAAGGGTTGACTGTTTTTCCGTTGCCACGGATTTCATCAATACAATATTTTTCTGATATGCTTTCAGCTGCGAAAGCATCAGCACTAACTTTCTGTAAATATCAACCGCAGTATTGTCGGTAAGCTCAACTCCGCTGGTAAAATATTCAGCGGTAGCTTTGTTATTGGAGAGCAACAGGGGTTTTTCGGCCGCAACCCCTTCATAAGCCCCACAAACCAAACAGTTGTCGCGAGTGGTAAGGTCTAGCACAACATCACAAGACAAGAGGTATCCATCAAATTCCTCTTCTGAAAGATATCCCGTCAATATCACATTACTTGGGGGTGCTTTTGTCGCCGGATACTTTTCGGGGTCTGGTTTGCCCGTAATATATATTGTCACCTCAACTTGTCTGTCAGCTAACATTTGGGCAGCGGATAGCACTTGATCGATGGGCTCGTCAGCTGCCCAACTAAAAATAGAAAGTATGGATGGCTTTGATAGCTCGATAAGTTGCACAGGATTTAACTTTGGCAGCGGGTCAGGCATGACTAAAGCGTGTCCTCCCCAGGAGCTAACTAACATTGCCATTGCTTCGTTGGTAACAATACATGCGTCAGCATTTCTCGCCAACCAACGCGCTAGATTTTTCAAATGCTTAGGGGCGATACCGCAATTGTGGCAATCAATGACAATCTTGCTTTGAGATCTACTAAATTTTCCCCATAGAACAACAAGTGTAGAAAGCACTATAGAAGGATTTTCGACAAAAACGATATCGACATTAGCGCGGTAAAGCACTGCCAAAGTTTTTCTTGTCAGTAGAGCGTAGCGAGACACCCTGCTTCCTTTGTAATCGAATTCAATAAGCTCTGCACCCAAGGCGCTCGCTAGACTGCGATTTCGTCGCTGCACTTCCCAGGTTATCCAGATGGAATCCATACTTATTATTACCCTTGATCAATTGTTATAAATTAATTGTAATGCAATCTCACTTCCTCCCCTGCGTGCAGTCGCCTGGCTTATGCTGGGTCCCGGTGTCCCTTTCCGAGCCATCCCAGCAATTGCCCTGGGGAGACCGGGTCGTCCCTGGCCAAGTAGTATTTCCTCGTTGTTTTGGTCTGTTGCGGCAGTTGCAGATAGGTTTTTAATTTTAAAGTGCTAAAAGAAGCAATTGGAAACCATTGTGGGCTGTCGGGCGGGAAAATGGACGATTTGAGCGACAGCTATATCGAAAAATGCTAATATAGCCTTAGTCATAAAGGAGCAATTATCCGTGGACCCCAGGACCTTGAGTGAAAGCCAAGCGCCACCCGCAACCCCAGCCTCCGACGCTGGGGTTGATCAGTACTTCGCTGACTTTGTGCTGCCCGACGATGTGGTGGAGGCCGTTCGCGAAATTTTGGTGGCCGGCGCAACAATCAGCCGGACTGAAAAACGCGATCAGTCGAAGAGCTGCTGGAGCACTGGCGGCAGTTGAATGCGCGTTGGATGTTGGAGCCTGCCGGGGTGGTGTGCCGCAACAAAGCCGAGTTAGCCGCATACCGGCTACTGTCGCAAAAGCGCACAGGGTTGGCCAGACGCCGTGGCAAGTATTACGTGCCCTTGGCTCCGACCGAGCGCCAGTTGTTTATCGCCCAGCAACACCCCGCCAAAAGGCGTTCGTACAAGGAGGTGTTAGCGGGTTTGAGAATCAGGAGTGCACGAGTATGAACAGCCAAGTGATCGAATTGCCTGCGCAAGCCCTGGTCGATTGAGCAGGCGGCTTGCGATCCGTGGTCGCCGTGCATTCGGGAGAACGAGAGAAATCTGCTTGGGTAAGGCTTCGGCGCAGTGAGCAGATGTTGCCACTGATCTAAAAATAGAGTCTTATCGCGCCAAACCAGGTCCAGCCGCGGTACGCCCCACCGTCATCGGCGTCGTCCACCATATCGGCAAATTCTCCGCCAAACATGAGTTTCAGCTTCTGGCCATAAATATAATAATTCAGGCCGGTATATATTGCCTGGTAGCGATTGCCAAAGCCCTGCGTAACCTTCTGCTCGTAACGTCGCTGCAACTCCAGCCCGTTGTCTCCGTCGCTGTTGGCGAACTGATAGCGAAAGACCAATTGCAGTGAATGATTACTGGCGAACAGGTTTTCAGCTAGCACCCAGGTGGGTTCGATGGTAAAGGACCAGATATCAGGCATATCGTCCATGCTTGCCGCGGCAGTGAGGTCGGTGCTGAGGGCAAAGCGGCCCCGGGCGCTCCTATGCCATAGCGAAACTATGTGATCGTAGGGGGTGAAGGCGTTGTCATCATCGTCATCTTCATCATCGGTCGTATGATTGTAGAGATAATCCAAATGCAGGATGCCCTCTGCGCCAAACCAATCGGTGTCGTATCCGCCACCAATGACGGCGGCGTAACCGTCATCGAAGTCACTGAATTCCTCATCAATACTGCCGCTGAACACGCCCCCCTGATAGGAAAATTTCCCGTTCTTGCCGTGGGCGTGAGCACCGACGACTTCCCCGGGCATTACCTGGTTGACCAACAATCCACGTTCTACGGTATTGATTCTTTTTGAAGATGTGCTGCGCTCCATGCCGGTGAACAGGTAGTCAAGTCGACCTACACTTAGCGAAAAATCAGTATCGCTGGGTTCCCACTCGACAAAGACCACATACATGCCATCCGTAGTAATGACCCAGTCCGCCCTGGTCGGTAGCGATATTTATTTGTGCTTCGAACGTAAAGTCCTGAAACCATTGCGAGTTAAAGCCCGCAATCATACGCCTGTTTTCCCAGCCCCGGGCGTCGCCCTCATCAGCTCGCACCACCCAGTACTGGCCGTGATAGCGACCAATCAGGGAGAAGGACTGCATAACTGAGTTGTCGTCATTCTGATACAGTTTCGGTACTGCCCAGATCTTGTCGTAGATGCTAGGCTGTGGCTGCTGCGCGGTTTGTGCCATGACGGCGGGTGCCAGCGACATCGCTGCCAGGGTCAGCCCAAATGCCGACGGTTTAGTACGCATGGTTTTGTATCCTTGGTGCGCTGCCAAGGCGCATTCTATTACCGTTTATAGAGTAGACGTC
This sequence comes from uncultured Gammaproteobacteria bacterium, assembly GCA_963722805.1. Classification (GTDB taxonomy): domain Bacteria; phylum Pseudomonadota; class Gammaproteobacteria; order Pseudomonadales; family JAHEGP01; genus JAHEGP01. The sequence goes on from CAVROQ010000012.1 coordinate 21,334, forward strand.
GCCAACGGGGCTCTCGAGTCGTCGTGCTCCGCAACACAGCTGCGTATTCGCGGTAATGCATGACGCCAGTTTCGATTTTCGCCTGCTTAGTTTTGTGGAATCGAATCCTTAAAGGTCTATCAGCAAACAGTGCGTATGTTAGCATCGGGTGGCTCGTAAAGTTGCGGGTGTCACTTAACTTTTTACTTATAATACGAAGGCTGTAGCAGCGGTTCAAGGCCAGGCTCAGCTGCGACCGCTAGCCAATATACTAGCGGCAGAAGATTCGATAAAAACATTTACCAAGTTGAGTGGCTTAACAACATCTGCTGTAAATCCCCACTATGGCGATTATCCGGGGCCATTCCCGGGAACAATCCCCCAGGGGTATCCGCTTCGGGTTCAGTACTGGTCGAAGTACTGTTGAATTTTGTCCGCATCCGACGTTTTCAGCAGTGCCAGCTTCAACAGAACCCGCGCTTTCGCGGGGTTGAGTTCGCCCGATGCAACAGTGCCGGCCGCATCGTCATTGACTTCGACATTCCGCCCAACTGAGCCGCTGGGGACGCGGCTTGAACGCACCACCACCACGCCGCTTTTCACTGCCTTTTCTACTTCCTGGAGCGCCGCTGCGGTCATATTGCCATTGCCGACACCTGCCGTAACCAGACCCTTGGCGCCATTGGCCACCGCACTGGCAATCAGATCGGGGGAAACATCCGCAGTAATATACAGTACATCTACCCGGGGCAAGCTCTCGACACCCGCCACAGAGAATTCACTGTCTTTACCGAAGCGTCGATAAGGCCCGCGAAAAAACGTGTTCTCTCCATAGAGGGTTACGCCAATGAGACCTTTTTCCGGCGACATAAAAGTCTGGACATCGGTGGTGCTGGTCTTGGTAAGAGCCCGAGCCTCGTGGATATCGTCATTGGCGAGCACCAACACACCCAAGCCTCGCGCAGCCGGGTCAGCCGCCACCGCCACCGCGTTGAAGATGTTGAGCGGGCCATCCGCTGACAGGGCGGTGGAGGGTCGCATGGCGGCAGTCATCACCACCGGCTTGTCACTCTTGACCGTCAGGCTGAGAAAATAGGCAGTTTCCTCAATAGTATCGGTGCCATGGGTAATGACTGCGCCGTCTACATCGGACTGCGCGAGCAGCGTGTTGAGCCTTTGGGCCAGTTTCAACCAGATCTGGTCCGACATATCCTGGCTGCCAACATTGGCTATCTGCTCGCCTCGCACCGCGGCCAGATCATTGATCTGCGGTACAGCGTTCAGCAGTATATCCACACCGACCTGGCCCGAGGTATAGCCGGCCTGGGTCTGGGTTGCGGCAGATCCGGCAATCGTGCCGCCGGTGGCCAGGATGACAATGTTCGCCTTGTCTTCAGCCATCGCGGCATTGCAAAGTAGCGCGAGTAGAAAAATCATTCGATGCAGATAGCTTGTAGGTTTCATAGCGCTCTCCTGAACTGGGATTGAGTTACTGTTGATACTGTTTTTTGTCGAGGCCGGTCAGCGCCGCGGGATCCAGAATGTCCTCTATCTGCTGCTCGGTCAAAATATTCTGCTCCCGGATTACCTGCAGAATGCCCTTATTGCTGCGGTAAGCCTCGGCGGCGAGCTCAGTTGCCTTCTCGTAGCCAATGACCGGATTCAGCGCCGTAACGATGCCCACGGTGCGCTCGATATCAGCCTGCAGCGTGGCCGTATTGGCGGTAATGCCGTCTACGCACTGAGTACGAAAAGCCTTCATGGTATTGCCCAGAAGCCGCTGTGAATCAAGCACCGCTATAGCTTCCAGGGGTTCGTAAGCGTTGAGCTGCAACTGACCGTTGCGCGCCGCCAGGGCTACCGACAGATCATTGCCAAGTACTCGAAAAGACACCAGGTTAACCAGTTCTGCCATCACCGGATTGACCTTGCCCGGCATGATCGACGAACCGGGCTGAACGGCGGGTAAGTTGATCTCCCCCAGCCCGGCCCTGGGGCCGGAAGATAACAGTATCAGGTCGCTCGCAATCTTGGACAGTTTCACGGCAAGGCTGCGCAGCCCGCCAGACTGAGCCAGAAAAGCCTGCTGGTCCCAGGTTGCCGCAATCAGGTCTTCGGCTTTCTCAAAAGGCTTACTCGTCAGGTCCGACAGGTGCTTTGCGGTTTTCTCGGCGTAACCGGCGGGTGCATTGAGGCCCGTTCCTATCGCGGTGCCCCCCATATTGATACTGAACAGGCCCCTTTCCGAAGCACGCAGATACGGTATTTCCAGCTCCAGGGCATTGGCCATGGCATGAAACTCCTGCCCCAGCGTCATGGGCACGGCGTCCTGCATTTCCGTGCGTCCCATCTTCAGCAGGTCAATAAACTCATTGCCCTTGTTGTGGAGCGACTCCGCCAACAGCTCAATCTGCGCCACCAAAATATCGTTATTGGCGGTCATGGCGACCTTGAGCGCAGTGGGGTAGGCGTCGTTGGTTGACTGCGACATATTGAGGTCGTCGTGGGGGTCGACAATGGTGTATTCCCCGAGCTTATGCCCTGTCTCCAGCAAGGCGGCATTGGCCATCACCTCGTTGGCATTCATATTGGTGGAAGTGCCTGCGCCCCCCTGGTAGGGATCTACCCGAAACTGATCATGGTACTTACCCGCGAGGATGGCCTGGCCCGCCTCAAGGATGGCGTCGCGGGTTTCTTTCTTCATTTTTCCGACATCGGTGTTCGCCATTGCGGCAGCCATTTTGGTTTGCGCCAGGCCGTTGATCAGTTCCGGGTAGTCTTCCAGCGTTCTGCCGGAGATCACGAAATTCTCCATGGCGCGCGCAGTCTGTATGCCGTAGAGGGCACCAGCAGGTATCGCCTTTTCTCCCAGCAGATCATGTTCAATGCGAACATCTATTGGGCCGGTCGGCACTGCGGGGGCGGCCTGGGCACGCACCTCTGCGACCGCCATTGCCAGACAGAGAACGGTAGTTGCCAGTGAGATAGATTTTTTCATGAGCGACACCTCGGTATGATCAGGACAATAATACGCTTGCGAGCAGCAAGCCAGCGGCGGTGGCGACGATGGTCGTCACCAGGCCGGGCAACATGAAACTGTGGTTCAACAGGTACTTGCCGATACGGGTGCTCCCCGTCTGGTCAAAAGATACCGCGGCCAACACGGTGCCATAAGTAGGCAGAAAGAAATTCCCATTGACGGCTGGATAAACCCCCACCAGCAGGTGGGCGGGCATGCCCAGGGCAACGCCAACCGGGGCCAGAATAACGATAGTGGCCGCCTGGCTGAACAGGAGGATCGACAAGATAAAAAGCCCCAGCGCAAAAAGCCAAGGATAGGCCGCTATGGCGGAGGATATGGCGTGCACGATGGCCGCCTCATTCGCAGTGAAAAAGGAAGACCCCAGCCACGACACGCCCAGAATCGAAATAATGGCAACCAGCCCGCTGCGTATCAGTCCGCCATTGATGGCAGCTCCGGGGCTGGCCTTGCACGCCAGGGTGATAACGCCGGCTGCCGCCAGCATGATAATCATGATTAACGGGCCCATCTCCGCTGTCATTGTCTGTGTTTCGCCAGCGATAGTCATTTCATAAGCAGGTCTCAGGTTGGGAAACAGGCCCAGTAAAACCACCAGGCCCACCGCTCCCAGGAATACCGCGCATGACCTGATCGCCCGGCGCCGCGCAACCCCTTCCAGCGGCACCGACTGCTGCGCCTGGGCGACGATGCCCTCGTCCAGGCGGCGCTGGTATTCCGGGTCCTGGTCCAATGGCACTCCTCTCCAGGCCACCGCAAGGGTGCCGGCACAAACACCAATCAGCGTCGCGGGTATGGTCACCATCATGATGTCGGCCAGGCCCACATCGAGATTCGCCAGTGACGCCACCAGGGCTACACTTGCAGCGGATACGGGTGAGGCGATCAGGCCGTGCTGTGCGGCAATCACACTCATCGACAGGGGGCGCTCCGGTCGTACGCCAGCCTTGCGGGAAACCTCGGCAATGACCGGTAGGAGGGAGTAGATCACATGCTGGGTTCCGGCGGCAAAGATCAGCAGGTAGGTGACGAACGGCGCAATAAAGGTAATGCGCGCCGGGTGGCGGCGTAAAAGCTTTTCTGCTGTTTCCACCAGGAAGTCCAGGCCGCCTGCGGCTTCCATCATCGACAATGCGGTAATAACCGCCAGAATCATGCCCAGTACAAGCGTCGGCGGCTGGCCCGGGGGCATAGTGAATACCACCACGAAAACCAGCAGGCCAATGCCTGACACGGTGCCCAGGCCTATGCCGCCGAGTCGGGCACCAAGGACGATGCATGATAACAAAATCGCCAATTCAACAAAAATCATGTAGCCACTTTACGTATTTCCGGCACTGTCATCAATGAATCAATCGCCACAGCTAGTTAGCTTGCCTGGGCGGAAGCATGACTTGCTTAATTCGGTGACCCGCCGTTCGGTCGCTGGCTACGAGAAAAAACATTATCTTTGGAATGAATGTTCATCTGAGGTTGACACGTTCCGGTTTTCACGGATGCTGTCACTACAATGGTGGTGACTGAGGTATGAGTTCAGTTACGCTGATAAGCAGGGCGACAAGAGGTCTATTGCGATGACGGGTATCTTCGTCAGTTACCGGCGTGACGACAGCCAGGGTTTTGCTGGTCGGCTGGCCGATGATCTGATTGAGATTTTTGGACCTGATCGTGTATTTCGTGATGTCGAGATACCGATTGGTAGCGATTTTTCTGATGTACTACAGCGAGCGATTGCGGCCAGTGATGCTTTGATTGTTGTCATAGGGCGGAACTGGGCAGGTAGTCGTGCAGGCAGCGAGACTACGCGACTCTTCGACCCGACCGATTGGGTGCGTGCCGAAATCGAGGCGGCACTTGTACAGGGCAAGCAAGTCATCCCGGTGTTGGTAAGTGGCGCCAAAATGCCGGCGGCTAGCACTCTGCCCGCCAGCATCCGGGGCTTGAGTCGCATGCACGCGGCTTCGATGAGTGACCGTCATTGGGATACTGAGGTGCGTGAACTTGCGGTCCGCTTGCGCGGCCTATGCCCGTCACTGGGGCAGGCACCTTCCCGGTACTCTGCAAGCGTTGACTCTCCGGCCGATATATTACGCGAACTCGGTGATCTCGTAAGCGGCGCAATTGAATCTCGGCAGTCCAATGACAAGCCTCCGGGCCTATTGCTCTCAGTGGCGCGACAGTTGTTGTGGGCGCTGGGCCGCTGGTTGAAAAAAGTACTTTCGATTGGTTTCGGCCTGGCAGCAATTTATATCGGAATTCGGTTGTTCGGTAACGAATCCTTGCTTGGATATCTTGATGCTCTCGACGCGCACCTGCAAATCGGCTGGGCGCGTTTACTGCGTTATATCGACCAGGTTTAACTTTGGTCTGCGTCTGCGCCGAACAGTATTTCTCAGTCGCTTATGGCGCTACCGTCACCCTTAAGCACAACCGCGTATTCCAAAGCGATCTCTACAGGCAGTTGATCAGCGATGGCGATATCCGTCTCGCCGGGGGTTTGTGCAATGATAGTCTGGCCATCTGCCAGTTTGAGCCGATAGCGGCAGTGTGAACCGCAGAAGCGCCGCTCCAGCACCTCGAGCCTCAGGCTGCTCTGTGGATTGTAGCGCACTTGTTCGGGGCGCAGCAGCAGCCGCAGCCGACCCGGTTCGGGTCGCGGTTGGCTCCATCGCCCCAGCCCGTTGTCGAGATTGCCTGCGGTATCCACCGCAACATCGATCACCGCCCCCTGGCCAACAAATCCGGCAACGAACTCGTTAGCGGGTTGCAAGTACAGCTGGGCGGGTGATGCGGTTTGAACCACGCGACCGGCATTCATTAGCGTGATCCGGTCGGCCATGGCAAAGGCCTCCTGCTGGTCGTGGGTCACCAATACCGCCGTGGTGCCCTGGCGCAGCAACAGCGTGCGCACTTCCGCTGCCAGCTCCTCACGCAGTTCACTGTCGAGGCTGGAGAAAGGCTCGTCCAGCAGCAGGATGTCGGGTCGTGGCGCCAGGGCTCTGGCCAGTGCGACGCGCTGTTGCTGACCCCCCGACAACTGGTGAGGCATGGCGCTGGCGGCGTCGCCAAGACCGACCAGGGCAAGTAACTCGGTCACCCGGGCATTGCGTTCCCGCCGTCCTAACCGGTTGAGCCCGAATCCGACATTGCGCTGCACATTGAGATGGGGAAACAGGGCAAAATCCTGGAACACCATGCCGACCCGTCGTTGCTCCGGTGTCATGGTCTGTTCGCGGCTGCTGATGATCCGATCACCGAGGACGATCCTGCCATCACTGACTGGCTCAAAGCCGGCGATGGCACGCAGCAGCGTGGTCTTGCCACAGCCCGAGGGCCCGAGTAGCGAGGCAATTTCCCCGGCGCTGATCTTCAGCGAGACATTTTTGACCGCTACGGTAGTACCGTAGCGCACACTCACGGCATCGATATCAAGCGCTTTGGTCATGGGTTTCCGCTTCGTTGTTCAGCGCCCGGGTCAGCAGAATCACCGGCAGCAGGCCAATCGTGACGATGGCCAGCGCCGGCGCTGCCGCGTCTGCCAGTCGCTCGTCCGAGGCCAGCTCATAGGTACGTACCGCCAGGGTATTGAAATTGAACGGGCGCAGGATCAGAGTGGCAGGTAGTTCCTTCAGCACATCCACAAACACCAGCAGCAGCGCAGTGATTAGACTGCTGCGCAATATCGGCATATGCACGCGTCCCAGCACCCGCAGCGGTGGTTCACCCAGAGACCGTGCTGCGTCGTCGACACTCGGGCGAATTTTAGCCAGCCCGGATTCGATGCTCTGCAGGGCCACCGACAGAAAACGCACGACATAGGCAAAGATGAGTGCCACCACAGTGCCGCTTAACAGCAGGCCGCTAGAAACCCGGAATTGTTCCTGTAACCAGGCGTCGAGCTGATTGTCGAACCAGGCGAAGGGAATCATCACGCCCACGGCAATCACCGTGCCCGGTACGGCGTAACCGGCGGCGGCGATGCGCACGGCAGAAGTTTCGACCGGTCCCGGGTGTAGCCGCTTGCCATAGCCCAGCAATAGCGCGATCAACAGGCAGCACAGGGACGCCGTGCCGGCGAGCAGGAAGCTGTTGCTTGCCAGTTCGAAAAAAGCCGCGTCCAGGTTGGTGTGCCAGCGGCTGGTCGCCCATAGCAGCAGCTGACCGAAAGGTAGCAGAAAGCCAAAAAAAACAATGGCGCTAACTGTGCCCAGGGCGGCTGCGGCACCAAATCCGCGCAAGCGCAAGCGACTGGGCCGAGCCCGCAACTGGCTGTGGTGAAAGCGCATATGGCTGCGAGACAGACGTTCCAGAACGAAAAGGGTGAACACAAACAACAACAGAAAAGCGGCTAACTGGGCCGCGGTCTGCAGCTCCCCCAGACCATACCAGGTGCGGAAGATGCCGGTGGTAAAGGTACTGACTCCGAAGTAGTCGACGGTGCCGAAGTCCGCCAGGGTCTCCATCAGCGCCAGGCTTATCCCTGCGGCAATGGCAGGGCGGGCCACCGGCAGCGCGACCCGCAGCAGGGTGCCCCAGGGTCCCCGGCCCAGACTGCGGCTGGCTTCCAGCACCGCGGTCGACTGCTCCATAAAGGCAACGCGGGTGAGTAGGTAAACGTAGGGATACAAGACCAGTGACAGCATCGCTACCGCGCCTCCCAGAGAGCGAATCTCGGGGAAGTAGTAGTCGCCGTAGCCCCAGTCAAAACTGCTGCGCAGCGCGCTTTGCACTGGCCCGGAGAAGTCGAGCAGTCCGGTATAGGTATAGGCGATGATGTAGGCGGGCATTGCCATGGGTAACAACAGGGCCCAGCTAAACCACTTGCGGCCAGGGAACTCGCACAAAGCGGTCAGCCAGGCGGCGCTGACACCCAGCAGGAAAGTGCCTGTGCCCACGCCTAACATCAGCCACAGTGAGTGGCTGATATAGTCGCCCAGGACTGTGCTGAACAGGTGTTCCCAGACCGGGCTGTAGTCACCGGCCAGGCTGGCGACGATCACCAGTACCGGCAGCGCCAGCACGGTCGCGGTGACGACGAGGGCAAGCCGCCAGAGGCCGCTGGCAGTTGTGCCAGAACGGATCGCGTCGATTAGCGCCAACCAGCCCTGTCCATGGCCATAACCGCAGCGGCGTTGCGACTGCCGAGTTCTGTGACATCCAGTGGGTCGCGCTTGAACTCACCCCAGGAACTGAGTACCGGGCTGACCTCGATGCCGGTCCGCACCGGGAACTCGTTATTGGTCTGCGCGTACCAGCGCTGGCTTTCATCCCCTGCCATGAACTCGATCAGTCTGATCGCCTGATACGGATGCTTGGCGGCCGCTGTCACGCCGGCGCCACTGATATTGATATGGGTGCCGCGGCCGGCCTGATTGGGCCAGAAAATAGCCACCTTCCTTGCCGCTGCCAGTTCGGTCGGGTCGCTGGAGTTGAGCATGGCCCCCAGGTAGTAGCTGTTAACCAAAGCCAGATCGCACTGCCCGGCGGCCACCGCCTTGATCTGGTCCCGGTCGCCGCCCTGGGGCGGGCGCGCGAAGTTGGCGACAAAACCCTCGAGCCATGCGGCGGTTGCTTGTTCTCCGTCTGCTGCCAGCATGCTGGCGACCAGTGACTGGTTATAGATATTGCCGGAGGAGCGCACGCAGATGCGTCGCCGCCATTGTGAGTCGGCCAGATTTTCGTAGCTACTGAGCTCAGTCGGTTTAACCCGTTCCGGTGCGTAGACAATTGCCCTGGCCCTGACCGACAGTCCGAACCAGTATCCCTCGCTGCTGCGCAGTTGAGCTGGAATGGCGCTCTCCAGTGCTGCGGATTGCACCGCCCGGAGTACGCCGGCCTGCCGTGCCCGGTAGAGTCGCCCGGCATCGGTGGTGATCAGTAGGTCGGCGGGGGAATTGCGACCCTCGGTCTGCAATCGCGTCAGCAGCGCGTCATCTTTGCCGGTCACCAGATTCACCGTGACGCCGGTTTCCTCCGTAAACTGCTCCAGCAACGGTCTGATCAGTGCCTCCTGGCGGGCTGAATACACATTCACAGTGTCTGCCTGGCTGAAGCCGCCAGCGGATAAAAGCCACAGTAAGGCGCATAGCAGCCGTGCTCGGCTGCCGGTATTGGGGGTTTGTCTCATAGGTGCGTTCCGGGCGCTCTAATTGCGAACGATTATTATTCTCTTTTGTGCAATAAAAGCAAGCCTGCAACAGAGATTCCAAACCTAAACTCCCGAGGCATGAAAGTTTGGACCAGCGAAGGTGCTGTTATCTAATCGCGCTCGACCAACGCTGCTGGCAAGATATCTTTGCAAACCCGCTTCGTCAGGGTGTAGATGCGTCGCATCTGGTCGACAAATGACATTTCGAGCCGAACCAGTTCTACATAGTCATCGGCATCTGCCGTGAGTCGCTCGGCTTTACGCGCCAGCAGTTTTTCGGATTGCTCCGTGACATCATTCTTCAATAGCATTACGGACTCTGCGGCGCGTTGGTCATTGGCGTTGACCGCTTGCACGGTTTGCTCCACCGCCTCGACGATAGTGGCGTAGAGTTCGCGCAGCATTGCGCGGGTCTCGGTACCCGATCTAGTGGGCCCCAGAGCTACGGCTTTACGGGCAATATCGACCAGCTCAGTCTCAATAACGTCCGCCAGGCTTTCGAAATTGTTGGCAGCACTCATTAGGGCCTGGAATTCCGTGCTCTCTTTCTCGGTCAAGGTGCCGGCGCGCAGCTTGGCGAGGTAGCTGATAATTGCTGCCTCCAGGATATCCACTTCGTCATCGCGCCGCTCAATTTCATCCAGTTCCTCCAGGTTGCGGCCATCTAAAGCGGGGATCAGTTTGTCCAGCATCTCTAATATGATCTTGCCGACACGCCCCAACTCCAGGCGCACCTGCTGTAGTGCCAGCGAGGGCGCAATCAACGCCGACTCGTCGAGATACTTGGGTTCGATAATCACTCCCTCCGGTGTGCCTCGGTCCTTGATCAGCCACTCGGCAAAGCGAGCGAACCAACTGGCGAAACCAATGAGGAGGATGACATTGATGAGGTTAAAGAGGGTATTGGCATTGGCGATTTGTCGGGGTACTTCGGCGGCTGCCTTTGCATGACCGGTCAGCTCAGGGCTTGACGGCGAGAACCCCACCGAGATATCGACCAGCAACCAGATAAAGGGTAGCCACAGCAAGACTCCCAGCACATTAAAGCTCACATGGACCATAGCGGTGCGCACCGCCTCGGTGGATTTGGCACTGAGAATCCCCATCAGGCCCGTCGTCAGGGCAGAACCAAGATTGGCTCCCAGAGCCAGGGCAATACCGGCCGGCAGGCTGAGTAGCCCTTCGCTGGCCATAGCTATCGCTATGCCGACCGTGGCCGCGGAGGATTGCACGACAGCGGTAAACACCGCGCCGGCAAGGATTCCCGCAACGGGTCGTTCCAGGCTCTTGAGAATATCGAGGAACGGCTCGTACTCACGCAGCGGTTTCATGGCGTCGCTGATCAAGCCCATACCATAGAACACCAGCCCAAGGCCCATGATCATCATGCCGTAATATTTGACCTTCTCCCGCTTGGCGGTGAACAACATGAAGAAGCCGATGGCGACCGGCCCCAGGGAATAGGCTGAAAGGTCAAAAGCTAATAATTGGGCCGTCACCGTACTGCCGACATTGGCCCCCATGATGACGCCGACGGATTGGCCGAGCGTCATCATACCGCCGCTGACAAACCCGACCACCAGCAGCGTAGTGACTGTTGACGAATTGAGTATGCCCGTTACCAGCGCTCCGGTGAGAGCTCCGGTAAAGCGATTTTTCGTCAGTTTTTCCAGCACGTGCTTTAATGCCTGGCCCGCAGCCTTGGTCATACCCTCAGACAACTGCTGTAAGCCGGCCAGGAACAGTGCCAGCCCGCCAAAGAGCCCGAGTCCGAGTTGTAACCAATCGGGTGATTCGGGTGCCGTTTCGCTAGTCGCCGCAAAGGCGAAGAAAGCGAGAGCGAGCAATGCGATGCCAATACCGGTGCGCAGCGCTGCTGATGTTGCGAGGGATGAGGGGTGCTGCATTGGGTGCGATGTCATTTTCAGGCCTTTTATTTTTTTTAGTCGAGGCAACGTAGCGCCGGAGCGCCGGGGCGGATCAAGCAGGCTGATTATGACTTATATTGCCTGCTTGTTCATAGCGGTGTCTATCATAGACCATTCTAATCAGTGGATCGACTCCATCACACTTTCTCTCAGCCAATAGGCTGTCAATCATTTGGAGACTTTGGTGGCAATCTTGAATAGCAACGGGGCCAACCATCACTTTACGTACAGCATCGATAGTCGGGCTGTATAACTTTTTTTAAGTTAGGACTCTACGGCACGCCGGTCATTTGCTCACATAAGCAACGAGGAGTAACTGAAACGGCCGATAACAACCCGTCAGTGGTCAGACGCGACAGTTTTTTCGTGTCGGCGCGCTGCCTCAGACGGGATTGCCGTTCAAAGCATCGTGGATACTGTGTCAGGGTCGGCCCACGTCTGGCTTGCTGTAATCACACACACCGCTTGGGAAAATGGCCTTTAAACTTGCAATCTCGAACGGCCCAGGTTCCCAGTCGCCGTAGGTGCCGCTGGCTATAGCTTCCTCGACTGATTGTAGCGCGCACTTGAATACGCCACCCTCGATGCCATTACCGGAGATGATTCGGGAGGTCGAATACAGCGGGAAGCGCTCGGTGCATATGCCCTGGGTATTTTCGTTGAGTATGCCGTCCCATACATCATCACCCGCGGCGATCTTGTCACCATAGGAGTCGAAGCAGGCATCTACCGCAGCCGCAGGTTTGTTGCGGGCGACACCTCTCCCGGGATGTTTACGGATATTCTTCATCCATTCATCGATCACCGCGAGCGCCTCCGGTGTCTGGTCGAAGCGATCACTACTGCTGACTCCGCGCGCGTCCGTAAACCAGATGACCTGGTTCGATGCGTCTCCATCGAAATTCAGCATACGTTGGCGCGAAGCGAAGGACTGGTGAGTATTGTGCATATCCAGTACATGCTCCAGGTAATTGCGCCAATCAATGATCGGAATATCGATGTCGCCAACGAATACGTGGCCTTTCTCGTAGGCCGCATTCATCGCCTCAATCGACCCTTCGGTTCTGGGGGCTGGCACTATGCCACCAAACAGGTTCATGTTGCGACTCGACCACGGATCCCATTGCAGCGGCACCTCGGTGCCGATAAAGCATCCGGGTTGGGGATAGTAGGGGCAGGTTTCCTGCACCATCTCGGGCTGGGTTTTCCAGCCGCCGACAAAGGTATTTACCTGTAGGAACTCCTGGGTATCAATTTTGCCATCGAGCAGTGATTGCAAGCCGTACTGAACCCCGACGTTGTCAAAGGTTGAGCGGGCATAGCCTGCCGCATCTCGGCCATAAATATTGACCGCGTCTTCCCAGTGAGTCCATTGCACCGCCTCTACGTCGCTGCTGGGGTTGATAGTTTCAATGCCTCGCTCGCCACCATATTTGTGATTCAGCGCCAGCGGCGCCAGGCCCCTCCAGGACTCAACACACTCATCTGTGCCCGGTTGCTGGGTGTAAGGATTGCCAAGGTCATCGGATGCATTGAGGCCGATAAGCCAGCTACGATTGGACCAGGTGGTCCAGGGGCTGGTGGTGGGATTGAGCAGGCCCTGTAAGTCCATGTAATACTCCAGCAACTCACAGTCGCCGATGTGTATGGTCTGGGTCACCATATCAGGGTAGGAGTACTGCGGTATGGCGGCGTCGATCAGGCGGTTGTCCAGGTTCTGGCCGTATACATACTGTTGAATTCCACCACCTGAGCCACCTACGCTCACGGTGTAAAGCGGCCTACCATAGGACTCAACAAACCGCTCCTTAGTCATCAGTGCGGTTTCTGCACCCAGTTCCAAATCGTAGTGGGTGCCGGTCTTGGTGCCTGTCGAGTAAATGACGCCATACCCGAGTTTCAGTGCATTGTCGTAAAGCATACGAGGGGTGGAAGGGCTGCCCTGGGTGTGGCCGATAGCGACGCCACCCTGAAAGTGGTAGAGCAGGCGACCGTTCCAGTTGGTACTCTGCGGTGCGTAATCGGGCGCAGGATTGACGTCCAAAACCGCCATGGAGTAGATGAAGCGGTTGATAACTCCTCGCTCCCAGCGAACAATATAGTCAAGCTCTTCGCCGTCTATGGTGGTGGTAGTGGCCATGTCCGCAGGGCGGTCGCCGGGCGTCAACTCTGCCCAGGTATCGCCGGTGGTTCGATACATATAGACCACCTTCGGCTCGACCTGACAGGCCGTTGAGCGACCCGCCAGGTTGCCAGATTCATCGTATACCGGCCATCCTGCATCGTTTGCAGGGTCGGTGCTTGAATCGGCAATCAGTGGCCCTATACCGTGATCCTGGGCAGTGCAGACAAACGCTTTCTGGTGCTCGCCTGAAAATATGGGGCCCGAAACTGGATAGTTGATCAGTTCGACAGCATTGGAGCTTTTCACCTTGGGTCGTTTGCCATGCCCCCTGTAAATGACCTCCTTAACCGTCACCGTATTGCTGCCGGGCCATAGGCCGGTGACCACGCCAGACAGTGTTTTGCTGCCGATCGGAGTGAAGTTTTCGCTCTGGTCGACACCGTTTACCTGCACGATGATCTGTGATTTTTTCGATTTGTCAGACTTGCCAGATTTCTTGGATTTATCCGAGCCGTAATACTTGTGGAGATCGTTTCTGGTCGTGATCTCAATTCGCGCGTCACCACCTGATACCTGGTCTGCGGCGGAAGAAACCACTTCTACCCGCAGCTTGTTCTTATCGGCTTTGCCTTTGTCACTTTTTGACTCGGCGTCCATCGCAGGCGCGAGGCCAAGACTCACCAGGAGTAGCAGATTGAATATGCGAGGGGAAAAACATGAACGTAATGTATTATTTGGCATGATTACTCTCCCTAGTGATTCACTTGAGGCGCCTCTGATTAATTCGGTGTCACCTCAGGCTCCGCTGAGGTAGTACCGTGTGATCAGAGGTGCCTTAAAATAGCAACCAAAAAGGTAAATCATTCAGAAGCTACTTTATGTTTTAGCTCTATTATTTTCGTTCTTCATGGGCTTTAGATTGAGCCTGGTATTCTTGTGGACAAGTATGTTCCTGCCAGTTTCGGAAGTAAACCCCGTGTGATATTGGTCGACGAGGTTGGCAAGTCGAAAAGCATTTATTTAAACGACGTCATGTGGCTAAAAGAAGGCTGCATCTCTGATGATGGCGCAGGAACCCTACTGACAATTGGAGGGGATATCCGGCAATTTTCATACCTTCAATGCGAAGCATATTTAAAACGTTAAAATTGATTGTAAGCATTCAGTCGCTATATTGAGTCGGCGCTAGTCTCGGGCAGTTCTTTAGTGAGCTGCTAGCGCCGGGCGCATTTACGCTGAAATTCGACGTTTATCTACCTCCACTGATCGCAGAAATTGGCGGTAGCTGCCGTTGACGACGGCGCTGTCCGAAAGGGGGCCCATATGGCCCAGTCCGGGTAAGCGTTGCCAATCTGCAGCGGGCAGTTCAGCTGCCAGCAGTTCGGCGATGCGACGTGCAGCAGCGATGGTGTCGCCACCAGTCAGTATTTGCACGGGACCCTGATAGCGTTGTGACCCTGCATCAGTGGCTACTTCTGCCAGGCCATCCTTGAAATCTCGTGCAACGACATCTGCCACGCTTATGAGTCCGCGCTTAACCGGTTCGGCCAGCGATTGCCAACAGTTTCCTCCCATCCAGTAGTTGATAAAACTTTCCATGGCGACCTCTGCTTCCGCATTGGCTGTAATCAGGGCGAGCCGCTTGAACTCGTCGAGGAGGCTGAGGTCGATGTTCTTGCTGCCCCGGCGCAGTACTGCCAGTGCAGTGGGCTCGTAGACACTGATACTGAGCACCAGCTGCGGGTGCAGTTCGCCCAGGCGCAAGGCCAGGGCTCCGCCGAAGGAGTGGCCGATAATGTGCACAGGCCTGCCAGCGTTTACCATCCGTTCACGAATAGATGTCAGTCGGCTGTCCAGTCCAGGAGCGCCAGACAGTGACTTAAGCTGGTGTGCATCGTAGCCCGGCAAACAGGGGGCAATCACTTCCCGCTCACCTCTGAAAGAGTCAACCAGGGCTTGCCATTGTCCAGGGTTGCTGGCGCTGCCGTGCAACGCCAAAATTGGCGTCGTTGCTGCAGCTTGGTGAGTCAGCAGGCTTGTTACGGTAGATGCTTGTGTTGTGGTAATCATGTTCTGCTCCTCGGTGTTTCGAAATGTGGCTGTCTTTTGCAGATCAGCATGGTGAGGAGTTTGGCGTCAAAGCTATCGCAAAAAATGGAGAGATTGTGGAGGTTTTGTGGAGCTTTAAACGGCCTCTACGACAAACCGCAGGAGGAGAGGGCAGTGGCAATACGGGAGCGGGTTTCCCCTTCACAGAAGGGTAGAGCCTGGAAGAAGAATGCCTGGGAGACATTGGAATTACGGCGCTTTGCACGATCGATCCACTTTTCGGCCTGCTCCAGGTTGCCTGCAAGGGCATCGGCAGCGGCTGCGATCAGGTCCATGACTACGATAGCGCCGGGTTGATGAGCAGCGCTGACCGCCCAGGTACGAGCTCGCTCGTAGTTGCCGGAAGCAAGATAGTAAAAGGCACGTATTCCATGAAAGCCGTAGACGAAAGGGTCCAGCGGGCTGAGAGCGAGGGCCTGCACAGAATCCTCAAAGGCGCCCTCAGGCCGGCCCGCCATCACCAGAGCCAGACCGTGGGAGTAGTATCCCTGGGCAAAGTTGGGATTCACCGCCAGGGCCCGCTCGATCCAGGGAAGACTGGCGGCAGCATCTGCATTCAGCCAATGGCTGCGTCCCATGACAAAATTGGCCATGGGATCCAGGTTGTCCAATTCAATGCTGCGCTCCGCGCTACGCCGGGATTCCAGTGTCGCTGACTTTCTGTCTGATCCGGGGTACTGGTTGAAAGCGTTTTGGAACTGGCTGAAGGATAGCCCCGCATGTGCTCGGGCAAAACCCGGTTCAAGTTGTACGGCTCTTTTGAAGTGTTCAACCGCCACGCCATTGTCATTCGCGTTGAAGCGGTACATATGGCGAATTCCAAGATGGTACGAGGACCACGCGTCCAGGTTCTCCGGCGACTCCATCATCGCCAGTTGTGCCTGGTGGGCCGAAATTTTAACCTCCAGGGTACTGCTTGCCCGGTCCGTTATGTCCGCCCGCATCCGGTGGATGTCGTCCAGACGTCCATTGACCCGCTCTACCCAAAGTATGCTATCGGTCTCCAGGTCACTCAGTTCTATGGTTAGCGATAGGGCCGGGCCCAGTTTTTCTACGCTCCCTGCGAGGCAGTATCTGGCACCGGTTTTTTCCCGGATCTGTCGGTGGTCGTGCTGTTCACCGTCAAATTGGAAAGCGCTGAGCCGGGAAATGACCCGCAGCCAATGTAGCCGTGACAGGCCCATGATCAAGTCGTGGGCAAAGCCCTCGGGTAACACCGGCAGTTCGACGACGGGATTGAGCGAGCGAAAGGGTAATACCAGAATCGCGGGCCGCTCACTGGGCCTTTCGCAGTGCTCCGGGTCACCCGGTTCTTGAGCTGTTGACGGCGACAGCGGTGTCGCAGCAGCGAGCTCTTCGATGCCGACGCCATCCTGCAGTTTGCCGATAAAGCGATAACCACGACCGTGGACTGTCTTGATATAACGCTGGGTTTTGCCGCTGTCCCCCAGCGCTTTGCGCAAGGACTTGATGCGGCTGGTAATGGCGGTATCAGACACGGCGCGGCCGTGCCAGACAAGGTCGACAAGGTCGTTTTTGCTGAGTACCCGCCCGCCGTTGTCGATCAGTGCTAGCAATAGCCTGAATACCTGCGGCTCAATGTCAACCAGGCCTGCCGCCCCATGCAGCTCGAGGGTTTCTGTATTCACACTGAATGCATCAAACAAGTGAATCATTGCGCAAAACACGGTCTCGTGATGGTTGGCCTAATAAATCACGGAAATTTACCAGCGATTTTCAGTAAACATGCAGTTTGACCCGTTGTTTTCAGCCTGCAAGCTTTAGCGGCGCTGGGCTCAGGGGTGGTGTTGAATCTATGGGGCTGGCATGTGGTATTACTCGGCTGCATGCCAATCATCCTGTTGCAAATGGCCCTGCAATATCGCTGGAGTAGCCAGCATAAACGGCAGCTTGCTGTTTAGCCCCGAGAGGTCTGCCAGCCAACGCATGCAGGCCGCCCCGACAAGTACTGCGGTGAAAGCGCTTTCACTAGCGTTCAAGCACTTCCTCAAGGGGATTGCCGACACTGCCCGACGGTGGCTTGATTCCAAGTCTGGCAGACAGCGACGGCGCGATATCATAGGGTGCTACGCGTCGACTCACTCGCTCATTCTTGATCCCGTGTCCGGCGAAAAATATGGGGACAAAAGTGTCGTAATTCCAGGGTGAGCCATGGGTCGCAGCGACGATCAGGCCGTCAAAGTCATTGACGTAGACGTTGCTATCCAAAACCACATAGACATCACCGGAGCGACGGGCGTTGTAGTTGTTCCACACCCGTGTTTCGACAACCCGATTGCGCGCCGGCGAATCCTGCGTGTCTGCGGTGGTGATCGCGGCACTGACTCCCGAACACTGCTCAACCAGCCCGGCTACAGTTATACTGACCTCGGCGCTATCCAGATTTTGCTGTTTCATCACGGCCTGGTCCAGATAAATATAGGGATGAGCGAACTCCCCGAGCAGGCCCTGGGCCTTGCCAAACGGTCCCTTGGCGAGCCCGGTTTCTACCGTTTGCATACAGCTCTTCATATCGTAGTAGTGAGCGTTATCGTCACCGCGCTGGTTGAGGTAGGGCAGAGCATCCGGTGCGCCGTGATCGGCGGACAACACGATCAAGGTGTGCTTCAGGCCAACCGTTTTGTCGATATAGCTAAGCAAGTCTGCCAGAGTCCGGTCCAGTTGCAGCAGCACGTCCTCCGCTTCGAGGCTGGAGGGACCGAACAGGTGATTGACATAATCGTTGGAGGAGAAGCTGACCGACAGGTAGTCCGGCACTGCATCCTGGCCTAAGGCCTCGTTCTTGACGAGCGTCTTGGCAAAATCGAGGACCAGCTGGTCGCCAGCGGGACCAAGGGTGAGCCGGGTGGTAAAGTATTTATCATCCTGGGTGCCCCAGGCGTGGGGGAAGGTGCGCCCGTAGCCGGGAAAGTCGGTTTCCCAGGGCTGGTCGTCAACTGCGCCAAACAGGTAATCCTGCTGCGGTTTCAATAACTGCCATGTTTGGCCGCTGTAGCGAGCTAGGGGGTCGGCATTGTTCCAGTCCAGCACCCACTGCGGATAGCGCTCGTAGTAATAGTTACTGGTGATGAACTGTCCTGCTGCTTTGGAAAACCAGAATGCCTTGCCGGTCTGGCCGGCCAGGGGTATGGCGCCTCGGTCTTTTACCGACACCGCGAATACTTTGGCGGCGCCATTGTAGGCGTAGGCCAGTTCGTCGCTGAAGGTTGATGTGAGCAGGGCACGGGGTGAACGCCCGTCAGCTGTTGCCACCCGCTGGGTCGGGTCCAGCTCGGTGCTCTTGTCGACGTCGGCATTGGCGCTAAGCAGGTGGTAGCGATCATCCTCGACGTTATATACCAGCCGCTTGACATCCTTGTCGAACCAGATGTTGCCTATCATGCCGTGTAAGGCCGGTGTGGTGCCTGTTGCCAGCGAGCTGTGACCAACAATAGTCTCTGTGTTGGCATGTTCGTAGTGGGCGTTGCTGTAGTACACGCCCTTATCAAACAAGTAGCGAAAACCGCCGCTGCCCATGTTGTGCAGGTGTCGCTGCGGCAAGTCGCCGCGCAGGGCGTCCACCGTGATCTGGAGCACCAGGCGCGGCGGCTGATTCGTGGTGGCGGCAGTGGCGGTAGCACAAAGGGCAAGGTTGGCCGCACAAAACGCGGTCAGCAGAAAGGTAGGGCGGGTTCGTCTGGTTTCAAACATTGGGCTCGATTCCTATCAGAAAAACAGCTGTTGATGGTAATCAAGCTGTTTTCAAATAGCCACCGCGCAGGCCATCAAATGCTGCCTGCGCTGCCCAGGGCCGCTAGAGGATCGCCATTTCCTCATTGGCGAAATTGCGATGGTAGTGTCCCATATAGGTCACCTTGCGCTCCAGCGCCTCAATGACAGCAATCGAAAAGTTGACCTTTTCAAACTGCTGGGCACTACCGAGTCCGCCGGGACTAAAAACGTTAATCTCCATCAATTTGTCGCCGACGATATCGAGCCCCACCAGAAACATGCCGTCTTGCACCAGCTTGGGCCTTACGATTTCGGCAACCCGCAGATGTACATCAGTAATTTCTGCCTTGCGCAGTTTGCCCCCGGCGTGGATATTGCTGCGTAAATCTTCTCCGGTGCGCACCCGGCGAAATGCAGCATAGCGGTTCTTATATCGCAAGGGCTGACCGTTCATCATAAAAAGGCGGGTATCACCTTCGGCCGCTGCCGTCAGGTATTCCTGGGCAATCACGTAGCCATCACGGGTGAGGGCATTAATCATGTGGTTGACGTTGGAGCCATCTTCGATGGATACCATAAATACCCCGGCGCCCCCGGAGCCCTGTAGCGGCTTGAGAATGGCATTGCCGCCGACTTCCTTAATAAATGCCCGGATATCCTGTTCATTTTGAGAGATCAGGGTTTTGGGCCTGACTTCCTCGGGGAATAATTGGAAATACATCTTGTTCATCGCCCGCAATAGTCCACGGGGGTCATTCAGTACCACCACGCCATGACGGGCGGCAATGCGTCCAAAGGACAGGCCAATGGTTTGTGCCCAGGCACGGCGCTCAGTTTCGGTTGAAGGGTCGCTGCGCAGCATCAGGACATCGAGATCTTCCACCGATATCGATTCAACCACCCCATGGGAGCCCTGTAAATCTGCCAGGTAGGCAGCATGGGTGGCATAGCTCTTTTTAGGCGCGTGCCGGGCCAGGGCACGCACCGTGGCTGCCGCGTCGTAGGCAAAATCGGTGGCGCTGATATACCATACTTCGTGGCCACGATTAGTGGCAGTTTGGGCCAGTCGAGTGGTGGAATAGCCCACCTGCTCGGTCATCACATCATTGACAAAAAATCCCAGTTTCATTGCTCTCGCCCCTACAAGGTTGCCATATCGACGTTATTAAAATTGCGGTGGTAGTACACCATGTAATCGACTTTTTTCTCCAGCGCGGTTATCACTGCGTCGCTAAAGTTCACCTTTTCAAAAGTCTGGGCGTTACCCAGGCCTCCGGGGCTGAAGACATTGATATCCAGTAGCTTGTCGCCAACCACGTGCAGGCCGGCAAGGAACAGGCCGTCCTGTACCAGTCGGGGTCGCACCGCCTCGGCGATCTGAAAATGCACGTCGGTCAGTTTTGCCGCCGCTACGGTGCCGGAGAAATGCACGTTGGCACGCATGTCTTCTTCGCTCCTGATCCACTGAAAAGCAGCAATTTTGCCTTTGTGGCGCAGAGGCTCACCGTTCACCAGGAACAGGCGGGTACCGCCACTCTCTGCTGTTGGCAAATATTCCTGGGCTATAACGTAGTCGTCACGGGTTATGGTTTCGATCATCTGGTTAAGATTGGAGCGGTTGTTAGGGGTTACCAGGAAAATCGATTGCCCCCCGGTGCCCTGCATACCTTTCAATACGGCCTTGCCGCCAACCTCGCTGACAAAGGCTTTAACATCGCTACGAGAGCGCGTGATAATAGAGCGTGGTCGCACTGACTCCGGAAGTTGTTGCACAAACATTTTGTCCATCGCCTCACCGAGGCCGTCCGGGTCATTGAGCACGATCACACCGTTGCGCATGGCCACCCTGCCAAAGATGATGCCGGCGGTTTTGGCCCAGCTGCGGTAGCCTGTTTCCAGCGACGGGTCGTTGCGCAACATCAGGACGTCGATTTCATCGACAGTAATGCGCTCAGCTTTGTTGCTCTCAGCGCGGAGGCCATTGATAAGTGCAGTTGCAGATCGGTATTTCTTTGGCACCACCGGGAGTGCCCAGGCGCGCACGGTTTCATCGATCTCGTAAGTAAAGTCTCCGGCGCCGATATACCAAACCTGATGGCCGCGGTTAACGGCTTCCATTGCCAGCCGCGTAGTGGTGTAGCCGGGTTTTTCAGTTGCAACGTCATTGACAAAGAATGCGATCTTCATGATTTTTTCCCGTTTACGAGGTCTACAAGTGAGGCGCCCGAGCGAACCCGCTGCAGTCGCTCCTGCACTCCCGCGTCGTCGAGGTAAGTTGGCCGCAAGGGCGAAGGCCCCAGGACATGACGCAGCTGTAACTCTTTAATTATGGGCACATGTTCGAGCCCGAATTTGCCGACGAACAGCGGGTCAAGCTGGCCGCCGTCGCGCAGATACTGGATGAGTAGTAGCAGTCCTTTCAGATACACCGCATCCTTGGTCAGGCCACCACCACGAAAAATACGCATGGCGACGGTGAATGATGTGCGCTGGGTAAAGCCATGCGTTTTTTCCAATTCATGAAATACCTCAGGGAAGGATGCACCATTCACCATATGATGTACAGCCACCACTCTTGCAGCCAACAGCCTCAGACGTGACATTTTCAAACCGTCGACCAGGTATTCGGCTAATACCGCCAGGCCTTCCTGCAGGGCATCGTAGCCGGGCAGACCGGAATCAAGTTGCCGGAACGGTTGTGCCCGGCCATTGAGGTAAGTCAAGATATGGGTTCCCACCTCATGGGCGATGGCGGCCGGGACTCGTGTTGCCGGCATCCTGAGTCGATGCCCGATCAGCATATTGCCACTGGATACCATTAGCCCAACAATGTCCTTGCGGATGATCACCTTGCTGGGGATGTCCGGGTGGGTCAACTTCATGTAGTTGATTTCGTCGCTGGCGCGGGCGGCAAAAGCCTGCGCATCGACCAGGCTTTCTCCCTGTTTTTTCCGACCCTTAAGCGGCACCTGGGCAAGAATTTCCTGGGCAACCTGCAGCAGCTCATCATCGACCCGGCCGAACAGTTGTAAACTGCCGTAAATGAAGCGTCGGGTGCCGCGATCGGCGAGCAAACTGATTTTTCGGTCCAGCTCTTGTTGCTGCTGGGTGAACAGGTCGGCTAGCACCGGGTCCTCGATGCGCTCGATGGGGATCTTGAACAACTCCCGCTTCAGCAGGGAAGGGTCTATTGGCACCGGGTGATAGGCAAATCGCGGCGGCTTGGCAAAATGGTCGCGCTTGAATTTGCTCCAGGCTTGATCGGAGTTGGTTGGGGTTACCGCCAGCAGCAGGTCGAAGGTGTTGTTGATCCTCGCCAACTGTTGGTCGACGGTCCACACTGCCTTGACCATTGCCCTGGGACCCAAGGCATTATAGTGGGCCGGGCGATGGGTAGTATGGCGTCGAGTAAAATCGAAAAATCCGCGTTTGCAGGCGCCTGCAAGCCGCCGCCGCAGTAGCTTGTGTTGCAGGGGAAACAACTGCCCGCTCTCGGACTCGCGGAAATCCGGGCGCACCGCAATGCCCATCACATGACAACCCAGCTTAGCCGCTACGCCTGGCTGGATCAGGCTAGGCAGTCCGGGTGGGCAGGGTCGGTTTACCAGCACAGAGTCGACTTCCACCCGGGTTTTCGCGCCGCTGTGGGCGCCAGCCAGTGCTCGCTCAAATGCTTCGACGGTAGCGCCAAGCTGGTGTTGTTTGGGCAGGTTAATCTCGAACGTGGGCGCGGTCGTATTGCCGTCACCAACAACCGCGGTCGCTTCTGCCGTCATGGTCCAGATTTCTACCAGCAGAAACGAACCGAATGCTTCTTTCATGGTGGTGCAAATTGCGGTGACCAGGGCGGTTGTGCTTTTGTGCATACCTGCCTTGGCAGAGACGATTAAATACGCGGCTTCACCCATGACCAGTTCCGCGGTGCCAGGATCATCCCGCTGACCGGGCTGCCGGTAAACACAGAGAAACGGTAACTGCCGATCGATATGGAGCCTGCCGCTGTCGGGCAAGGTGCGACGGACCCGGTGACCGTCGGCCAGCCGGCCACAGATGTGCTCGATAAATGCGGGGGTTATAGAAGCAGACTTGCTCGTGCTGGGTTTTTTCTTTACCGACACCTTTTTTATCACCATTGCAATGTTCCTGGTACGAGCGGTCCGACTACTATGGAACTCGCGTTTTGAACCAAGCGATTATTCGCCAACGCTTCCTTCTGTGCCTACTGCCAGAACAGGCGAGTAAACCGCGCGACTATCAACTTCTTGAGTAAGCCTGTCAACAGAATTGTAACATCCAATGTGATCATCACACGGTTTATCGCGTCGTTGTCAGGGATGTATTCTCGGTAGGTTTCGGTCTCGCCTGTTCGCCCCGGGATGCCTGTCGGATAGTGCATAAGTCGGGTGACCGAGGCGAGCCCGGATGGTGACAATTTGTTAGCCGAGGCAAGAGCCAGTAATGCTTCGATTGTCTCGCGTAAAAAAGACCATTGTCAGTCTGCTGGTGCAGCGTCAGGCTTAGCTGGCGCTTGCTTGTTGGATCTGAATCATTTCGAATTCAGCTGGCCTGGTGGCAGCGATACCGATATCGCAAACGATGTTGTTTGTCTGGGGCAGCGCGTAACAGCGCACGAAATATGCTTCGCTGGCTTTGCTACCTTGCAGTGCGCCAGAGGCGAACAGCGTGTTCAGAAACGCACTGACTTCCTGCTGCACCCGCGACCGGGTGGTATTGTCGTTCACCGCAAACGCCACCCACTGCAAATATTTGCGCACCGATACCTCAATCAAAATGCACAGCCGTCGAACGTTGATATAGCGCCACTGCGGATCACTGGAAAGTGTTCGCGCACCCCATACGCGAATGCCCCGGCCACGATCGCGAAAATCCCGAATGACGTTAACTGCCTGCGCATTCAGGGGCCGTTGCTGTTGACTATCCAGAGTGAACTCAAGGGGCTTGAGGCTGGCAGTGAAGGGTGTGTCCACTAAGCCCCGCAGGACCATGTTAGCCGGGGCCTTGTGGACACCGCGCTCGCTGTCACAACGTGCATAAATGCCGGCAATATGGCCGCCCGGCGGGATCAACAGGGTGCCGCTGCTTTGCGGATCGTATACCCTGATCCAGGGGTAGTAAACTGCGGCGTACGCGCAGTCCAGCCCTGGGGTGGCGACCTCTGCGGCAGGCCGCTGCCCGGGCAGTTGCAAAATCGCGAAGCGATTGCGCAGGCGCTCACACTGCAAGGTCACGGCATTGCGAATTTCACCCTGGTTGACGGCATCGATACCAGGATGAACCTCGTCCGGGACGGTGAGCAAGGCAATTTCGTCAATTCCCTCACATGCCACAAGGCCGGTATTGCGAGTGACGCTCCCCTTGTAATCAAGCGCAGTCAGCGGCGCGCTACCATCGCTGCCAGCAATGTCACTGAGCTGAGCAAAAGGGCTATTGCCGGGCCGTGATGGCGGTGTTGCGGGGCTGCTCCACTGGACTCGAATAAGCCGGGACTTTGCCAGTTGGGTAAGCAGGTCATCCGGCCTTGTCGGGTCGAGGCCAAGATTGTCGAAATCCTCCATCAAATCTGGTTCAACTCGGTTTGGATCGGTCGTATTAGCTGCAGCGAGCGGATCGATAAAATTTGCAGGCGGATGTCGAAAGTAAAGCAGCGTAATGCGTATTCCCAGCGGCTGTCCCGAGGCATCCACCCCGGAAGCATCAGTGATACGCAAGTAGACACGGCTTCCCCAGTCCCCGGGTCCGATGGCCGACACCAGCAAACGTTGCCCGGGGTTGGCGGTAGGGTACTCCGCTATCGCGGTAGTGGCATCGCTGCGGTTGACCCGCACGACGTACAGGCGCTGGCCACTATTGTCAAAAAAGCCTTTGACGGCAGGAGGCAGAAAGGAGTTGTCGGCATTGTACCCATCACCAAAATATTCTCGGTACTCGTCCCAGCTTTGCACCAACTGGGGCTCGATCGGGCCGCGTTCGGTGAGGCCAACCATGGCTACGATACTGGTGGGTGCAGCCTTGATGGGTCTTCTGACAATTGTGATGGGCTGAATGAAAACCCCCGGGAAAAAATAGTTCGGCATTGGCTTGCCCCTTGTGATAACGCTGGAAAAATGGAATCTGCGCAAGCACTGCAATCTGCACTGCTTCGAGCAGCACGTCAACCGCCGCCGATGCCCCTGCAATTTGAAACCATGATGAATCGCTTGATGTGAATTCATCTGCGACGAAATCATGATGATGTGCAAGCCATTGTGGCTGAGCTCAGGTCGGACTTCGGGTCGCACGCTTACTGGACAAGCACCAAGGCATCCGTTATAAAAGTCGTATATAACAACCCTGTAGGGACCATGCTATGAAAGTGACTGTTGAGATGGATATCACGCCGCAAGAAGCACGGCGCATGATGGGCTTGCCCGACATTGAGCCTATGCAGGAAGCGCTGATGGAAAAAATCCAGACCAAGATGGAGTCAGTCATCGACGATATGAATGATCCTCAAGCCCTGATAAAGAACTTCTTTCCGGTGGGTATTCAGGCAATGGATCAATTCCAGAATATCTTCTCCGGTCTTGCCAAGGCTGCTACCAGCAAGGTTTCAGCCAAAAAGACTAAGGACTGAATCTGGCTCTTTGAGTCTGCGGCCGTCGCAAAGCGTTTGCAACCAGGGTTGCAGACTGCCAGCTGTTGCGTAGCTTTATCGCTCCTGGTGTGATGGGAATGACCATGGCGCCATCGTCGTCGCGGCTTGAGCCTTTCAGTTTGTCGCAGAGTTTATCGCCCGCAGCGCAAACGGGGCGTGACGACATCAACTCAAGAGTGAACATCCTCCTGTGGGCGGCAGTAGCGATCCTGCAAAAGCTTGAAATAAAGCCATAAATATGCCCTGAATAGCAATTTTTTTGATCAGCCGGCTATGGCTTTTGCAAAGCAGATTATTTCCGCTACAGACTAGATCTTGTCGCTGTCCAAGCCCGCTCGATATACTGCAATGGCTGCTGCAGCTGTCGACGTTGGCGTGCCTGTTGCTGCTGGTGTCGCCTCCCGAGGTACCGGCTCACACAGCAAGCAAGTATTTTTTATGCTGCCCCGGGATCGTAATAGCAATGAGTATTGGTGGAGCGATCCACAACAGACCAACATTGGCACCGATTTCAATATCGGCCACCGCACGGCCAATACCACCAGCAGCGGCAACAGCCCCTGGAGTTGTGCCAGCGCTGGCGGCGATATCTGGCTAATCCCGTCGCACATAGGCGACTATGTTATCCAACACGAGTGAGCCCACCAGACCAATAACGAATACTGGAAAGAGTAACGCCCGCCAGGTGCGGACGGGGCCCTTGTGCTTAGCATCTGTCATCACACCGGGATGGCGCTTAGCGAAGGTTTTGCAGACGCCGTGCCGCACTGGGTACTCGACGGTGAAAACGCCGCCGATCCCGATGCCGTTGGCTTTGAACTGGAGTCTCCCAGCAAGGCCAACGTCTGTAATGGTGATACCAACGAGGTTTGGGTGGCTGGCGTATTCTGGGATTTGCCAGACCGACACGCTGATGGCCAGGACCGACTGTATTTCAATAACGCAGTGGAGGTATTCAGCGGATACTTGAATGCCGGGTTCAAAAACGGTATCAAAAAACTACCGCAGCATTTGCCGTGGCGCAGCGAGCGCGGGTCATGCAGATTTTATTGACGCGATTTACGAAAACAATACTATTCCTGTTCCGTTATCCCGGGTGCCGCGGGCGATCCCCGGACAAGCCCGCTGAAGCTGTCGTTTGACCGGATTGCGATGACGCAAAGGGTCGACATCGTGGCCTGTTGCCAAAGGGCTGGCCCAGCCCCGCCACCTGATGCCTGAACGGCGTTCGATATTGCCACGAGGCGGGAGCAGGGTAATATTGGCATTGGTGTCAAACCTGCTGGTGTGTCTTGCTTTGCCTGGCGGTCCATGGTCGTTGCTGTGCCTGATCTGTATTGTGCCACTGGGTTTGGCGCTGCACGGTGCATCACCTCGGAGCGCCTGCTTTCTCTTGGTCGTTTTGCTGGGGTCCCTGGACGGGCGTGCCACTGCGGCATCGGGGTACCTGCAACTGTCCCGCTTTCAGTCAATCCTCTATATTCTGGTTTACTGTATCTATTGCTCGCTAGCGTAGGGGATTTTTCGCTACTTGCACGGCGTATTCCAGTGGTTGCATCAGCCATTTGGCGTTGTTGTTACCTCAGCATGCTTTATATTGTTACTTTGTTTATTTCCCAATCCTATGCTGATGTCTATCGAGTCGGCACTCTACCCCCAGCTTCCATTCATTCAGGTTCTTGAGCTTGGCGGTAGACCACTGTTGTTGTTTGCCCTGGCACTTATCAACTGGTCGGTGGTCGCTCTCGCATTGCAGTTGTTGGCGAAACGCAATCCTGTGGTGTCGGTGCCGAGCGCCATGCGCATCTACGGCCAGCTACGCCTCGCTAGTTACCAAGAAGGCGAAGCCAACATGACTCCGCAGCATTCGCTGTTTGTTGCACTACTACAACCCAATTTAACGCTGCCGCAACTGATGGCAGATACGGATGAACAGCCAGCGACTCCTTTTGACATAATGTTAGAAATGTTAGAGCAGGTGTTGCAAGCGAATCCAGGGCTTGACTTAGTGTTGTGGCCGGAGACAGCTGAGAGTATCGATTGCGCACCCGGCACTTCCAGCCGCAACGACCTGTAGCAAATGGCGCAGCATTTCGTGGTACCAGCCGATTTTATCCCTGCAAATGTGATCCGCATTGACTTGCTTCAAGAAGATAGCCTGCAGTGTACAGTAGACTTGCGCGAAACTGTGCGACACAGGGGAGTTATCAGTGGGCGAAGCATGGTACCAACTATCCAGTGAACAGATTCTGGCGAATCTCGAGAGTCAGCCAGGGGGGCTGAGCGAAGCCGTCGCAGCGACCCGACTAGAGCAATACGGCCCCAACGAAATAGAGTTCAAGAAAACTCCGGCCTGGATGCGCTTTTTGCGGCAGTTCAACGACCCCATGGTTATCATCCTGCTGATCACGGCTGTGGTCACCGCAATCCTGACAGCCCTGGGCAGTCACATGCTGCCCGACACCATCGTGATTGCCAGTGTCGTGCTGCTCAACTCAGTACTGGGATTTTTCCAGGAAGGCAAGGCGGAGGGCGCACTGGAGGCCCTGCGCAGCATGATGGTGCAGGAGTGCCTGGTGCTGAGGGAATCGAACCAGCGCAGGATTCCGGCGCGACAACTGGTGCCGGGTGACATCGTAGTGCTGGAAGGCGGCGACAAAATACCCGCCGATGTGCGCTTTATTGACGTCAGCAACATTCACGTCGATGAGTCGTCCCTGACCGGGAGAATCGGTGCCGGTAAAGAAACAGGTCGAAGGGTTGGCGGGCACCGACCTTGTGCCGGGCGACCAGACCAATACGGGCTTCTCGGGCACCTACCTTACCCAGGGCACCGCGCGGGCAATTGTGGTGGAAACCGGTCGCAACACGATCTTTGGCCAGATCGCCGATATGGTGAAAGCGGCTCAGCCCGGCCTGACTCCCTTGCAGCGCAAGATGAAGGAATTCGTCAAAAGCCTGATCATCGCGATCCTGATCGTCGGTTCCTTTAACTTTGCCTACGGCGTTTACCTTGGTTACGACATATCCTATAGCTTTTTGGGTGCGGTCTCGCTGGTCGTTGCCGCCATTCCGGAAATGCTGCCTGCTCTTGTGACTTCAATCCTGGCCTTGTCCGGGGTGGTGATGGCAGGGCGCAAGGCCCTGATCCGGAAACTTCCTGCGGCGGAAACACTGGGCGCCACCTCCGTGATCTGCTCTGACAAAACAGGTACTCTCACCGAAAATCGGATGACCGTGACCCGGGTGTTTGCCAGTGGCCAAACCTTTGAAGTCAGTGGCACCGGGTACGCTATCGCGGGTCACTTCCGACTTGATGGCGTGCCCGTCGACACCGCAGGATCAACCTGCTTTGATGCAATTGCTCGAGCTGCGGCTTCCACTGCAATAACGCTCATCTAAGCGGTGAGGGTGGTACCGGTGATCCGACCGAGCTGGCACTGCGAATATCCGGCGCCAAGGCCGAACTGGTGGCCGATGGTGTGCAACGGCTGGTGGACATTCCTTTCGATTCATCGTCGAAATATATGGCGGTGTTGGTCGATGATGGTGATCAGCGACTGATCCTGGTCAAGGGCGCTCCCGAGGTGATCGTGCAGATGTGCACTACCGAGCTTGATGCCAGCGGCCAGCCCCGAGCCTTTGAACACGACCGTCGCCCTGCAGCAAGCGCAAATCTTTTGCCCGCTCTGCACTGCGCACCCTCGGCTTCGCGGTCAAGCCAGTGCCGCGGGACCAGCGTGGCCTGTGCGATGAAGACCTTCGCGACATGAGCTTTGCCGGGTTGCAGGGGATGATCGACCCCCCCAAGAAATCCGCTATCGAGGCTATTGGCCAGTGTCGAGAAGCGGGAATCCGCACGGTTATGATTACCGGTGACCACCCCGACACAGCCCAGGCAGTGGCACGCCAGCTCGGCATTGAGGCAGACGAGGTTGAAACCGGGGTCCAGCTTAGCCAGTTGGATGAAAAAGCACTACGCACGTTGGCCGAAAAAGTGTCGGTATTCGCCCGGGTGGCTCCAGAGCACAAAAAAGCCATCGCAGAGGCGTTTCAGGCCAATGGCCACGTGGTCGCAATGACCGGAGATGGTGTCAATGACGCCCCGGCCCTGAAGGCCGCTGACATTGGCATCGCTATGGGTATCAGTGGTACCGAGGTGGCGAAAGAGGCCTCGGATATGGTTCTGGCTGACGACAATTTTGCCACCATCGTCGCGGCGGTGGAGGAGGGGCGTCACGCCTGGAATAACCTGCAAAAGGCCATTCTCTACACATTGCCGACCAACGCGGCCCAGGCGTTGCTGATTATGGGTGCCATTTTTCTCGCAGCATCGGTGCCGCTGTTCGCTACCCGTTTCGTGCTGGAGCCGGTGCAGATTCTGTGGATCAACCTGCTCGACTCCGTTCTGCTCACGATGCCACTGATGATGGAACCCAAAGAAGATGGCTTGCTGCGACAGCCACCCCGGGAGCCCGAGACGCGGATCATCAATGCCCTGTTCCTGCAGCGCGTGATTATCATGGGCTTGGCGATTGCGGTGCCCGGCTTTCTCCTTTACTACCACTTTGGCGCACCTGCGCTAGTGAATGGTGTCGTTGTCGATGAACTATTGCTGACCCAGGCCCAGACCGCGGCTTTCTGGGGCATACTTTTGGCGCACTTTGGCTACGTGGTTTCGGCCCGTTCTATTTTCGGCTCGGTGTTCACCCTCAACCCACTGTCCAACCCCTGGTTGCTGGGTGGCATCGTTCTTAGCGTCCTTATTCGCTTTATTCCGACCCTGTGGCCGGAGGCCGCCGCGCTGTTTCGCACCGCGTCGTTCCCGGCGGATTGGTGGC
This sequence comes from uncultured Gammaproteobacteria bacterium, assembly GCA_963722805.1. Taxonomy (GTDB): domain Bacteria; phylum Pseudomonadota; class Gammaproteobacteria; order Pseudomonadales; family JAHEGP01; genus JAHEGP01. Next base: position 51,891 of record CAVROQ010000012.1, read on the forward strand.
CGTTAATTCTGTTGTGCTTCTTCCCCAGTTTTATCGCGATTGAATCAGACAAGTTGATCCGCAAGCTATGGCGAGGAAGATCCTAAGGTCATAGCCAGCCGGCACGTCCAGGCCCGGCGATGATATTAAATGCCCGGGCGGGGCAACGGCTTGAGGCTGGTTGCTGCCTTTTAACTGCTCCGGATGTGTCGAATTATTTGACAATCACTGACACTTAAACGACAAGTATGGTGAATATAGGGCCTGCAGGGCCTTTTTGACGAGTCGAGGCCATACTTTACCGGGTTATGCTGTCAAAACTGTCGAATTTCTTTACAATAAAGCCAGCTAAATTGCCAGTTTTAGCAAGTAAAAGTGGAAATAATTATCAAAAACAATGCCTTGCATAAATGAGCACGTTTATTGCATGGAATATAAGTACTGGCAGCTCAATGGGAGTGCCAAGGAAGGTAGTGGTTAGGCAATAACTGACCACAGAGATATAAGATATTTAATACTGCAACCAGGTGGGAAAAGATTATGAAAAGTTTATTTGCGTTAGTTTTTACGGCAGTTCTTGTTGCAAGCCCGATGGCGTCTGCTGGCGGTTCTCATGACCGCGGCGGCAGCAACAGCAGTAGTGCGTCGGTACCGGAGTTGGACGCTGGTGCTGCGGTTATGGGCTTGGGATTGGTGCTGGGTTTAAGTGCACTGGTTCGCGAGCGCAGCAATCGCGACTAGCAGTTTGTTGCCCGGGCAGTGTATGTGCACTGCCCGCACCTGACCGCAAATTCGCTAAGGTGACGCTTGGGCGTGCGCGCCCGTAAGGGCGTCTATGCAGGCGTTTGCGCGTCTTAACTTGCTCGAGTTTGACGCGACGGTTAGTTGGTAATTTTGTCAAGCATAACTAAAGCTACCAGTAAGACCACTGGCCGCTCCATAATACGTAGCCGCTAAGCAGGCCGTTGGTCGTCATGTGCGCGACGATTGCGTCACCGGTCTGGCCTCTTCGATAACGCGCCCCGGCATAAGCAAGCCCCGCCAGGGTTCCGGCTAACCAATCGGTATGTATGATCCCAAATAGAGCGGATGATGCAAGCACAGCAAAAAGCTTGAACGGTAATAGGGCATTTACCGACGGGCTGCACCCGCTGAGCCTGGATAGCAAGTATCCTCTGAAGGCCAGCTCTTCAGCCAGGGGCACTGTAATCACTGAGCCCACAACCCTGAACGCCAGCCAGATAAATGCCAGCGCCGATGGCATAGTGGCGATCTGTACTTCGAAGCGCAGCGTTGCCTCATTCGATGGCTGAACCAGAAACATCCAGAGGATAAAAACCGCCACGCCTATCAGGGGTGCAACGACGTCGAACGTGTAATCGCTGAACCGGTACACCCTCCAGAAATATCCCAGCACGGCGCCGGTGGCTAAAACCTTGAGAGGGTAGCCCCAATCGAAATCGGCGGTTAACGCCCCCAGCAGCAGAGCCGAACCGAGTAAAGTGAGAAATGGTACCAGCAATGCGTCTGCCGTACGTACTCGATCGCTGCTGCCGACGATAGCAGCGCCAGAGTCGGTTTCAGGTTGTCGTGACAACAAGGGAACCCGGTGCAACAGCGCCAGCAGTAGCAATGATACGGCAATAAAGGCGATCCAGCCGGCGTTGGAGTGGAAGCCGGCCAGCGCCAGGGCAGGGGAGATGGCGTCGCCAATGGCGATCAAGACGGCGATTCGCACAACATTAAAAGCCCAGATCACGCAGATGCCAATGGGTATGACCAACAGGGCCTGGGGGAACCTGAAGTCAGCCCTGAACAGCCAGAGATAAGCCGTAGCAAATATCGAAATAAGCGCAATGCCTTCGTAACCTGCGCAGTCGTTGCTTACCGTTACCGAAAAATCATTGGTTCCAACAATTCTTTGGCCCACATCGAATATGATCGGATCGTAGAACAAGCCCAGCAGCCAGCCCGCTCCGTGCAGGGCACCTTCCGCCAGTACCGGCGCGACATGGGGCAGGCTCTCGGCCATAAAGTTGGCCCCCAAGGCCCCGGCTACCGCGATGGCTAAGGAGCCCTTTTCCCGCTTGATGAAAGCCATCCAGAACGCCGGGGGAGCAAGTACCAGTAGTGCCAACAGAGCAGTTGCCATCAGGCAGAATACCCAAGCTGGAAAAGCCAGCGAGTACAGGTAGGCTCCAAAGGTTTCCGGTGCCACCGACAGCACATAGGTGAGTGTGGCAAAGGCTGCATAGGCGACGAGTTGCAATGCCAAAGGGCGCATGCGGGAATGGCCCATCGACAGGCCCCTGAATTGCGCCGCATGATCACGCAATCTCGGCCATAGCAGCAGTAGCAAAATCGCTGGAAACGCGACCACGAAGTTAAAAAAATATAGCTGCTTGCCCACAACCGGCGCCCAAACCGAGCTGCGTAAGGAGCTTAGGTCGTAATAGTTGCGCAGCGTTATCTCTACAATTTCTACCTCAAGGATAAACAGCAACACACACAGGACAATAGGTATCAGGGGAAGTCCATTGCCGCCGGCCTGGAGCCAATGCGACCCCCTCATGGTGTGTCACCGGCGCTGACGACAGTTTGCTCGAAGCGATATGTCCATATAAAAATCATTTAGCCTCCTTTCCAAAGCGGAGTTGGCGGTTGTAGCTCATGATGCTGAAATGTAAGCGCCAGCGTCAGTGTCCGATACTGGCATTGCATCGAGCAAATAAAAAACCCATTATGTCTGAAATTAATAAGACCAAATTTTACTACGGCTGTGTGGCAGTACCAATGCATATTCAAACAAAGGCAACAATCCCCCGCAACAGTAGCGACATTCCTTTGCCAGCCCGAGGGGCAATAGAATTGAACGGCGAATTCTATGCTCGAAGAATCGCTTTGCTGTGTGTCGGTTTGGTGATTGCAGTAGCGGCCGCCGACTATTTCTTGTTCTTCCAGGGTTGGTTTCCGAGTCGGATCGTCGCCCGCTCCTTCGATATCTCGAGTGAAGCAAGTGTCGGTACCTGGTTATCCTCCAACATTGCATTATTCACCGGTCTGTTTGCCACGGCGGTTTTTATGCATTCCAGCAAGCATGATGGCAAAGCTATAGCCCTGGGCTGGGCGTTAATGGCGCTATTCTTCCTTTACATCTCTGTCGATGATGCCGCCAAACTCCATGAGCGCCTGGGAACCGCTGTAAGAGTCAAATACGAAAAAATTGCCGAGGTATCACTCGATTCCTGGTTCCCTTCCTGGGGCTGGCAAATATTCATTGCCCCCTTTTTTATGGCCTACGGTTGTTATCTGCTCTGGTTTTTATGGCAGGCAGTGGCGCCAGCTAATCGAGGCTGGGTTTTTCTGGCGTTTGCTTGCTTTGGGGTGGCTGTTTCCCTGGATTTCGTAGAGGGCATGGACCTGGTATGGCTGCAGAATGAAGATGCCGTACACTTGTTGCAACTGACGGAAGAAACACTGGAAATGCTCGGCACCACAGCTTTTCTATTTGTTGTGATGCTGAACTTGAATGACCGCCTCGGGATTATTTTACGGGATCGCCTGGCGCAGTCAGAGCACGCAAGCCGCTGAAAATATGTATAGCGTGCCAGCAGAATCAGCCGGTATAGGCGTGAATGGCGAGGCGCCCATGCGAGCGCTGGTATTGCAGTGCATTATCGTGCTGCGTTGGCATTTACGGCGCAGTACATCACTAGAAGCGATAGGTCAGGTTGAGCATATTGCTGCGACGTGGGCCGAAACCGAATTCCGCAAGCATCTCAAACCCCTTGCCGATCTCCCAGCGTCCCCCCAGCAGGCCGTTCCATGGCGACTGGGTAGACTCTTCTACTGACACTTCGATAAACGTTCGGCCAAGAAATACCAAATTCCGGGGGTACCGCAACTTCGAGGTCGAGTGTCTGGTTGATGTCCTGATACATGGTGCCAACCCAGAATGCACCTGTAAAACCGCCTAATTTGCCGTTCCAGCCTATCCGGGCTGAGGTCACCCAGGCGGTGGCATCGGTACTGGAAATATCGAGATCGGTCACGGTGTAGTTGCTGTCGACCATGCCGAAGAAACTCTTGTAGCCGCCTGCAATAGTCACTCCTCCCCCACCAACATTGCCGGTATAGTCGATATTGAAACTGGTGTTTATTGGGCTACAGTCAACCTGCGGCAGTCGGCAAGTATTGCCAAGCACCACACTGGGGTCTACCCGCAACGGCCCATCGGCCTTGCCATCGGTTTTACCGAGTATCCCGTAAACATTGAGGAAGGGGAAAATCCATGCATCAAAACGCAGGGTAACCGTATCTTCCTGGTTGTCGACTTCATCGACCACGGCTAGCCCGGAGCTCTTGACGTCGATCCCCTCAACTTCCAGCCCATTAACGTCGAAAGGCTGGTTTTGCCCCATATAACCCAGTGAAATTCCGAAGGGCCGCGGCAGCACATAGCCGCGCTCGCGGGCATCGCGACCAAAGATGGGGAGAAAGTCTGACCAACGCTCTTCATAAGCCCCCGGAACAGGGGCATAGCTGCCGGTTTCATAGGGAAAGCTGGATTCTAAATCGTCGCTGGTAGCAGCCCAGCTGAAGGGGGACCCAAGGCACAATAGCACTGTCATGGCTCGATGTTTCATGGCGGTTTTCTCGCGTTGTGTTTGGGTCATTGCCGGGGCTGTTGTGAGCTTGACGGGGACTATATCGGTTATCGGCGGATACCTCAAAACCTTTTGGCCCGGGTAGTATTGAGCCTGGGGTCAGCAGTGCAGCGTGGCTTTGCAGTGCTATCCAAAGGTCCGCGAATACTAGCTTGCGGGTGCTGACGGCCACAAAAGCTCCGCCGCCCTTCGTAATTGTGTGGCAGGAACCTGAAGTGCTTTGCAGGAGGGAATGCACTGTGGGTTGGCGATGTACTGCAACAGCGTTTTTTGCAATCCAGCGCTGAGATGGCCCCACAAAGTTTGCTCGACCTGACGCAAGTGGCCGAGTGCTGCGGCAATGCTTTTATCCCACTCCTCGCCATACCTGTCGATGTCAGTACTGGCGATATACCCGCGACAGTATTCACGCCGCAGATGCAGTTTTCGAAGCCGCCATTAGCATAATAGAGGCCGTAATCTTCTGAAAGCTCCTCGTTTATAGCGATATCTCGTATCGCTATACTCACTTCGGGTCCGGCGATAGTCAGGCTGTTGGCATTACAGGAGTGATTGACGAAACGCGCACTATCGCTGGAAACCATATAGGTCCCGGCATTCGTCAGGTAGGCGTAATCTGCAAGGTATGCCTTGCGTTCTGGCGAGAGGGCGGACACCTGGGCGTAACTCAGTATTTCATCGCTCGTACCGGGTATCCAAACCAGAGTGCCGGCCGGGATAAAACGAGTGGCGACTATACCGCTGCCGCGATGCTTGCCAAAATGTTTCACTCTGGTGTTCGGGTGTATCACCGGAACTCGGCTCCTGCTTACACGCCCAAACCGGCATGGCTTGAGCGCTTCGCCCAAATACTCTTTTACGTGCCATAGAATATTGCCCGGCGACAATCTTAGGCAAGCGTTAGAGTGAGGTTTTCTGGCCGCCGCTTGTCATACCTTTTGGCTTAAAAGTGGTTGCGGGCAGTGCGTACGGGAATGCACCAGTGAGCGGTCGGCTTGGCAACGTAAACCCCATTAGGGATAGCTGTTGCGCTATGCGCCCCTCCAGCCATTAGACTCGCAGACGCCTGCCCCCGGACCGCGGGGTAAATGTGCGGCAGCCTAACTAGCGCGAGGCCCTGACAATGCGCACTCCGTCGCAGGCATTGGCGGCGTCGCGCTGCTGCTCGAAGCAAGTTATGGTTTGGGTCAATGAAGACCCGTCCAAAAGCGTACCACGGATAGTCGATTCATACTGATTTCCCTGCACATAAACCGGCTTGGTCATGGTCAATCGCCGTGGAACGTAAAATTGGTCGAGGCGTTGTGGCTATAGAAAAATCCTGCTGAATATTTGCCACCTTTGACCACCATCGATGCGCTGGGGTCGTCAATACGCAGGCCACCCACAAAGGTTCCACCGGTGATTTCATAGCTGCCTGAGACAGTATTTACCTGGCGACCGAAGGATCCGCCGGCAATGCTGACTCTGGAATTCTCTTCAGAGTAGAGGCCACCAAACTTGCCGGCCCTGATCGTCACGGTAGTCCCCCAGGCAATAATAGAACTGACGCTGCCGCCATTGATGACCAGGCTTGAGCCTACATCGGTGAACACCTTACCAACGAAACCGGCTTCCATGGTCATCTGGCCGTAGCTGTATATCTGGCTTACTGAGCCGCCATTCACATGAGTAACGCCGCCGCGATTACGGAACGAATAATACGGGTCTGTCGAGGTGATATTAGCGCCGGGCAACACATTCAGCCGGGTGCCATTGCTGACATTAACGCCGTTCTGGATGCTGTAATCGACGTTATGGGGGCGCCGTCATCAAAATAAAGAGCGCTTGCCGATAATGCCTGCAGTTGCCAGCTACTGCTGTGCCGAAGACTGCGGCCATCGGCGGTGGTCAGCTCTGCCTCCAGCGCGCGCGACAAGCCCTTGTCCAGGGGCAGTGCGCCGAGGTCGACTTTCATCACTCTGGGGCTGCGGCTGGCATTGAATGCAAGCGAATGAGCTTCATTGCCGCCGACAAGCTTACAGCACGAAAAGCGGATGCCTGAATAGCTATCGCGATAGCCAAAATAGACCGTTTTACGCTCCAGTGAGGCGCCTTCCAGCAATTGGGGTCGGACTAAATTACCGATGCTATCAATGCTATAGCTGTAGAGCGCCACTGGCGTCGGAACGGGCGTTACGGCCTGGGTTTTATTGAATACTGCGACCAGGGGCGGTAAAGTTGCCCCCACATTTTTTTCGACCGCGTCGGCGGGAATATTGAAGCTGCATTCGTTGTTAGTGGCATCGGTGCAGTAATTCTGCCAATGCGAAAATTCCCAGCCCTTGTGTGCAACTCCATAATAGGTCTCTTGATAGGCGCTCATGACCAGGTTCTTGCGGCAGTTGTCCTTGCCGGCTTGAAAATCTGCGAGGTAGCAATTGCGCTCTCCCGTTGCCGAGAGCACGTCGCCCTCGCCAATAATTTCAAGCGGATGGCTGCACGCAAAGAGCAATGGAGAAAGAACGGCGCTAAAAGCAATTTTTACGATGTTCAAGAGACTTCCTGGCCCAAGGGCGTTAGCTATTGTTCGGGGGAAAGGCGGAGTAGCCACAATCGAAGGGTCGGCATTATGCCATTATTCTGGTGAAATATCCTCCGTTCTTCGCGTGGTAGTTGTACTTATCGGGGGGCTGGCCCGCAGTCATCACTTTTAATTTGCATGCGGCCCGATGCACTCCATGTATGAACTAGCTATGGAAAACGCGGAGCAGGCCAGCAGATAGTAAGGCTATTTATGCTCCTTGGATCAGGGTTGCGTGGCCAGCCAGGGTATCCATCTGAATATGGGCAAGATTCAGCAAATCGCCCTGTGCGAGATTGATATCAACGAGGTGTAAACCCCACCCGGGAAGAAAATCACCGCCAATATCATCGGCCCGCGGATCATCCGGGTCGGAGTCTACACTGATCGACAGGAAGCGGGCGCTGTCCTGCGCCTGCTCAATGCATTCGTCCAGCACCAGGCAGGGGGTTTTTACCAGCGGAGTGGTAATCGCCCGGTTGCGGGCCTGGTCGGCGTAGGGGAATGTATCGCTGGGCGAGAAGTACGAATCCAGTAACAGGTGACCGCCGCCCAACTGGATGGGGTTGGTACACACCGCGCGTGTATCAGGGCTGTCGGTAAAGCCAAATACGGCATTGGACTCCTCGGGGGGAACACTCTGGCGAAAGCTGACGTTTTAACAAAGCAATGAATGTCGTTTTCTACAGTGCAGGCGGGGGTAGACTGGAATGTACCGCCCACCTCGGCATCGTTGGGCACAGCTACCGAAATACCGATAAGGTGCGCTGCAATCATACGTTCAGCCAACCAGGGCTGGTTTTCAATCTCCTGGGCGATCAGGCTCATCAGGTGTGCAGTACCCTGGGAGCGGCCCACCAACATAAAGCCACGGCCATCGCCCCGGGCAACAAACTGCTTGAAGGCATCAAGTACATCGCCATAGGCCAGCGCAAAGTCGCCGTCCGAGCTGGATAACCCGGCCACAGTAACCTGTCGATAGAGCGGGGCATATAGTTTGCACACCGAGCGATAGCGCGCGGCCTGGAGAATGGTGGTACGGATCTCGTTGTCGGCCACCAGGTTGGAGTTGCCGCCGGCGTCGCTACTCACTGTTGGATATACATAGAAGCAATCTACCGGCGCGTCGATTGCCTCTGGCGATAGTTCCAGTTGCGTGGTGCCATCGGCAAATACAATGCTTGCGGCAATGTCACTGGCGCAGACATTGTCTGCATCTGCCATGTTGGGGTGGCACAGCCAGTTTTGCTGGCCCTCGTATTGTTCGCTGGTATAGCCGGCGTAGGGATCGAGGGTCTGCGGAATCATCGTCGTCGCCATTGCTGCAGGCGCCCAAAAATAGCAGGCTGCACAGCACGGCGGGTAACAATACTTGCACGATGGATTACCAGGTCGGGTCGTTAAAATCGCCGTTAGGGTACCTGCTGCCGATATCTGGATTATAGAAATATTTGCTAAGCAAGCGCCCACGTGCAGGGGTGCCCGTATCCAAGCGCAAAGATGCGTGCTGTTTTTTTGCGGAAGACGCTTGGCGACCTGAATGCCGACACCCACGACGCTCATCTAGACTGGATATGCCAGTGGCCGGCAACAAGGCAAACTGCGAGATCGCCTGTTTGTTTACGGTGTCTATCGTAGGTATGCTAAAGATTGAATCAGGCCTGCCTTGAACAATAATCAAAGTAAATTCAAGGGCCTTGGACGCACACCTGATTAGAGTCGGCTAACTCGCCAAGAGGGCGTTCCGAAAACGAAAAATGGCGTTTACCGGTTGATGGGAAACACCAACGGCGGCAACAATAACCCTGAATAATAGTAACGGAACCTATGACGACCCCATTGGACATGCAGCCCCTGCTGCGCACCAAGTTGTATCCAGCATCGCTACCGGCTGGTTGCGTGTCACGTGGACGCTTATTGAGCTGCTGGATCAGGCGACCAATGTGCCGCTTACCGTAATATCCGCGCCTGCAGGTTATGGTAAAAGTGGCGGTGAGCGAATGGCTGGGCGGCATTGATCGACAATCCATGTGGCTGTCTCTGGATAAAACAGATAGCGATGTGCGGCAGTTTTTGGCCGATCCGAGCGCAGGCATCCAGCAGCAGCGAAGGGGCACTGCAATCCCTGAACGAATCGCTGCAGGCCGCGGAGCTGGCGCCAGTCCAGGTTTTAGCGGCCAACCTGGAAAACGGCCTCGACAAACTGCTTCAGACCCTCGTCGTCGCTCTGGACGCACTTTGATCGTCTGGCCAGCAATCCGCAGATTACTGAAATCGCCGTCGCTGCCGGCTCAGGCGCACCCGCCTGATGGCATGGATTTTTAATCATCATTTCCAGGCGGCGGCGTCCATACCCAACCTCGTAGTCGGTTACGAGCTGCTAAAACGCAGTGGTGTGTCAAAATCCGGGCGCAGGATTACGTATCAGCACAAGCGAAACGGCGGTGTTTATCGGGGCGGCTGTCTACATTCGCGTCGAGAGAAAAAGCATCGGCATGTCTGGAAGAAGAAATCGAAGGAGCGGCCGGTGGGCCTGCGCTTGGTGGGCGCTAATGTATTAAGCGCTTGGCAGACCCTGACTCAGCGCGCCCTGGAAAACTTGGAGCGGGGGAAGACCGGAGACGCAGGATCCCATGTTGCAAGAGGCTCTCGCAGGTCTGGCGACGGATGTCAAACATCGTTTTCTCAAGTCCTCGACCCTGGGATGGTGGTGAGCATAGTTGCTGACGGAGTCTGTTTTTCAGGCCGTTCAGCAGCGAGCTCGGAGCTCAATGGTGCTTCTCCTGCCTTCATAAGGGGAGTCTTTCTTCGTGCCTCTACCTGTTTGCCTACTCTACTCGACTCTTAATGGGCAGTGGTATTGATATCATCATCTGGTCTCAGTTTACGCTGCACTTTTAACTGCAGCTTGGCTCGTGACCCAGGACATGATTTGAGATATTCACCTGCGCGCGGGCTAACTGGTTTAGAAAGCGATGGGCGGACCCGACGAGGAAGTCACGCACCACATTGGAGCCGACGAAAGTGGTTGTGTGGTGGATGTCATTGCTGAAAAGAAACCTGCGTCCAACAGATCCGGGGTCTAACTGTTTGGCTTGAATCGTCGATCGCCGGACGCGATCTGCTCGCGGGAGGCGGTCTGGCTGTGGCGTGTCTAGATGCAGAATTGCGGCAGGCCTGGGACTTGGGCATTTCGGAAGCTTGAGCACCGAGCTGGAAGAGGAGAGTTTAGGACGAGTGGAGCAGTGGGAGGATGGTTAGGTTGCTTCTGATGAACTGGCTGGAGAGTTGAGTTTTTCTGGTGCGGGGCTGGCTGGGATTCTCGGGGGGTGACGTGGATGGAGCCGAAAGCTCGACGCGCGTGAGGCGATGGATGGCCGGTCGGCGGCGGCGGCGGTATGATGGCCGGCGAGGTCTGGAGCCACGGATTGTTGGTAACCCCTCACCACTGGTAAGTACTCAGAAGGCGCTGCAGTTTTTGGTGAAGAATGTCTTGCAGCAGGCCGTGCCGCTGGCACTCTCTATTTGGTCAGGCTGATCGGGCGGCAGCCAATCTTTGTTATCTGTTCGTAAAAACCTCGACGGCGACAACACCGCGGCTGTTCTGCTGATGCGTCTCGTGAAATCGCTTTACACAGCATGGCGAATGTCGTCGGCTCGGCGACCGATTTGAATGGGCCGCAGGATTTCAATCGTTGTGTGTTTCCGACACTGCCCTGGCTCCACTTCGCTGATGCTGAAGTACATATCAATATACTGGAAAGAATGTTGCGTCTGGGCTGATGTGTCAGCCGGGAGCGTAGTTTGCTCTGGAGCTGCTTGGCGGCGTCAGCAGGCCGCCACATAATGGATTGTGCTGGATCAATTCGTGTGAAATTATGAAGTCGTCGATGCTGGTGGATCGGAACAGCCACTGCCCCACGGCAATGGCTTTGGCTCAACAATATCCATTGTCGGCAACATCGGACTGCAGTTGATTTGAGCAGCTGTGCCGCAGGCCAGCTGGTCTTTAACCCATGATCTTTGTTATATTACCTTTTCATTCCACCCAGGCGAGGGCGTCTGGTCATGGGCGGTGAGGGCTGATGATATCGAGGAGGGGCTGGCACAGCTCACTGAGGAATCGTTTGCGCAACGCCTCGGCATTGAGGGATTATTGTCAGGAAAATTTAAATCTGGCTGTTGCGGGCGGTGGCGCTCTACGTGGTGAGCCGTGCAGGCCGAAGCCCTGTGTGGATTGAGTGATGCCGATGTCAGCATTGGCTGGCGCCCTGGCAACTGGGGTCAAACCTTCTTGATCGAGCTCGGTGAGGCGGTCACAGGATCCGAGCTGGTCCAGCTTGAAACGACACCGGAACACAAGGCTTTTGTCGAGGATGTGCTGCAAGTCAACTGAGCGGCGAAGAGCTTCTCGGTGAAAATGATATCGGCACCGACGAATGGCAGCGCGCCATCATTCACAGGTCCGCCACTACCAGTGGGCGATCGGAAAGCGAGGGCTTGAAACGCAAAATTGTGATTGGATATTCTGAAGCTCCAGAAGCGTTCGGGTATATAAAGGAAATTGGGAGCGCAACTGGTTTATTTCACTGTACATGATGAATTATCACCTCAAGCAACATCTGACGAAAAAGCTGCATGTGAAAAGTCGTTGGCATGCTGTTCAGAAAGCGCGAGCCATGGGGATGCTGTCGCGGCGCCGAGCGGTTACTTCTTCTCGCAGCATCAACTACTTGTTTTCTGACTGTTTTTGCGAGTCCGGATGCAAGGTTAACCTGTGCATACTGGAATGGTTGAGAGGACTTACTTTGGAGAGTTTCCTCTTTTGTCGTGGAGCGGAACGGTGCTCTCTCACACATAATATTGATTTGAAAAATCAGGCTTCTTTCGCAATACGAGACAAAATGAAGGGGGCGGGCAGGGGTGTGAATAAAAAAGGTGGAAAAGATCCCATGACCCTTGGAGGGGCATCGAGCTATCGCATTACTGTGCAAGGCATTGTGCCAGAGAATTGGAGAGTTGCACTGATTAGGAAATACGCAGTGGCCTGTTCCTCAGGGAGTCATAGGCAGTGCAGATTGGTCGATCTCGAAGGTGAAACTGTATGATCAAATCACAATCACACGGTGTGGTTCCTCGACACGTAAGCTTTATTATTTGCACTTGCCGATTACAGCCAAAGGTGGAGCACAAATGCAGCGGGGCACGAATTTACCTGTATATGCAAACCCGGTGCAAGCTTATACCCACGTCCTTGCCGACAGATCCCATATTCAGTGGTCAAGCATCGAATCCCTCATTGTTGTTGCTCGGCCACCTTCAATCCTAGCTGCATTGGGTTATTTTATTGTGGCGTGGAAGATGTGCGTCCTCTCTGGCAACACGCCATTATGCCCCGCAGTACTATGTCAACCTATTTCCGATGTGTTTTGTGACTTGAAAACTGGGAGTTTCTGCCCTGCAAAACTGAGCTTGCTGAGTCCAGTACTGAATCCAATACATGTGGGCCGAGCTACCCAATCTGGCTATGGATTTTGCGACTGTAACAAAACTTCTTGAGGAGAAGTCGGATATAGGCATTAATTTTGACCAAAGCAAAGCCGCGTTTGATTGATCGCGAGGCTATTCGCAGGCGCAGAAAGTGAGCAATGCCTTTAATAAGGGCAATGCTGATAGCGCGTTGAGATAGCTGAGTAAAGCGTAATAACTATTTTGTCAATGCGGCAAACAATTTTGCGAAGGCCGAGGATAAAAAGCCTACGAGAAGGCGGGAACTGAGGTGGTCGACAAAGGAAACAGCGAACTGGAAAATAAGTACCTCAGAGAACAACAGCGGCGACCATGCGGCGGCCGAAAGGGATTTTGACAATGCACTTAAGCATTTTGACAAAGTGCTGGATATGGTTGATTGATAAGGTCTCTCCTCCTGCAATTGTTCAGGGGCTGGGAAGGTCATCAGTAAATTAGCGCAAGAAGAAAACCTGCTGCTGCGGGTTGCTTCTTGCATCACATCCAGACGGTGTCGTGCTTGTCAATATTTTACCAGGGTAGGGGAAATAGAAAATGAAGATGATAAATAACGGAAAGCTCAGATTTAAGGCTTTACGACGCAGGATTAAACAATAGCGGGGCGCTTTTGCGCCGTCGTTTCCGCTGCTGTGTCGAGCACAGACTGCGGCGGAAGTCTAGCGTACAATAACTACCGATTAAGACTCCTGGGTATCGACTGATTACAACGCTCGATGCACGAGATGCTCACGGTACCTCCTGTGTTCGCAGTTGACAGCGCGAGAAGGATGATGCTCGAAACGCCTGGTCGATCACCTCGGTCTGACTACCTTGGCTTCGGTGGCGCAAGCGAACGGGTGGTGTTCATCGGAACCCCTCATCTGGAATACAAGTCTGCCAATCAGGGCTTGATGTACAACCAGTTCCACACAACCTGACTTTGCTCGCCGACCCGACAGGCACTGAGAACCTTGTGCAACCACTATTCAGCCAATCAGGCGAAGATCTCCGAGGTGGCCACCTCATTCCCCGGCGCAACCGGGATGCTGCCGAACGACGTGGCAGGCATTGGAACCATGCTGCGGTTAAATGGTTACAGCACAGCAGCCTATGGCAAATGGCATGAGACCGCAGTGCGGGAGATCAGTCCCTCAGGTCCGACGGACATATTGGCCTCATTATCAGGGCTTCGATGAAATCGACGGGTTCCACGGGTGGTGAGACTGACGAGTGGGCACCTCGCGTTTTCCATAATCTAAATCGTATCGAGCTACCTGATGACCCTGATTATCATTTTTATGAAATGATATGGCGACACAGGCGATCGAATGGACTAGGTTTCAGCAAGCATTGACACCTGAAAAGCCATTTTTCACCTACTTTGCCCCGGGTGCAGTGCACGCCCCCCATCATGTCCCCAAATCGTATATTGAGAAACAGCAAGGACGTTTTGATGAAGGTTGGGATGTCATTCGTGAGCGCATCTTTGAGCAACAGAAGAAGATGGGGCTTATCCCCAAAGGTACGAAGCTGGCAAAAAAGCCAGACGACATAAAAGACTGGGATGAACTGTCGGCCAATGAGAAGAAACTGTTTGCCAGGCAAGCGGAGGTATTTGCTGCCTTTTTGGAAATGACTGACTATGAGACTGGTCGGGTCATTCAAGCCATTGAGGATATGGGTGAGCTTGATAACACACTGATTTTTTACGTCATTGGTGACAACGGCACCAGTGCCGAAGGTGGAATGACCGGTCTCTACAACGAGATGACGTACTTTAACAACGAACCCAAGGGCTCGGATGTTGAGTTTATGCTCAATTATTATGACGAATGGGGCGGCCCGAGCACTTACCCGCATATGTCGGCAGGATGGGCAGTCGCGTTCGATTCACCCTTTACCTGGACCAAGCAGGTAGCATCCAATTACGGTGGTACCCGCAACGGGTTGGTTGTCCACTGGCCTGACAGAATTAAAGCCCAGGGCGAGATACGCAGTCAGTGGCACCACGTGATTGATGTCGTTCCAACCATCCTCGAGGCGATTGGCTTACCACAACCCAGAGTTGTCAATGGCACGCCGCAACGACAGATTGAGGGAACCAGCATGGTCTATAGCTGGGATAACCCCGGCGCTCCTGACCGGCATCAGATCCAGTATTTTGAGATGTTCGGTAACCGCGGCATTTACTACGATGGTTGGTTTGCCGGCACGGTTCACCTCAAGCCCTGGGGTGTCGTGGAGAACCGCTTCACAGAGGACACGTGGGAGCTGTATCACGTTGCTGAAGACTTCAGCATGTCCACCAATGTGGCTAAAGAGCATCCGGAAATTCTCGAAAAACTGCAAGGTGCGTTTCTCGCTGAGGCAGCAAAATATCAGGTCTTGCCTCTCGACGACCGGCGCCAGGAACTGTTTAACCCCCGGGTGGCCGGGCGGCCGGACCTGATGTTTGGGCGCAAAAGCCTGACACTTTATGAAGGAATGACCGGATTGCTCGAGAATGACTTCATCAACATCAAGGGCGTATCGTTTGAGATCCTTGCTGGTGTGGAAAGCGACGACACGCCAGCCAATGGTGTCATTGTGTCTCAGGGGGGGCGCTTTGGTGGATGGAGCTTGTATGTGAAAGATGGTACGCCAATCTTCACCTATAACTACCTTGGCATTGATATGTACACGACCAAGGCAACTACCACGCTGCCTAAGGGCAAGGCGACCATCAAGCTGGACTTCAAATACGCTGGCGGTAACAAGCCTGGTGCTGGTGGTACCGCAACTCTCTACATTAATGACAAGTCGGTTGGCTCAGACAAGGTTGAAGCGACTCAATTCGCAATCTTTTCCGCGGATGAGACTGCCAGCGTGGGAGTGGATCTGGAAACGCCTGTCTCAGAGGACTACGACGTTGCAAGCAGCAAATTTACGGCGAAGATCAACAAAGTGACGATCAGCCTCAAGGAGTAGAGTTTGTGGCCCACCAGTTCGCAAATTGTCGGCTGGCTGGTGGGCTTTTTCATTAGCGGGCAATTGCAGCACTTTAGGATCCCGGAAAACCAACATTCTCTGCAACCTTCAATAGCGAAAAGGATCCACGTGAAGAGGGCAAGCTCAAAACTAGGGGGCAAATTTCGAGGATATCGCACCATGGTCGAAATTTATGCAACCAAAATATTGGATTTATTAAAACCGGCTGATTGTGGATCTTCACAGCCTCCATGGCTGCGGGGAATGCAAGTTGATGAGAAAAAAATGGTATCGACAATTTTTTGTTGCTTATCAATTCAGTATCTGATGTTCTTAGCTATTCAAGGCGCGATGGCTGCTGATTCGAAGGTGGCGAAAGAAACTCTGACAAGCAATCAAGACCAGCCTGAGAATCCGCTGCAGTTGAACAACTGGCTACGGGCACAAATGAGGGAATTCCGTGTCGCTGCGCCCTTTTACGGCCCCTACATGTCGATTATAGATAGCCAATATGCAATGCCAGAGCCGGCCAAGACTCGCTAACACGGACGACGCGGTCAGGTTGTTCGGGCCGTACAGTCAACGCTGGAACAGTTATGAAAAAATCAAGGAAAACTGGAATGATTGCAGGCATTGTGTCGGCGTTTTATCTTGCCGGTATCGTCTTAGCTATCCACGCGATTATGACGACGCGAACGGCGCCGGGAGCCGTAGCCTGGTCAGTGTCGCTGGTGACGATGCCCTTTGTGGCGGTGCCCGCTTACCTGGTGCTTGGGCGTAGCAAGTTCGAAGGTGGCCTGCAGGCATTCGAACAGCGCAAGGATGAAATCGAAACATCGCTGGCCGAATTTCGGCGGGGTCTCGAGCCATGGCAGGTATCGCCTCGCGAGCTCCGTGAAAACTATGCTGCCGTGCGCAATCTGGTGAAGCTTGAGATGACCCGTGGCAACCGGGTGGACCTGCTGATTAACGGTGAAGCGACTTTTGACAGCATTATTAGCGGGTGTCGCGCAGGCGCAGGAGTACGTGCTGTTCCTGGTTTATATGTTTCATGATGACCAGCTGGGTCGCCAAGTGCAGAGCGCCTTGATAGAACGCGCGCAAGCCGGCGTAAGGGTATACGTGCTGTACGATGAGATCGGCAGCGGTGGTTTGCCGCAAGCGTATGTCGAAAAGCTGCGCGCCGCCGGTGTCGAGGTGTCTTCGTTCAAGCCAACCCAGGGTTCCAACAATCGGTTTCAGCTCAACTTTCGCAATCATCGCAAAATGGTGGTGGTGGACGGGTTGATTGGCTGGGTGGGCGGCCACAATGTCGGCGACGAGTACATGGGCCGAGATCCCAAATTCAGCCCCTGGCGCGACACGCATGTGCGTCTGGAGGGACCGGTTGTTATGCAGTTGCAGGCAGTGATCCTGGGGGACTGGTATTGGGCAACGCGGGAGTTGCCGCCGCTGACATGGACGCCGACAGCGGCGGATGACAGCGACGTCAACGCCATGATCGTGCCCTTTGGTCCCTCGCATCGACTCGAGACGGCCGCGCTGTTTTTCGTCACCGCTCTGAATGCTGCTAAGCACCGTATCTGGCTATCGGCACCGTACTTTGTGCCCAACGAAGCCGTAATGAAAGCGCTTGAACTGGCAGCTTTGCGTGGCGTGGACGTCCGCATCATTACCACTGGCACGCCGGATAGTCTGCCAGTATACCTGGCAGCGTTCCACTACATCGATCAGTTGCGTGACCTGGGGATACAGTTCTATTCCTATGAGCCGGGGTTTCTGCACGAAAAGGTTATGCTGATTGACGACGCAGTCTCTTCGGTCGGCACACCGAACTTCGACAACCGCTCGTTCCGGCTCATTTTTGAGGTCACTTCGCTGATTTTCGATAAGGACTTCGGAACGAGATGGAAGCCATGTTCGAGGCCGACTTCGCCCATGCGACGATCATCGACCCCGCTGCTTTGGAGCAGAAGCCTTTCTGGTGGCGTTTTGGTGTCAATCTGTCACGCCTTGCATCCCCGGTGCTATAGCTGGAAACTATGGTGCAGGCCGAGCAAGTACAAGTCATGACCGTTCCAAGTGTTCGCTGCTTAATGATCGCGCAACAACAGCCCGCTCATTTACTACCCAATACGAGGGATGCCCGAATGATTCTGTGGTCTTATGCTTGGGGAACATAGCGTGGTTTTCTATGCCCGACAGTGTCAAGCATCCACTCGCTAGATCTTACCAGCCTGGCAGTAAGTCGGGGGCGCCTCGGTTGCGTTGACATGGCGTAATCCCTGCAAAACGAGAATGGAGATAATATGAAAGCCAATCCCTACACAGCGATTGCCCTCGGGGTGTTGCTCTCGACCAGCAACATATCGCTGGTGCAGGCAAATGAGCAACAGGACACCTACGTCGGCGAGCTTGAATATCGAGAGCCAGACCCTTAGCAAAGCGTCGGCTGAGTTCCTGCATCGTCGCATTCTTGCAGCAGCGCGCCACCCAACTGGTTTCGTGGGCAATGCCGATGATAAATTTCTATCAGCTTTATCCGGCGTTGCTGAGCAATATGGAAGCCAGTGCAACAGATATCTTTTTAGGCCTGTATGACGGCTATGAAGGCGTCTATCCGTTTATGACCGCCAATGTGACCACGCCCTATACCATCGGGATCAGCGACCTTTCCAAAACCGGTCCTGTAGTGCTGGAGATCCCTGCCGGCGATATTTACCAGCGTGATCGACGGGGATTGCGACGGATGCAGCCGATCGTGGAAATCGGTTCGGGCAAGCCCGAGAAACTGCTGCTGCTGGGCCCCGGGCAGGAGCAGCCGAAAGGCTTCAAAGGTGAAATTATCCAGTCCGACACTTTTCTGGTGCTGACTATCGCGCCCTTCCCATCGGCCCGGAAGCGGAAGAAGCTGAGAACAGCGGTAAAGGCTTACGCATTGTCCCAGGCCGCCAAGCCACCTCCAACCCGATTCATCAAGTATGAACCCAAGCCCGGCGACAGCATCGCGGCCTTCAACACCCAACCGCGGGACATGCGTTTCTGGGAGCTGGTCAATGCCTATGTGCAGAACGAGCCGATGGCTGACCGGACCGACTGTTTTTCTACGCCTGGCTGAAAGATCTCGGTATCAGAAAGGCAAGCCATTTGGGCCTTCGGATTATCAAAAAGAAATTTTGCAGGAGGGCCTGGACGTGGGTATGGCCATGGCTCAGGCGATTGGCTTCAACAAAACAAAACTGATGTTTCCAACCTCGCTATACGGTACAGACTCCGGCTGGGAAGATGCCATGGCGGGCATGAACCCCGGAATATCGATCTGCCGACGTATTCGCAGTTGAATGAGCGCAGCTCCTACGGCTTTGAAGCCACCACCACGTCCGCGGGTATGGTGTCACGCATCCGGCAAGGGTTCTGCCTATCTGGGTAGCTATTACGATGCAGAGGGCAACGCCCTGATGGGCGGTAACAGTTACACACTGCACATTGAGCCTGACCCGCCGGCGGCCAACTTCTGGTCTGTCACGGTTTACGATATTGAAAACCGCCTGATCATCCGAAATGAAAGTAACAACTCTGGCCGTTCATCGCGCACCGAGGGGCTGATAAAAAATAGGGATGGCTCGGTTGATATCTATTTTGGGCCGACCGCGCCCAGAGCTAAGGAGAACAACTGGGTGCAGACCAACAAGGGCGAATCTTTCTTTGTTTACCTGCGGCTGTATGGCCCGGAGCAGGCCTATTTTAATAAGACATCCCCATGAACAAGATCAAGAAGGTTAATTAGGATGCTTAAGACAGTGCCGTTGAAGTCAGTTGCCATTTTTATTGCTCTATGGGTGATCGGTGGCTGCGCCAGCGCACCTTTGGATTACCCAAAGAGCCGTCGATAGCGCTGGTCGATACCGTTGACGGACGTGAGGCCAACAGAGTTCCACATGGCTTGATGGAGCGGATAGCGTCAACGGTTTCTACCCGTTGACCGAGGGGTTCGATGCATTCGGTACCCGGTTGGGACTCATGTCTGCAGCGAATACAGAATTGATGCCAGTGCTTTGAATGAAGCCGGACACTGCCGGGCTGGTGTTGCGGGCAAGCTGCTTGAAGCCGCCGATCGGGGAGTGCGTGTCAGGCTGCTGCTGGACGACATCTTTACCTCGGTCGAGGATGAGGATCTTGCGATGCTGGATGATCATCCGAACATAGAAGTGCGTATCTTTAACCCGATCTCACGCCGTGGCTTATATGCGTTCAATTACATTGGAAATTTCACCCTCGCAAACCGGCGCATGCACAACAAATCGTTCACAGTGGATAACCAGGTGGCCGTTCTCGGCGGCCGCAACATTGCAGACGAATATTTGAACTTGAAACGACCGGCGAATTCCTGGATTTCGATATGCTCACTGTGGGTCCGATAGTGAAGGAGGTTTCCGCAGAATTTGACACCTATTGGAACCATAAGCTTGCAGTGCCGATGGCCGCATTGTTTAAGGAAAATGATCAGCAGAAACTGGAGGCCAGGCGTCAGCAGGTGGCCAGAGAAATGGCAGAGGCCGGAGATTCTATTTACGCTGACTCCATTAGTACCCCAGTATTAAAAAAGTTGTATGCCCAGGAGATAGATCCCTACATCGCCGATGCCCAATTGCTGACTGATAAACCGGACAAACTTCTGGAAGATGTTTCTGAGGAACAGCAGATTATCGTAAACGCAATGCGCGAAGCGTTGTTGGAGGCCGACAGTGAGATCTATATATTCACCCCGTACTTGATCCCCCGTGACAAGGGCATGGACTTGATCAGACAGTTGCGGGCCAGGGGTATTCGCGTGGTCATCGTCACCGACAATTCTCGCCACCAATAATCACACATCGGGCATTTTCATCCTACAAGACCTACCGCAAGGGCATGCTTAAAGCTGGGGTGGAGTTATGGGAAGCCCGGGCTGATGCCGCTAAGATCGTCAACGAAGACGGCACAACAGAGTTGGCACATTTGACGCTGCATGCCAAGGGCATGTTGATTGACCGCAAGCGCGTTTTTGTCGGTTCACTGAATCTTGACCGGCGTTCTATCGATATCAATACCGAGATGGGATTGTTGATTGACTCGCCTGAAATGGCTGAGTATCTGACTGACAACGCCGACCAGAACATTCCTGCTGTGGCTTATCGGCTTCAGCTCGGAGACAACAATAAAATTACCTGGCATGCGACGATCGATGGTAAAGAGCTTGTAGAAACCAGGGAGCCGCAAACGTCGGCCTGCAGGCGGTTTACCGCATGGTTCATGAAGATTGCACCGGAGAAGCAACTGTAGGATGAGACGACGGTATCGAGTCGGAATATACCCCATGACTCATCGTGCCATCACTGCTGGAATGCCAGAGCTCGGTCGATGAAGGCAAACACCTGCCGCCGCATCTCAGCCCTTTCGCCCAGCAGTTGATGCTTGCCCTCCTCAATAGTTTCGATGGTCGCGTTGGGGAATTTGTCGCGTAAAAAAGCCAGATTGTAGTCCCAGTCGACCACGTCATCTTCTTTACCCTGAATGATAAAGACAGGTTTCATGCTGGGGGATACGTTGCAATTCGCTGGTTCCAGTTGACCAGGGCCTCAACCCAGGCCAGAGATGTCTGGCGCGGCTGCATGGGGTCGCTACGCACCGCTTCCAGAAACGCTGGATCTGAAGAGTTCTCTCGAAAGATCCGGGGCACGCTCTCGACCATGTTATCGATGAGGTCAGCGCTGATCGTTGATAGATACCAGAGTGCGGATCGCACCAGCGGCGCAACCAGCACGATATTTCCAAAATTATCTTCGTCGGGCTGCGACAGTATTCGGGACACCAGGATAGCGGCGCCGGTGCTGTGAGCGACGGCATGGTAGGGTCGTGGCAGGTCGCCATCGATAAGAGCTATAAAATCGTCGAGCGCGCGTTCGTACTCTACGAAATCGTTGATGTGAGTGGGCCGCCCGCTGGACAGGCCATGACCCGGCAGGTCGAAGGTTGCTACGGCGTAGTCCTGTTCTACAAGGTGCTGCATGGTGTTTGCCAGTGTACCGGCATGGTCTAAAAATCCATGCAGCAGCAGCACCGTTCCCCGGGGTGCCTGCGGGATAAAAGCATGGGCAGCGATAATGAAATCGCCTGAGTTAAATGTGCCAAACACATGGGAGGCATCACCAAAATCCAGACCATAGGCATCGTAGTAGACCTGCAGTCGAGTTGTGGCAATAGGAGGCTTGTCAAAACTGATAGCCGGGAGGTGTTTGCGCACCTCATCCGGTTTCGCCATGATCGCTGACCAATGTTCCAATGACGTGACCGCGACAGCCACCCGCTTGGCGTCAGCCACAAGCTGGCAGCAATAAAGAGGGGAGTTATCAGACCCCGTAAACCTTGAGCCCCGCCGGCCGAGTGGCGGTAAAACCTGGACATAAACGCTCTCACTTAGGGTGGACAAGCCGGGTGGCGGAGCCGAATATAACGCCACTGGAGATACTCTCACTATTTTACGGCAACTATGCTGAGCGTGGAGATTTTTTCGTGCTGCCGCCGACCCTAGCTGCTAAGGTAAACAACTTACAGGTACAGAAATCGGGTTGAATTAGAGCGACCGAAAAATCCACACAGAGCTATTGCCTCAAGGTTCCATACGCTGCAGGAATCCGTTAGCATAATGGAATGAAGGCAGTGTTTATGTGTACTGCAGTCTTACCAATAATGACAAATCGCGGCGAGCATAGTTAGAGGCAGCTAACGATGAAAACCTGTCTTCCATGGATCTAAGACGTTTCACCGGAGTTAAATTTGTCAGCAAGGCGCCGAGCCGTGGCGGCGGTGAGGTTGCCCTGAGGGTTTCGAAAATGGAGCCGTCCCATGTACTTTGGTGGCACTCCCAGGTGCAGCCAGTGATAGACCGTGATCCCAAAAGAGTGGATAACGATTGGAACTGGATGTTGTTTTTGCCACTCACTCGCTTGTTCGGGTTGGCGACATCGAAGCGACCTGTAGGCTATACCCTCGGCATCGTAGCCGAAGATACCCGGCAATATATTCCCTGCGCATTAGTGTTGTTGCTTGGTCGTGACCGAGCCTTCGACAATCACAATAAACGTAGTACCTTTACCTGGTACCTGAGCACCGCGCCCGATGAAGCGCTACTGAGCATTAAAGATTATCGCCTGCAGCGCAGCCAGCTGCCGAAACGACTCGGCACCATAGCCCTGGACATCAGTGTGACTCACTCCCTCAACCACGTTGCAAGGGGTAGAGTCAGCTTGCATTCCGACGTTAGTGGCGGCGAGCACCTGTTGGGCTGGTATCAAAAACGTGGCATGTCGGTATTACCCGAGGGCCAACGCTTGCCACGCGGTCCCCGGCGATTGTTCAAACCCAGCGATGGACACTACTGTTATTACACGCTCGACGCCGCCGCCAGGGCCAGCCACGAACTGGATGCGTTGCGCTAAGGAGAGCTGACGATGCCGACTCCCGCCCATGTTTTTCGGAACTTGCAGCTAAACACGGTGGTATCGATGCCGCGGATGCTGACGCAGTGCAACGCTGGTACGAGGAGCAATTGTCGCAATTGCCCCCGGAAACCATTGAAGAAATACTGGAAGCTTTGTTGGATCATGATCAAACCGACACCGGGCGCAGCGACCCAATGCCGCACAATTATCCCAGTGGGGCACCCCTGCCAAACCTGGATGAAGCACAGCCTGTCAGCCTGCCTTTGTTTGCAGCCGGCTGGCGTGAGCTGATAAGGCAACTGCTGAAACGCCGTTAGCAACCAGCCCCAGGCAACACTAAAAATTCTCAAGTGCGTTTACAGTGGTCGTGATTTGTCTGCAGCATCAAACTCGCCTCGCATGCGCAATTGGAGGCATTTCACGCCTCATTACAAAGCCTGTTCGCACTGTTTGAATGAAAGGAGACGGAAAAGCGCCGCCGTTGAAGTTGGCATTAGGGCAACTCTGATTAATTCGGCTCCGCTGAAGCATTACCGAATTGATCAGAGGTGCCTTGGTTGAATCAGGTATAATTCCCGGTACGAGCTTTAACATATCGTTGCAGGGAAATCATGCTCAGCTTTTTCATAAATATATTTAAGCTATTACGAGCGGTTGTTGGCGGAATAAAGGATGACCAGGAATTTAGGATTCTATTATTTTTGCTATTAACACTATTAATTGGTTCGACTCTTTTTTACTCAAGTGTTGAAGCTTGGAGTAAGATCGATGCGTTATATTTTTCGGTGATGACAATGTCGACGATCGGTTATGGTGATTTAGTGCCAACGACTGATAACTCAAAGGTATTTACCATTATCTTTACCTTTCTAAGTGTTGGCATTTTTGTATCATTGAACGCAAAAATAGTCATGATTACTTTAAACCAAAAGAAAGAAAAATGGTTAAGACGCAAGACTAAAAAGAATGGCGATTGAACCAACTGAAAAATTTGCGATTTATAAAATCAAGATCAGGTAACGAATAGGGAAGAGTCGCGCTTACCGATTGGTTCCAAGGGGGCAGGTTTTATTTGCCGCGGGCATCCCCCATGCAGTGGCCATTGTCCGCTTTCCTGAGTCTGGCTGCATTGACCACAGATAGAGGGGTATTCAGGAAGCTGGTAACAGATATTTTCTGCTGCGTCATTGCTTAAATGCTTAAATTTCTAAAAAGCCGCTGATCCGAGGGATAGCGGCTTTCTTGTGTTGGTGGGTGAGCCGGTTCAAAAATGCGGAACTTTACGGCCATCACAAATACTCGCAGCCCCGATTTTTTCTGGAAACTTTTTTCGTTGCTGCGGGAACCATATACGTATATTTAATAGGCCATTTCAGGGGTCCGATTGTGCACAGACTCGGTGCCAGTCGCTGACTGCTTGATCATGTCCGCGACTTTTTCCCCAATCATAATGGTTGGGGCATTGGTATTGCCACTAACCAGTTTCGGCATGATCGAGGCATCAGCGACACGCAAGCCGTCTATGCCATAAACTTTAAGCTCGCTATCCACGACCGCCATAGGATCATTAGCGGTACCCATCTTGCAGGTGCCTACGGGGTGATACTGGGTGTCTGCACGGTTGCGAATATCTTGCTCCAGTTGCGCGTCATTGCCGTTGTCCACGTTGTAGAGCATTTTTCCGCGAATACCGTCAAAGGGCTTACCTTCCAGAACGTTCTGCATTTTCTTCGCAGCGCGCTTTATGAGTTCGAGGTCCCTGTTATCGTCGAAGAATTTGGGATCAATCGCCATGCAGTCTTCCGGATTGCTACTGTTCAGCTTCACCTCACCCTTGCTGTCCGGGCGCAGCACTGTGATATGACAGCTATAGCCATGGCCCAGGTTCACTTTACGGGCATGGTCATCAACAATGCCCACCACAAATACGAACTGGGCGTCGGGCGCAACCGCATCCTCGGTGGTCTTGAAGAAAGCGCCCGACTCTGCAAGGGTGCTGGTAACCTTGCCGGTTCGCTTGCTTTTCCACTCGAACATCGCGCGGATCATTTTCAAGCCACCGCTCGGAGAAAGACCGAAGGTTTCTTCTTTCGCAGCTACCTTGTAGGTTTGCACGTAGTCGATATGATCCTGCAGGTTTTGACCAACACCAGGCAGATCATGGATGACGTCGATGCCCTTTTCTTGCAGGTGGTCGGCGGGCCCAATGCCGGAAAGCATTAAAACCTGCGGCGAACCGAAGGCGCCGCCACTGACAATAACTTCGCGCTTACACAAAATCTCAATGCTTTCTTTGTCCTTTCTGTAGCG
This sequence comes from uncultured Gammaproteobacteria bacterium, assembly GCA_963722805.1. Lineage (GTDB taxonomy): Bacteria > Pseudomonadota > Gammaproteobacteria > Pseudomonadales > JAHEGP01 > JAHEGP01. The sequence continues at coordinate 77,366 of CAVROQ010000012.1, forward strand.
TACACCCACCGCCTTTTTATCCCTGATAATCACCTTTTCTGTTAATGCATGGGTGATCACTGTCAGGTTGGGGCGATCCATATTGGGTGTAATGAAAGCCTTGGCTGCACTGCAGCGTTCGCCATTTTTGATGGTGCGCTGATACATGAACGAGCCTTCCTGTAGGGCGCCGTTGTAATCGTCATTACGTTCAATGCCGTGTTGAATGCACGATTCAATAAACCTGGCGTTCAGGTTGCTGGGGTCGCTTGCATTGGATACAACCAATGGCCCGTCAGTGCCATGGTATTCATCGGTAAAATATTCATTCCCTTCGGACTTCTTAAAGTACGGTAAAACGTCGGCGTAGCTCCAGCCATCATTGCCCTGGGCTGCCCAGTTGTCGTAATCCCATTTGTTACCACGGACATAGAGCATCGCGTTGGTAGACGAACTTCCCCCGAGGGTTTTGCCGCGCGGCTGATAGCCTTTGCGTCCGTTAAGGCCCTTTTGCGGAATGGTCTCGAATGCCCAATTATTGATTTTGGTGGGCATCATGGCGGCCACACCAATCGGCGCATGGATTAACACGCTCTTGTCTGGACCACCTGCCTCCAGCAGGCAAACAGAAACGCTGGGGTCTTCGGATAAACGCGCAGCAATCACACAGCCCGCAGAGCCGGCTCCAACAACAATATAATCAAACGTACGATTCATAGGGAAATATCCAAACCTGATTTTTAAATTGATGATGGGGCACATCCAAAATGTATAAAATCATCGAGTGATGTGATAACCCACGTCAAAACGGCGCACAGAATACCCTGATTGAGGTGTAAGATCGACAAGAAAACAACCGTAATTTTCTCGGGGAATTGCAGGACAGAAGGGCTGCGGCTGTTTTGGATTGATCGATTACTCGCGGCTTGCAGCGGTTTTCCCAACACAATGCCGGGCTTTTCAAGCTGGGCTTGAGGGGCAAACAAGCGGCAAATGTCCGGCTCTTCAGGCCCTGTGCTAGCCTCTCATTCAATGCCTAACTGCAGTTCAAGCCGAACTGAACCGGCGGCGGCAGCGCCGCCGGCCGCAAATACGGTTCTGCTTTCGCCGCTTGGGGTGTAGCCTGCCTCCAGGGTGTCTCGCACCAGATCCTGCCAGGCATTGGCGATACCGTCGGGAGGCCCTTCGTATTCGATAAACGTGCAGCGCAGGGCCTCTTTTACCAGCAGTTTATAACGACCCGCACTGCGCGGGTAGCCGGGAGCGGCAGGGCGAGGATAAAGTCTATGGCTGCACCGGGTCAGTGGCCATTGTTGCCGATAATGTGAGCGGTCATTGGCAGAACGCGGCTTGATCAGCTTGATGGTTAAACGAATGGCGAGGGTAGGGGCCTGTTGCCCATGTCGGCCGGCGGCATACGGTGCGAAACTGCGTACCAACGCTGCGGCGGTACCTGCTTGATGTTGACGATCGCGGCGTTGTCAGCGGCAAGCTCCAGCTTCTCCGTTGCCACGCTTGCCAGATGCGTGTGGTAGACGCCTGGTCAGCGTGGATAATGACTGCCCCCTCGGGTTTGTCGGCATGCAAGCTGGCTACCACGGTACGGATGGCACGGGGGTCTACCGGGCGCCGGTCTCGGCCTGGGGAGTATTGACACTGACCCCCGACTCTTTGGACGAACGAGGTTGTAACAATAAAAAATATCAACATGATAAATACGATGTCGAGCATTGGCGTTATGTCGAGTTCGGTTTCGTCACGTACTGTCTGGTGGCGTCTCACGCTCATGGATGAAGGTTCCTGATGGTCGTCGCGGTGCGTGCTCTGGCCACAGACCGCGGTTCGACCTCAGTAACATGGCCCAGGTCTGCGCTATGCAGGGTCAGTCGGTCAGCAAGACGGCGATATGATTATCTGCAAGCTGTCGTAGCCGCACCACAAAATAAATACCGGTCAGTGCTACCACCAGTCCTGCCATGGTTGGAATGGTTGCGCTGTAGACGCCCGAGCCATTGCCTGGGCATCGTCATTGCCACTGGCGGCAATGACATCGAGCACCCCGATCATGCCGCTTACCGTGCCCAGCAATCCCAGCATAGGGCACAATGCTACCAGCACCTGGATCTGCGGCAGCAAGGCGTGCAGCGACATGCTGCTCTCGGATAAGGTGGCTTCGCGGATTTTGTGAGCCCGCCATGACGGGTGATCGCTGCGGGCCTGCCACTGGGCCGCCAGGCGCCGGGCCCGTGGCGGCCAGCTGATTCTCAGGAACCAGAAGCGCTCAAGTATCAGCAGCCATAGCAGCAGGCAGGCACCGAGGATAGCCCAGATCACCGGCCCGCCAAGTTCAATAAAGGCGCGAATGTCGTACAGGATTGGCAGCTCGGCAATGCTGGGTAACATGTCAGGCGCTACCCTGGCGTTCTGCCTCGCGGGCAAGTATGCCTGCGCATTGCTCACCGAGCCGCTGGATGATGGCGCGGGACAGGGTGGCAACCAGACTGTGACCGAACAGCAAGGGAATCGCTACCACCAGACCCAGTACCGTGGTGACCAGGGCTTGCGAAATACCTCCGGCCATCAATTTCGGGTCTCCCGTACTGAACCGGCTGATAGCCTGGAAGGTGAGGATCATGCCGGTGAAGGTTCCCAGTAGTCCTAACAACGGCGATATGGCGGCCAGCAGCTTGATTAAGCCGGTGCCGCGTTCCAGCACAGGAATTTCTGCCAGGATGGCTTCATCCAGTTTCAGCTGCAGGAGCTCCTCTACGTTCCCAGGCACCTGCTGCACCGCCAGCATAACCCGCCCCAGCGGGTTGCCTGTAGCCAGGGCTGACATATTGCGCAATTGATGCCGAATACGCAGGTAGACCATTGCCAGCGACAGACTGCGCCAGCAGGTGATGAGCAGGCCGATTGCGCCCAGGGCCATAATGATCTTGCCAATGAGCCCACCCTGGTCGATTCGCTCACGCAGGCTGGGGGTGTAACCCATCATGCCTAACAGGTTGCTACGGGTCGGATCGATGATGGTGGTGGTCGGCACTGTACTGGCTGCGATAAAGTTTTTGATGGTACTCTCCGCGGCGCCACTCGGTTGGCAGCTGAGCGCTAACAGTTCTGCTGTTTCGGGAATAAACCGCAGGAAGCCGGCGTCGTTATAGGCAGAGAGCGTGCCAGCGCGAACCACCTGTTGCTCGCTCGACAAACCCTGGGGTGACACCACTGCGGTGACAAAACTGGCGATCTTGCCGGCCTCGGTCATCTCTTGATGCAGCAGTACCCACAGGGTTTCTATTCGGACATACTGCGCATTAATGCCACAATGCGCTGCTGCGTAATGCGTGCGCCGTCTATTTGCTGGCGCAGTTGTGCAAGTTGCTGCTCCTGTGACGCTTGCAGCTGCTCCAGCTCCCGGGTATAAGCTGTTTGGTACTCCAGACTATTGTTGAGGCGCCGATACTCCTCCAGCAACTGCTGTTATTGCAGCGCCAACTGATCGACCTTTTGCTGGGACTGTTAGCCGCTGCGATGGGTTTCGCTGACGACTTTCAGGCTGTCTTCAATTTTTGCAGCCTGGGCAGCGGTGGCGGCACAACAGAGCCATATCACCACCCTGATGCTTGGGGTCGAGAACAGTATCATCGGAGCCGGCACTCCCGTGTTATGGCTGATAGGATGCGCTGCAAGAATAAAAGGCTTGGATAGAAAAATCCAGCCAGATCATCCCAGTCGCAACGCCATGATTACTCGCCTTTGAGGTCGATGAAGAGCCCCGTAAAAGGTGCCGCTTTTGACTGGCTGAGGTGGCTGCGTAGTTGGGTCGTTAGTGCTGCGCGCTTGATATATAGGGAAGGACGGCTGAAGTGAAGCGGGTTATTGCTTTTAAGCGTGACTACTGTCGAGATCCCCGTCCTTTGCTTCTACAGGTATTACTGTGTGGCCGCGCAATGGGGTAATTCAGGCGGTCAACAACCCGCAACAAAACTACCCTGAGTTTACTCAGCTAACGATTAGCTATTACTGGGAAACGAAAATTGCGAGCCTTCCCTTACCCCGGAGCCAGGCCAGCGTTGGGTGATGGTTTTGCGTTTGGTGTAAAAGCGCACGGCGTCGGGCCCGTAAGCGTGTAAATCGCCGAACAAGGAACGTTTCCAGCCGCCAAAACTGTGATAAGCCACCGGCACTGGCAATGGCACATTGATGCCGACCATCCCAACCTGGATATGGTCGCTAAAATAGCGAGCCGCTTCCCCGTCGCGGGTAAAGATACAAGTGCCGTTACCGTATTCGTGGGCGTCAATCAGGTCCATGGCCTGCTGCATGGTCTCTACTCGCACCACACACAGCACCGGTCCAAATATTTCATCGCGGTAGATACTCATATCGGCACTGACGTGATCGAACAGGCAGCCCCCCAAAAAGTAACCCGCCTCATGACCCTCTACCTGCAACTTGCGACCGTCGACCACCAGCTCAGCGCCTTCGGCGACACCCTGTGCGACGTAGCCGGTCACTTTGTCACAGTGCTGGCGGGTGACCAATGGGCCCATGTCGTTGTTATTGTCGTTGCCCGGACCGACTTTCATATGTTCCAGCTCGGCCTTGAGTTCGGCGACCAGCGTGTCGGCGGTTTGTTCACCCACTGCGACGACGACCGATATGGCCATGCAGCGCTCACCGCAGGAGCCGTAGGCCGCGCCCATCAGGGCACTGACCGCATTCCCCATGTCGGCATCGGGCATGACCAGGGCATGGTTCTTGGCGCCGCCGAGGGCCTGTACCCGCTTGCCGTGGGCAGTGCCGGTAGCGTAGATATACTCGGCAATCGGGGTTGAGCCGACAAAGCTGACGGCTTTAACCCGGGGGTCGGTGAGCAGAGTATCGACCGCTTCCTTGTCGCCGTTAACCACATTCAGCACCCCGGGCGGTAGCCCGGCACGCTGTGCCAGTTCAGCGATCAGCAGGGCGGAGCTGGGGTCACGTTCGGAGGGCTTGAGTATAAAACAGTTGCCACACACCACTGCGATCGGCCACATCCACAGGGGCACCATGGCAGGAAAATTGAATGGTGTAATGCCCGCGACCACACCCAGCGGCTGAAACTCACTCCAGCTGTCGATGGCGGGGCCGACATTGACACTGTGTTCTCCTTTGAGTAATTCCGGTGCGCCGCAAGCATACTCGACATTTTCGATGCCGCGCTGCAGCTCGCCCATCGCGTCGTTCAATACCTTGCCGTGTTCATCACTGATCAACTGGCACACCGCAGCGGCGTTGTCTTCCAGTAATTGCTTGAACTTGAACATAATCCGCGCGCGCTTGATGGCTGGCGTGTTGCGCCATTCCGGCCAGGCAGCCTCGGCATTGGTAATGGCACTTTCGACCGTGGCTTTGCTGGCCAGGGCAACATGCCGACTGACAGTGCCTGTCGCGGGATTGAATACCGGCTGGGTGCGGCTGATATCGGCAATAGGCTGGCCACCGATGAGGTGGCCGACGACGGATTCGGGGGTGGTTGTCATGGGGTTTCCTTGCTGTTGGTCAGACGGCGGTTTTTGGGATCAGGAGGGGTTGGGCGCGTTGGCGCTGGCCAACCCGGACCGGGGTTCAGTCGAGCTCACCGATGGCTTCGCCAAGGGCATTCACCAGCGAATCAATGTCGCTCCGGGCTGAGATAAACGGCGGTGCCAGTTGAATCGTGTCACCGCCGTAGCGCACATAGAAGCCTTTCTGCCAGCACTTCATCGCAATTTCGAAAGGGCGTCGCGCCGGTTCGCCGGGGTAGGGTTCAAACGTTAAACCGGCAGCCAGTCCAAAGTTGCGAATATCGGTCACATACGAGCTGCCTTTGAGGCCGTGTACGGCTTCTTCAAAATGCGGAGCTAGCTGCTGCACCCGCTCGATCATATTCTCCTTTTGCAACACGTCCAGGGCTGCGAGGGCGGCGGCACAGGCGACCGGGTGCGCGGAGTAGGTGTAGCCGTGGGGAAACTCTACCATATACTCCGGCCCGCCGGCGGCCATGAAGGTATGGTAAATCTCGCGGCTGGCAATCACCGCGCCCATCGGCTGGCTGCCGTTAGTCAGCTGTTTGGCAATATTCATGATGTCGGGAGTAACCCCAAATTTTTCGGCCGCCGTCATCGCCCCGGCTCGGCCAAACCCGGTAATGACTTCGTCGAAAATGAGTAAAATGCTGTGTTTGTCGCAAATTTGGCGCAGGCGTTGCAAGTAACCTTCGGGGGGGATGATCACGCCGGCGGAACCGCAGAACGGCTCGACGATAACCGCGGCAATATTGGAGGCGTCGTGCAGTGCTACCAACTCTTCCAGCTCATCGGCAAGCGTGACACCGTGCTGCGGCATGCCGCGGCTGAAGGCATTTTCCTTGAGCAGGGTATGGGGCAGGTGGTCGGCGTCTACCGCCTGGCCGAACAGTTTGCGATTGGCACCAATACCGCCAACACTGATGCCGCCAAAGTTGACCCCGTGATAACCCTTGGTGCGCCCGATCAGGCGGGTTTTGGCCGGCTGGCCTTTCAAGCGCCAGTAGGCTCGCGCCATCTTCAGGGAGGTATCGGCACTTTCGGAGCCGGAGTCGGTGAAAAATACGTAATCGAGACCCGTGGGCGTCAAGTCGCGAATGCGTTCTGCCAGCTTAAAGGCGCCGGGGTGACCAAACTGGAATGCGGGCGCATAGTCGAGGGTTTTCATCTGCCGGGCAACGGCATCGACGATTTCCTGGCGTCCATGACCCAGACCGCAGGTCCAGAGACCGGAGAGCCCGTCAAATATCCTGCGACCGTCGGCGTCGATATACCAGGCGTCTTTGCCCGCCACAATAATCCGTGGGTCTTTCTTAAATTGTCGATTGCCACTGAAAGGCATCCAGTGAGCGTCGAGTTGGGCTGCGGTGATTAAGCCCGGCTGTTGCATGGCGGTCATGGAAATCTCCTGACGTAAGGGCAGATTGATACTCAGGGATTGTAGCGATATCCTAAAGTTGTATAAATTCCCATCTATCGCTTTTAACATTCATATTTATCAAACAAACAGGCCTTGCATTTTGGGGCAGTCGGTAAAGCCTGGCCAACGCCAGTCGCGAGCGGAGCAAACCGAACCATGAAAAATCGGGCCTTACTGAGGCAGTTGGCAGATGTGGATATTCGCCTGTTGCGCATCTTTCGTGTTGTCACCGAGGCGGGTGGTATTTCTGCCGCAGAACTGGAGCTGAATATCGGGCGCTCGACCATTAGTCGACATTTGAAGGACCTGGAAACCCGCCTGGCGGTGACCCTCTGTCGCCGTGGCCGTGGTGGTTTCGCCCTGACGGATGAAGGTCAGGTGGTCTACGCCGCAACCCTGCGCTTGCTGGCGGCACTGGATGAGTTTCGGGCGGAGGTCAACGAGGTTCACGAGCGCATGACCGGCAAACTGGTGCTGGCCGTATTCGACAAAACAGCCACCAACCCCAACTGCAGGATTTACCAGGCCATAAGGCGTTTTGATGCCCTCGCGCCACGGGTGAGCATCGAGATGTTTGTTGAACCACTCAACGACATTGAAAAAGGCGTGATGGAGGGCACTTACCACATCGGCATTATTCCCCAGCATCGCTCCTCATCCAGCCTCACCTATCACTATCTGTTTGATGAACCGATGCAGCTTTACTGCGGCGCGCAGCATTCCTTGTATACGCGCCCTGACCACGCCATTAGCCGGGAGGACATCCTCAAGGCTAACTATGCCGGGCTCGGTTATCATTCGCCGAATATGGAGCAGGGCCGGGAGTTGGGAATGACCCGGGCGGCCACGGCTTATGACCAGGAGGGCATTGCCACCCTGTTGTTATCCGGGTGTTACATTGGCTATTTGCCGGACCACTATGCTGCCAGCTTTGTCAGCCAGGGCCTGCTGCGGGCGATCGGCCGGGATACCTTTCGCTACTGTTGTGATTTTTCTGCGATAGTACGCAGTTCACCTCAACCCGGGCGCATAGTCGCCACTTTTATCGAACAATTACTGGCAGTACACCAGTAGCGCTGGTGGCTTTTCATGAGAGTCGTAAGCCAGGCTGCGCGAGTCATGCCATCTTTGCGCAGTGCCAAAGCCTGAATGAGCCGGTGTTTAAAAAGGAGCAGGATCGGGATACTGCGCCCGCAATTCCTGCTTCAATAGTTTTCCCGATGGATTGCGCGGTAGCGAGTCGACCCATTTGAAAAGCTGCGGTACCTTATAGCTCGCCAGCTGTTGTTTACAGTGAGCTAACACCGTGTCATCGCAGGGGGTTGCTCCCGGCGCCGCGACCAACAGCGCCAAGGGTGTTTCTCCCCACCGGGCCGAGGCAACGCCAATGACGGCAGCCTCCTGTACTGAGGGGCAAGCGACCAGCACGTTTTCCAGTTCGGCGGGGTAGATATTCTCGCCACCTGAGATAATCATATCTTTCAGCCGGTCACAGATAGTGACAAAGCCTTCTGCATCCATGGTGCAAATATCACCGGTGTGCAGCCAACCATCCACCAGGGTCGCTGCCGTCGCTTCGGGATTGTTCCAATAGCCCTGCATCATATGGCGCCCGGACAACAGCAACTCGCCGGGCTCGCCACAGCCTGGCGCGAGGGTATTGCCCTGGGCATCAACTACCCTGGCCTCAGTGTGCATTTGTGGCCGGCCGCATGAGCCCAGCTTGGCTTCGGCATCTTCTGGCAATAACAAAGTCCCGGGACCACAGGATTCGGTCAGGCCATAAGCCTGGTAGATGGCAATACCCAGCTGCTGGTATTGCTGCAATAGCGATATCGGTACCGGTGCTGCACCGGTGGCGATCCAGCGCACCGAAGCCATGTTGAACTGCTCTCGCTCCGGTACCATTAACATGTACTGCAATAGTGCCGGTACCGCCATAAAGATGGTAATACGTTCCTGCTCAATACATTTAAACATCGCGGGTATGTCCAACTCCCGCAGGATCACCCCGCACGCACCCCGGTGTACCAGCAAAGAAACCGGATTCAGGCAGCCGACATGGAACATCGGTAAAGGCAGTAGAAAGCGGTCATCGCCGCGCATATCTGAGGTTGACATGCTGGTGAACTGCGACCACAGCATACCGTCGTGGGAGTGCATCGCGCCCTTGGGGCGACCGGTAGTGCCCGAGGTATACATGATAAACAGCAGGTCGTCGTCGAACGCTCCCAGCGGCGGTTCAGCCGCGCTGGCCAGGTGCTGCTGCTCGTCGTAGTCAAGCGCCCAGCTAGGGGCGGGTGAAGAGTCCGCATTGCAACGCAACCAGCAATCGATTGCTGGCTGTGATCTTGCAGCAGCCTGAAGATCAGCAACAACAGCATCGAAATCGCTGTCGTAAACCAGCACCCGGGCGCCGCTGTCCGCCAGAATATAGGCCACTTCGCTGCTGCTCAGACGCCAGTTGACGGGCACCAGCACAGCGCCGATTTTAGCCGTTGCAAAATAGGTTTCGACAAATTCGATACCGTTCTTGAGTAAGCTGGCGACCCGCTCACCGGGTTTTACGCCCGCCTCCAACAGGGAATTGGCGGTTTTGTTGCTGCGCAAATTCAGCTGCGCGAAGTCGAACCTTCGGTCACGCTCGAATTCAACGAATGCCTCTTTCCGGGGGCTGATACTGGCTCGTTTACTGAGTAATGAGCCTATATTGAATGCCATGCAACAGTCCTGCGAATGTTTGAAAAGGCTGCGGCGCCAGCCAGCAAGCGCACCGTAACCAATGGCAACCCAAGCATCGTGTCGGTTTCTTGCATCGGGGCAATGTGTAAGCGCGTCCTACTGTTGTCGAGCCTATCAACCGCATACCGCTGGCCCAGCTTGCGGCCGATAAAGCCATCTTTAGTGGTGGTGAAAACGTTGTTAAACACAGTGACGGTAAACCCGCGCTATCGAAATGTCCAATGTCTTGTAGTGCCCTGGCCAGATTATTATAAAACGTCAAACTCCATCGGTGCGTGTATCGGACAGACAGGCTTTCAAATAGATTTAATTCGGCTTAACCGCACTCTGGTGCCCCGACGGGGAGGATGCCCGGATTGCAACGATGGCTTGATCGGGCTTAATCTTACAAGCAATCCCCACACAAGCATGCTGGAGAAATTCTTGATAGACCTCTACACCGCGCCAACCCCTAACGGCCATAAGGCCTCGTGCACCCTGGAAGAACTTGGCCTTGCCTACCAGACGCATGTCGTCGATATCTCGTCGGGTGATCAGCATTTGCCCGCGTTCAGGTCCCTCAACCCCAACGGCCGCATCCCGGTTATTGTTGACCGCGAAGCCGATGATTTTGCGGTATTCGAGAGCGGCGCCATCATGCTCTACCTGGCAGAAATGACCGGTCAACTGCTGCCCACCGACGCAAAAGGGCGCTCGCGGGTGGTCCAGTGGCTGATGTTCCAGATGGGCGGCATTGGTCCGATGATGGGACAAGCTAATGTGTTTTTCCGCTATTTTCCGGAAAAAATACAGCCCGCCATTGATCGCTACCAGCATGAGGTGCGCCGTTTGTTTGAGGTGCTCGATACCCGGTTGGGGCAGAGCGAATGGTTGGCGGATGATTATTCTATTGCCGATATTGCCAATTGGTGTTGGGTGCGAACCTATAAATGGTCTGGCGTACCCCGCGAGGGCCTGGATAATCTTGATCGTTGGCTGGGAGTGTTAAACCAGAAGCCGGGTCTGCAGCGCGGCGTCGAGGTTCCCTTTGCCCTGTCGAGCCTTGTCGACGACGAGAAGGCCGCGGCGGAATTTGCTAACAGGGCGCGCAACTCGCTGCAGACTTGAGCCGGGTTTGGAGCACTGGCGACAATGATCGTGTCGGCGCTACCCTGGCTGCGCTTAGTGGCTGCAGCGTTAGTCCGGCGGACTTTGGCTTGCAGTTCGCAGGCAGCGCTCCAGTTGGGTCCGCATCCAGCTGTTGGCCTGGTCAAGATCGGCGCTACGATGCCAGTATAAATGCCACTCCAGCGCAGGAAGCTCAAACGGCAAGGGCTGGATGGTCGCAGCATAGCCCTGGGCCAGCCGCAATGGCGCAGTCAGCGCCATATCAGTGCGCAGGATAATTTGCGGCGCTACCAGGTAATGCTGAACTCGCATTTGAATATTGCGCTGCAGACTGAGCCTGGCGAGAGCCGCATCGACATAACCGAGCCCTTGACGTCGACTCGACACATGCACGTGTTCCATTGCCAGGTAATCGTCCAGTTGCAGAGGTCGACCTGCCAGCGGATGGCCCCGGCGCAACATGCAGACGTAGGGTTCTGACATTAACGGGGTGTGACACAGTTGCGGGTCATTGATCAGGGGGGCGTCTATTGCCAGATCAAGTGCTCCCGCGGCGAGTTCCCGGGGCACATCAGCGCGATTACTGTAAAAGCTCTCTATACGAATGCCTGGCGCTTGCTGCTGCAGAATGTCGCCCAGCGGCGGCAGCAGCAGGGTTTCTGCAGAATCGTTCATGCTCAGGCGAAACACCTTCTCAGCGCTGGCCGGCAGGAACCGGTCGCCTTCCTGCAGGCTGCCGCTCAGCAGGTTGAGCGCTTCGGCGACCCGACCGGCGATATTGTCGGCCACCGGGGTGGGCATCATACCCCTCGGAGTACTGATAAACAGCGGGTCGCCAAAAGCCTTGCGCAGCCGGTTCAGGGCATTACTAACCGCCGGCTGGGTGATACACAGGACTTCGGCGGCGCGGGTGAGATTGCGCTTGGCGTAGATGGTATCGAACAGCAGGAAAAGATTGAGGTCGACTTCGTTAATTCGCATCGGGTGTCCCGCATTGCCACCATTAGTAATTAATTATATGAATACCTTAGCATTCATATAATTAATTTCAATTATGCCTTAAGGATGGATAAACTCTACCGGATGGCCCACCTGAACGACTAACATGGAGTTATCTATGGCTACACAGCTATTCGACCTTAGCGGCAAAATTGCCCTGATAACCGGGGCCAGCCGTGGCATCGGCGAATCGATCGCCAGGTTATTGGCAGAGCAGGGGGCACATGTCATTGTATCCAGCCGTAAGATTGAAGGCTGCCAGGCGGTGGCTGATAGTATTGTGGGGGCTGGCGGCAGTGCCGAGGCTTGCGCTTGCCATGTCGGCAATATGGAAGATATAGCTGCCATTTTTTCCCGTATCAAAGCAGCTTATGGCAGGCTCGATATCCTGGTCAACAATGCGGCGACCAACCCTTACTTTGGCGACATTCTCGATACCGATCTTGCGGCCTACGATAAAACCGTGGATGTCAATGTGCGTGGCTACTTCTTTATGTCGATCGAGGGAGCCAGGCTGATGAGGGAAAATGGCGGTGGTAGTATCGTCAACACCGCATCGGTCAATGCTTTGCAGCCGGCGCTGTGGCAGGGCATTTACTCAATCACCAAAGCCGCAGTGGTTAATATGACCAAGGCCTTTGCCAAAGAGTGCGCCCCCCTCGGTATTCGCGTCAATGCCCTGCTACCCGGTTTAACCAAAACCAAATTTGCCGGGGCGCTATTCAGCCAACAGGAGATCTACGAGCAGGCGATGAAAACCATTCCGATGGGGCGCCATGCCGAGCCCGACGAGATGGCCGGAACGGTGCTGTACCTGGTGTCTGACGCCGCCAGCTATACCACGGGGGAATGCATTGTGGTTGACGGTGGCATGACACTGTAAACCGGTGTTGCGCAGGATCTATCTGTTTTCGCGATAGCGCTGGTGACGGGGCATACTGATTTGGGCTGACGAGGTAACCGCAATGGAGTTTGAATACACCGCCAAAGTGCAAGATCTGCAGATGCAGGTAAGGCAATTCATGGACGATCACATTGTGCCGCGAATTCGCCAGTACAACGAAGAGAGCCACGCCGGGGTCTATCCCATCAGTTTTATGGCAGACCTCAAGGCCCTCGCCAGGGAGGAGGGGCTGTGGAATTTGTTTTTACCCCACTTGCAAGACGACGAACCGGGAACCGGTCTCAGCAACCTGGAGTATGCGCCGCTGGCGGAAATTATGGGGCGGGTTCCCTGGGCTTCGGAGGCGTTTAATTGCAATGCCCCGGATACGGGCAATATGGAGTTGTTGCATTTATTCGCGACGCCAGAGCAGCGACAGCGCTGGCTTTTGCCGCTGTTGAATGGCGAGATTCATTCGGCGTTTTCGATGACTGAGCCAGACGTTTCGTCTTCTGACGCTAGCAATATCACCACCCTGATCACCCGCGACGGCGACGACTATGTGATCAATGGTCGCAAGTGGTTTATCACTAATGCCTCGCGCAGCGACTGTGAGTTGCACATCGTGATGGGCAAGACGGACCCCGATGCCGACACCTACCATCAGCAGAGCATGATTCTGGTTCCCGCCAACACGCCGGGTATCGAAGTGGTGCGCAATATACCGGTGATGAACCACATCAGTCTTGAGGGTCACAGTGAAGTGGTATACCGAAATGTGCGGGTGCCGGTGAGCAATCTTCTGGGCGACGCAGGCAGTGGTTTTGCCCTTGCCCAGGCTCGCCTGGGTCCCGGTCGTATTCACCATTGTATGCGCTGTATCGGGGCCGCCGAATTGGCGCTGGAATTAATGGTTGAACGCTCCCAGGAGCGCAAGACTTTTGGCGTGTACCTGCACCAACATGGCGCGGTGTCGGACTGGATTGCCCGCTCGCGCATTGAAATAGACCAGGCCCGCTTATTGGTGTTAAAGGCCGCTTACATGATCGATAAAGTCGGTGCTCGGGCCGCGCGCAAGGAAATTGCCATGATCAAGGCGATCGTGCCGGAGATCTACGGCAAGGTGTGTGATCGGGCGATGCAAACCTTTGGTGCCATGGGCCTGAGCCCCGACACGCCGTTGGCAGACCTGTGGATTGCTGCCCGGGCGTTGCGCTACGCAGATGGTCCCGACGAAGTGCATTTGCGTTCCATTGCGCGGATGGAAATAAAGGCCAGTCAGCCGACACTCGGCGCGACGTCGGCGTACCTGACGCCACCATTGCGCTAGCAGGTCTTTCATCGACGCGCTCAAGTGAATATTCCGCGCTCGAGCAAAGATGCAGCGTGGATGGTGTTACAGCAAAACCTGAAATTACGCATAGAGGAACGATTCATTGGCAAATTCAGCAACGGTCACTGCGACACACTACCGCGCCTGTAATCTGTGTGAGGCTATCTGCGGTCTGGAAATCAAAGTGTCCGGCGAACAGATCGTTTCAATTAAGGGCGACAAAAGCGATCCTTTGAGCCGCGGGCATATTTGCCCCAAGGCCATAGCGTTGCAAGACCTGCATACCGACCCGGACCGTCTGCGCCAACCGGTAAAACGGGTGCGGGTAGATGGCGAAGACCGTTTTGAGCCTATCAGTTGGGACGAAGCGCTGGACACCGTGGCCCAAAAGCTGGTCGCCACCAGTCGCGAGCATGGGGTGGATGCGATCGGTATTTACATGGGAAACCCCAGCGTCCACAACTACGGTATGATGACTCACCAGGGCAATTTGTTTCGTCATTTTCGAACCAGGAATCGCTTCTCCGCGACCTCCGTCGACCAACTGCCCCATCATCTAGTAGCGCTATGGTTGTACGGCCACAAGCTCATGTTGCCGATTCCGGATATTGACCATACCGACTATTTCTTGATGCTGGGTGCCAACCCCATGGCCTCCAACGGCAGTATCTGGACCGTGCCGGATGTCGGCAAACGTATCAAGGCCCTGCGCCAGCGCGGCGGCAAGTTGGTGGTGGTTGATCCACGTCGTACCGAGACAGCTGCGGTCGCCAGTGAACATATCGCGATACGGCCTGGCAGCGATGCACTCTGGTTACTGGCACTGTTAAATTGCCTGTTCGAAGAGAAGCGGGTCGATCTGGGGCGGCTGGCAGATTTTACCCTGGGGCTGCCAGAGGTGGCCGCCGAGATTAGTGACTTCACTGCTGAGCGGGTGGCCACGGCCACGGGTATTGACGCCACTACAAGCCGCCGCATTGCCCGGGAATTGGCCGCAGCCGATGCCGGTATTTGCTACGGTCGCATGGGCGTGTCTACCCAACTGTTTGGCTCGCTTTGCCAGTGGCTGATCCAGTTGATTAATATCGCCACCGGCAATCTCGACCGACCCGGTGGTTCTTTGTTTACCTCGCCAGCCCTGGATCAGTTGGCCAATATCGGTCGCGGCGGCTTTGCGCGTGATCGGAGTCGAGTGCGTGGTTTACCAGAATTCGACCGGGAATTACCAGCCGTGGCAATGGCCGAGGAAATATTGACCGAGGGCCCGGGGCAAATTCGCGCCCTGTTCACCGGTGCGGGTAATCCGGTACTGTCGACGCCTAACGGTCGAAAGCTGGATACTGCGCTCGAGCAACTCGATTTTATGGTGTCCCTGGACCCTTATATTAACGAGACCACTCGCCATGCCGATATCATCCTGCCGCCGACTTCGCCGTTGGAACACGATCACTACGACATTACATTCCACTTGTTCGCCATGCGCAACACGGTGCGCTATAACCAGCCGGTGTTTGACAAGCCCGCGGGTGCGCTGCACGACTGGGAGATATTTGTCGCCCTGGGTGAGCGGGTGGCAAGCCTGTTGGGTGTGACGGCTATTGCCAGTGTCCCGCCCGAGCAGATGATAGACTTTGGGTTACAGAGTGGCCCCTACGGCGCAGCCCAGGGCAATGAACATGCCCTGAGCCTTGCGCGAGTGAAGCAAGAAGCGTCGGGGATTGATCTCGGCCCGCTGCGTTCACAATTGCCAGAGCGTCTTTTTACCCCGGATAAAATGATTCATTGTGACGCACCACTGGCGCTGTCAGACCTGCAGCGATTGCGCAACTCCCTTACACAAATGACCGCTTCAACCGACATGGTACTGATCGGTCGACGGCATGTGCGCTCTAACAATTCCTGGATGCACAACTTTCATCGCCTGGTGAAAGGCAAAGACCGATGCACGCTGCAAATGCACCCTGCTGATTTGGACCTGCGCCAACTTGCCGACGGCGACTGGGTGAGCGTGACTTCGCGGGTAGGGGAGCTCAAAGTGCAGGTTGAAAGTACCTCCGACATGTTGCAAGGGGTGGTTAGTCTGCCCCATGGATGGGGTCACGATAGGGGCGGGGTCAATATGCAAATTGCAAACCGCCATGCCGGGGTGAGCTGCAACGACCTTACCGACGAGCTGTATATTGACGAACTCAGCGGCAATGCCGCGGTTAATGCCGTGCCGGTTGTGGTTGCTGCAGCGAAATAGCCTTTGGACGGTAGGGTGATCAGGCGCCTGGTGCCCGGCACGCGGTGCCAGGCACGCGGTGCCCGGCACGCGGTGCCCGGCACGCTCGCAAGGCGTCGGGGTGGCCAGTGTAATGTTTTTGCAAGCACTTCGCGCCAGAGTCGTACAATGCTATTATCGCGCCCGCTTCGGTCCTGTACCAGCCTTTGACAACGCCCCCTATAAACTGAGCATGATTATGAAAGCAGGCTTTTATCCGCGCCCTACATTCTGGTTGCCGGCATTGCTGGCTGTGATTTTAGCGCCCGCCATGGCACAGGCAAGAGAATTTACATTTGAGTATGCGGTCACTATTGGCCCGGTCGCTGCTACAGAAGGCCCGTTGCATGTGTTTATTCCACTGGCAGCAAACAGTTCGCAGCAACAGTTGCTGGATGAAACCATCGTTAGCAGCATTACCGGCGAGATTAAAACCGAGACAGTCTATGGCAACCGGTTCTGGCATGGTGTCGTCGAGCAGCCGGCCGGCGAGGTAATAGAGCTGACAATACGCAGCAGGGTACTGCGGCATGCTGCGGTACAGCCCTTGCCTGGCACAAGCCCGTCGCTTACACCCAGCGAGCGGCAGAAGCAGGCACTGTTTTTACAAGCTAATGAGCTGGTTCCGATCAAGCATCCGCTATTGGCGCCGATCCTTGAGGAAATTGATAGCGCGGCCGCCAGCGATGATAGCGCGACACTATCCCGGGCGATTTACGATTGGGTCGTAGACAATGTAGAGTACAAAAAAGTCGGCACCGGCTGGGGCAATGGGGATACTTTCTGGGCTTGCAACGAGCGTTATGGTAATTGCACCGATTTCCATGCGCTCTATATATCCCTGGCTCGGAGCAGGGATATCCCGGCGCGGTTTGAAATTGGATTCCCGGTTCCCCAGGATCGACCCAGCGGTATTATTGGTGGCTATCATTGCTGGGTCCAGGTCTATTTACCCGGATCCGCCTGGTTTGGTATCGACGCCAGCGAGGCAGCCAAAGATCCGTTAAGGCGTGAATATTTTTACGGCTCCCAACCCAGCGACCGGATTCATTTTTCTACCGGCAGGGATATCGTGCTCAGTCCGGACCAGCGTTCGGGCTCTCTAAATTACTTTATTTACCCCCTGGTGGAAGCGGATGGCGAACGTTTCACTGGCCCCGTTGTCACCCGTTTTTCGTTCCAGGCTGTTGAGGCTGTGGCTGCTCAATAGTTGGCATCGTTTTACTGCGCCGTAATATGAGCAGGCTTGCTAGCGATAGTTGGTCAGTGATAGCCTTATCGCACCTCTGATCAATTCGGCAATACCTCAGCGGAGCCTCTGGCGCTCATTGGCAGGGTACGATTGGGCGCAGTTCACACATTTGAGCCCAACAAATGCACAGTATTTCCTTGTCCGCCGGGATAATGTGGCAACAAGTTTGTTTTTCAGGGAGCAGGTCATGCACACCCTAAAGGGTTTTTCTCTTGTAACAGTCGGCTTGGCTCTGGCAGCCCAGGGCTGTAGCTTTAACATGCCCGTACCAGAGCAATACCAAACCGATAACACCGCCGGCTGCGGCGTCTCGGTGGAAGACTCCCGCAGCCGCTCGCAGACCGTTAGTTTCGGTAGTAGCGATCTGGTGATTGAGCCGGGCCTGCAGCAGGTTATTCAGCGCGAAGCCTGTTCGCGCCAGAATTTCCGCAACCAGGACGTCACCATTCGCATTACCAGCGCTTTTTGCGATACCAGCGAATGGGCGCTTGGCGCCTATGCCGAGATGCATGCCAGGGCATGGCTCGACGATGAAACAAAGTCCATTAACGCGATGCGGAAGTCTAATGGTACTGCCGAAGGTCCTGCTCCCGACATCTGTGCGACCCTGTTTTGGCCCCTGGCTGAGCAATTGCTCGATGATATCGAGGCGGATCTTAAGCTAGGCAGTCAACCCGGAGATATGGTTTCTATCGCAGGTGCCGACGGCTAAAGCCTGCCGTACGGCCCACAAAGTCTGTTAGTTCCCCGGGTAGTCCTGTATCGGTACGAACGGGTGGAGAGCTAATCCTATTCCTTCCATAATCTGTGATTCATTAGAAAGAATGTTGCGGGAACGTTTGAATTTGGCGCCCCCCCTTGTGTCGACATCTTCCGTGAGACTCATTCCTCCGACACCAACCAGCACTCTCTGGCCATCGATGGTGAAAATATAGATCCCTATAGAGACTGCATCTACCGCCTGCGTCCAGTCGAAGTCCAGCGCTACACCTTTATTGGCCCCTTGCAGTTGGGGCGGTCTGCTGACTCCATCCCAGCGGGCATAACGCTTGATGCCCTGGTTAAAATATACCTGGCGATCGAGCAACTCGGTGAATACCACCCCATCAAGGGCCGGTTGTGAGGCCCGAAGTTGGCTAAGCACATCGGCCACGACCTGCTGTTTCCTTTCCTTATTGAGTTTGCCGCTGGTGGGGTCGAAAGGGTCGCCAATCCTGGCCTCGGCAGCACTCAGTGCCTGGGCGTAAATCCTGCTGCTGAGAACCTTATAGCCACTGCTCTTAAGGTACTCGGTAACATAGCGATCGATCTTTTCTTCATGGGGCGCAAGATATTGTCGGGATGGCTTGCCAAAGTTCTGGCTGGCCAGGATCAGGGTGTGAAATTCCTTGCCGGCCAGGCTGCTTTCATCAAATTGATAGGGGTATACTGTGGCCGCAGTGTCAGCCAGCGTCCATTGACTGATACATAATACAAGCAACACGCGCAACAGCATCGACCCAACTCCCGAGTATAAAAATGTGGCGATAATCTTAGCAATGACGGTTAACGAATGATACCGCGATCCCATTCCCTACCCATGGCTGACGCCTTGCCATTGCGCTGCCAGGTCCGTGGCAGCGGGCCGCCATTGGTGTTATTGCATGGGCTGCTTGGATCATCGAGTAACCTTGGAAACCTGGCGCGCCATTTGGTGGGCAGCTACCAGATATTGAGTCCTGATCTTCGCAACCATGGTCGCTCCCCTCACAGCCAGGCCATGAATTATTCTTTGATGATTGCGGATATCGTCAAGCTGCTGGATAACCATGGCATTGAAAAGTGTGCCTTGATAGGGCATTCCATGGGCGGCAAGGTGGCGATGGGGGTTGCGATGTTGCAGCCGGACAGGGTACAAGCGTTAGTGGTGGTAGATATCTGTCCTATCGATTATCCAACTGCCCATAACGATCAAATTATTGAGGCATTGAGACAATTGCCCCTGGATGACCTCGAAACCCGGGAAGAGGTCGACAAATGTTTAGCCAAAACTGTCGGCGACTTGTCGATGAGGCAGTTTTTACTAACCAACCTCTATCGAGATGAAACTGGGTTGAACTGGCGCGCCAACCTCCATGCCCTGGCGGTTAATCACCCGGCGCTAGCTGCGGCGCCCCTGTGCGGTTCGAGTTACCCGGGTGCGGCACTTTTTGTTAAGGGCGGGCAATCCGACTATGTTGGGCCAAAGTGCCAGCGCGCGATACGCGAGCAGTTCAGCGCCGCTCAGTTAAAAATAATTCCCGACGCAGGGCATTGGCCGCACGCAGAGAAGCCGGTGTTGTTCAACGCATTAGTGAGTCGGTTCATGTTTCAACACTATCCCCCGATGGCGGACCTTGACCGATGAAAATAGATGGCCCTTTCTACGCCTCACTCGAAAATGCAGCGACTGAAGCGCAAAGATTGGCTGCGGCGGGGTACGATGGGCTTTACACTCTCGAGGGCAACACTGACCCGTTTTTTCCGCTGGTGTTGGCTGCTGAGCATGCCCCGGGTCTGGATATCGCCACGGCAATTGCGGTCGCCTTTCCGCGCAATCCCTTGCATCTTGCCTACCAGTCCTGGGATTTACACAAGTTTTCCCGGGGCCATTTTATGCTCGGACTGGGCTCCCAGGTGCGAGCCCATATCGAAAGGCGCTTTGGCTGTGAATTTGATCGACCAGCACGGCGCATGAAAGAGCAAATTCAGGCGATTAAGGCGTTTTTTGATTGCTTCCAGAATGGAGCACCCCTGAACTTTGAAGGCGAGTTTTATCGTCACACGCTGATGACCCCGATGTTTGATGCCGGCCCCAATGATTACGGTGTACCGCCGATCCTGCTCGGCGGGCTAGGGCCGATTATGACGGCGGTGGCGGGAGAGGTGGCGGACGGCCTTATCGTTCATCCCTTTAACAACCATGAATTTCTCTCAAACCATGCCTTGCCGGCACTGCAGCGGGGTATCGAGCGGGGCGGGCGCAGCCGTGCTGATCTAACGGTATCGGTTGCCGCTATCTGTATTACGGGTAACAATCAGCAAGAATTTGAAGCAGCCAGATCAACCGTGAGCAAGCTGCTGGGTTTTTATGGTTCTACCCCGGCCTATCGGCCACCCATGGAAGCCGTTGGAATGGCTGATTTGCAGCCCGAGTTAAACCGGCTGTCGAAACAGGGACAGTGGCAGGCCATGGGTGAACTCATTGATGATGAGTTCATCAGGGCATTTACAATCAGTGGCGAGCCACATACGATGGCGCGACAACTTTGGGATCGCTATGGCAGTTGTGCCGACCGGCTGAGCATATACGCACCCTACCATACCGAGCCGGATGTCTGGCCCGGAATCATTGCCGAGCTGAAAAGGCTTTCAGGTCGATAAACCTTTTTGCATTCTCGATCCAGGAGCCAGAGGTGATGACGCGCCACGGTTTCCCTTTCGGCCTGAGCAAGGCCCGCACCCAACCCACATCTCATGCTACGTGGATATAGGCGGAGCGTCCTGGGGTATCGTTGTGTGATCGAATCTCTGCGGCAGGGACGGGCTTGCTGAAGAGAAAGCCCTGGAAAGTATCGCATTGGTTGTGGGTCAGGAAGGCACGCTGGTCCTGAGTCTCTACGCCTTCGGCAACAACGTGAAAATGCAGGTCGTGGGCAAGATTGATAATAGCCAGCACAATGGCGTCGTTTTGCTCGCTCAAGCCGATATTCTGGATAAACGACTTGTCAATTTTTAGGATGTCGATAGGGAACTGGCGCAGGTAGCTGAGAGACGCGTAGCCGGTGCCGAAATCGTCGATACAGATGGCAACTCCCAGCCGCTTGAGTCGACGCAGTTTTTCCGCGACCTGGTCGGTGTCTACCACCAGTAGTGATTCGGTAAGCTCCAGTTTGATTTGGCGGGCGCTGATACCACTGCGTTGGATAGCCTGCTCAATGTAGGCAGCCAGATCGCTATCATGAAACTGCTTGCTGGAAATATTGATCGCGGCACTAAACTGACTGTTTACCGTGCCGGCATCGCGCCATACCCGCAGTTGCGCGCAGACGCAGTCGATAATCCACATGCCGACCTCAGTGATCAGGCCGGTCTCTTCCATCAAGGGAATAAACAAATCCGGAGAAATGAGTCCCAGAGAGGGATGTTGCCAGCGCAGGAGTGCCTCAACACTGACAACCTGACCGGATCGCATGTCGATCTGGGGCTGATAGAGCATGAATAGTTCGTTATTGGCCAGGGCACTATGCAGGTTGTTGCGCAACAGGTGTTTGTAGTGCACGTCTGCCGCCTGGGTGGGCTCGAAGCGAGCAATACAGCGACCTTCCTGTCGCGCCCGGGACAATGCAATATTGGCTTGCCGAACCAGACTGTCAGCGTCGGTTTCGTTCTCGTCTTCAAGGGTAAGCCCCAGGCTGACGGTTATATAAATGGCCTGGGCGGTGGACTTCAGGTGGTAGGGTTTGCGAACCAGGGCAATCACGGTTTCGGCGTAAATACTGGCGTTGATGATGTCGTGGGTATTGTCGATAGCAATAGCAAAATGGTCGTGGCCAATGCGAGCGCAAAATGCTCCATCTTCGGCCAGTGACAACAATCGTTCTCCCACTGTATGCAGCAGTTCGTCGCCGACATCGTGACCCAGGCTATCGTTGACCGACTTGAAGGCGTCGATATCGAATATCATTACGGCGATGCGGGATGCTCGGGGCGGGTTAAGCATTTCTTGTAGTTTCAGCAAGAACTGGCTGCGATCCGCCAGGCCTGTTAGGGTATCTGCTGAGCGCTGCCGCTTGCGGATATGGGCAGTCTCTCGACGCTGATTCGCGATTAATATCTGGGTGCCAATGAGCGGTTCAATGGCCATATGGCTATCGAATATCACATCATCTGCACCCATCTGGATCCGTTCAAGTATTTCCTGCTGTTCGGCATTGTCTGGTAGGTGCGCAATAATGGTCGTGTCTGGCGCGATGCTTCTTACCGAGCTAATTGCAGGGCAGCCGAGCCTGGGGCCAACGACAATTGCGTCGTAGCAGTCCGGCAGCTTGAGCAGCTTTATTTCAGGCTCGGTCAATTCCAGCGCTTGTGCACTCTTTGTCGCCACAGAGCATTTCGCGTAACCGAGGAGCAACAGCTTGAGTGACCCGTTGCTCGTTTTCACGGATTTGATCATGCTAATCCGATAACCGCCTGTATTAGTGTGCTATTGGCAGCTGGGTATTTGCCCCTCAATGGGTAATATCTTTTTTATTTGTCTCGATAACCGCAGCTTTGTTAAAAAATTATAGATGTCGTCTGCGTTTGGGCCGCAAGCGCCATAGTGAGGATGTGAACTGGTTCATATCCCCTGGGGTTTATTCGCCGCGAGTAGGCCATTCAAGGTCCGATATGAACCAGCAATTGTCTTTGTCCGCGATAGTGGCGATGCTCCCAGAGGAATATTCCCTGCCAGTTGCCCAGCCCCAACTGTCCGTCCAATATCGGAATGCTGAGGCAGGAAGCAGTGAGTGCGGCTTTGATATGGGCCGGCATGTCATCTGGGCCTTCCAGAGTATGGGTATAGAGGGGATCGTTTTCTGGAACCAGGCGGTTGAGCCAGTTTTCCAGGTCGGCCCTGGCGGTTGGATCGTAATTTTCCTGGATCAGCAAGCTGGCCGAGGTATGTTGCAAGAACAGGTTGCAGATTCCGCCCTGGCCCGGATTAGCTTGCAGCAGCTGGCTGACCTCCTGGGTAATCGGGTGCAGGCCCTGGCCCATTACATTGATCGCTAGCTTGGTGACGGCCATGTTCAGAAATCTCCTCTGGGTAATTGAACTCAGTGGTGCTCAGCTTCGCTGGCCACCACCCTTACCAGGCTGGATGCCAGGGTTACCAGATCGGCATCGTTGATCACATAAGGTGGCATGATGTAAACCAACTTGCCGAATGGTCGCACCCAGATGCCGGTTTCAACCAGGCGTCGCTGGATCGAGACCATATCGACCGGCTGTTTCATCTCAATCACGCCGATCGCTCCCAGCAC
Source organism: uncultured Gammaproteobacteria bacterium (assembly GCA_963722805.1). Classification (GTDB taxonomy): domain Bacteria; phylum Pseudomonadota; class Gammaproteobacteria; order Pseudomonadales; family JAHEGP01; genus JAHEGP01. Next base: position 100,937 of record CAVROQ010000012.1, read on the forward strand.
TCGCACATCGCGCACCGTTGCAAGGTCTCGCGCCGGCGCCAGGTGCTGCTTCAGCAGGGCTTCAATACGCAAAATATTGGCTTGCCAGTCCTGTGACAGAAGCAGATCGATACTGGCCCCGGCAATTGCGCAGGCCAGGGGATTGGCCATAAACGTTGGCCCATGCATCAATGCTCCCGCTTCGCCGCTGCAGACCTTGTCGGCAACGTTGTCGGTACACAGGGTCGCCGCAAAGCTCAGGTAGCCACCCGTGATGGCCTTGCCAAGGCACAGAATGTCGGGAGAAATAGCGGCATGCTCGCATGCGAATAACTTGCCACTGCGGCCGAAGCCTGTGGCGATTTCATCGGCAATCAGCAAGATGCCATAGTCATCGCAAAGCTGCCTCAGGCGTTGCAGATAAGCCGGTGCGTAAAATCGCATGCCGCCGGCGCCCTGTACAATGGGCTCGATAATCAATGCCGCGATGGAGTCGCCGTGTTGCTCAAGCAATCGCGTGACATCGGCAACATGATGTTCTTTAAAAGCCTGATCAAAGGCGCACGCCGGTGCCTCGGCAAAGAGGTGCTGTTGCATCACTGGCTGGAACAAGTGGTGCATACCGTTGACAGGGTCGCACACTGACATCGCCCCAAAAGTGTCGCCGTGGTAGCCATTGCGCACCGTCAACAGTTGGGTGCGTTGGCGCTGCCCCTGCCCGAGCCAATATTGAAACGCCAGCTTGATGGCCACTTCCACCGCCACCGAGCCTGAGTCACTATAAAAAATTCGGCTCAGGCCAGATGGGCAGACCTCGAGCAATTTACGACCCAGCGCAACGGCAGGCGGATGGGTGATACCGCCAAACATCACATGGGACATTTTGCCCAGCTGATCAATGGCAGCACGATTCAAGACGGGGTTGTTGTAACCGTGAATGGCCGACCACCATGAAGACATGCCGTCGATCAGTTGGCGACCATCGGCCAGCTGTAACCTGACGCCGTCAGCGGCGACTACCGGATATGCAGGTGGCGGTTTGTCCATTGTGGCATAGGGATGCCAGAGGTGTTGCTGGTCGAAGCTGACCAGGGCGTCTATATCCTCTGGTTTCATGGTTGGGCTTCCGGCAATGCTGCCGTTTCTTGCAGCAGAGGTAGTAGCGCCGGCAGCACATTTTGCAGGAGGATGGGCTGTGCTTCGCTATTGGGGTGCAGGCCATCCTCCTGCATCATGGTATCCTCTGCGGCGACGCCGTCGAGTAAAAAAGGGACCAGGCCGGTGTTTTCCTGTTGGGCCAACTGCTGGTAAGTCTCGTAGAAGAGGGAGGTATACTTGGCGCCGTAGTTGGGCGGGATGCGCATGCCGAGCAACAGCACCTGCGCGCCGCTCTCTTTTGACAGACTTATTAGCTGTTTTAGGTTGGCGCGGATAAGGTGCAGGGGAAAGCCACGCAGGCCGTCATTGGCACCCAGTTCGATGATGACCAGCCCGGGTTGGTGTTGTGCCAGCAGATTCGGCAAGCGCGCCAGCCCGCCCTGGGTTGTCTCGCCACTGATACTGGCATTGACGACTGTAACCGGAATCTCGGCGTCGGACAGGTGCCGATCGAGCAGTGAGACCCAACCCGATTCCATTGCAACACCATAGGCAGCACTGAGGCTGTCGCCCAGCACCAATAGAGTCTGCCGGGCCAGCGCTGGCGAAGACCAGTGGGCACCGAGTAACAGGACAAAAGCGGTGATCAACAACTTGGACATAGGACATTTAGCCAGCAGATGATTCGTACACAAGCGGTAAGCAAGACCATAGCCACCGATTCAGAGAGCATAAGCATACTGGATAGGATCGATTTGACAATCGCTTCCGGCCAGACAGCCGCTATCACCGGAGCCTCCGGCTCCGGCAAGTCCACGCTGCTGGGAATTCTTGCCGGCCTCGACCTGCCCAGTAGTGGGCAGGTCTGGTTGGACGATCGCGAAATTACCGCAATGGATGAAAATCAGCGTGCGGGCATTCGCAGTGAATTGGTCGGCTTTATTTTCCAATCGTTCCAGTTGCTGCCAGCTTTGACGGCGTTGGAAAATGTGATGCTGCCGCTGGAACTCAAGAAGCTCTCTGGGGCGCGCCGCCAGGCAGAGATATTCCTGGAGCGGGTTGGCCTGGGGCATCGTCTGCGCCACTACCCACGGCAGCTGTCCGGCGGCGAGCAACAACGGGTGGCGATAGCCCGGGCATTTGCGACCCAGCCAAAATTACTGTTTGCGGACGAGCCCACGGGTAATCTCGATGTCAAAACGGGGGGCAGTATCAGCGATCTGCTATTCGAGCTCAATCGTGATGCCGGAACCACGCTGGTGCTGGTGACCCACGATCTCGGTTTGACCCGACGCTGTGGGTGTCATTTTGAACTGCAAGATGGACGCCTGGCAGCGGCAGAGCCGGTCCAGCCAGCGGTAGCCGTCGCATGATTGGATTGCGTCTTTTGTATCGCGACTGGCGTGGTGGAGACGTTACCGTGCTGCTGGTCGCTCTGGCCCTGGCGGTCGCCATTGTTACCGGTCTTAGCGTTTTCAGTGAGCGTCTCGGTAACGCCATCACCGCCCAGAGCACTCGCTTGATGGGGGCAGATATGGTGCTTGAGAGCCCCCGTCCGGTCGCCGCCAAGGTCTTGTCCCAGGCGGGTGCTGCAGGTTTGAGAGGCTCTCATACCCTGTCGTTTGCAACCATGGCGTCAGCGGGGGATAGATTCCAGATCAGCAGCGTGAAAGCCGTGGAATCAACCTACCCGTTGAAAGGAACGGTATTGCTGGCAGATGAGCCTTTTGCCGAGGCCTATGCCGCCTCCAGCGGGCTGCAACCCGGACACCTATGGGTAGATTCGCGCCTGCTGTCAGCCCTGGACGTGGCGGTTGGCGATGTCATTGAGATAGGGGAAGCTCGTCTAAAAATTGAGAGCCTGCTGGTCAACGAGCCCGAGGGCGTTGGGTCGAGCTTTGCACTCGGCCCCCGAATTGTCATGCACTATGACGACCTGCAGCGAGCAGCGGTGGTGCAAGAGGGTAGCCGCGTCCGTTATCGCTATTATTTTGTGGGCAATGAACCCTCGCTGGCAAGCTATCGCCAGTGGCTGGAGCCAAACCTGCTGCCTGAGCATCGAATATATACGGTTACTGAGGGGCGTCCCCGGGTCGCCGGGGCCATCGAAAAAGCACAATCTTACCTGCTGCTGGGCGGGGCCCTGGGAGTGGCATTGGCCGGAGCGGCTATTGCCATTGCCGCGCGGCGTCATACCGAGCGGCATATACAGCATGTCGCCGTGTTAAAGACCCTGGGCGCTTCTTCGCAGCAGATCAGCGGGATTTACCTGCAGAAATTTGCGGCGCTGCTACTGATAGCTATTGCACTTGGGTTTTTCCTGGGCTGGCTGATGCAATGGGTCATTGTCAGCCTGATCGGTTCGCTGGCGGCTGTCCAGCTGGAGCCCGCCGGTTGGTATCCCTATATTCTGGGCGCGGCTACCGGGCTGATCTGCCTCTGCAGCTTTGCCTTGCCTCCATTGTGGGCGCTGCGCAATGTGTCTCCGCTGGCAGCACTGCGCAAGGATGTTGAGATCCGCAGGCTTGGGCCCCTGGCGGCAGCGCTACCGGGCGTGATAGGCCTGTTCGCGCTGATGGTTTGGTACAGCGGCAGCTTCGAGCTGGCCGGTGCGGTGTTTGCCGGGTTGCTGGTGGCGATGGTGCTGGTCGCACTGCCGGGCTGGTTACTGATTCGGTCGACCCGATTCGTCGGCTCCAATGCGGGCAATATGTGGCTGCTGGCGAGTTCCACACTGCGCCGCAGAGGTCTTGAAAATGCCATGCAAGTCGTCGTCTTCGCGATCACTGTGATGTTGTTCCTGGTACTGCTGGTGACGCGAACGTCGTTGGTTGGAGAGTGGGAAAAAGGTATTCCAGAGGGCACGCCCAACCATTTCCTGGTGAATGTCCAGCCGTCTGAGTTGGATAGCCTTAAAGACTGGATGGGCCAGCGCCAACTGTCAGATGCCGGCCTCTACCCCCTGGTGCGCGGGCGCCTGACCCATGTTAACGATTCGCCGGTAGTGCAGCGTATTGCTGATGACAGCAACACCAGTACAGACCTCGATCGCGAGTTGGCCCTTACCAGCAGTGCCCGGATGCCTGCCGATAACGTCCTGTTAGAGGGGCGCTGGTGGGAGCCCGATACCGACCGGCCATTGGTTTCTGTCGAATCCCAGATAGCATCCAGTTTGGGTGTCCAGCTTGGCGACAGTCTGCGGTTTCAGGTGGGAAGCCAGGTATTTGAAGCGGAGGTTGCCAGCATCCGCGAGGTCAATTGGGAAAATATGCGACCCAACTTTTATATGATTTTTCCGCCCCGAATGTTACAGGATTATCCCACAACCTACATGACCAGCTTTTATCTGGCCCCGGGAGAGAAACCACTATTGGGAGATATGCTGGAACAATTTCCAACGCTGACTGTGATCGAGGTTGACGCTATTATCGCGCAGATACGGTCTATTATTCGCCAGGTCAGTCTGGCGATTGAGACCATCCTCTGGGTCGTCATGGCTTGCGGCGTGCTGGTATTGATCGCTACCGTGCAGTCCGGCATGAGTGATCGTTTTCGTGAGAGCAGTATTCTGCGAACCCTCGGTGCCCCGGCCAGTTTGGTACTGGGTAGCATTACCATCGAATTTTTGTTGCTGGGTCTGATTGCGGGTTTACTGGCTGCTGCTGGCGCTGAAGTGACGACATGGGTATTGCAGGAAAGGGTGTTCCGGGTTGATTGGAGCTGGCACCCCTTGCTGTGGGTGCTGGGTCCTTTGCTCAGCGGCGGTTTGATTATGTTGATCGGTACCTTGGCCAGTCGCAAGGCCGTCACCACCCCACCGGTAGAGGTGTTGCGCTCACTGGCTTAGGGCACCTCTGATCAATTCGGTAATGCTTCAGCGGAGCCTCTGGCGTACATTGGCAAGGCGCGCCACGAAGGTCAAGGCTGGTTGTCCTTGACGAGTGGTGCAACGCAGTCCAATGTGCGCCAGAGGCCCGCCCTGCGGGGCTTTGCGTCGCGTTTGTCTACTGCGTTACAGCCGTTTGAAAGGCAACCAGCCTTCCTGCACGACTGCGCCTTGTGGCCAAACCCGACGCCAAGCCTGAAGTGTCACCGAATTAATCAGAGTTGCCTTAGAATCTAGGCAGTGAGTGCCAGCGGCAATCCGACTGCTATTATAAATTTCTGTTTACCTGCCTGTTTTGCAACTGTGAGCTTGCTCACAGTTCAGCCGTCCGACAGCACCCAATAAAAAAAAGTCGGCAGATTTTGCCGCAGTGACCCCCCGTTTTGTGAACGCCTTCTATAATTATTGTGGCCCGGCGTCAGTCGCGCCTCAGTTAATCAGTTCACTGGATCGTGGTCAACCCCGGACATCTATGACGAATACACCACCGCAGACTTCGCCTTCATTGCCGCTTGGGCAGCTCAAACACATGTCACTGGGCTTGCGGCTGGCGGTGCTTATCGCTTTGTTGATGGTGCTGGGAATGGGGGTGATGAGCCTGGTTATCCTGGTCAAGCAAAATGAAGTCCGTCATGCGCAGATTCAGGATTTTGGTACCGCACTGTCACTGCAACTGGCAGCCGGCGTCGTCGAGCCTCTGTTCACCAATGACCAGGTCGCGCTGGATGTAATGACCTCCAATTTCGTCAAGTTGCCACGTATACAGGGTGCGGCGATCGTAGACAGCCAGGGTAAAGTTGTTGCCCAGGCCGGCTATAACCCAGGTGACATAGCACCCTTGCCCTCGTTGGAGTCTGGGCTTGCTGCGATATTCAGGGCCCCGCCGGACTTTGTAGCATTTAGCAGTCCTATCGCATTCAAGGGCGTCAGCGCCGGCTATGCGCGTATCACTATTGAAACCAGTCAGCACTCGCGGGCCCATAGCAGCACCTTGCGCACATTGCTGGTCACCTGTGCAATTGTCACTCTGATAGCGATCGTTGTAGCCTGGTTCATCAGCCGCTATGTATCGCGCCCGATCAACCAGATTCTAGAGGCTATTGCCAATATTGGCAGCGGTGACATACAGCCCAATACCTTGGAGCGGCGCGGTGATGAGCTGGGCCAGCTTATGTCAGCCATCAATCAGATGGGGCAGGGCTTATTACAGAAAAACCAGGTCGAATCACTACTGTCGAAATTTCTTGCCAAAGATGTGGCGGATGAGATGCTGTCGCAGCTGGATACCGTCAATATTGGTGGTGCAAGGGTAGATGCTACCGTGCTGTTCGCCGACATCGTCGGTTTTACCAGTATGTCTGAGCAAATATCGCCCGAAGAAGTCGCAGAGTTCCTCAACGAATACTACGGGTACTTCACCCTGTGCAGCCGCTTCTTTTTTGGCACGGTCGATAAGTTTATTGGAGATTGCGCCATGGTGGTCTTTGGCGCGCCAAAGGCCGATCCGGAGCATAGCTTTCACGCTGTTTCCTGTGCAATTTTGATACAGAAGCTGATGGACAGACTCAACCAGGCGAGGGTAGCAGAAGGCAAGCCAGCGGTTTTGGTCCGGATTGGAGTGAATTCAGGCGAAATGCTGGCCGGTATTATGGGAGACAGTGAGCGTATGGAGTACACAGTGGTGGGAGATTCAGTCAATCTTGCATCGCGGCTCTGCAATGAGTCTTCAGGCGGGCAGGTTATTATCGAAGACTCACTGTTCCAGAAGCTCGCGCCTGGCGATAGAATTTTGGCCAGCAGCTATAAAAGTATCAGGCTTCGGGGCAAGGCACTGCCCTCAACAATTTATACGGTAGAAGATGTAGCTGCTGAATACCGAATGCCAATGCAAGCCCTGATAGATGATGTGATGGGGAAGAAAAGGAGCGCTGCATGAAGCCGCTTTGGTATGCACCGCTTTCTTTGCTGTTATTGCTGACCGCTTGCGCCAGTGCGCCAACGCCAATAGTGTTTGATCCTGAGAGCTACGCCCAACTTATCGAAATGCGCCAGTTTGGCCAGGCGAAGTCAAGCTTGATGCGGGCGCCGGGTCTTGACGACGAAACGCGCGAACAATTGAAACAACAGGTCGATATGGCGGAGCAGTTGTACATCCAGGATCTGGTGAGTAGCGCGCAGGCGGAGCAGAATCAGGGACAGTGGTACCAGGCTGGCCGCCTGTATCGAGAAGGCATAGATGCGCTGCCTGGAAATACAGACCTGAAACAGGCGTATGATGAGTTCATGCTGCAAAGGCAGGCCTATGTCGACCAGTTGCAACAGCAGCTCAAACTTCACCGGGCACAGTTATTGCCGCAAGAAATTTCGCTGACACACAAATTGGGTGAGCTCGATCCGCGTGACCAGCGGCTGCAGAATAGATTGTTCGATATGAAGCAGGAAGCGGCCCAACTGGTGCTTTTTATGACCCCCCTCGCGCAACAGGCATACGACGATGGTGATTATCAACTTGCCCGGCAATACGATGGGCAGATCCTTCGATTGGGGGAGTCACAGCAGAGTCGCGAGCGTCTGGCATTTATTGATGCAAAGCTGAGCCAGGATGCGCAGCGTGCCGCCCAGGGCAGGCAAAAAGCGCAGCGAAAAATGCGTGAGCGCATCTGGCGCGATTACGAGGAGGCCATGGCAAGTGAGGATTACTTGCAGGCGCGGGTAGCTCTTGACCAGCTTACCAGCATTGGCACCCAGCAGCCGGAGGTCCAGAAGGAGCTTGACCGCCTGGAAGAGCTGATCAACAAAAAAAGTATCGTTTTGATTGCAGAAGGCAAGAAGTATTATACCCGCGGTAAGCTTGACCTGGCGATTGATGCCTGGCGGCAGGCGCTGGTGTTCAATCCTGATAACCCCGACCTGGCGGCCAGGATCAAGCGAGCCGAAACGTTTCAGGCCAACTACCAGCGTCTCGCTCAGTAATTAGATTCCGCTCAATTATCCTTTTCAAGCCTGAAGTACATATTTCAGCATTGGCTGACCCCTCATTACTTTAAGTTTTAGGGGGTTATGTGCTATAAATCCGACTTCATTTGCTACCGTTATTGAAGGATGCCTCTATGCCCAGACTTACAATTTCCGTTCTATTGCTTTGCCTTGCCCAATGGAGCTGGGCCCAAACCGTTGAAGATGTTGCCAATGTGGCGCGGGCTGAATTGCGCACAGAAAAGTCGGCGCTGATGACTCAGGCGATGATGCTGACCGATACCCAGAGCGAAAAATTCTGGCCACTCTACCGGGAATACGAAAATGAACTCGACAAAATTACCGACGCTCGTCTGGGCGCGCTCAAGTCGTATTCCGATAACTACGACAGCATGACTGACAAGAAAGCTGATGAACTGGTTGGCGATATGTTCGACATGGAAAAACAACGGCTCAAGCTGCGTGAGAAATATTACAAGAAAATGAAAAAGGCGCTGGATGGTGTCACTGCTGCAAGGTTTGCCCAGGTAGACCGGCAAATTAGCACTCTGGTCGACCTTGAAATCATGCAAATGGTGCCGCTGATCGCTACCCCGGAAGAGCTGGGTGTAGCCCCCATGCCGACTGAGTGAACTTCACTGCTGGGGCAGTCCTTGCTCAGGCCTGTTCCAGCAGATGCCCCCTGTTTGCCCCGCCTGTTGAATTGCTATTTCCCGCTCTTCGATACCCGTTTTGCTTGTATAGTACCGGAGCGAAGCTGAGCTCGGTTGCGTAAGCTGGTTTTTACGCCTAAATTTTGGCAATGGAAACTATTTTTTTACCGCCTGGCAGATACTTTTGTTGAAATCACATCGACGCAGGATATCCGGCTTCACACGTCCCAGACGCAATGGACCAGAGCCATTCAAGCTTTGAAGATATTGACTGACTTTAGAATTCTCGCCAAGTTAGCGTTTGTCGCCATTGTTGTCGGTGTGCTTGCTGTTCTTGTCGATCCTGCCCAGCTATGGTCACTGCTTGCCAACGTTTCACTACCGCTGTTCGCCGTGGTCGTATTGCTGGCAGTTTGCGATGTTGTGCTAATGGGCTTGAAGTGGAACCTGCTGCTCAAGGCCTTCGATGTATCCCTCGGAAATATTGACGCTGTGCTGACTTACCTTCGAAGTCGGCTGTTCGCTTTTGTCGCGCCATCGACTCTCGGCGTCGACGCCTACAAAGTGTATTTTCTGACAAAATATTATCATTGCGCCGTGGCTCCGGTGGCCTCCTCAATCCTGGTTGAACGCTCTCTGGGCTTGCTGGCGGCGCTGGCTTTGGCTTCGCTGTTACTGGGTTTCTCACTCACCGCTATGGGGGTCGACGATTTTTCCAGCTTTGCGCTGGCAGGGCTGACGCTTTTTGTCGGGCTGGTGTTCCTGTTGCACTTGTTTATCAAGTACTCTCCGCGCTTGGCCCTTATTCCCATGACGGTTCTGCCCCATAAGTTGGCTCGCATGGCCCGTCTGCTGGTCACGAACTTTAGCAAAATCGAGAGTAATGAAGCTCGCCTCTGGGTGTACTTCCTGTTTTCCATGTTGGAAAAGATGGTGTACAGCAGCGGGGTGTTCGTCGCGGCGCGGGCGGCTGGCTTTGACAATATCGATTACCTGTATATTGTGGCGGCCACCCCGTTGCTGTCGTTGCTGGAAAAGCTGCCCATATCGTTTTCCACCATCGGGATTCGCGAAGGAATGTTTGTACTGTTATTTGCGACCCTTGATATCGATGCAACGTCAGCCGTTTCTATCGCGTTAATCCTGCGCTGCGCTGAACTAAGCCAAATAGCCCTGTTTTCCTTTATTTGGTTGATGCCTTGTGGGCCGCAACAGCCCCCGCTCCAGAGTGGTCCGGCGTCCGCAGCGGGCGGAAATTCATTGTAGCAGTAGGCTCAAGTCAACGGCTTCTTCCGTGCTTTACCTGTGCCGATGCAGAAAAATCCTTGAAGTCGGTTGCGAAGCGACCTCCTGCTGGCAAATCGGTATTCCGCTCATTTTTTCTGCCATGGTGTCGAGATTCTTTACATTTATTAGAGCTACCTAAACAATAGGTAACACATTGATATATATAGATTAATATTAATATCGGCGAGGCGGGGGTGGTATAGGATAGTCGAATTATTTGGCAGGGGAATTGGGGCTCGAGCCTTCAAAAAAGCGTAAGTCATTGAATTAAATAGAAAAAATATAGTTGGCATGGTGATTGCAGTGAGTTGGAGTGTCTAAGAGTTTCAGCAGCTACCCCAAGTGCCAGCGACAAGCGCTTTGGGAAAAGTAAGAAGCAGACCGCACTACATACAAACCCCTGTTTATTGCAAGTGGCAGTTCAAGGAGAATTCAATGGGTATTAAAGTGTCTGGATTGGTTAACGGCGTGGTAATGGCAGCGAGCATGTTGGCGTTGGCGCCTGCGGCAAATGCGGCGATACAGGCGATCGATTTTACTAACGCGAACCCTTGGGGCGCGGTGCAGGGGCAGACAAGTTTTACATCTGCGGGTGTTACCGTTTCCAGCCAGGGTACCGCGGGCGGCAAGCTTACTTTCAACGCCATAGGCGCATCGGGTGATCCAGCCAGAGGTTTGGAGCCTTGCGGCGTCTATGCTTGTGATGGCGACGGCATTGGCATCGGTGACGACGAAGTGAGCTGGAAAACATCCGGCTTTGATGAGCTGCTGGAAGTGCAATTTGACTCAGCCGTGACCGTTACAGAGATTTCTTTTCTCGATTTGTTCAACGAAGGCACGGGAAGGGAGATAGCTTTTTGGTATTACAATGGCGACAGTAGCGCTATATCCTTCTTAGAGGCCCCGTTGACGAATGATTCATGGCCGGCAACCAACGGCTTTGGCGCTACCACCGGCCTGAGCGTGACTGACGTAACGAGCATAACTTTCCTGGTTGATTGCGCCGGTAATAATTGTGCAGCCAACGATTACGCATTGGCTGGCATCAAGACAGTGGGTCCCGACTCCGATGTCAGTGAAGTGCCGCTTCCAGCTGCTGCCTGGTTGTTTGGTTCTGGCTTGATCGGTCTGGCCGGGATTGCTCGCAGGCGCAAGTCGGCTTAAGTCACTTTAAGCAAAAGCAATATCCGACACCCGCTAGCCCCAGGCTAGCGGGTGTTTTTTTGCGCAATCATTAAGGAAATGTTTGAGCAAATCCGGCCGCGTTGCCAGGGTGTCGCGGACGACCGGTGTCGCGGACGACCGGTGTCGCGGACGACCGGTGTCGCGGACGACCGGCTTCCCGGACGATCGGTGTCGCGGACGACCGGCTTCCCGGACGATCGGTGTCGCGGGCGATCGCTGTCACACGGCTATTTAGCGCGCACAAAAAAGGCGCCGTCAGGCGCCTTCTTGTCTGGAATGCTCCCTTACGGCAGTAGATGCTTCACCGCATCACGTTCCTCGGCCAACTCGGTTTCTGTGGCCACCATTTTTGCCTGGCTGAACTCATTGATGTCTAGATCCTGGACAATGCTCCAGTCGCCGTTGCTGCAGGTACAGGGGAAGGAGTAAATCAAGCCTTCTTGAATACCGTAGCTGCCGTCACTGTAAACGCCCATGCTAACCCAGTCGTCGCCATTGGTGCCCAGCGCCCATGAACGCATATGGCCGATGGCAGCGTTGGCCGCTGATGCGGCGCTGGAAGCCCCGCGGGCGGCGATTATTGCTGCGCCGCGTTGTTGCACGTCGGGAATGAAGGTTTCTTCGTACCACTGCTGGTCAACCTGCTCCATTGCGCCAGCGCCCTTGACTTCGGCGTGGAACAAATCAGGAAACTGGGTCGAGGAGTGATTGCCCCATATCGTCATGTGTTTGACGTCAGTAACAGCGGTGCCGGTTTTCTGCGCCAACTGGGTGATTGCACGGTTATGATCGAGGCGGGTCATGGCGGTAAAGTTGCGTGGGTCGATGTCCGGTGCGTTGCGCTGGCAGATCAGCGAATTGGTATTGGCGGGGTTGCCGACAACCAATATTTTGATATTGCGGCTGGCCACCTTGTTTATGGCCTTGCCCTGGGCTGAGAATATCGCGGCATTGGCCTCAAGCAAGTCCTTGCGCTCCATGCCCGGGCCGCGAGGACGCGCACCTACCAGCAGGGCGAAGTCAGCATCCTTGAAGGCTACTTCTGCATCGTCGGTGCAGACAATGCCCTTTAACAACGGAAACGCGCAATCATCCAGTTCCATGGCCACGCCGTTGAGGGCCTGCAGTGCGGGGGTGATCTCCAGAAGTTGGAGAATGACCGGCTGGTCCTGGCCAAGCATTGCACCAGATGCAATGCGAAATAACAGTGCATAACTGATCTGGCCGGCTGCGCCGGTAACGGTGATGCGGACGGGATCTTTCATGGCTCGCTTTCCTGCTTATTGAGTGAATTTGCGCGTGATGCGATAAACAATGAAGGCGGTCATTTTATTCGATTGCCATCGAATTTCCAGTGTCGGGGATCAATGTCTGCAAATAAAAGCGATTTTAAGCGTTCACAAAACTGGCGGGAGCAATCCGAGCCCGGCTTAAAGATGCCGGATGGTTTTGAGAAACATGCATTTACTTATGTGACAGATCGATAATTGCTTGTGGTCGCGTTACAATTAGCGGATTTTTTACCCTGACATTCTGTTCTATTAAACATGCACAGGCTAAAACATGATCCCATTACCCACAGACGATCGTAAGCAGCAGCTGGAGTTCAACAAGCTGCAGAAGCGGCTGCGCCGGAATGTCGGCAAGGCTATTGTGGATTACAACATGGTAGAGTCGGGCGACCTGGTGATGGTGTGCCTGAGCGGAGGTAAAGACTCTTTCGCCATGCTCGACATCCTGCTGGGACTGCAAAAAACGGCTCCGGTATCCTTCGAGTTGGTGGCGGTAAATATGGATCAGAAGCAACCCGGATTTCCTGCCGAGGTGTTGCCGCAGTATCTCGAAGCGATTGGTGTGCCGTTCCATATTGTCGAGAAAGACACTTACAGCGTGGTCAAGGAAAAGGTGGCCGAAGGCAAGACTACCTGTGGCTTATGTTCCCGCCTGCGCCGCGGTACTTTGTATGCGTTTGCCGAGAGTATAGGAGCCAGCAAGATTGCTCTGGGCCACCACAAAGACGATATCGTAGAGACTCTGTTCCTGAATATGTTCTTCGGCTCCCGGCTCAAGGCAATGCCCCCGAAGCTTTTGAGTGATGATAAGCGCAATGTGGTGATTCGGCCATTGGCGTACTGCCGCGAGGCAGATCTTGCTGAGTATGCGACCCACCGCCAGTTCCCATTGATCCCCTGTAACCTCTGCGGCAGCCAGGATGGTTTGCAGCGCCAGGCGGTAAAGGCCATGCTGCAGCAATGGGATCGGCAGTTTCCCGGCCGTACCGAGAATATCTTCAAAGCATTGCAGAATATAAGTCTCAGCCAAATGGCGGATGCCGCGCACTACGATTTTTCCGGTTTGACGATTGATCGCTCCGGTAACAAGGCTGCCTATGCTTTTGCCGGTAGCGAAACTCTGCGCTCCAGCCCTGAACCCCAGGCTATCGACATTATGAACTTGTAAACCAAGGTCGGCAGATTTTCTGCCCTCACGCTTAAATGTCGTTATAATCGCCGCTGTTCAAAATCTGCCGGTACAGTGGCGCGGCAATAGATAAGGGTAGGTAGGGTGTGTCTGGAGCACTATTAGAGGTAGTGGAACTCAGCTGCGAGCGGGATCACCGACGCTTGTTTGAAAAAGTATCCTTTACTGCCAACGCCGGTCATGTTGTTCAGGTCGCAGGCCCCAACGGATCTGGTAAGACCACCTTGCTACGTTTTCTCGGTGGCATCTCGGGAGCGTTCGACGGTGCTATCCGTTGGCGTGGGCGGGATATCACTGAAGTGGCAACGGAATATCGCGGCCAGATCCTGTATCTGGGCCACGCCCCGGGCGTTACGCTCAATTTGACGGCGCTGGAAAACTTGCAGTGGTATTTTGCGCTCAACCAGCAGGTGAGTGCGGAATCTCTGTTTGCGGCCCTGGCTGCGGTTGGCCTGGCCGGTTATGAAGATGTCCCGGCCTATCGCATGTCGGCAGGCCAGCAACGGCGTATAGCCTTGGCCCGGCTCCAACTGAGCCAGGTGCCACTGTGGATACTGGACGAGCCTTTCACGGCGATAGACCGAGAAGGTGTCGCCGAGTTGGAGCGTTTGCTGGCGGAGCATGCCGGCTCCGGTGGCATGGTGATTCTCACCACCCACCATCCGCTCAATCTGGATACGCCCTACAGCCGGATCGAACTGGAGGGCGCAAGTGCTGGCTGAAAAGCAAATACCCGGAGCGTTGCAAGCCTGCCGCGGCAGTTTCAAACGAGACCTGTTGTTGGCTCTGCGCCGCAGCGGCGATATCGTTAACCCGCTGGTATTTGCCCTGATAGTGGTGACCCTGTTTCCGCTGGGTATCGGTCCGGAAAAGTCAGTATTGATGGCGATAGCGCCGGGTCTGGTCTGGGTGGTGGCCCTTTTGGCGTGTTTGTTGTCTGCCGATAGGGTGTTTCGCGATGACTACCTGGATGGCACATTGCAGCAGATGCTGCTAAGCCCTCAGCCGACGTATTTTCTGGTGCTGGCCAAGGTGGCGGTGCACTGGTTGGTTTCTGGCCTGGCAGTCACTTTGGTGGCACCGTTGCTGGCATTGCTGTTATCGATGGCCAACGGCGGCTACTGGCCACTGCTGGTATCGCTGCTGTTGGGTACTGTCAGCTTGAGTATGATCGGCGCCATTGGCGCAGCTCTCACTGTTGGCCTGAAGCGAGGGGGTGTACTGGTGGCCCTGATTGTGCTGCCATTGTACATTCCCGTGCTGATATTCGGGGCAGGGGCGGTGCAGGCCGGCTGCCAGGGCTTGCCCTATGGCGGTCATCTGGCAGTATTGGCAGCCCTTACCCTGTTGGCGCTGGTGTTATCGCCGCTGGCAATAGGTGGGGCTCTCAGGATCAATATGGACGACTGATTTTCGAATTATTACGTATAGGTGCTGAACCCTGCGTGCTTTGAGTGGTAAACTCCGCGGCGGCTGCTGTGGCCTTCCATCTACTGGGATGGACAGGTCGGGGTTTGCGATCAGTTGGAGTGGAGTCGAAGACGCTCAATCGTTTGTCGATGGTTAATTGAACAGGTGGTTTTTTGGCAATAAAGTGGCCCCAATTTTTCCATAAGCTTGGTTCACCGCGCTGGTTCTACGGTATGGGTGGCATGTGGTTGCCCTGGTTGGCTGGCATCACTACGGGCTTACTGCTGTTGGGTGCGATCTGGGGGCTTGCTTTTGCGCCCCAGGATTTCAAGCAGGGCAATAGTTACCGCATAATTTTTGTGCATGTGCCAAGCGCGTTTATTGCTCTGGCCGGGTATTACGTGATGGCCGTTGCGGGGGCGATCAGCCTGATCTGGAAAATGAAACTGGCGGATATTGCGCTCAAGTGCGCTGCCCCTATCGGCGCTGCCATGACCTTATTGGCCCTGATCTCCGGTGCTATCTGGGGCAAGCCTACCTGGGGCACCTGGTGGATATGGGACGCGCGCAACACTTCAATGTTGGTCTTGCTGTTCTTGTACCTTGGCATCTACGCACTGTATAACGCGTTTGAGCGTGAGGAGCAGGCCGCCAGGATTTCTGCGGTACTGGCATTGGTAGGAACAGTTAATATCCCCATTATCTACAAGTCGGTCGATTGGTGGTTTACCTTGCACCAGCCGGCAACGCTCAAGCTTACCGAGCCTTCAACCATGCACGCCTCGATGTGGCAACCTCTGGTACTGATGATTCTGGGTTTTTACTTGCTCTACACCACGCTGTTGATAGAGCGTATCAGGGTGGAAATACTGGTTCGCGAGCGGCGTACACGCTGGGTCCAGGACATCGTTTTGGAATCCAGCGCCAAAGGACATTGAACTTACTATGTATTTTTCCAGTCTCAGTGAATTGTTCTACATGGATGGGCACGGTGCCTACGTGTGGGCGGTATACGCGGTTGCGGTCGTCATTATTGCCGGGTTGGCGATAAGCCCGCTACTGCGCCGCCGCCGCTTCGTACGCGAGGAAACCCAGCGTTTACGGCGCGATGGCAAAGTTTAACCGGCTTCTCAAAGGCTAGCTTTTATGCATCCAGTCAGGAAACAACGGCTCTATATCGTCCTCTTTATTGTGGTCGGAGCGAGTATCGCAGCGGCCCTGATTTTCTACGCCCTGCGTGAAAACATGAACCTGTTTTACTCGCCGTCAGAAATTGCCGGTGGCGAAGCGCCCTTGAATACCCGGATTAGGGCCGGGGGTATGGTGCGCGAGGGCAGTGTACAGCGCGAGGGCGAAGCGTTGCAGGTTAATTTTGTGGTGACCGATTATGCCCACGATGTCGAGGTCAGCTACGAAGGGATACTGCCTGATATGTTTGCCGAGGGGCAGGGCGTGGTGGTAACGGGTACCCAGGCCGCGCCCGGGGTATTTGTTGCAACTGAAGTGTTGGCCAAACACGACGAAGAATACATGCCGCCGGAGGTTTCGGAAGCACTGAAAAAGTCCGGTCATGACACCACCAAAACCGGGGGCCAAGGTGCTGGCACCCCACCCGGCTATGGTTCAGCCAGTCAGTACTAGGTCTGCGCCAGGCGATACACCAAATACTGTAGGAGTGACATATGATTCCTGAACTGGGCAGCCTCTGTATCGTACTGGCATTGTGCCTGGCCGTGGCGGTATCGATAGTGCCACTATGGGGCAGCTACAAAAATCAGGGGGTGTTGATGGCAATGGCCTCCCCACTCACTGCGGGTATGTTCACTTTTCTTGCCATTGCCTTCGGGCTGCTGCTGCTGGCACTGGTCAACGATGACTTTTCGGTGAACTACATTGCCGCCAATTCCAACAGTCAGCTGCAGGTGTACTACAAAATCAGTGCCGCCTGGGGCGGCCACGAGGGCTCGTTACTGCTTTGGGTGCTCATTCTTGCCGGCTGGTCGCTGGCCGTGGCGGCGTTCTCGCGCAGCCTGCCTCTGGCTATGCGGGCCCGGGTATTGTCGATTATGGGGATGATTTCGGTCGGTTTTTTACTGTTTATCCTGATGACATCCAACCCGTTCTCTCGCACCTTGCCGTTTTATCCCGCCGAGGGCAACGATCTTAACCCCTTGTTACAGGACATTGGCCTGATCTTCCATCCGCCGATGTTGTATCTGGGGTATGTCGGTTTTTCGGTGCCGTTTGCGTTTGCCATAGCCGCATTGCTGGGCGGCCGATTGGACGCGGCCTGGGCCCGCTGGAGCCGGCCCTGGACCAATCTCGCATGGGCATGCCTGACTCTGGGCATCGCCTTGGGCAGTTGGTGGGCATACTACGAGTTGGGCTGGGGTGGCTGGTGGTTCTGGGACCCTGTCGAAAACGCATCTTTCATGCCATGGTTAATGGGTACTGCGCTGGTGCACTCGCTGGCGGTTACTGACAAGCGCGGCGTGTTTCGCAGCTGGACTGTACTGCTGGCTATTTTCACGTTTTCACTCAGCCTGCTGGGCACTTTCCTGGTGCGTTCCGGCGTACTCACCTCGGTGCACGCGTTTGCCGCAGACCCTTCAAGGGGTGCGTTTATCCTGGTTTTCCTGTTTATCGTGGTGGGTGGGTCATTGCTGTTGTTCGCCTTGCGAGCGCCGCAGGTTACGCAGTCGACCCGGCTTAAATTCCTGTCGCTGGAAAGCTTCCTCCTGATCAATAACGTTATTCTGCTGTCGGCCTGCTTGACAGTGCTGTTTGGCACCTTGTTTCCGATCGTTGCCGACGCTCTGGACCTCGGCAAGTATTCGGTTGGCGCTCCTTACTTTAACGCCGTATTTTTGCCGATGATGCTGGTGTTGATGGCCTTTATGGGAACCTCTACCTGGTTGTCGTGGAAGCAGACCCAGGAGTTTAATTGGCAGAAAACCCTGGCAGTGCCGGCCCTGGTGGCGCTGTTGTTGGGCTTTGTGTTCCCATCAGTATACGGTGGTGAATTTAACTGGAAGGCGGTATTGGGCAGTGTTTTTGGCTTCTGGCTGGTGTTGCATACTGTCGCCGGAGCAATCCAGAAATCGCGTCTTTCACGCCGTGGGTTCGCCGGTTTAACCAAGCTTTCGCGCTCTTACTGGGGCATGGTCCTTGGGCATATCGGTTTTGCCGTGGTGGCGTTTGGCGTCACCATCACAACCCAATTCAGTGTGGAGCGGGACATCAAACTGGCGCCCGGTCAAAGCGCAACTCTGGGAGACTATGAGTTTCGGCTGGAGAGGGTCGCTCCTGTCCAGGGCCCCAATTACGTCTCGAATATGGGCTTCGTAACTGTCACCCTGGACGGTGACACTGTGGCGCAGTTGCGTCCGGAAAAGCGTCGCTACATGGCCTCTGGCCAAGTGATGACAGAAGCCGGTATCGACGCCGGGCTGTTCCGAGACCTCTATCTATCATTGGGAGAGCAACTCGACAATGGCGCCTGGGCGGTGAGGGTGCAGGTTAAACCCTTTGTGCGTTGGTTGTGGCTGGGTGGCATTCTGATTGCCCTGGGCGGAACCCTGGCGGTAACCGACCCGCGCTATCGCAAGAAATTGGTGGCCGGGCGGGTGCAGTCGGCGAGCTCAAACAAGCTTGCTGCAGGCGTTGGTGCATGAGTCGGGCGTACAGTATTCTTTGTGGGGGCCAATACTGATGGGGCGCTTTAAGCTATTTTTGCCACTGCTGGTATTTATTCTGTTGGGGATTCTGTTGGTAAGGGCGCTACAACTCGACCCGGCCGAATTGCCCTCAGCACTACTTGACCGGCCGCTGCCGGAGTTCGAGCTGCAGTCCTTGCAAGACCCTGAGCGTATCCTGGGCCGGGACGATGTGCTCGGCCAAAAAATGCTGATTAATGTCTGGGCGACCTGGTGTCCTTCCTGCAAGGTTGAACATCCATGGTTGGTCAAGATTGCGCAACAGTATGGGGTCAAAATCATCGGCCTCAATTACAAGGACGACAGGCAAGCGGCACTAGGCTGGTTGCAGCGCTACGAAGATCCCTTCGCAGTGTCTGTTTATGATGTCGAGGGAAGGCTGGGCCTCGACCTGGGAGTTTACGGCGCGCCAGAGACCTTTGTCGTCGATAGCGCCGGTATTATTCGCTTCAAACACGTCGGTGTTATCGACGAATCCGTGTGGCAGGATGTCCTGCTACCAGTTCTGCAAGAGATCAACTAGTGAGTTCATTATTCAATCGCCTGTTCCGTATCGTCTTTGTCACGCTGTTGGTGACGGCCCAACCCGTGTATGCAGTGATCGAAACCTACGAGTTTGAGACTGAACTGCAACGTCAGCGATACTACGACTTTATAGAAGAGTTGCGCTGCCCGAAGTGCCAGAACCAGAACCTGGCGGGCTCCAATTCGCCGATATCGGCTGATTTACGCCGCGAATTACACCGGCTTTTGCTGGAGGGCAAGAGTGACATGGAAATTACCGCCTACATGGTCAGCCGGTACGGAGAATTTGTACTTTACCGGCCACCACTCAATAAGCATACGCTGGCGCTCTGGATAGTGCCTGCAGGTTTGCTCTTCCTCAGTGCCGGGGCGGTGGTGTTGTTGCTGAGGCGCAGAATTGCAGCATCCGATAAGAGTGACGACCAAAACCTGCACCGTCGCGCGGAACAAGTGCTGGCGCGTTATCAACAGGAGAAAGAAAAGTGAGCTTCTGGATCATCGCTGTTGCGCTAACCCTATTGGCTATCGGCTTTGTTACCGTACCCTTGCTCTGGTTGAACAAGGGCTTCCGGCAACAAGAGGTTTCAGCCGACCTGGTTAGCATCGCCCTGATCAAGGAACAGCTCGACGAGCTCGAGCTGCAGAGCCAAACAGATTTTATTACTGAAGGGGAC
This sequence comes from uncultured Gammaproteobacteria bacterium, assembly GCA_963722805.1. GTDB lineage: Bacteria > Pseudomonadota > Gammaproteobacteria > Pseudomonadales > JAHEGP01 > JAHEGP01. The sequence goes on from CAVROQ010000012.1 coordinate 120,807, forward strand.
TACCAGGAGCGCAAGCGGGAATTGGAGTTGCGATTGGTCACCGACGCCATGACGGCAGCCGAAGTGCCAAGCAAGGGTAAGTATCGTGCAGTGTTAACGACCGTCGCATTACTTGTGCCGCTGGCGAGCTGGCTGCTCTACCATCAGTGGGGTAGTGCCGAGGCCTGGCAATTGAGCCAGCGCTACCAGGCGGTGAGTGAACAATTGGCGAAGGGAGAGGGCAACAGTGAGCAGGCACTGGCATTTGTCGCCGACCTGGCGCATTACACCCGGCAGGGCGGGAGTGCAGATTGGTTATTCCTGCAGGCACAGCTTTATATGCAGATGGGCGCCTACCAGGCAGCCGCAGACAGTTATGCCAGGGTCGCGGCACAGCAACCCGGTAGTGCCGAAGTCCTGGCGCGGCAGGCCCAGGCCCAATACCTGGCTAATGGGCGAAAGCTTGACAGCCAGGTCAAGCAACTGGTTGAACAGGTACTTGCAATCAACCCCCATCAGCCTACCGTTCTCGGCATGCGCGGTATGGATGCTTTTGAGCGCGCCGACTATGCCATGGCTATTAGCTCCTGGGAGCAGGCAATACGCGGTATGCCTCCCGGTTCGCAGTCTGCCCAGGTGCTGCAGCAGGGGATTGGTCAGGCTCGCAAAGCACTGCAGGAGACAGGCGTGGTGGCAGCCAACCCCGGTGCCGGTGACCCGCAGCAATCAGGCTCCACAGGTTTTAGCGATGGCATCAAGGTGAGAGTTGAACTTGACCAGCAGGCAATGGTGAGCCCCGGGGCGACAGTGTTCGTCATCGCCCAGGCTCCCGAAGGCGGGATGCCGTTTGCCGTTGTGCGCTTACCGGTGGAGGGTTTACCTGCCGACGTGGTGTTGGATGACAGTACCGCGATGGCGCCGGGCAATAGCCTGAGCAAGCAAGCACGGGCTAAAGTGACGGCCAGGGTATCACTGTCGGGCAATGCCATGGCTCAGGCCGGTGATTGGCAAGGCCGCAGCCAGATCCTTACACCCGATACCTTGCCTGAACTGGTGGCAATACGTATCGACCAGGAGATATAAACCCACAGCCGGCAGCCATTGCCCGGGGCGCCTTGCTGCGGGTGCTCGATACAACCGAAAAAGTCGTAGTGATCGTACCTTTAAATCGCTAAACTAGGGGTTTATTTCGCGGGCTTCGTGGTCCTTGTTGTCAATTTATCACACCATTTTTAGCTGGATGTATGCGACTGAAGTCTATCAAACTTGCGGGATTCAAGTCCTTTGTGGATGCGACTACCGTGAATTTCCCGTCCAATATGGCCGCAGTTGTCGGCCCCAATGGCTGCGGTAAATCCAACATTATTGATGCTGTACGCTGGGTGATGGGCGAAAGTTCGGCCAAAAACCTGCGTGGCGAGTCGATGACCGATGTCATATTCAACGGTTCAAGCGGTCGCAAACCGGTAGGCCAGGCTTCTATAGAACTGGTGTTCGACAATAGTGACGGCACGCTGGTCGGGGAATATGCCGCTTACAACGAAATCTCTATCAAACGAATAGTCAACCGCGAATCCGAGAGCCTTTATCAACTCAATGGCAGCCGCTGCCGACGCAAGGATATTACCGACATCTTTCTCGGTACCGGACTGGGCCCGCGCAGTTATGCCATTATCGAGCAGGGCATGATCAGCAAACTGATTGAGGCCAAGCCCGATGAGTTGCGGGTCTTTGTCGAAGAAGCAGCTGGAATATCAAAATACAAGGAGCGGCGGCGGGATACCGAAAACCGGATACGACGGACCCGGGAAAATCTCGAGCGCCTGACCGATATTCGGGAGGAGCTGGATCGCCAACTCCAACACCTGAAGCGCCAGGCCCGCACCGCGGAGCGCTATCGCGAGATGAAAGCCCAGGAACGGCTGGTTGCAGCGCAGCATATGGCGATTCAGTGGCGTGCACTCGACCAGCAAAATTCAAGCCAGGCAGCAGTCATCCGGGATCTAGAGGTCAGCCTCGAACAGCAGTTGGCGCAGCGCGTGTCAGCGGATACCGGTATCGAAAAACTGCGCAATCGACACGCCGACCAGAACGAAGCTTTTAACACCGTCCAGGCTGAGTTTTATCGGCTCGGTGCCGATATTGCCCGAGCCGAACAACAGATCCAGCATCAGCGAGAGCGCGAACAGCAATTGCGCCAGGATTTGCAGCAGACTGAAGACAGTCTGCGCCAGTCCGGGCAGCATATTGAGCACGACCGCGAGCGACTGGCCGTTTGGCGCGAAGAGTTGCAACACATTGAGCCGGAGCTGGCATTGACCCAGGCCGGGGTGGAGGAGTCCACCGAGCTGTTACTTAATGCTGAAGAAAGTATGCAGCGGTGGCAGCAGGGATGGGACGAGTTCAACCAGCGTGCGGCCGAACCTCGCCATCAGAGCGAGGTTGAACAGTCGCGAATCCAGCATCTCGAGCAGGTTATGCAACGCCTCGGGGAGCGCCTGCGGAAGCTGGAGCGGGAGCACGCGAGCATTGTCGTCGATGACGATGAAGAAGACGTTATGATGCTGCAGGAGCGGGTCGCTGAGCTTGAAATGACGACCGAAAGTCTGGAACAGGAGCAGGCGGCGGTGCGGTCTCGAATGGCGGATCACAAGCAACAGGCGGAGGTGCTCGGTACTGAGATTAACCAGTTGCGCAGTGTGTTCCAGCAATGCCAGGGTCGGCACGCATCGCTCGAAGCGTTGCAGCAAGCAGCGCTGGGCCAGGATGATGTCACCGCCAATTGGCTTGGCCAACACCAGTTGGAACAAGCGCCTCGCCTGGCGGACCAACTGAGCGTGCAGCCCGGTTGGGAGAAAGCGGTTGAGACTGTACTTTGCGATTTCCTGCAGGCGGTAAGGGTAGAGAACATTGAGCAGCTCTCCGGGGAACTTGCCGAATGTGATGGCGCCAATCTGGTTTTCTTCGATAAGCGCACCGACGCCACCGCCGACATCAGGGGAACACCTGGTTCCCCTGGCTGATAACGTTTCTGGCGCCGAAGGTTTACTGACCGGTATCTTCTGCGCTAGTGATTTGATCGAGGCCCTGGGGCAACGGCGACATCTGCGGCCAGGTGAGTCGCTGGTTACCCGTGATGGCATCTGGTTAGGGCCTGGCTGGTTGCGGGTCGCCGCCCTGGGTGACGAGCAGGGCGGCGTTATCGCGCGACAGCGCGAGCTGGAGCAATTAGACCAGCATCTCGAGCAACACCAGTCCCGGTTGCAGCAGTTGGAACACGACCGCCATGGGCTGCAAAGCGAGCTGCAAGAACTCGAGCAGCAGCGTCAGCAGAAAGAGTTGGCACTGCGCGATAGCGCCAGAGAGCAGTCACGGTTGGCAGCGGAGTTAAGCGCCAACAAAGTGCGGATTGAACAAAGCCTGTTGCGTCGCCAACGCGTGGATCAGGAAACTGCCGAGGCTGGGGAGCAACTTGCCCAGGAGCAGGAAAATCTGGCCCACTCAAGGCAGGTGCTGGCGCAAGCCCTGGATGCAATGGCAGCGGACAATGTTCAGCGTGAAGCGTTATTGCTCGAGCGCGACGAGGCGCGGTCCCGGCTCGACCAGGCGCGCCAGAGGGCGCGCCATGACAAAGACGCATCGCACCAGCTGGCTATGCGCTGCCAGTCACTGCAAACCCAGGCAGATTCGGTTGAACAAGGCATTGAACGACTGCAGCAGCAATTAGCTCAGCTGCGCGAGCGCAGGGAAAATCTTGATGCTGCGCTCGAGGATAACAATGCGCCAATGGATGAGGTCAGGGAAAGCCTGGAACTGGATCTGGAAAAGCGCTTGCGGGTTGAGCAACGCCTGGCTGAAGCACGAGCGCTGCTCGATGCGATTGATCATGAAATGCGCGAGACCGAAGAGTCGCGCAATCGGGCGGAGCGGCAGGTCGAAACGCTGCGCGGTAAGTTGGAATCACAGCGGCTTGAAATCCGTACCATAGAGGTGCAACGCACTAACCTCCAGCACCAACTGCAGCAAAACAAGTTTGAATTGCAAACCCTGTTACAAGAGCTGCCCGAGGACGCGAGTGAGCAGGCTTGGCAGGAGGAGCTTGACCGCCTGCAGGCTAAAATCCAGCGCCTCGGGCCGATCAACCTCGCTGCAATCGACGAATACCAGGCCCAGGCGGAGCGCAAGCTGTACCTCGACTCGCAAAATGACGACCTGGTTGAGGCGCTCGAAACCCTGGAAAATGCTATCCACAAAATTGACAGGGAAACTCGCAGCCGCTTTAAAGATACTTTCGACGAGATCAATAGTGGCCTGCAAGAGCTGTTTCCGCGGGTGTTCGGGGGCGGCCACGCTTACCTGGAGTTGACCGGTGACGACATGCTCGATACGGGCATCGCCATCATGGCGCGCCCGCCCGGCAAGCGTAACAGTACTATTCACCTGCTATCGGGCGGCGAAAAGGCACTGACCGCGATCGCACTGGTATTTGCTATCTTTCGACTCAATCCAGCTCCATTTTGTATGTTGGACGAAGTTGATGCGCCGCTTGATGATGCCAATGTCGGGCGCTATGCCAGGATCGTCAAAGAGATGTCGGAGCATGTACAATTTATTTATATAACCCATAATAAAATAACCATGGAATATGCTGACCAGTTGCTCGGGGTTACGATGCACGAACCGGGCTGCTCGAGACTGGTTTCTGTCGATATAGAAGAAGCAGCTGAAATGGCAGCGGTTTGACACGGGTTTAGCGGTAGATAGAACATGGAATTTGGTTTGCGAGAATGGATGATATTGATTGGCGGTCTGCTGATACTGGCCGTGGTCGCCGATGGTGTGCGTCGGGTCCTGGCGGACCGTCGCAAGGTTATCCGCATGGGGATGTCCCACCAGAACGAGCCGAGCCTCGGTGAGTTTGTTAATCCTGAATTACCCTATGGTGGTGCGCGTTCAGTGCCACGATCTGAATTTGACCCCAAGGCTTCACGGATACCTGCCGATGCTGATGCGGTGGCCGCCGCGGCACCCCGCAAGCCGGTGAAACGACCGCTAGATAAGCCGCAACAGCGCCAACAGCCTGCCAAAGCTATCACACCTGCAGTCGAGCCCGATGCGGCGGTGTCAGACAAGACCGGGGGTTTTCCTGAAGAGCCGCTGGTAAAGCCTGAACTCCCGCCGGAGCCTGATTTTGATTTTGAGCCGGATCCCGCCATTTACGCCGAGCCCAGCAGCGATGACGAGCTGGAATTGCCGGTAGGAGCAGGTGCCGATATCGATTATGAGCAACCCGCAGCAGACGTGGAATCGAGTCCGACTTACGGGGCCAGGGCCGAGCCGGAACCGGAACCGGAGCCGGCTACCAAGCCTGGAGAACCTGCAGCGACCCTTAACGCCCAGCCTGATGAAGTATTGATTATTAACGTGCTGTCGCGAGATAAAAACGGTTTTAACGGTGCGGATTTACTGGAAGTGCTGTTGGCTTGCGACGTGCGATTTGGCGACATGGATATTTTTCATCGGTTTGAAGGCAGCCAGGGGCAGGGTCAGATACAGTTCAGTGTCGCCAACCTGGTTAAACCCGGTACATTCGACCTGAATGCGATTAAAGAATTTTATACGCCGGGTGTCTGTATGTTTTTGCAACTACCTGGTCCTGAGAGACCCCTGGAAGCGTTCGATTGCATGGCTGAAATTGCTACGTGTATTGTCAAGAACCTGCAAGGAGACATGCGCGACGAAAACCATAGCGTCTTGACGGCGCAGACTATGGAGCATTACCGTCAGCGTATTCGCGAATACGAACGCAAGCGCCTGATGCGGGCAGCGCACCGCTCAGCCTAATCCTCGATACCCAATCCCATGAAATCTTCCCCCGAGCAAGAAGTGCAGCGCCTGCGGGAGCAGTTGGACCGCTACAATTATCATTACTACGTGCTCGACGACCCGCTGCTGCCGGATGCCGAGTACGATCGCATGTTTGCCCTGTTGCAGCAGCTGGAATCGCTGCACCCGGAATTAATATCTGCTGAGTCTCCCACCCAGCGCGTCGGAGACAAACCGCTCAGTGGGTTTGTCCAGGTCCAGCACCAACTGCCAATGCTGTCGCTTAATAATGCTTTTGACGATACCGATATGGTGGCGTTTGACAAGCGTGTGGGTGAGCGTCTGGAGCTGGATACCACCATTGACTATGCCTGCGAGCCCAAGCTGGATGGTGTGGCAGTGAGCCTGATATACCAGGGCGGGGTCCTGTTGCGCGGAGCGACCCGTGGAGATGGCAGCACCGGGGAGGACATCACCGCCAATGTCCGCACCATCGGGTCGGTACCGCTGCGATTGCTACAAAGTGGCTATCCACAATTGCTAGAAGTGCGAGGCGAAGTCTACATGCCCCGGGCTGGATTTGAGCGGGTGAATGCCAGAGCCAGAGCCGATGGTGACAAGCCGTTTGTCAATCCTCGCAATGCAGCGGCCGGCAGTCTGCGCCAACTCGATGCCAAAATTACGGCGCAGCGACCGCTGGAGTTCTGTTGTTACGGCGTGGGCAGTGTTGACGGTGGTGAACTCCCCGCCAGCCATAGTGAGATTATGAATCAGCTGCGCTACTGGGGTTTTAGAATCAACCGGGAGTCGGCGATAGCGCGTGGTATTGAGGAATGTCTTGCCTACTACCGGCAGTTGCTCGAGCGGCGCGCTCAATTGCCATACGATATCGATGGCATCGTCTACAAGGTCGACAGTATTTCCCAGCAGCAGATTCTCGGTTATGTATCCCGCGCCCCGCGTTGGGCCATAGCCTATAAGTTTCCCGCCCAAGAAGAAATTACCCGGGTGGTGGATGTGGAATACCAGGTGGGGCGTACCGGTGCCATTACCCCGGTTGCTCGCCTCGAGCCGGTGTTTGTCGGCGGGGTCACTGTCAGTAATGCTACATTGCATAATTTTGACGAGATTGAGCGCCTCGGTCTGCACATCGGTGACCAGGTGATCGTGCGCCGGGCCGGCGATGTGATCCCCCAGGTGGTGCGGGTGGTGTTGGAGCGGCGGCCCCCGGATACTCGTCCGGTTGAGATTCCCGGGCAATGCCCGGTCTGCCAATCTCCTGTCGAGCGGGTAGAGGACGAGGCAACGCTGCGCTGCATCGGGGGCTTGTTCTGCTCAGCCCAACAAAAAGAGTCGATCAAGCACTTTGTTTCCCGCAAGGCAATGGATATTGACGGCCTGGGAGATAAGCTGGTCGAGCAATTGGTGGATGAGGGGCTGGTTGAACACGTATCGGATATCTACAAGCTGGAGCGATCCCGGCTACTGACATTGGAACGCAGTGGTGAAAAGTCGGCCGACAAACTGTTGGCCGCGATTGAGGCGAGCAAAGCGACAACGCTGCCGCGGTTTTTGTTTGCAATGGGAATTCGCGAGGTGGGGGAGGCTACCGCGCTGGCCTTGTTTCGCTACTTCGGCAATCTGGACGCGGTGATTGCTGCAGATCCTGACGCACTGCAGGATGTACCGGATGTGGGGCCGGTAGTCGCACAGCACATCGCCAGCTTTTTCGCCGCCGCGCATAACCTCGAGGTCATACGCGAGCTGCAGGCCCAGGGAGTGCACTGGCAGGATCGCCAGGGCCAGGATGATACAACGCTGCCGTTACAAGGCCGGACCTTTGTTCTTACCGGCAGTCTTGAGTCTATGCCGCGGGATGAAGCAAAATCCCGTTTGCAGGATCTGGGCGCCAAAGTTGTGGGTTCGGTCTCCGCCAAAACCACAGATCTTGTTGCGGGCCCGGGAGCGGGATCAAAATTACAAAAGGCCGAGCAACTAGGCATTGCGGTCATGGATGAGGCAGCATTTATGGCGATGCTTGAGGATCTGGTTTAGTGGATCTGGTTTTAATTGCAATTGGCGCGCCCTGAATATAAATTTTGGCAAGCTCAAGGCCATTTCCGCTGCAGCCCGCACCCGGGGCGCATTTGTTACTGCATTCCGCCATACTTTATGATTTACTGATTCTGAAAAAGCTGCTTATCCTGCCGCACTGATGCGGCCTGCTTCAAAGTCAACAGGGATGCCGTTGTGAAGCCGACAGATACAAAGGATCCTGAATATTATCATCGGGTCGTCGACTGCCAGTATGCCTGTCCTGCGCATACTCCGGTACCCGAATACATCCGCCTGATCGCTGCCCGGAAATATACCGAAGCTTACATGGTCAACTGGGAATCCAATGTGTTTCCCGGGGTGCTGGGCCGTACCTGCGATCGGCCCTGTGAGCCGGCCTGCCGCCGTGGTCGTTTGTCCGAGCAGGAGGAGGCGGTAGCAATATGTCGACTCAAGCGAGTTGCCGCTGACCATAAGGGCGACGTGCGCAAACTGTTGCCGCTTATCCCCACTGCCAAGAACGGTAAAAATATTGCCTTGATTGGCGCGGGCCCGGCATCTTTAACCGTAGCCCGTGATCTCGCGCCGCTGGGTTACGCATTACACCTGTTTGACGACCAGGTTTCGGGTGGTGGCTTTATGCGCAGCCAGATTCCCGCTTTTCGCCTTCCCGAAGAGGTGCTCAACGAAGAAGTGGATTATGTGTTGGAATGGGTATCCACACCCATTTTAAGCACTATGTCGACAGCCTCAAGAGTATCCTGGATCGTGATTACGATGCGGTGTTTGTAGGCAGTGGAGCGCCCCGCGGCCGGGATTTACCCGATCTTCCCGGGCGCCAGCAAGCCGCCGAAAATATTCATATAGGAATCGACTGGCTGGCTTCAGTTGCCTTTGAGCATATCGCGACGATTGGTCCCAAAGTGCTGGTGCTTGGAGGTGGCAATACCGCAATGGATTGTTGCCGTACCTCGCGTCGCATCGGTGGCGCCGATGTCAAAGTGGTGGTTCGTAGTCCGTTTCAAGACATGAAAGCCTCGGCCTGGGAGAAGGACGATGCGATGGCTGAAGATATCCCCATTATCGACAATCATGTGCCGTTGTCGTTTGTGCTCGAGCAAGGCAAGTTGGCGGGTATGACCTTTGACCGGGTGGTGGCGGTTTACGACGATAAGGGTAAGCGCTCGCTGGTTTCCACTGGTGAAAAGCCGGTGTTGTTTGAGTGTACCGATGTATTGATCGCCATCGGACAGGAGAATGCCTACCCCTGGATAGAGCGAGACCTTGGTATAAGCTTTGACGAATGGGATATGCCCAAGATTGACCCAATAACTTTCCAGTCGACGCATCCGAAAGTATTTTTTGGCGGTGATGCAGCCTTTGGACCGGAGAATATCATTACCGCCGTGGCACACGGTCACCAGGCAGCGGTATCGATCGATTTGCTGTGTCGAGGCGTCGATATTGGGGAGCGACCGCCACCCCATACCACGCTTGTTAGCCAGAAGATGGGTGTGCACGAGTGGATCTATGATAGTCCTGTAAGCAACGACCCGCGTTTTATAGTGCCCCATGCTCCTAAGGAGACAGCACTGGAAAATCGCCTGCTGGAAGTCGAGCTTGGGTTCGATGCGGTCCAGGCCTTTAATGAAGCTCAGCGCTGCCTCAACTGCGATGCGCAGACGGTGTTTACCGAAACCCGCTGTATTGAGTGTGACGCCTGTGTCGACGTTTGCCCCACCGACTGCCTTACCTTCACCGGCAACGGTGCCGAGGAAGAGCTGCGGCAGCAACTGACAATGGTCGCGAACAATATCGATCAGCCGCTCTACGTCTCGAATGAATTGCCGACCGCGAGAGTACTGGTAAAAGATGAAAATATTTGTTTGCATTGCGGCCTTTGTGCAGAGCGCTGCCCCACCGCTGCCTGGGATATGCAGAAGTTTCTCTACAACGTCAGCGTAGCGGGGACGTGATGAGCGAGCAGCCCATAATTAACGACTTGGTCATTCGCTTTGCGAATGTTAATGGTACCGGCTCCGCCAGCGCCAACAGCCTGTTTGCCAAAGCCGTGTTTCGCATGGGTATTCCGGTAAGTCCAAAGAATATTTTTCCCTCGAATATCCAGGGACTGCCGACCTGGTACGAAGTGAGGGTATCGGAAAAGGGATATCTCGGTCGCAGGGAAGGGATCGATATTGTCGTTTGCGTCAACCCACAGAGCATGGCCCAAGACGTACAGTCGGTCGAAGCGGGTGGGTACTTTATTTACGACAACACCCGATTACTGGACCTGCGCTTGCAAAGAAGCGATATCCATTACCTTGGCCTGCCACTGACCCGCATTTGCCTTGATGAATACACCGATCCCCGCCAGCGTCTGTTGTTTAAAAATATGATTTATGTCGGGGCTCTGGCGGCCCTGTTGAATATCGATTTCACGGTTTTAAAAGAACTGGTGCAAGAGCAGTTCCAGGGTAAGGAAAAACTTATCGCTCCCAATCTCCATGCCCTTGAGTTGGGCTGCCAATACGCCCTGGAGCAATTCGAGTGTCCCTTGAAATTCCGCCTGGACAGTCGCGATCTGGTGGGGGACAGGGTACTGATGGACGGCAATGCCGCAGTAGGCCTCGGCGCTATTTACGCTGGCGCCACGGTGGCGGCGTGGTATCCGATCACGCCATCGACATCGATCGTCGACAGCTTCGACAGGTATTGTCAAAGACTGCGAATTGACGCCGGCAGTGGCGCAAAAAAATACGCCATCATCCAGGCAGAGGATGAACTCGCGGCCATGGGTATGGTGATTGGCGCCAGTTGGAACGGGGCACGGGCCTTCACTGCCACCAGTGGGCCGGGTGTGTCCCTGATGAGTGAGTTTCTTGGGCTCGCCTATTTTGCTGAAGTGCCGGCGGTGTTGGTGGATGTGCAACGCGCCGGCCCCTCGACCGGTATGCCGACGCGTACCCAGCAGAGTGATATCCTGGCTGCGGCTTATGCGTCGCACGGCGATACCCATCATGTGCTGTTGATCCCTGCCAGTCCAAAAGAATGTTTCGATATGATGGCGCAGTCTTTCGATCTTGCAGAGCGACTGCAAACGCCGGTCATTATGCTCACTGACCTCGACCTGGGAATGAACGATCATATATGTGATCCCCTTAGCTGGCCAGATGAGCGCCACTACGATAGGGGTAAAGTGTTAAACGCCCAACAGTTGGACGACATCGAACGCTATGGGCGTTACCTGGATGTCGATGGTGACGGCATCTGCCATCGCACAATACCCGGCACCCATCCAACCCGTGGGGCTTTTTTTACTCGCGGCTCTTCCAAGAATGAATACGCCGCTTACACCGAAAGTGGTGAGGACTATGTGAATAACATGGATCGCCTGCTGCGTAAGTGGGATACCGCCAAATCCATGGTTCCCCAACCGATTCTGTATCCCTGCTCCGAGGCTTGCCGGATCGGGCTTATATTTTTTGGCACCAGTAGCGCCTCGGCGCTGGAAGCTATCGACTATCTCGCAGAGGAGTCAATTCAGGTTGAGGGCCTGCGCTTGCGATCTTTCCCCTTTGGCGAAGCCGTTGCACGTTTTATCGAGGAGCATGAGCAGGTGTTTTTGGTGGAGCAGAATCGTGACGCCCAGATGAGGTCCTTGCTGGTCAATGAACTGGGCGTAGCACCCGAATGTCTGCACTCTATTCTGCATTACGACGGCATGCCTTTAACTGCGCGGTTTATCCAGCAGGGTATTAATATGCGGCTGACGACACGCAGTGAAGCAGCAGCTATGGTACAGGTGGCGGAGGGCAGACGATGACCTATTTGAGACCAGGTTTTGCACATCCAGACCTACCGCGAAATGCCCTGGGTTATACCAGGAAAGATTACGAAAGTGCGCTCTCGACTCTTTGCGCTGGCTGCGGTCACGACTCGATCAGCGCGGCCGTGGTGCACGCCTGTCACGAGATGTCCATTGAGCCTCACAAAGTGGCCAAGGTATCGGGTATTGGTTGTTCATCCAAGACACCGACGTATTTTCTGGGCAACTCTCATGGCTTTAATTCGGTGCATGGTCGAATGCCCTCAGTGGCGACCGGGGCTGCGGCGGCCAATCATGAACTCACTTATATTGGTGTATCAGGTGATGGTGACTCGGCGTCTATAGGTATGGGGCAGTTTACGCATGCCGTACGACGCAACGTCAACATGCTTTACCTGGTTGAAAATAATGGCTGCTACGGCCTGACCAAGGGGCAGGACTCTGCCACCGCAGACCTGGGCTCAAAGAGCAAGGCGGGCAGTGTCAACCTGTTGGCGCCTATCGACCTGGTTTCGATGGCGCTGGAATTGGGTGCAGGCTTCGTGGCCCGCAGTTTCTCAGGAGACAAGGCCCAGTTGGTGCCGCTGATCAAGGCCGCTATTGCCCACCGCGGTTTTGCCCTGATCGACGTCATTTCTCCCTGCGTGACGTTTAACAATAATCCCGGGTCAACGAAAAGTTATGACTATGTACGCGAGCATATGAATACCACCGGCCACTTTGATTTCGTACCGATGCGTGAAGAAATTACGGCCCAGTATCCGCCGGGTTCCAGCAAGGAAATTACCCTGCATGACGGTTCCTCGGTCCATCTCTATAAAATGGATGGCAATATAGACCCCCTTGACAGGAGGTCAGCGATGCACGCCTTGCAAGAGTACAAGGCCAAGGGGCAAATCCTCACCGGGCTTATCTACATGGATGAGGATAGTCAGGATATGCACCAGCTCATGAAGACCTGCAGCAAGCCTCTCAACAAGCTGTTGGAGGCTGATTTGTGCCCGGGCAACCGGGTGCTGCAGGATATCAACGACTCGCTGCGTTGATGCTGATCCCGGGTTTCCGGGTGCACTGCATCGCGCTCTTGGAAATGCGACAATTTACGGAAACAAGATAAAGCCGGAGTGCGAATGCCCAGCTCAGAAGAGTACAAAGAACAGCAGAAGAGCATCTGGAACAGGTTTTCTGGTGGCTGGAAGAAGTGGGATTACCTGGTCATGGAAATGCTCAGCGGTACCGGCGTGGTCATTATCGCGAAAGCATCACTTAACGCCGGCGATAAGGTGATGGACATGTCCACGGGAACCGGCGAGCCAGGCCTGACGGCGGCGGGTCTGGTGGGGAATGGCGAGGTGATCGGTGTGGATCTGGCCGAAGACATGTTGGCGGTGGCTGCTGACAAGGCCAAAGCCAGGGGTGTTGCCAATTACAGTACCAAGGCCTTTGACGGCTTGAACGTTCCTTTTGGCGACAGCTTCTTCGACGCTACTTTATGCCGTTTTGGCGTCATTTTTTCACCGGAGCCGGCAGCGTTACTTGCGGATATGGCACGGGTGACCAAACCGGGAGGCAAGGTGGCGGTATCAAGCTGGGCGCCGAAACAGGAAAACCCCTGGGCCACCACCGCCGCTCTCGGTGTGGGCCGTTATATAGAATTGTCACAGCCACCAGCAGACGCGCCGGGAATTTTTCGTTATCCCGACCCCGAAGAGCTGAAAAGGGATATGGAAGCGGCTGGCCTGAAAAATGTCGAGATCACACCGGTCAGCGGGTCTTTCGAGCTTGAGTCTGCCGAGCAGTATTGGGCTTATATGTCAGAAATTGCCGCTCCTATAGTCATGGCTTTGTCCAGCGCAGATGACGCAACCCGAGCCAGTGTCGGTGAGGCGGTCATGGCCTTGGCCAGTAAATTTGAGAAAAACGGCAGGATCGTCTTCCCCTGGAAAAGCTGGGTCGTCAGTGGAGAGAAGTAACAAAATGGCTCTGCTTCGAGCTTTCAATGGCAGGAATATAAATCCCTTCGAGGCATGCAAGGTCGCTGTTACCAGCAAGCGCTAGTCGAGTGGGAAATCCTCTGCACCAATAAGGTCGGGGACCCCGTCGCCGACAATTGCACGCATTCGCTTTTCTACCTGCATCTTCACCCCGGGGTGAGTCAGTATATAAAAGCGACGCTTTGCAATGGCTGCAAAAACGGCCTCGGCGACCTTCTCTGGAGATAACGCGACCGCAGAAAAAAATTCCTCTGCCAGGGCTTCCATGGCGAGCTGCTGTTCTGAGGCAAGACCCTGCTGCGGCCGGTTTCTCTCGGCTGCGTAAATGCGGGTGTTGACAAAGCTGGGACACAGTACCGACACACCGATGGCGGGATTGACCTTACGCAAATCGCCGATCAAGGTTTCTGTAAGAGATACCACTGCATGCTTGCTAACATTGTAGGCGCCGCTGCCGGGAGCAGACATCAATCCGGCAACTGATGCGGTATTCACAATATGGCCCTCCGTTTGTTTTAACATGCCGGGAACGAAATATTTGATGCCGTGCACCACTCCCATAAGATTGACGCTGAGAATCCACTGCCAGTAGTCCAGTTCCAGCTCCCAGCAATTTCGGTCGCCACCGCCGACCCCGGCATTGTTGTGAAGCAGGTGCACAGCGCCAAAACGCTGGTACACGCTATCCGCCAGCGCTTCTACCTGGCTGGCCTCTGCCACATCAACGCGTTGCGGCCAGAGGCTGGCGGCGTTGCTTGCGGCCAATTCAGTATGTGCTCGATCCAGTGCCTGTTGTTCGATATCGGCCAGCACAACATGCATGCCCTCGGCAGCACAGCGTTGAGCCATACTGAAACCGATACCCGATGCCGCACCGGTAATGACCGCCACTTTGTCACGGAATGTCTGCATGGTATTGTCCTGATAATGTTTAACCGGCAGATGACTGCTGCCACCACAGCTGCAATTCCGGATTGCGGCATTGACGCAGCAGCTTGTAGTACCAACAGCGGTTATACTACCTCACAGCTTTATTCCTCAACCACCGGTGTCTCCGGTTCAGACTCTACTTATGACAATGACTACTGTGTACAAGACTGCTTTTGTCGCGGCGTTGCTGGCGATTTATCTGCTGGCAGTGTTACCCGGCGATTCCCTCCCAGGTGTTCAATTGTGGGACAAGTTACAGCATGCCGCAGCCTTTTTCCTGTTGGCGCTGCTAATGGGGCGGGCATGGCCGCGCTCCTCACTGTGGCGTTTTCGGCTGCCGTGTCTGTTTGCCTACGGGGTGATTATTGAACTGTCGCAATCGATGCTGTCTTACCGGGAGGCGTCGCTGAACGACCTGCTAGCTAACGCCAGCGGGTTGCTGCTTTACGTGGTTTTGGTCAATGCCGTCGGCGAATTCACCGCCAGACGCAGCAATAGAGGCCGGGCATGAAGCGGCTATTGATTATTTATCATAGCCAGTCGGGTAACACCGAGCGCATGGCGCAGGCGGTATTTGCCGGCGCCAAACGAGAGCCAGAAATCACTGTGCGCCTTGTGCGGGCGCTGGACGCCGGGCTCGACGACTTGCTCCAGGCGGATGCCTTGTTGATCGGCAGTCCTGAGAATTTCGGCACTATGGCGGGAGCGGTGAAGGATTTTTTCGATCGTACTTTCTACCCCGCGCAGGAACACAGCATCAACCTGCCGTATGCCCTGTTTATCAGCGCCGGCAACGACGGCTCGGGGGCGATACGCCAGATAGAGCGTATTGTCGTGGGTTATCCGATGAAAAAAGTTGCAGACCCAGCGCTTTGCGTCGGCGAGGCAGACGAGGCGATGCTGCAAGCCTGTGAAGAGCTGGGGCAGGCAATGGCGGCGGGCCTGGCGCTTGGAATTTATTAATATGCAGCGGTTTCCAGCAGTTCGATAAACGCTTTGGCGGCGTTGGATAAGGAGTGTTTGCGGTGCACGATGTAGCCCAATTGACGGCACAGCGGTGGCGTCTCCACCATTAAATCTACCAGGCTGGCATCAAGCATGCTGCGTGGCAGTACACTCCAACCCAGGCCTACGTTAACCATCATTTTGATCGTTTCCAGATAGTTGGTCGTCATCAAGGTATCCAGTGCCTGCCCCTGTTGCTGGAACAAGCGTTTGACGATCTGGCCGGTGTAGGTGTCGAGCCCGGGCAGCACATTGGCGTAGTTGCCCAGATCACGCAGTGTCGGCTTGTCGTGACGGCACAATGGATGCTCGGGCCCGGCAACAAAGGCCAGCGGGTCCGGCCATACACAATGGGCATCAATATTGGCTGCTTCATGCGGTGCCAGGGTGATCACCGCCAGTTCAATGTCACCCCGCAGCACCGCCTCGTGGGCCTTTTCCGAGTCTGTAAAGGCAATATTGAGACGAACATGGGGGTAACGGTCGAGAAATGCGCGCAGCACGGGGGGCAGGTGGTGCAGGCCGATATGGTGGCTGGTCGCCAGGTTGAGGCTACCGGAGACAGAGGCGGCGAGGTCCCGGATATCCTGCTCCGCCAGATCCAACTGGCGCAGGATACTGCGCGCATGGTGCAGCAATTTTTGCCCGGCCTGGGTCGGGTGAGCGCGACGGCCAACGCGATCAAACAAGGCCGTGTCGAGCTCCGCTTCCAACAGTGCGATACGTTTGCTGACGGCGGGCTGGGTTAGATGCAAGTCTACTGCTGCCGCCGAAAAGGAGCTCCGCTCGGCAACCGTAATGAAAGCGCGAAGGTTTTGTATGTCCATAAAATATTTCTATAGAAATGATAAAAAATATGAATTTGTTTTATTATAATGGGAAATTTACAATAGGTCACATTTGATTAACCCCGCGCAATGAGGTCTGGAATGACTGCACAAACCTTGTACGACAAACTCTGGACGTCCCATCTGGTGAGCCAGCGCGAAGATGGCACAGCCCTGCTTTACATCGACCGCCACCTGGTGCATGAAGTCACTTCGCCCCAGGCCTTCGAAGGCTTGCGGCTTGCCGGTCGCAAACTGTGGCGGGCGGATGCCATCCTCGCCACGCCCGACCATAATGTTCCTTCCGATCTTGCCGAGCGCAGCGCGGGTGTCGCCGGAATTAGCGACGAAGTGTCGCGAATCCAGGTCAAGACCCTCGACGACAATTGTGCCGATTTCGGTCTGCTCGAATTTACTATCAATGATCCCCGGCAGGGTATTGTTCACGTGGTCGGCCCGGAGCAGGGCGCAACCCTGCCCGGCATGACTATTGTCTGTGGTGACTCCCATACCGCTACCCACGGTGCACTAGGCGCACTGGCCCATGGGATTGGCACTTCAGAGGTTGAGCACGTGATGGCAACCCAGTGCCTGATTCAGAAAAAGATGAAGAATATGTTAGTCCAGGTCGATGGCCAAGTGGGCCCCGGTGTGACTGCCAAAGACATTGTGCTGGCGATAATCGGAAAGATTGGCACTGCCGGCGGTAACGGCCATGCCATTGAGTTTGCCGGAGAGGCCATCCGCGCGCTGTCGATTGAGGGACGTATGACCATCTGCAATATGGCGATTGAGGCCGGCGCCAGGGTGGGTATGGTCGCGGTTGACGACACCACCATTAACTACGTAAAGGGCAAACCCTATGCTCCCACTGGCGAACTCTGGGACTCGGCGCAGGCCTATTGGCGCACTTTGCACAGTGATCCGGGGGCGGTATTTGATACCGTGGTGAGCCTGGACGCAGCGACCATCGAGCCCCAGGTGACCTGGGGGACTTCGCCCGAGATGGTTGCCCCGGTTGGCGCAAAAGTGCCCGACCCGGCAAGTTTTTCTGATCCGGCCAAGCGCGAAGCGGTCTCCCGGGCACTGCAATATATGGGCCTGGAGCCGGGCGTAGCAATTACCGATATCCGGTTGGACCGGGTCTTTATTGGCTCCTGTACCAATTCCAGGATTGAGGACCTGCGCGCCGCCGCCGCAGTGGTGGCAGGCCGCAAAGTTGCGAGCAATGTGGTGCAGGCAATGGTGGTGCCCGGCTCAGGGCTGGTCAAGGCCCAGGCCGAGGCCGAGGGGCTGGATAGAATTTTTACCGATGCCGGATTGGAGTGGCGCGCGCCTAGTTGTTCGATGTGCCTGGCGATGAATGCAGACCGGCTGGGGCAGGGCGAACATTGCGCCTCTACCTCGAATCGCAATTTTGAGGGGCGTCAGGGTTATGGCGGGCGTACCCACCTTGTGAGTCCGGCTATGGCCGCGGCAGCAGCGGTGACGGGGCACTTTGTCGATGTCCGGTCCCTGTCGGAGATAGGTGTTGGTAGTGGCATGTCGAGTGGACCAGGGGGGGCGATATAATGCAAGCATTCACCGTATTAGATGGTTTGGTTGCGCCGCTGGATCGCGCCAATGTGGATACCGACCTGATCATTCCCAAGCAATTCCTGAAATCGATCAAGCGTTCCGGTTTTGGCCCTAACCTGTTCGATAACCTGCGTTATCTCGATGAGGGGCAGCCGGGCCAGGATTGCAGTCAGCGGCCTTTAAACCCTGAATTCAACCTCAACCACGCGCGTTACCAGGGCGCCTCGATATTGTTGGCGCGGGAAAATTTTGGTTGTGGCTCGAGCCGTGAGCATGCCCCGTGGGCGTTGGAAGACTATGGTTTTCGCTGCATTATCGCCCCCAGCTTTGCCGACATATTCTTTAACAATTGCTTCAAGAACGGGATGTTACCGATCGTTCTCGACGCCGCACTGGTGGAGGCATTGTTCAAAGCTGTCGAATCCAGCGAGGGCTATCGGCTGAGTATCGACCTGGAGCGCCAGCGCATCCAGCGCGAGGATGGCGGAGATATTCCCTTTGAGGTTGACGCCTTTCGCAAGCACTGCCTGCTCAACGGACTGGATGATATTGGTCTGACGCTGCAGGAAAGCGAGGCGATACGGGCGTTCGAGACGCGCTGGCAGCGTAAGTCACCGTGGTTGTTTGGTACTTTGAGCCCTGAAAAGAGTCGTGCCTAAAGTCTAAAGTAACTTAGGTTTCGCTTTTAACGTATTGTAAAATATGGAGATATATGACCTTGAGTAAGGTGTTGCTGATTGACGGTGATGGCATAGGGCCAGAAGTGGTTCGCGAGGCTCGCAAGGTGTTGGATGCGGTTGCCAAACAACAGGGCCTGGTGGTGGAATACGAACAGGCGCTGTTGGGTGGGGCCGCTATCGATGCGACCGGGTTGCCCATGCCGGAGTCGACCCTGGCTGCTGCCAAACGCGCAGATGCGATCCTGTTTGGTGCCATTGGCGGCCCCCGATGGGATGGCCTCGACCGCGCCATTCGGCCGGAAAAGGGCCTGCTGCAATTTCGCTCGGCTTTGCAATTATTTGGCAATCTGCGACCCGCTATTCTCTACCCACAATTAGCAGGCGCATCAAGCTTGAAGCAGGAAGTGGTGGCCGGCCTCGACATCCTGATAGTCCGTGAACTCACCGGGGGTATTTATTTTGGTGAGCCCAGGGGCATTCGCACCCTCGACAATGGTGAGCGCCAGGGCTACAACACTTACGTTTACAGTGAGTCGGAGATTGTCAGAATTGCCAGAGTGGCGTTCGATGCGGCGCGCAAGCGCCAGGGGCGGGTTTGTTCTGTCGATAAGGCGAATGTGCTCGAGGCCACCATGTTGTGGCGCGAGGTGGTCAGCGACCTCGGTGCAAAGGAATTTCCCGATGTCGAGCTTAGCCACATGTATGTCGACAATGCAGCCATGCAATTAGTGCGCGCACCCAAGCAATTTGATGTGCTGGTAACCGGCAACCTGTTCGGCGATATCCTGTCCGATGCCGCGGCAATGCTGACCGGTTCGATCGGTATGCTGCCGTCGGCGTCGCTGGACAGCAACAACCGTGGACTCTACGAGCCTTGCCATGGCTCAGCGCCGGACATTGCCGGTCAGGACAAGGCGAACCCTCTGGCGACGATTCTCTCGGCGGCGATGATGTTGCGTTACTCGCTAAACCAGGCCACAGCAGCCGATGCGATTGAAGCCGCTGTATCGAGGGTGCTTGACCAGGGCCTGCGGACTGCAGACATCTATACCGAGGGGACGCAACAGGTGGGCACTGCAAAAATGGGCGACGCAGTGGTAGCTGCGCTGGCATAATGCGCGGCCTGTAAGCTGGCTTTAATTTTGACGGGGAAGGTATTTATGAAGGCGGGATTTGTAGGTTGGCGCGGAATGGTTGGCTCGGTCCTGCTGGACAGGATGCGAGCCGAGAACGACTTTGCGGGTTTGCAGCCGACATTTTTCACGACCTCCAACGTGGGCGGGGAAAGCCCCGCTGTTGGTATTCCCTGCGGGCCGCTGCAGAGTGCCATCGCGCTTGAACAGTTGGCGGAGATGGACGCGATAATCAGTTGCCAGGGGGGGGGATTATACCCAGGCGGTTTATAGCCAGCTGCGACAGGCAGGATGGGAGGGGTACTGGATCGACGCGGCATCAAAACTGCGTATGAATGATGACGCGGTGATTATTCTGGATCCGGTGAATCGAGACCTCATTGACCGGGCTCTGGCCGCGGGGCAAAAGACTTTTGTCGGCGGTAATTGCACTGTCAGCCTTATGTTGATGGCGGTGGGCGGCCTGTTCGATGCGGGGCTGGTCGAGTGGATCAGCTCCCAGACCTATCAGGCAGCGTCCGGAGCGGGTGCCCGCAATATGCGCGAACTGATCCAGCAAATGGGTTCACTGCAGGATTCGGTGGCCGATCTACTGGCGCAGCCGAATGCCAGTATTCTCGATATTGATGAGCGAGTCATCGCGCACATGCGTTCGCCGTCGTTCCCCACTGAACACTTTGGTGCACCACTTGCCGGTAGCTTGCTGCCATGGATCGATAGCGAGCTGGACAACGGCCAGAGCCGCGAAGAGTGGAAAGGGCAGGCAGAGACCAACAAAATTCTTGGTTCTCAAAAGCCTGTCGCCATAGATGGCAACTGCGTCAGGATTGGCGCCTTGCGCTGCCATAGTCAGGCACTGACAATCAAGTTGACCGACGACCTGCCACTGGCGGACATCGAATCGATCATGGCCCGCGCTAACGACTGGGTGCAGCTGGTTCCCAATCATCGTGAACAAACCTTGCAGCAGCTGAGCCCCACGGCAGTGACAGGAACCCTCGCCATTGCCACAGGGCGAATCAGGAAGATGAATATGGGGCCGCAATATCTCTCAGTATTTACCGTGGGAGACCAGTTGCTGTGGGGAGCGGCTGAGCCACTGCGCCGGATGTTGGCAATAGTGCGCGGGCAAATTTAGTCTTCGAGAAGGCCTGTCAGCGGCTCAAAGTCAGGTCAATAAACTGGTTTTGAAGGGATTTTGCTGCACTGACTCTCATAGCAGCGGTCGTTATGGCCAATTTCTTGCCAAAAACCCAACGGTAATGAATACTTAATCGCAACTATGCACAAACACAGGGCTTGCCAGTCGCGGCGGCCTGTGCATTTGCATTTTGCGGGAACTCAATAATTAGGGTAGAGAGTTATGGTTCGAACGTTTGCCGGGGTCGTATTTGCAGTCAGCACTTTGCATGCATCAGTGGTCAGTGCGCTGGGGTTGGGAGAGATAGAGCTCCAATCAGGCCTCAACCAACCACTACAAGCCGAGATTGAGCTAAATAACCTGGGTGAGCTCGATGCACAACAGGTCGCTATCAAGTTGGCGGGCCCCGACGATTTTTCCCGGGCGGGGGTCGAGCGGGTTTACTTTCTCAACGACCTCAAATTTGTGGTGCAGACCGACGGTAAGGGCGGAGGAATAATCAAGGTAAGCTCCAGCAAGCTGGTGCGAGAACCTTACCTCGACTTTGTGGTTGAGGCTCGCTGGCCGGATGGCCGTCTGTTGCGTGAGTACACTTTACTGGTCGATATGCCGGTATTTTCCCAATCACCCTCGGCGGTAGTGGCTCCCGCAAGAAGTCAACAGGCTCGGACAACTCCGGCCCAGGCTCCGGTCAGGGCAAGGGTACCTGCCCCTGCGCCCAGCGCCGCCGCGCTCCCCAAGCCCGCTCGTGAACCCTTGAGCGGTGAAGTGGAAACCCGTAAAAATGACACCTTGTGGGGTATTGCGGCCAAGGCGAGGCCAAGTGGTGCCAGTATGCAGCAGGCGATGATGGCGATTTACCGCAATAACCCTGATGCCTTTACCCGCCAGAATATTAACGGCTTGCGCACCGGGCAGGTATTGCGGATGCCGACGCGCGATGAAATTGACGCGCTCAACAAGCAGCAGGCCATTGCGGCTGTTGCGCTGCAGAATGAAGCCTGGAGTAAGGGGTCGACAGCGCCACTGGAAGGCTCTGAAACCAGTGTTGTGCAGAATGAACAGCCCGTCGCTACCGAAGACAGTTACATGAAACTATCCAGTGGTGCAGGCGACGACGCCAGCGCCTCCGGGGCCAGCGCAGGGAGCGAATCAATCGCGGCCACCGATGAAGCCGTTGAAGATGTTCGCTCGGAACTGGTAGTGGTTCAGGAAAAGCTCGACAAGACCGCATTGGAGAATGCGGAACTCGATTCGCGTCTTGATGATATGGAGGACCAGGTCGAAACCCTGGCCAAGCTGGTTGAGTTAAAAGATAGCCAACTGGCTGCTTTGCAGGCTCGCCTGGAACAGGAGGCCAACGACAAAACTGCCACTGCCGCCGACCTGAATTATGCGCCTGCGGCGACCCAGGCTGGAGCTGCGGCTCCCGGAGCGACGGCTCCCGGAGCGACGGCTCCCGGAACTGCGGCTACTGATGTGGCAGAACAACCTGGCTTACTTGACCGCGTTTTGAGCCCAATTCCGTTGGGGGCATTGGCGCTACTGGGGTTGGCCGGATGGGCATGGACGCGTCGCAAAAAGACTGATGAACCTGAACCCGAATATGCTGTTGCCGGGATTGCCGATGGAACTGTTGATAGCAGTGGCACGGCAGATACTATCGCTGAGGAGAGTGAGTTTCCGGCCACTGAAAAGTCTTTCTCCGAATATACCCGGGAGGATCTGCGCGCCAAAATCGCTGGAGAATTCGATCCTGTGGCTGAAGCTGAAGTTTATCGTAGCTACGATCGCAACGACGAAGCCATAGAGATGCTGCAGCGCGCTATCGACGAGCGTCCCGAACGCTCAGAACTGCACCTGAAATTGCTGTCTATTCTCGATGACCTGGATCGGCGCGAGGAATTTATCGAGGCCTACCGACGTCTGGCAAGGGAATGTGGTGAGGACAGCTTGCAGTTGGCGCAGAAGCTGGCGGCAGGCAAAGGTTGGATCGAGCCCGAAGCCGATTCTGCTGAGGGCACTGCATTAGCTGAGAGTATCAGCGATGAACTGGATAATACAGAATTGGACTTTGATCTGGACTTTGATCTGGACGAAACCGAGAGTCTCGACAAACCAGCCAGCACCAGGGAAAAGCCGAATCTCGGCATTGATGATCTTGAATTAGGCGATGATAGCCTGGACCTGGCCAAAGTAGAGAGCAAGCCAGAAAGCAAGCCAGAAAGCAAAGCAGAGGACGTTGAAAGTGCTCTGGATGATCTGGATTTCGATCTCGACCTCAATGAGGATGATACTGACGAGATTGATAACGCCGCGCTGGCCAGGATGCTGGATAATGCCGTGGATGACGATGCTGATGATCTTGGCGAAATGGTTGACGGTGATGAGATCGCGACCAAACTGGACCTGGCTCGTGCCTATGTTGATATGGGCGACGTTGACGGCGCCAGGGATATCCTCGCTGAAGTGTTGGAGGCTGGCACCGACATCCAGGTACAGGAAGCCAATGAGCTGCTGCGGGATTTGGCCGGTTAAAACAGCAGACTAAAGTGGCTTCGCGTCAAGCCCCCTCGTTGCAGCGTATCGCACTGGGGGTTGAATATGATGGTAGCGCCTTCCACGGTTGGCAGATGCAGCGCGACCCTGTCATGCCCACCGTGCAAGCAACGCTGGAGCAGGCGCTGGGTCAAATTGCCAACCACCCCGCAAGGGTCCATTGTGCCGGTCGCACCGACACCGGCGTCCACGCCCTTTCCCAGGTCGTCCATTTCGAAACCAGCGTCCAGCGGCCTCTCAAGGCCTGGATTATGGGCGCCAATACTCACCTCCCTGCCTCTGTCTGTGTGCGTTGGGCGCAACCAGTGGGCGACAACTTTCACGCTCGGTTCAGTGCGCTTAAACGGCGCTATCGCTACATTATCTACAACCAGCCGGTTCGATCGGCGGTACTGGCGGGCAAGGTGAGCTGGCAATGTCTTCCCCTGTCCGAGCAGTTGATGCAGCAAGATGCACAGTTGCTGGTTGGCAGCCACGACTTTACTTCCTACCGGGCGGTGGCTTGCCAATCGCGCAGCGCAGTGCGTGATGTGGAGTCTATTCGGGTCTATCGCCAGGGCGCCCTGATCATCATGGACATTGAAGCAAATGCCTTTTTGATGCATATGATTCGCAATATCGCGGGGGTGCTGATGGCGGTGGGCAGTGGTAAACAATCACCGGGTTGGGCGGGTGAGGTGTTATCTGCCCGCGACCGACGGCTGGGAGGAGTGACCGCTCCACCCCATGGCCTTTACTTTTTGGGTGCCTTGTATCCTGAGGTGTTCCAGTTGCCCGGTTACGCTGTCGAGATGGATCTGGCCATTGTATGAGTATCGGTTTATCCGCCAGCGGCCGCTAATGGCTTAAGCCGGGTCGCTCGCAGGCTTGCCGGATCCAACAATTCTCTTGCTCGTTGTAGTCTTTTCTGCCGGCAATTCTGCTATGATACCGCGCTTTTCAAGCAGCCTGACACCTGCCACCATGCCATATCGCGTTCGAATTAAAGTCTGCGGGATCACCCGTAGAGAAGATGCCCTCGCTGCAGTTAACGAGGGTGTGGACGCATTGGGCCTGGTGTTTCACTCGTCCAGTCCGCGTCATGTGAGTGTGGCCGCCGCGGCCGATATTGCACAAAAAGTTCCTGCTTTTGTCAGTGTTGTTGCACTCTTTGTCAACGCTGAGAGGGGCTTGGTAGAGCAGGTCATTCAGCAGGTTCGTCCGGATCTATTGCAATTTCATGGTGACGAGGACGCGGCCTGGTGCGATAGTTTTGAGCTGCCCTATATCAAGGCCTTGCGGGTGCGCGACGCTGTCGAACTCAGTCGCCAGGCAGTGCGGTATCCTGCGGCCAAAGCCTTGTTGCTGGACAGCTTCAAGGCGGGAGTACCCGGCGGCACCGGGGAGACCTTCGATTGGAATCTGATACCCGAGGGTTTGCGTACCTCTAGCGTGTTGGCCGGCGGACTCAATGCCGAAAATGTGACCGCCGCCGTGCAACTCCTGAGGCCCTATGCGGTAGACGTTAGCGGTGGGGTAGAGTTGCGAAAGGGCATCAAGGATGCCGCAAAAATACGACGCTTTGTGCAGCAGGTGCACAGTGCCGTCGAGTCGACCTGAGGAAATCATCACCATGACACAGTCGAATTTCAGCAATCAACCGGACCCGCGCGGTCACTTCGGACCCTACGGTGGGCGCTTTGTTTCCGAGACCCTGATTTTTGCGCTGGATGAGTTGGAGCGCAGTTACCGTGAGCTCAAAGACCAGCCGCATTTTATCGATGAACTGGATCGGGATTTGGCACATTATGTGGGCCGACCGTCGCCTTTGTACCTGGCCGATCGCTGGAGCAAGCAGGTAGGAGGTGCGCGCATCTACCTCAAGCGCGAAGACCTCAATCATACCGGCGCTCACAAAGTGAACAATACCGTCGGCCAGGGCTTGCTGGCGAAATACTCTGGTAAAACCCGCATCATCGCAGAAACCGGTGCTGGCCAGCACGGTGTGGCTACCGCAACTATCGCGGCCAGGCTTGGTATGTCTTGCCACGTGTTTATGGGCGAAGAAGATGTGCGTCGGCAATCGCTGAACGTCTACCGGATGAAGCTGTTGGGGGCAGAGGTGGTGCCGGTAACGTCGGGTTCAAAAACCCTGAAGGATGCCATGAACGAGGCCCTGCGTGACTGGGTGACTAACGTTGACGACACTTTTTATATTATTGGTACGGTGGCCGGCCCACATCCTTATCCAATGCTGGTGCGTGATTTCCAGGCGGTAATTGGCCGCGAAGCAAAGCAACAATGCCTGCAGCAAACCGGCCGCTTACCTGATGCGCTGGTGGCCTGTGTTGGCGGTGGCTCCAACGCGATAGGCTTGTTTCATCCGTTCCTTGAAGACGCGGATGTTGCCCTTTACGGCGTGGAAGCGGGCGGAGACGGCGTTTCGACGGGTCGTCATGCGGCGCCGCTCTCAGCCGGGCGCCCCGGTATCCTGCACGGTAACCGCACGTACTTGATGGAAGATGATAACGGCCAGATCATCCACACCCATTCGGTTTCTGCCGGACTGGATTATCCGGGTGTAGGGCCGGAACACGCCTGGCTAAAAGATATTGGCAGGGCTAATTATGTCTCAGTCACCGACCAGGAAGCGCTGGCGGCATTTCGTGAACTCACCCTGGTTGAAGGAATTATGCCTGCCCTCGAGTCGAGCCATGCACTGGCATATGCCGCCAAACTCGCCCGCACGATGTCGCCTGAGCAAACCATCGTCGTGAACCTGTCAGGTCGTGGCGATAAAGATATTCTGACCGTGGCTGAGATTGACGGTATCAGTTTTTGAACGACGACTAGCGCTGCATGTAGCACATGCAGTGCCCGTGTTTTTTATTAATAGCACAGCCTTTAAACGACAATTTTAACCACAGTGGGAGATTAGCTTGTCTCGTATTGCACAGACATTTGCCCGGCTTCAGCAGCAACAGCGCAAGGCGCTTATTCCCTATCTGGTAGCGGGTGATCCCGACCCGGCTATCACTGTACCCGCGATGCATGCACTGGTTGCGGCGGGCGCTGACATTATAGAGTTGGGCGTGCCTTTTTCTGACCCGATGGCGGAGGGCCCTGTGATTCAGCTTGCCCATGAACGCGCACTGGAGCACGGGGTCAGCCTGCGGGATGTATTGTCCATGATCAAATGCTTCAGGCAGAGTGATAACGAAACGCCGATAGTACTGATGGGGTATGCCAACCCGGTGGAAGCGATGGGCTATGAGCTTTTTGCAGAGCAGGCCTCCGGGGCTGGTGTCGACGGAGTACTGACTGTTGATTTACCGCCGGAAGAGGCCGTTGAGACCAGTGCCTTAATGGCTTCTCACGGCATCGATAGCATCCTGCTGTTGGCACCGACCACCGCTGAAGAGCGCGTCAAGACCATATGCGAACAGGCGCGGGGCTATCTGTACTATGTTTCCTTGAAAGGCGTGACCGGAGCGGGAAACCTTGATGTCCAGTCTGTCAGTGACAAAATGGAGATGATTCGGCGCTACTCCACTTTGCCGGTAGCTGTGGGTTTCGGGATTAAGGATGCAACGACGGCCAGCGCCGTCGCGCCGCTGTGCGATGGGGTCGTGGTGGGTAGTGCATTGGTTGATTGCCTGATAGCTAAGTTCGACCCGAACCACCCCGCGCAGACGCCAGCGTCGGCGACAGAACTGATATCAGCTATTCGCAGCGCCATCGACACAGTGTAGAATGTTGGGCTGTTGGAACCGGGGCGCAGCATGCAATGAGTTGGATAGACAAAATACTGCCATCGATTGTCAAGAATGAACCTGATCAAACGCGGTCGGGGGTGTCTGTCCCAGAGGGGCTTTGGAAAAAATGCGTCAAGTGCGAGGCGGTACTCTATCGCCCGGAGTTGGAGCGCAATCTGGATGTCTGCCCCAAGTGCGATCACCACATGCGCATCGGTGCCCGTCGTCGACTCGATACCTTTCTCGATGAAGACGGTCGTGAAGAAGTTGGCGCCGAGATAGAGCCCCGGGACACCCTCAAGTTCAAAGACGTCAAGAAATACCGCGATCGACTGCTGGCGGCACAAAAAGCTACCGGCGAGAAAGACGCGCTGGTAGCCATGAGGGGCTATGTGGACGCGCTGCCTCTGGTAGCCGTTGCCTTTGAGTTCAATTTCCACGGTGGCTCCATGGGCTATGCCGTGGGGGAACGCTTCACCCGGGCGGCGCAGCTCGCAATCGAGCAGCGTATGCCGCTGGTGTGCTTTTCCGCAACTGGGGGAGCGAGGATGCAAGAAGCCTTGATTTCGCTGATGCAAATGGCCAAGACCAGTGCGGTACTCGAGCGAATGAAGCGCGAGGGGGTGCCCTACGTTTCCGTGATTACCGATCCAACCTATGGTGGTGTGTCAGCCAGCCTGGCGATGCTCGGTGATATTATTATTGCCGAACCCGGTGCCCGAGCCGGATTTGCCGGCCCCAATATCATCGAGCAGACCATCCGCCAGAAGTTACCCAAGGGCTTTCAGCGTAGTGAATTTCTGCTCGACCATGGTGCCATCGATATGATTCTGCATCGACACGATCTCCGACCCAAGATTGGCGGACTGTTGAGGAAACTAACGAAATTGCCTGCCGCTTGAACGAACAGCTAAACCTTCAGGAATGGCTCGAGAGAATTGAGCAGTTACACCCGGAAGAGATTGAGCTGGGTTTGGAGCGCGTGCGCAGCGTCGCCGATCGGCTGGACCTGAACCTCAAGCGTCTGAAAACGGTGGTGATTGGTGGAACTAACGGCAAGGGGAGTACGGTAGCGTCTTTGCAGGCCATCGCGCTCAAGCATGGTTTATCGGTGGGCAGCTACACGTCGCCGCACCTGCTGGCATTTAACGAGCGGATACAGCTGGATGGGCAGGTGGTTTGCGATGCTACTCTGTGCCGGGCTTTTACGGCTGTTGATCAGGCTCGTGACGGGATTCCGCTGACCTATTTTGAATTCACCACCCTGGCCGCCTTCTATTGTTTCGATCTTTATCAACCGCACCTTTGTCTGTTGGAAGTCGGCCTTGGCGGGCGTCTTGACGCGGTCAATATTATCGATGCCGATGTCACAATTGTGACCAATATCGAGCTGGATCACGAGGCCTGGTTGGGTAATGACCGGGACAGTATAGCGCGCGAAAAAGCAGGCATTTTTCGAGCCGGGGTACCTGCAATATGTGGCGAATTGTCGCCACCGGATACACTGCGACAGGCCGCGTGGGAAAAGCAGGCCCACTGGGTGCAAAATGGCGTGGATTTTTCCCTCCACCAGGACGTCAAGGGATGGTGTTGGCGCGGTTGCGATGTCAGCGGCAAGCCTATTGAGCTGCGTGCTGAAGGCCGACTTGCGTTGCACCAGGATGCAGTTGCTGCTGCCATCCAGGCTTTTTGCCTGGTAATTTCAGATCCCCAACCGCAGCTGATAGCCCTTGCCCTGGGGTCACTGGTACTGCCAGGGCGCTGCCAGAAGCTGGTGACCAAGCATGGCACCATTGTTCTCGACGTTGCGCATAATCCTGCAGCGGCGGGACGGCTCGCAACGGCTTTGGCCGAAACCCGAAGTGAGGGCACAACCCACATACTGTTTGCCATGCTTGCGGACAAACGAGCGGATCAATTTGCAGACGTCCTCGCGGCGCAGGTTGATGGCGATTGGTGGTTGCCGCAGTTACCGGTAAGACGCGCAGCAGCGGCAGCAGATTTGGCAGATTTTCTGGTGGCCATGGGTCGAGTGGGAAATGTGCACCTGATGCCCAGCGTCGATGATGCGCTGGAGCAGGCACTTGCGCGGATGGACCGTCGAGATCGCCTGATTGTAACAGGGTCTTTTTATACAGTGGCTGAAGCCATGCATTCACTGCTGCAACGGGGTATCAAATTTGAATGATCGGATAGTACAACGCCTTGTGGGTGCTGTGGTATTGGTGGCGCTGGGGCTTATATTATGGCCGGTTGTAATGGGGCCAAAGCGCGACCAATCCTTCGTGATCGAATCTGATATTCCCGCAAAGCCGGTGTTCGGCCCCAGTCAAATCGCACCGCCCCAGCCACGCAAGGACGTATCGCCCATTGGGGAATACCAGGAAAAGCTGGCGCGTCAAACTGAAGAGGCAGCGAAAAAGCGACAGCAGGATGCCGAAGCAGTGGTCGAGCAAGTCGAGCCGGTAACAGTTACACAGCCGGCGCTGGACAAAGACGGAGTGCCAATCGGCTGGATTATCCAGGTGGCGAGTTTTAGTAAGAGGGAAAACGCCAACACCCTGAAACAGCGACTGCAGGACAATGGTTACCGGGCCCGGGTAGTGATCCAGGGCAATTTCGCCAAGGTATTTGTCGGCCCCTATATCGACAAACCCATGGCTGAGAGTGACCTGGGCAAGATTGCCCGCAACCACTCCCTTAAACCTAAACTGGTGCGATACAGTCCCTGATGGCTCAAGATTATTTCCCGCTGGACACAACAGGTGGCTGAATTCAATAATGCCGATTGGCTGATAGTGGCGGTGGTGGCTGTTTCATCTATCGCAAGTTTGTGGCGAGGCTTTGTCCGTGAGGCGATCTCACTGGCTGCCTGGGTTGCGGCTTTTTTGCTTGCCACTATGTTCGGCCCGGCTTTCGAAAGCCTGTTAGTGGACGCTATTGAAAATCCGCAAATACGCCAGCTCAGTGCCTTCTTGCTGCTATTTGTCGCTACCTTGCTAGTGTGTTCCTTGCTCGGTTACCTGCTGAGCCAACTACTGAAAATCACCGGTCTGGGGCTCATCGATCGGATATTGGGTATGGCTTTTGGCTTGGTGCGCGGAGTTGTTGTGGTGTTGGCTTTATTGCTGCTGGTAAAGCTGGTGTTGGAGAGAGGTGGTGCGTATCCCGCCTGGTACCAGCAGTCAGTTTTGATTCCACATCTGCTGTTGATGGAGAACTGGGCGCGGGATACTACTGCGTCGGTGTTGAATTTTGTTACAAGCTAGTATCATAGGACGGTAACAGGCATTGCTGGTAACGGCGATGATGCTATTGAGTTGTTCCTGGTTTTGTCACGTAACGGAGTGTGGGTAATGTGCGGCATTGTGGGTATTGTAGGAAAGTCCAACGTTAGCGGAACACTCTACGATGCGCTAACGGTTCTACAACATCGCGGGCAGGACTCCGCAGGTATCGTCACCTGCGACAAGGGCTTGTTGCACCAACACAAAGCCAACGGCCTGGTGCGTGATGTTTTCCGTACTCGTCATATGGAAGCCCTGGTGGGTACCATGGGTATTGGTCATGTGCGATACCCCACGGCGGGCAGCTCCAGCCCCAACCTTGCCCAGCCTTTTTACGTTAATACACCCTATGGCATCAGCCTGGCTCACAATGGCAACCTGACCAACTCGGAACGCCTTTCCGAGGAGCTATACAAAGCCGACCTGCGCCACTTGAACACCGATTCAGATTCAGAAGTCCTGCTCAATATCTTTGCCCATGAGTTGCAAAGTCTCGGCAAATTGACCCCCGATGAGCACGATATGTTTGCGGCGGTGAAGGCGGTACACCGGCGCTGCACCGGCGGTTACGCGGTCTGTGCGTTGATAGCTGACTATGGCGTACTTGGTTTTCGCGATCCGCTGGGTATCCGCCCGGTTGTTTACGGTGAACGCGACACGCCACTGGGCAAGGAATATATGATCGCCTCTGAAAGTGCGGCTTTGTCGGTGATGGGGTTCCGCCTGGTCCGCGACCTGATGCCGGGTGAAGCCATCTATATCGATGTTGAAGGTAATGTTTATACCCGCCAGTGCGCGGACAAGCCAAGGTTGGTGCCCTGTATTTTCGAACATGTGTATTTTGCCCGCCCAGACTCAATTATGGATGGTGTCTCGATATACAAGGCCCGTCTCAGGCAGGGCGAGCGGCTGGCAGAAAAGGTAAAGCGGCTGCGTCCACAGCATGATATTGACGTTATTATCCCTATTCCCGACACCAGTCGGGTGGCTGCCCAGGCTATGGCACAGTCGTTGGGAGTCAAGTTCCGTGAAGGCCTGATGAAAAACCGATATATTGGTCGTACCTTTATTATGCCCGGTCAAAAGATGCGCGCCCGCTCGGTACGCCGCAAACTCAATACCATCGACCTTGAGTTCAAGGGCAAAAACGTCATGTTGGTAGATGACTCGATTGTTCGAGGCACTACCTGCGGTCAAATTATAGAGATGGCTCGAGAAGCCGGAGCGGCAAAAGTGTATTTCGCCTCGGCGGCGCCTCCCGTTCGCTATCCCAATGTTTATGGTATCGATATGCCGTCAGCCGAGGAGTTGATTGCCCACAATCGA
This sequence comes from uncultured Gammaproteobacteria bacterium, assembly GCA_963722805.1. Lineage (GTDB taxonomy): Bacteria > Pseudomonadota > Gammaproteobacteria > Pseudomonadales > JAHEGP01 > JAHEGP01. The sequence goes on from CAVROQ010000012.1 coordinate 152,690, forward strand.
ACGCCGGATGAAATTGCTGCTTTAATCGGCGCTGACTGGCTGGTTTACCAGGACATTGCCGACCTTACGGCAAGCTCATCCGAGGGCAATCCCGAGATCGAAGAGTTTGAGTGTTCGGTATTCGATGGCCACTATATTACCGGCGACGTCGACCAGCAGTACCTGGATCGAGTGCATGAACTGCGCAATGATGCCAGTCGCATCGAAAATGCGAGCTCCCACGACAATGGCGATAGCAGCGTCATGTAGCGTTCACCGCAACAGGATAAGACCCACTCGGCCAGATGATCCAGCAGCGGCGATAGAAGGTAAATCCGGTCGGCTCATACGCATAGACTTCAGCAAATGCCAGGAATCCCAGTGAAAAAAGCAGACAAGCACAGTGACTTGCAACGTATTCTTGATGCTGCTCAATTAGATACTCTGGCAGTAAGGGCCGGTCAATTGCGCACGCCAGAGGGCGAACACAGCGAACCGATTTTTGCTACCTCGAGTTTCGTTTTCGATGATGCGCGCAGCGCTGCCGCTCGCTTTGCCGGTGACGAGCCCGGCAACGTTTACTCCCGCTACACCAATCCTACCGTCAGAATGTTCGAGCAACGCATCGCCGCTCTTGAGGGTGCCCAAAGCGCGGTGGGAACTGCCTCCGGAATGGCGGCGATTCTCAGCACATTTATGGCGCTGCTGGCAGCGGGCGACCATGTCGTGTGTTCCCGCAGTGTGTTCGGGACCACAACGACACTGCTGAACAAATACCTGGCTAAATTCGGGGTCGGGGTAAGCTTTGTCGCGCCGACCGACTATGTCGCCTGGGAGGCTGCCATCACCCCTGAAACCAGGGCCCTGTTTATCGAGACGCCGTCCAATCCCTTATGCGAAGTACTCGATATCGAGCGCCTTGCGCAATTGGCGCATCGCAACAACAGCCTGTTAATTGTCGACAATTGCTTTTGTACACCGGCCCTCCAGAAGCCACTGGAATTCGGTGCGGATATAATCATTCACTCAGCGACCAAATATCTCGATGGCCAGGGTCGATGCGTGGGCGGTGTAGCGGTGGGTCGCGCCGAACATATGGAAGAAGTGTTAGGATTCCTGCGCTCCTGCGGACCAACCATGAGTCCCTTCAATGCCTGGGTTTTCCTTAAAGGGCTTGAGACGCTTCGTTTACGGATGGACGCCCATAGCCGCAGTGCGCTTGAACTGGCATTGTGGCTGGAACAACAACCAAAGGTTGAAAAAGTTTTTTATGCCGGTCTTCCCAGTCATCCGCAGTATGATCTGGCGCGCCGCCAGCAGCGTGGCTTTGGCGGCGTACTTTCGTTTCGGGTGGCGGGCTCTCGCGACGAGGCATGGCGTATGATTGATGCCACCCGCCTGTTATCAATCACCGCGAACCTGGGCGATGCCAAGTCGACCATCGTTCACCCCGCCACGACTACCCATGGTCGCCTCAGCGATGAGCAACGCCTGGAAGCTGGAATCAGTCCAAACCTGGTGCGTATTTCTGTTGGCCTCGAAGACCCACTGGATATCAAACAAGACATCGCTCGAGGCCTCGCCGCCGTCTAATCCTGGCCTACTGCCCGAGGGCACGTCCACAGATAATAGAGGCGCCTAACGTTCGTGATTTTCTGGCGATCAGGTGGTCTATACTCAGGTTTAAATTTAACCAGCTCTGCCCAATCTGAGCTGATGACTGACCACCTAAAAGCGCGGGAGCTGGCATGCAGAATCAGATTAACCAGGTCATTCGAAGTATTGGCCAGGTTCTGGTGGGCAAGGAAGATAAAATCAGGTTGGCACTCTGCTGCCTGCTGGCTGAAGGACACTTGTTACTGGAAGATCTTCCAGGTATGGGTAAAACCACGCTCGCCCGGGCTCTGGCCAAGGCTCTCGGGTTGAACTTTCAGCGTGTTCAGTTTACCAGCGACCTGCTGCCTGCCGACATCATCGGCTTTTCGATTTTTGAGCGAGAAGAGTCGCGCTTCGTGTTTCACCCGGGTCCGGTTTTTACCCAGATATTGCTGGCTGATGAAATCAACCGCGCCACTCCCAAAACCCAGAGTGCGCTGCTCGAAGCCATGGCAGAAAAGCAAGTCACCGCAGACGGTGAGTCGCGCCAACTGGAAGATCCGTTTTTTGTCATCGCAACGCAGAATCCCGAGCACCAGGGCGGTACCTTCCCCCTGCCTGAATCACAGCTGGACCGCTTTGCAATGCGTCTGCAGCTGGGTTATCCCGATCCAAGGGCCGAGCGTGAAATGCTGACGGGCCTGCCCGGAAATGAAAAATTGCTGCGTATGGATTCTATGCTGAATGCGAAGCAACTGCTGGGTTTCCAGCGTGATATACATCATGTCAAGGTTAGTGATAGTCTGCTCGACTACCTGCAGCGATTAGTCGCCTTTACCCGCCAGGATGATGACATCGGCGTGGGCCTGTCCCCTCGAGCTGTACTGGCGCTGCTCCATACCTCGAAAAGCTGGGCCGTAATGGAGGGCAGGGACTATGTTATTCCGGAGGACCTGCAGCATGTTTTCCCCGCCGTTAGCGGCCATCGCCTGCGCGATGCAGCCAACCTGTTGCCCGCCGATGGTGCCATTGTTCATCGAGTATTATCGGCTGTTGATGTGCTGGCCTAGGTGGACCTCATGCGCAGTGCGGTAGCGACACGCTACGAGCAATGGCTGAAGCGGCGCATTCCCGCTGCGCCGTCCATTCGGCTCGACCAGCGCCGTATTTTCATTTTCCCAACCCGCGCCGGCGTACTCTATTTTGGTTTGCTTGGTCTGCTCCTGGTAACAGCCATTAACTACCAGAACAATGCCATTTATCTGTTGACCTTTTTACTGGCGGGCCAGTTTGTGGTGGCCATACTGGCGACCTACTCCAATCTCGCCGGGCTCGATGTGCGCAAGGCCAACCATACCCCTGGATTTGCTGGCGACAGGGTAACCTTTCGGCTGGCGTTAAAACGCAAGCCAGAAAAGAAGTACTTCTCGATTCGCGCTGGCTGGCCGCGACAAAGCATGACCACCACAACCCTGGACCTGCAATCAGAGACTATCGTTGAGCTCTATCACGAGGCCCCCCGTCGCGGCTTGTTGCGCCCGCGACGGCTGCTGCTTGAAACGGTTTATCCCTTTGGCCTGCTGCGTGCATGGACCTGGCTTGATTTGAACATGGAGTCCTGGGTTTATCCGCGACCACGGATGGTGCAACCGCTGCCGGTGATTGAGCAGGATAAAGGTGTTGGTGATCGTCCCAGCTTTCAGCAACAGGATGAATTCAGCAATATCAGGCCCTGGCGGAAAGACGACTCGCCGCGACAGATTCTGTGGAAGGCCTACGCCAAACAGCAACCGATGATGACCATGGAATTTACCGAGTCAATGCTCAAGCAGGTATGGCTCGATGAATCCGTGACCAGCGGCAGTTCACGGGAAGAGCGGCTGTCGGCGCTGTGCTACGGGGCGCTTCAGCTAAGCCGCCAGGACGTTCTCTACGGTATACGCCTCGGCAATCAGGAGATTGCCCCGGCAGAGGGTGACGAGCATTTGCACCGGGTGCTGGCAATGCTGGCGCGCTACGGGTGTGAGGAGTACCCGACGTGAGTCCAACCCTGAGCTACGATAGCCAGATATCGCGCAGCAGTTTATTCTGGCTATTGTTCGCCCAATTCGCGCTGATAGTGCCACACATCAATGGATTGCCGCCATGGTTGTTCGGCGTCTGCCTGTTCTGCGGGCTTTGGCGCATCCAGATATATCGTGGCAAGTGGCCATTTGCCAGTGGTTTCACACGCGTTGTGATGATCCTGGGTTCGCTATTGGCAGTAACCTTTACCTATATTGACAAGCTCGGCCTTGATGCTGCGGTAACATATCTGATACTCACGTTTTTTCTGAAGCTGCTGGAAACGCGGCGCGCCCGGGATGTGTATGTCACGATTTTTCTGGGATATTTCGTGGCTGCTACTCAATTACTCTACAGCCAGTCAGTGCTGGCTATGGTTTATGTCATTGCGTGCTATTTGCTGCTATCGGTATCCCTGCTGGCATTACATCAAAAAGACGTCGGCAGCTTTGGCATGCCGATTGCCCGCACGGGAGCGCTATTGCTGCAGGGCGTACCGGTATTGGTGGTGCTGTTTTTGTTCTTTCCCCGAGTTGATCCACTGTGGATGGTACCAATGCCGAGCCAGGCGAATAGTCCCGGGCTGAGTGACTCCATCCGTCCGGGCAGCTTCGGCTCGCTGGCAAATAGCGATGCGGTCGCTTTCAGGGTCAGCTTTGACGGCGCAAGGCCGGATATGAGCCAGCAATACTGGCGAGCCGCAGTTTTCGAAGACTTCGATGGGCTCAGCTGGCGCATCGCCGATGCATCTGAGCGCCCGGTCAAGCGAGCAGATTGGCAGTTTCAGCGCAGCGCCGGAGGCTTCACCTACACTGTTATTCTTGAGCCGTCCAGGCAATCATGGCTATTTGCGATGCCCCTGGCTAAGACCAGCGATCGGAATATTGTTAGCACGGCTGGATTCAACCTACGCTTGTCTACTGCGCCAAAGGGCCGCTATCAGTATCAGGTAAATTCGGTTCCCTATCGCAGCCTGGAACGAAACATCTCCGAGGAAACACGCCAACGAAACCTGGCCCTTCCGCTCGAGGGCAACCACAGATCCAGGGAACTGGGGCATGAACTTGCCCGGGATTACCAAAAGCCACATAAAATTGCGGCCGCAGTCATGAGCCGTTTTAATCGTGACGCCTACTATTACACTCTGTTTCCTCCGGTTTTCAATACTGATTCAATCGATGGTTTCCTGTTCAAGGGGCGTCGGGGCTATTGTGAGCATTATGCCGCTGCGTTTGTCTTCCTGATGCGGGCAGCCGGTATACCCGCGCGGCTGGTGGGGGGGTATCTTGGTGGCGAACCCAATCCCTTTGAAGACTACCTCAGCGTGCGCCAGATGGATGCCCATGCCTGGGCTGAAATATGGCTCGATGGCAGGGGTTGGGTGCGCTACGATCCCACCGCGCAAGTAGCCCCCGAACGTATCTCCCTTGGCGTGGAAGCCGTATTGCTGCAACGTGAAGAGTTTTCGCCAGGTGGTCTATTGGGCTTGATGGGCAATCAGCAGCTGGGCTGGTTGCAGGATGTGCGGCTATGGTGGGATGCGGTCAATTATGGTTGGGCGCATTGGTTTCTAAACTACAACAGTGAGCGCCAATTCAACTGGATGAAGCAGTGGCTTGGCGAAGGTGAACTCAGCACTCTTATCCGGGTTCTCGCAGTATCTATGTTCGCGGTCATCCTGCTGCTCTTGTTGTGGATGTTCAGGAGATTACTTTTTCGCCGCCGCGGACCTGCGCAATTGGCAGCCCGGATGTTTAGCAACTTACTAGCTCTGTTAGGTTCTGAAAGGCAGCCCTCTCAAAGCATGGTGCAGTATTGCGCCCAGGTGGCACAGGTCTATCCTCGGCTCGCGCCAACCCTCTCTGATTTTGCTGCGGTTTATTCAGCGCTGAGTTACGCCAACCTGCGTTACAACTGGGCACGGCGCATTCGATTACACGTGCTGGTAATAAAATTGGCTAGCCAGCTTGTCGGTTTAAGCCTGCGAAATACGTTTTCACGATGGAGTCGAGTCAGGGAGCAGGCATGACCTGCCCCGGGAAGAGCGAGAGTTTCTCGGTATCGCTTTTCAATGCACACAAAAAAGCAGCAGGGCTTGCGATTGTAGCTTCGCCACCGCCTGCTGCCTGGTTAACAAAATGCCCGTTTAGACTGTTACGATCTCAACCGAGGCAATTTTCTTTCCTTTCTCCGCACCGCTCTGGAATTCCGCAATTTCATTGAAATTGGTATAGCGGTAGATGTCGCTGGCCATCGAGTTGATCTTGCTGGCATATTCCTGATATTCCGTCGGTGTCGGCAGCCTACCCAAAATAGCCCCGACAGAAGCCAACTCTGCAGAAGTCAGGTAGACATTAGCGCCATCACCCAGCCGGTTGGGGAAGTTGCGAGTTGATGTTGACAACACGGTTGAACCCGGTGCCACCCGCGCCTGGTTGCCCATACACAGCGAACACCCCGGCATCTCAGTGCGGGCGCCGGCTTTGCCATAGACATTGTAATAGCCTTCTTCCATCAGGATATGCTCATCCATCTTGGTGGGCGGTGCAATCCACATGCGGGTCGATATGCCACCATCGTGGGAATCCAGCAGTTTGCCGGCGGCCCGGAAGTGACCGATATTGGTCATGCACGAACCGATGAAGACTTCGTCAACTTTGTCACCGGCAACCTCTGACAACAAGCGCGCATCGTCAGGATCATTGGGGCAGCAAACGATAGGCTCAGAAATTTCCGCGAGATCAATTTCAATCACGGCGGCGTACTCAGCGTCGGCATCAGCTTTCATCAGCTCGGGTTCGGCCAGCCAGGCCTCCATTTTGTCGGCTCGCCTTGCCAGTGTGCGGGCGTCGCCATATCCTTCGCCGATCATCCAGCGCAGCAGGGTGACATTGGAACGCAGGTATTCAGCTACCGAATCCTCCGCCAGCGCTATAGTACAGCCTGCGGCAGACCGTTCTGCCGACGCGTCGGACAATTCGAATGCTTGCTCGATAGTCAGGTCATCCAGCCCTTCAATCTCGAGGATGCGCCCTGAAAAAATATTTTTCTTACCCTGCTTGGCAACCGTCAAAAGGCCTGCTTTGATCGCGTAGTAGGGGATGGCGTGCACCAGGTCACGCAGGGTTATACCCGGCTGCATTTTTCCTTTAAAACGGACCAGCACAGACTCCGGCATATCCAGTGGCATTACCCCGGTTGCCGCGGCGAAAGCCACCAGGCCCGAACCTGCTGGAAATGAAATCCCCATGGGGAAGCGAGTGTGAGAGTCGCCGCCGGTACCAACGGTATCTGGCAGCAGCATGCGGTTCAGCCAGCTGTGTATCACGCCATCACCGGGACGCAGTGATACGCCCCCGCGGGTCATAATAAAGTCGGGCAGGCTGTGCTGGGTTTCAATATCCACCGGCTTGGGATAGGCGGCAGTGTGACAGAAGGATTGCATCACCAGGTCTGTGGAAAAGCCCAGGCATGCGAGGTCTTTCAGTTCATCACGTGTCATTGGCCCGGTGGTGTCTTGTGAGCCGACAGTCGTCATTTTAGGTTCGCAATAGGTGCCGGGGCGCACCCCATCGACGCCGCAGGCGCGACCCACCATTTTCTGACCCAGGGAGAATCCCTTGCCAGAGTCGCTTGGCTGCGAAGGCTTGCGAAAAAGGTCGGTCGGACCCAAACCCAATGCCTCGCGCGCGCGGTCGGTAAGGCCGCGGCCGATAATGAGGTTAATCCGGCCGCCGGCTTGCACTTCGTCAAGCAATACATCGGACTTGAGCTCAAATTCGCTGATCACCTCGCCAGTGTCGGCATTGAGGATCTTGCCATCGTAGGGGCGAATTTCGATAACGTCACCAAAATTGATTTTTTCAACGGGGGCTTCAAATACCAGGGCACCCGCATCTTCCATGGTGTTGTAAAAAATAGGCGCGATCTTGCCGCCGATACAAATACCGCCGCTGCGCTTGTTCGGCACGCCAGGCATGTCCTCGCCGATATACCACAGGACTGAGTTAGTCGCAGATTTACGCGATGATCCCGTGCCTACCACATCACCTACAAACGCCACCTTGTGGCCTTTGGCCTTGAGTTCTTCAATCTGCTGCTTGGCATTGGTAATGCCCTCGCGGGCCATTTTGTACATTGCCAACGCGTGCAAGGGTATGTCGGGCCGCGACCAGGCATCCGGGGCGGGAGACAGATCATCAGTATTGGTTTCGCCCGAGACTTTAAACACGCTTACCTTGGTAGATTCCGGTACCTTCTCGCGCTTGGTGAACCACTCGGCATTGGCCCAGGACTCGAGTACGGCCTGGGCCATGGCGTTGCCGGCCTTGGCCTTCTCTTCGACATCGTGAAAGGCATCAAAAACCAGCAGCGTATGCTTGAGCTGGTCGGCGGCCAGGGCTGCCAGTTGGTCGTCGTCCAGCAGCGCCACCAGGGTTTCAATGTTGTAGCCACCGTGCATCTCTCCCAGCAGCTTGACCGCAGCGGCCTGGTCTATCAGCGGTGATTGCGCTTCGCCCACGGCAATAGCTGAGAGGAAACCCGCTTTTACATAGGCGGCTTCATCGACGCCCGGCGGAACGCGGTGAGTAATGAGTTCAATCAGGGTTTCTTCTTCACCCGCGGGAGGATTTTTAAGTAACTCAACCAGGTCGGCAACCTGCTCAGGGGACAATGGCTTTGGCGGTATGCCGGATTCAGCGCGTTCTGCAACATGTTTACGATAGGCTTCTAACACCTTGGGTATCCTCCAGGCTGATAGGGTGGGCCGGGCTACTTCCAGACCCTTGAAGAGGCGCGAATTATAGCGTAACCGGATGTCTAAGTTAAGCTGAACCCGCTGGCGTTTAGGTCTGTGGACAGCTATCTGGCCCTAGACTTTAGTCTGTTAACCAGCAATCTTGCCTGTTGCTGCCCGACATCTTTAATACCACCGAATTAGATTGCTATTGTGAGCACAAAAACGCGTAGAAACAAACGGTTAGAGTAATCATCAATATTTTTTGTTGATTGTGCTGGCTGCAATTTCGGGCTCATTTTTGTCGGTTTCGCGCTTACCTGTTGCATTGGCGACATATCGTACAGAATCCGGGGTCAATGACGACTTACCCGGTACCGCTGTTTTAGGGGATACTGTTTTCTCGCAAGGAAGCGAAGGCCCAAAAGGAATTGGATGCCTGACGACAGGAAGTCGTAAAGTAAAAAGGCCGGGGGTTGATCTCTCCGGCCTTTTTTTATTGTCCCGCTGAACGCCTGTCCGTGCGGCAACAGCTTTGCCTCTGGCGACAAATGCATGCCGTGCGCCCACCCCGATATCGCTGGACAGGCCACCGGCGCTGAGCGAAGATTGCAATTGATTTTTCGAATAAAAGCCCCATCTCAGTGGTCACAGGGGCGGCGATTGAGGTAAATCCTAAAATGGCGAAGCAATCTACCGGCGGCGTAATCGCACAAAAAGCCCTGGGCGCAGTAATAATCTGGGGCACGGTTGGCCTGGTTTGTGTGCAGGTTCTATTTACCGTTAGCTTTGGGCCCGGGGTCTAGGCCGAAGCAATGGCAAAACGGTCTGACAACCTGGATGCGATAATTAAGCCGCTAGTGGAGCGCCTGATGCCCTTTGGCGAGCAATTACCACTGCGGAGTCAGCTTCCGCTGGTCGGCCCCCTTTTACTCTATCTGTTGCCACTGCCTTTATTTCCCGCCGCTTTTATCGCTCTCGCGAGAGGTAACTTTGTCAATTTCACGACGGCTGTGGCCGCCCTGGTATTGTTATTGGGTGCTGCTGTTGTTACCCGCCGCGGCCTAAAGCGCGAGGTGGAAGTCAGACGCCTGGGCTGGTCGCGTATCGCCGCACGACCGTGGAAGGTTCTGGGAGCGGCTGCTGCGGGCCTGGCTACCGGCCTGTGTTCATTTTTCATCCTGAATCAGTCGGGTATGGCCGCGGTGGCATGGGGCGTGACCACGCTTGCGGGAGTGTTGCTGCGCTACCGGCCCGATAATATTAGCTTCGGGGTGCACGGCAAGTTGCTGGCGTCGCGGGATAAGGCCGTCACCCAGGCACTGGAGGAAGCACGCCTCAAGATTGCCAGTATCGACCGGGCGAATCGAAGTATTCACAACCAGGAGCTGAATCGGCGCATTCGCCGAATCATCAATAAGGCCATGGGTATTCTCACCACCATCGCCGATGATCCGGCCATGCTGCAACGGTCGCGGAAGTTTCTCAAGGTTTACCTCGACGGTGCACAGCAGGTCACCGAGGGTTATGCGCAGTTGCACCCTGAGCAGCGCCCGGGGCAATTGGAAGACAATTTTCGCAATGTACTGGTGACAATTGAAGATACCTTTGCCGAACAGCAGCGTAAGTTGCTTGAAAAAGACCTGATGGACCTGGACGTAAAGATCGAGGTTCTGACGACTCAACTGAAAAATGAAGGCGTGATCTGACCTAGTCTCCGGGAGGGAGCAACGCATGGACAACAAACCCACAGGCCAACCCGAGCAAGGTCGCGAAGGCTTTGAGCAAACCACACCTTTGCTTGAACTGGAGCCCGAGCGCAAGGCCCTGGTGCAACAACTGGTGCAGGAGATCGATTTATCAGACCGCAACTCCCTGCTGTTTTTCGGTAGCAATATCCAGCAGGAGCTGACCCAGGTATCCGATAGCATGCTTGAAGGTGTGCGCAACAAGGATGTCGGGCCCGCCTCCAATTCACTCAACGAGGTGGTCACTACCCTGCGAGGATTTGGCGCTGAGGACCTTGCCAAAAAACCGGGATTTTTTGACCGACTTCTCGGCGCGCCGAAACCGGTGGTGAAGTTTTTGCAGAAGTACGAAGATGTCAGGGGCCAAATCGACCTTATTACCGACCGTCTTGAGCAGCAAAAAACCCAGTTGCTCACCGATATCGTATCGCTGGACAGGCTGTATGACTCCAGCCTGGAGTATTATCGAATTCTTGAGAACTATATCGCCGCCGGACAAGAAAAATTGCGTCTGCTGGACAGCGTAGAAATCCCCGCTGCCGAGCAGGCGGTTGCCGGTAGCAACGATGTGTTAAAAGCCCAGGCCCTGAGCGACCTGCGCAGTGCCCGGGATGATCTCGAGCGGCGAACCCATGATTTACAGCTTACCCGGCAGGTGACCATGCAGGCGCTCCCCAGTATTCGATTGGTGCAGGAAAACGACAAGGGGCTGGTCAGCAAGATGCAGTCCACCATCGTCAATACTATCCCACTGTGGCGCCAGCAACTGGCCCAGGCCATTACTATTCACCGTTCCGGTGAGGCCGCTAAAACAGTCAAGTCGGCGACCGACCTCACCAATGAGTTGCTGGAAAAGAATGCCGATGCCTTGCAAACGGCAAACCGCGAGGTTCGCACCCAGCTTGAACGCGGCGTATTCGACGTTGACGTGGTAAAGAGTGCGAATGACAAGCTGATTGCAACGATTCAGGAAAGCCTGCAGATCGCCCAGGATGGCAAGCAACAGCGCGCCGCCGCAGTACAGCAATTGGAAGCCTGCGAGAGTGAGCTGCGCCAGGCATTGGCAGGAGCCAGTAACACGGCCACTTCGAGTTAGGGGTGCCGGTTGCTCCTCGCCATTGACGCTTGCTGCTAAGCCTTAAGCCGGGCCGTAGCTTCAAAGTTAGTGCCGGGGCTTGTACAATCGCACCCATGAAACTGCCCGACCTCACTGAACTCAAGACCTTTCTGGGTGTGCCCACTCCGCAGGCGTGGCTGGACGAAGCGCGCAAGCCTGCGCGCTTACCACAGCTACTCAGCGAGCATGCGGACCTGGAGCAAAAAGCCGCCCAGTCAGCGATGACCACAATCAGGCGCTACGCCTACGGCGTTCCGGGGGTTTCCCGCTCTAACGGGCGTGATTCTGCGCCTCCTCCCCAATCTGAATTGCTCAATAAAATGTCACGACTCGCACGCGAAGAGCTACGCCACTTCGAGCAGGTGCTGGCTATTATGACCGATCGCAAGATTGCCTATCAGCACGTGTCATCGTCCCGCTACGCGAACGGACTGCGTGCACAGTTGCGCTCGCAGGAGCCGGGCAAGCTGGTCGACAGCCTGATCGCAGGGGCTTTTATCGAGGCGCGTTCCTGCGAGCGCTTCGCGGCACTGGCGCCGTTTCTGGATGACCGTCTGGGCAGTTTTTACTTCTCATTGCTGAAATCAGAGGCGCGGCACTACCAGGACTACGTGTCTCTGGCATCGCGTTATAGTGAGGAGCCCATCGAGCCGCACATCGCTCGATTGCGGGAGCGTGAAAACACTTTAATACTCGAAAGCGATAACGACTTTCGTTTTCATAGTGGAACGCCTGTACATGCTACCGCCGGCTAGCCGGTAAAAAGACAGATAAAAACCGATGACAGCCCGGATGCTGTGACATTTATCGCAAGACAGCAGCTGCGATCTCTGGTAGCGTCTTGTCATGGACGACGATATTTTCAGAGATAGAAGGATAGGCGAGCGGCGTCTCGCCGAGGATATCTCAGACAAGGTCATTTGCCGGCGCATCCATTCTGAGCGTCGCAGCCTTACGCTGTCACATGACTGCTGGCAGTGGTGGCTCAACGTGAACTATGTCGAACCAGACAACCGGATTCCGGGGAAACAGCAGGAGCAATAGAGCTCAAGTGGCTCGGGCTAGCGCTTCAGTTGGCTATCGATTACACATCCATCCCTGACATCTGCGGCACACTCTGCTGCCGGCCAGTCCAGTCAATGCCTGTGGCTTGCCTCAAGCCTTGATAGGCCAGCTTTGCAACTCCAGAGTTTTGCCATCGGCCTCGATGGCCCACGCCATACGATCCCAGTCTCCGAGTACCCAACGTTGACCTGCTCCGGTTGATAAATCGACATCGTGGGTGGCTGGTCTGTGGGTATGGCCGTGAATCAGGGTGTCGACCTGGTACAGTTCCATCAAGCGAGTCACTTCCAGCGGGGAGACATCCATAATGCTTTCAGGCTTGTTGGTGTTCGCCTGTTTGCTGCCTGCACGCCACTTGGCCGCGATCTGCAAACGTTTCTTGAGGGGTAGGTGCGACAGCAGCCATTTATAAACGGGGTTGCGCACTTTGCGACGAAAGCGCTGATAAGCTTCATCCTCAAGACACAAACTGTCGCCATGCATCAGCAACACGGGCTTGCCGTTGAGCTGGACCACGGCTTCATCACCCAGCAGCGTGGCGCCGGTACCTGCTGCGAAGCGCTTGCCAACCAGGAAGTCGCGGTTACCGTGCTGGAACGCCAGTCGGGTTCCGTTGCGACTGAGTTGCTGCAAGGCGTCGATCACCTGGCGCGCCAGGGGGAGGGGTCATCATCCCCAATCCAGGCTTCAAAAAGATCGCCCAATATAAAAAGCGCATCGGCACTCGCCGCGCGTTGCTGCAAAAACGCCAGAAACGCCGCGGTGACTTGCGGGCGGTCCGGCGATAGATGCAGATCAGCGATAAACAGCGTTGTCATTTGGCCATGTAGTCGTCGCTAATGGTAACATTTTCAATCACAACGGTTTCAACGGGAACATCCTGGTGGCCACCCTTGGAGCCAGTGCGCACGCCTTCAATCGCCTTGACGGTATCAAGGCCGTCGACCACTTTGCCGAATACCGCATAGCCCCAGCCCTGGGAGGTTTTAGCGGTATGGTTAAGGAAGTTGTTGTCTTTCAGATTGATAAAAAACTGTGCAGTAGCTGATTCCGGGTCCATGGTGCGAGCCATGGCGATAGTGCCGGTGTCGTTCTTCAGGCCATTATCGGCTTCATTGGCAATGGGTGCCTTGGTGCGCTTCTGCTGCATCGTGGCATCGAAGCCACCGCCCTGGATCATAAAATCGCTGATCACCCGGTGAAATACGGTGCCATCAAAGAAGCCTTCTTTGGCGTATTCGAGGAAATTGGCGGCGCTGATGGGGGCCTTGTCAAAATCCAGTTCCAATACGATATCGCCATGGTTGGTGTGCAAAGTAATCATGTAAGTTGTTCCCGTAATTGATAAGTCGGGTATCATAAGGCCTAGCCTGACGAAAGGAAAACCTCCAGTACGGTTTAACGCCTGCGACAGTGCCGCTATAATCCCGCCCCTTCTAGTCATTGGAACCATCTATCGCCATGAGCGAGAACGACAAGCCCCAGCATTTCCTGCAGCAAATTATCCGCGATGACCTTGCCTCGGGCAAAATCGATAAGCCGGTCACACGCTTTCCGCCGGAACCCAACGGTTATCTGCATATCGGCCATGCGAAGTCGATATGCCTTAACTTTGGTCTTGCCCAACAGTTTGGCGGCGTCTGCAATTTGCGTTTTGATGATACCAATCCGGAAAAGGAAGAGGATGAGTACGTTCGGGCGATAGAGGATGACGTACGCTGGCTCGGTTTCGAGTGGCGTGGAGAGCCTCGCTTCGCCTCGGATTACTTCGACACGCTATACCAGTGGGCGCGTTACCTGGTAGAGCAGGGGCTGGCCTATGTCTGTGAGCTCGATGGCGACACCATGCGCCAGTATCGGGGTACGCTGACCGAGCCGGGCCAGAACAGTCCGTACCGCGAGCGCAGCGTGGCTGAGAGTCTTGAGCTGCTCGAACAAATGCGGATCGGCCTGATTGCCGAGGGCAAAGCAACGCTGCGTGCCCGGATCGACATGGCGTCTCCCAATTTGAATATGCGCGACCCGGTGTTATATCGCATCAAACGGGTGCCTCACCATCGCACCGGCGACAAATGGAACATTTATCCGTCCTACGATTTTGCCCATGGTCAGGAAGATGCTATCGAGGGTGTCACCCATTCTATCTGCACCCTGGAATTTGAGGACCATCGCCCCCTTTACGACTGGTTTATCGCCCACCTGCCGGTGCCGTCAGTGCCCCACCAATACGAATTTGCGCGTCTGAACCTGAGCTATACGGTAACCAGCAAACGCAAATTGAAAAGCCTGGTCGATGAGGGCGTAGTGAGTGGCTGGGATGATCCGCGAATGCCAACGATTGCCGGATTGCGCCGACGTGGATACACCGCGGCATCGATTCGCCAGTTTTGCGAAATGATCGGTGTCACCCGCTCTGACAGCCTGGTCGACGTTGGCATGCTGGAGTTCGCCATTCGCGATGACCTCAATAAAACAGCGCCCCGGGCGATGTGTGTGCTCGACCCGCTGAAGCTGGTCATCAGCAATTTTGAAGCTGACGCCAGCGAGATCATGATTGCGCCGGTGCACCCGGACCACCCGGAATCCGGTAGCCGGGAATTGCCCTTTAGCAGGGAGCTGTATATTGAACGCTCTGATTTCAGCGAGGACACCAGTCTTTCGCGCAAAAAATTCAAACGGCTGGTGCTAGGGGAGTGGGTGCGTTTGCGAAGCGCCTACGTGATCAGGGCCGACAGTGTCGACAAAGACTCCAGCGGAACGATAACCGCTGTGCACTGCTCACTGGTTCCCGCTACCGTGGGCCAAAGTCCACCCGAAGGAATCAAGCCCAGGGGCGTGATTCATTGGGTCTCGGCTGCCCATGGCCAGCGTGCCACGGTTAACCTTTATGATCGTCTGTTCATCGACCCGACTCCCGACAGCGGCGACAAAGATTTTATGCAACAGTTGAATCCCGATTCCCTGCAGGTTATCAGCGACTGCTGGATAGAGCCCGGGCTTGAGACCGCAGCCCCGGAACAGGCTTTCCAGTTCGAGCGTATCGGGTATTTTGTCGCGGACCGCTACTCACACAATAGTGAAAATCCGGTGTTTAATCGCACCATTGGTCTTAAGGATACGTCCGGCCGTTGATGTTTTCGGTTGGCAACGCGGAACGCTTATGGCTTTAAAAATCTACAATACGCTCACCCGTAACAAGCAAATTTTCATCCCGATTGAGCCGAATAAAATCCGCCTGTACGTGTGCGGAATGACGGTATACGACTATTGTCACCTCGGACACGCGAGGGTGCTGGTTGCCTTTGATGTCATCACCCGTTATCTCCGCGAGTCCGGGTACGATGTCGATTATGTCCGTAATATCACCGATGTCGATGACAAAATTCTGGACCGCGCCCGTAGCAACGATGAAGCATTTGCTGCGCTTACCAGCCGTTTTATCGATGCCATGCATGAGGATGAGGCACGGCTTGGGGTTCTTCCGCCAGATCAGGAACCCCGCGCCACCGCCCATATGGAGGATATCATTGCCATGGTGCAAACCCTGATCGATAGGGGTTATGCTTATGTGGCGGCCAATGGCGATGTCTATTATTCGGTAGAGAAGTTTGACAGCTACGGCGCCTTGTCGGGTAAGAAGCCCGATGAATTACTCGCCGGCGCGCGCATCGAGACCGGCGATATCAAGCGTGACCACCGCGACTTTGCACTCTGGAAAGCAGCGGCTGCAGACGAAGTCCATTGGGATTCACCCTGGGGCCCGGGGCGGCCCGGTTGGCATATTGAGTGCTCAGCCATGTCGAAGAGTTGCCTTGGCGCTCACTTCGACATTCACGGCGGCGGCCCCGACCTGCCTTTTCCTCATCATGAGAACGAAATTGCACAGTCCGAAGCCGCTAACGGTTGCACCTTCGTCAACTACTGGATGCATGCCGGTGCGGTTCGGGTGGATGGCGAAAAAATGTCGAAGTCACTGGGCAATTTTTTCACGATTCGCGAGATTCTGGCTGAATACCAAGCCGAGGTGGTTCGCTATGTTCTTATCAGTAGCCACTACCGCAGCGCGATTAACTATTCGCTGGAAACCCTGCAGACTGCCCGGGGTGCATTGCAGCGCCTGTACACCTCATTGCGCGGCATGGCGGCTTTTGAATCGCCCCCGTTGACTGAGCTGGATGACACTAACAGTTACGTGCAGCGGTTTGTCGCCGCCATGGACGATGACTTTAATACCCCGGTTGCCCTGGCTGTACTGTTCGATATGGTGCGCGATCTAAACCTGTTGCGCAGCGACGGCAGTGATGCCGAGGCTACCGCGTTGGCCCGCACCTTGAAGGGTCTGGCCGCCGTGCTTGGGCTATTGCAGCAAGACCCTGAAACCTTCCTCAAAGCGGGTGGCTCCGATGAGCTTGGCGACGACGCGATTGATGCCCTGGTTGCCCAGCGCGAACAGGCCAAACGGGATAAAGACTACGGCCAGGCCGATTCCATCCGCGAGCAGTTGAAGCAGCAGGGAGTGCTGTTGGAAGACAGTCGCGAGGGAACATTCTGGAAACGCTCTTGAGCCAATCGCCGTGTGTTGATGCAATAACGGCGAAAATTCCAGAGCCTGAATTGCGCACCCATCCCCAGATGCAGTGGGTTAGTGGCAGATGAAGCAGCTGTTGGCAAAGACCGGTTTTTTCGCTTACATCAGCGTTGTGTTTCTCAATGCCTTTATCGATCTTGGGCATAAGATTATCGTCCAGAATACGGTTTTTAAAGTCTACGACGGCAATACCCAGATCATGCTGACCGCGATCGTCAATGCCCTGATCTTATTGCCTTTCATTTTATTCTTTACACCTGCGGGCTTTGTGTCCGACAAGTATCCGAAAAGCCGGGTGATGCGCGGCGCTGCCTGGGCCGCCCTGGGCCTGACACTTGCTATTACCCTGTGTTACTACCAGGGTTGGTTTATCGCCGCTTTTTGTATGACGTTTCTACTGGCTGTGCAGAGCGCTTTTTACTCGCCGTCTAAATACGGCTATATCAAAACCTTATTGGGTAAAGAGCGGTTGGGGGAGGGCAATGGCGCGGTGCAGGCGGTGACCATAACCGCGATCCTGCTCGGGACTTTCGTCTACTCCATCCTGTTCGAGTCGCGCTACGATGCCACCTTGCACCACCAGGAGCGAGATATCCTGATAGCTATTGCTCCCCTGGGTTGGTTGCTGGTTGCCAATAGCCTGGTGCAGTTGGTCTTTGCCTATCGTATCCCGGAGCTTGAAACAATCAATGCCAGTATGCGATTCGATTGGGGCGATTATTGGCGCGGCCGGGCCTTGCGCCAGAATATCCAGCCCATACGCCAGCAGCCGGTGATACGACTGGCGATTATCGGCCTGGCGATGTTCTGGTCAGTCAGCCAGGTCATGCTGGCAACCTTTCCAGCTTTCGCCAAAGAAACCCTTGGCGAAACCAATACGGTAATGATCCAGGGCACTCTGGCCGCCAGCGGGCTGGGCATAATGCTGGGAGCGCTATTGGCGGGCAGGTGGTCAAAAAATCATATTGAAATGGCCCTGGTGCCCCTGGGTGCGGTCGGCATCATCGTGGGCCTTGCACTGATTCCGGGAATTGAAAGCAATATCGGGCACATCATTAATTTTATGATGATCGGTACCATGGGTGGTTTCTTTATCGTGCCGCTGAATGCGTTGATCCAGTTTCACGCCGGTGATAATGAGTTGGGCAAGGTGTTGGCAGGCAATAACCTGTTCCAGAACATTGGTATGCTGACGTTCTTGTTGATTACGGTGGCCCTGTCGTCTGCCGGCGCAAGCGCCGTGCTTATCCTGAGCCTGTTAGTACTGGTGGCGATCTTCGGCAGTTTATACACCCTGATTCGGTTGCCGCAGTCACTGGCACGATTTTTTCTGATGGCCCGTCGCGGGAAAAATCCCCGGGTGCGAGTGCAGGGTATTCGCAACCTGCCAGAGGCCGGCGGGGCATTGTTAGTGGGTCACGGCTGTGGTGACGACGACTGGGCCTTGTTACAGATGGCATCGCCAAGACCCCTCAAGCTTGTCATCCAGAGAGAGTACTACCCAAGCAAGTACCTGGCCTGGTGGTTTTCATTTTGTCGAGCGCTAGCGGTGGGGCCGGGGCCGCTGGAGCCATCATCTGTGGCTGATATTGTTAAGCTACTGGACAATAAACAGGTCGTGTATAAGCAATCGAATAGCGGGAGTAGTCCTGACAACAAACGGGATGGTGGGGGCGCGAGGCTGCAAGCTGAAGTACAACAAATCTGTGCAGGGGCAGCAAAAGATGTGTTGATCATTCCCTATTCCATCCAGCGCTACGGCGGCCATCACGCCTATGTGGTCGCGTTCGGGCACACTGAACCCACCACCATCCCCTGGGAATTACTGCAGCAGAAGTTGCAATCATTGGCGAGTGCTGCGCGCCGGGAATATGATAAGGGCGGGTCGAATGCTGGCCAGTGTTTCCCAAATAGCTGAAAAACAACCGCATATAGTGCCAGATCTTTGCGAGAAACGCTGTTCCGGATCACCGATCATCACATGACGATAGATCCCATGGATCATCGCCCTCGAAATCAGTTGCCATGCCATAGGACCGAATTTCCGCTTCGGTCATATAATGCATGCCCTCTGCCGTGGCAGCGTTGATCGTGTACCAATAAAAATCTTCGGGAACACCAAGTTCGGCATAGTACGCGAGGAACATCTGGTGACCGGGGTGGTTGCGCGGAAGCTGTGTTGGCGGTGTGGGATCCTCGTCGTCACTCCAGGAGTGCACACCGATGCAAGCGCCTCGTTGTACAATTCGCTCGACTCCCGCAAGAAAGAAGTCGGTGCCGCCGGACGCGATGAGCCCATTTGCCAGTACTCCGGTGTTTAGTCCTTCTTGGCGGATGATTCGAGCCGCCTTCAAGTTGGCCTCGTCATCCTCCGAACCGGGCACGTTTCGCATAATGATCCATTCGACATCCGGATAAGAGTCAAGCGCATTCACTAGAGCGTTTGGAGTGTAGGAGTCGATCTCTCCATCCATTAAAAGCGTGCCTTCGCTGTACTCGAACGTCGCCGATTGCGCGGCAGCGCTACCGGCGCAGAGGAGAAATGCCATTGCGTATTCCAGCACGGGTATTCGAAAGTCTCCTCGAGGAAGATGGGCAGTGGTCATGAATATACCTCCAATCAATTAACCTAAGGCAACTCTGATTAATTCGGTGACGCTTCAGGCTTTGCGCCGGGTTTGGCCACAAGGCGCAGTCGTGCAGGAAGGCTGGCTGCCTTTCAAACGGCTGTAACGCAGTAGACAAACCCGACGCAAAGCCCCGCAGGGCGGGCCTCTGGCGCACATTGGACAAGGGGGCGGCCATCCGCTTGCACCACTCGTCAAGGACAACCAGCCTTGACCTTCGCGGCGCGCCTTGCCAATGTACGCCAGAGGCTCCGCTGAAGCATTACCGAATTGATCAGAGGTGCCCTAAAACTATAGCGGCGAAACTTGGCGCATATTTAACCACGCACTTGGAAAAAGCAACTCGGGCGGCCGTTCAACTCGGCGCATCCGGGCGCCGTGCATTAGCCGCATGTCTACTGCAAATTCGGCGGGCCTCTCCGGAAACTTCTGGTTCCGACGAATGCGATGCTAGCAAGGCGCAGGCCTCGTCGAGCCATTCATTAGGGCTTTGGCCAAGGTAGGAGAGATCCCATCGACGGATAGTGCCTTCTTTTCCCGCCGAATATATAAGCTTGTTCCTGTCGTCGACCGCCAGCCAGTGGACCCAGTCCGTATGTTCGGTAAGGGGTACACCCACCGCCGTCCCGTCACGACGCCAGATCCGCACCGTCGTATCTTCCGATGCGCTGACAATGAATCTCCCATCCATAAAGAACTGCGCCGTGCTGACGACGTCAGCGTGACCATTGATCTCGACTGTTTCCTCGACTCCCGATAGATCGTGGACGACGATTGCCCGGTCCCGCCCGCTGCTGATCAGATAACGACCACCACCATCGAAGAACAGGCTGTAGATCCCCTCGGAATGAGCTTTGATAGGCTTGGGCGTGTCCAATCGCTCACCTTTCAGCGTGTAAAATTTAATCACGCCTTCGTCGCCACCAACAGCAATTAGCGCGCCCGCCGGACCGTCTGAAGTGATGGCTACGGCATTGAGCTCCCCGTTTTCAACTTCTATCTCAAGAGGTCGTCTGTTTTGCTGGTGCCAGATATGGAGCTTACCATCGAAGCTGGTGCTGGCTATCACTTGGCTGTCAGTGCCAATCGCCAAGCCGGTTCCGCCTTCTTCATCGTGACTATAGGGTGTCACCTCCCCATGACTTCTCCCCGCCCGATCAGAGAGCAGCAGGCGTTCGCCGTAACTCAGAATAGTCTGACCCTCGTCCAGAAAAGCTACCCGCCCGGATGTCTCGTCATGGCCGGTAAAAGCTTCGCTGCCATCCAGAGGATTGAGAGATGTATCCCATAATCTGACGCCCGACGATTCACCGGATGAAGCTATCGTGCCTCCATCGGGCGACACGGCAATGCCATAAACGCTGCCGGCATGAGATGTGGCCACGGGCGGTAGGTTCCAAAGCCGTACCGTCAGATCTGAACTAGCGCTCGCGAGCGTCTTGCCATCTGGACTGAAGTTGACCGCAAAGATCGGTCCTTTATGTCCACGTAGCGGCGGTGCCACCGATCTGCCATGGATGTTCCACAGCCGAATCGTACGATCCTCGCCAGCGCTAGCGATCAGCTCTCCGTCGGGGCTGACAGCGATCGTCAAAATTTGATTGCTGTGGCCCAGGAATAGAATGGCGTCCTCGACTTGATCAAACTCTTGGCCACCATGCTCGTCTTCGCGCGCAACAGTATGCAGGGACCAACGCCGAATTGTCTGGTCGTCCGAGGCGCTAAGCAGGTATTGTCCGTCGGGGGTGAACGTGACTGCGCTCACATAGTCTGTATGGCCCTCGAATTTCTTCAAGAGTTGGCCGCCTCGGGACCAGAGTTTGACTACACCTGAATCCCCGGAGCTGGCAAACCACCTGCCATCGGGGTGGAAGGCTAAGCCAGCAATTTCCTCGCATTCTTCAGATTGACCCCTGGCAGAGATTTGGACAGGCTGGTTTCCCGGCTTTCTCAAATCCCACAGGTAGATGTCGCAATTGTTGTCGCCGACAACGATGATTTGGCTGTCCGGACTGATCGCAACGGATTCGAGTTCGGTGTCACTTTCCTTGAGCAAGGCGCCAGGAAGCGGCTCGCCCATCGCCTTGCCGTCCCAGTCCGAGATAAGCAGCCCTTCTGGGCCGACGGTCGCAATGAAGGTGCCATCGGGGCTGACCGCAAGCTCCTCGATCTTCGTCTTGTGACCGTCAAAACCTGTTCCGGTCGACTGGCCATCCGGTTTCCAGTGTAGCAAGTCACCATAGTCGTCGGCAGTCACGATGCGAGCATCGTCACTCTTGGGGTGGAACCCGACAGCCCCGGCCCAACTTTGGTGCCCGCGCAGTGCGGTGCGCTCCATGCGACCGGCGCGCGCCAGCTGAAGCACGGCCATCAGCGCTCGTTGAACCTCGGGGTGCATCTCGCGCTTTGTGAAAGAGATGACCCGCTCCGGGTCCGCAGCCTCAATGGCGTTGATCAACCCGTCAATGGGATCACTGGCAAGCAGATTCATGGCGGTTCTGGCCTGCGCGACAGCCGCCTGTTCGGCCGCCCTGTTACGTTCATTCCAAGCCATCAGACCTAGCCCCAAAGCAACCAGAAATGCCGCGCCGACTACACCGGCGAAGATCCGGGTCCGCCTGAGTTCACGCTGGCGCCGCGCTTCCGCGGCTTCGCCAGCCGCGCGCTCGGCACGCACAGAGGCGTCGATGAAGGCCGCGTCCAGTTTGTCCAGTGCCAGCACACCGCCGTCGCGCAGTTCCTGCGCTCGCGCCAGCCGACCGCCGCCCCAGAGATATTCGGCGTCTGCATTACCCCATTTTTTCGCTTCGCTGTGAATTTCCTGGCGCAGATGGAGAGCTTCAGCATTTTCGTCGAGCCAGCCTCGCAGTCGGTTCCACGAGCGGAATAGCGCCTCGTGCGCCACTTCAAGCGCGTCGCCCTCCCGTTTGACCAGCAGGCGTTGGGGGTCGATGAACGGCTCCAACAGCGGCTGTATGGTGGGACTCAGATCGCTCCAATTGACCGGCTGGCGCGACCAACCGCCGCCTTCCGCCGCTGGCCGGGCCATGCTCAGAAACGCATCGCGAAACTCTCGTGCCATGGCAGCCCGCTTCGCATCGTCGGGTTGGTGATCCAAAGCGCCCTGATAGGTTTCCTCAGCGACCAGTGCGACGGCCCCCTGAAGCTCGCCGAGGTCTTCGTACTCGCGGATCTCGAGCAATCGGTCGTCGCGATAGCGGTCCCACATAATGCGGAGTGTAAAAGCTAGTAATGGCAATGCATCGGACGTCGCTGTGTCATCCAAAAGCCGATTTGTCAGACCGTCTTCAAGCTGGATTTGACCCAGCTTGGCCGGCTCTTCGATGATCTGACGCATTCCCTCCCTGGTCATAGGCCCGACAGAAAGGCTTTTATGGCCCAAGCCCCGCAGGGGAACCGAGGCTTGCAGCAGGCCCAGGTAATCAGAGCGCATCGTCCCAATCGTAAGGTAAGGACTGTTTTCAACCTCCAGCGCGGTCCGGAGCACCTCCAGGAAGTGGGTGGCCGGCTGGTCCGCAGGGTGGCCAAGCAGCTCCTCGAACTGGTCAATGACCAGCACCACGGTCGTGTCTTGAAATTCAGCGGCGAGGCGCAGCCGCATTCCTATATCTACCAGGGCGTTCTTCTCCAGCGTGACCGCATTGCTCAGTGAGCGTGTGTCGTCGGTCTGCTGTTTGTTGAGATAGTGCTTGAGATTGTGGACAGAGGACATCATCCGATCGCCTGCGGCGTTCAGCTCTTCTTCCAGAATGGAGAGTGCTTGCAGTAAGCGTTCGCGCGCTTCGTTAGATGTGATATCGGTTTCAACTTCAGGCGGAGTCGCCGAAGCGTCTTGCTCCAGTTCCCCTTGATCAACCGGCTGTAGCCAGCGATAAATCTCCTCCCAGCTCAGCGCCTGGCCCACCGCGCCAAAGGCATCGCTCAGTGCTGCAGACAGCTCGCGCATGGGTTGTTGACCCGGCCGAAAAGGCCGGACGATCGTCCACTGTCGCTTATCGCGTTTCAGTTGCGGCACGATCCCGGCGCGGACCAAGGACGACTTGCCGCTGCCCGATGACCCGAGCACCATCGCCAATCGTGGATGCCCTTGCCGCCGGATCTGGTTCAATAGCTCGGTGCCTTCAAGGATCTCCGCATCCCGGCCAAAGAAGATCGGCGCGTCCTCTTCATGAAAAGCGCTAAGGCCGGGAAAGGGAGGATCGTCCGGACGCCAGTCACGGCGTTCTGCAGGCACGATTCCCTTGCTCCTAAATCCACTCCATAACTTCTGATATCCTGCTTCCTTGTTGGTGCGGATATCGATGAATTGATCCTCCGTCAGGATCGAAGGCATCTGGGTTTTTGGGCCCCAGGGATCGATCTGCAGAGCGAAGAGCTCCTTGCCCTCCATTCGTGCAAGGGCGATCTCAGCAAAGCACCACTGGGAATTCAGGTAGCTGTCACTACACAGTGCCACTACCGCGCGGCAAGCGCGCAGTTTGGTGTAGAGCGTCCGCTCCCAGCTGGCACCGGCTTTAATTCCGACCTCTGGATCAAAGTCAAGGAAAATTGAACGGTGGCCCTGCTCCTCCAGCATGGATTGGAGTTCTTTAGCCGCGGTGTTGTCGCGACTGCTATGGCTGATAAATAAGTTGCTCATATCACACAGGGATTTCCAGTAGATATCAGTTTTTGTTGCTGAAGCTCACAGCCTTGGGAATGGGGTATCTATTCAAAAGCCGTTGAAGGCGTCCGCTAGCTGCGGTATTTGGCATTAGCATTAACCGCAATCAAAATTCCGTCCCAAAGTTATTCAAAAAGATCTTTTCTAGTGCGCCAATTCGTGGCGGGTACTCCGAAAATTAACTTTTTGGGAGACAAAAGCACCAGCAGCGCCTGCGGATAGTTTTTATCTAAGGCAACTCTGATTAATTCGGTGACGCTTCAGGCTTTGCGTCGGGTTTGGCCACTAGGCGCAGTCGTGCAGGAAGGCTGGTTGCCTTTCAAACGGCTGTAACGCAGTAGACAAACGCGACGCAAAGCCCCGCAGGGCGGGCCTCTGGCGCCCATTGGACAAGGGGGCGGCCATCCGCTTGCACCACTCGTCAAGGACAACCAGCCTTGACCTTCGCGGCGCGCCTTGCCAATGTACGCCAGAGGCTCCGCTGAAGCATTACCGAATTGATCAGAGGTGCCCTAAATGAGTCGCAATTGCTCTATCGCACAGGGTTCCAAATTGTTCAGAAAACTTCTATTTTTGTTATGGCAAAGACCCGAATAAATCCGGCCACTTCGGTTTAAGCAGGTGGTGCCTGTTGCGAATGCAGCAAAGATTCCAATTCGTCCACCATGTTGGCCAAAGCCTGTTTTGCCGCAGGATCGCTTGTCTGACTTACGCTTTGCTTCAGGTCCGACAATGTCGTTTCCAGTTTCCAGCCCGCAGGGCCCTCGCGCCGCACCAGCTTCACACATTTCCTGGCGGCATTCACGTCTCCGTTATAGAACGCAAGGCCCAGTAGGGTAGGGTTTAGCCATGCGTCCTGGGCATTGCGGTCGCGAGCGCGCTCGCAGGCCAGCATCGCTATCTGGGCTGTCAATGCTGCACGCTGATCATCGCCCTCTTCAGCGCGTTCCCGGTAAAGTCGCGGCAGGTTACACGATGGAAAGTAGTCGTTCAGGTCCAGATGCATGCCCCTATCGTAGTGATGAATGGCCTGATCGATATAGTCCTTATAAGCATAGGAATCGCCTTTTTCACGCGCTTCTGCTGCCATCTTCTTGTAACGGCCGCCGATCAAGCCCTGACGCTCGGAGCTGTCGCCGCTGCGGGAAATGAGTTCTTCCAGTGCGCCAATGGCCTCTAAATGATTACCCGTCTTGGACAAGGCCAGGCAGCGTTGTTCCTGCAGGTGCCCTTGTTCGCGCATCGAGGTGGGTAGGGCATCAATATAGGAGATGCAGTCTTGCCAGTCTGCGCAGTCGCGCAACAGCATTGCGACTTCCAGTGCCACGCTCTGCGAGATAGTGCCATTGGCTGGGTAGTCGTCGCGCAGGGCCTTTGCGGCAGCCGCGCACTCGTCTTTATTTCGGATCAGCCTTGCCGCCCGCACTTTTGCCTGAAATGCAGACAGCGCTTCTAATTGCGAGCGAATCGCCGACGCTCGGTTTGGGTCTATTTGCTCAGGATCCGGAAAGCCCGGGATATGCTGGTACATTGGCGAGCGGCCTTCAGCGAGTTCAGCTGCTCCGGCACGCAATGCATCCTTGATTTGCTTCGCTGCTTCATCGCCGATATTGCCATCGGTGAGTGGGTACACCAGCCGCGGCATCTGGTTGGTATCGAATAAAACCTCCGCCCAATCGGCGCTGATCAGCAGGCAGTGGGTGGGCTTGCAGGCATGGCGAATGCCGATCTCGTAATACACATTGCCGTTGGGGATGGACATGTCCGCAACCACCAGGTCGGAGAAGTAAAGTCGTTCTAACATTTCCAGAATGATTGACGCACCGGTGTCCTGGTCGGCGCGCACAGGTTGGTATCCAAGCTCCTCAAGTAGTGGCGCCAACGCTTTATTCCACAGGGCGTCGAAGTCGATATTCTCAGGTGCGGTGTTGGGGCCAGGCGAAACCGGCTTGACACCGAAGGGCATCACCATGAAGCAGACCGGACGCAGCTTGGAGTTGCCTTTAAGATTATCGTTGGTGCCCATCACGTTCTCCCAGCATAAAGCGAGATGTGCCCGCGCATGACCTTGTGGATGACAGGCGTGGTTGCAGAGCATAAACGACATCTGCGCTGAAATCGACAGCGGAGCCTGATGCGGGCGATAAACTGTTACATACGCGAGGTGCATTATTCGATTGCAGCGTACAGATCAAACTCAACTCGCTCCAATCTAAATGGAGCATCGCTATTCCAGCGCCGTCGCCACCGCCGCCAGGATACTTTGAAAATCCAGGCCCTCGTTGGCTGGGTAGGTGCCTGCTTTGCCGTTGAGCATTTTCATCTCGGTACCTCCGGCATGGTGCAGCGCGACCAGGTCCCACTGCTGATTAAAGATGGGGCTACCGGAACTGCCGCCTTCGGTTGGTGCACGGTAATGGACCCGCGGACACTCGTGGTCGAGCAGCAGGTTATCGTTCAGGGAATAAGACAGCCCGCCACCGCGGGGATGACCGATGGCATACACGCGCTGGTTTTTATTCAGTAGCGGTAGCCGCTTGGCAATGGGGAAGGGCTTATCATGCTGTATCGGGGTGCGCAGGCTGACAATCGTGCAATCCAATTCAGTGCGTGGCGAACTGAAAAGGATTTCATCAACGTCGTAAAGGGTGTCGGGATCTTTGGCTTCAAACCGAATGCGCGTCCCGTCAGCAGGGAGTGCCGCGGGAGTGCCACTTTGCTCCCGGGAGTCATCGCTGATGACATGGGCGTTGGTGACGACCACCCACTCATGGCTGATGGCGGGGTGAATATCCGCTCCCCGAACCAGAAATCCGGTTCCCTGGCCATTGCCCATACGATCGCATATCTGGGCCACCGAGCTTGCCCGTTCCAGACCGGTTAAATACCACTGAAATGTTTTGTAGCGGTCTTTTCCCAGCACTTGCTCAAAGCTTGCGTTGCCGGCCAGCGCCGAGGCCTGATCGAGTAGTTTTGCAGGATTCTTGATCTCTACGCAGCCTCCCTCCTGGCGCAACAGCGCTGAGCGCAACAGGCTCAGTATCTGCCCTTGCTCGGTATGCGTATCATCCAGCTGCCAGACTTCTTCAAACTGACGCAGGGTGCTGGCGTATTCAAACGCATCGGCCGCTGCCAGTGATTGTTTGTCCTGGGTGTAGTGGATGATCCAATCCAGGCAGCGTGTATAGTCTTGCAATGCCAGACAGCACTCCGCTGCGGTGGCACATTGCCATAGATCGGCGGCTTCGGCATTGTCGTCGATGCCCCGCAGAATCTCGCTGGCGATCGCCGCGCTGTCAGCCTGGTTCGCTGATAACTCGACTCCGTCTCGTCGCGCGCGCTCCAACAGGGCAGCCTGGTTGACGCCCTGCCAGGCGAGCTTCTTATCGGTTCGGTAAACATTTCCGTAGCTATCGATCGCCTGTTGCAGATGCTCGAGGGCAAGGCTTCCCGGACTGCCGGAAGCGGCGGCGTTGATATACATTTGCTTATAGGCGCGCCCCATCAGCCCTCTTGTTTCGGCCAACTCATCGGCGTCTTGCTGCGCCAGGCACAGCTTTTCCAGATCGGCTAACACTGCAAGGGCTGCACTCAGCTGACCAAGGTCCAGCAATGCCTGGGCATAGAGCTTGCGGATCCGCGGCGCATCCTGGCCCGTTTGCAGAAAGGCGTCACCAACGCTGACAAGCAGATGGTTGTGGCGCTTATCACGCAGGGTGCGGAGAATGTCCCTGCTTTCACTGAGAGGGTAGGGCTCACAACGGCTATGCAGGTGTGCCACCAGCTGCTTACAAAGGGCCGCTACCTGCTTGCCATCGAAGGCGTCAGCCGCGGTTTTAAGGGCCCTGGCGAAAGCGGCGGGGTGGGTGGCTATATTGGCGTTGATGTAGTCCACCAGCTCGCGACTCGCCGCCTCGATATCTTCGGCGTTAAAAGATTGTGCAGAGTCGGCTATCCTCGCCAGCACTTTTTGCATACTTTCTGCCACCTTGGTCGTGGTCACTGGTCACTGGTCACTGGTCACGGCTACTGCGACAGCAGCTTTCTCAGGTGTTCACACAGTGCCGGCTGGCCAAAATATTTGTAGCTACTGTGGCGCCATTTACCGCTGTTTTTGACTCTCTGATCGATGATTATCTGATGGCCGGCTTTGAGGTAGTCATTTGCCAACTGGGCATCGAAGGCGACAGGGTCGAGGCGGTCGGAGACATTGACCCAATTGCCCTTGACGGTGGCCGAGGGAAAGGCATCGCGACTGACGTATTTCGGCTTGAAATTGTCGTAAACCTCGCTGATCCCCAGCGGG
Source organism: uncultured Gammaproteobacteria bacterium (assembly GCA_963722805.1). Taxonomy (GTDB): domain Bacteria; phylum Pseudomonadota; class Gammaproteobacteria; order Pseudomonadales; family JAHEGP01; genus JAHEGP01. The sequence continues at coordinate 181,202 of CAVROQ010000012.1, forward strand.
CTACCCAGGGTCATATACCCACTGACACTTGGGCAGTCCGCCACATTTTTGAGGCAGTCGTAAGAGATAACTGTACCCATACTGTGACTCACCACCACGTGGGCTCCATCGCACTGGGCGCTGTCCTGCTTGAGTTGCTCAACAAACAGGCGGCGTATGTGGTCCTGCACCTGATATTCTTCTCCCGGCCGGGGAGAAAATTTCGCATTGAACATATAATGGTGCACGTCTTTCAACAGTCGTTTCATTACCCGTCTTTTGATAAACCAGGGGAGTGGAATCGCTTCGTAACCCATGGCCTCCAGTTCATCTTCATTACTGGCGGGAGATGGCGGTTGGTAATCGTCCGCGCCGGGTGATGCTGCGTCGAAGCCAAGGGTTTTGCGGAAAGACGCTACAAACGCTTTCTCTTCATCGCTAGACAGTTGCTCTACCCATTCGAGTTCCTCGTCCTGTGAATCCAGACCCAGGCCATCCTCGACGCTCTCCAGGCTGCTCGATGCCGCCAGCGGCTCTGGGTACATGACATCTGCCCAGTAAACCATGGAAGTGCTGATGCCTTCGCCGGGCAAATCCAGACCACCAGCTGCCAGCTCCGCTTCCCAGTTTTCCAGCAGCTTTTCCTTCGGCGCCTTGTTGGCAATTCCGTGAATGAAAGTAACATGTGGCATAAGGTTTCCTCCCTGTCAGCTTTTACGCAGTACCAATTTTAATTAGTAGAAGGTCATTGAGTCTTGGACCTTTTCTCGCATGGGGCTGTCACCCGCCAGATGGTACCAGATTCAGAAACAAACCGGGGAGGCCGCGTCGTTTTATTATCTTCTGTTTTTCGGAGAATAAACTATCTATACGCTTAAATCTGCAGCTATTGATTGGGCTGTAAGCATTGCCGGGCGCACGACTTGAGTGGACGGGATGTAGTGGTTTATATCGAGCAGTTGATTTTTTCGCCAACAGCGCCAAAAACAATCTGGCATCGGCGGGTCGAATTAACCGGGATCTGCCATGGGTGGCGAAGCTGTGTGATGGCAGCCTTAAACGCAAACTTGCCTTTTTCTACACGGCCGAAAAGATTATGATCGTTGTTGAGAATGAATAGACTGCAGCGAGTATTTCGACCGGGTGGCAAGTCGTCGCAAGGAAGGGTTCAGGGGAAAGCCAAGCGTGATTATTGCAAATGTGGTGCTGCTTCAGAGTCGAACAAGATCTGCCGGTTGAAGAATATATTCAAAGCAGAATTGAGTAGGTCCGGCGCCGAATGGGGAGAGGCAGTCATGCGAATGGAGGAACACGAATACTTTGAGCAACGGCTGGATGATCAGATCAATTGGTATGACAAAAAAAGTGGCGCGAATCAAAAAGCATTCAAGCGGCTGCGACTGATTGAAATAGTCACTGCGGCTACCATTCCACTGCTCGCCGGTTTCAGTCAGGGCTCGCCGGAGATACCCGTTGCAATCGGTATAGCCGGCATGATTGTAACTATTGTCGCGGGCGTTTTGGCACTGTATAGATTCCAGGAAAATTGGCACGAATACCGGGCAGCTTCCGAATCGCTCAAGCAGGAAAAGTATCTTTATATTGCCCGCGCTTTGCCGTACAACGGCGAGCAGCCCTTTGAATTATTGGTGCAGAGAGTAGAGGCCTTGCTCAGCTCTGAGACGAACCACTGGGCGGATGCCATGCGGGCTGCCAACTCAAAGGCCGAAATGGAAGTTGCAGGATCTGCTGATTCAACCGGGGCGGAGAAACCTGTACCTTGACTTCTTGATGATGTGATGTTGGCGTTTTCACAAGCCAGAGAATGTTTTGAAAGACAGGCAAAGCACACTAATAATTCTTTTTTGGTCGAAAAAATCAGATCCAAATGACGCTTTCGCTTTTTTTTGAGCAAAAAATGACAAGCTGCGGGCCGGGGCAGCTTGCGGCATGTTCAGCTGCCAACAACGATTACGGATGGAATGGCGCGCCATCGGGTTAGCGCTCGCGAATGCTTTCACTCCCCATCTTTAACAGGGGCGAAAGAAAGTACTCGATTATTCGGCGGCTGCCGGTTTTGATTTCTACGCTCACACTCATCCCCGGTGACAATGCCTGCATTTTATTCTCGACCGCAATACTGTTGGTGGCCAGGCTAACAATCGTGGGATACACCAGGCCCATGCCCTCTTTTTCAATCGCATCGCTCGACACGGTTTCCAAGGTGCCGTCAATACTGCCATGGCGGGTAAAGTTATAGGCGTCAATTTTTACTGCCCCGGCTTGCCCGATGTTGACAAAGCCAATGTCACGATTTTTGATAAAAGCCTCTACTTCAAGCCGCTCGCTAGTGGGGGTCAAGCTCATCAACACTTGAGCAGGGCTGACAATGCCGCCAATCGTATGAATCTGCAATTGCTGTACAATCCCGTCAACAGGCGCTCGCAGCACCGAGCGTTGGCGCTGTTCGGCAGCTTTGTGCAAGGTCTGCTGCAACATGAGTTTTCGCAGGCGCGCTGCATTCATGGCAACAAGATTCTGTTCCAGCTCCTGCTGTATGAGACCGTCCAGGCGGGCGCGAACCTGCCCCATTTGGGCGTCGAGCGACGCGACCCGTGATCGCTCACTCAGCATACGTTGCTGTGCTTCAATGCGTTGTTGCTCCTGCTGCAGGTAATGATCCCTGGACGCGAGTTGCTTGTGAAACAGCCCCTTCACTGATTCAGCGCGTTCCCGGATAATCGGCAGCGTGGCCTGTAAGCCGGCTAACAGGGCCTCCGCACTTTGCTTACTGCCAGCCAGGGCCTGTATCTCCTGGCGCAAGGCACTTAATTGCGAACGGTGTAATGCGATGCGGTTAAACAATCGACTCACAAGAAATTGTTGGTCAATGACCTGCGGATAGTGCTCCGGGTTTAACTCCAGTTGCTCCATTGCCGTGGACAGGAGTGCGGCGGCCGGCACATCGTCGTCTGTTCCCTGCAGATGATGGTTGTAGGCGGTCTCGATCAGCCATTGGGATTGAGCGTCTTGTAGATCTTCGATCGCCTGTTGCTGGTCGGCGCCACTGAAGGTTGAATCGAAGCTCACCAGGGGATCTCCCATTGATACCGCCTGGCCGTCGTGAACATGAATCTGCTGCACAACAGCTCGATCAAAGGACTGGATCTGCTTGACCTTGCCACGGGGAACAATTTTCCCGGGTGCCACCGCGACGATATCTATCCTGCCCAGGTATGCCCAGGCAACGGTGATTATCACCAGCAACAGTATTGCCCATAGAATCAGGCGGCCGTAGATAGGCGCCGGGCTCGATTCAAGTTGAATGGCCGCGGGCAGAAACTGCTGTTGATCTTGCTCCCGGCTGTATCTTTTGTTTTTAGTGGCCGCGTAGTGCTTATTATGCTGCATCGTAATATGACCGTGGTTTGGTAGCTGTGAAGGGTTCAAAAGTTTTCAGGCGCCTGCAACTGCCCCGGCCTGATGAGAATGGAGGCGAGCATAGTAACCGCCCCGTGCCAGCAACTGGTGATGAGAGCCCTGTTCGACAATCCGACCCTTGTCCATTACCAGGATGCGATCCGCGTGTTGCACGGTAGAGAGCCGGTGAGCGATAATCACCACCGTCCGTCGGCGGCAGATGGTCTTCATATTGCTCTGTATCCGGCTTTCTGATTCGTAGTCAAGAGCGCTGGTCGCCTCGTCGAAAATCAGAATCCGGGGGTCGCCCACCAATGCCCTGGCGATCGCCAGACGTTGCTTTTGACCGCCCGACAAAACACAGCCCTGTTCACCCACGAGGGTGTCGTAACCCTCCGGTAGTTCACTGATGAAATCATGGGCACCGGCAATTTTGGCGGCGTTGATTACCCTTTGCATATCCATACCAGGATCTACCAGAGCAATATTGTCTTTGACCGAGCGATTGAACAGAAAGCTTTCTTGCTGCACTACACCTATCTGCCGACGCAACCAGGCCGGCTGCATCATCGCGACATCGGTACCGTCAATTCGCAATCGCCCCTCGGTAGGCGAGTGAATACGCTGGATCATGCGGCTGAGGGTGCTTTTGCCGCAGCCAGAGTGGCCGACAATGCCGATAACTTCACCGGCATCAATGTGCAGGCAGATGTCGTTCAAGGCTTCGCATCGATCCTGCTGATAGCGAAAGCTCAGGTGGTCAAACTCTATCTTTCCTTGTAACTCCGGTAGCGTCGTGCGATTGGGGTTGTAGCCGGCTTCAGCGGGAGTATTGAGAATGTCACCGAGTCGCCGGACGGCGATACCCGCCTGCTGAAAATCCTGCCACAGCTGCACCAGCCGCAGTACCGGAGAACTGACGCGGCCGGCAAACATATTGAAAGCTATCAGTTGCCCGACCGACAAACCTCCACCGATCACCAGCGTCGCGCCCAGCCATAGTATCGTGATGCTAACGATCTTATTAATTAGCGTGGCCGCTTGATTGGCCAGGTTAGCCAGGTTGCCGGCCTTGAAAGAAGCGCTGACATAAGCCGCGAGCTGGTCTTCCCAGTGGCGCTGCATCTGTGGCTCTACGGCACTCGCTTTTAAGGTGTCAATGCCATGCACTGCCTCTACCAGGAAAGCCTGGTTTTCTGCGCCGCGCTCAAATTTCTCTTCTAGTCGATTACGCAGCAGCGGTGTAACAAACAGCGACAAGCCGATATAGCAGGGTATTGAAGCTAACACGACTGCGGTAAGCCTGGGGCTGTAGCTGTACATCAGCACTAGAAATACCAGCGTAAACAACAGGTCGATGACCACCGTCAGGCTCGAGCCGGTGATAAATTGACGAATGGTTTCAAGCTCTCGAACCCTGGCTACCGTATCGCCAACCCGACGGGCATTGAAATAACTGGTAGGCAAGGAAAGCAGATGCTTAAACAAGCGTGCGCCCAGCAGGATGTCGATGCGATTGCTGGTATGGGATAGAAGGTAATTGCGCAGGGTGCCGAGAACGACATCGAACAAGGTTACCGCAAGCAGTCCTATAGCGAGAACGTCGAGTGTCATCAAGCTGCCGTGTACCAGCACCTTGTCAATCACCACCTGGAAAAACAACGGCGTCGCCAGGGCGAACAACTGGAGGAAAAACGATGCCGTCAGTACCTCCAACAATTGTGCCCGGTATTTGAGGACTGCTGGAACAAACCAGCGCAGTCCAAACCGGGTTTCACTGCGCAGCAGCTGGCGGCGTCGGCCGAGAAGAATCAAGCTGCCACTCCAGCTTTTGCTGAACAGGGCTAGCGGCAGCGATAAAGGCTTTTGTTCCCTCGGGTCATGCACCAGGACATTGCCGTTAGCAACTTTGGCAAGCACCACAAATTGGCCGTCGTTGAGGCATGCAATGGCCGGCATAGGCAGCGCAGGCAACTGGTCGATGTGGATCTGTTCGCGATGGCGCGCATGCAGTTGCAGTTGTCGCGCCATTTGCAATAGATCGAGAGCGTCCAGGGCTTTATCGCCACACCCGAACTCGTGACGGATTTGCAGCGGATCAGCGGGAAGCTGATGGTAGCGAGCGACGAGTACAAGACAATAGACGCCCGAATCCGGGCAATGATGATGATCGAGTGCGTGCGGCATAACATCCCTGTGCGTTAGTTTTAATCCGTTAAAACATGCGGGGATAGTAGCCTTGGCTGTTGGTCGATGTAAGCAGAACTAATTACATTGGCCGGTGCAGGGCCGGGCCCAGTCCTTTAAAGAGCTAATCAATCGGAATATTCACTCGTTTCCCGGCTCGTGCGAGCAGGAACTAGTCACCTTCAATAAAGTCACCGGGGGTGCCATCGTAGCCATCCGCTAGACACGCCGTTGTGCCGCATACATTTGTAACCCGGCCGGTGCGCCAGAAATCGGCCTTTTGCTTTTGGCCGTTCGCCTGCCTGAAGGTCATGCTATGGGTGTTGTAACCCCCGCTGCGGGGCAGGTTGTCCATTCGCTGCAATGGAGTTCCGGCGTGATCGGCGACAAGGAACGGGCCCGAATCCCAAATGACCAGGGCGCTACCATTATGTGGGTAGGTGCTGATCGGCTCGATACCCACATAGGGCTCAGTTGCAATGTGGCGGCCGCTGACAACGGTGGGGTCGTGACGCTGGGCCGCCAGGGTGCGGGCCAGTATTTCGGCTGTGGTTTCGTTGACGGTCTGGTCGCCCACTGCGACATGAATCAATAGTCGAGTAGGTGTGGAGCCGGGAAGAGTTTGCCGGCCGAGATGGTTTGCATAGCCATTGTTTTCGCCACGGTCCCATAACATCTGGATCAATGCAAAAGCCAGGGGCTGCTGCAGGGGATCGGGGTAGGCCGGGTCGAAGGGTATTGCAAAATTCGGCCAGGCATTGCTACGGCGAATCAAAAGACTGAAATTCATGCCGGCAACATTAAGCACCGAGCGCCTGAAGTGCGGGTTGACGGCACTCAGCGCCGCGCCGAGGACTGCACCCTGGGATACACCCTCATAATGCACCTCAGAAGACTTGAAAAGGGGCCGACCCAGATCATCCTGGAAGGCTGCCAAATTGGCAAAGCCACCACTGTTGACGATGGCTTCGGACAGCAGGATATTATTGAGCAAGCCTTGCTGCAGTCTATCGACGAGGGCTGGGAACAAACTGATATTGGACAGAATGGAGAAAGTGACGGCAAGATCCTGGTTTGACATGCCCCAGGTATCGACTGCACACATCAATAAATTGTTAGGCTCTGCAATGGGTCCCAATCCAGGCAGTGACTCCCGGCTGCCAAATAAGCCGTGCCCCATAATGATCGCGCGGGTATCTGTCTCACCGTCGGCGACATCGGCAAAGGCAGCGTGGGGAATAGCACAGAGAAACGGTACATCGACACTGGCGTCAGCTGTTTGCCGGGAGGGCAGGGCATCTCGATCTGCGCTCGGGTAGTACAAGCGAGAACCGGGCCGGGCGTCGATCGAATCCATAAAATTGGCGACTTGAAGCGTGCCGCGAATGGTCCGCGCCCAATAGGGATCCTCGGCAGGGGTAGTGGCAATGACACTGCTGATAAGGGCTGGCGGAGCGCTGCCTGCCAGGTCTGCCAGCGCGGTATCACGCATATGGAGCATGCGCGAGGTGAGGTTGGCAGTGGATGCAACGGTGAAGTCCCAACTGAGGTATACGGTATTGCGCGCAATGCCGTATTGGCCCAGGGTCCGGAACAGTTGCTCAAAATGTTCCCGCCTGGCTTCCAGTTCCGGCACAGTTGAAGGGATAGCGTCACGGTACACCTTAAAGGCATCTTCCGCTTCAATTGGTTTGCCGCTGCTATCGCTGAGGTTTTGCAATACGACGATGTAGCGCTCGCCGTCCTGCAGGTTTTTGGCGACCCGTATCATCAGTGCCCGCATTTGACCAGGCTCCGGATGGGCATCGAGCTCAGCCCAGATCAATTGTCGCTCGCCGGTGGTAGCGTGGATCAACTGGATGGGTGCAGCCGGATCGAGGGATTGGCCAGGATCAGTGATCGGTGCAGCGCCGGTTCGGTTGAGGTCGACGTCCGGTACATAGGCCAATATCGAGGGGCCGGGAGAAAAGCCATCGTTGCGATTGTACTCGGTGACGTCAAAACTATCCCCGCTTGCATTTAACGGCATCGCCCGTGGGTCAAAATTGACCCGGACACCGGTTTCAGTGCTTCGATCTATGCTGCTGAAAAAATTATTGGGAAACGGAAACAGGCATTCAACGGGCTGGGTGATGTCGCAGTAATCTGCCCGGCTGACGTCGATGGATTCCGGGTCGACACTATATTCGACGGGAGCGGTGCCTTCGCTGTCCGAGCAGGCGCAGAGTATCAAGCCAAGACAAGACAAAAGAAGCCTGGGGTAGAGCTTGTGCATATTGTTCAACCTATCCGGTAGTGGTGGTCCAGCCACCGGCAAGTGGCAAGATCTGACCCACCATATGGGTGCAATTGGGACCTGCCAAATAGAGCGCCAACTGCGCGGTTTCAGCGCCTTCGGCCACCTTTTTGGTGGGTACCAGTTGTTGTAAATGGCGTGCAAACTCGGCTTTCTCCACCATGTCGTCCGGGTAGTAGGTCGAATTGCGAACATAATTTTGCGCAATCGCATTCACCTGCACATTGTACTTCGCCAGCTCCAGACCGGCGGCGCGTAGAAAGCCATTTTGGGCTCCGCGCGCAGCACAGTAGGCCGCGGCATGGGGAATGCCCCGCAGCGGAGCCGCGCTGGTTACCGCGATAATCTTGCCGTGACCACGCGCTTTCATGGGGCCGGCGACTGCTCGTACCAGCCGCATGAGGGGATGGACCAGTTTGTCGAACAACAGTTGCCAGTCCTGGTCCACAATGCTGTCTACGGCGGCCGTGCGGGGAGGCTCTGCGAGGTTGGCTACAACGATATCCGGCAGCCCGGCCTGTAGCAGTTTTGCCAGTTCGCTATCGGAATACTCTGAGCCATAATCGCAGGTGACGCTGGCACCCTCCTGCGCAAATAGCTCCGCGATGGCGGGCCCCATATAGTCTTCGGCACTGGTGACCAGTGCTGTCCTGTTTTTCAGTATTGCCATCGTATTACCCTGCCTGCACCGGCATTGTTACTGGGGAGGCACTGAGAAGCCATCGAGCACGGGTGTGTGGTCGGCATCGAAATAGTCTGACAGACTGGTATGCAAGCCCTCCAGGCTCCACTTTTTTTCACCTTCCGGGTTGTCGTAAAAAACGTCCAGCCTGGGCCGCTGCACAATGTTTACCCGATTTCCCCACACTACAAATACTTCGCCGGCGATATGGCCGGCTTCAGGTGAGGCGAGGTATCCTACCAGGGGGGCGACGTTTTCCGGATGGAAGGCATCGAAGCCATTGTCCGGTTCGGCAAACATTTGTGCGGTCAGGCCCTGGTTGGTCATGTTGGTACGTGCGCGGGGCATGATGACGTTAGCGGTGATTCCGTACTTGATCATCAACTGAGCCGCACCCAGGGTCATAGCCGTGATGCCGGCCTTGGCAGCGGCATAGTTGGGTTGTCCAGCGGAGCCGAAAATCATCGCCTCGGAGGAGGTGCTGATGAGTCGGCCGTAGACTGTTTCTGCCTTTTTTGCCTTGGCGCGCCAATAACGGGTGGCGTTACGCATGTTAACAAAGTGGCCGCGCAAATGGACCCTGACAACCGAATCGAATTCGTCGTCACTCATACCGAACACGGTTTTATCGCGGCAGAAACCCGCGTTGTTTACCATGATATTGAGGTCACCATAGGTATCCAGAGCCGCTTCAAAAACCCGGTTGGCATCGTCACTGTCGGCGCAGTCGCCGAAGACTGCAATCGCCTTACCGCCGTGGGCTTCAATGTCGGCGACGGTCGCCCTGGCATCTTCCTGGGCATTGGGTATGGCTGCGTAATCGTTGATCACCACGCTGGCTCCCTGGCGCGCCAGCTGGATGGCTTCTTCGCGGCCCAGGCCTCTGCCGGCGCCTGTGACGATGGCAACTTTGCCACTGAGATCGCCCATGGTTTACTCCCCTGTTTTACGTGATTACGGTGTGGCGTCCAAACGACCTTGCCTCTCTAAATACGCTCGATGATTGTGCCCGTGCCTACCGAAGCTCCGCAGCACATGGTGATGAGTGCGGTGGTTTTATCCTGCCGCTCTAGTTCATGCAGCGCAGTGGTAATGAGTCGGGCACCCGTCGAACCTACAGGGTGACCAATAGCCATGGCGCCGCCATTAACATTGACTTTATCCATGTCAGCCTGGTAGACGCTGGCCCAGGATAGCACCACGGCGGCAAAGGCTTCATTGATTTCCACCAGGTCGATATCGGCCAGCTTCATTCCCGATTTTTTTAACAACACGGCGGTGGCATCCACTGGCCCATCGAGAAGAAAGTAGGGATCGGTGCCCACCACACAGTCGGTGATAATGCGTGCCCTGGGCACTAGCCCGTGGCGCTGTGCCCGGGCGGCGCTCATCCACAATACCGCGGCAGCGCCGTCAGATACCTGGGATGAATTGCCGGCAGTATGGATTTGTCCCTCCATGACAGGCCTGAGCTCGGCAAGCCCCTCCAAAGTGGTATCGCGCAGGCCCTGGTCCCGGCGTACGGTACGGGTACTTCCGGTCGGTTTACCGTCTTCGCCGAGGATCGGCGCTTCAATAGCAAAGGTCTCACGGTCGAAACGCCCCTCCTGCCATGCCCGCTGGGCCCGCCGCTGGGATTCACAGGCTAGTGCATCCGCCATCTGCCGGGTAATACCGCGCTTATCGGCAATGCGTTGGGCACTGGTGAACTGGTCGAGTGTGCTATCCCATGGCCAGTTGGGAGGTTGGAAAAAGCCCGGGCCATTGTACACATTGGCCCCTAGTCCAACCCGGCTCATCGACTCTATGCCACAGGCAATGCCGCTATCGAATGAGTTATTGGCAATTAGCGCTGCAACGATGTGGTTAGCAGCCTGGGCTGAGCCGCACTGGCTGTCGAGTGTCGTGGCGCCAGCACTGTAATCTTCACCCATACTCAGCCAGGCGTTGCGGGTGATGTTACCGGCCTGTTCCCCGGCCTGGGTGACACATCCTCCGGCCAGATAATCGATATCGGCGTAATCGAGCCCGTTGCGCTTGACCAGCTCGCGAAATGTCAAAGCCAGCAACTCGGCGGGATGAAACCCGCTGAGATCGCCAACAATGGGCTTGCCTTTAGCGATAGGTGTTCTCAGCGCATCGACAATGACGGCTTCAGGCATATTGAGTCCCTGCTGATTATGCTCAACGCCGGTAACTAGTGGGCATCACGGCGCCAGCTTATTTGCAAGCAAAACATACATGATTCGGTGTCTAAAGCAATAGCGAAACCCTGTGGCACCAGACCAACCCCAAGAGCAGCATTATAGGTTTTTTCGCTCGATTTCGAACCTCCCAAATTCTAACCCGCTGGCGGATTCGGGCCCATGACAGTCCGGTAACCTGCTGGTTCCGGCAGATGCTTTTGGTTACTATGCGGGCAGTTTGGAACCCGGCTGAACAGGAATCCGTAAATGAAGCAATACCGTTTTGACGACATTGACTCGATGCAGGCGTTAGTGTCAGAAGAATTCAGTGACTGGGGCCCCGAGTTGCCAGTAACCCAGGCGATGATCGATCAGTTTGCGGAACTCAGTGGCGATCATTACTGGCTGCATACTGACCTAAAGAAATGCGAGGAAATGAGCCCCTTCGGCACCACCATCGCCCATGGATTTCTCACCCTGATTCTGCTGCCGCGATTGGGGCGCCAACCGGACTGGGAAGTTACCGGCTTTAACAATATGCTTAATTACGGCTCCAACAAGCTGCGCTTTACCGGTGCTGTGCCGGCAGGGTCCAGGCTGCACGCTCGCAGCCGGGTAAAGGAGGTCAGTCCGTCGGCCAAAGGTACCTCGTTGATCATGGATCAGCAGGTCAATATTGTCGGGCAGCAACGGCCGGTACTGGTTTACGAGCTGATGATTGTCTATATGTAAGGACTGCCTGCAACACCGCTGTGTATTGTGGGTGTGTTGCAATGGTTATCGGCAGTGAACTCTATGGCAGCCGCCTGGCAAATAACCACCGGCAAGCTTAAAAAGGCCAGTCGAAAAGGTGACCTGAGGCACAGTATGGGCACCTGTCCCGGGCAGTGAAAGCGCGTGGTCGCCTGGCCCCGGAAGCTTGTATTATCGGGTTTTTTGCGAAGATTTTGTCGTCAAACGCCCATTCACACTCTGGCGCCGGGATTTTGCAAAAAGGCTTGCTGTGCCATAATCAAAGGCCATATTTTTGTCTCATCAGGTGATACCTTTGTTGATCCAGGCATTGGCCCGGTTATTGTCGGGGGCTTTCCTTCTAGTCATGCTCGCCAGCTGTGGCGGCGGGGGCGGAGGTTCCGGTGATGCGCCGTTACAGAATACCTTGCCGGTGGCCCGCTTTGTGGTAGAACCGGCCACTGCGCAAATTGATGTTGAGATGGTTTTCGACGCCAGTGCCTCCTTTGATGAGGATGGCAGCATCAGTCAGTATTTATGGGCATTTGGCGATGGCAGTAGCGCTGAAGGCAGCCGGGTCCTGCATTCATATAATATTGCCGGCGACAAAACCGTTACCCTGACCGTGGTCGACAACCAGGGCGGCCGCGCGGCCGTGGAAAGCTCCGTGACGGTATTGCGAGGGTTTAGCCTGGCGGGTGAAATCAAGATAGCGAGTAACATGGTTACCGACAGTGATGTCAACGACCCCACGGCACCCTACCTGAACAATGACAGTGCCGACCGCGCCCAGGCACTGCCAAATCCCGTTATCAGCAATGGTTTCGTCAGTAGCGACGGCACCGGTGTGGCCCGCGATCGCTTTGCCGACACAGGTGACACTTTCGATTTTTACCGCATCGAGTTGCTGCAAGGGCAGCTTATCTCGCTGCAGCTTGCTGACTTCGAGAAAGACAATCCCTCGGCCCACGATATCGACCTATTCCTGTTTGACCAGAACAATCAGTTGCTGGCGTTCTCGGATGCCGACAATGCCGAATTCGAAAATATCGTAGCGCCTCAATCAGGCACTGCTTATATCATGTTGAGAGCGGATAGCGGCGCTACCAAGTACATTCTTCGCGTTGGCAATGACTTTACCTCGGGGCGTATCGCCGGCAAGAATGCCTCGATTGAATTTTTTCCCAATCAGCTCATGCTGGGGTATCGTTCCAATCAATTGCTTAGCCAAAGCCTTGGAGTCGATACCCCCGGCCTACTTGCAGAGCAATCGGCACTGCACTCGGTGGGGTCTGGAAATATGCAGTTGGCGCAATTGCCTTCTGCGCGGCACTGTCGCGAGTTGCTTGAAAAATTGTCTGGCGCCGGAGCTGGCATGGCTCTTCCTGATGACTCACTGATGATGGCGTCGCAAGCTGCAACACCGCAGCCGCTCAACGACGCAAAATACCTGACCCTCACGCTGATCAAGGCCTTGCGCAAGCGCAGCGATGTCGCATTCGCAGAACCTAACTATCGCATTCGCGCTAGTGCAACCCCCAATGACTTTTACTTCAGACTGCAGTGGCACTACCCATTTATCAATTTGCCGGATGCCTGGAATATTACAACGGGCACCGCATCTTCCGGCCAAATAGTGGTGGCCGTAATAGATAGTGGCGTATTGTTGGGGCATCCCGACCTCGCTAACAAAACGGTCGCTGGCTACGACTTTATCCGGGATCCTGCGGTTGCTGCCGATGGCGATGGTATTGACCCCAATCCAGACGATGTTGGCGATCGCGAAGGTGCATCGGGGCAAAGCAGCTTCCACGGCACCCATGTGGCCGGCACTGTCGCCGCGCTTAGCAATAATTCCAATGGTGTTGCGGGCGTTTCATGGGGCGCGCAGATTATGCCGATCAGGGTCCTCGGCATAGGGGGTGGGTCTGGCTACGACCTGGTTCAAGGTATTCGTTATGCTGCGGGCCTGTCAAATGACAGCGGCCGCGTTCCTGCTCGCCGTGCCGATGTCATCAACCTTAGCCTGGGCTGTTTGGCATGCTATAGCCAGTTGCTGGCTGACACCATTGCAGAGGCCCGTAGCGCTGGCGTTATTGTTGTTGCGGCGGCGGGCAACAATGCCAGTTCAGCGCGTTTTTATCCTGCTGCCTACGACGGCGTGGTCGCCGTGAGCGCGGCGAATTCCGCTTCCACCCTGGCTTCCTATTCCAATTTTGGCAGTTATATTGATGTAACAGCGCCGGGCGGAGATGATATCGACCGCGATGCAGACGGTTACCCCGATCGTATTCTAAGTCTGCTGGGAGACGACTCTTCAGGAAGCATCGAATTCCGCTATGGCTGGTCGAGCGGTACATCGATGGCTGCGCCCCATGTGGCCGGTGTTGCGGCGCTAATGAAGGCGGTTTATCCGGAACTTAGCCCCGCTGATTTTGATCTCGCAATCGCCAATGGTACCGCCGTTACTGATCTGGGAGTGCCCGGACGCGATGATGACTTCGGCTTTGGCAAAATCAATGCGCTTAAGGCGGTGCAGGCAGCCCAGGCCCTGGGAGGCGGAAATCAGCCAGGTGTAATAACCGCCAACCCAACGGTGCTGGATTTTGCCGCGGGAGAATCCTTGAAAATCTTGCAACTCAATGCCCAGGGCGATGCGCCCCCGGGAATTGTATCTGTCGTTGGCGACCAGACCTGGATCGACGTTTCGCCAGGCAACAATGTCGCGGCCAATGGCACGGGTGATTACATTGTTCAGGTTGATCCGGGCGAATTGGATACGGCGGTGTACGAGGGGAAAATCATTGTCCAGCTGGAGAATAACAGTAGCCTGGTGATACCACTTTATATGCAGGTATTAAAGCAGCCTGCGGGAGTCGGTAACCCGGGCTTGCTCTATGTCCTTTTGCGCGATGCGAACAGCCAGGTGACAAGCCTGCAAACGACTGCCAGCATGGATGGTGAAGGTCGGTTCCGGTATAGTTTTAACAACGTGGTAAAAGCCGGTAATTACCGTATCTTTGCCGGATCAGATATCGATAATGACTTTGTTATCTGCGGGGCAGGGGAAACCTGTGGCGCCTGGCCAACCCGGGACCGACCGGAAGAAATATTGGTCGATCGCGATATCAGTGGCCTCGATTTCGATTTGGTTACCGAAGCCAATTTCGATGCTGAAGGGCAGCTTGAAGGGGCCTCAGATAAAATCCGGAGAGGGCCCTGAATCGATGCAAAAAAATCGAACGCCTGGTAGTCTCAGGCTTGTGTCAAAAGGTCACTGGATTTCATTTCGCTCGATCGTCCAGCTACTGTTGCTAGCGGCCATAACGTAGGCTGTGAACCGCTACCTGACGATGTTGGCTTGCGTATCATGCAAGTGATGCAGTCAGAGTATTGCGGGGCAGAACAGCCTGCGGCCTACGTGATTGAGCAGGAGTCCCAGTGGCAGTCTCTGCAACGAGGGGGAGAGCGCTTTTTGCCCGATCCTTCTACCGACAACTCGAACAGCCAGCATTATGCTGAGTTGGCCGAGGGTAAATTGTTGGTGGTTGTAGCAGCAGGACAGAAGCCTTCCTCCGGCTATCGGGTTATTGTCGATACCTACGACTGGCAGCGAGAACGCGATGAACTTACGCTGCAGGTGAAACTTGAACCACCTGCAGCCGACACCATGCAGGCAACAGTATTGACATCCCCTTGCAGTGTCATCGCCATTCGCAACTACCAGAGCATTCAGCGCTTGCGATTTGTTGGCCTGGATGGCGACCTTTCAATGCAAATTCAAAGCCCGGGGCAACCTTAAGCTTTAATTACACAATCCGCTAGTCTTGGCGGCATATTGTGAGCCAATTGGCATTACAGGCACAAGCACAGCACTGGGCCGCTGTCGCGTACTACATTCATGGTAATGACAAGTGTATTTTGTGCAGGTAACAGCTATGAGCAACACAACTCGATTACTGGCAGCGAGCCTCGCATGGGCTCTGGTGGGTAACAGCAGCGCCGACGATTCTAATAAGGATGTTCGGGTATATTTTGATCCCGACCAGGCATTTGCAGTATTGCTGCAGTCACCACCTGGAGAGCATGAGGTGAGAAGCCTGGCCCAGGCGGACAGCCGGTGGGTCAAGCCCAAGTCACTGGCCGTAAGCATTAATTCCAGATCCAGAGCCAGCAAATAAACCGCAACCCGCAACAACCCCTCAGCTTTGGCACGCCGTTTGCCCTGTCCGGACAAGGTTTATCTTGGGCAGAAAAGCGCTACACTGGGCCCATTCGAACACCAATGAGCTCAGTGTGATGAAAGATTTCGAGAATCCTTTCGCCTCCGAAGATATAACCGCGCCTTACAATGCAGAGTGGCAGGCAAAGCGCCGCATTGCCGAGGCACTGCGCAAACTTACCGAAGTATTGGTTACCAGCACGCCAGCGGTAGAAGATTTGCACGCGGTTGCACAAAAGCTCGAAGAGACTGCAGCTCACTTTGCAGCCGGTCCACGGCTTTACGGTCGCATTGCATTTATGGACGAAGGTACCCACGGTAGCTTTGGCCAACTATCCCATGAACTCAACCCTTTGAACGGTTTGAGTAATCCGCTGGCACCGCCGCTGCATATGTGGATTGAAGACGGCGAGGCACAGGGCAGGGTAAGCGCTGGCTGGGCTTATGAAGGCCCTCCCGGAACCCTCCATGGCGGCTACGTAGCCGCGATTTTTGATCAATTCCTGGGTATGGCCCAGGTCATTGGTAAACAACCGGGTATGACCGGCACTCTTACTATCCGCTATCATCAGCGGACGCCGCTCAACGAAGAACTGCGACTTGTAGCCCGCTTACAAAAAACAGAGGGCCGCAAGAGTATTGTCATTGGCGAAATGTATGCCGGAGATACCCTCACTGCAAGCTGTGAAGGCATTTTTGTGCAACCCCGGGGAGGCATGATGAACCTGCGCAACCTCGCTCCCGGGGATTCTTCCGCTAGCGGCAGTTAGCGCTATGCATCCGTCCCAGCCCATAATACCGTTCAGGTCAATGGCCTATTTAGTCAGGGAATAGACGTAGGCGGTCTTGGTCATCGACTTACTATCAATCCATGATTTAAGTTTGTCCTGCATGGCCATATAACTCAGGTAGGCACGATGCGCGGCCTTGCCACTGTACGCCTCCTTAGCGTCTTCATATTTAAAGCTGAACTCAGCAACCAGTGGCTTTTCATCGGCCTCGTCTGCATACCATAACGTGAGTGAGCACATTGCAAGCAATTCGGGATCTTTGCGTATCTGGAAGCTGGTGCCCTTGATGACGATTTCGAAGGCGGTAAAATTGCCCACGCGTTCCAGTGCGGCCTCCTTGGGAAATGTCTCGACAGCTTTTTCAAGACCCGGGTAACAATCGCCCACCTGTTTCAGCGATTCGATAGTCATCTTTTCTTTCAAAACAACATTACTGGAATAGCTGTAGAGTGATTGAAAGTGCGGTTTGATATCTTCTTCGAATTTCAAGTCCTGGCTGAAGTCGTTTGCGGGATCCATCACACGATCCTGACTGTAAAATCGATCGGGATGTCGAAATTTTAATGTCAGTTGGCGTTCCTTGCTGTCAAGATCGGTTCGTTCGCGAACCACATAATCATTCTGGCGCAGCCATTGATCCGCGGTGTCGTAGAAGCCAACTTGCCGGCGGCGACGGGCGATATCGCCGGTCCCGCTGACGGCAATGGCGCTTGGTAGTATCACCGACGCCAGATCCTGCCACAATGCAGTAGCCGCCTCGTTTAGCGTATCCGGAGCACCGTTGAATTTGCTAGCTCGGAGCATCATTTTGTATTCACGGGATCCGATAATTGACATGTGCCGGGCCTCTTTTGCAGATTTATTAACGATTATTATTTCGACCAACAGTAAACACATCGTTTAACTATGTCCAGACTAACGGGTATGGGGTCGCGAAGAGTCTTAAGCAGCGCTACCTCATCAACAACGGCTGTCAACACTTTCAGGCGTTTGTCCAGTGTATTATTTACCGTGGCACATCAAAATATTTACTTTGATGTTTAAACGTAGTTCGCAAATAATCCCCGCTCAGCCCAAACAGGGTATAACAATAATAGAGGAGGGTAGATGCCTATACCGCCTGGCCAACAAAAAAATACCAATGGGCCGCAGCCACAAGACTATCCTTTCGAGCATGTTGTCGACGCAGATATCCTCACAGACATAAGTTATGAACGCTTTGTTAAAGAATATGCGAATCCGGGTCGTCCAGCGATCATTCGCGGTGGCTTGCAGGAAATGCCTGCTGCACGCTGGACTCCTGAGCTGATGGTGCAGCGTTGGGGTGACAAAATTTTTACCATTGAAGGCGAGAACAAGAAGTTATCCGATATCGTTTCGGCATTGTTGGCGTCAACGCCTGAGAATCCGGCTCCTTATCTACGTAGCATTGACATCGAAACCGACTTTCCAGAGATTATCCCGGATCTAGCGCCCGGGGTTAAGTATGCCTGGCCTAACTACCGGCTTCTAAGGTTACTATTCCCCGGCTGGTACTTTGAGCCCGGCAGTCACTGCGCCGAATTTTTCTTCGGTGGCAATGGTGGCAGTTTCCCTTTTATGCACGCCGATTTTCCTCCCATGCATACGTTTATAGGACTTTTTTACGGCGAGAAAGAATGGATAGGTTTCAGTCCGGATCAGGCGGGCAAGCTGTACCTGGAAGACCCCGGCGATCATCAATACGTTTGCTCCGAAGTCGAGAATATATTTGTACCCGATTTTGACCTTTATCCAAAATTGAAAAATGCAAGACCCGTTCGCGCCAGGCAGCAGGCGGGAGACCTGGTGTTTATGCCCTGCAACTGGATCCACTCGGTAAAAAATCTTTCACCCACCATATCCATTGCCTGGGACCAATTGGCGGGCTCTTGCTGGGATGAGTTTGTCGCTAACAAAGTCCATGGAGCTGTTAAGCAAAATCCTGCGAAATCGCTTTTGGTGAATCTCTACCTGCGTTCGCTAGGCAGTGTTTTGGGCCTTGGAACTGCAATTATGCAGCGCACCGCCGGGGATTCGGTTCGAGGACGCATCGTCTAGCGACATTGCTCTGCCCACAATAGCCATAGCCAAGCGGCTTTGTGGTATTCTGGCCACACCTTTGAGTATTATCAGCGACCCGCACTATGCATCGAAGCACCCGGGCAGTCCTGCTTTCAGCGCTTGTCTTTCCTGGCGCAGGACAGCTCTATCTTAAACGCTATATTCCTGCAGCGGGCCTGATATCAATCGCTTTGGCTTGCCTGTTTATTCTGTTCTCGAGGACTCTGGAACAAGCGCAACAGATCAGTGACAAAATCCTTAATGCTGAGTTGCCACTTGAAACCCAAGCTGTTGCCGAGTTGATCTCACAGCAGCTTACGGCGGGGGAATTACAACAACTGAATATGGCCTCGGTCGGCTTTCTGGGGTGTTGGATCGTCAGCATTGTCGACGCTTACACCGCGGGGCGGCGACAGCGCTGAACCACAGAAAGCCATTCCAATCCTGTATTTTCTTTTCTTCGACCCCAATGGCACTTACTTAACGCCACTACAGTGATTTGCGGAGCCCCGGTGTGTTCGATCCGCGGGCGTCTGCGGCAGGGATGCCGCAGTCGAGCCTCCAGGGAGGGATTCACGGCGTACCGCGGATCGAACACGCTGGGGTATATCCGCTTAAGTAAGTGCCATCCTTCTTCGACCCCGGTTTTTTTGCATCAAACGTCTAGCGCCTAAGCCACGGCGACGGGTCTGTATGCCTGACCTCGATCAAGGCGTGAAGAGGAATCCGCATCAAGCTGATGCGAAAAGGTTAAACTAGTCCATCCGACCCAAAATTGCACCGCCGGTGGGAACCCCGGCGCCAGACGTTACCAGGGCATGATTAACCTGTTTATCAGCTTGGTTGACTGACGTGCCGCGCACTTGTCGAACCGCCTCAGCAATGCCGTTCACGCCGTGTATATAAGCCTCAGATAGCTGTCCACCGTGGGTGTTGGTGGGGAGGCGACCGCCCGGGCGCAGATTTCCGTCCAGCACAAAGTCTGCTGCTTCGCCATATTTACAGAAGCCCCAGGACTCTAATTGCCAAAGAACGGTAGGAGTAAACGCATCATAGATTACCGCACAGTCGATATCGTCGACTCCCAGGCCACACTGCTTATAAGCCATCTTTGCTGCATGATCCATTTCCGGCAGGCGCGCGATTTCCGGGCGGTAAAATGATGTCATTTCTTCCTGGTCTTTTGCTGAACATTGGGTCACCGCATTAATCAGTACGCCCCGCTGTCGCAGGTCGCGAGCCCGCTCTGGTGTGGTGACGACCACCGCGGAACCGCCGTCGCTCTCCTGGCAGCAATCAAATAGTTTCAGTGGATCACAGATTCTCCTGGCGTTGTCGTATTGCTTGCGGGTAAGGGGTTGCTGGTAAAAAAATGCTGCCGGATTATTCACCGCATATTCCCGGGTAGCCTGAGCGACTTCGAAAAAGGCGTCGACGCTACACCCGGTAAGATACATGTAGCGCTGGGTATAGGTGGCAACCCAGGAAGCTGGAGTCAACAGGCCGAACGGCATATACCAGCCGTAGTGAATCGCACTGCCGGTGATCAGGTCGCCTGCTACGCCACTGGAATAACGATGACCGGAGCGGCCGTTAAGCGCTCGATAGCATACAACCACTTCAGCCATTCCGGTGGCTATCGCCATGGTTGCCTGATGCAGGGTTCCGGTAGCGGCACCGCCCCCATAGGGCACCCTGGCGTAAAAGTTCAGGTCGTTGCACCCCAGGGCCCTGGCCACTTCGACTTCTTCGTTGGTATCCATGGTGAAGGTGACCATACCGTCGACATCGGAGGGCTTGAGTCCGGCATCATCGAGTGCTGTCTTGCACGCCTCAACGGCCAGGGAAAGATCGGAACGGCCGGAATTTTTTGAAAATTCCGTCGAACCTATACCCGCAATCGCTGCTTTGTCGGTAATATTTGCAACCATGGTTCAGCCCTCCAGAGGCAGTGCTACCCGGACCACGCCAGACATATGGTTTCCCCAAACGTTGTTGTCACCTGCAACGGCAACTTCAACCACACCGCCATCGTCGTGCTTTGCGATCACCTCTCCATTGATCGTCATGACGAATCCTGGCAGGTTGGGAGCGCCGAGTTTCAGTGCAATCCCTTTTATGCTTGAGTCCGGACCAGCCCAATCGGTGACAAAGCGCCCCATAAAGCCGTTGCTGGTCAAAATATTCATAAAAATATCCGGCAGACCCGCGGCCTGGGCTGCCTTTTTGTCATGATGTACCGGGGTGAAGTCGCGCGTCGCGATGGCTGCGCCGACAATCAAGCCGCTGGTAATATCCACCTGCAGCGGCTTCAGCTTTTCGCCAACGGCCACATCATGATAAGCACGGGTAGTTGTGTTCATAGTCCTGACCCTCAATGGTTAGCGCGTTGGCTCAATCTGCTGGATAGAATTGGGGGAGCATGGTTTTTTCATCAACCTGCTCGATAATACCTTTCACCTTCATGCCGATATGCACGGCTTCGGGCTCACAGCCAACAACGTTGGATACCAGTCTCGTGCCTTCTGCCAGCGCGATTATGGCAGTGACCAGCGGGAATGGGTAACCGGGGAACCTGGGATAATGAATTTGGGTGAAGCTATAGACCTCGCCTTCGAGACTTGATTCTATCGAATCCCACTCTAACGATTGGCATTCGCCGCACATAGGACGAGGGGGGTGACGAAGAGTCTCGCAATCCTTGCAGCGCTGAATTAACAATACGCCGTTATCAATCGCCTCCCACCACCATTTGTTATCGTGACCCCGTGGCGACGGAATCCTGGTTGGGAGGCTGGGTGCATTGTCAGTAGCCGTGCCCGCGCCTGCTGTATCTGCGTCGCTGGGTATATACTTGAGCACGCGAAAAACCAGTGTGCCCACCGTTTGCCGGTGCTGGTCGGTAAACGTTGTAAGGGTTTCAATAAAATAGCCAATACCCCGTGCGGTCGCCTTTTGCCCGGATATTGAATCGATCACACAATGGGTGGTGACCTGATCTCCAGGGCGCAAGTCGCGTACATAATTTGCTGTGGTGTTAGTCCCGAGCACACCGGTAAACCCGTGTTGGTCGAAGATCTGGTGCAGCTGGCGTTGCAGGTCCTGCCTGGATTCCCGGTACATGGCATAGCCCTCCATACTCCAGACCTGCATCATGGCCGGAGGAGCCACAATTCCGCCTTTACTTGACTGGGCGGCGAACCCGGGGTCGGTATAGACCGGGTTTTCGTCGCCAATCATTTCGCAGAAATGGCGAATCATGGTGCTGTTAACGTCGTCTGGCCCTGGATGGGGGGCGCTCACTTCACGGCCGACAAATGCCTGGATTTTTGCCTCAAAGAGTCTGGTTTCTTCCGGAGTCATCAGGGGGATCCTTGCTAGCCTGGGATATTATCGATGGCGCGGCATGCCAAGCCCGAAAGTAGCGACCAAACCACGCTGAATTTCATTCACTCCACCACCAAATGTGTTAGTCATGCAGCGGCGGTACTCTTGCTCAAGATCGCCCATCAATTGCGCCGCACTGCTGCCTGGACGGACAAGGCTATTGGGACCAATGATCTCCATTAGCAGGCGGCAGATCTCAATCAGGGCCTCGGTGCTGTATACCTTGGCGCCGGACGCCAGCGCCGGATTCAAAATATCCTGCTCCAGTTCCCAGGCCATGCGTGAGTTGAGCAGACGGTTGGCCTCAAGCCGAAAATAGACATCTGCCAGATTTTGCTGCACGATCGGATCATCGATGGCGCGTGCACCATGGTGGTCTTCTCGCGCCCATGCCAGGGTTCGCAGGTAAAACTTCCAACCATGAATGGCCCAGGATGCGAGCCCGATGCGCTCATGATTAAGCTGAGCTGTAAGCAGTTGCCAACCCTGGTTAAGACGCCCGACCAACATGCTCCCGGGAACGCGCACGTTGTCATAGTAAGTTGTGTTGGTGCGTACACTCCCGACCGTATGGATAGGTGAACTGGAGAAGCCGGGCAAGCGGGTATCCACCATAAAAATGCTGATCCCTTTATGTTTGGCAACGCCCGGGTCAGTGCGCACCGCTAACCAGATATAATCTGCGCCCTCAGCCCCGCTGGTAAACACCTTGCTGCCGTTAATAATGAAATCGTCACCGTCTGCTACCGCGCTGGTGCTCAACGACGCCAGATCGGTGCCGGCGTCTGGCTCGGTGTAGCCAATCGCAAAGTGCAGCTCGCCAGCTGCAATGGCGGGCAGGAACCGCTGCCTGTGTTCTTCACTGCCATAGTCCATCAACGCTGGGCCCACGGTGTTCAGGGTAACGAAGGGTACTGGAGCCCCGGCGAGCAGCGCCTCTTCAAAAAATGCCAATTGGTCGGCAACGGTAAGCCCCCGCCCGCCGTACTGTTCGGGCCAACCAATCGCTAACCAGCCGTCACTGCCCATCTGCCGGATCAGCTTTTTGTAGAGTTCGCCGCTTTCAGCGCCACGGGTTGCTTCGTAGATTTCTGGAGTTATAAGATCAGCGAAGTAGGCCCGCAGCTCCTTTCGAAGAGATTTCTGATCATCGCTGTAGTCTACAAACATTATTCAACCTGTATTTTATTGGCGCAACGTTAGCCATCTAATCTGGCAGAGCGGAACCAGATGAGTCATTCGCTATAGGCTCTCGTATAATATTGAACTTATATTCAAATTCAAGTATTTTGTCAGCGAAATGCAGTACAGGGTTTAGCATATGGTAAACATTGCATGTAACTGCCGCCGACCAGTCTTCACGCACCGCGAGAAGTGCACGGGGGGAGAAGGCGCGTAAAAACCTCAAGCGTGCAGCCCTCGAGGTGATGGATCGAGTGGGCTATCACAAGATGCGTATCGCGGATGTTACCGGCGAGGCGGGTGTGGCCGCGGGCCTCTTCTATCATTACTTCCCCGATCTGAAAACCTTGACCCGGGAAGTGCTGCAGGATTTTGTCGCGGGCTCACTAAATATCGAAGATATTGAAAAGGACGTACCTAAAGGCGATTGGTACCAACGGATACTGGCACATAATATTCTTATCACCCGGGCCTACGCCGCGCGACCCGGTATCACCCGCTGCTTGCTGCAGCTGGCTGATGAAGACCCTGAATTTTCGCATTTTCTGAGGCAACACTTTATCGAGCAACTGGGATGGTTGGTTAACAAAATGCCCAGGCTGTTCCCCAGGGCGCGGATGAGTGAACAACAAAGGCTATTGGTGGTTTACACCCTTGCAGGTACCGGCGAAACTTTGTTGCGCGACTACTACATAAACCGTGAATCGGCCCTCACCTCAGCTAGCTTGTCGGTTGAAGAAATGGCGGAACTTATCAGCGTGATATTTTATCGTGGCCTGTTCCTGGAGAATCCGCCACTGGAGAAGCGCAAGTACACCCGCAAGCTGGAGCGTATGCGAAAGAGCACCGACTGATTAAGGGGCATCAATATGGATTTTGCACTCGGGGAAGACCAGCAAGCGATCAAGGGCCTGGCGGCGCAAATATTCGCTGATCGTGTGACCGATGATTACCTGGCTAAATATTATGCCGGCAACAGCGTTTACGATCAGCAACTGTGGATGTTGTTGGCCGATCAGGGTTTGTTGGGTATCGCTATACCGGAAGTTTATGGGGGATCCGGAATGGGTTTTGCCGAACTGTGTCTGCTATTGCAGGAACAAGGTCGCAGTCTGGCGCCGGTACCGCTGCTGAGCAACCTGGTGCTGGGAGCGCTGCCGATTACCAGGTTTGGTAGCGAGGCGCAGCAAAAAGAATGGCTGGCTTCTGTCTGCAACGGCAAGCTGCAGCTAACGGCCGCGCTGGCTGAAGTTGCGATGAACGAAGCGGTGGCCGGCGCTGTTACCGCACATCAAACTGATGACGGCTGGCTGCTCGACGGACGTCTGGAAGCGGTGCCCTATGCCGCTGAAGCGGCGTGTGTACTGGTGCCCGCAAGTGAGCCAGACGGTGCCAGCAGTATGTTTCTTGTCGATACCGATGCTGCAGGTGTCAACATCATTCCCCAGTGCACCAGCCTCGGCGAGGTTCAAGCTAGCCTGATACTGAAGAATGTCGCTGTCAACAAACAGCAGGTTTTAGGCGAGCGCGGGCAGGGCAAGGCGATTAGCCGCTGGATAGAACAACATGCCAATGCCGCCTTGTCGGGGATGCAGGTGGGCACTGCGGATGAGGCCCTGCGGCGCACTGCGGCATTCACCGGGGAACGCAAGCAGTTTGGAATGCCCATCGGTAGTTTCCAGGCAGTGGCAATGCGAGCTGCAGACGCCTATATCAACGTTGAAAACATGAGATCAACTTTTTGGCAGGCGATGTGGCGACTGCACAGTGGTCTTGAAGCGGAGGCCGAAGTGCGTGCCGCAAAATACTGGGCCTGTGTCGGGGGGCACCAGGTGGTATACACCACCCAGCATCTGCATGGCGGGCTCGGAGTCGATATACGCTATCCTATCCATCGCTACTTTTTATTCGCCAAGCAAACCGAATTTATGTTGGGCGGTAGAACTACGCAATTGACCCGGATGGGGCAATACCTGGCGGCGAATGACGAAAGTGGTCCGCGCTGGATGATCGAGTAGCAAAGACATTAGAAAAGAAAAGACCGAGCGCGATAGCGGCCTGCCTGATACAACAAGCTGACCTGGATACAGTTTGATGGCGGCTCCACTCTGCGCTCGACCGCTGCAGCTTTGGGTAAAAATCGACATTGGCGTTGCAGAATCAAAATCCGCAGTGGTATAAAACGCCCCACCAGTAAACACCAGATCAGGAGTTGTGCATGGACGCACTACCCAGAAACCCGGTGGGGCAAGGATTGCCTACCATAAACCCATCCATCAGTCCTCGCGAGCAGGCGGTACTCTTGCATCGCGCGGGCCATATCAATCACGCGGTCGAATTCTACAAGGCGTATCTGCAGGACCATCCCAAAGATACCGGCATTTGGTCTAACCTCGGCGCCTGCCTGCGCTCCAGGAAACAGCATAATGCGGCGCTTGCTTGCTACCATCGGGCGCTGCATATAGATCCGGCGAATATTGCTGCACTGGGTAATCTCGCCAATGTGTTGAAAGATTTAAACCGCCTGGATGAGTCGCTGGCCTTGCATCGGCAGCTCGTCAATTCTGCTCCGAACGACTCCCAAACCCAGATAAATTTTGCCAGCGCCCTCCGGGAAAAGCGGTTTTTCGAACGTGCACTGCAGCAAATCGACCAGGCCCTGAAATATCATCCGGAAGATCCAGCCCTGATCTGGGAGCGCGGCCAGAATCTGCTGCACCTGGGCCGCTATACAGAGGGCCTGCGAGCCTACGAGGCGCGGTGGCAGTTGGGAGAACTGCCGACCCCGGACCTATGCAGTCCGCGCTGGAAAGGCGAAGCGCTGGATGGAAAGCGGATACTGTTACATGCCGAGCAGGGTTATGGCGATACCATTCTTGCTGCAAGGTATATTCGCCTCGTAAAGGCCCGGGGTGCTTTCGTGATACTGCGATGCAAGCCCGAGCTGCATCGTCTGTTTGCCGGCATCGGGGCTGATGTACTTATTGATCCCGATGCAGAATGCCCCGCCACTGATTACCATTGTCCATTGATGAGCTTGTTGGCTATGTTTAATACAGAGCTTGACGCCATACCACCGCCGGCAAAGCTATTTACATCATTGGAAGCGAGACGCAAATTCAGCTTTTTACATCAACAGAGCGAGCAGCGCTTAAACGTGGCTATTGTCTGGAGCGGAAGTATTACCTTCAAAAATAATCATAATCGTTGCGCGTCCTTGTCACAGTTTTTGTCGCTGGTAGACATACCCGAGCTTCGCCTGTTCAGTCTCCAGAAGGGGCCAAGGGCCCGGGAACTATACGAACATGGGGCGGATGCTGTGATTGATAACCTGGGTAATGCCTGTGATGACTTTGCCGATACCGCCGCAGCTCTTGAAGCCATGGATGTGGTATTGATGACGGACTCAAGCCTGGCCCACCTGGCGGGTAGCCTCGGTAAACCGGTTATTAACCTGCTGCAATACGTTCCCTACTGGATTTATAGCAGCGCAGCGACGACTACCCCATGGTATCCCAGTCATCGCCTGGTTAAGCAAAACACGCCGGGAGCATGGGGCCAGGTATTTGAAGAAGCGCGGGTGATACTCAAGCGGATGGCGATGGAAAAGTCGATTCGACAATAAATGGAGATACGAATTGGTGAGCAAAAAAATAGCTGAACTCCTTGGCTTTTCCATGGCCTTGTTGAAGTACTCGACAGTGGCCTTGCTGGTATCACTCCTTGCAGCTTGTGATGCGCCGGGCACTGCCAGGCTGAGGGAGCTGTGCATTACTGAGAGCTTTCCCAAAATACACAAACGGGTAAGCGCTGCAGGCTATTACGATGGCTTTCAGGAGTGTTTCGACGCCATCAGGTTCCTGGTTGACTGGGATTATCAATTTGTCGAGTGCCGGGAGAAAAAACAACGGTATATCAGCGCCATTGAGCCTGGGCTTTACCGCATCAGTAAAGTTTCGCAAAGTTCTGGATTGTGTAACGAGGCCTTACTAGAGCAGTCCAGAAAGCAGAAATTTCACTACAAGGATTTTCTCAGCGCGGGACTCTGCTTTGCTTTGGACGAAATTGAAAAGCCGGAAGCGAAATACGGCGTGTTTATCGGGGATTCATACACCAGAAATCTTGGAAATGTTTTCGGCTCAAAAATCCATGCTCGATCCATGTTCGCAAAGGATATGGGCACCCACGAAAAGGTCGTAGAAATAGAGAGCTTTATGTTGCTGCCAGTTCCGTCTGTCAGTCTTAGTAGCTTTGCTAGCGTGGTGAGTTGCCGGGATATAGTGCCGGAATTGGTCGATGTTCCCGGGCTCGCAAGCGTAGATCGATACATTATTCCAACAACTCCAGGGAAGGAGAGTACCCATGGTAACAATAGAAGAGCAATACCAGGCGGCACTGCTGGCTGACGCTGCCTACGTCACCTTTAATGCCAGGGACTATGTGCCCACTGGATATAACACGGGCAGCCCCCAACTTATCAGTTCGTTAGCTTACCTTGACCCAGAAGAGGAGGGCGTAAGCTTTCTCGACCGAAAATGGTCTGCAGCCCAGTTCGAAGACTTTCGCAACAATTACAAAGTCGTCTATCACCAGCCCAATAAGAGCAACGGGTTTTCTGCCACCCTGTTCCAAAACATCCATACCGGGAAATACAGCATCGCATTTCGTGGCACCGAAGGCCCGATGGACCTGATCCAGGATGTCGCACTAACCACCGGGGCTTCAACCTTGCTGCCCTACAGCCAGGAAAACGCCATTGGCCAGTTTCTCCAGGATGCCGGCATCCTGACTGAACAGGGAGAAATAAGAGCTGAGTTTATTGGTAAGGTAGACTTTACCGGCCATTCGCTGGGCGGTTACCTGAGCATCTGGGCGGGCTACAAATACCAGGATCTATTCGACCAGGTGTACACCTTCAATGGCGCGGGAATCTCCCGCTTGGGGCCGATCGGGCCATTGAACGAACTGAGCACAGCAGCGTCCCTGGATGCATCTCAGCAAGACAGGTTTCACAATATTTACGGCGACGAACTATTCGAATTGGTCGCCAACAAGTTCACCTTTTATCGCCCGGGTGAATATGCCGGCCTTTTTATTGAAAATCGCCCGCTATCCGGTGTTGCCAACCACTCGATGTCACTGTTGGTGGAGTCGCTGTCAGTGTATCGCTTGTTTTCGGCCCTTGACGATGGCCTGGCGACCGAATCGATTACCGCCATTTTAAGCGCTAGCGACAAGCAATCGAAAAACTCTCTGGCGTCTGCCATCACCCATTTATCAAACCTGCTTGGCGAAGACTTCTCGTATACCGAACGATCCGATGCCCAGGCGTTTTTCGAACAAATAGAAAATACGCTGGCCCAGTCAGTTGCCGATCCCAGCAATGGTTTTAGCCAAATACGCTTTGCGGCTGTCGAACACACAATTGAGCAGGGTGTAGTTCTGGCCACAGATGCCGGCAGCGGCACGCTGGGAAATGCCTGGCGTTATGCTCTGGATACCCTGTCACCCTTTGTTGTTATCGATGGTATTGATGCCACCGTGGCAGCAGAGAGTGGCTATGACTACAACCCCCAGCGTTTCAGCGAGGCCTGGCTCGGCGATCGCGGTTTAATGCTAACGGCGATGTTGCAGCGAAATGCCGCTGACAGCGATCATGCCGACAACGCCGACGGCGAAGCCATAATATTTGAGGATATGCCAAGCGGTGAGTATCTGATAGCCGGGCAACTGAACCTGCGGGAGGAAATCACCGCAGGAGCCGCCACACGGCACATTATTTTTGGTGGCGGCGCCGCAGATACATTGACAGGCAAGGGCAGCAACGATCGGCTATACGGTGGCGAGGGCGATGACACACTGTGGGGCCTGGAAGGCAGCGACTACCTGGAAGGCGGCAGCGGCAATGATGTTCTTGACGGTGGTAGCGGAAACAATACCCTGGTAGGTGGTTTGGGCCAGGATACCTATGTATTTGAAGCGAGAAGTGAATGGCAGGGTGACACCACAATCAGCGGCGATATAGCCGGCGACATTATTCAATACGATGGCCGTGAACTGAACGCAGAGAATGCACGGCGAATGAGTGCGTCGTCCAACATCTATCGCGACGCGAGCGATGGCACATTGTACGTTTACAATCCCGAATTATCCCGCCTGTGGATCAACTTTAACCTCTCCCATAGCAATGGTTCCGGTATCGACAGCATCGTCAATACCGGTAACATTTTCATTGATGGCTACAACGCCATTGATAATCTCGGCATTGCATTAGTGTCTCCGCCCAACCCATCGCCAACCGGAGAGTTTGCGGTAGAACAAGGCGTTCCCGATACGGGAGAACGTCTACTCTCCGGTTTCGATGCCCGGGAACAGTATCTGGCGCAAGCCGTCATCAATCAAATCAGCCTTGCCTACAATGCCGCAAGCTATTACCCCGAGCCTGCAGTCGAGGGTTCGCCCGGTCCCCATACCTATCGTTTTGAGGGCGGCGCTAAAGATGACAACTTGACCGGGGAGGCCTGGGATACCAGCAACTTCAATGCCCAATACTCCGTCGCCAAGGGCAATAGCCAGCAGTTGTTCGGAGACTGGATCAACGGCAAGGACGGTAACGACTTTATCAATGCGGATACAGGGGAGGACAGCGGAGCGAGCAGCGGTGATCTGTTGGTGGGTGGTCGTGGATCTGACCTGGTATTTGGCGGTAAAGGCGATGATCTACTCTTTGCGCAGGACGAATACAAGCTAGCTGGTACGGGCCCGGATACCCTGCGTGAGAGCTTGCTGGAGAACCCTAACGACAGCGACACGCTGTTTGGCGGGGCAGGCGACGACAACATCACCGGCGGCAGTTTTAGCGATATGCTGTTCGGTGATAGCGGCGTCGATACGCTGCTGGGCGGCGCGGGTGACGACCGCTTGATAGGCGGTACGGAGGGTGACTTTATTTTTGGAGACTCGTTTAATCGCACTGGCTTTGCCAATGGCGTGCTCAATCAGGCCGACATCGGTCCCAGTTTTATCAGCACTGATACATCGATTTTCGGCTCGGCCCGCAGCTATCGTGCACAGCTGAGCTACGATGACATTATTCGCGGTGAAGGCGGTGACGATGCCATCGACGGTGAGATTGGCGATGATGAAATTTATGGCGGCGCTGGTAACGACCGCATCCAGGGAGACCGGCTCAATAGCGCGGCTTACTTTGCTGATCTGGGCGCTGGTTATCATGCGTTGGAGGTCGAACTGCATGGTAACGACCGCTTGCATGGGGGCGCTGGCGCTGATCGAATCGATGGCAACGCCGGTAACGATATCCTCTACGGTGGTGACGGTGATGACTTGTTGCGAGGCGACGACAATATCGTATCCGGTTTATGGCATGGCGATGATGTACTGCATGGTGATGCGGGCAACGACTATATAGAAGGCAATGGTGGTGACGACTCCCTCCTCGGCGGCGACGGCAATGACGTACTGTGGGGAGATCGGCATTACCAGGCGCTGGGTGGTGGAATCCTCAATCCATTTGATAGCAATAACCATCTGAATTTTGCCTACCACGGTGACGATGTCATCCACGGTGGGAATGGCGACGATACCGTTGATGGAGGTGGTGGCGCAGACCTCATTTTTGGTGGCAGCGGTGCTGATACGCTATACAGCGATGGCGGAGAAGACACTGTGATCATAGGCTCCGACACCCGGGCAAGCTATCACATCGACGCCAATTATCATGGCAATGACATCGTATTCGGTGGTGAGGGGAACGACTATATCTCGGCGGGCTGGGGAGACGATTTGCTGTTTGGCGGTGCCGGCGCAGATAAACTCAGGGCGGGCCCGGGACAAGATATCCTGCGGGGAGACGCGGGTAACGATAGCCTGAGTGGGGGCAGCGGCGACGATACCTATATCTTCAACGCATGGGGCGGCGATGATCTTATTGACGACGACGGCGGCCTGGTGCAGCTGCTCGGCATTTCAGCAGCGGGGGCACTATTGCAGCAAGCTGATGGACTATCAGTACTTTCATTTGGAGTGGAAAACTCGATACGGATAGCAACAGAGCACTTTGCCAACTTCAGTTTCGAAAACGAAAGCGGGCTGGTCGATGTGATGCTCAATGCCGGTACCGAAGGCGCCGATGTATTGTATTTCAGTGCGGACGACGGCAGTGCCTACGCCGGTGGCGGAGACGATACGGTAAACGGTGCCAGCGGGGCAGACACCATCAACGGGGGAGCAGGTAATGACTACCTCACAGGCGGCGCAGGCAGTGACATTTTCGTATTCGATCTTAACGGTGGCGTCGATACCGTTAACGCCTTTGATGACAGTGAAGACAATTACGACAGCATTCGATTTTCGAGCGGCATAGATGCACAAACCACCAGCCTGACAAGAGATGGCAACGATCTCAGAATCCTCGTCAATGCCTTGTCCACAGGCGACGGGACAGGCGACGAAATACGGGTGGTGGATTACTTTCAATCCCGGGCCCACCGAATAGACGCTATTGCGTTCGCCGATTCGACACTATGGGACAGTGATTTTATTAGCGCCAATGCGGTGTTCGCCGGAACCGAGCTGGCGGACACCCTCAATGGCTCGGCCGATGCGGACCGTCTGCACGGGGGTGGCGGTAACGACCGCATTTATGGCAATGGCGGTAACGACACTCTGCGCGGGGGTGCCGGCAATGACCTGCTGTGGGGCGGCACGGGTAACGACCTCATCGAATATTTCCGTGGCGACGGCAATGATACGATTTTCAGTAACGATTACGCCAACCTTGAATATGACACCCTCAAACTAGGCGGTTTCGAGTCCAATGAGCTGGTGTTTACCAGGCAGTATAACGACTTGCTCATTCAGTTAGGCGATACCGGTGCGCTGATCAAATTTCAGAACAATCTTTACGGCGACTTCGGCAGTAGCCAATTGGATGCCGTTATTCTCGACGATGCGATACTGGGTAAAGATGAAATCTTCGCAGCGCTCTATTCAACCACTAACGATGCACACAATATCATTTACGATACGGCAGCAGCGAGCAGCCTCGACGGCCAGGCGGGTAACGACACGATTTATGCGCGTGACGGGAATGATACGCTGGTGGGAGGCATTGGCAACGATACGCTTATCGGTGGCAACGGTTCAGACACTTATTTGTATTCCCGCGATGATATCGGTTACGACCTGATTAAAGCCGAAGCGGGCCAGGACCAGATTCAGGATGTTATCCGCTTCGGCGCCGGGATTAGCCCTGAACAGCTGCACCTGACAGATTTCGGGATCATGCTTCATGGTGATAGCAGCCGAATCACCATTGACCCCAGCATGGTCGATGTGCCGTTGCGCATCGAGTTTGAAGATAGCCCGGAAAATTCCCTGTCTCTGCAATCATCGCCTGCAAGCGATGCGATTGAGTTTGGTGAGTATCACGCGAGCTTTACGGAAGATACCAGCCTGTTGACCCACAGTGCAGGGCTGCATCGTGGTGACGCCTTGTCGTTCGTGCTCTATGGCTCGGAAAACAGCGACCGCATTATCGACCCGTTTGACCGAGGCATTACTCATATCGCCCTCGGACCCGGTGACGATTTATTTGTCGGTGGCAATACCGTCGCTGAATATGGCGCCGCACAGCGCCCGCTGCAAAACGTCGTCAACACCTGGCTCAATGGTATCGAATTGGGTAGCGGCAGTGACACTGCCTATAGCGGTGGTAGCAACGATATTATTAGCTATGGCGGCGACACCTACTCCTACGACAATTACGATGCAGTTGAACAGTACGGTGGCTATATACAGTACGATGGCGAAAATCGCCTTCACACCGAAGGCGGCAATGACACTATTGCCAATTATTCCGGCAACGATTTTTTTGATCCGGGTTTTGGCGATGACTTGCTTTTTTCTGGTGGTGGCGATGATGTTATCTATTTTGGACGGGGTTATGGCCGTGACCAGCTCGACGGACCCGCCTGGTTTTACGACTTCAAAGCGAGCAATTTAAAGCCGGGTGAAGACAAGGGTAACAATACCCTGGCGCTGGGCGATCAGATTACGCCATCGGCGCTTGACCTATGGAGGGATAACGACGATTTGGTGTTGGCCTTGAAAAATACCGATGATCGCTTTACCGTAAAAAAATACTTTTCCGGGACCGAAGCTGGAAACGCTTCCCTGGATATTATTCAATTTAACGATGGCAGCCGTTGGTATGGCGCTGATATCGACGCTGCCTTACTCAGTCAGGCCCCTGCTTATGCAGTGCTGCAGCAGGCTGCCGGTGGCAGTGTACTGGGTACATCGGCCGGCGAAATCCTGCGGGCCAATACGCTCAATCTGGAGCTCTATGGACAAGATGGCAACGATGGCTTGTATGGCAGCGGCGCCGACAACACCCTTGGCGGTGGTTACGGCAATGATCAGCTCGTGGGCGGTGAAGGTAACGATGTCCTCCTGGGCGGCCCGGGAGATGATTACCTGATTGGCGGAGATGATAGCGATATTTATCGCTTCGACTCGGCTTTCGGCAATGACATTGTTGACAATTATGACGATACCGTAAAACACAATTTTATTGGCGGCGAGAGCATTGATACCTTGGTGTTCGGTGCCGGCTTGCGACCGCAAGATATTACCTTCAGCCGCGATGGCGACAACCTGCTGCTGAGTTCTGCCGAAGGCAGTGTGACGGTCAGCAATCATTTTCGGGGTCAGGGCTACGGCTTTAATGCCCGCTATGCGCTTGATCGCGTTAGCTTTGCGGCGGGGGGAGAAATTCTGGAGCAGCAGGATTTTGAGGCATTGCTGGGAGTCACCCAACATCCGCTTGTCGTGGAGGGCGGTAACAGCCGGGATATTATCAATGGCAGTTCAGCGGCCGAGATTATTTATGGCTATTCGGGCCACGATTCTATCTACGGCGCG
Source organism: uncultured Gammaproteobacteria bacterium (assembly GCA_963722805.1). Lineage (GTDB taxonomy): Bacteria > Pseudomonadota > Gammaproteobacteria > Pseudomonadales > JAHEGP01 > JAHEGP01. The sequence continues at coordinate 215,292 of CAVROQ010000012.1, forward strand.
GATGGTGACGACACCCTGATAGGTGGTATTGGTAATGACAGGATCTATGGCGGCAACGGCGATGACCTGGTTATTGTCAGCGGCAGCAAAGACGGTTTTGATACCATATTTGGTGACAGTGGCCAGGACACTATTAGCGGCAGCGTGGGTGATGACAACATTGGGCTGGGCAATATTAATCCGGCATCATCGGTCGAGTTGATCGATGGTTTGGCCGGCCAAAACTGGCTTGTCGGCGGCGGCAGTCGCACGGTATGGAATTTTGCGGCAACGGAGCTGCGCAATATTGCCCGCCTTGATCCTGGCGCAGGTCACGACACCGTGATCGGGTCAGACAGTGCCGATACCATGATCGGTGGGCGTGGTAATGATCGTCTCGCTGGGGGAGGGGGAGACGATGTGTTCCTGGTGAGCGGCTCTCAGCACGGCTTTGATACCCTGTCTGGCGACGCAGGCTATGATGCCGTGTTAGGCAGCCATAGCGACGATACCATTGGTCTTGGCAACCTGGGTCTGGCCTCATCTATCGAGCTGATCGACGGCGGCCAGGGCCGCAATCAATTGCTGGGTAAGGGCAGTCGGACCCTATGGGACTTCAGCGCCACCGAATTGCGAAACATCCACGTTCTGGATGCGGGTAGCGGACACGATACCGTGATCGGCTCCGCGGCAGCAGATACCGTGGTCGGTGGATCTGGCAACGACCGTATTGATGGTGCGGGCGGCGATGACGTGTTTATCGTCATGGGTAACAGCGCGGGCATCGATACCCTGTTCGGAGGCCTGGGGGACGATACCCTGTTGGGTGGCGCAGGTGATGATAGCTTCGGCCTGGCCAATTTCGACGCGGCATCCTCACTGGAGTTGATCGACGGTGGACCAGGTATTAATCGTCTGCTTGGGGGCAGCAGCAAGACCGTATGGGATTTTAGTCACACTGAATTACGCAATATCGACAGCCTGGCTTCCGGGATGGGCCATGATACGATCATTGGCTCTGCCGCTAACGACCTGATTATCGGGGGCATGGGAAATGACAGGCTGGAAGGCGGCAGCGGCAGCGATACCTACCAGGTCTATCGAGGACAGGGTCACGATACCATCGTCGACCATAGCGAGAATGGCGCCGAGAATACGCTGTTGCTCAGTGATATTGAAAAGGAGCAACTGTGGTTCAGTCGATCCCGCGACGATCTGCTGGTTGGGTTTGTCGACGGTAGTGACGATATAACCGTAAAAGACTGGTATCAAGCCGATGAACAACCGCTGGGCCAGATTGTCACCGACTCCGATGTGCTTATTGCCAGCCAGGTTCAATTGCTGGTGGATGCCATGGCAGCGTTTGAGCCCGAGTCTTTTGCGGCCGGAACTAACATGCAGCTGTTGGAGCAAGCGGAAATACGAACAGCCATTGCTTCGGCCTGGCGACCGGGCAGCGCTCAGGCCTAGATGTCCTCTCCCGCTCCCTGTTGCTGACGGCATGGTTGAAGGGCCGCAGGCCCTGTGAGCCCCAGGGAAGCGGATAAGCACTGGCGGGTGCTCATCTTTCCGGGTGGTTCCCTAGCGCAAAGCTTTATGCGGTTTTGGTATTAACAAAAACGTTAATATAACATAAGGATTCTGGATCAATTGTTTCGCACACTTTAGTCTAACGTCGTGGCTGTTTTGCGATTGCGCTGGACAATTGACAAGTGATCGAAAACGCTGCGCATAATTTTTATAAAAGAGAGGTAGTGTTATGGATCCAATGGGGTTGGTAATTTTTCTAATCATTGGTGCAATCGCAGGCTGGCTCGCGGGGACATTATTGAAAGGTGGTGGCTTCGGTCTACTGGGTAATATCCTGGTCGGAATTGTGGGGGCGGTTATTGGTGGTTTTGTGTTTGGCCTGCTGGGTATATCTGCTGGCGGCCTGATCGGATCCATTATTACCGCAACGGTCGGTGCGGCTTTACTGCTGTTTATTGTCGGACTTATTAAAAAGGCCTAGCCAGCCCCTCCGCATTAGGCTCCGGCATATCGTAAAGCTTCCAGGCAATAGCTGACTGGAAGCTTTTTTCGTTTCCGGGCGGAAGTATTGCTGGCCTTTTATGTGCCGGGTACTGATATCGTGCTTCTAACGCTATCGCCAAGACTTTGCGCCACCCCGGTAATTGGCAGGTTTGAAAAAGACGCTAAATAACCAGTCGCCGCAATTCAACAGGGCTCCGGCTTTTGTGCCATAGAGGATCAAACTTTTCAGTCAGGTTTTTGTTTCGCACCCGATCACAAAAATTGATACTGGCCGGGTCTTTTTCGGTTACCCCGAATTCAATAACACCGCAGTCATCTACGAGCAGGTACTCGCTCTGGGTTTCGTTTTCGGCAAGATCAAGCTTGCGCATGATGACCGACGTCGATAAGCGGCGGCTCAACTCCAGCAAGCGGTGCCCGCGTTGGCCGACCACCTTGGCATTCGACACAAGTATCTGCACTTTTGCGCTCCGGCTGCGACGCGCAAACTTTGAAAGTGCCGCACGTATCTCTTCATTGTTGAAGATCGCAGGGTTCAGCAGTGGGCTTGATATTCGCACGCTATCCCGGGCCTGCTGCAACATCGTTACCAGCTGTTGCTGGATCTCAGCATTGAGGTGGGTTTGGATAATATCCTTGTCGAGGCCTAGCCTGGCGCCCTGAATTTCACTGGTCATGACGGTGCTGTCTCCGTAAGGTATTCCATTCGACAGTGTTCTACCCCATGTTCCATAAAATGGAGGCCAGTGGCAACAAAACCGTAGTGTGAATAAAACCGTCGTGCGGGCAATTGCGCATTCAGATGAAGCTGCAATAAGCCGTGACCTGCCATCTGCTGTATCAACGTTTGCAATAATGCGCCGCCAATACCGTGCCTGCGATAAGCGGGTAACACCGCCATACGTCCGACCTGTCCCGCGCCGGAGCAGCGCGCCGTAGCCACTGCCAGGCTGTCAACTTCCGCCACATAGTGCCAGGCAGACGCATCATGCTCGTCAACTTCAAGCTCCACCGGAAACCCCTGCTCGTCGACGAAAACAGCGCAGCGAATGCTCAGTAGCCGTTCTTTTTCGAGCTGCCAATCTACGCGTCGGACAATGAGCTGCCCGGTTTTCATGGACAAAGCACACCACGTTGCAGCAGCTGCAATAAGGTCGAGCGAATATCAGGATCCCGGTGCCAGGCACGGTGGGCGTCACGCTCAAGGTAATGCTGACGGCACAGCTGCCTTACGAAGTGGTCCCAATTGACGCCCTGCCCGTCGTAATGCTCGCCATCGGCAAATAATGTCACGCTGCCATTGAGATCACTGAAGGCCAGTCGACTTGCCGGGGCCAATTGCAAACTGTCGCACGCTTCAAGCTCTTGGTCTGGTGAGACCGCGTCTGCGCTATTCGGCAAGTCCGACTCGCTTTCATATTTTGGTGAGGTCATGTAACGGCCAAACCAGCTGGCGAGTTGGTGTTCATCTGACAATCGACCCATAAGGTCACGCAGTTGCGCCAGCGCTTGTTGATCGATCATGCCCGGGTTGGCACACAAATCACGCCCGGGGTCTTCAAAACGTCCTGCCCCGATACCGGCCAGCACATCATCGCAGTAGTGGCTGATAATCTCCTGGTGTGAAGGCGCCCGAAACCCGATAGAGCAGGTGACGCAGGCATCGAGTGCCACTCCCCAGTGGGGGACTCCGGGCGGCAGGTACAGCATATCGCCGGCTTCAAGGACGTAGGCATCACAACAGTGAAAATCCTGCAACAGTTGCAGGTCCGGATGGGGCAGTAATGCCGGCTGGCCGGGTAATCGGTCTCCAATTTGCCAGCGCCGCCTGCCCTCGGCCTGGAGCAGAAATACATCATACTGGTCGAGATGCGGGCCGACGCTCCCTCCCGGGGCAGCAAAACTGACCATAATATCGTCCAGCCGCCAGTCTGGAATAAAGCGAAAGTGGGACTTGAGCCGGGCAATCTCGTCAATGTGATGGTCAACGGCCTGGACCAAAAGGGTCCAGTCGCTGTCACCCAGTCGGTCGAAAGTCTGTTCTTCGAAGGGGCCATGTTCCAGTTGCCAATCGCCATCGCCACACGAGCCGCTAATAATGCGTGACTCGATGCCTTCCTCGCACGCCAGGCCTGCCAGCTCGTTGGCATCAAGCAGCAAATGCGCAGGTGGTACTGCCTGGCGGATCAGCAGTGGTTTCTGCTGCCAATATTCGCCCAGAAACTGTTCTGCGGACATGCCCCCAAGTACTGCCAGCGGCGCTTGCTCGGTTTTCATCGCTATTCTGGCCGCTGGTTCATTGTAACTAGATTTTCCTGGCCTGATCCGCGGCGTTGCCGATATAGCCAGCCGGAGTCAGGGAGCGCATCATCGCCTTGCCTGCTTCTGGAATATCGAGGGTTTCGATAAATTCCGCCAGTACTTGCTGGTTAATGGCCTGGCCACGGGTTAGTGCCTTGAGTTTTTCATAAGGTTCTTCCACCCGGTAGCGGCGCATAATGGTCTGGATAGGCTCCGCGAGAATTTCCCAGCAGTTGTCCAGGTCATATTGAATCTTCGCGGCGTTTATCTCAAGCTTACCCAGGCCCTTCAGCAGCGACTCGTAGGCAATCATACTGTGGGCAAAACCGACTCCCAGGTTGCGCAGCACCGTAGAGTCGGTCAGGTCGCGCTGCCAACGCGAGATAGGCAGCTTGTTGGCCAGGTGTTCCATAGTGGCATTGGCGATACCGAGATTGCCCTCGGCATTTTCAAAATCGATGGGATTCACCTTGTGTGGCATGGTCGAAGAGCCCACTTCTCCGGCAACAACTTTTTGCTTGAAATATCCCAGCGATATATAACCCCAAATATCGCGGTTGAGGTCGATCAAGATGGTGTTGAAGCGGCACATGGCATGGAACAATTCAGCAATGTAATCGTGGGGCTCTATTTGGGTGGTATAGGGGTTCCAGTGCAATCCAAGTCCGGTGACGAATTCCCCGGCAAGGCCTTGCCAGTCAAGCTCAGGGTAGGCCGACAGATGGGCATTGTAATTGCCTACCGCGCCATTGATCTTCCCCAGGATTTTAACCTCTGCTATCTGCTGTAACTGACGTTCGAGCCGATACACCACATTGGCCAATTCCTTACCCATGGTTGTTGGTGTCGCGGCTTGTCCGTGGGTGCGCGACAGCAGCGGCATGGCGGCAAACTGATGCGCCAGCTGTCGCAGGGTTGCAACCATGCGGCCGGCCATTGGCAGGATGACAGATTCCCGGGCCTGCCGCAGCATCAAGCCATGGGATAGGTTGTTGATGTCCTCCGAGGTGCAGGCAAAATGGACAAACTCATTGATCGCCATCAGTTCGCTATTGCCGGCAATCTGCTCCTTCAGAAAATATTCCACAGCTTTTACATCGTGGTTGGTCGTGCTTTCGATGGTCTTGATGCGCATCGCCTGCTCTATACCAAAATCACTGGCAACGCTTTGCAGCAGGGCGCTGGCCTCACTGCTGAGCTGGCCGATCTCGGTAATAGCGGGTTGCTGCGACAGGAACAATAACCAGCGTATCTCAACGCTAACGCGATTCTTGATCAAACCGTATTCACTGAAGAATTCGCGCAGCGGTGCCGTTTTGGCGCCATAGCGTCCGTCGATAGGGGAGATTGCGGTCAGGGCAGAAAGTTCCATGGGGGTCCCGTGAGTCAGTTGAAAGCAGATTGCAGCTTAGTGGATTATGCCGCGACGAAGGGTGTCAAGTTCACGCTGAATGGCTGGTCTTTTAAGCAGTAAGTGCCAGCGTCTACCACCTACCTGGCGCCAGAGGATAGCTGCCCGGATGCCGGCGAACAGCAGACTGCGTATCTTCTCTGCCTGTTGCGGACTCTGTAAGTGCGCCATATCGCCACTGACCTGGATGCGATACTTGAATTTGCTGATGGTATCCTGGTAGATACCGGCCACCGAGCTTAGCACGCCGCCGATATCGCTACTGAAGTGATCGGCGCGAAAAGCCGCGTGTTCAAGCCGCGAATGAATCACCTCCAGGAGATCACTTCTTGCCGAAACCTTGCGCTCAAGAAACAGCATGCCCGACAGATAGCGGGCTTGCTGCTGCATCCGGCTGTAGCCACCGTTTTGCAGTAAACTGTTCAATGCGGTCAGGCCATTGCCGACCCCATCCAGGCCTCCAAATACCGCTTCAGTCGACTCCGGGTCAAACTGGAACAGGCTTTTGACGCTCGCTTCCAGGGCAACGGGATCGGCTTCACCGGTTCGGGCCACCTGGTCAACCAACTGCGCCGCCTGGGCGACGCCGGCCAGGGCAATAACCTGATCACGTAAGGACGTGGCCAAGGGGCATTTCCTCCACAATGGTTAAATCAAATGTTGCATCGATAACGCCGCCGCCAAGGCAGACATCGTCGTCGTAGAATACCACCGACTGGCCCGGCGTTACGGCTCGCTGGGGCTGATCAAACACAACTTCTATCCCGCCATCGCCCAGCGCCTGTACCCGGCAAGCCTGGTCGGGCTGGCGATAGCGGGTTTTCGCCATGCAACGCAGCGGCAGCGATGGCCCCTGGCCATCTACCCAAAACAGTTGCCGGCTGCGCAGCCCGTCTCTGAACAGGCGGCGATGGTCATTACCTTGCACCACCACCAGCACGTTCCTGGCCAACTGCTTGTCTGCCACGTACCAGGCGCCCTCGGTGCCGCTGATACCACCAATGCCGAGCCCCTGGCGCTGCCCCAGGGTGTAATACATCAAGCCCTGGTGCCGGCCTAACACCTCTCCGTCGCTGGATTCTACAGTGCCCGGCTGGGCCGGCAGATAGCGCGCGAGGAAATCCTTAAAGCGGCGCTCACCGATAAAACAAATACCGGTACTGTCTTTTTTGTCATGAGTAACCAGGCCGTGGGTAGCCGCGAGTTGTCGCACACTGGATTTTGCCAGCTCGCCGATAGGAAACAGGGTTTTGGCGAGTTCCGACTCGCCAACCCCATGCAGAAAATAGCTTTGGTCTTTATCAGCATCCAGGCCCCTGAGCAGGCGAGTGTGGCCCCCGATGTTGCGGGTGCGGGCATAGTGGCCGGTTGCGATGTAGTCGGCACCCAAATGCAGGGCGTAGTCGAGAAAGGCACGAAACTTGATCTCGCGATTGCACAGTATATCCGGGTTGGGGGTGCGCCCGGCGCGATATTCTTCAAGAAAATGCTCAAACACATTGTCCCAGTACTCCGCGGCGAAATTGGCGGTATGGAGTTTGATGCCCAAGGTTTGAGCTACCGCCTCGGCGTCAGCGAGGTCTGCCTTTGCGGTGCAGTACTCCGTGCCGTCATCTTCCTCCCAGTTCTTCATGAACAGACCCTCAACCACATAGCCCTGCTGCTTTAACAGCAAGGCACTGACGGAAGAGTCGACGCCGCCGGACATACCGACAATAACTTTTTCTGTTTTTTTCATGGCGAATAAATCAGGTTCAGCGGATAACAATTGCCGGCCAGGTACTGCTCGACCGAAGCAACGACCAACGGACTGCGCATTTTAGCGGCGCATTCCCGCATGTCCTCGTAGCTCAGCCAAACTGCCCGCACGATATCCGGGTCGTGCGCCACCTGGATCTCCTCCAGCACAGTCGCGGCAAATGTGGTTCGGACATAGGTAATGCCATTGGCGGGGGCCGTGTAGAGTGACAGGCCGACCACGCCCTGCAATTGAACTCGCCAACCGGTTTCTTCAAGGGTTTCCCTCAGCGCAGCTTGCTGCAGGGTTTCGCCTGCCTCAAGATGCCCGGCGGGCTGATTAAAAACCAGTTTTCCGTCGCAATATTCCTCTACAACAAGGAATTTACCATCGCGTTCGACGACTGTAGCCACGGTAACATGAGGTTCAAATTCCAAAATAAAACAATACCTTAAGCCATTGTCTTGAATGTAGCGTGCGCTACAGCGAGGGGCTATTATACGCGATTGCGTAACGATGTTAGCGATCTACTTGCAGCTTTAATTATTCTCGCTCACAGTAGGCACTTAAACTCCGGTGAATTCGGCGTTACACTGCGAGACTCTCGTAATCTGGTCAAGCCGAAAGGCAACTTATGCAACGCATTATCGTACTCAATCCAAAAGGGGGCTCAGGGAAAACGACGCTGGCGACGAACCTCGCTGCCTACTTCGCCTCCCATGGCATCAAAACAGCACTTATCGATTACGATAGCCAGGGCTCCAGTACCGATTGGCTCGAAAGACGACCCGCCAACTGCGCTCCGATCCAGTGTATTTCTGCCTTTCGACAGCCCGAGGGCGTGACTCGCAGCTTTGCGCTGCGAACTGAGCCCGGCACGGAAGTGGTTATAACCGACACCCCGGGCGCACTGGATCTGATGAAATTCAGAAGTTTGTTTGACCAGGCCGATGCAATCGTGATTCCGGTGCTGCCATCTGAAATCGATATCAGGGCCGCGACCGACTGTGTGTCGCGCTTACTGACAAAAGTTAAATTGCGTGAACCGGAGCGCATTGCCGTCCTCGCCAACCGCGCCAGGACCAATACCAGGGTCTATCAAAAACTGGCCACCGTACTCGGATCGATGAGTGTCCCTTTTATCACCACCCTTCGTGATAGCCAGAACTATATCACTAGCGCGGATCAGGGTATTGGCTTGTTCGAGATGCAAGGCTCCGGAATAGTCCGCGATATTAAAACCTGGCAGCCCGTGATTGAATGGCTGTGCAGCCGTGGCTGCGAGGTGCACCGGCGCGAGGATACCGCAGTCTCTTCGGCTCCCGCTAGTATGCAGGTCAACGAGAGCGTCTAGTCCCACGCCGAGTCCTGCTGCCCGTGGCACTGCTGCCCGCGGCACTGCTGCCCGCGGCACTGCTGCCCGCGGCACTGCTGCCCGCGGCGAGATGCAAATCCAGAGTCCGATAGGTCCCGGGGACGATGTTGTCCAGACCCCAGTCACCTACCCGCCAGCGGACCAGCCGCAGGGTGGGGTAGCCTACGGCCGCCGTCATCCTTCGAACCTGGCGATTTCGCCCTTCGTCGATACAGAGTTCTATCCAGCTGGTTGGAATATGCTTGCGCTCGCGTATCGGTGGTTGTCGCGGCCACAGTACCGGCTCATCAACCCGTCGCGCAGACAGGGCAAGGGCAGGGCCGTCCTTGAGTTCCAGTCCATCCCGCAATTTCCCCAGGGCCGCGTCGTCGACGCTGCCTTCAACCTGGGCCCAGTAATATTTGCGCATCTTGTGCCGGGGGTTGGAGATCTGCGCCTGCAAGCGGCCGTCATTGCACAGCAGTAACAAGCCCTCGGAGTCATAGTCTAGCCGGCCGGCCGGGTAGACGCCCGGCAGTCCAATGTAGTTCGCCAGTGTATCCCTGCCGCGACTATCGCTAAATTGACTCAGCACCATACAGGGTTTATTGAAAAGCAGTAGAGTAGCCATGGTTACCAGTAGTGTAATGGCAAATTAAGGGGCCCCAACAATTCAGGGACTACCTGAATAGAGCCCAGGTCGGCGGCAGGCGCAGCGCAAACCCTGAGATGGGGCCGATCGAATCGAAATCTACCCGGGTTCTGGCGCCAGCTTACCATAGCGTTGTTAGCGAGCTTCTATTGTTGTGGGTGCCTTTGGATTGACCTGCGCGCTGGATCAGGTATCTTCATTACACCGAAGGCCGCTGCAGACACTTCTGCTTTGGTCTATAGAGCCTCAAAAAGTCGGTATTCACGAAACTGCGATGCTACAATGCCGACAATTTTACCCACCAATAAACAGCGTTGGTTTATAGAAAGCGCCGACCAAACCTGCAACCGAATGGAGTATAAAAATGGGTTATCAACATATAGAAGTCCCCGGCACTGGTGAAAAGGTTACCCTGAATGATGATTTGAGCCTTAATGTCCCTGACAACCCCATTATCCCCTACATAGAAGGCGATGGGATTGGCGTTGATATTACCCCGGTGATGATAAAAGTGGTCGATGCGGCGGTCGAGAAAGCCTACAACGGAACCCGAAAAATCAGTTGGATGGAAATATTCACCGGTGAAAAGGCGGCCGACTTGTATGATGGTGACTGGTTTCCGGCAGAGACTCTGGAAGCAATCAAAGATTATGTTGTTGGCATTAAAGGGCCACTGACCACGCCGGTAGGCGGAGGCTTTCGCTCGCTGAATGTCGCCCTGCGCCAGGAGTTGGATCTTTACGTCTGCCAGCGACCGGTACGTTGGTTTGAGGGAGTTCCCTCGCCGGTTAAAGAACCGGGGAAAACCAACATGGTGATATTCCGGGAGAATAGCGAGGACATCTACGCCGGGATCGAATGGAAAGCTGGCACTCCCGAAGCAGACCGGATCATCAAGTATCTCCAGGAAGAGATGGGCGTGACCAAGATCCGTTTTCCGCAAAATTGCGGCATTGGCGTGAAGCCGGTGTCGGAGGAGGGCACCAAGCGCCTGGTGCGCAAAGCCCTGCAATACGCCGTAGACCAGAACCTGCCGTCGGTAACCCTGGTTCACAAGGGAAATATCATGAAGTTCACCGAGGGCGCGTTCAAGGAATGGGGTTATGAAATAGCTCGTGAAGAGTTCGGTGGCGAGTTGCTGGATGGTGGCCCCTGGGTGACTATCAAGAACCCTAATAATGGTCAGCAAATCGTAGTTAAAGATGTCATCGCAGATGCGATGCTGCAACAGGTATTACTGCGCCCGGATGAGTACAGTGTAATCGCAACCCTGAATCTCAATGGCGATTATTTGTCTGATGCATTGGCGGCCCAGGTAGGTGGGATTGGCATTGCACCGGGAGCCAATCTCAGTGATCACGTGGCGCTGTTTGAAGCCACTCATGGCACTGCGCCCAAGTATGCTGGCCAGGACAAGGTCAATCCAGGTTCGCTGATACTGTCGGCGGAGATGATGCTAAGGCACATGGGCTGGAATGAAGCAGCAGACCTGATTATCGACGGTATGAACGGGGCGATTCAGGCCAAAACCGTAACCTACGATTTTGAACGCCTGATGGATGGAGCGCAGCTGCTGAAATGTTCTGAATTCGGGGATGCTATTATCAGCGCGATGTAATTGCAGCGCGCTGCTAAACCGGACAAGACAGTCGCAGCAGTTAGTTTGCGGTTAGCGACTGACTCAGTCAGCACAACTCAGCAATCTATCTTTTATTGAAGCCAGGTAAATCCTGGCTTTTTCATGCACAACCACCGGTGGCTCATTCATTGGACGCGGGCAGTATTAGCTACCCCGGGAGCCAACACCGACAGGGATAAGCTGATTCCAAAGGGAACTGACAATACCGGGATCCGGTCCAACACAAAGTTAGGAAATTGTAATGCTTGCTTTTCCAGGCTTGTGGCTGTCAATATCCTTGTAAGTCGACTTATCGCAAGCCTCAATTGGGTAATGGGCACTTTGTACTGCAGGGCCTGTATTGCCAGTGGTTGGCATGGTCCAGTATGATTATCCAAGCGTATTCTTTTGTGTTGCAGTTAACACTGCAGGGGCCATATGGGTAAATTGTGTATCATCGACTAACATTAAATATGACGGCGGGTACAGAGGGTACTAATGGCGCTACAGCGCTTGAAACTGCTAAGCCGAAGCTAAAAAAGCCACCTCTCTATCAAGTCATTTTACTTAACGACGACTACACCCCAATGGAGTTTGTGGTCCTTGTGCTGCAGTCCTTTTTTGGTATGGGAATAGAGCAGGCAACCCGGGTTATGCTAACTGTGCATACCCAGGGGAAGGGAATTTGTGGCGTCTTCAGCCGCGATATTGCCGAAACCAAGGTAGCACTGGTAAACCGCTACTCGCGGGAAAACCAACACCCGCTTATGTGTGAAATTGAACTAGCGGATGGCGATGAAGATGACGATTGAACAAAACCGATGAGGTGGCAATATGTTAAGCAAGGATTTGGAATCTACCCTGAACCAGGCGTTTAAGGGTGCCAGGGCCAAACGCCATGAGTTTATGACGGTTGAGCATCTTCTGCTTGCACTGCTTGACAATCAATCTGCCGCTGAGGTGCTCAAGGCTTGCGGCTCAGACCTCAATAAACTGCGGATGGACCTGGTTGAATTTGTTGATTCCACAACGCCCCTGATTCCAGACGACGACGAGGAACGTGAAACTCAGCCAACGCTTGGCTTCCAACGGGTGCTGCAACGTGCGGTGTTTCATGTTCAGTCATCGGGCAAGAAGGAAGTGACCGGGGCAAATGTTCTGGTAGCCATTTTCAGCGAGCAGGAAAGTCAGGCCGTGTACTTTCTGCATAAACAAAGCGTCGCCAGGCTGGACGTGGTCAACTTTATCACCCACGGCATATCCAAAGTTGGTAGCGACAGTACTGAAGAGAGCCACGTTGAGCAGAGCGAGGAAGAGGGCGCACAGTCCGGCGAAAATTCCCCTCTGGACAGTTTTGCCACGAACCTCAATGAAATGGCTCGACGGGGTAAAATCGATCCTCTGGTTGGTCGTGATAGCGAAGTCACCCGAGTCTCCCAGATTCTCAGCCGGCGGCGTAAAAACAACCCTCTTTTGGTGGGCGAGTCGGGCGTCGGTAAAACAGCCATTGCTGAAGGCCTGGCAAAGCGCATCGTCGATGGGGAGGTGGCAGAGGTGTTAACCGATGCCGTAGTGTATTCGCTGGATCTCGGTGCCTTGCTGGCCGGCACCAAATATCGAGGCGATTTCGAGAAGCGTTTTAAGGGCCTGCTGGCTGAGTTGAAGCGAAAAAAGCACGCCATTTTGTTTATCGATGAAATTCACACGATCATTGGAGCCGGCGCTGCTTCTGGTGGCGTAATGGATGCCTCCAACTTGATCAAACCTTTGCTCAGCTCAGGGGAGTTGCGCTGCATCGGTTCAACGACATTCCAGGAGTACCGCGGTATCTTTGAGAAAGACCGGGCCCTGTCACGTCGGTTCCAGAAAGTGGATGTGTTGGAACCATCCGTAGATGACACCTATGCCATTCTCAAAGGCCTGAAGGAGCGTTTCGAGGAACATCATGGCGTGCGATACACGGATCGAGCGTTAAAAACCGCTGCTGAGCTCTCCGAGCGTTACATTTCTGACCGCTTTCTGCCAGACAAGGCGATTGACGTTATCGATGAAGCCGGGGCTTATCAAAATCTGCTACCCGAAAGCAAACGCAAAAAAACCATTAGCGTCGGTGACATTGAAAAAGTCATCTCCAAAATTGCTCGCATTCCACCCAAAAGCGTATCCACATCGGACAAAGAAGTACTGCGCAATCTCGACCAAAACCTCAAAATGGTTATATTCGGTCAAGATCCAGCTATCGATGCACTGTCGACCGCCATCAAGCTTTCCCGGGCAGGTCTCAATGCAGCAGAAAAGCCGGTAGGTTCGTTTCTGTTTGCCGGCCCCACCGGGGTGGGGAAAACAGAGGTCTGTCGTCAGTTAGCGCAGGTTCTTGGGGTTGAGCTACTGCGTTTCGATATGTCTGAATATATGGAGCGCCACACTGTCTCCCGCTTGATCGGTGCGCCTCCCGGGTATGTGGGGTTTGATCAGGGCGGCCTGTTAACCGATGCGGTAACGCAGACCCCGCATGCTGTGTTGTTACTTGATGAAATAGAGAAGGCCCACCCGGATGTATTTAATATACTCCTGCAGGTGATGGATCATGGGTCGCTAACTGACAACAACGGCCGCAAGGCTGATTTTCGTCATGTAATTCTGGTCATGACTACCAATGCTGGTGCCGAATCTGCGGCGCGGCGGTCAATCGGTTTTAGCAACCAGGACCACAGCACTGACGCCATGGAAGTGGTAACCAAGACGTTTACCCCCGAGTTTCGCAACCGGCTTGATGCCATTATCCAGTTTGCGCCACTCAGCGAAGCGGTGGTTTTGACCGTGGTCGATAAGTTCCTGGTTGAGCTGCAGGCACAATTGGACGAGAAGCGCGTCGTCATCGAGGTGGATGACAATGCCAGGCATTGGCTCGTCAAGAACGGCTATGACGAGAAAATGGGGGCACGGCCCCTGGCACGAGTCATCAAAGAGCAAATTAAAAAGCCCCTGGCTGAATTGGTACTCTTTGGCGATCTGGCAGAGAATGGTGGTACTGTGTACCTGACCACCGATGCCGATTCAGGCGAACTGGTATTGACTGCCGAGGCCAGGCCGAAAGCAGGCAAGCCCGAGCCGGCACTATGATGGCTGAGGCCGGTTATCACGTGATTCGGTTGCTTAGAGAGCAAACAAAACAGGGAAGATAGTCATGGTCAAAGCACTGCTGCTTGTCTTTGCACTAGTCGGGGTGGGCTGGGTATTGATGCGAATCAGGAGCGGAGCCGCGACTTCAAAAAAAGCGGGCAAGCCAGGCAAACTGGCTCACTCGGCACCTGCAAAGCTTTCCTCAGGGTCACCCAAACAGGGAGAAAGCTGGTCTTCGGTCACCATATCGTCGAGCTTCAGTGCTTGTGAAGCGGCAAAATCGCTACAGGACCAGGTGTTTCTTGCTGCCGACGCGCCGTCACTGCCACTACCGGGCTGTGACAAAAGCAATTGCCGTTGTCACTACGACTATCTTGATGACCGGCGCCAGGACGATCGGCGTTCCCCTTACGGCGAAAATCACGGCGCCCAGATCGGCAGCAACGACAGCAACCGGCGCCAATCGCGAAATCGTCGAGTAAAAACCTAAGGTTCGCCACAGAGCAGGGCCAGAGCTCACGTTTATCCGACAATCCTTTCAAGTTGTCACCCGCCAGAGTCAATAAATAATGCATTGTGTATACTGGGCCCTGTTATAGCTCAGGAGGTAGATTTATGCGTGGACTAGGAATAATCGCTGCCGCAGTATTGGGCGGCCTACTTTGCCTGGGAGCGCTGGGTCTCGGCATGCAACTCAGCGGTGCAGCTGTCAAGCTGAAGTCGCTGGAACGCACTGTGGTTGTCAAAGGGCTGGCCGAGAGGGAGGTTGAGTCTGATATCGTAATCTGGCCTATCCGTTTCAGCGAAGTGGGTAACGACTTACCCCAACTGGTTGCCGATATTGAAAGAAATACCGCGGTGGTAAGGTCTTTCCTGCAGGACAATGGCTTTAATGCAGATGAAGTTTCCGTGGCACCTCCCACGATTGTCGACAAAAAAGCGCAGAACTTTGGCAATTCCGCTGCCGTTGAGTATCGCTACACCGCCAATATTGTCATTACTGTCTACTCCAGCAAGATCGACAATGCGCGAACAACAATGAGTAAGATTATCAATCTCGGAAAGCAGGGGATCGTGCTGGGCGGGGCCCAATACGGTGACCAAACCCGCTTCGGTTATTCAGGACTCAATCAACTCAAACCGGCGATGGTCGAGGAGGCTACCCGCAATGCACGGGAAGTAGCAATGCAGTTTGCCCGCGACTCCGACAGTGAATTGGGAAAGATCAAGAAAGCCAGTCAGGGTCAATTTTCTATCAATGACCGCGATAGCAACACCCCGCATATCAAAAAAGTACGGGTTGTTTCCACTGTTGAGTATTACCTTTCAGATTAGGCCTGTTCCAACACTACAAGCCATGCGACATGGACACCGGGAACATTAAGCTATGAAAATACAATTTCTTGGCGCCACGAATACGGTCACGGGCTCACGCTTTTTACTGGAGACTGGCACTACCCGAATTTTGCTCGATTGCGGGTTGTTCCAGGGTTACAAATACCTCCGCCTAAAAAACTGGGATCCCCTGCCACTGGACACCAGGACACTCGATGCGGTGGTGCTTACCCACGCGCACATCGACCATTCCGGGTATCTGCCGGTACTTACGCGAGACGGCTTCACGGGCCCCGTTTATTGCACTGCAGGCACCGAGGATCTGTGTAAATTACTACTACCCGACAGTGGCCACCTGCAGGAAGAAGATGCTGCCTTTCTCAATCGCACCGGTGGCACCAAGCACAAGCCTGCCCGTCCTCTTTACACCAAGCAGGATGCTATCCGTGCGTTGCAGCAATTTGTCAGCTGCCATTATGACGAACCGCTCACTATCGGTGACCTGACGCTGCGGTTCCTCAGGGTTGGACACATACTGGGGTCAAGTATGGTTTGTGTCGAAAGCCAGGGTAAACGCATCGTATTTAGTGGCGATGTCGGGCGCCAGGACGACGTGTTGATGAGGCCACCTGAACCGGTACCGGTGTGCGATTACTTGGTACTCGAATCTACCTATGGCAACCGGCTGCACAAGGGCGATAATCCCCGCGAGCCTTTGGCTGCGATTGTCAACCAGGTGAGCCATCAAGGTGGCGTACTTTTGATTCCGAGCTTTGCAGTGGGTCGGGCACAATCCATTATCTACCTATTGGCAGACCTCATGGCAAACGGCCAGATTCCTGAGCTGCCCATTTTTCTTGACAGCCCCATGGCGATCGACGCGTCGCGCATTTTTTGCCACTACCCTGACGAGCACCGCATTAGCGACAGTGCCTGTCGTGACGTTTTTTCCAAGGTTACTTACACCAGGGACGTCCAGGAATCCATCGGTCTCAATGACATCAGGTATCCACATATTATTATTTCTGCCAGCGGGATGGCTACCGGGGGGAGGGTTTTGCATCACCTCAAGCGCTTGTTACCAGACAAAAAAAATGCAGTGCTGTTTGTTGGCTACCAGGCTGGCGGAACACGCGGTGGCCGTCTCCTGGATGGCGAGAAGGAGGTCAGAATCCATGGCAAGTATGTGCGTGTAAGGGCCCAGATCGAAAACCTGGACGGGCTGTCAGCGCATGCCGATTACAATGAAATGCTAAAGTGGCTGCAACAGACTCGGGACCTGCGGCCGAAAAAGTGCTTTCTCGTGCACGGTGAAGAAAATGCTATCGATCACTTCCGCTGTCGCATCGAGCAGCAATTAGGCTGGGATGTGGCAGTGCCTTCGATGGCGCAGGAGTTTAAAATATAGCGGTATATTGAAGCGCGGAATTGATAACGAGCTGGCCGGGATGGAACCCACCAGGAGAGTATTAACGAGCACGATAAGTGATGCGGCCTTTGCTGAGATCGTAGGGAGTGAGCTCAACTTTTACCTTATCGCCAGTCAAAATACGGATATAATTCTTGCGCATCTTGCCAGAAATGTGGGCAGTAACCACATGACCGTTTTCGAGCTTCACCCGAAAGGTTGTGTTGGGAAGAGTGTCAATGACTTCCCCTTCCATTTCGATCTGGTCTTCTTTTGCCATCCAAGGTGTTTCCTGTTCTATTTGAGTGTATGGGCGACTGGCCGATAATTGCAAATACGCCAATTTTCCATGAGCAGCGCGCATTCTCCACAAATTGAGACAAAAATCAAAGCTTATTCAACCGCGATCATTGTTCTCCATTGGCCGTTACGGAAAATTTCGAGTGGCTGAAACGCACTTTTGTAGGCCATTTTCGGGCTCTGGGCTATCCAGTAGCCGAGATACAAGTAGTCGAGCCCCATCTCTCGAGCCAGCTCAATCTGGCGCAATATTGCCCAGGTGCCCAGGCTGCGGCGGTCAAAATTGCAGTCATAAAAGGTATAGACCGCTGACAATCCGTGGTCCAGTTGGTCAGCGACAGCGACAGCGACCAGCTGATCTTCGAGGCTAAAACCAAAGTAGCGAGTCAGTCCGGCTTCATGGGTGAGGAACGAATTGTACTGCTCGCGCGAGGGTGGGAACATATCGCCATCAGCATGGCGCTTGCAGATATAATCGTGGTAGAGGCGATAGATCATGTCTTCATTGATACTATCCAGCGTCTTCAGCTGAAGGTCACTATTGCGATTCAGCAGCTTGCGCTGGGTGCGGTTGGGTACTAAAGTCAGCCAATGGCACCCGGCTGGGAATACAGGCACTGCAATGCTTACAGTGCGGTTTGTAAATATGAGGCCCGCTGCGGCGAAAGCCGTTTTCTGACAGCCTGCTGTAAAGTGCCTTGTCAATCTGTTGTTGCGGATCGACAAATGCAGTGGTGGCTTCCTCGCCAATGAGGTAGCTGCAAGGGTGAGGGTAGGTTGCATAGATTTGCAGATCGTTCAATTTGTGCACGGCCGAGTCGTCAATGGCACCAGATCTTCTGGCAGTTCCCAACGCCCCGGAGTGTCGGGAGCTCGAGCATATTTCTCCAGGGCAAACATAAAATCCCCTCGCGACCAGCCGCTGGCACCCATCGAGCGCAGGTGATCGCTCATTACCTGGCAGTCTATCAGCCGACCTCCTCGCCGTTGCATCGTCTCGCACAACACGAACAGGGCGACCTTGGAGGCATTGCTATGCAGACTGAACATCGACTCACCGTAAAAAACCTGCCCCAGAGCAACACCATATAGACCTCCCACCAGTTCTCCCTGGTGCAGAATCTCAATGGAGTGGGCATAGCCCAACGCAAACAGGGCGTTGTAAGCATGAGACATCGCCGGTGTTATCCAGGTTCCCTCCCGATATTGGCGCAAGCTGGCGCAGCACTCCAATACCCGCTCAAATTGACAATCGATCGAAGCGGTAAACTTGCCGGAATTAATAACCTTACGCAGCGAGCGAGATATATGCAACCGCTCTGGCAATAGCACTGCACGGGGAGTTGGTGACCACCAGAGAATCGGTTGGGGATCTTCATACCAGGGAAAAATGCCCTGGCGGTAGGCATATAGCAGGCGCTCTACCGAGAGGTCACCGCCGATTGCCAGCAGTCCATTAGGCTGCTGCAATGCCGTTTGCGGGTCTGGAAAATCCAGACTCTGCGGATCCAGCCAACGAATGGCAGCAGGCCTGTTAGCCACGTTTGGCATCAAGATATTTTTCTGCATCCAGGGCAGCCATACAGCCAGATCCCGCCGAGGTGACCGCCTGACGGTAAACATGGTCTGCCACATCGCCGGCGGCAAATACACCTTCGACACTGGTCGCGGTGGCATTGCCTTCAGTACCGCTTTGCACAGTGATGTAGCCGTCACGCATAGTCAGCTGGTCGGCGAATATTTCGGTGTTGGGAGTATGGCCAATGGCAATAAATACACCGGAAACGTCGATATCCTGAGTGCTACCGTCTTTGCTATTTCTCAATCGCACCCCGGTTACGCCGCTGTCGTCACCCAGGACTTCGTCCAGTTCATGACTCCAGCACATAGTGATATTGCCATTTTCTACCCGCTCCATCAGCTTTGCCTGCAGCATCTTTTCGGCACGCAAGGCATCTCGCCGGTGGACCAGGATAACTTCGCTGCATATATTCGACAGGTAAAGGGCTTCTTCAACCGCAGTATTACCACCCCCTACAACAACCACCTTTTGCTGCCGGTAAAAAAAGCCGTCGCAGGTCGCACAGGCACTCACGCCTTTGCCCATAAAAGCCTGTTCCGAATCCAGCCCCAGGTATTGGGCAGAGGCGCCGGTAGCGATAATCAGGGCGTCGCAGCTATAGCTTCCCTGGTCGCCGTGTAACATAAAAGGCCTCTGCTGCAGAGCGACGGTATGAATGTGATCAAAAAGTACCTGTGTATCAAAACGCTCGGCATGCTTTTGCATCCGCATCATAAGCTCTGGACCCTGCACGCCCTCGTCATCGCCGGGCCAGTTATCGACATCGGTGGTGGTGGTTAATTGCCCACCTTGCTGCATCCCGGTTAGCAGTACCGGGGACAGGTTGGCACGGGCGGCATAAACCGCGGCACTGTAGCCGGCGGGGCCTGAGCCCAGAATGATCAGTTGGTGGTGCTGTGTATCAGTCATGCAGCTATTCCCATTGATAAAAGTCATAAAAATCGCCGGCTCACGGGTCGGGGAGCGGCCAAAAGCGCCTGTTGGCTGCGGATCTGTTTATTAGCTGGGCGCGGGTTGGCGCAATTTGAACAAATACAACACCAAAAAGCCAGTAGCCGTTATAATGCGGTCGCAAAATGCTTGGGACTGCATATTTGCCGCCTTCCAGAGCCGGTCTGAAGCCCACAAATCACTGCAACAAAAATATTTATCTGTTTGATAGATAAAGGTTTAAAAGCCATAATTTGTCTGATCAACAGTTCCTCAAGCAGCATTTAGCGATGCAAATCAAAATCAAAACTCGCAACCAAAGGGGTGTTCAGTACATTGGCAAAACGAAAAGCCAGCGCGAAAGCAGAACCGGCAAAAAAGGGCATACCTGAGCAGTTTGTCTATCGCTTGCGGGAAGGCGCTTTCATTGGTCTTGCAGCGGTCTGTATCTATGTGTTTATCGCCCTGAGTACCTATCAAGCTGCCGACCCTGGTTGGTCGACGACCGGGAGCGGCGACACGATACGCAATGCCGGCGGCATCACGGGTGCCTATATTGCCGATATCTTTTACACTTTGTTTGGGTATATGGCGTTCCTGTTTCCAATCATGCTCGGCTATCGCGCCTGGCTGATATTGCGCGAACGGCATCAGTTACAGGGCTTCGACGGTTTCCATTTTTCAATGCGACTGCTGGGGTTTACCCTGGTGATGGTGAGTGCCACGGGTCTCTCTCATATCAATGTTGATCCGAGCACTCAGTTACCAGAGGGGGCCGGCGGCATTCTCGGCGTCGCGGTCGGTGATGCCTGCCTCAACGCTTTTAATATCACAGGTGCAAGACTGCTGTTGCTGGCTCTGCTGTTATTCGGCGTAACCATTTTTACCGGGCTGTCCTGGCTCAGGCTAATGGAGCAGATCGGTCGTTTAACCCTGAGCTTTGGCAACTGGTTACAACAAAAAGGCAGTAATTTGCGTGGCCGCTGGCAGGAGCGCAAGGCTCAGCAAGCACTGAAACAACAGCGCCAGCAAACCTTTAAAGCGCAAAAGAAGAAAGAAGACCGCAAGCCCCAGCCACAAATTTTGCCGGCGGCAAAAGTGGTAGAGCAGGGCAAACGGGTGTTTAAAGAAAAGCAGGTCAACCTGTTTGCCTCTGATGGCAGTGGCGAACTGCCGCCGCTTTCATTGCTGGATAAACCTAAGGCAGCAGATAAAAAAGGTTATTCAGAAGAGGCTCTGACTAGTCTGTCACGTCGGCTCGAGCACAAGCTGGACGATTTCGGGATTGAAGCAGTCGTGCGCGATGTCTATCCTGGTCCCGTCATTACCCGTTTTGAAATAGATCCGGCACCCGGGGTAAAGGTCAGTCGCATCAGCAACCTTGCAAAAGATCTGGCAAGGTCGCTGTCGGTGGTGAGTGTAAGGGTGGTGGAGGTTATACCCGGCAAGTCCTATGTCGGCATCGAAATTCCCAATGAAGACCGCGAAATGGTATTCCTCTCCCAGGTGCTGTCATCCAAGGCCTACGATGAGGCGCGGTCTCCGGTATCTTTGGCCCTGGGCCATGATATTGCGGGTCTGCCAGTTATTGCCGACCTGGCCAAGATGCCTCACTTGCTGGTTGCCGGTACCACCGGTTCAGGTAAATCGGTAGGCGTAAACGCCATGCTGCTGAGCTTGCTGTATAAAGCCAGTCCGGAAGAAGTTCGTCTCATCATGGTCGATCCCAAAATGCTGGAGTTGTCGATTTATGACGGCATCCCCCATCTGCTGACGCCAGTTATTACCGACATGAAAGATGCCGCCAGTGGCTTGCGCTGGTGTGTTGGGGAAATGGAGCGGCGCTACAAGCAAATGGCCGCACTGGGGGTGAGAAACCTGCAAGGCTATAACCGCAAGATCAAGGAGGCCAAAAACAGCGGCAACCCGATCGCAGATCCCCTGTGGCAGTTTGATCCCCACGCGGTTGGCGTTGGAATGCCGGAGATTACCGAGGCTCCTATTCTTGAGCCACTGCCAATAATCGTAGTGGTGATCGACGAGTTTGCCGACATGATGATGATTGTTGGCAAGAAGGTTGAAGAACTTATTGCGCGGATTGCCCAGAAGGCGAGGGCGGCGGGGATTCACCTGATCCTGGCCACCCAGCGGCCCTCGGTTGACGTTATCACAGGCTTGATAAAAGCCAATATTCCCACCCGCATTGCCTTCCAGGTTTCCTCAAAAATTGATTCTCGCACCATTCTTGACCAGGGCGGTGCCGAACAGCTATTGGGACACGGCGATATGCTTTACCTGCCGCCGGGTAGCGGGTTACCGGTGCGCGTGCATGGCGCTTTCGTTGATGATCACGAAGTCCATCGGGTGGTGGAGGACTGGAAGCAGCGCGCCCAGCCCAACTACATCGACGATCTACTTGAAGACGGCGCCAATGAATTCGTGCCCGGCTACAGCAACCCCGGTAGCGGTGGTGGCGGTGATGATGACCCGGAAAGCGAACCCCTTTACGATGAAGCGGTCCAATTTGTTTTGCAAAGCCGTAAAGCGTCAATATCGGCAGTCCAGCGCAAACTGCGAATTGGGTATAATCGAGCGGCGCGGATGATCGAAACCATGGAGCAGGCTGGCGTGGTCAGTTCCATGGGCACTAACGGGCAGCGCGAAGTACTGGCCCCTTCACCTCCAGGAGACTAAATGTGTCGCGACTATCCGATTTGCTGCCGCGCGGGATAACCCTGCTGTTATGCCTGGTCGCTGGCCAGGCCTATGCCGATGCCCTGCAGTCACTCAGCCAGTCACTGGCCGAAATCAGCAGTTATCGCGCCCAGTTTCAACAACAGATCTTTGACCAGGATAAAGACCTGGTACAGCAGAGCGAAGGGGTCCTGATGGCAGCGCGGCCGGGAAAACTGCGCTGGGAGAGTCGTGCCCCCTTTGCCCAGCTTATCGTGGTCGATGGCAGCCAGGTATGGCGCTACGAGGAAGACCTGCAACAGGTTGTGGTCAGTCCTTACAATGATGACCTCGGCGGGACACCGGCGCTATTGCTCAGTGGCGATATCGCATCCATCGGCGCACGCTACCAGGTCGTTGAGATAGATGGTCAATTCGAATTGACGCCGCGCAACGAACAAAGCCTGTTCCGGGCCATGCGGGTTGAATTGAAAAATGGAAAATTGACCCGGCTGGTTTTGGAAGATACCCTCGGCCAGACCACCCAGCTCGAGTTCACAGCTATTGAGCTGAACCCTGACCTTGCCCCGGGCCTGTTTGATTTCGTGGTGCCCGAGGGCGTGGATGTGCTGCGAGATGAGTGAGAACCTGTTCAGTGAGAGCGGCTATCAGCCCCTGGCCGCGTCAGTCAGGCCGCAAACGCTTGAAGAATTCTGCGGCCAGCAGCATATTCTTGGTGCCGGAATGCCGCTGCGCGAAGCACTGGAAGCGGGACAGGTACACTCGATGGTATTCTGGGGCCCCCCGGGTGTTGGCAAAACAACCCTGGCAAGACTCATCGCTCGTTGCGTGGATGCACATTTTGAAACCCTTTCTGCGGTGCTCAGTGGCGTAAAGGAAATTCGCCAGGCGATCGCTGTGGCACGCCAGCATAAAGGTCTCGGCGACCGTAAAACTATTTTATTCATCGATGAAGTGCATCGGTTTAACAAAGCGCAGCAGGATGCATTCCTGCCGCATATCGAAGACGGCACCATTGTTTTTATCGGTGCGACAACCGAGAACCCATCCTTTGAGCTGAATAATGCCTTGCTTTCACGCTGTCGCGTGTATGTGCTCAAAGCACTGCAAGCTGACACTATTGTGAGCATTCTCGAAAACGCCCTGCAAGACCCGCGCAGCCCTCTGGGTGACACCCGGGTTCAGGTAGAGGGCAACATGCTGGAACAGATTGCCCGGGTTGCCGATGGCGATGCCAGGCGCGCGCTCAACCTGTTGGAAATCGCTTCGGATCTTGGGCGTCAGCCCGACGGCTCGGTGCAAATCAGTGTGCAACTCGCCGAGCAGCTTTTCAGTGGCGATGTCCGCCGCTTCGATAAGGGCGGTGACCTATTCTACGAACAGATATCGGCCTTGCACAAAGCAGTGCGGGGATCATCCCCCGACGGCGCGCTCTATTGGCTGTTACGCATGCTCGAAGGAGGTTGTGATCCGCTGTATATTGCCCGGCGCCTGGTGCGTATGGCGAGCGAGGATATCGGCAATGCAGACCCACGCGCGCTCGCAATTGCACTCAATGCCTGGGATAGCGTCGAGCGTTTGGGCAGTCCCGAGGGTGAACTCACCCTGGCGCAGGCGGTTATCTACCTTGCCAGCGCCGCCAAGAGCAATGCTGTTTACAACGCTTTCAAGGCGATGCGAGAGTTGGTGCGCAATGGGCCGGACTATGAGGTGCCTATGCATCTGAGGAATGCGCCTACCGGTTTGATGAAGAGCATGGACTACGGTGAAGGCTATCGCTATGCCCACGACGAACCCGGCGCCTACGCCGCGGGTGAAAGCTACCTGCCACAGGAACTCACCCACCAGCAGTTTTATCAACCGGTAGATCGAGGTCTGGAGAAGAAAATTGCAGAAAAGCTGCAGTATCTTCGCTCGCTTGACCTAAACAGCGACCAGCGCCGCTATGCACGCTAAATCATGCCATCGTTAGGGCTGACCATAACGATAGTGGCTATGGGAGGCGCCCTCGGTGCGGTCTCAAGGTTTTTGCTATCGAGCTATTTCAATCGCGTGTTTGAAATTCATCACACCGTGCATATAGGTACCATGTTGGTCAATATCCTCGGCTCGTCGGTGATGGGTGTAGTCTACGTGTATGTGATGGAGAAAGAACTTTGGCATCCGCAACTCAAGAGTCTTTTGATGGTAGGCATGCTTGGAGCGTTCACTACCTTTTCTTCTTTCTCACTCGAAGCCATCACTTTTTTTGAGCGCGGGCACCCCTGGCTGAGCCTGGCCTATGTGTTGGGTACCGTCATTTTGTGCCTCAGTGCCACCACTTGCGCTATTTGGGTCGCACGTCAATTTTTCTAAGCGGAATTACTATGCTCGACATCAAACGTATTCGAAAAAATCCCGACCAGGTCGCTACCGGCCTCGCCGTAAAAGGCTACCGATTAGACATTGCTAACTTCAGCGCTTTGGACGCCAGGCGCAAACAATTGGACATGGATAGCCAACAGTTACTGGCAGAGCGCAAAACTGCCTCCAAAACCATCGGCGAACTGGTAAAACAGGGTATGTCGGTTGACGAGGCAAAACAAATCGTTAGTGAAACCCTGCAACGCATCTCGCAGCAGCTCGATGACCTGGTTGAACAGTCGCGCATGGTGCAGGAGCAAATCGACCAACTCCTGATGAGTATTCCCAATGTGCCACAACCCGATGTGCCTGCGGGCAATAGCGAGGCAGACAATATCGAGGTGAGTCGCTGGGGTGAACCCCGGGAATTCGACTTTGCTCCGCGGGACCACGTGGCACTGGGCGACGCAAACGGACTGCTGGACTTCGATGCCGCGGCGAAAATTACCGGCGCCCGTTTCGCCGTGTTGAAGGGCCCGCTGGCGCGCTTGCACCGGGCGCTGATTCAATTGATGCTGGATACTCATACCACTGAACACGGCTACACCGAAGTCAATGTGCCGTACATTGTTAACAGCAAATCACTCGAGGGGACTGGTCAGCTGCCGAAGTTTGAAGACGACCTGTTCAAACTCGAGACCGACCAGGACCTGTACCTTATACCAACTGCCGAAGTCCCGGTAACCAACATTATGCGCGAAGAAATTGCCGAGACCTTGCCACTCAAAATGGTTTGTCACAGCCCTTGTTTTCGCAGTGAGGCCGGCAGCCACGGTAAAGATACCCGCGGCATGATTCGCCAGCACCAATTCGAGAAAGTAGAGCTGGTGCAAATGGTGGCGCCGGCCGAGTCCGATAAGGCTCTGGAACAACTGACAACTGATGCCGAATCTATTCTGCAGAAGCTCTGTCTGCCCTATCGCAAAGTTATTCTTTGCGGCGGTGACCTTGGCTTCTCGGCGCAGAAAACCTACGACCTCGAAGTTTGGCTGCCGGGCCAGCAGGCGTATCGCGAAATCAGTTCTTGCAGTAATTTTGGCGACTACCAGGCGCGACGGCTGAAAGCGCGCTGGCGCAATCCCGCTAGTGGCAAGCCGGAGTACTTGCACTCCCTAAACGGCTCAGGGCTGGCCGTGGGGCGCACACTGGTTGCCGTGTTGGAGAACTACCAGCAAGCCGACGGCAGTGTCGAGGTTCCCGAGGCGTTGCGGCCCTATATGGGTGGTACTGAAAAAATATAGCGTTGCGGTGCCTCGAAAAATGCAATACTTACCACTGTTCGTCAATGTCCATAGCCAACCGGTGTTATTGGTGGGCGGTGGTGAGGTAGCCCTTCGCAAGGCGCGCCAGCTGATAAAATCCGGAGCCAGGGTTACGCTTGTGGCGCTGGAGGTTAATCCTGCATTGCGGGCCTCGGTGCTTGAGGCTGGCGGCTCGGTGTGCCAACGAGCGTTCGAAGACGCAGACCTCGAAAATAAGCAGCTGGTGGTTGCTGCCACAGATGCTCGCAAAATCAACCAGCGTATCTCTGAGCTATGCAAGGCCCGACGCATCCTGGTGAACGTGGTAGACCAGCCTGCGCTTTGCAGTGCAATTTTCCCCGCTATCGTCGATCGCGAGCCTATAACCATAGCAATAAGCAGCGGAGGCGGCTCGCCGGTACTCACCCGTATGCTGCGCGCCAGCCTTGAATCGACCATACCCGGCAACTACGGCAAGTTGGCAGACTTCGCCGCCAGATTTCGGGAAGTGGTTAAGCGATCGATTCCAGTGCCGGCACAGCGCCGATATTTTTGGGAAGAGGTGCTCCAGGGCCCGCCGGGAGAAATGGTGCTGGCTGGTCGAACCGACGAGGCTGATGCCCTGCTTACGCAGGCAATTCGCTCGGGCGGGACGCCCCCAGGGGGTGAGGTTTACCTGGTGGGAGCCGGCCCCGGTGATCCGGACTTACTCACCTTTAAAGCCTATCGCTTGATGCAGCAAGCCGATATAGTACTTTACGACCGCCTGGTTGCACCGGTTATTGTTGATATGTGCCGCGCAGATGCTGAACGCATTTATGTCGGTAAGGCAAAAAGTGATCATGCGCTGCCCCAGCGGGAAATTAATGAACTGTTGTTGCAGCACGCACTGGCGGGTAAAAAGGTATTGCGCCTTAAGGGCGGGGACCCGTTTATTTTTGGTCGCGGCGGTGAAGAAATTGAACAGTTAGCGGGGCAGGGCATTCCCTTTCAGGTTGTTCCCGGTATTACCGCCGCCTCGGGTTGCGCCTGCTATGCCGGGATCCCGCTAACCCACAGAGACTACGCCCAGTCTGTGCGTTTTGTGACAGGTCATTTGAAAAACGGCACCACAGACTTAAACTGGAGCGAGCTGGTGAACCCGGACCAGACCGTGGTGTTCTACATGGGGCTCACTGGCCTGCCGACCATCTGTGACCAATTGATGGCCCATGGGCGTGCGAGCAATACCCCAATCGCACTGGTAGAGCAGGGGACTACCTCCGGGCAACGCGTATTTTGCGGGCAACTTGATAATTTCGTTGATATCATTAGCGCGGCGAAACCTCGCGCACCCACGTTATTGATCGTCGGCGAGGTCGTTGTGCTTCGTAGTCGTCTCGCCTGGTTCGGCACCGACGCCCACAGCAAGAGTAATTGAAGATGAGTGAATACGAATACGACCTGGTAGTGATTGGCGGTGGTTCCGGCGGCGTACGGGCCGCGAGAATGTCGGCTGGCTATGGCGCAAAAGTAGCCATTATTGAGGACCGCTACTGGGGTGGCACCTGTGTCAATGTCGGCTGCGTGCCGAAGAAACTTTATTACTATGCTTCGCATTTTTCCGAATCATTCAAGGATTCCAAGGGCTTTGGCTGGAGTGGCGGCGAGCAAGTGTTTGACTGGGAAACCCTCAAACGCAATCGGGCTGCCGAGATAGCGCGGCTCAACGGGATCTACCAGAACATTCTCGGGTCCGCTGAGGTTGATATTATCGACGGTCACGGCCGGATTACCGGCCCCCACAGCGTGGACGTTAACGGCGAACGCCAGTTGTCCGCAAAGTATATTCTGATCGCTACTGGAGGCTGGCCTTATATCCCGGATTTCCCCGGCAAGGAGCACGTGATCAGCTCCAACGAGGTATTTGATATGCCCCAGTTACCTAAAAAGATGGTGGTGGTGGGCGGTGGTTATATCGCGATCGAGTTTGCCGGCATTTTCAACGGCCTGGGTGTCGAGATTCACCAGGTTTATCGGGGTGAGGTCTTGTTGCGTCACTTCGACCTTTCGGTACGCGAAGTCATCACTGAAGAAGTTGCGCGCAAGGGAGTGCAGGTTTCACTCAACACCAATATTCAGAATATCCATAAAACCGATAGCGGCAGACTTGCGGTAAGCACAAGCGATGGGCGAGAGATTGAAGCAGATGCAGTGCTTTATGCCACCGGCCGCAAGCCCAACTTCCATAATCTCGGGCTCGAAACTGTTGATGTACGCCTCACGCCCAAAGGCACTGTCGACGTCGATGACTTCTACCAAAGTAGTGTGCCTTCAATTTATGCCTTGGGGGATGTCATTCATACCCAGGAATTGACCCCGGTGGCACTGGCGGAAGGTATGGTGCTGGCACGGCATTTATTTGGGGGGGGCGCCGAGCCCCTGGATTATGACTATATCCCCACCGCCGTCTTCAGCCAGCCCAATATTGCCTGTGTCGGTCTTACTGAAGAGAAGGCACGCGCGACATTGGGTGAGATCAGCGTGTTTGAAAGCAATTTCACCCATATGAAAAATACCCTTGGCGGGAGTCAAAGCCGAACCTATATGAAAATATTGGTCGAGCGCAGCAGTGATCGGGTGGTTGGCATGCACATGGTAGGTGAAGATGCAGGTGAGATTATCCAGGGTTTTGCCGCGGCGCTGAAAGCCGGCATCACCAAGAGTGTCCTTGATAGCACTGTAGGGATTCATCCAACCGCCGCGGAGGAGTTTGTCACCATGCGTGAGGCAGCCCGATAATGGCCGCATTTTTCCTCATAGCGTACCAATAAGAGCGATCCAGCAAGTGGGTTTGGCTATAGACAAAGCAACGTTCAGCGAGGCCGACTACAGGCAATTCTCCCGTCGACTGTGGCAAAACCTGGAACTACTCAAGCAGGTCCTGCAGGACCCTGCATTTGGTGGTGAAAGTCAATCATGGGGGGCCGAGGTCGAACTTTATATCGTTGGCACTGATGGCAGTGTCCTACCTATAAACCAGGCGATACAGCGCCAGCACAACGACCCGCGACTTACGCTTGAACTGAATCGCTTCAATCTCGAATACAATCTTGCTCCGGTAATTGAAAGTGCCAGGCCTTTTAGCGAATTGCAGCAGGGTCTTGACCTGGCATTGGACAGGCTTGCGACTACCGCCGCCCGGCAACAGGCCAAAATCGTTCCCATCGGTATTTGCCCGACACTGCGCGTCGAAGATTTTGGTCCGCACTGGATGACTGATCTGCCACGTTACCATGCCTTGTGCCAGGGCCTGAAACGCCTTGGCGGTGGCGATTTCAAAATTCATATTGATGGCGATCCGCCGCTACTCTTGAAGCGCAGCGACGTTACCATGGAGGGCGCCAATACCTCGTTCCAGTTTCACTATCGAGTAGTGAACCGGGATTTTGTTGATGTCTACAACGCCTTGCTGTTGGCAAGCCCCGCGGTGATGGGCCTGGCGTGCAATTCTCCAACCCTGTTCGGCCATCGCTTATGGCAGGAAACCCGGATACCGTTGTTCAAGCATTCCATCGACAGTCGAACCGGGAATCAACATTGGCGGCGGCCCGCGCGGGTAAGTTTCGGCCAGGGCTGGGCACGACGTTCGGCCTATGAGCTGTTTGCCGAAACAGCGGCCATTCATCCTGCGTTGTTGCCGGTTTGTAGCACAACCGATTATCGTGCACAGATAAAAAGTGGCAGTGCCCCCGACCTTGACGAACTGCGGATGCACCATAACTCGGTTTGGCCCTGGCTAAGACCCGTATATGACCCAGCCGATGGTGGTCACCTGCGACTTGAATTGAGAGCCCTGCCAGCCGGCCCGAGTAGTATCGATATGTTTGCCAATGCCGCATTCTATATTGGCCTGGCTGAGGGCTTGCGCCCGCTACTCGAGACGGTGTTGCCCGCAATGCCCTTTGCCTACGCCAAACACAACTTTTACCGGGCGGCTCAGTATGGCCATCGCGCGAAGCTGGTATGGCCCGATTTGAAACATCAGCAATTGCGTGAAATCTCGCTGCTGGAGCTGGTGCATCAGCTGTTGCCAGTAGCGCGAGACGGGCTGCAAGGAATAGGGATTGCTGAAGCAGAGATAGACATCTATCTGGGGGTGATCGAAGAAAGACTTGAGGCCGTTTGCACCGGGTCCAGTTGGCAACTGGCGATTCTCGACCAGTTGGCGGCTGATGGTATGGATTCGGTAGCGGCCTCACAGCTGATGTTGCAGCACTATATCAAGCAAGTAGAAAGTGCTGCACCGGTATCACGCTGGAGCTTACTATAGTGCCTGTCATCCCGCTCTGGTACGACCCTCCGGCCAATGAACTCGGGAGCAACGAACTGGAGTTTTTACGGCTACTGGGTGGACCAGTTTGTCTGGTGATCCCCGGCATTGATAGTGGCCGTTGTCGCTTCGTGGTGACACTTTTACATGGCAATGAACCGTCGGGAACGATTGCCCTGCATCGTTGGCTGAGCCAGCCTCGAGAGACGCCAGCGGTAGATATCTATTGCGTCGTAATGAATATCGAGGCTGCCTTGCGTGAACCGTACTTCAGCTTTCGCCAGTTGCCTGGCAGACGCGACCTGAATCGCTGTTTTCGCCAGCCCTTTGATGACCCTGAAGGGAAACTGGCTCATGGCTTGTTGGCATTGATTCATCAATTCAAGCCGGAAGCATTAGTCGATATCCATAACACCTCGGGTATGGGGCCTTCGTTTGGGGTGGCGGTATTTTACGACCGTCAGCACGATGCCCTGGTTTCACTGTTTACCGAGCGGCTGGTCGTTACTGACCTCAGGCTTGGGGCGCTGATGGAGCGGAGCGACGGGGAGGTTCCCACGGTGACGATTGAGTGTGGTGGCAGCCAGGACCCGGCTTCCCACCAGGTGGCCTACGACGGGCTACAACGTTATCTCAAGCTGCAACACCTGTTCGTGGCCCCCGACAGTGATTGGCCGCTGGACGTATTGCACCACCCGGTGCGTCTCGAACTGGATCCGGGTATGCGTATTACTTACGCGGAGCAGTCCATGGACGATGCTGATTTATGCCTGCGAATCGACATTGAACACTTTAACTTTGGTGAGGTCTGCGCTGATACGCCGCTGGGCTGGGTCACCGCAACCGGTTGGCAGGGCATTAAAGTCGTCAACAGTCGCGGCGAGAATTATCGCGACAGTTTCCTGCGGCAGGAAGGGGGGCAACTATTTCCGGCGACAGGGCTAAAGCTGTTTATGATTACGTCGAACCCGGCAATCGCCAAATCGGATTGCCTTTGTTACGCCGTTCGTAGCAGTTAATTAACAATTCCATATTGAAGAACGAAGGCCACGAGCCACTAATTGAGCGGAGCAGCAGGGCTTGTGCCGTGTCTTTCTCAATCGCTAGCGCACTGCCACCGACTCATTGAGCTGCTTCATATCCAGCAGAATATAGGCAGCCTCCGTAACGTAGAGATCGTCTTCCGGATCGCTATGCGCAAGGTCGTCGTCACTGCTTTCTTCGGCTTCTTCGTCAGCGATTTCTTCAAGATCGTCTAACGATTCCAGCACCTCAAGATTCTTGGCCACCCGCCTGCGATTTTCAATCGCCAACAAACGCTCGCGGTTTTTGCGAGACTCTTCCAGGCGCTTCTTTTCATTGAGGGTAACGGTATCAATTTCCCGGTTCTGCTGGCGCAGTGCCAGTTGGTCTTTGAGGTAGACAAAATCGGGGTCGACACTGCTGCGCTGCAAATGCCGGTTGCGCATTTCCTCCATAATGACATTGAGGTTGCCGTAATAGCGATGCCGCATCGGGGCGATAGTGTCCCAACCCAGCGCGCCGTCGAGGGTGCTCTCACCCACTTCCGCCGGGTCGTATATCTCTGGAAACTCGATATCCGGCACCACGCCTCGGTGTTGGGTAGATTCGCCGGATATACGGTAGTACTTCGACTGGGTGATCTTGAGCTGGCCATGGGGCAGGGGCGACAGCGCTTGCACTGTACCCTTGCCAAAGGAGCGGCCACCCACCACCAGTCCGCGTTGATAGTCCTGGATAGCGCCTGCAAAAATCTCTGACGCGGATGCGCTGAGGCGATTGGTTAGCACCACCAAAGGGCGATCGTAGTAGGTGGTTTTCTTGATTTTGCCCTGGCGCTCGACCCGCATATTGGCATGCCGAATCTGTACCGTCGGTCCGTTTTCGATAAACAAGCCGATGAGCTGGTTGACTTCAAGCAGTGAGCCGCCGCCGTTGTCACGCAGGTCTATCACAATGCCTTCAACCTGCTCCTCTTCCAGTTCTTCCAGCAGGCGGGAAACATCTCGAGTGGTACTGCGGTAGTCTGGATCGCCGTCACGGAAAGCCTGGAAGTCGAGGTAAAAAGCGGGAATTTCGATTATCCCGATTTTGTGTGCCTTACCGTCCTGGATGATTTCCCGCACTTCTTTACTGGCCGTCTCCTCTTCCAGTTCAACCTTGCCTCGCTGGATCTGGATAATCCGGGTGCTTTGGGGGTCATCGGATTTGTCCGGTAAAATTTCAAGGCGCACGAAGCTGTCTTTCGGGCCGCGGATTAATTCCACGACCTCGTCCAGCCGCCAGCCGATGACGTTAGTCAGTTCACCTTTTTTGTCCTGGCCTACCGCTACGATTTTGTCGTTGCGCTTGAGCTCTTTTTGGCGTTCCGCGGGGCCACCTTTCACCATGCGAATGACTTTTGTGTATTCGTCTTCCTGGCTCAAGACTGCACCGATACCCTCAAGGGAAAGACTCATTCGAATATTGAAGTTCTCCAGGCTACGTGGAGAAAAATAATTGGTGTGGGGGTCATAGAGCGCGGCGTAGGTATTAATGTAAATCTCGAAAACGTCCTCAGCCTGGATCTGCTCGGTCTGGTGCAGCCGGGTCTTAAAACGCTTGATCAGAAGTTCCTGGATCTCTTCGTCCGACTTATCTGTCACCTTGAGATTAAGAATGCTGTGTTTAATCCGCTTGCGCCACAGTTCATCCGCGGCTTTTTCGTTAGCCAGCCAATCGCTCTTGTCGTCGCCCACATAGAGCGACTCGTCGATGTCAAAGTCAAAGGACTCGTAATCGGTTTCAAGTACGTCGATCACCTTTTCGAGTCGGTTGACAACGCGTTTGCGATACACATCGTAGATTTCGTACCCGCCTGATACATCCCCGGCCTTGAGCTGATCGTCGAGCTTCTTGCGCAGCGGCCAGAGGCGGTCGATATCCTTTTGCAGGAAAAAAGCCCGAGCCGGATCGAGATTATCGACGTAGGTGTCGAACAGCATCATGCTCATCTTGTTGTCGAGTGGCAGCTTGTTGTAGTGCCGGTTGCTCAGATCATCCACAATCACCGGCGTCACGTCAATCTGCTCAGCGGTGGGTTGGATTCTTTGGGCTTTGGCCACCGCCAGCGCGGGTAGCAAAAGCAGCGACAATAGCAGCAACTTTACCGGGGACAATCTGGTCATTTCTCTTACCCTGTCAAATTGAACGCCAATTATGGCTTATAAACACAGTGGAGCCAATGCAGTAATATGGGGTCATTCGCCTGATTTTACAGAGGATGAGCGAAATCTCTCACGCCCTGTCTGAATCATGACGTAAAACGCCGGCACCAGTACGGTGCCAACCAGAGCTGCCATCAGCATTCCGCCAAACACACTCAGGCCCAGTGATATTCGGCTCGCCGCGCCAGCGCCGGAGGCAAATACCAGCGGTAATACACCAAGAATGAAAGATAACGCCGTCATAATGACTGCCCTGAACCGGAGACGGGCAGCATTGACCGCAGACTCCCTGATCCCCTGGTGCTCGCGTTCGCGCTGCACCTTGGCAAATTCGACGATCAAAATGGCATTCTTGGACGCCAGCCCGATCAGCAGAACCATACCTATCTGACTGTAAAGATTGATCGCAGTTCCCGTCAGCGCGATTGCCAGCAGCGCGCCGAGCAGGGCCAGCGGCACGCAGAGAATAATGGCGAGCGGGATACTCCAGCTTTCATACTGGGCAACCAGGAACAGGTAGACAAACAGCAGGGCGAGGGCAAACAACACCGGCACCAGGTTACCCGCCTCCAATTGCTGGAACGTGATACCCGTCCATTGATAGGCATAGCCATCGGGCAAGGCCTGCCTGACAATGCGCTCGATAGCACCTATCGCCTCGCTGGAACTATAGCCTGGCGCCGGTGAAGCGTTGATCTGGGCAGAACTGTACATATTGTAGCGGCTGGTAATCTCTGCCCCGAGGATGGGATAGGTTTCTATCAATGTCCCCAGAGGCACCATGTCTCCGCCGTTGCTGCGCACGTGCAGGTGCTGTAAATCGGCTTCGTTGCTACGATACTCGGTGTCGGCCTGTATTTTCACCTGGTAGGACTTGCCGTATTTATTAAAATCGTTGACGTACAGCGAACCCAGGTGGGCCTGCATGGTGGTGAAAATCTCGCTTAGGGGAACCCCCATTGCTTGCGCTTTGAGGCGATTGACATCGACAAACAACTGCGGGATATCCGCACGAAAAGTGCTGAAAGCGGAGCCGATTTCCGGTGCATCATTGGCCCGAAGTACCAAGGCGCGCATAGTGGCACCCAATGCCTGCGGCGTCCGCCCCAGGGTGTCCTGCAACACAAACTCCACCCCTCCGGTACGGCCCAGGCCGGGGATGGGGGGTACTTCGAACGCCATCCCATTGGCAAAGGGATAGGCGTACAACGCAGCTCGAACCCGCCCCAGAATAGAACGCTGGCTCAATTGTTCGCCCGGGCGCAGCGACCAATCGTCGAGGTTAACAATCATCATGCCGCCATTGGAGCTTGAAGAGCCACTGAGCAGACTGTAACCCGGCACAGCGATGGTGTGGGCTACCCCCGGCTGGGCCAACACCATCGCGGTGAGCTCGTTCAGCACGCTGGTGGTGCGCTGTAATGAAGCCGCATCAGGCAACTGCACATCGATCATGAAATAACCCTGGTCTTCATTGGGTACAAAGTTTTTTGGCAGGATAATTGCGAGGTAAGCCAGGGCGCCCAGCACCAGTGCCGTGGCCGTGGCCACCCATCGAGTATTGCGCACCAACACGCTTACCCAGCCGGTATAGCCATCAGTCACGCTGCGAATGGCGGCCTCAACCCGTCGCCAAAGTCCCTGCACCTCGCCGCCGCGAGGTTTGAGCAAGGTGGCGCAAAGGGCGGGACTAAGGGTCAGTGCATTGATGGACGATATCACCACCGCGATCGACAGCGTCAGGGAAAACTGACTATACATGCGTCCGGTAATGCCAGGCATCAGCGCCACCGGCAGAAAAACTGCCAGTAAAACCAGTGTTGTAGCAATGATAGGGCCGGTAACCTGGCGCATCGCCACGCGGGTTGCTGCCTCTGCATTCAACCCCTCATCCACCATGATACGACGTACATTCTCAATCACGATAATGGCATCATCCACCACTATGCCGATCGCCAGTATCAAGGCAAACAGTGATACGGTATTGATTGACATGCCCGCTGCATATAGAAATGCATAGGTCCCGATCAGCGAGACTGGAATGGCGATTGCAGGTACCAGGGTAGAGCGCCAGTCCTGCAAGAACACGTAGACCACCAGCACCACCAGCAACACCGCAATCAGCAGGGTCTTATACACTTCTTCAATAGAGGCCTCGACAAAGCGAGTACTGTCGTAGAGGATTGAGTAGTCGAGATCGACGGGAAAACGGATTTTCAGCCGTTCCATTTCGGCCCGCACCTGTTGGGCCACCGCGATGGCGTTGGCGCCGGGCTGCTGGTAAAGCGCCATCACCGTGCTCGGAGAATGGTCTACCTGGCCAAAGGCCTTGTAGCTTTGGGCACCCAGCTCAATACGCGCCACATCCCGCAGGTAGACGACTCCACCGTCAGGCAGTGCTCTGAGCACAATTCCGCCGAACTCCGCCGGGTCTTCCAGTCGCCCCTTAACCTGCAAGGTATATTGAAACTGCTGGTCAGCTGCAGAGGGTGGCGCACCGAGCTGGCCTGCCGCCACCAGTACATTTTGTTCTCTAATAGCCGTGACCACATCGGAGCTGGTGATTTTCAGTGCAGTCATCTGGTCCGGATTCATCCAGATCCGCATGCCATACTCAAGATCACCCAGAATGCCAACATCACTGAGGCCGTCGATGCGAGCCAGGTTATCCTTGATGTTGATCGACGCGTAGTTGGACAGGAAGATGCGGTCGAAACTGCCCCCGGGGGAGATCAAGTTGACCACCATCAGCATATTGCTGGAGCGTTTATCGACGCTGACACCGAGCCGGGTGACCTCGGCGGGCAGCTTCGGCATAGCCCGTTGCACCCGGTTTTGCACTTGCACCTGGGCCATGTCGGCATCGGTGCCAATCGCAAAGGTGATAGTGAGGCGATAACTGCCATCGCCGGCGCTGTTGGACGACATGTAAATCATGTTTTCCACGCCATTGATCCCGGCCTCGAGCGGACCGGCCACCGAGTCTTTTACCGCCTCGGCATTGGCTCCTGGATAGCTGGCGGAAACCTGGATTGTCGGCGGCGATATCTCGGGGAACTTGGCTACCGGCAACAGCGGAATACTGAGCAGTCCTGCCAGCGTCAGGACAATTGATATGACAAAGGCAAACTTGGGTCGATGAATAAAGAATTCGCTGAACATGGGCCCGGTCAGTCCCCGGCAGCCGGGTCCCGGTCGGCGCCTGCCTCTTCCAGCGGCGCCACCGGCTTGCCAACCCGGACTTTTTGAATACCGTCGACAATAATGCGCTCACCTGCCTGCAAACCGCTTTCTACTACCCAGTTCGTCTGTACCCTTGCGCCAAGTTCAACGCGCTTGATATGCGCCACATTGTCGCTATCCAGCACTAGTACAAAGCGGCCCAGCTGGTCTTCCTGTACAGCGCGTTGTGGTATCAACAGGGCAGACCGGGGATTTTCGTTCTGCACCCTGATATCGACGTATTGCCCGGGAATGAGCAGGCCGTCAGGGTTTGGAAACACGGTACGAACGGTGACTGTGCCGGTTGCAGGATCGACCCGGTTGTCGAGAAAGTTGAGCTTGCCCGGGTGGTGGTAACGAGTGCCGTTGGGCAGGGTTACAAAGGGCACCAGTCGCGGCATCTCGTGGGTCTCGCGGCCGGCTTCCCTCGAGGCTTGCATGGTCGACACGACGGTTTTTTCACTCACCTGGAAGCTGACATAGATGGGGTCCTGCTGCACCAGTGTCGCCAGCACTTCAGCGGGGGTTACCAGGTCTCCGATACTGAGGGATTTGCGCCCGATACGACCGGTAATCGGTGCTTCTATTTTGGTGTAAGCCAGGTTCAATTGTGCCGCTTCCAGAGCTGCCTCTGCGGCTGCCAACACCGCTTTGGCCGTTTCATAGTCACCTTTGAGCTCATCGAAAGCCGACTCACTGATAGTGCCTTTAGGATAGAGTTGCTGCCCACGCCTGAAATGTTGCCGCGCAACGTTCAGCTGCGACTGTGCCCGCGCCAGCTCAGCTTTAGCCTGGGTCGCACTGGCGATATAGGGTTGCGGGTCAATGTCGAATAACAGCTGCGCCTTTTCCACGACCTCGCCTTCGGTGAAATGGGTCTGTAGCAGGTAGCCCTCGACCCGCGCCCGGATACTGACATCTTCAACGGCTTCCGTGCGCCCTATGAAATCAAAGCCGCTATTAATCGGTTGCGGACTCACGCTCTGAACCATGACTGCCGGAGGCGGCATCTTGTAAGCGGCGGGCTGGTCACAGCCGCTTACCAGCAGCAAAAATAGAAGGCTCGCTATAGTCTGGCGAACTGCACACATACCAGGGTGACTCATTACGGGTGAATGGGGTGGCTAGAGATATAGGACGCTACACGAGTTTCTTATGACAGGGTACCACCGTCAACTCGAATATGCTCGCCGGTAATATGGGCACCATCGGCAGAGGCCAGCATAGCGACAACCCCGGCTACAAGCTCTGGTCCCCTGACCCCGGTAGGCGACATACAGCGCCGCAGCAATTTGAAATCGACGCCCTCAGGAAATACCGGGCTGGTCATGGGCGTCTTGATGTCGCCCGGGCAGACACAGTTGGCGCGCAAGCCCTGCTTGGCATATTCAACAGCCAGGCTGCGGGTCATGGCCAACACCGCCCCCTTGGAGGCCGCGTAGGCAGCGGCCCAGGGCACACCCGCCAACGCCGATGTCGACGCGGTGTTGACAATATTGCCGCCGGTTTTTAGCAGGTGGGGAAGGGCGCTACGGCACATCAGGAAAGTACCCTGCAGGTTGACCGCGAGAATCTGGTTAAAGTTCGCCAGGGTCAGCTCATGGAAATAGTCAAAGCGCAGGATACCCGCCATATTGCTGAGATGGTCCAATTGGCCAAGCGTCTGGATACAGTCGGCCACGCAGGCAACAACCGCAGATTCATCACTCACATCACAGGTGTGGCCATGGGCTGTGCCCCCCTCGTCAGCAATCGCCGAGACGGTATTGGCCAGTGCATCGGACTGAAGGTCGACGCAAAATACCGCGGCGCCCTCCTGACCCAGTCGCATTGCCGTGGCCTGACCGATGCCCGATGCGGCTCCGGTAACCAGGGCTACTTTGTTTTCAAATCTTCGCATCTATTCAGCTGCTCTTGCGGTGATGACGGTGTCGAAACTGTTGGGGGCGGGCTGGTGTCGCCTGACGTTGGAGCCCTCCGATTTAATACCGACGTATTATCGAAGGATCCAATATAAACTCTTTTGATAACAATTAAATGCCCGCTTTTATTAAAGTCGTTACGACATATGAGCAGAGTTTCAGGCAAATCTTACATCAGCTGGCCATTACTGCAACTTTATAATGGGCTGTTACACGTGTCGCTGTCTTACCCAGGGCCCCGACAAAGTGTTATATCCGGCGAACAGGCTCACTGTCTGTCAAACGCCTGGGCACCTGGGCCCAGCGGCTGGCCGTAACTGAACTCCACGAAACCACCGTCGGGGTCCCTAACCCCGCAATAATAGCCAACCGGATATGGCTCCTGTCGAGGTTCCCACTCCAAAATACCTGCCCTGGCCGCGCGCGCGGCTATTTCATCAACCGCATGCTGGCTATCCAGGGCAAATCCCAGGTGAGAAAAGTCTTTCGTGGCTTGATTGCGTCCGGGGCCTCCCGGCAAAAGCACCAGGATAAATTCGCTCTCCCTGCCGGGTTGCGCCAACCAAACCACTCTTTTGCCGTGGGTCTCGCGTCGATGGACGATTATCAAACCGGCGTAGGACTCGTAAAACGACACACAAGCATCAAGGTCGCGCACGTGCAACGCAATGTGAGTCAGCGATATGGGCATATTGACCTTCCTGTTTACACCGTTGCTACGACTTTCGCGATACCCCATAAACGATCCCAGGCGCACAGTAGACCCACAGCAAACCCTGAAACTACAAGATTTGAACATCTCCATTTCTATGGTGTATCAAGATGTCGGCATAGTCACAGACGCCGGGGTTGCGCTGGAACACGCTGTTGGCGATTAGCCACACCTTGACCACGCGTGAGGGCGGCTCTCCCATATACTGCTGGTAGTCGGCATACAGGTCGCGGCGCTCTTGCAGCCATTGCTTTAGCTCCGCAGTCCCGCTCCTGACCACCACATGGTACTCCTTGCCACGCCAGGCCGGCAGGGGGCAATCGTAGCCTGTGCCCTCGGCCAGGGTACTGCTCCAGTAGTAAGTAATGTCACGGCCGTTATCAAACTCCACCGCAATGCTGAGGTAGTCATGGCTGGGTACGGTATCTTCCCGCAGGTCGGAGGGAAGCTGGCTCACGCACCAATTCCAGCTCAGCTCTGTGCCTGGTTCCAGGGTCAGATCTACTGGATACTGCAGAATCCCGACATCGCCCCGGGTGCGACAGTGGATGCACGCGCCGCCGGTAGGACTGGTGCCACTTTGGTAAATCTCCGCCGGCCCCACATTCCAGAGATAGTTCCAGCCTCCAGGGGTAGTGTCACCCTGTTCCAGCCTGGCTATTTCCTGCTCAAAGTAACCCTGGTAGTCGCTACTGGACACCAACTGCCGCAATGCCGCGAGAGCACTGCCCACCCAGCGCACCACGACAACATGCAGTTCTCCACTGACCTTGTTATAGACGTCGTCGCTGAGCTTGCGAGCCCCGGTTCTATCTGCCCAGTCATTGGGGAAATAGTTGCCAAAGAACAGTTCACCAGGCTGGTTAACCCGGAAGGAATGGCTGCTGCGGGTACCGCGAAAAACCTCACCGCTGGCACCCACCCGACTCCACAACTGCAGAGCCGGGTTCAGCCATATGTCAAGGACGCGGCTGGCATAGACCCGACCTGCGACGAAATAGCTCACTTCCTCGCCTGCCTGCAACACCATACCAGTGCCGAGCCACGGCGGCTGCTGCACCGACAGGTGCAAACACCGGGTCTCGAGGATCAATCCCCCGGGAGCATTTTTGAGCAGGCCGTGCAGGGCGTCGGCAAAGGCGCTGCTATCCGGGGCAGGCGCCAACTCACGGCGCAGCCGCCTGGCCGCTGCCCGGGTGCCCAGACGGGCAGCTACTGACAACTCGGTTATGATGCCCGACATAAAAAGCTCCTTTTCAGAAACGTAACACTGCAGGGCCTGTGAAGTTCCGTTTGGCAATACTTTACGGGCAGTGATAGAGTACTCACAGGCGCGATTACCACTACCACAATAACATGTCGCCGGGACAACCACTATGAAACGAATGAGCGGTGCGGACGCGTTTCTGCTGGGTATGGAAACGCCTCGCTGTTACATGCACACCTTGAAGATTGCCATCCTCGATCCCGCCAACGAACCGGGTGGCTGGTCTTTTGAAAACTACAAGCAGCAAGTGAAAAGCCGCCTCCACCTGATCCCGGCTTTCCGCTGGAAGTACGTTCCCTCACCGCTGGGTTTGAGCCATCCGTTGTGGGTGGAAGATGCGGATTTCAATCTCAACTATCACCTGCGCCGGGTGGAATGTCCGGCTCCGGGAGACCAGCGGGCGCTCTGTGAATTTATGGCCGATGTTTACGCCTACCAGCTTGATCGCAGCCGCCCACTGTGGATGACCTGGGTTGTGGAGGGGCTGGAAAATAACAAGGTAGCCCTGGTCACCATGGTACACCATGCCTACTTTGACGGTGTCGGCGCGTCCTACGCGATGCAACAATATTTTTCTCGTGAACCGGGCTACTGTCCACCACCTCCAACGCAAGTCTGGCAAGGCGAAAAGGTGCCTTCGTGGTTCAAATCGTTGCTGCTCGGGGCCCGGGACCTACCGGGGATCATCGCCCACAACCTGCCGAAGGTGATCAGTGGCCTGAAGAAAATGCGGGCCCTGGAACGACGCTATGAAGAGGAAGGCTTGCCCAAACCGCCTGTAGCCAGCATGATGCCAAAAACGCCGATAAACCGGATTCTGTCCCACGGTCGCAGCTTTGTCTGCGACTCTATTCCACTGGACTCGCTGCAGCAAACCCGGCGCGCCCTGGGGGTGACACTCAACGATTTATTCCTCTCATGCTGTGCCGGGGCTATCCGCAAGCTGTTGCGGGATCTCAATTACGATCCCGCCAATGGTCCGCTGATTGCAGGTATCCCGATATCTGGCAACCGTCCCGAGGGCATGCAGGGCGAGGGCAACTTTGCCACCGTTGACTTTACCTGGTTACACGTGGAAATAGAGGACCCCATGGAACGCCTGCGGGCGAGCCAGCGCTCTGCGGCGCAAATGAAAGAGCATATAGCGGCCTCCCGTGGCGCCGACATCAACACCCTGGTGCAGTTGTCGCCACCCTGGCTAACCAGCCTCATTCGCTGGCGCATCAACTCGCAACAGGGCAAGTTCGGGATTTTTGGCA
Source organism: uncultured Gammaproteobacteria bacterium (assembly GCA_963722805.1). Classification (GTDB taxonomy): domain Bacteria; phylum Pseudomonadota; class Gammaproteobacteria; order Pseudomonadales; family JAHEGP01; genus JAHEGP01. The sequence continues at coordinate 257,316 of CAVROQ010000012.1, forward strand.
ATGTACTGTTGTCAAATGTGCCGGGCCCCAGGGAACCCCTCTACCTGGAGCACAGTGTGGTAGAGAACTGGTTTTCCACCGGTCAGGTGTTCGATGGCACTGCGCTCAATATGACCCTGTGGAGCTATTGCCAGAATGCCAATCTGTGTGTGCTTGCGGACAGCGAAATAATTCCTGACGGCTGGGTCATTTACGAATATTTCTGCCAGGAGCTGGAATCCCTTGCAACATTAGCCTCACAGCAAAACCGGGGACAGGCGCCAGTGGACACACTGCCGGCCTAGCTCGAGCCCGCTGCCGCATTTTGCCGGCCATTCAATCCAGGTAGGGGGCGGGATAGATCAACTTGCGCGTGTCAAAACCTAAAGACCGGGCTTTTTCAACCAGCCGCTGCAGTGTTTGCGGCTCCAGTGTCGGTTCGCGGCCAAGAATCCATAGATAATCGTAATTGGGCCCGCTCACCAGCGAATAACGGTCGGGGTCGAGCTCTACAATGATATAGCTACCGTAAAAAGGCCCGAAAAAGGATACCTTGATATGGCCAACGTTGGCTTCATCGACCAGGTAAGCTTTACCCTCTGCTTCTTGCCATTCTTGCTTGGCGGCGGAAAACCCGCGGTTGACAACGGCGACGCCGCCGTCTTCGCGCATGCTGTAATGGGCCGTGACCTGCTCGAGCCCGCGCTCAAAGGAATGGTCGAGGCGGGCTATTTCGTGCCAGGTACCCAGATAACGCTGTAGATTAAAATCTTCGATCGGCTGCACACTGTCGGGGATACCGGTACAGCCAGACAACAAAAAGAGTAACACCAGCAATCGTTTCATAATTTACACCGTTCCCAATAATCAAGCCCATTCTACGCTACTAAACAGCAGCCGTACTGCCGACAGCCGCAAGTGACGCGCCAGTACTGCCCGCTTGGCTATTACTCCAGGTTTCGAAATACAAAGTTCAGTAGCGGAGCAACCACATTATTGGTCTCGTCATTATCTGCCGTGAGAATGTCCAGGTGGCTGTAACCCTCTGACATATATACCTCAAATCCCCCGGCGATATCGCCAAAGGTGGGAAATGCCTCGCTCGGGTTGAACCGGTCCAACACGCGTCCGCTGGAGCCGTCACAACTGGCCGCAGCACAGGGCGCTAGCGCATCAGCAAAAGCCAACCAGGAAGCCGGCACCGGTGTCAGCCCGTTGCTGCCGCCAAAGGCGATGACCGGAATATCGATATTGCTGGCCTGGGTCCGGTTGTCGATATCACTGCGTCCACGACCCAGCGGGGGCGGAAGTGAAAGTGCGCTGGTATCCAAACCCAGCTCGCTGGTAATACCGAGTCCGGAAGACGAATAATACCACTCCGAAAAATTGGTTTGACCCTGGTAAAAAATGGGCAGCATGCGACCCTCCAGGTCTGAGGGTTCAACCTCGACACCCCAGATACCGGCATCCGCTAGAGAGGAGGGTGCCGGGCCGTTGTCGGCAAAAGCAGCTACGGGAATGTCCTCGCCCTTGCTCAGCCAGGTGAGCAGGCCGTCAATCTCGGGGCCGGCTAACCCCACCGACGTCGCGACAAAACTGGCGCTTTCCGCCACCACGCCATCGTCGTCGAGAAACTGGCCCAGTAATTTGCTGGAGGTCGCCGGCGCATTGCCGAGTATGGCCCCGAGGACACTCAACTCGGGTACCACGGCGATCGCGTTGTTACCGGGCTGACCGTTCTGGTCAATTTGGAGCATGGCTTGGGTGGACTCGCCGTTGATCATCGCGTCCAGAGCATGCACCTCCGACACCGCCAGCAGCTGCGGTGACAACAGCCCCCCAAACTCGGAGTAGGCCGTCGCCGGCTCGACACAGCGCTTGTTTACCAGCGCACCGCAATCAAGGGCTTCGCTTGCAACCGTACAGGCGGTCACGCCATCGCTGCAGCGTGGTGCCTGGTCGCGCACCGCGCCATACAAGCCGCCGTCGAAACGCGCTTCAATCAGGTCTAGATCGGCAGCAACCGGCGGGTCTGCGGCAAGCCTGGCACCGCCACCTTCAAGCAGGACCAAGCCGCGCAACTTGCGATAGCCCGGTTCGATGACAGCATCGTCTGGCGCAAGATCGGTGGCCGCATAGCCGGTACCGGCCGAGTGCCCGGCAAGAAAAACATTGCCACCTCGCACCGTTGCCAGAGCCTGTTCAATCACGGCATCGATATCCAGAGAATGCACCAGGGTGGTCCACTGGGCCATGTAAGCAGTGTCGACGTTACTGTTATAAAAAACCGCCCGCCGATTTGGACCATTGACCAACGCCTGGCTCAGCGTCAAACCCAATTGCTCCCCGAACAAAAAGTCGAGGCCGAGCCGCGGATTCAGTTGGACTTCGGCGATATCCAGGCCGACAGTGTCTTCGAGCTCGTTGCTGGCTGCCGGATTACTATCAATGCTGCACGCAAGTAATGCGAGGGCGCCCCAAAGAACCAAAAAAATGTGCAAAATCGCGGGCATTTTAAATCTCCACAGTGATAACGTTAGCGCCGGCGCTACTGTAAAGTATTAGCTGGGGGCAACGCAATTGCCCATGCGCGGCGAGCGCTGTTGTGTAGCATGCACCACTCAACGGCGCAAAGTGGTTAGCGGACTTTTTCACATCGAAGGGAAACTGGTAATGAAAATAAAGCGCGTTGTAGTTTGGGGAACAGGCAATGTCGGTCGCCCTGCTATCCGCGCGGTGCAGAGTCACAGCAATCTGCAACTGGTAGGGGTGCTGGTGTCCAATCCAGCCAAAGTGGGCAGGGACGCAGGCGAGATAGCAGGAATCCCGCCTATTGGCGTGACAGCCAGCAATGATGCCACGGCGCTATTGGCCGCTGGTGTCGATGCCGTTATCTATACCGCAACTGCTGATACCCGGCCTGAGGCAGCCATTGCAGATTTATTGATGTGTCTTGAAGCCGGCGTAAACGTGGTATCTACGTCGTTCTATGCCTTCCTGCACGCTGCAACTGCAGCGCCAGAATTGCTGGCAATGGTCAATCAGGCCTGCCAACAAGGGAACAGTTCGCTTTTCGTATCGGGCATTGATCCGGGCTGGGTCATGGATGTACTGCCGGTTTTCCTGAGCGCCATGGCCGCAGACATCAAGCAGGTGAGGGCGCAGGAAATTTTTAATTATTCTCTCTACGACCAGCCCGATGTGGTGCGCAATGTGATCGGTTTTGGCGGCGACATGGATGAGTTGCCTCTGATGCTGCACGATTTCTCGCTACGCTATGTATGGGAGCCGATGCTGCGCTTGATGGCCGAAGGCATGGGTCAAACCCTTGAGTCAGTCGAAACCGAGGTCGAGCGCCGGCCGCTGGATCAGGCCGTTGAAAGATCCGGCATGGGGCTTTTTGAGGCAGGCACCCAGGGGGCCTTTCGTTTTGAAGTACGAGGCATCTGCGATGGCAAGCCATTGTTTGTCATCGAGCATATCACCCGTATTGATGAAAGCTGCGCCCCTGATTGGCCGTATCCTCCCCAGGGGCAGGGCTGCCATCAGGTGATGATCTGCGGAAGCCCCAATCTGCACGTTACCGTGCATGCCGAAGACCCGATTGAAGCCGGGCCCGCGGCAGGTGGTAATACGCTGGCAGCTAACCGGATCGTCAACGCCATTGAAGCGGTGTGTGACGCGGCCAACGGCATTGTTTCGCCATTGGACCTGCCGCGGATAAGTGGCGAAGGTCAATTGCATCGAGATTGACTCGATTGTGCCTCCAGCATCACCCGGTATTACTTGGACATTGGCTGGTTGAGCGTATATTCTGGCGAGCTTTTGGCATGCTCGGCAGGTACTGGTTTGCACCACACCCGGCGGGCAGGCCATAGCTGAGGCGCAGGCTGGCATGGCTTTAAAGCCGCCGCGTGTATTGTGTCGGTGGAAAAAGTCCTATGAGAAAATGGTTGGCCCGTTGCTTTCTTAATTGGGGGGGGTGGCGCCTGGAGGGAGAGAAACCTTCCCACAACTCCTATGTGCTGATTGCCGCACCTCATACTTCCAACTGGGATTTCGTCTACATGCTGGCTTTTGCCACCTTGTTCGATATCAAGATTCGCTGGTTGGCAAAACACAGCCTGTTCTATCCACCCATGGGATGGCTAACCCGCGCCCTCGGTGGAATTCCGATAGAGCGCCACAAAACCAGTAATGTAGTGGCAGACCTGGTGGAGCTGTTCCAGAAAAACCCGAATCTGGTACTGGCCGTTCCGGCGGAGGGAACCCGTGCCAGAACCGAGTATTGGAAATCCGGGTTCTACCATATAGCGCGGGGAGCGGGAGTGGCGATACTGCCTTCATATCTCGATTTTAGTCAGCGAAGGGGTGGCTTCGGACCACCACTCGTGCCCACCGGTAACATCAGCGCCGACATGGACTACTTTCGTGAATTCTATGGCCCGATGCAGGGCAAGCACCCGGAAGACTTTGGCCCCATTCGCCTTAGAGAAGAAGATCAGCCTGGCTGATCAGCTTAGCACGGTGGTGTCTTCAGGATGTCTCTCAAACATGCTTACGATGTAGGAGCAAACGGGCACTACCCGGATTCGGTTAGCCCGGGCGTAGTCCACCATGTGACGGTAAAGGCGTTCAGCCAAGCCCTGGCCACGCAACTCCCGATCGACGGTGGTGTGGTCAACTACCATGACATTGGCGCCGTCCCAGCGGTAACTCATCTGGGCGGCATTGTCGATGTAGAAGCGCCCACCAAGTTCGTTGCTGCTATGTTCGATGCTGGATTGCTCTAAAGCCATGGTCGCATTCCCTCTGTTGATTATGATTTAACTCGTTGCGCGGGTAAAACCGAATAGCGATACTCTACTGTGCATCGGGTCTGGCATCAATTTGGATTTCGCTGGCAAAGACCGTCTGGCAGCGCACCCCGTCCCAGAGTACAATGGCACCTACTTAACGCCACTACAGTGATTTGCGGAGCCCCGGTGTGTTCGATCCGCGGGCGTCTGCGGCAGGGATGCCGCAGTCGAGCCTCCAGGGAGGGATTCACGGCGTACCGCGGATCGAACACACTGGGGTACATCCGCTTAAGTAAGTGCCATTCGTCCCAGAGTAAACAAATCTTTCGCCACTCAGCAAGAGCGTCGCTGACGGCCCTCTGCTTGGGTCACCCATTCCCTGATAATACGGTGCAGCGCGTCCACGCCATCGGTTAATGCCGCTGGCCCCGGCTGCAGGATCAGTGAAGACTTGACCTCAAATAGCTGTCCTTTTTGGACCGCATGAATATTCTCCCAGCCGAGCCGATTTGCCAGTTGTTCGGGCCGAAACTTGCGCCCACACCAGGAACCGACAATGACATCCGGGTTACGCGCTACCACGATGTCGGGATTAGCGATAATGCGGCCCGTGGCCGCTGCACTGGTGCTGAGATCGGCAAAGCAATCGTCACCACCGGCAATACCAATTAACTCCGACACCCAGCGAATACCAGTTATCAGCGGGTCGTACCATTCCTCAAAGTAGACTCGAGGTCGCTGCGACAGGTTTTTCGACAGGTGTTCAATCTGCTGCAACCGGGAGCGGAAATCCGCGACCAATTCCACTGCCTGTTCAGCCGCTCCAACCATGGCCCCGAGCAACTGCACCATCGCCAGTATTTCGGCAACACTGCGCTGGTTGAATACATGTACCGCGACGCCAGCGCGCACCAGATCGGCGGCAATATCGGCCTGCATATCTGAAAATCCCAGCACCAGGTCCGGCTTTAAAGCCAGGATTTTGTCAATCCTGGCCGAGGTGAATGCCGATACCCGGGGTTTCTCCCGTCGAGCCCGGGGTGGACGCACGGTATAGCCGGAAATCCCGACAATACGATGCTCCTCACCCAACAAATAAAGGGTTTCGGTAGTTTCCTCAGTCATACAAACAATACGCTGTGGATAGCTTGAAAGGGCCGACTGCATTCAGGTCTCCGAGAATTTGGCGCTACATTGTCGTGCATCGGGCTCTATCTGCCAAGCCACCTGTCCGGGCTTGGCATTGAGTGCATTTTTGATAAAAAAATATGCCTGAAACCAACTACCGGGCTTGCTACAATGAACTCCCTTTTTTGGGGAGAGTCAGCGCGGTGAAGCGTTGCTGAGCGAACCGACAATAAGCCATAACAGAGTTCGAAGATGATTCGCAAAAGCCTGGTTGTCTTGGTGTGTCTTGTTTTCATCGGTTGCGGGCTGGGTCGAATTTGACTCCCTGGCTTTAGCTGCCAGATCCATGCCCGATTGGTGGAAGCCCATAATACCGCATGCAGAGAGCCGGGTGCTGAGCAGTGCCAATGGCGCGGGCAGCTATTTTGACGGGGTGAGTGCAAGCGGTGCAGCTTATTTGGAAGGCTCTGTTTACGGTAGTGATTATGCGTCGGTGCGGCGAGGCGGCCATTGGGGTAACAGCGGGTACCGCGCATTTTCGGGTATTGCGACAACCATTCTGGAGAGCGGTCCCGACGATCGCCGGGTTGGCGTTGGCTTTCGAGCGGTAGGGCGGCGCTAACCCATAGGGATTACTGGCTTATGCAGGCTAACATCGAAGGCATCGTGCAGGGCAATAAAACAGGCGTGCGGGGAGTTGCGGTCGATATGACTATTGCGGCGTGTCGCCGCTGCCAGCTGCGCATTATGTTTCGCCGCTGCTGCAGCTTGTTGAGTTGGTGTCTGCTGTTGTTGCTCGGCGCCTGCGGTTCCGGCTCGTCCACACTGGAGCCCGCCGCTGATAGTGATTGGTCCCATTATCGCGGTGACCAGGGCGGCAGGGGCTACTCCGCGCTGCGGCAAATCAATGCCGGCAACGTGGCCGATTTGAGCCTCGCCTGGGAGTACCAGACCGGCGATCTGGAAAAATATGGCGAGCTGCTCAAAACCAAAAGTGCCCTGCTGGTTACTCCTATCGTACTCCCCGCAGATGCCGGTGGTGCCTTACTGTTGTGCACGCCTTTTAGCGAGGTTATCGCACTGGACCCGGCAACGGGCATAGAGCGCTGGCGGTTTGATCCACAGATTGATGTTGTAGGCAATCACCGGCCAGCAAAATGTCGTGGAGTGAGCTGGTGGCGAGATGAATCCCGGGTTACAGGCAGCATCTGTCGCGACAGGGTGATTTCCGCCAGCCACGATCGTCGTTTGTTTGCACTGGACGCGCGCACGGGCCGCTTATGTCCTGGTTTTGGCAACGATGGCGTGGTTCAACTTTACAATCCACAACAGGGCTTTACACCGGGGGATATTGCCACCACCTCCGCGCCCACGGTCGCAAACGGACGCATCGTGGTGGGTTCTGCGGTTATCGATTTTCAAAAGACCAATGCCCCGCGGGGAACGGTCGAGGCGTTTGATGTTATTACGGGCGCAAAAGCCTGGACCTACGAACTGATCCCGGGTCCGGATTCGGACGACGCAGAGGCCAGGGCCAGTTGGCCCGCAAATGCTCGAGAGCTGACCGGTGGCACCAACGCCTGGGCCCCGATGTCAGCAGATACCGAGCTTGGCCTGGTCTATGTTCCCACCGGCGCCCCGGCACCGGATTACTATGGCGCCATGCGCCCCGGCAATAATTTGAACGCCAACTCGGTTCTGGCATTGCGGCTCTCCACCGGAGAATTGGTATGGCGTTACCAGTTTTCACACCATGACTTGTGGGATTACGATATCCCGGCGCAACCCTTGCTCACCGACCTGGTGGTGGACGGCATTACCCAGCCGGTGTTGATTCAGGTCACCAAGCAGGGTTTCGTCTTTGTGCTCAATCGAAAAACCGGGGTTCCGGTATTCCCGGTTGACGAAGTACCGGTATCGCAAAGCGCTGTTGCCGGCGAATGGCTGTCGCCAACCCAGCCCATGCCCCGCTATCCCAAACCCTTCATGAAAACGTCGCTGGGACCTGATGACGCCTGGGGCTTTACCTTCTGGGATAAAGGCGCCTGCCGCGACAAACTCCAAAGCATGTTCTCCGAAGGCTTGTTCACGCCGCTACAGGAGGACCGCTGGACCTCGTTGATGCCGGGCAGCCTGGGCGGTGCCAACTGGGGTGGGGCGGTACTCTGGCCGGAAAAGAACCTGCTGTATGTGAATGCCAACACGGCACCGTTTCGTGCCCGGCTGGTCAAAACGTCTGACCAGGTGGCCAGCGGTCATGCGCCCAAACAGGGTGAAACCATGCGGGTTACCATGGGCGGTACACCTTATACCATTGAAAATGAAACTCTCACGTCGCCCCTGGGGCCACCGTGTATAAAACCGCCCTGGGGAAAGCTGCTGGCCATCGATTTGAGCACCGGCGAGCATTATTGGGAAGCGGCGCTGGGTTCGATTCACCAGATGGGCCCTGTTCCGATTCCATTCCAGATCAATTGGGGCACGCCCAACCTGGGCGGCGCGCTGGTGACCGCCGGAGAGCTGGTATTTATCGGCGCCACCATGGACCAACTGTTCCGTGCCTACGATGCCAACACGGGCAAAGTTTTGTGGGATTACAAAGTGCCTGCCGACGCTGTCGCCTCACCCATGACCTATGCGGTAGGAGGCCGGCAATATGTCGTGATCGCGGCAGGGGGGCATCATATGTTCGGCCGGGATATGGCCGACTCCATTATGGCGTTTGCCCTGAAACCCTGAATTAGCCACGGATCAAATGATTCATCGACAGTTGCAGCTTTCGCAGCGCCCCCTGTCAATAGAGAGAGCGGTTCGCGTATACGACTCGGGTGCCCTGCTGAACCTGCAAGGCGAAATCAGAACTTTGGCGCCAATATCGCGTGTCCACCGCACGAAGATGCCTTATCAGGTCTTAGCAATATTCCCCGCATCATCAGCGCCAATGATGGCGGTGACATCAGGGGCCGGGGTCGAGTGGTGTCTCTACGCCCAGGCCATTTAAGCCCGTGCGCTCACGTGATCTGTGGCTTGCTTGATTTGCTGTCGATATTCAGCCGGGGTGCTTGCATGGGCGGAGCGAAAGGCGGCGGTAAAATGACTTTGACTGCTGAACCCGCATTCTTCACCAATTCGGGCAATAGGCATGGGGGTAACTGCTAACAGCGTGCGCGCCTGCTCCAGTCTCGCTGCCATGACGTAGCGATGGGGCGGGGTACCCATGGCTTCCAGAAACAGGCGCCTGAAGTGCGCCATGCTGACGCCAGCCTTGCCTGCCAGCGTTCGCACGCAGAGGTCGCCACCCAGGTGTTCACGTATATAGCTGAGTACGGCCTGGAGCCGCGAAAAATGCACATGCCGGGGGTTGAAACCCGCAGTTTCCGGCGTGGTCAGCGAACGATAGGTCTGTTCGAGCATCAGCACAGCCAGCATGGACATGAACGCTTGGTCGGCCCCGGGGCCCTTGTACAGTTCCTTGACCAATTGCAAGGCAAGGGAGCTGACCAGGGCATCGTTCACCGCCAGCGGCTCGCTGGCTTTTGCCGCCAATTGTTGCAGGCGCCTGCTAACGCCGCTTACCCGGTCCGGAAAATAAAACACCGCAAAATCCACGGTACCGCTGTAGTGCCAATGACTGGGATAGTTGGGCGGCATCAGCAGTGACTGGCTCGGCAGTAGATTGGCCCGCCATGAGCCCGGCTCTCCCTCCCTGACCCGACTACCCCCGAATTGGGTAAGAAATACCGGGACTTCACCCGCAGATACATTTTTTTCAATATCCTTGAACAGATAATGCTCCACAAACAGCGGTGCATCGCCGCCTACCATGCCCTCGGCCAGGGGCTGGCTACCCAGATCCCTGCGCACCTTCTGCCAGACTTTCATATCAGACACCATGAGCGTTTTTTGATAAATATACGCCTCTTTCCTGTAAGACGTAAATCCATTGGACTGCCATTCTATCCGCCGGAGCTGTAATCGCTCTGATAACTGGAGAAATTGACATGCTAGAACTCAAGTTCGAACTGGGCTTGCCTGCGCTTGGTTTGACCGGCTTCGAATCTCCACCGCCGGAAGAGGAAACGGCCAATATGAAAATCTAGGGTACGACTCAGCGCCAGATTGCGACGGTATCAGCCAGGTACCACAGCCATTCTGTATACAATTCCTTCTCGCAGTTTCGCAAACTGCATCTGGGCGAGGTGCACGACGCTTCCGCCTAGCGGCGAAAACCTGCAGGCGCTAAATCTCGATTTTGCTGCTTTCGGCGGTGGTGGCCCTACGGCAGAGCGCGGAGAGTTCACGCCGGGCGGACGTATTCCAATCAAGCCTTCCGCTGGCCTGGAATCCAAGGGGCATCCGCTGGGTGCTACCAGTCTGGGCCGGCTTTAGGAGCTGGTGACGCAGCTGCGTGGCGAGGCCGGTACGCGGGGAGGTAGAAAATGCCAGGCATGCTATTGCGGAAACGGCGGAGGTATGCAGGGTTTGGAAGCAGCTGCGGTCGCCATTCACATACTCAGTAAATAAATCCCGTAACCAAGGAATTCACTCATGTTCAAGCATAAAGTCGTTGTAATAACCGGTGCCGGATCTGGCATAGGCAGGGAGCTGGCCCGACAGTTTGCCGGGGCGGGCGCCAGACTGGCACTGTCGGATGTCAACATAGCTGGCCTCGAAGAAACGATGGCGCTCTTACCTGCGGGCCACGAAGCGCGCTCCTACGTTCTAGATGTGTCCTCCAAAGAAGCAGTAGTCGCCCATGCGGAGGAGGTCAGGCGACACTTTGGTACAGCTCACTATATTGTCAACAATGCCGGTGCGACGATTTTTGGCACCGTTGCTCATACCTCAATCGAGGAATATGAGTGGCTGCTGGGCATCAATATGTGGGGACCATTGTACGTCACCAAGGCATTCCTGCCGATCATGCTGGAGCAGAAGGAGGGTTGCATCGTCAACATTTCCAGCGTGTTCGGTTTGTTGGGCTTCCCCACCCAGAGTGCCTACAATATGTCCAAGTTCGCGGTGCGAGGTTTGACTGAATCTCTGTGGAGCGAACTGGATGGCACCGGAGTGTGTGCAGTTTGCGTCCACCCGGGGGGTATCAAAACCAATGTCGCCAGGATGGGGCGAGTTTGCGCTGCAGCTACCGAAGAAGATTTGGAGTTTTCAAATGAATCTGAGAACTTGCTGAAGACACCTCCGGAAGACTGTGCAGCGGACATCATCCGCGGCTTGCGCAAGGGTAAAAACCGCATTATTACCGGCAAGAAATCCAGCACCATGTTCTGGATGGCGCGCTTGTTGCCGAACAGCTACCCCGGCTTGCTGCGTCGCCTGGCCTGATTAAAGCGCGGCGACCTGAGCCTGGCACCGAGATGAAACTCGAGGAGCGCGGGCGCAACTTACAAGTGAATGCTTACCTTGCCGTTTGCAACAAGGGTAGCGACACCGGCACCTGGATAACATCATCCCTAACAAAACCCGAGGGCGTGCCGAGCTCGTTATAGGAGATGCAGCAAGAACCTGAGAAATTGAAGTCACCAATGTAACTGTGACTGGTTTTACGACGCAAATTGGCGGCGTAATCCAGCCCGAGAAAATGACTCACAAGGCCCCTGATGACCCCTGCATGCACTACCAGCAGCAGGGTTTGATTGCTATGGGATTGGGCCAGAAAATCGAAGAAATTAACGCTGCGCTGCTGCATCTGGGCAAAGCTTTCGCCATTGGGGTAGACGAATTGCGGATCGCGCTTATGCTCGGGTACGTTCTGTTCAACCCACTCCTTGGATTTCGTCGCAACACTGCCGTAGTCGATTTCGCGCAACGCTGAAGCTGCCGTAACGTCGGATATTTCCAGCGTATTGGCGTAAAACACCCCGGTATTCACGGCTCGCGTGAGATCGCTGGTATATACCCGGTCAAACTGGATTGCCTCGGCCTGGAGCACATCGACCACGCGATTAACGTCGGCCTCCCAACCAGTCACTGGCGGTGATTCAGTCCAGCCGATAATATTCCTGGACTGGTTGCTCTCGGTTTTGTAGTGCCTGACAACGATAGCCCGCATAGTACCCTTCACCAACTCAATGCCTTGCTAGACAGGTTTTTTGGCAAGCGATTGCAATTCGCTACATATCGACCCGCCTGAACCAAAACATGACCCTTTCTGCAAAACCGAAAGCCTTTGCGCCTTTTATTTTTGCGGAAAAACAAAAACCATTTTTTGTCTTGCTGATTTTTATAACGAGCAGCACACCCTTTTCGACAAGCTGCCACCCGCAATGTAAACCGATAACTCGCCGCTGTCTATCTGCTGGGTACCCTTGGCCTGAAAGCCAACTAACGCAGTTGCTTTTTTTTACCGGGGGCTCGACAATTGGCCAGATATTCAAGACCAGATTGGATTGAGGGTTATCTGGCGTGGGTTGCAAGTTGATAAGGTTGTTCTCGTGTCAAAAACACTGGTAGAAAATACTGCTGAAGAAACCCTGGTGCCTTTCCTGCGGGGGATCATGGTGCATTCCCTGCAAGCAGCGGGGCTGAATTTTAAGCAGGCACATAGTATTGCTACCGATATCCGCTCTCAGATAGGCAACAAATCCCGAATCACCACCACGGATCTGGAACAGCGGGTCATCAAGAAGTTGGCACAATTGGATCAGCCTGGCTACCAACAGAGCTATGTCGAACGTTCGTTGCCGCGTTTGATCCAGGTCGAGGCGGGTAACGGCCAGACCACCGAGTTTTCGCCGGAACTTTACCGACACGAACTTGAGGCTATCGGTTTGAAGCCGGGCGAAGCTGCAGACATAGTGGCGGCTGTCAGCCAGCATCTGATGAAACGCCGGGTCAGCCCGGTAAAGTCCAATTATATTGCCCGCTTTACCTACCGCTTACTGCGCAAGTCGAAGGTTTTGGGGCCCGCGGTGGCCCACCGCTGGCTGGTATGGCGGGACTTTGTCAACAGCGGTCGTCCCCTGATTATACTGCTGGGAGGCACCCCGGGCTCGGGCAAGAGTACCATCGCAGCCGACATAGCCAGCCGACTGAATATTGTGCGCACCCAGTCCACCGACATGCTGCGGGAGGTGATGCGCAGTATCATTTCGAGTAGAGTTCAACCGCTATTGCACCGTTCATCTTTTTCGGCCTGGACCCTGTTATCTAACTCCAACAGTAGAGACGAAGCATACATCGAGGCACTGCTAATCGAGGGCTTTTCCAGACAGGTAGACATTCTGTCAGGCGCCATAGAGGCGGTTGTCCAGCGAGCCGTGCGCGAAAGCGTTTCCTTGATTGTTGAGGGCGTGCACCTGCACCCAGCGGGCACTGATGCCTTAACCGACCTGGGCGATGCGCTGGTGGTGCCCGTCATGTTGGCGGTTCCCAGCAGCAAGTCCCTGCGCAACAGGATTAGCGGTCGCAGTTCATTGGCACCGCAGCGCCGGGCGACACACTACCTCGAACACTTCGATTCCATCTGGAAATTGCAGTCGTACCTACTCGCGGAGTCAGACCAGGCCGGGGTCCCGATTATCATTAACACTAACCGCGAACATGTTTTTCGGGAAGTGATGCTGACAACTATCCAAACCCTGGCGCAGGATTTTGATAAATCCGCCGACGAAGTCTTTGGCTAAAACGCTCGCCCGTGCCCGGCTAACTTATTACAAGCCGTCTTCCCCGGCCACGGCGCGCTGCAGCGTCGGGCACCATCACTATTGCAGGTTTGGCGCCCGTTGCGCATCCCACCGGCACCTGGCTAGCCACTATTCGAGGTGGCGCCGGTAATACCGACGGATCGATTGCACGGGTCAATCAAGACCCCGGGATTGAGTATTCCCGCCGGGTCAAACTGCTGCTTTACCGCCGCCAGCGCCTGTCGAAACAGGGCGGGCGATTGCTGCTCATAGCCGCTGCGGTGGTCGCGCCCTACCGCATGATGATGGGTTACGGTACCACCTAATGAGACCACAGCTTCGCTGGCTACCTGCTTGATATCGCGCCACACCGCGAGGGCAGATTTAAGATCGCCGCTACTAGTGCCCACGGCATAGAAGGTAAAGTAGGGCGCCGGGCCATCGGGATAAATATGGGTAAAGCGACAGGAAACCAGCGGTGCCCGGCCGGTGAGTTGCTCAATCGCATTGCCAACCTGCTGCTTTACGCCGTGATAAAGCTGTTCGAAGCCATCCCAGGTGATCGCGGTTTCGAAGGTGTCTGCGACTATGCCCATGGGAATGAGCTTATTGCGATAGTAGGGCATGCGGATAAAAGCATTGCGCCATTCCTGCGCCAACGCCGCATCGCCCGATGCCGCATCGCCGCCGGTAGCGTCAACTTTCTGGCCACCAAAATCTGCCGCCAGTTGCAGCGCCCGCTGCATCCACGGCCCTACCTCATGGTCGGCAGATTCGAAACCCAGTACCAGCACAGAACAGTTGCCATCACCGACATGGTTGAGAAAGGCTTCGAGCGGGTCGAGCAGACGGCAATTGCTGGGAAAAAGGCCGGACTGTGATAGTGCCCGGGTGGCCGCTACTGCGTCCTCGAAGCGTTCAAAACGTATCGAGGCCGAGTCTTTGAACCGCGGCAGATCCTGGAGGCGCATCCAAGCCTCGGTAATGATCCCTAAACTACCCTCTGAGCCGATCACCATCCGATCCGGTGACGGACCTGCGCCCGAGCCCGGCAGGCGTCTGCTAGCCATAATTCCGGCAGGCGTAACCAGGCGGGTCGACTCGACAAAGTCATCAATGTGGGTGTAGAGACTGGCAAAATGCCCCCCTGCCCGGGTGGCGATCCAGCCCCCGAGGGTTGAGAACTGGAAACTTTGGGGGAAGTGGCGCAAGGTAAGGCCGTGGGGGCGCAATTGCGCCTCCAGGTCTGGCCCGTAGATTCCGGCCCCGACCCGCGCTGCGCGGCTCACTTTATCGATTTCCAGTACCTTACCCAGATTCTCCATATCCAGTGATAAGGTGCCTGCGTAATCCCCGCCAACATCCGGCTCGACACCGCCACAAACGCTGGTACCTCCACCAAAAGGGATAACGGCAATATTGTTGTTGGAAGCCCAGTCGAGGATGTCGACCAACTCCGTTTCGTCACGGGGGAACGCCACGGCATCGGGGGCAGGCGGGGTGGCGCGCTGGCACCAACGCAGCATGTCGGCGCAAGACTTACCATAACTATGTATGATGCGGTCATAGTGATGTACCGACACCCGGGACTGCAGCGAGGCGGGCACTGCGAGTCTCCCCACTGCCAGCTCGAACTCATGCAGTTGGGGCTCGGTCACACTTGTAAGCCCTTCAGGGCAAAGCCCCCGGGCCATCTCCTCGATCAACCCCTCTTCACTGCCGCTGAGCTGCTGGTCGGCGTATCCCCAACCCCAGAATCGCAGTGGCTTACGCCCGGAAAGTGTCTGTGTCGCCATGGTCAGCATGTCCCGTTTCACAATGTGTGTTCCCAGTATCGCACGACCACAACGGGCTGTGCACTTTCGGGCATCAACTTGTTACCCGTAACAGCTGGGGCACCACTGATCACAAGGCACTACCCCAGCGGAGCTTTTGGTGACACCGCATTAATCAGAGATTCCGCAGCCCTGAGTTTTACTCGACGCGGGCTTTGCAACTGTGCTCTCCCTGCGGTTTAGTCACGATGAAATATCGGCACCTCTTTTCAGTGGGCGCGAAGTCCGAGTGCTTGAGTCCGCAGCGAAGTAGAGTATTCGCAAATTTGGCTGCGTAAACTTGATAGAACTGCGCTGGATCAATAGTGAAAGGCCAGCGGGTCTGGTAGCATAAGCATTGTGATATATAGCAGGTTTAACGCGTTGCGATTGCGCGGCAATCGGACGGCCATTTAATGCAACCCCCGGGCAGACAGTCGCTCAAGCTGTGGCTGCCTAAGACCCAATAAGGCAGCTATGACCTCGACACTTAAGCCCACCCACTTTCTCTGCTCCGGTCCGGATATCCTTCAGCAACTGCAACTTACCGAGCCCTACCAGTTGGCGGCGAGCCCATGCAGCGCGATACCCGTTACAGCGCTGGACAATTTTGATAACCAGCTACTGCAGCGAAACCAGGTGCTGTTGCAAAGCGCGACGGAACTTTTTCTGCTGGATCAGCAGGGCCTTATAGTGACTCAGCTGACGAGCAAGTCCATGGGTTTCATACCGGATACGGCTGACAAATCGCTGCAAGCGGCATTATCCGGTGTCGAATCGTTGCGCCGACTGCTACCCGTTGCAGAATACGCCTTGCGACATTGCGATGTGCAACTGCTGGATGATGACCAGAAGACCTGTGCCCGAATGACACTGCTGCATGTCGAGTCTGCGGCGGGCGTGCACGTCAACTGGATTGAACTCATCCCACTGCGCGGCTATGTCAAGGCATTCAGTCTTTTGCGGCAGCAGCTAATGGGGCTTGGCGCCACCGAGAACGCCGAGCCCGTGCAATTGCTGCAGCAGCTGGGTTACCGCGACAGTGGCTACCAGAGCAATCCCGCCATAGAACTCAACGCAGGGCTTACGGCAAAGACCGCGGCGAGGCGCATCATATCGACCTATATCACTGTTGCGCGTCAAAATGAGCAGGGCATGATTGACGACCTCGATGTGGAATTCCTGCATGACTACCGGGTGAGCTTGCGCCGGATTCGTTCCTTGATCTCGCTGTTTAAGGGTGTGTGGGACGAACAGACCGAGGCCCAGTTAAAGCAGCGTTTTTCAGCCCTGATGAAAATCACGAACCGACTCCGGGACCTTGATGTCTACCTGCTTGACCAGGCCAGCTACTACGAAATGTTGCCCGCGCCGATGCATCCCGGAGTGGATGATATTTTTACCTTTTTCCAACGGGAGCGAAATCAACAGTGTCGGCAACTCTCGGCACATTTGCAGTCAGCGGCATACACGCAGGAAATTACCGTATTACAGCAGCTGTTCGACGGCGATGAAGACCCCACGGCTGACGGCAGTCGCGCCGAAGATAATGTACTGAATTATGGCTGCCAACTGATCAAAAAACGTTACAAGAAAGTCTGCCGGATTGCCTCACAGATTAATGATGACACACCCGACGAAGAGGTTCATCAGCTTCGCTTGCAATGCAAGAAATTGCGCTACCTGCTCGATTTCTTCAGTCCACTGCTGGACGCGAAACAGGTACGTCTACTGACTAAATCCCTGAAGAGCTTGCAGGATAACCTCGGGCGGTTTAACGACTACTCATCCCAGCAACTATCATTGCAGGCCTTTCTTGATCAGCAACTGAGCGCGGGCAAGGAGGTCAGCCCCAAGATGATTGAAGCGATCGGTGCCCTGGTTGTGCTCAAACATCAACTGCAGCTCAAAGAAAGAGCCCTGATAATGGGTAGCTTCGCTGCTTTTAACAGTGAGAAAACTCGAGGCACAATTCACAGCTTGTGCGATGCCAACACCAAAAAGAGCGGGGCCGAATGAAAATAATAGCCAGTTACAGCAATAAGGGTGGCGTGGGGAAAACCGCAAGTTCGGTCAACCTGGCCTACGCCTTCGCCAAAGCCGGTCGCCGCACCCTGCTGTGCGACCTCGATCCCCAGGGTGCCTCGAGCTTCTACTTTAGAGTCAAGCCGTCAAAGAAATTGCAGGAGCAAGCATTTTTTTCTGACGTTAAGCGCTTTACGTCAGCGATCCGTGCCAGCGACTATGACAACCTCGATCTATTGCCCGCTAACATGAGTTTTCGGGATTTCGATATCTTCTTGTCTCGTATGCGCAACAGTCGTTCGCGGCTTAAAAAAGCACTCAAGTCGGTGGGGTCGGATTACGACATCGTTATACTCGACTGCCCACCCAATATATCGCTGCTCTCGGAGAGCGTATTCAAATGCTCAGACCTGATTCTGGTGCCGGTCATTCCCACCACCTTATCCGAGCGTACCCTGGCCCAGTTGTATCAGTTTTTTGACCAACACGGCCACAAAAAGAAGAAGCTGTTACCCTACTTCTCCATGGTGCAACAACAAAAGAAGCTGCACCGCGAGACCATCAAACGCCTGTCCAGGCAGTACAAGAATGCGCTGCCAAACGAAATACCGTTTTCCAGCGATATCGAAAAAATGGGTGTACACAGGGCACCGGTGGCAACCTTTGCGCGTAGCCGGAGCAGCGCAAAGGCCTACAGCGCGCTATACAAAGCCATCGATAAGCGACTATTCAAGTAGTCGCCAAAACACGGCACAAAATCTCTTTCGATGGCCAGCACATAGCCTGCAACCATGGGGCTCTGGTGGCGCCCTGACTGCCGCCAGCTTGAATGACCGGGCACATCCCAGGCCAGCTAACGACTGCGAAAATCATTAGGCCCTAAAATTAACTCACTGGTTTCTATTTCGTTCCCGGGACCAATAGACTTTTACCGTTTAACGCTTTACCCTAACCGTTCAAATAATATCGCATATGAGGCGAAACTATGAATGTGAGAACGTCAATCCGCTGCCTTGCGGGGGTAAAGGCGAGACTGCTGCTGGCAAGTCTGGTCTGCTCGCCCGTGGCCTTTGCTGCCGACAAACCCAACATCCTGGTGTTATGGGGTGACGATATAGGTCAGTCCAACATCAGCGCCTATACCATGGGAATGATGGGCTACCAGACACCCAATATTGACCGTATCGCCAAAGAGGGCATGATTTTCACCGACTATTACGGTGAGCAGAGCTGCACCGCCGGGCGATCGTCTTTCATCATGGGGCAGTCGGTGTTTCGTACCGGCCTCAGTAAGGTGGGCCTGCCCGGCGCTGACCTGGGCATGCAACCCGAGGACCCGACCATTGCCGGCCTGCTGAAAAACCAGGGTTATGTCACCGGTCAGTTCGGTAAGAATCACCTGGGTGACAAGGACGAGATGTTGCCTACCAACCATGGCTTCGACGAGTTCTACGGTAACCTCTACCACCTCAATGCCGAGGAAGAGCCCGAGAACTCCGACTACCCCTCAGACCCCGAGTTTCGCAAGCGCTATGGGCCCCGCGGTGTGATCCATTCCTTTGCCGATGGCAAGATCGAAGATACCGGCCCACTGACCAAGAAGCGGATGGAGTCTGTGGACGACGATACCGCCGCCCGCGCCATGAAGTTTATCGACAAAGCCGTCAAGGAGAAAAAACCTTTCTTCGTCTGGTGGAATGGCACTCGGATGCATTTTCGCACACACGTCAGTGACGCGAAAATGGCGCAAATCAAGGAAATGTATCCCAGGGCAGACGAGTATACGGCCGGGATGATCGAGCACGATATGCATGTCGGTCTGTTTCTGAAGCAACTCGACGATCTTGGTATTGCTGACAACACCATCGTGTTCTATTCAACCGACAACGGCCCCCACATGAACACCTGGCCCGATGCGGCAAACACACCTTTCCGGGGCGAGAAAAATACCAACTGGGAAGGCGGTTGGCGGGTACCGTCGATGGTGCGCTGGCCTGGCAACATCGAAGCCGGCTCAATCTCTAACGCGATCATGCACCATATGGACTGGATGCCTACCTTTCTGGCCGCAGCGGGAGAGCCGGACATCAAGCAAAAGCTGCTGAAGGGTTATAAAGCCATGGGTCGGAACTATAAGGTGCACCTCGACGGCTATAACTTCCTGCCGTTCCTCACCGGCAAGACCAAGGAAACTGATCGCAGGGAGATTTTCTACTTCTCTGACGACGGCGACTTGACAGCCCTGCGCTATAACGCCTGGAAACTGATCTTTATGGAGCAGGCAACGGTGGGTGGCTTGCGGGTCTGGATGGATCCCTTTGTGCCGCTGCGGATCCCCTTGATCTTTAACCTTCGCCGCGACCCCTACGAGCGCTCGGAAATCACCTCCAATACCTATTACGATTGGCTGATAGATCGCGCCTACCTGCTGGTACCGGCGCAGGACTACGTCGGGCAGTTCCTGATGACCTTCAAGGAGTACCCTCCACGCCAGAAAGCAGCCAGCTTTTCGCTGGATCAGGTGATGGAGAAGCTCACGGAACCTTCGGGCAGTCGCTGAGCAGGGACGACGGAAATGCAAGGCCTCTTCGGAGGCCTTTTTTTATGGGGGCTATTTTTTGGTTGGGCTGCGGTCCCGGCTCAAACCTTTTTCCCGCGCGACCGCCTGTACGCATTATTGGCGCCTTCCCTGGCTTGCCAACGGGCAACGCTGGCCAGCGGTGCTATAGCCTCATCGGCAATAGCCCGGGCTGCATTTTCATTGACGAAGTTCGACATCGCTGCTGTGACCTGGCGGGAAATAATATCGCCTTCCATTGAAGTGGACATCATCAGTAAATGCGGGTTTAAGGGGTCTGCGGGCAGTTCAGCCTCGGTGCGCTCCAGCAGCACCAGGCGAACGGGCGTTGTTAAGTCCTGTTGCCTGCGGACGCCTTCTCGTTGCAAACGCGCCTTGAGCAGGTAACGGTGTTCCTCGGCATGGCGATTGGCAGACACCATGAAGTCGTCTTTGTGAACGATGCAGAGATAGGGAATGTCGTACTTCACCAGCGCATCCAATGCCAGCAAATGGCGTCGTTGGTACTCATAGGGAGAGTGTAACGCCGCGTTGACTTCCTTCAGCAAACCGTAAAAGGAAATATGCTTTAACAGCCGTCCACCGATAACGCGCAAGGCGTAGGGGGTTTCACGGTTAGACAGCCGCTGTTGCAGGCGTTGGCTTTTTAATATCCGGCGGGCCGCTCGAGTCATGGCATTGATACTGGCCCTGGTTCCAGGCAGCTTACCTAACATAGCCATCAGGGGAGGGCGCTGATCGAGGGAGCTATAGTGATCGTCGTTAAGCTCAAGTGCGCCACTTTGGGTTTCACGATAGATCCCAGCCGGGCCGCTGTAGTCGAGAGGCGCGCCCCGGCGCCGATGTGCTTTCAGGTTTTCAATGGTGCTGGAGATATGGACCACATCGCTGGGCGCCCAACTCGCCAGGTGAATGATTCCTCCCGCCCGCAATGCCTGGATTAAGGCCTGATCCTCCGAGCCCAGTTCCTCGTAATCCGGCAAGGTCTGGCGATAGCCATCCAGTATCGAAAGTAGCAAGTGATCGGAAATAATGCCGGCTATGGAATGACAGCCAACGGGAGTCGGCCTGCGATAACGCCAATTTTGAAGAATGCAGCGGCGTAGGCAATGCGCGTAATGGGGAAAAATATCCGGGTCGGGTAAGCGCCGCGCGTAACTACCGCGGTGCAGCGCTGATATTTTCCAGTCGCTCGGCAGGCGAATAAGCAGGTTGATAAAGCTGTACAGGCCCATAAAGCCATGGACCAGCAACATATGAATACCATTTTCCTCTTCGCCATCCCGGACTTCAGAGCGCACCTTGACGGTTTTTCCGTGCTCCTGAAACTGTACCAGGCCTTCGTCAAAATGCAGTGCCCGCTCATCGGCAAAAATAAGAACCTTCTCAGCGATTTTGCGATTTTCCCGCAACATCCTGATGGGGGTTTCCATGACGGTTTGCTCGAAGTCGGCGCTGTCTTCCATCTCGAAGCGTCCCAGCGCCTTCAGTTTCAAACTACCGGAAATGATGAGCGAAACGCACTCAGCCGCAGTCAATATGCCGCGGTTGAGGGTGATTTGAAGAGTGCCGGATGCTCTCTTTAAGACCAGCACACGGGGCCGCTTTTGTTGCAGCTCTCCGGCATAGGGTGAAAATGCTCCAATCCCGCCGTCTTTGCCGACGCCACTGATGATCATGTGGAATGCCAGTCGCTCGCCCAGGCATTGCAGTAGTACTTTCTGGTAGCGCCTGGCCTCGCCGTGTGCCAGCTTTTTCGCGAGCACATCGTCACCATCGCTTAAAGCCTGGTTGACGGCTGTCATGTCAAAGCCGTAAACCATCCTGTCGAGCATTGACTGCACAATAGCCTCGCCCGAAGCGCGTTGTTGCAACCCGAGGCGGGCAGTCACAGCAGCACTGCCATGATGGTCGAGCAGTCGACTGGCAAGAGGCTGGATAAAGGCATTCAGCAGTGCATCCCGGGAGCTCTCCCAGCCCTGCATCGACGTTGACTCCTCAAGAAAGAAGAAACGCACCCGATCAAGCCAATCGATGCTGTGGGCCTGCTGTTCGAGCAATGCCTGGTAGTGTGCTTTCACGGTGTTGCCGCCGCCCACGGCAATCGTAAAATGCTGGCATTTGAATTGACTATCGACCTTGCTCCAGTCGCTTTTCAACCAACGGTGGTAAAGCTCTGCAGTGATTCTTGCGGCGTGGTGACCGGCACCTTTCAAACCCGTGGAAATACTAAGGTAGAAGCCCGGGTTCTCCTGCACCAGGCGTGATGCAGGGAGACCGGGTTTTGCCCGGGCAAACAGCCCCATAGCTGCCAACTGCCATGGCTGACCATTGAGTGCAGAGTGGTAGAATGCAAAGCCGTCATCCAGACCAGGGGCGATCAGGGCAGATGATGCCGACAGCGTGCACTCCAGCAGCCAGGTCAGCAGCGGTGCAGGCAGGTGGTTTATCCACAGCAATGCAAACCATGCTTCTCCAGTCTGAGCCAGTGCTACCAGTTCCTGCATACAGCTGCCCTTGTTAGAAGACCCTATCACGCCCTTGGCGAGCTGACTTTATTGGCCCACGATACTGTATTTTTAGCGGGCAACTGCATACCAAAGGTATTTTTTTTAAAATATTAACAAGGTGTAATTGAGGATGGAGCAGTTGCTGCAGAGCCACTCCAGCACGATCACGGCATGGTATCATCGGCCCATGAAAAACGAACTGCATCCTTATCTGGAGCACCCCGGTGTATTGGCATTTGCCCATCGCGGTGGCGCAGAGGACTACCCGGAAAACACCATGCTGGCTTTCAATGCTGCGGTGGGCATGGGCTATCGCTACATTGAGACCGACGTCCATATCACCGCCGACGGCCGACTGCTGGCCTTTCATGACGATCGTCTCGACCGGGTCTGCGACGGTGAAGGCTTGATTCAAACTTTACCGTGGTCTGAGGTTAAGTCTGCCCGGGTAGCCGGCAGCGAACCCATCGTCGAGCTGGCGGAATTACTGGAGACATTCACCGAGACCCGCTTTAATCTGGATATTAAACACTGGGCCGCGCTGGAACCCTGCCTCGACCTGATCGACCGCATGAACTGCTGGGACCGGGTATGTATTGGTTCGTTTTCCGATCGCCGCCTCGGCAGGGTGCGCGGCGCAATTATTCAAAGTCACCTCAATGCCTGCACCTCAATGGGACCGCTGGGCGTGCTCGCGATGAAAGCCCGTGAATTTCGCCTCCCGACGGGCTCAAGGGCCCAATGCGCCCAGGTGCCGGTCAAGTATGCAGGGATTCCGGTGGTAACCCGCGGCTTTGTCGACACCTGCCATCGCCAGGGTATACAGGTTCATGTGTGGACGATTGATGATCCGGCTGAGATGCGGCGTTTGGTGGAGCTGGGAGTCGACGGCCTGATGACCGACAAGCCTTCGTTGCTAAAACAGGTACTGGTGGAATTGGGACGCTGGTAAGCTTGCTAGCAGCCAGCCTGAATGACTCCAGTGGCCGCCTTGGATCAATGTCTTTCCCTACCCGACAATGAGTACCGCAAGGTTGCGCGGACCATGGGCGCCAAACACCTGGGTCAAGGCGACATCAGCGGTACTCGACGGCCCCGAAATTGCGTTGACGGCCCGGGGCAGTTGACCTTGCCAAAGCTTGCGGCACAGCTCCCAAGCATCCTCCCACCGGCTGACGATGGTCTGGCCGTCCAGCACAATGATATGGTGATCCGGCAGAAAGTTCAGCGAAGTTGGGTTTGCCGCGCCGGATTGCAGCAGCGCCGTACCGCTTTCGGCAATACCGCACATCGCTTCGCTAATGGCCAGGGGATCGGAGACCAGCGCGGGGCGCTGTTGCAGCTCCAGATTCGCTGCCTGCCATGGCAGGTTGGCCAGGGCATCGCCACCGACAATCCGGGGCGGCAGCTGGTGCTCTTGCGCGTAAGCAGATACCCAGGCCGGCACATCATCGCCAGTGGCCAACTCGGCGACGGTAATATGCGTGGCGGTCATCTGTTGGATTAATGCCTCACGCGCATCGGCGCCCACTGCGGCATGCGGTCGAGGCATAGCTGGCGGGGCGACATCACGCCGGGTTTGTCGCAGGCGACTTAAGATCTGCTCTCGGTCTGCCATCATTGTTGCCGCTCTTGTTGACGTTTTTGTTGCTGCCACTGATTGAGGAATGTCTGCCCCTGGGGCGCTGGAAAATCTCGCACCTCAGTCCAGCCATTCGCCAACAACAGGGAGCTAAAGCTGCCTTTTTTTCTGGCCAATGCCGCCATTATGGGCATGACGATTCTTGAGCCCCAGCGATACAGGCGCGGGTATGAAAGCATCCGCATATAGATCGCGATACCCCAGCGCCAGCGACGCGGATTAAGCTTTCTATCGCTAGCCTCAGCACGCAACTGTCGCAGCATATCCGGCAACGGAATATCCATGGGACAGGCTTCCTGGCAGCGACCGCAAGTGGTGCATGCAACGGGCAGATCCTTGGAGTTCTCCAGTCCCTGCATCAGTGGCGTCAGCACAGATCCCATCGGCCCCGGGTAGACCCAGCCATAGGCATGGCCACCGACGTGGGTATAGATAGGGCAGTGGTTAAGGCATGAGCCACAGCGAATACAACGCAGCATGTCGCTGTATTCGCCAGCTAACATCTGTGACCGGCCGTTATCCAACAGCACCACATGGAATTGCTCGGGGCCATCGAGGTCGGCAGCTCGTTTGGGCCCGGTAAAGAAGCTGGTATAACAGGTAATTGCCTGCCCGGTCGCACTGCGACTGAGCACCCGCAGTAGTGAGCTGGCATCGTCCAGGGTCGGCAACACCTTTTCGATACTGGTGGCGACAATCTGCACCTTGGGCAGGGTGCTGCACAGGTCACCATTACCCTCGTTGGTCACCAACAGGGTGCTGCCGGTTTCGGCGATAAGGGCATTGGCGCCGACAATACCCACATCGGCCGCACCAAACCGGTTGCGCAGTACCTCACGGGCCTCGGTTACGATAGAGATGGGATCGGGCAACTCGCGCTCACCCAGGTCGTGATGCTTGAGGAACAGCTGCCGAACCTGGTCGACCGTTTTATGAATGGCGGGCCCCACAATATGACTGGGGTGTTCGTGCGCCAGCTGGATGATGTATTCGCCGAGGTCTGTCTCCAGCAAGTCCATCCCGGCGCCGATCAGGGCATCATTGAGGCCGGTCTCCTCGGTCACCATCGACTTGCCTTTTACCACCCGCCTGGCATCGGCGGCCTGGCATATACCCGTAATAATGCGGTTAAACTCGGCCGGAGTGTCGGCCCAATGTACAGTGCCACCATTCGCTTGCACGGCCGCCTCGAACTGCTCGAGGTAAGCCCCCATATTCGCCAGCGTGTGATCTTTCATCTGTTTGACGTAGTGGCGTTGCTCCTCAAAATTGCCCATGGCGTCAATCGCCAACTTCCGCTTCAGCGGCATACCGAAGCCCAAAACCCCGAGTGAGGACTGCAGGTCCTCGTTGTTTATGCCGTCGCGTGAACGCGCAATAAAATCCTGGCTCTGAATTTTCACGACTTTTCTCCAACGCCAATGGCAGGCCCCGACAGATCACCCGCGAGCACCTCGGCGACATGGCGCACTTCGAGGGCCTTTCCCTCCCGACTGACGCGACCGGCAATATTCAACAGACAGCCCATATCGCCGCCCAGCAGCAGCGCCGCGCCGGTAGCTTCTGCATTGGCCAGTTTGGTATCCACCATCTCGCGGGATATATCCGGTAACTTGACGCAGAAAGTGCCGCCAAACCCACAGCAAACATCGGTATCCTGCATCTCTTTGAGCTCGAGTCCGGCGACGCCCGCCAGAAGGGTGCGAGGCTGCTGCTCGACACCCAATTCCCGCAGGCCGGCACAGCTGTCGTGGTAGCAGGCGGTCACCGGCTTTTGGCCCCGGGACAGCTGCGCCGGGTCTAACTGCATCACATCGACCAGAAAGCTGGTCAGTTCAAAACAGTGTTCTGCCAGCGCCACGGCGCGAGCATGCCACTGGGGATCTTCGGACAACAACCGGGGGTAGTGATGTTTGACCATCCCGATGCAGGAACCGGAAGGCGCGACCACGTACTGGTAACCTTCAAATGTTTTAATAAACTGCCTGGCGATCGTCTGGCTGGCGGGGAAGTCGCCTGAATTATAACCGGGCTGGCCACAGCAACTCTGGCCGTCAGGCACGACAACATCGCAGCCGGCGCGCTGCAACAGGTCCAGGGTGGCGAATCCCACTGAGGGGCGAATGAGATCGACCAGACAAGTTACAAACAGTGCAACCTGGGGTCGCGGGGTGGAAGGCGTATCGAGTTGCTGGGGCACAGCGAGTTCCTTAGCAAGAATTAATGGTGCGACGATAGCTCCCATTTGCAGCCCGGCAGCAGACCCTGCACAATCGTCTATCACACCACAAGCATGATGCCTTATCAAGGAGTTAACGATGATCGAGTGGACTGAGACGCACCTGATGCTGCGAGATGCCGTGCGCGGTTTTTGTGAAACTGAAATTGAGCCCAATCTCGATCAGCTGGAGCATGGCGATACACCTCCCTACGAGGTGCTGCGCAAGTTTATCAAGACATTCGGTATCGACGAGATGGCCCGCAGCAACTTTGCCAGGACCCTGGCACGAGAAGATAAGCACCAGGCGACAGAGGGGGCAGGGACTGGCAAAAAGCCTGATAGTGCAGATAAGTATGCCCAGCGACTGGATGCGGCGGCGATGCGCGCGGTACCCATTATCGAATTGTCACGCTACTGTCCGGGCATGGTGACGGCGATGGGTGTCAGCATGGGGCTAACCGGCGCTGCCATTATGTCCCGTGGAACCCGGGCGCAAAAGGAGCGGTGGGCCCTGCCGGTGCTTACCATGGAAAAAATCGGCGCCTGGGCAATCACCGAGCCCAACTCTGGCTCTGATGCTTTTGGTGGTATGAAATCCACCTGCAAGCGTGACGGCAATGGCGGATATCTGCTCAACGGCAACAAGACCTACATCACCAACGGTCCCTATGCCGATACTATCGTGTTTATTTGTAAGCTGGATGAGCCCGAGGTAGACCCGCGCCAACGCAAGATTGTCAGTTTTATTCTCGACAGTGGCATGCAAGGCCTCACTCAAAGCAAGCCGTTTCGCAAAATGGGGATACATTCGTCGCCAACCGGCGAGTTGTTTTTACAGGATGTTGCGGTGGGGGCCGAGCGCCTGATTGGCGAAACTGAAGCGGTTTCGGCTCGTGCCGGTGCCAAATCGACTTTCTCTGCGGAGCGTTCCGGCGTGGTGGCTATGGCCCTGGGTATTGTCGAACGATGCCTCGAACTGTCAGTCAAGTATAGCAACGAGCGCGTTCAGTTCGGCCAACCGATCGGCCAGTTCCAACTGATCCAACTCAAGCTGGCCAATATGGAAGTGGCGCGGGTCAATTTACAGAACATGCTGTTCCGCAACATCGAAATGGCCGCCAGCGATCGTGAGCAGACCCTGGCCGAGACCTCGGCAATGAAGCTCTATGCTGCCAGAGCCGCGGTCGAGGTGGCCATGGAGGCGGTCCAGATACATGGTGGCAATGGCTATATGAGCGAATACCGGGTGGAGCAGCTGGCACGGGACGCTAAAATACTGCAGATTTACGGTGGCACCGATGAAATCCAGATAACCCATGTCGCACGAGACTTGTTGCAGCGCGGAGCTTAGGGCATCTCTGATTAATTCGGTGTCACCTCAGGCTTTGCGCCGTGATGTCCTGCAAAGCGAGGTCACGCAGTAAGGCTGGTTGCCTTTCGAGTGACCACAATGCCGCAGGAGATTGCGGCGCAAAGCCCCGAAGGGCGGGCCTTTGGTGATCGCTGGACTGCGTTGCGACGCTCGTCAATGAGAACCACCATTGACCTTCGCGCCGCGCCTTGCCAGCCATCACCAAAGGCTCCGCTGAGGTAGTACCTAATTGATCAGAGGTGCCTTAGCAGCTTATTGAGGAAGGCTGTGTTGACCATATGTTAGCTATGGCTATAAAATAGCTCAGTAAAGATGGTATGAGTTCAATGAAGACGCGACAAGCCGTGACCGGGCTGTTTTAAGACGCCGACGCCCGGCGATTACAACACCATATCGCCACATTGATGAGTGCCGCCGACGCGCGCAAACTGAGCCCACCGTGCGCTTTGATCGTGCCCCATGCAGGCTATGTTTACTCGGACCACACTGCGGCCCAAGCTTGCTGCTGACTGCAGGCTTTTCGGCGCTAAATCAGTCGAGTCGCGCTGTTCGGCCTGGCCCGCCCCGGTCCACCGGTTCTACCTGCTGGTCATGGCAGTGCCGAAGTGGCTGCATTCGAGACGCCCCCGGACGAGGTCAAGCTGGATCGCGCCGCTATCCCCGAGCTCTCGGAAATGCCCGACGTGGAAGTGTCGGATAAGGCCCACCGGGAGGAACATGGCCTGGAAGTCCAACTGACGTTTTTGCAGGCGACGCTCGACACCTTCACTCTGGTGCCCGTGGTAGTGGGCAACAGTGATCGGCGATCAGAAACCAGGGTGGCGCACCGTGCGAGTACCCCAATACCCCGCTGGTCGTAAGGAGCGACCTGTCTCACTGCCATCGCTATGAGCAGGCGAACACCATCGACCAGCACACCTGTGATTGTTTGCTTGCCAAGGGCGATACACTGCTGGATGAAGACGCCTGCGGCGCCAACGCCCTCAATAGCCTGATGGCGAGCAACACCGCCAGGGACCTGCGAGTGGAATGACTCCAGCGCTGTAACTCTGGGTATACTGCGGGCGACCGCGGGAAAGTGGCGGCCAAGCTCCAGGCAATGAGGTTGGGCACGGCCGCGGAACTGGTTGATGCGGCTATTCATGCGACGCTTACCTATTTCGTCTACCGACCGGCTACGCTAGTGGTCAGCAAACTATTGCGGAGCATGCAGGTACATGAATATGGCTCCACTGAAGTAAATGGATAAAGTTGCTGCGTACTCAGCAGCATGATCGAAAACCGGTGTCACCCAGAATCAGAAAGTGCGAAAGATTATTGACGCCACCCCAAATACCGGTGAATTGACAAGAGTAGTATGGAGAACTTATGAAACGATGGGTTAGGCGGCAGCTCGATATTAGCTTCACACATGCCTTTGTCTTTTTTCTATTTGTAGTTTTTTTATTGCGCTGGTATCGGAAGGATAACATCCTCAATATTCATTTTGATGCCTACTCTATTAGCGCAATATTGCTAAGTTTTTTGGCATTACATTTTTTTATGAGATTTTTTGATTCACTAACCTCTTTCCACAAGTGGCTCAGAATCCCAGTAACTTTTATATGCGTCTTCTTGTTTTTGATCTTGTCGTATTACACTTTGAGTGTGGGAGCGAATCTGGATTATAGCGTCATTGTTGATAATGCTGGCGCTGGATTGCATGCGGAAAGTTTTAAGGTCATTGCCAGTACCTTTTCACCAAGGGATTTTGTTGAGATTGGTGTTATTTTGTTGTTTTTAGCTGTTGCGCAAAAAACAACAGGGGCGCTCGAACTCAAAAGCGCCGAGGTTTTACCGATTGTTAATATTGCATTGTATGCAACTCTTTTTCTCGCAATCGCCCTATTCACCAAGGGCAATTTAGATCCTTTTTCAAGTTTTGGTGCGTCAGTACACAACACATATAATGTCAATGTGCTGGACAAACTATCTCCGGAGCTTAAGGCAAGATTAGAAGTCGAACCATATCCTCTGGTTAAATCTACCAAGAACATCGCGGTTGAAAATCCTCCCAATATATTTATTGTTATGATGGAATCGCTGAATGGTAATTATGTTGATGCTACTTCCCAAGATGGTAAAGCATACACCCCGTTTTTTAATTCTTTGACGCTTAGAGGGAGGCATTACAAGAACTTTTATGGCAATTCAGTTCAAACGGCCAAGGGGATGTTTGCAACATTTTGTTCGTTGATGCCATCGTTTAGTGGAAATGCTTTCACTGAGTTTGAAGATAATAACTTTCGGTGCCTTGCTGATATCCTAAGAAGGAATAATTATGAGACTTATTTTTTTAAGGCTTTTCATAGTTTGGCGTTCGATAATGCATACAATTTTAATGTGAAAAATGGATTTACGTATTTAAAATCAATGGATGAAACCATGATTTCAGAACAGGAGCGTAAAAAATACTATTGGGGATGGGGAATACAAGATGATTTTTTCTATAAAAAAATGTTTAAGTATATTGATGCGCAACGTGATAAAAATCCAAAAAAGCCGGTCTTTGTAACAAGCTTAACTATTAGTCATCATAATCCGTTTGAATCTGTCCCAGAGCGCATGTGGAAAATATATCCGGATCAGAAAAACAGAAGAGAACAGTTTGCAAACTCTATGTACGTTGCTGATTCCTACTTGAAGGAGTTCTTTTCTCAGCTGGAGAGCAGAGATTACTTGGATAACTCGATTGTTTTCGTTCTCGGCGATCATAGTTTTCCATCCGGTGAGAATGGAAACTTCAATAGCGAAGTCGGCTATAAGGAGGAAAATTTTAAAACCTCATTGGTGATGATCGACATGAGAGCGCAGGCAGGAGAGGAAATAACGGATGCCTATTCTCAGCTCAACATTGCTCCTACGGTGTTGCAATTAGCCGGTATATCTGGAGACAATCACTTTTTAGGTGAGTCGTTATTGGCGGCAGCGCCAGAATATATTCCACTTGTTCAACCATATAATGGTCGCTATCTTGGTTTAGTAAGTCAGCCATATAAATTTGTCTTTCATCAGCGAACTGGGCGGATGTATGCTTACAATCTGGACCTAGATCCTCAAGAGAAAGTGAATATTATTGATGATATGAGTGACGAAAGGCTAAGCGAGTACCAGTCTAAACTGGCAGAGATATACTACAACTACTACCTGTTGAAGCAGGATCGTATTTGGCCACGAAATGATACCGTTCAATGATTTTCGCTGAGCGCACTGAAGACCATATAGATCTTATCGCTGTAGTCCCAAAAATACTCATGCAAGCCGAAGTTGAACTTGTCGAAGTCCTTCCGGTAGTTCCGTTGGATCGACTCTCAGCAGCGGCAGAAAATCCCGTCTGTTTATTATGCTGGGCGTGCAATTATTAGCCATCGGCAGGGCCGGGGCTAATACACTCATTTTTAGCCACGCCAAAGACATCAATGAGTACATAATCAGGGAAACCCTCAACTGTTGCCTTTTGATATTTGGCGCATTACTGCCAGATTGCATGTACTGGCGCGATAGGAAACTGGCCATTTACTGGACAATAACCCGATCAATTCAAACAAGCAAAGACCGATAGTTGGTAAAACCAGATGAACAGAATCAATCCTCACTCCCCGAGCTGGGACTTCAAAATATGGTTGCCATTATTGCTGGCAGTTGCCTACGGCATTTTCGCGCGACTCTACAATCTTGGCCACTGGGAACTCACGATTGACGAATACTACATCGTTAAATCAATCGAGAGCATACTGGACGACGGTCTGCCCTCTTTTGGCTGCGGAGGCTACTATGAACGCGGCCTACTTCAGCAATACCTGACTGCTCCGCTCATTGCCTACTGTGACAATACCGCATTTGCCGCTCGCATTCTGCCGGCGCTAGCCAATATACTCGCTATTCCGGTGATGTTTAAACTCGCCGAGAAAGTCAGTCAATCCAGGCTGATAGCTGCAGTCGTCACCAGCCTGTTCGCGCTATCCCTATGGGAAATTGAATTCGCACGTTTTGCCCGTATGTACAGTTTTTTTCAATTAGTATTTATCCTGCAACTGTATTGGCTCGTAGAAATTACTATCGAAGACCGAATTGACCGCTACAAATACCTGCTAGCCACTACCGCACTCGGAATATTTATCTACCAGGGAGTTATCTTCTCCCTGGTCTTGTGCACACTGCCAATTATCCTGAGCACGAATCGCATTAAGCCGGCACACCTCTTTGGCCTGGCCATTACTACAGTTTTAATAGCGATTCGCACCAAAATTCATTTTCGCAATCTGCTAGCCGAGCCTCGCTATCCGGAGGAATACATGGGCAGTAGCAGCGAAAAGCTCCCAGTCCATATTCCAGAATTTATGCTGGTCGACGCAACTTCCGCTTGGGTGCTGACCGCGACGGTATTTGCCGCGATAATCCTGGGCCTGCTTGTACTGCAAACACACAAGCAGCGCTTCAATATTTGGCAAGGCGTTGTGATGGCGGGGATTTTTGTCTGCGCCGTACTGCATCAATTTGCTCTGGCGTTAGTCTTGGCGATTATCTCTACTTGCTTTGGTATTTTTAAAGACAGGGGATGGTATTTCCTGAGGCTTTGTCTATGGATTGTCGTACCCTTGGGTATCTTCTGGCTATTGCTTGGCGTCATTGGCTTGGAGCTCGGTATACCTGACACTATCAGGCTAATGCTAAGATACCCCTCGGTTTACTGGAATGTGCTGGTTCCGTTCTTTGCTGCTGTTCCTCGAGACAGCCTGATTTTCTTTCCGATACTACTGCTAGGTGCTGTATGGCTTCTGCGAGAAGCGATACTCAGCGGAAAAATCAGCGCTCCATCGCTTTTACTCGGGGTGAGCATAATGCTGCTCGTTGCGCAAAGTGCATTTATAACTCCGGAAAACCCTACCCGCTACAGCTTTTTCCTGTACCCCTGTCTGCTGCTGCTATTCTGCTATTTTTGCGTTCGTTTGCCGACCGTATTCCAGCTGCCCTCGAGAATTCAACGGTCACTAAGCATTGGCCTTATATTGATATTCGTTTTGGTGTCGGAAAACTACAACCCCAAGCACTTGCTGAATGTAAGCTCAGCTGAATACAACTTTCGCATGCCTTATCAGCTGTTTTTACAGTTTCACTTTTACCAGCGCTATAGCTACACAGATGTGGCAGATTTTATTAACAAAAACCTGGAGGATGGCGACCAGGTTATAGCAGCCACGCCAGTTATTGATTACTACCTGGACAAGCTGGATTTCTCATACCGGGACATTGCGACAAGGTGGTTTCAGGAGACCAGTGCCTGCAGCGGTACCCGACACATATGGAGCCACTCGCCGCTAATTTATACACAGCAACATCTTTTGGAGCAGGTGGCCAATGGCCAGAAAAACACATGGATAATTACTGGTGAAAACGGCAAAGGGTTTCAAGGTCCGGAAGATAAATTCATCTCCAGTCACTACCAGCAGTATCTAACGTTCACTGGCCAGGATTCTCAGCTTAAAGTCTACAAAATCCCGGCAGACAGATAGAATCAGGATGTTGGGTCAACTGCCTGGCAGTCAAAGTGTTTCGTATTTTTAATACCTATGGTCCCACAATGTATCCGAGTGATGGCAGGGTGGTCAGCAACTTCTTACTACAAGCACTGCGCGGAGAAGATATTACGGTCTACGGCGAGGAACAAACAAGAGCCTTCTGTCCTGAGGAAGGGGCGCCATCGCAGGCCCGGCTTGTTTTGACTGACTCCATGACATCTTGATTGTGCTTTGCTGCTCCCTTTGAGGAAGCAGCAGGGCGGCAATGGCTATATGAGCGAATACAGGGTGGAGCAGCTGGCACGGGACGCGAAAATACTGCAGATTTACGGTGGCACCGATGAAATCCAGATAACCCATGTCGCACGAGACTTGTTGCAGCGGGGCGCCTAGAGCCTCGGGACCGCGACCACTCTACCCTCTGGGAGTGTTGCCTTGTTCTGCATCAGCTTGTGCTTGTTCTTCCATTGAGGCGGGCAGCGATGTTCTTCGTGGGCGTCTCAGTTTGCCAAGCCAACGCCAAAGGGCGCCACCGGGGGCCTCGAGACCTGAGCGCACATAGCGCTCGACATTTCTGTTATCGGCGATCCAGCGTATAAATATTTCGGCCTGACCTTGCCCACCGAGCAAAACCTCATCACCCACTTGCAGAGGGACTTGTGGCTCAGGAAGCAATATATATTCATCGCCGCGTTTGATCATAAGCGGCAGCACGGCCAGATCGCGATCGCGATTGCGTGGATCACGACACAAAAAACCCACTCTTACCAGGCGCTGTCGTTGCAGGGCAGCGTAAATCGCCGGCGCGTTTTCCGGCGTTACATTAACCGTCCAGATATCCAGCGGTCGCTCTTCAATAATGGCGCTGATCCGCTGCAATAAATCGCGGGTCCAGGCCTCGTCCTGCAAGCGCAATAGACCGACGAACTCGATCATCAGCGGGGTTTTTATCAGGACGAAAATTTCGTCGGCAATGATGCGCCCGGGCTCCATGATCATATTGATGTTGGCAGCCCTGAATACCGGCTTGTTGGCGTCCAGGTTCTGGCGCGCGACGGTAATCAAATCGGGCTTGAGATTGCGGGCGGTAATGATAATCGACAGGTTGTCCGCATCGTCATCGGTGCCGGCAATAATGCCTACCGAGTTCATGATGCCCGCGAGCAAGAGTGTCTCAGCCTCCGTGCCGACCTCCTTGATGGTTCCTGCCGGGGCGTTGTGCAAGCTGGGATGAGGGTCGATAAATGTCATCGAAATCTGCTGGTCCTTGCAGGCCACCTCCAGGGCCTTGCCAAAACGCCCATAGCCGCACACAACCCAATGTCCTTCGGTAACCTGGTAAGGCGACGGCAGCACCTTGTGGTGAGGGTTGAAGATCAGATCCTTGACGATAAAACGGTACGGCCTGGTGATAGAGTCGACGAAGAACTCAGCAAATATCCTGAAAGGGTCGATGATATGGTCGGTACCGAAGGAAGCAAGGTTTGCCGTGGTTCCCGCTGACTCGGTACGGCTAATCACCTGGCGCTCGGGAAACACCAGTTTACTGTCTATCGATACGGCGAGATTGGTGTGGTCATCGTCGGTCAGGGCGATCACGCAGGCGCAGTTTGATAGTCGCAGTCCAGCGGTGTTGAGCAGGCTGGGATCCGCCGCGTCGCCGCAGATAGCGGGCACACCGAGACCGATTTGATCGGTCTCCAGTTCTTCAATCACGCGATGATCGATGTCGATGACTACCGCTTGAAGACCCTCATCGTAAAGTTGGTGCACCAATCTGCTGCCGGTAACCCCGTAGCCGCAAACCAGGAAAAAGGGGTCACGAATGCCGCGTACTTTGCGACTGAAAGTATTGTGCTTTATCAGGCGAATAAAGCTTTGTTCCTGGAATAGGGCGAGGATCTTGCTGATGCTGTAGAGCCATGCCACCACCGTTGCATAGATGGTATAGATAGTCCAGAAACGTTGGCCGGTGGTGAACGGGTAGGGGATTTCACCAAAGCCGATAGTGGTACCCATAAAACTGACAAAATAGAAGGCATGGAAAAAATCCATACGCCAGGGATTACCCTGGTCGTCGACGCCGGGGATCAACACAAAACCAAGTATGGAAATAGAGTAGACAACGACAATCGTAATCATGGGCGCCCGTAAACGCCTCAGAAACAAATAAATGACATGACCGTGCTGCATCAGTATCTGGTCTGGCTAATCACGAGGTGACGGGGAATATAGGACAGGACGGGAGGGTGCCTGTGGATGACGTGACCAGGAGCCACGCTAGTGCCTGACCATCATGGTTTCAAGGATCAGTAGTATCACTGATGTGATATTCGCCAACAGGGCTCCGGCAGACAATGAAACAATGCTGGCCATCATGACCGAATCCAGTCCGGCTTCAGCGACATGATTGGCGAAAGCCCAGATCACGGCGGCGGCAATCAATTGCAGGTCTGCAACCAGACTCGTGGCCAGCAGCACCGCCCCCACATGGGTGCGATCACCGAATTTCATAATCGTGGCTATCAGACTGACAGACAGTGCCGCGAATAACTCGTAGACGTTGTGATGATCCGGGTTGTCAATGTCCCCCAGCACAAACCCGAAGTTCAGCGTCATGGCCAGCAGGATAAAAAACGCGAAGACAACTTTTTCAGTATTCATGGCCGTACGGGCACCTGTAATTTTTATCACTCAAATATAAATTTTATAGCGCCAGAGGTCAATCAGCCGGCTCTGCGTTTTACCGCTGTGTCCGAACTTCTCCTCATGCCAGAAACCTGGCTGACCGGCAGATGCGCGCTAATATTTTGCTGCGCGAAGATCAGATCGCGAGTGTGCCAGCTCCGCGTCTTTTGGTGTCTATCATTGGCGAAAGCCAAGTAGGTTAATGGCAAGTTAAACGTCAGCCGCTTTGGCCAAAAATTCAGCCCTCTCCGCTTGTTCCGGGATATGCTGTGCAATTGCAGCGATACAGGCTTCTCTGTCGCCATTTTCAGCAAATGCCTTTCGCACCAGACGTCCCGCGAGGGGTCCGGCGTAAAATGCCAATAGTTTAGACAGCGACTCTAATTGTTGGTCACTCAGCGAAGCTGGTCGGGCCACCGATCCGTTGCGGGGGGCGATCGAAACAGCTGGCGGAGCCTGGTTGAAAGATCCCGTTTGCTTGATTCCACTTCGATTTAAAACCCCGATAAACTGGCTCCTCTCTGCTTCATTGGGGATATGCCGGGTTAAACTTTCGACCAATTCATCAATACTACTGGCTGAACGGCTGGTCCTTTTCACCAATAACCGCGCCATTGGCCCCACATAGCGTGCGAGCGATTGCTCCAGCGATACCAACAATTCATCGTTCCACTGACTGGAGGAAACGCTACTGCGGGCAATCGGAGTGACTGGCTTGTGGGACTCCGGGCGCGGAAAACGAGCCACCGTAGCCATGGTGAGATCCATATCCTCGATGGATTTAAGCTCGCTAATAAACTGCCCGACCGATTGGTATCGTGCAGCGGGATCGCGCTGCAAAGCCCGGCTGAGTATCGGTCTAATAGATACAATATTGTCGGGTGAGAGGTGTGCAACCGTCTCCAGAGCTTCCAGTGACTGCTCGAGATCTTTCTCGCGCAAGGGTCGACTGCGTGTCAACAACTCGAAAAACAGCACACCGACGCTGTAAAGATCCGAGCGCGCATCCACTTGCTGTCCGAGTAATCCCTCGGGCGACATATAGTTCGGCGTGCCTACCATGTAACCGGTGCCGGTAAGATCCGACGTATCGAGGCGAGCCACACCAAAGTCAGAGACTTTTATCTTGCCGTTCTCCAACAGGATAATATTGGCAGGCTTGATATCTCGATGGACAATGCCTTTGTCGTGGGCGTGCTGCAACGCTTCAAGTATCTGGATAGTAATAGCAGTAGCCGAGTGAAGGGCAATAAAAGTTTCACTTTTCAAATAGGCACTGAGCTCGGTACCCTCAACGTATTCCATGACAATATAGGGAATGGCATCATTGCCAAAATCGAATATGGCTACAATATTGGGATGCAGGCAGCGAGCTGCCGCTTTTGCTTCCTGAAGAAACCGGACTTCGAGTTCAGCACCGTTATCTCCAAGACGAAGATGGTCGTGCAGAACCTTGACAGCTACCGGGCGTTCAATCTGGGTGTCATACGCTTTGTAAACAATACCCATAGCGCCGCTACCAAGTACGGATTGAATATCGTATTTGGCAATGCGATGCGGATGGCCACCCATTAAAGTCATACAGTTATGGATTCTCGTCGAGCATTTTCACAGCATTAGCCAGGCTGCGATGCATGCGGTTAAAGGATCGGCCCAGTGACGATATTTCATCTTTGCCACTAACACTCAGCTCTTCTACATCAAGTTCTCCCATGCTAACTTCATCGGCTTTTATCGACATCGCCCGGACCGGCTTGATAACGATGTAGTGTAGCAACAAATTTAATATGATCCCGATCAGAAGGAATATACCAACCAAGGCGCCCATGAAGGTGTAAAAAGTTGCCCTGGCACGTTCCAACGGCAATGACATTGGAACCGCAACGATTTGCGCACCAACGGTTTCATTGAGCTGCCACCCGAAGCCATTGCTCGAGCCATAGGTCTCGATCATGGTCGCAGGTGCCGCAGAGGGCGTACTATGGCAAACAAGGCAATCAGGATTGGTAATGGTAATGGGGCGGCTCAGGTATAACTGAGGCCCGGTGGGAGCCATGCGTTCGCCAATTAATTCATTGCTATCTTCATGATTGCGAAACCATGAAACTATATCGGCTTCCCATTCGGTAGCACGGTCCGCCGGATTGGTTGGATTGAGTGTTGCTTCCTTGTAACTGTAATCTTGGTGGCTGAGTTGTAATTCTTTAATATAGCGGCCAGCGGCATAGGCCGGCACTGTCTGGGGGATAAAACTCCGCCGCTGTTGTACCTTCAGCAATGGACGAATTTCATTGGCGGTATAACTGCGCACCGCGACCGCACTCTCCATCATAAGGCGGGCCATTTCCAGCACTTCTTCACGCGCATTTTGCTGCAATAACTTCTGGCTCACGAACGCCGAAATACCGAGACCCGCAAGGGTCGTTAGAATGAGTACAAGGTTAAACTTCAGGCGTAATCCCATAAAAAATACTCCGGCTAAGGTGCGCTTATTCGTTGGTTGCAAAGCTGCCACACGGCGAAGGCAGCGGGAAAATGCTGAACTGAAAACTGGATTGAGCGGGCCTGGGTCACCGGCCAAGTGGGCCAGAAGCCCAGTGAAACCGTCATCGAGCTCGCGTCTTGCAAGGCATCGGTCAAAGCCTGACGTTGCTTGACGAATTGGATCGACGTGTCTTTCACAACATTCTCCAGTTCAAAATGCTGGCCATTGTCAAGGGATAAACCGGTGTCACTGTAGCTCGTATCGATGTCAGACTGGGTTCGCAACCACCAACTGTCAGCGCTCAGGGACAGGCTGACGGGAGTTGCTCCCTGGCCATCATCGAGCTTAAGAGTCAGGGTATTAAGGCTACAGGATTGTCCCTCTCCCCTGATGATCCAGGTGTTTTCAACGGTAATGGGCAATTGCTCTAGAGAAAAGCCGGCCGCCAGAGCTGCAGTGGCTTGAACGGCGGGCTCGCCATCGCTGCTCTGCACGTCCCCCACCTCATCTGCGGCCTCCGTAATGTCAGCTTGATTTTCAGGCTCTTTTGCAAGCGGAACTGCCTCATTGACTACCTCAACGTCCGAAACCGGGGGCGGTGCCTTTGTGACTGCGGGCGCTATTGGTTTGGGCTCGCGCTTTGGCGCCGCCGGAGTGACAATTTTTTCTCGATCGTGGGTGGCGGTTTCCAGCTCTGTGTCGATTGCCGGGACGGGTGAAGGTATCGTATCTGTTGTCGGTGATCGTTGCCTTTCATTTACCGGCGCCTCAAGCACTTTTTCAGGAGGCGCTACCACAATGCTTTGACTGGTTTTTTCTGAAGTAGTATCGGGCGGAGTTGCAGTCGTGGTGCAGGCAACCAGCAAAACCGCGTTAGCCACGGCCAAAGCCAACTGCAGTATATAGCGTTGAAATGCCATCGGGTTATCCTAATGTTGAGGCGTGTATCGGCTGAAAGAATAGGGTGATCAGTGGGATAAGTCCATTGCTATCCCGCTGCTGTCGAATGACTCTATGGCATTGTCGCAACCCAAAACTCACGCATGCCACGAAACGCAGGAATCGAATGATAGGCAAAACCTTTGTCGGCGTGGCGCAGGGTAGGGTAGCGATCCAACAAAGCGAGTATCGCCTCCTGAGCCTCAACCCGGGCCAGGTGCGCGCCGAGACAAAGGTGCCGGCCACCGCCAAAGGACTGGTGATGGGTGTCTTCCCGGTTGATGTCGAAAATGTCGGGATTGGCATACACCGCCGGGTCGCGGTTTGCCCCGGCCAGCGAAACACTCACCGACTCTCCCTTGGGAATAGGGCAGCCGGCCAAACTAATATCGCGATTGGGGATGCGACCTGAATTAATCACCGGCGAATCGTAGCGCAGCATTTCCTCTACCGCGTTTTCGATAAGTCCGGGATTGACGCGCAGTTTGGCAAGTTGCTGCGGGTGATCGAGCAAGGCCTTTATGCCGTTGCCGATAAGATCGGTGGTGGTCTCGTTGCCTGCAACCAGCAACAGAAGGCATTGCAGTACGATCTCACGGGGCGACAGCTTGTCGCCGGATTCTTCGGAGCGAATCAAGGCGCCCAGCAAATCATCCCCTGGATGTTCTCCACGAGCATCAATTTCGGACAGGAACAAGGCTTCCAGTGCTTCGGTAGCCTCGTTGCCAGCATGCTTCTGCTCCGGCGTAGGGAAGGGGTTGAAGCTGATCTGTACCACCAGATCCGACCACTGCTTGAATTGGTCGTGTCGGGAGGGATCAACACCCAGCATTTCTGCAATGACGACGGTCGGCACTGGCCCGGCGAATTGTTCGATCAAATCAAACTCAGGCGTATCAATACTGGCCAACACCCGCTGCACGATACCACGAATATGGGGTCGCCATTTTTCTACCGCGTGGCGCTTGAAAGGGCCATTCACCAGCGACCGAACCCGGCGATGTTCGGGCTCATCCATTAACAACATGGAGGGTTCGCCATCGGCGCCCAGGTTGTTAATCAACACTTCCCGCGAGAATGATCCGGGGTTGGCCTTCCGTGGATCAGTAAAAAACTCCTTGTCTCGCAA
Organism: uncultured Gammaproteobacteria bacterium; assembly: GCA_963722805.1. Lineage (GTDB taxonomy): Bacteria > Pseudomonadota > Gammaproteobacteria > Pseudomonadales > JAHEGP01 > JAHEGP01. Next base: position 297,826 of record CAVROQ010000012.1, read on the forward strand.
TACGCTTTTGACATCGTCATGCCGGGTACAGATATAGCGGCCCAGTTGCGCGTCATGGTGCACCGGCGCGCGCTCCCGTAATTGTTTGAGAATGGAATAGGGGTCGTTGCGAAATTTTTCATCCATCGGCATTAACTGCATGCCCTGGGGTAGCTCATGATCGTTGTTAATTGCGCTCACGGCGTTCACTCCGATTTTTTTGATTGCCCAAAGCCCTATTGACCGGGGGTGATAACTGTCCGGGACCCATTGCTACGTCGTTTGCCCTGTGCTGTCGGTAGCGCCTGGATTATGCCGCAAGCCATACCAATAGGTCATAAAGTCTTTGGTCAGCTCTTGCTCGATGTTGACGGCTTCCCGGGTGGGGCAGAATACAGTCACGGTCATAACATTGTGGCCAATATTGGTGGTGCCAATGCGTACGCTGGCACCAGGACCAACCGTATTCACACCCAACCGTTTTTCGATCAAGCCACTATAGCGCTTGGCGACCTCACTGAAAGGCTCGCAACAGGTTTTGGCCTGCTGCAATAGGTAATCCTTGGCCGCAAACAAATCGCCCTCACTGGCGGGTCGGGTAATGGCAAACGAATGCGCCACATAGTGCCGCATAAAATTCAGGTTTTGCACCGGGTCGATGATAAACTGGTTGTTGGGTACTATCAGGCTCTTGCCGGTATAATCGTAGCTAAGCGAATCCATGTCAATTTCCAGCAAGGTGGTGCAGAGCCAGTCACTGCGCACGACCTGACCGGATACCGCACCAATCTTGATCCAGTCGCCGACCAAGAACAGCCGGGCAGTTGCCTGGTATATAGAACCCAGGAAGCACTGAATAAACTCGCGTGTAGCGACCACAAAGGCAACTGCGAAAGCGGCTATCGATAATGCCACATAACGCAGTTCAGTCAGCCATATAATAATCAAGCCCAGTGCAATCAACAGGTTGCTGAGATTTTTTACACTGTTGATCCAGCGTTGGGGTGACGCCTCTTCGTCGTCGGGCAGGCGTGCAAGATGTCGCAGCAATAGCCAGCGCAATAGCAAGATCAGCGTCACAAATACTAAGGACGCTAGCAATTTGTGCTCTAGTAGAACATCGTACATACCGTCTCCATCTCTGTAATCTTGGCAGCCCCAGGGGAGTAAGCTATTCCCAGACCACGGGGCCTTCGCCCATTCGAGCATTAACCAGGTCCGCGTAATGCCGCTCGATATCATGGCGCTTTAACTTCATGGTCGGCGTTAGCAAGCTATTGTCGATCGACCATTCATCGTTAACGATAAACAATTGCGCAATGCGCTCATGCCCGGGCAGCTGGGCGTTAATAGTGTCCAGCTCTCGCAATAATTCCTGTTCCAGCCTGTTCCGTTTTTTGGCCCACCCTAGAGTCGTTAAATTAAGCAATGCCATAGGTTGGTCCATGCCGTGTCCGAACACCATTATTTGGTCGACGTCAGCAACTGCTGCAAAGCGGTCCTCAAGCGCGGTGGGTTTAACGAACTTACCCTTGGTGGTTTTAAATACCTCGCTGATGCGCCCGGTAACCCAGAGGTTGCCGTTTTTATCAAAGCGCCCACTATCCCCGGTGTGATACCAGCCATCCACCAACACTTCGGCGGTTTTTTCCGGTTCCCTGTAATAGCCCTTCATCAAGCCATCACTTTTGAAACAGATCTCGCCCGCATCGGTTATCTTGATAGCGACTCCCTCACCGGGCTTGCCGACACAACCAGGCTCTGGAATACCGTCGGAATAATTGGCACCATCAATAAAATTTTCGGTCATCCCGTAGCCGTCGCGCAGCAGTATGCCCATGTCGATAAACCACTGTTGCACCTCTTTCGGCGTTGGCGCGGATCCGGTAATAATGACTTTGGCCTGATCCAATCCAAGGTGTGCCCGCACAAAGGCTTTTTCGTCTTCGCCAAAGGTGGCCTGCACCGGCGGCGGAAAATGCGCATCTATCGCTTCTTTAAATCGTACCCACAAGCGTGGCACCGAGAAAAACATGGTGGGTTTAACGGCTCGCATCTCGTCGGCGAAAGGTATCGAGTCCCTGGGAGAAAGACACGGTGGGGTTGGTGTACAGTGCCAGCATTTCTATCAATATCCTCTCTGCCGCATGCGCCAGTGGCAGATAGGAAAAAAAACGCTCGCGCTCGCCATCTTTACCAAATTGTTTCATCAAAGTCATTGCCCGTGGCATCACCTTTGCCGGGGTGCCATGGGTGTGCATGACACCCTTGGGGCGCCCGGTGGTGCCGGAGGTATAGAGCAGGGTAAAGAGTTCATCCTGATCGGGAACCGGTGATTCCTCATAGGGCGGATAGCTGGCGATAATATCCGCAAGCCTGGTGTCGCAGGATACGCTGCAGCCGCGCATAGCCACCCGTTTAACCCCCGGCGGGATCATTGCATCGACTTCCCCGGCCCGGTTAAACGGCCCCAGGAAAATCATTTGCGCTTCACTGTGCTCGAGAATATAGCGCCCGGATTCAACATCCTGCCCGGGATACAATGGCACGCTCACATGCCCGCCCAGCATTATCGCCAGGTCGACCACAAACCAGTCAACACTATTGGATGACAGTAGCGCAATACGACTGCCTGCCGGATAGTCCTGTTTGACGATAAAGGCAGCGAGGCTGCGTACCTGCTGGGCAAATTGCCGCCAGGTATATTCATGCCAATGCAAATTGTTGGCCTGGCGCAGAAAAATATCCTGGGGCGTGGCGCGCTCCCAATGGTAAAACATCTCCAGGGGCGTTTTTAATGCGCTCATTGTCGGGTTCCGCTGATTAATTGTTATGGCTAGCCCAAGTGGGCGCCTGGCGCCGCTGCCCGCAGAACCAGGCTCTGACGCGTTTTACAACCGCTTAATTCAATGGTCGCCAGGGGAGGCGCTTGCGGCGACCGTGCCTTGCGCGCGACCACGTCAAGCCTGGCCAGGCAGACCAGCACGGTGCACCAACAATAGCGCTTTAGGCGAAGCTTGGGGTTATAGCGAACGATAAAAGCGGTCTCAAGCGCTCAATTGCTGCTTCAATTTTCGCCGGTAGGCGTGCAAGTAGCGGCTCGGTGTAGCCGCTGGGCTGCTCCATACCCTTAAACACCAGGTCCCTGGCCGCGGCAAAAGCAAGGCCATCGAAAGCTGGTCCCATCGGCGTATAACCCGGGTCGCCGCCATTCTGCTCATCGACCACCAGCGCCATTCGGCGCAGGGTATCTTCGACCTGCGCCGCGGTGCAAACGCCGTGCTCCAGCCAGTTGGCAATATGCTGGCTTGAAATCCGCAGCGTAGCGCGATCCTCCATCAGGCCGACATGGTTAATGTCGGGGACTTTGGAGCAACCCACACCCTGGTTGACCCAACGCACGACGTAACCGAGGATACCCTGGGCATTGTTTTCAAGCTCAGCAGCAATTGTGGCCTCATTGAGAGATTGAGAGGCGGGTTGCAGCGGAATCGTCAGAATCGCATCAATACTGGCCGGTTCGCGCCGCTTCAGCTCGTCCTGGCGCTCAAATACATTGACCCGGTGATAGTGAATACTGTGCAGGGTCGCACCGTTGGGGGAGGGCACCCAGGCGGTGTTTGCACCGGCCATGGGATGGGCGATTTTTTGCTCCAGCATAGCCGCCATTTCGTCGGGCATGGCCCACATACCTTTGCCTATCTGCGCCTTTCCCTGCAGGCCGCAGGCGAGGCCGATATCAACATTCGAGTCTTCATAGGCATGAATCCACGGCTGCTGTTTCATCTCGGTTTTGGGCACAAACGGCCCTGCCAGCATACTGGTGTGGATTTCGTCGCCGGTGCGGTCCAGAAAGCCGGTATTGATGAATACAATACGATCCCTGGCAGCGCGAATGCATGCTTTCAGGTTTATTGTGGTGCGGCGTTCCTCATCCATAATGCCGACCTTGAGAGTGTTCGCGGCAAGGCCAAGGGCTGTTTCGATACGCGCAAATAGATCGCAGGTAAAGGTCACCTCATCGGGGCCATGCATTTTCGGCTTTACGATATAAACCGAACCGGTGCGACTATTCCCCTTGGCACCTGCCGCTGCATTGTCGCGTTGCAGGTCATGCATCGCCGCCAGCGCCGTGACCATACCATCGAGAATACCCTCGGGAACCTCCTTGCCATGCTGATCCAGCACCGCGTTGTTGGTCATCAAATGGCCGACATTGCGCACGAACAGTAAACTGCGTCCGTGCAGCCGTACTTCACTGCCGTCGCCAGCGACGTAGATCCGATCGGGGTTCAAGGCCCGGGTCATGGATTTGCCACCCTTGACGAAGCTATCTTCCAGGGTGCCCTGCATCAGCCCAAGCCAATTGCGATATACTTCAACCTTATCGACATCATCGACCGCGGCTACCGAGTCCTCACAATCCATAATGGTGGTGATGGCCGCCTCGACCAGCAAATCCTTGATTCCCGCAGCGTCGGTGCTGCCGACAGGGCTTTCGCGATCAATCTGGATTTCGATATGCAGGCCATTGTTGCGCAGCAGCAGGGCTGAGGGCGCTGCCGCATCTCCCTGGTAACCCAGAAATTTCTCAGGCTGCTGTAACTGCGCCGGGGAACCGTCATCCAGGGTAACTTCCAGCTGGCCATCAATCACGCTGTAGAGCACCGCGCTGGCGTGGCTACCCTGGCTCAAGGGTGCCACCTGGTCAAGGTGCTCACGGGCGAACGCTATCACCCGCGCACCGCGCACTGGATTGTACTCAGATCCTTTTTCAGCGCCGTCACTTTCAGATATGGCATCGGTGCCATATAGAGCGTCGTAAAGGCTGCCCCAACGGGCGTTAGCTGCATTCAATGCGAAGCGGGCATTCTTCACCGGCACCACCAGCTGGGGGCCGGCCTGCTCGGCAATTTCAGTATCGACATTGTTGGTGCCTATGACAAAGTCATCGCCTGCCGGCAGCAAGTATCCAATATCTTGCAGGAAAGCCTTGTAGGCAAGTGGGTCGATCTCCTTGCCCTGGTGCTGTCGATGCCAAGCGTCGATCTGCAGCTGCAAGTCGTCACGCACTGCCAGTAATTTCTGGTTGACCGGCCCCAGATCGTTGACGATGGACTCAAACTCACGCCAAAAATGGATCGGATCAATGCCGGTGCCCGGGGCGCATTCCTGCTCAATGAATTGGTAAAGTGAGTTGGCTACCTGTAGGCCACCAATGCGAGTTCTCTCGGTCATGTGAAGATACACCTTTGTCAGCTCATCGTAAAAAGCCGAGTCTATTGGTGCGGTGTGGCATGTTCAAGGTTTACTCTCCTTTTTTACAACATACCCACTATCACGGTCGGCTATCGGGCCACCCTGCCATATTGCCACGGGGCATCCGGTCAGCGGGGGCGGAAGCCGCAAACAGGGGCCTCTGGCGCTTTTCAGAGCCTTCACCAAAGGCTCCGCCGAGGTAGTACCTAATTGACCGGAGATGCCTTAAGCTGTGACAAACAGCTCTCCTGGCGGCCATCAGTTTGAACAAGCTCGATTTATCCAACCCCGCGGATCGCACCTTTGCAAAAATCCTCCGTAACCAGGCAGAGCAGGCCGGCGACAGTGTGTTTCTGCTGACCGACGACCAGAGCATCAGCTTCGCCGAGGCCGACGCACTGAGCGATGCCCTCGCCGGCGGCCTGCGCGCGATGGGCCTTAAAGCCGGCGATCGAATCGCCTTGTACCTGGGCAACAGACCGGAGACAGTGCTGTTGGCGCTAGCGGCGAATAAGCTGGGGGCAGTCTGGGTACCTATCAATACCGATTTTAAAGGCGCCTGGTTGCTGGATAGCCTGCAAAGAAGTCGATGCACCGTACTGGTGAGCGACCGCCGCCATGCCGGGCAGCTGGCGTCAATCAGAGCGCAGTTAAAGCTCGAGGGCTGGCTACTGGTGGCAGAACCGGGCACAGCCCATGAGTTGCCGCCAGAAACCCGATTCTATGCCGATTTACTGTGCCATGCGCCCGCATCGCAGGAGCTGTCGCAACAAACCTATGGCGATACCTGCGCCATACTCTGGACCTCTGGTACCACTGGCCGATCCAAGGGAGTGTTGCAAAGTTACAACAGCTGGATACGAGCTATCGTGGGCGGTGCCAGTCTGATGTACGACTCCCGCGAGGATGATCGGATCTACTGCATGCTGCCGCTGCACAATACCGCCGCCTGGGTAACCTGCGTCTTTCGAGCCTTGATCGAAGGCATTCCCTGCATCATCGAGGAGCGCTTCTCGGTAAGCAACTTCTGGCAGCGAGTGCGGCATTTCCAGGCCACCCAGACCTTTGCTATCGGCGCCATGGGTGTATTCCTGCTGAATGCCGAAGCCAGCGATGACGATGCCAACAATAGTCTCCGCGTTGCTCTTATCGTGCCCATACCACCCGGGCTCTGGTCAACGTTTGAGCAGCGCTTTGGGGTGCGGCTCTTGCGCTCGGGCTTTGGCCAAAGCGAATGCCAGATGATCTGCAACCAACTGCAAGAGCGTCCGGATGTGCCGGTCTACGCGCTTGGGTTTGGCCTTGATGACATTGAGCTGGGTGTATTTGACGAACAGGGAGCACAGCTTGCGAGCGGCGAGACAGGCGAGCTTTGTATTCGACCGCTGCAACCGCACATTCTGTTCAATGGCTATTTCGACGACCCTGATGCGACCGCGGCTGCCTATCGCGGCGACTGGTACCTGAGCGGCGACCTGGTGCGCCAGGATCCTGCGACCGGTGCTTACTTTTTTGTGGACCGGAAAAGGGACGCGGTGCGGTTTGCAGGCCGCAATATTTCTACCCTCGAGGTAGAGGGCGTGGTGCGCCGCCATCCGGCTATTGCCGATGTTGCGGCTTTTGGTATTCCCACCGAGGAGTTGGCCAGCGAACAACACTTAAAGCTGAATATTGTACTCAAGCCAGGTTATACGACGTCTGCTGAGGCACTCTGCCAATTCATTAACGACAACGCGCCATACTACTTCGTGCCACGATTTATCGAATTTGTCGGTAAACTGCCTTACACAGCGACCAATAAAGTGCAAAAATACAAGCTCAGAGAGCAGGGTGTTGGGCCCCATACCTGGGACTTGCAACAATCCGACTATCAAGTGAAGCGCTGATCAGGCAGCAAGTAGTGGTAAGTTTTCTCAACCCTGCCGCATACTGCCCAGGGCGATCACAACAGAATAAGGATAAATAACATGGCCGGAGGCAGCTTACTTCTCCTTTTGGATGACATCGCAGCACTGCTTGACGATGTCTCAGTGATGACCAAAGTCGCGGCAAAAAAAACTGCCGGGGTACTTGGCGACGATCTCGCCGTCAATGCAGAACAGGTAACCGGCGTTAAGCCAGACCGCGAACTGCCGGTGGTATGGGCGGTCGCCAAGGGTTCGTTTCGCAACAAGATGATCCTGGTGCCAGCTGCTTTGTTGGCCTCGGCGGTGGCCCCCTGGGCCATTACCCCAATTCTGATGTTAGGTGGCATTTACCTTTGCTATGAGGGCTTTGAAAAAATAGTACACGGTTTTTTCAGGAAGCCTGACGACAAGTTGAAAGATCAAGCCCATCGTCAGGAATTGCTGTCAAATCCTTCCATCAACCCGGTGGAATCCGAAAAGGACAAGGTTAAGGGAGCCATTCGTACCGACTTTATCCTGTCGATAGAAATCATCGTTATCACCCTGGGGATCTTGGCCGAGAGCGATTTTCTCGTGCAAGTGGTGGTACTCTCAGGAGTGGCGGTGCTGATGACGGTGGGTGTTTACGGCGCTGTCGCAGGCATCGTCAAGCTCGATGACGCCGGTTTGTACTTGTCTAGAATACGTGGCCCCGGTGCCGTCAATAACTTTTTGCGTTGGTTCGGCTTGCGCTTGCTGGACTTTGCCCCCTTTCTGATGAAGTTCCTCACCTATGCCGGAACCGCCGCAATGTTTATGGTGGGTGGCGGCATTCTGGTTCATGGTATGCACGACATTGGCGCTAGCTTCGAGGCCGTTGCGCGGACGGTGACGGGCATCGATGTGATCGGCCCGGCCTTTGGCACTATCACACCGTTGCTGCTCAATACCTTGTTCGGCGTGCTCGCGGGCGCAGTCACCTTGTTGGCCTCCAAACCCATTGGCGCAGTGATCGGAAAATTCAGGAAGCAGCCCGATACCGGCGCCTAGCACGACCTCTGCCGGGGGTGAGTTTGGTATCTCATCACGGCGCTCGTTGCAGCCGGTTCGCCAGCGAGCGGCGGGTCCGGGCCGTTAATTTTGCGAAGAAGTAGCGAGCCGCCAGGGGCGGCCGTCACAGACCGCGAAAAGCTGGCAGTCTGAATCACAGCCCCGGCAGGGTAGGCGCGGGGTGTCCCTCTGAGGCTTTTCCCTTTTGCCGGGTTCCCGGGGCTGTGGGGGTGGTATCGGGCTCATAAGCATTTCCTCTTGTTCAACGTTATGCCAGCAGTACGAGCATCACCCAATCATAGATCAACACCCCAGGCAAGAGTCGGCGGTTGCAAGCCTTGATCCGGCAAGTGCTTGCGCCCGTAGTTTATTACTGACTTATCCAGCTATCTTCTTGCAATCGCGACGACCGGAACGAACATGCAACAGGCGAAAGATATTTTGTATTACGACGGCCAGTGCCCACTGTGCAATGCCGAAATGGCGAAACTGCGGCAATGTGCAGGTGACAGCCTCGAACTACAGGACATTCATCAGGTGCCGGAAGACCCGGCACTACCGTCACGGGAGGAGTTGTTGCAAAGCCTGCACCTGCGCAGTGCAGAGGGAACTATGATCAGCGGTCTCGATGCGAACGTCGCCGCTTGGCAGCACACGCGCTTCGGCTGGTTGTGGAGAGTGCTGCGTTGGCCTCTGGTGAAACCCGTGGCAGACCGCTTGTACCAGGTTTGGGCGGGGATTCGCTACCGCCGCCTGTACGACTCAGACAAACCATCATGATCGCACTGGTGGCTGGCGGCGCGGGAGGTATTGGAACTGCACTGGTGCAGGCGCTTGCCGACCGAGACCAACTGGGGTGCGTGCATGCGACCTACCATCGCGGCGAGCCCAGCCTGCTTCACCCTAAAGTTCACTGGCACAGCACGGACCTGAGCAACGACCAGGCCGTCGCTGAGCTGATGACCCACATTGACGGTCCATTGGATTACCTGATCAATGCAGCCGGTGTGCTGCACGACGCGGAGGGCCGGCCGGAAAGAGCCGTCAGGCGCCTCGATCCCGATTTCTTTATGCACAATATGCGGGTCAATGCCCTGCCAACTCTTTTGCTGGCAAAGCATGCGGAAGGACTGCTTAAAGGCAGCAAACAGGCGATATTCGCTACCGTTTCGGCCCGGGTCGGCTCCATTGAAGAGAATGGCCTGGGCGGGTGGGTGAGTTATCGTAGCTCTAAAGCGGCCCTCAACATGGCTCTTAAAACCCTGAGCATTGAATGGCGCCGAACATTGCCCCTGGTGGCGGTAGCGGCCCTGCATCCTGGCACCACGATTACGCCACTGTCAGCACCGTTCAGGGGTGGCGTTGCCCCCGACAAGCTTTTTAGCCCGAGCCAGAGCGCTGCCTATATGCTGGCGGTCATCGACAAACTGAAGCCCGCAGATACGGGCCGTTTCTGGTCCTGGGACGGTAGTGAGTTACCATGGTAAACCCACGAGGAGAATGCCTGATATGCTGCTAAGCAGTGCTGAACTGGAACAAATGGAAAAGCGCTACCGGGCGAGCTTTATCAATTCGCTGGGAGGCTTCAAGTCAGCCAACCTGGTGGGTACTGCTGATAAAGCGGGCCATACCAACCTGGCGATCATGAGCTCTGCGGTGCATCTCGGCGCACATCCTCCCTTGCTGCTGTTGATCGTGCGTCCCGACGAGGCCGAGCGACACACCCTGGGCAATATTATCGAGACCGGGGTCTACAGTGTTAACCATGTGCATGAAAGTTTTATCAACGCGGCCCACCAGACTGCCGCACGCTACCCCAAAGATGTGTCGGAATTTGCCGCTACCGGCTTGACGCCACTTTGGCAGCCGGGCTTTGCCGCGCCGTTTGTGGCCGAGGCCACTATCAGACTTGGACTGGCGCTGCGCGAACACCAGCGCATGGCCATTAATGGCACTCACATTGTCATCGGCCAGATTACCTCGGTAATGGTGCCGGATGAATGCGTCGCGAGCGATGGCAGTGTTGATATCGCTCGGGCTGGAACGGTGGCGCTCAGCGGACTGGATAGCTATCATCGGCCGCAACCGCTGCGACGCATGGCCTACGCCAAGCCCGATAGCACTCCCGCTACCCTCGAACCCGGCGAGTCATAATCATTGCGATCCATGACGCCTGAATTCCCGAGAAAACGTTTGCAACCAACAACCGTTGAAACCGCCCGACCAGACCTGGACACCCTCTACGAGCAATTGGAGGTGGTGTTGCGGCCTGCCAGACGATGGCTGGTGATAACCGGAGCAGGGCTTTCGGCAGCCTCGGGAATACCAACCTATCGGGATGACAACGGCAACTGGCTGCGCAGCGACCCCATTCAGCACCAGGACTTTATTCAGTCTGCAGCCAGTCGCCAGAGATATTGGGCACGCAGTATGATCGGTTGGCCCACCGTGGCGCACGCCAAACCCAATATTGCGCACCAGGCGCTGGTCGATCTGGAAGCGCAGGGGCGGATTGCAATGCTGGTTACCCAGAATGTCGATCGGCTACACCAAAATGCCGGCCAGCAACGGGTTATCGACCTTCACGGCCGCCTCGACCGGGTGCGCTGTCGAGCGTGCGGAAGGCTGGAATTGCGCAACAAAATTCAGCGCCAACTGCTGGCATTGAATCCCGGTTTTTATGTCCCTGCGGCCAATGCACGGCCCGACGGCGATGCCGATATCGATGCGACAACGCTGTCAGGATTCAGGATTCCAGCGTGCCAGTATTGCGACGGCGTGATCATGCCCGATGTGGTGTTTTTTGGTGGCAGCGTCGGGCGGCAAAGAGTGGCCCATATCAGCCGCATGGTCGAAAGTGCCGACGCACTGCTGGTCGCCGGATCGTCGATGAAGGTGTTTTCGGGTTTCCGCTTTTGCCGCCTGGCAAAGCAGCTGGGCAAGCCCATTGTGGTGGTGAATCGCGGCATCACTCGTACCGATGCCTTTGCCAGTGTCAAAGTGCCATTGGACTGTAGCGACGTATTAGGCCACCTGGCTGTCCGCCTTTCACAATAAATCCAGTGGCTATAATAGCTTCTCTATCGCGTCCCGCAACTGCTCGCTCTCAGGCGTGACTCTACTTTCAAAATGCTCCACCACCTTACCGTTTCTATCCACCAGGTACTTGTTGAAGTTCCAACCCGGGGCCTGGGTCTGTTCGCTCAGTTGCCGGAATACAGGGTTCGCCGCCTCGCCGCGGACGTGACTGGGCGCCAACATCGTAAAGCTCACGCCATTATTGACGAAGCAGATTTTGGCCGCTTTGGCCTCGTCCTTAGCTTCCTGGTTAAAATCGTTGCTGGAAAAGCCCACTACCACCAGTCCCTGCTCCTTGTATTCCTGGTGTAAGTCTTCCAGCCCCTTAAACTGTGAGGTAAAGCCGCAATGGCTGGCTGTATTCACGATAAGCATGGGCTTGCCGGCAAAACTCTCGCACAGATTGATTGAGTCCTGGGAGTGCAATTTGCGCAGCGTTTGATCCAGGTAAGAGGGGCACTCGGCCCACGCCAGCGGGTTCCACATGAGTGATGCTGCGAGCAGAGCCGCGATTTTCATAAGGACCTCACTGCAGCACTCTGGCCGGATTCAGCCTTGCCCGCTGAGCCAGTCTCTGGCCACTCCACGTCGAACTGAATTTCGTTACGGCGTTTGAAGGGCAGGGTCCACGGCGGGTTATATTGATTCAGTAATGCAGGCCCACGAATCGCCACCTTGTTTTCCTGCAATACGGTTTGCAGCTTAGCCGTCATCTTCTCGACCTTGGACGACGTCGCCCATCCAGAGAAGCTAATCACCGCGGTGGTTCTGGACGCGACGGGCTCGATACTTATGCCATCGTCGTTCGGGCGAGGCAGGGTATCGAGCTGCATCTGTGACGGCATGGTGAAGGCCATCGTGGGTTGGTCGACAAACAAGGTTTCCTGCACCGGAGCGGTCATTGCAATCTCCTGTCCGGTCTCATTGCCCCCGAATATAAATCCTGCCAGCCGACGAAACCCCTGGCTGGTTTGTTTACTGTCAGCCAACTTAACTATCGCCTGGATCATAGGATCGTAGCGGCGAATCTCTACGTCGTCACCAAGACTGGCGACGACGCGGTAGTTGGGCTCTTCAATGGCTACAGCAGGTGACACGGCAACTCCGACAACGAGTGAAGTAAAAAGGACAAATTTTGCCATTGGACTGAACATACGCTTTCTCTCTCAGTTATCCAAGCTGTTTACGCTGTCAGACACACGCCGGATCAGCAGCCTGGGTATTGCTCTGGGCGACAGTATCAGTTGCGAGCCCGCGAGTATGCGATGTATCCTGTGCCATCTAACGATAATAAGTTCATCAGGAGTTTACCCATGCGCAAGATGCCTCTCACAGATGCTTTCTTTTTGCTCAATGAATCGAGCAGAACACCTATGCACGTGGGCGGGGTCAACTTGTTCACGCTCCCCGAGGGTGTTGACGATGTCGATTTCCTGCAAACCCTCAGTGAAGCACTGGTTTGTGAAGGAGAGTTGCGCCGGCCTTTTGGCGAGAAGCTGAAAATGGGCCCGCTGGGCGCACTCGGGACCATCCAGTGGGTTAAAGATGAAGCGCTGGATATGGACTACCATATTCGTCGATCTGCGCTTCCCAAGCCTGGCCGCTACCGGGAATTGTTCGCTTTGGTTTCTCGCTTGCACGGCACGCTGATGGATCGAACCCGGCCCCTGTGGGAATTGCATCTGATCGAAGGTTTGCAGAATCGCCAGTTCGCGACCTATATGAAAGCTCATCACTGTGCCATCGACGGGGTCGGTTCAATGCAGCTGACCACCAGCATGATGTCCCCCGATCCCAAATCCAAAATCAAGTACTCTCCCTTTTCGATGGAGGCCTATGAGGCCTTCAAGAAAGAGCTTGATGATAAAAAGGAAAGCAAGGTCGAGCCCAAGGAACACGAGATCAAAGCGGTGCTCGATGTGATCAAAAGCCAGTTGGGCGGCACCGTCAACGTCGCCAATGCATTGCGCCAAAACGCCAGTGTCTGGTTGGGCCGGGGCGGCAATCTTTCGGTGCCCTGGCACAACATCCCCAAAACACCCTACAACACTCACATTACCGGCGCGCGGCGCTTTGTGGCGCAATCCTGGCCCTTTGAGCGGGTGCGGGCGGTGGGCAAGGCCTTTAATGGTGGCACTTTGAATGACGCCGTACTGGCGATGTGTGCCGGGTCGCTGCGCCGTCACTTGTTGGAGCTCGGTCAATTACCCAAGCAATCGCTGAAGGCGATGGCCCCGATATCCTTGCGCGACAGCGATGATACCGAGTCAGCCAACGCGATTGCCTTCCTGACCGCCGACCTGGGCACCAACCAGCGCGACCCATCCAAACGCATGCGTGTCATCCAGGAGTCGATGCAGGCTGCGAAGGACCAGTTCAAAGGGATGAATCGACGCGAGATCGAGGTCTACTCTGCGGTCACCCAGGCTCCTGCCTTGATTGCCAGCATGACCGGGTTGGCCAGTCGTTTTCCGGCTTTCAGCACCGTGATTTCAAATGTCCCGGGACCCCGGGAGACTATGTATTGGAATGGTGCGCGGCTGGATGGCATCTACCCGGTATCAGTGCCCTTTGATGGCTTCGCCGTCAACATCACTTTGGTCAGTAATGGCGACAACCTCGATTTTGGCATTGTCGCTTGCCGCCATTCGGTACCCCAGGTGCAGCGGCTGATCGATTATATGGAGGACTCCCTGATTGAACTGGAAGAGGCCGCGGGGATTGTCCGAAAATCCAAGCGCGCCCCCCTGCGCGGTGTAAAAATTCCGCAAGCTTCCACAGACGAAGGTGGGACCAAAGCTAAAACCAAAACAAAATCGAGGGCCAAGGCAAAAGCGACCGCTAAACCTGCGTCAAAGGCCAAAGCTAAAACGAAAGCCAAAGCCAAAGCCAAGACTGTCCCGAAGACTTCAACCACCGGGGCAGATTCATCTGACTGACACAATAAAACTCGTGCCAATGACTGGCAACCGGGGCCGGCGCTGCTTGACCACGGCGGCGGCAAATGTAGAATGATGTTTTGTTAACACTTGTGATACGTTTCCCATTGTCCAAAAACACGACAACTCGACTGGAAGCTGATAACTGGAGTAATTTTCAATGCAGACACAAGCAAGCCTCGCCCCGGGTTTATTCTTCAGACTCGGCATCGCCGCTGCCCTGAGCACGGCCTTGATCACGCCAAGCCAGGCTAATCCGGTTGCTTACTCAGAAGAGTCCATTGCCAGCGGGGCACAGCTATACACCCAATACTGCACGGAATGCCACGGCAAGGATGGGCGAGCCCAAATGGATGTTATCTCCGATGCAAGCAACTTGACCGAGCCCGTAGAGTATTATAACGGCAGCACTCAGGCCGATATTTTCAATAGCATTAAAAACGGTGCCGGGGTTGGAATGCCGCCCTGGGGTGCGCAGATCAATGATGATGGCATCTGGAACCTGGTGAACTTTATTCGCAGCCTGTGGACTGAAGAACAGCGCAGTGCTTTTGACTGATTCGTTAGGCCTCGTTAAATCATTGAAAGTCGCAGGAGAGTAAAATGAGTACCCCCCCAGAGCCAAGGCCTGAAAAAGAAAGCCATAAAAAGGATCAGCCAACGGACGGCAGTTCAAGGCGAGATTTTTTGCGTAAATCGGCAATGGGTCTTGGCGGGGCGGTAGCCGCCGGAGCGGCTGGCCAGGCGTTTAGCGCTGAATCCACTGCCATCTCCGATGTCAAATTGCCATCCATCGACATTGCAGAAGCTTTCACCCAATCCCTGGCAGAAGCGCCTGCTCCCGGCGAGTTTGAAGGTCGGGGTATGAGTGGGGCACAAGTGTTTGCAAAATTGTGCACCGAGGAAGAATTGGCCGCGCTGTTTTGCTGCCCGGGTAACTATACCGTAATCAATGCGCTTGCCGCTGCCGGGATACCGTCCTACGGGGGTCGCAACGAAGGCGCCATGTGCTCGATGGCCGACGGTTTTTCGCGCGCGACAGGTCAGGTGGCAGCCACTTCCGGTACCGAGGGGCCGGGCTTTACCAATATGATAATGAACATCGCCGCAGCCAATGCCGCGCGTACACCGCTGCTGGTACTGGCCAGTAACATGACCCTCGCCGGTGAAGACCGTGAAGCCTTTATCCAGCATGCCTATCAACAGCCCACTACCGAGGGCATCAAGAAATATGGCAAGCGGCTGATTGATCCTTCCCGGGTGTGGGAGTATGGCGGCTATGCTTTTCGGGAACTTAAGTCGGGTGTGCCTGGGCCGGTGCACCTGGACTTTCCCGCCGAGGTCGCCCGCGCCACGTTTAAGGATCCGGCAGAACTCAAAGACTATTACGACAAGAGCAAGTACCGCTCCGAGTCCCGCAGTTATCCGGCGCCGGCGGAGGTTGCCAAAGCCGTGGCTATGATTGAAAAGGCCCAGCGGCCGTTGATCGTTGCCGGGCAGGGCGTATTCCAGCGTCAGGGCTGGGATGCCCTGATGCGGGCGGCTGAGCGCAACCAAATAGGCGTTGCGACCTCAGGCCCGACTCGCGGCTGCTTTCCCGATGATCATCCACTCTGCCTCAACGCTGCTCCCGACGCCTTGCTGAGCGCCGACCTGGTAGTGTTTGTCGGCCAATACTGCATGCCGAGTCCCGGCGAATATCGCTTTAATCCCGAGATCAAGGCCATTCGGGTGCACCCGGTACAGGTCGACCTGGGTCGCAACTGGCCACTGGATTTGGGTATTGTCAGTGACGAAACCGCGTTCCTTGAAGCATTGGCTGAAGGCGTAAAGAGCCGCAAGCGCGACGCCTGGGCGGGCGAAATAGGCACCGCCCAAAAAACCTACGAAGCCCAGATTGAAGATGTCTACCAACTCGGACTCAAATACAGTAAAGACACCAACACCCTGCATCCCGCGGTTATCGGCAGGGAAACCCAGCGTTTCATCGATTCTGGTACCGACGATCGCCTGGCCACGGTAGCTGGCGGTGGTGGCTGGACCATCGGACTGTATGCCGGTCGCTACCTGCGAGCGCGGCGCCCGGGGCAGATGATTGTGCCTGCCTATCAATACGGTGCCATCGGTCCGGATATGTCAATGATGATGGGCGCGTGCGCCGCCGTGCAACAGGGTGTCGGCCCGCAGCAGGGCTACGAAGGTGCACCTACCATCTGCGTTACCAGCGATGCGGGCGTAGCGTACAGTCTGATGGAGCTGGATACGGCAAGCAAATACAAGCTGCCGACCATCACCATTGTCTACAACAACAATGCCTGGGGTGTATGGCCCAACGCTGCACGTTCAGCCCGCTCCATGCATATGTACCTGTTTCAGGAAAACCTGCGCTACGACCTGCTGGCCCAGGGCCTCGGTGCCGCCGGAGACTATGTCACCAATGTAGAAGATTTTCGCGCCGCACTCGCCCGGGCATACAAGCGGGCCCGCGACGAGAAAGTGTCTACGCTGATCAATTGCCAGGCCATCAAGGAGTTCACCTCGCCGCGGGATTACCCGCCGGGGATTTCGCTTAATGCAGAGCCTGGAGTGGGTGCGGTCGCACATTGACAAGCACGACTTCCGCCTCTGCTAACGCCCATGTGGGTGACATTCTGGAAGAATACGCCCAGCGGGGCGTATTTAGCGCCTTTAGTCGCCAACAAGCGGCGCGGAAGCAGGGCAGGTTCCTGGTGCATTGGCATCGCAAGCAGCGATTTGACTGGGTCTACGACGCTGCCCGGCAACGCCTGCGCATTGTTTGTGTACTGCCTGCGGTGACGCCCAATTCCCCCATGCACCGCGAATTTAAAGCCTGGTTAAAGACCAGGCAAGACGATTCCCTGCCTGACCATCGCCGCTGCGATAAACAAAAAATGAATCTGAGGAGCGTGAACCGGGGCGGCAATATCTCCCTGACGGCAACGCTGCTTGATGGCGATATTGATTATGGCGTGAGGAAGATGGTTGCACTGGTCAACGAGATTTACCTGGACTTTCTGTCCAGTGGCTTGTATTTCGAGTGGATGCTGGAAACCTTCGATCTCGACCCCGACAACCCTTACTGAGGGTTGTCGGGGTCACCGGGCTCAAGCCACCCGGTGATGAAAGAATTCTCCCCGCAGCCGATCGTCGGTTTTGAACTGCCCCCCCAATGCCGACGTCGAGGTCTGCGAGCTCGCATCCATCACCCCCCGTGCCTTGACACAATAATGGGTGGCGTCGATCGCAACGGCAACATCATCGGTGTCCAACAGGGTCTGCAGGGCCACCAATATCTGTCGGGTAAGGCGCTCCTGCACCTGCGGTCGCTGGGCGAAGAACCTTACAATGCGGTTGATTTTTGACAAGCCAATCAACTTTTTACCCGGAAGATAAGCAACCCTGGCCATACCATCTATGGTGACAAAATGGTGCTCGCAGGTACTGACAACACTGATGTCAGACACCTTGACCACCTCATCCACGCCCATTTTGTTGTCGATAATCGAGTTCTTGGGAAAGCGGGTGTAATCGAGCCCGGAAAAAATTTCATCGACGTACATTTTGGCAATTCGGTGCGGTGTCTCTACCAGGCTATCATCGCTCAGGTCCAGGCCGAGCACCTCTACCACCTCAGTCATGGCCGCCTTGATACGGCCATACTTTTCATCGCGGCTGAGGGAGACATCAGAAAACGGCGTTTCCAGATTGTGTGCTATCAGTGCCTGCTGCACAACTTCAGCATCCCGGGGAATCGCATTGCGGACAATTTTATTTTCAAGCGCCGGCGAGGTTTGCATAGGTGTACTTCCTGGTAAATTTTTGACAAAACTTTTACGCTGACACAGAGATATTGGATTGCTGTGGATTCAACCAGCTAAACCCCATGCCGTGGGAGGCCAGTCGGTGATCCGGGCCTATGGCAAGCACGTAAGCCCCGTGGCAGCACCAGGCATTGATCGCGAGATCGCCGTGACAACCGCAGTCAGGCGCAACAAGGTCGCTGTGAGACCTTCCGCCTAGAACAGGATACAGCCCCATGCCAGACAGCGCCGTTTCAAAAACTCATCTCGTTTGGTTTCGCCAGGACCTGCGGCTCATTGACAACACCGCACTGGCGCGGGCCTGCGAAGACCCCAATGCCCGGGTGCTGGCATTGTTTGTCGCGACCCCACAGCAGTGGCAACTCCATGACATGGCCCCCATTCGCCAGCGTTTTATCTTACGCAACGTTGATCACCTCGCGCGCTCACTGCAAGCCATCAATATTCCGCTGCTATACCTCGAGATAGAGGACTACATCGGCGTACCTGAACTTATTCAGCGCCTGGTTGAGCAGCACGGGATTGATGCCATCTACGCGAATCGTGAATATGGATGGAACGAAAAACAGCGAGACAAAGCCCTATCGGAGCGATTGGCACCGTTAAACTGCGAATTTCATCAATTCCACGACCAGTCCATGTTGCCCCCTGGGCTCGCAACCCAGACCGGCAAGCCCTACACCGTATACACACCCTTCAAAAAGCGTTGGTTGGAAACATGGCGTGCGAGCCGGCCGCACACTCTACCTGCCCCAACAATACGTAAGCAAACTGCCAACGCTACCGGGGATGCTATTCCTGTGCCGGCGGAGGAGCCGGTGGACAAGCACTGGCCTGCGGGGGAGGGCGCTGCATGGCGACGTCTGGAGAGTTTCTGCGACGAGCGTATTGAAGATTACAAGCGCGATCGCGATATGCCCCGCTTAAACGGAACCAGTGCGATTTCTCCGTGGTTGGCAGCCGGCGTCCTTTCAGCACGCAGCTGCCTTGAGGTGGCAAGCAATGCTAACCGTGGTCGACTCAGTGGCGGCCAGGAAGGTATCGACTGCTGGATCAGTGAACTGATTTGGCGTGATTTTTACATTCATATTCTCGACAGCTTTCCTGTTGTCAGCAAAAATCGGGCATTCAAACGCGAGACTGAAACGATCGCCTGGCGCGATAGCAAAGATGACTTTGCGGCCTGGTGCAGCGGACGCACCGGCATCCCGATCGTCGATGCGGCCATGCGTCAGCTGCTGCAAACAGGCTGGATGCACAATCGACTCAGAATGGTTGTCGCTATGTTCTTATCTAAACAACTGTTGCTTGACTGGCGCCTGGGTGAGCGCTTTTTTATGCAGCATCTGATTGATGGACACCTCGCATCCAACAACGGTGGATGGCAGTGGGCAGCATCCACCGGCACCGACGCTGTACCGTATTTTCGGATATTCAATCCGGTGACCCAGAGCCAACGATTCGATGCCAATGGCGTTTTCATTCGACAATATGTCCCAGAGTTGGCCGCTGTTGAAGGCAAGGATATTCACCTGCCGCTGCCCATGATTCGCCAGGCCCAGGCGCCGGATTATCCTGCCCCTATCGTCGACCTCAAATATGGCCGACAACGCGCGTTGGACGCGTTTGCCGCCGCAAAAAAAAGCGGGTGACGGTTCAGCTCAGTGCGCAGGCTCCTGTTATTCCGCCTATTTGATATACGCCGCACTAGCTCGCAATCGACAGGTCGTGACAATTTCGCGAACGACCAATGTCGCTGGCGGTATTGCTGCAAAGGCGCTGCTTTCCATTTTTTCTCCCGGGCATTGCCCGATTGAAGTACAATGCGCGCCTTCGCCGACGCAGCCTTACACCCCAAAAAAAAGCTTGAACGCGGCACCTCACAGCCGGGAGAAACTATGTTTTTTAGCAACAGCCATACAGCCACCATGTTGAATAATGGGCAATTCGTTACGCCGCGCAGCAGTACCCTGGCCGTGCTATTGTCCCTGCTTATTTTCAGTGGCTGCGCCAGCCTGCCGCAGGATGTTGTCCGCGTGCCGACGCATGCTTTGGCCACTGTGTCTTCAAGTCCGCTGGCCCAGCGCGTCGAGCCAATGGTTGCGCGGCACCCCGGGCTGTCGGGTTTTCTCGCCCAGGCGGAGGGAATCCAGGCCTTCGCCGCCAGAATATATCTGGTGCAGGAAGCACAGCAGACCCTCGACGTTCAATACTACATTTGGCATAACGATCTTACGGGCAACGCTTTGCACGCCGCCCTGTTGCAGGCAGCTGACCGCGGTGTGCGGGTAAGAATTCTCCTCGACGACCTCGATACCCAGGGCAAGGACAAAATGCTGCACACCATCGACGCGCACCCCAATGTTGAGGTGCGGCTATACAATCCGTTTGCCAACCGCGAAAGACGAGGGCTGGATTTCGTTGGTGACACCTCCCGGGTTAATCACCGAATGCATAACAAAACCCTTACCGCAGACAATTCCGCGAGCATTTTCGGCGGTCGAAATATTGGTGACGAATATTTCGATGCTGCAGAGGAAGTCGGATTCAGTGATCTCGATGCCCTGGCCATCGGTCCGGTTGTCGGCGAAATATCCAGCATGTTTGATCTCTACTGGAATAGTCAATGGGTTTATCCACTGGCCGCGTTTACCCCTGAAGAGCCAGTGACCGAGGCTGACATCGCCGGGCTAAGGCAGCAGTTAGCCGAGGCTATGGAACAAATCAAAGAGGCGGATTATGGCAAGGCGATCGTCAAGATGAGTGCCGAACGGGAAAGACCCCTCGACTATTATGATTTTGAGTGGGGCCAGTGGGTACTGGTGTATGACCAGCCCGGCAAAGTCGATGCCCAGCAGGTTACGCGCAAGACCCATGTGGCGCCAAAGCTGCTGGAGGCCATGGACCAGGCACAGACTGAACTGCTCATTGTTTCACCCTATTTCGTACCTGGAAAAAAATTCACCCAGAAATTGGTCGACTGGGTGGATGAAGGCGTCAGGGTACGTATTATGACCAACTCGCTTGCTGCTAACGACGTGTCACTGGTGCATGCCGGATATATGCGCTATCGAGAAGACCTGATCGCCGGTGGTGTAGAACTGTACGAATTCAAATCCGACAAAAGCTCCTACCAGGATACAGCATCAGGTCAATGGGCAGGCTCCCATAGTGCCAGCCTGCATGGAAAATTCTTTGCCTTTGATAAGCAGTTTGTCTTTATTGGTTCATTCAATCTTGATGGCCGATCAGCGTCACTGAACACCGAGTGTGGTGTCTATTTCGAAAGTCCGTTTTACGCGGCTGAAATTGCGGATTCCTTTGACAAATACGCACGGACCAAAGGCTACCAGGTGATGCTGGACGAAGCCGGGGATATGCAGTGGGTCACGCTGGATAATAATGGCGTCGAGATCAGTGTTGATACAGAACCGGATACCAGTTTCTGGACGCGGTTTAGCACCGGATTTCTATCCATCGTGGTGCCTGAAGGCCAACTATAAAGCCGCGGCCGGATTGTTTCAGCGAAATGACAAGGCTAACATTATCAAGGGCTGGTTCTTACCTATAGATTGCAGGAAACAATGGAGAGTTACCAATGAACAACGATCTTGAAAACGTTAAGTTGCAAACGGCGGAGCTGCAGGAATTGAGCTCGCAATTTATGGAACAAATCAAACAAAACTCGGGCTGGACCATCGGTATTGGTGTGATGCTGGTTATTTTGGGTGTGTTGGCTCTGGCCTCACCCATGCTGACCGGTATTTCGGTGAGTATTATGGTGGGCATCCTGGTGGCCATGGGAGGTGTCGCCCAACTGATTTTTGCGGCAAAGGCGGGGCAGGGTATATGGCCCTATGCGACGGGCATATTGAGCGTTTGCGCAGGTATCTATATGGCCTCACATCCTATTGTTGCTGTCGGCACCTTGACCGTCATCCTGGCCTTCTTCCTGTTTGCCCTTGGTGTCACAGAAATCATGATGGCGTGGCAGGTCAGGCCCGCTAAAGGTTGGCTTATGACTTTCATAACCGGCATTTTGTCACTGGCTCTGGGCGTCATGATCTGGGGAGAATTTCCGGTAGCCGGCGCCCTCGCCATTGGTGTATTGCTGGGGGTCAAGCTTTTATTCAGCGGTTTTATGTTGATCAGCCTCGGCAGCGCCGCCAAGGGCATGGTACGTAACGCAGCCAAGCAATAGATCCACGACACTGGTGATAGGATTGTGCAGCGGTACGATCCTGTTCAACCACTATCCTGACAGGCCCTTTACTCAACGCCTCTGCCCGCTTGTTCGATATGCTGGGACATGACCGTCGCGAGACCGTTGAAGCTGCCGAAGTAGGGCAGTAAGCTCAGGGAGATGTCCGGATACTGCCCGCCTATCGATTCAATCAAGGCCGGAATATCCCTGCTCACATGTCGGCCGCAATTAAAAAACAGCGGATACACATCAATGGAGTCTACCGGGCATATGGACAGACACTCAACAACCGCATTCAACGATGGCGCTGCGGCCTCAAGAAATGCCGCTTCGATATGGGCATAGCCGAGCGTGCCGCCATCCAGTTTCGCCAATACCTGCTTGAATTCCTCGTTGGCAGCTCTACTTCTGCTGCCGTGGGCGATCACTATTAACGCGCGGCTCGACGCCGGATCAGGCGGCATGGCTTTCGGGTAAATGCGTATCTGTTCCGGCCTTATCGCCTGAGACAAAGGGTGCAGCAACCGTCTCCAGATAATGTTCCAACCTGCTTCGCTCCGCTGCGCTTTCGCGAGTCGATCTCACAAAGTGAGTGGCGTGGGGCTCACGGTCCAAAAATAATTTCCCACTAGCCAGGCCTGCCTCCCGGGCAGCTGCCAACCAGACGATAGTGTCCGCGCCTTGTTCCGGCGTCCTGAGTATCCGCTTGGTTATCTTGTGAAAGGCAGGCAGGGCTGTTTCTACCCCCGGGGTATCAGCCCAGCCCGGGTGCATGGCGTTGCAGCTGATGCCGAATTGCTGCCAGTCACGGGCCCATTGCTCGGTCTTCACCATCAAGCCTCGCTTGGCTCGCGCATAGGCGACGCTGCCGGAATATTGGCCATCCTCACTTTGCAATTGATCCACGACGAGCTTCTGCGAATACATCCCCCCGGATACGACATTGACAACACGGGCTTCGCCACTGCGCTGCAGCAGCGGCAATACGCCCTCTGTAAGCAAGTAGGGGCCCAGCAACAACAGCGCAAAACTTTTTTCGAGCCCTTCAGCGGTCTCCTGTCGGGGGTTGAATAGTGCCCCTGCGTTATTGATCAATACGTCAATGGGCCGGTCCTCAGCGATCAGGCGCTCCACCAGTTGCTGCACCTGCTCCATTACAGACATGTCGGCCAATTGCAGCGCGATGTCATCATTACCGGTCTCGGCGATCAGCTGTTTGACCAGACTTGCGCCACGGCTTTCGTCACGCGCCACCAGAGTCAAGCCGGCACCCATTTTGGCCAGTTCCCTGGCGGCCGCCAAACCGATGCCGGAGGTCGCCCCGGTAAGTACAATGTGCTTGTCGTCCATGCTGGCTGACATCGGGTGCCAATGCCTTTTACTTTTCAGGTATCCGAACTTGCTGAAGCGGGCAAGTCCGGGCAACACCAGCTTGTCTGCCAACAGCGCAGAAGTACTGATCGTTGGAGCTTCGAAATTATCCTCAAGCGCCTGCTGCAGGCCACCCACTGAGGTTGCGCCCATGCGCACCATTCCCGGCTTGATTATTGCCTCGAAGGGACGCAGCGCTGGGGTAAATTTGAACTCAGCGGTGTAATCGAGCATCGCAGACCGGTCATCACCCGTCACCATGATGGTGTCGGTCACAGTAAACATCGGGCATGTGCCCTCGAGCACAACCTGATGGTCAGGCTCCCACTTTAGCACCTTGTAACGCAGGGTGATTTTGCCGATTGGCATGGCGCACACCACGTCGTATTCAGTGCCCACGCCGGTGGGAGCAGACCCTATCTTGTCCGAACTCAGCGCGGTGGCATCCCACTGCGCGCAGTTGGAAAATTCGCAGGCATAGGCAAATACTTCTTTCACAGGACGCTCTACTGAGCACTTTTCATTGAGCAAAATCATGTTTCGTAACACTCCTCCAGGCAACGGACGCCGATCAATAGCCGATCCGCTAAGTCATTTGATATCACTTATACCTACGCAGAGAGGGGTTTGGACCACAGGCTTCGGCTCGGTTTCGTTTGAACCTCAGTACGAAAATATAACCGAGGGTGTTTATCAGTAGGCGCCGTCTACCGGCCGATTTGCCAGCCGGGGAAGAACCGTCAGATTTCTGGATGAGTACTGGCGAGGACGCCTCTGGTCATTGCGGCGTCAACTCAGGCTTTGCGCCCTGCAAGCCATCACCAAAAAAGTAGCGCATCAATGAACCGAGCTGCCCTAAAATCGCTTGCGCAGCCCGGTAATCAGGAAACCCTGTTGCACCTGGTAGCTTTCGGACTGAAAGTCCTGCAGCAGCCATTCGTACCCCAACTCGAACTCCAGCAAAAAGGATGGGGTGAAATACCAGTCCAGGCTCACCACAGGCCGCAAGGTATAGGCCTGCTGGTCGAAATCTTTGAGTGAGCGCTGGGTTGCCAGCATACGTAGGGTCAGGTTTAGATTTTGGTTAAAACTGATTCGCTCATCGACAAATAGACTCGTGGCATCGGCACTATCGCCGGTTGTATACCGTATGCCGCCGCTGAGGTAGTCATTCGCCATTATGGCGTCGGCAATAACCAATTGCAGGCCAAAGGTTGTGTTCGCATCGGAATCTGGCGCATCAAACAGAGGATCGTATACCGGTAAATCACTCATCTCATAGCGGTAGATTTCGCCAATGAAGCTCAGCGTCTCAGTGATTTCCTGGTTGACCAACACCGATGCATAGCGGCTGATAGCCGTTTTGTCCAATGCAGCATCGTAGACGTCAGTGCCATCATCTAGGCCTTCCACCAGCTGATCAAGGTCGATATCAAATTCGCCGATCAAGGCGTTGCTTGCCGAGAGAAAGGGACTTCGCTGGTAGCCCAACGATACCGCAATATTGGTAGCTGCTCCCAGATTCCAGCTACCATTGAACATAAGGTTGTTAGGCTCATTGAATTTGATATCGTAATCAACAATAAAAAGGTAATGGGAAAAATCATTGAAATAGGAAACTTCTCCGCCTAGCGCGCGCCGCTCGGTAAACCCCTCATAAGTCTGCTCAAGAGCGTAAAGGTTTAGTCGCCACGCCGGGTTATCGAAGCGAATCTCGCTACCCAGGCCGATTACTCTCCTGCCACTGTTGGAGAAATCCCGGCTGGAATTCGCCAAAGAGCCGGCGGACACGCTAACGGAAAATTTGTCGGTGATGGGGTAACTGGCAATCAGTCCATCGAGATAGCCGTATACTCCATTATCATTGCTGCGCTGGCGACCTAAAGCCAGCCGCGCGCGACTAGGCTCATGGGTAACATCCAGATAGAGATTGTTAATGCGGGTATCCGATTCGCTGCGATAGGAATAGTCTGCCAGGTAACCGCCGCTAATTCGACTGCGCACCAGGTAATTGCCCGCACGACTCCGAAGGTACAGATCGAGGTTCGCCTGCAGTGATGAGATAGAGGTTTCGGCGCTTTGTTGCTCAACCTTGCGTCGCAAGCCTCGATACATTAGTGAAGTACTGCCGTAAATCGCCGTGTCATTGGTGCCTTTTTTGGCCTTTTTTCGCAGGGCTTTAGGCTCTGACGGGGCGGTATCCAAGGCCACCAGTCGCTGCTTTACACGTGTCTGTCCAGCATTGTCAGCGTACAGTGCCAGCCATTGTTGGTAAATTCGCATGGCACCCTCTCGATCGTTCTGTTTTTCCAGGCAGACGCCATAAAGTTCCAGCGCCCACGCCGCCTGCTCTTGGCTCGGTACTTTGCTTAGCAACAGATAGATGGTGCTAGCCTGTGAAAAGTCCTTTTGGCTGTACAAGCTCGCAGCACGCTTGAGTTGCAGATCTACTTGTCGACGGCCACCGAGGGCAACCACCACATTCTCTCGCTCGGAAGCTGCGGCTACCGGTGGCAGCTGCAGGGCATCGTCAATAGCCTGATTTTCATGCATCGCCACTTGCTGCACCATCAGGTCAGGGTAATTCACTCGCATTGCATTGGCGATTTGTCGCGCTTCTGCTGCGCTCGAAAAAAATCCGGCTTTCAGGCGCCAACTGGAACCCTTATCTCCGGTTTCAGCATACACCTGCAGCGGCTGTAAACGGTAAAGCTCAGTACGTATTTGTATCCTACTAACTGTGTAGTCTCCCAACTGAATCACGTATTGGCCAGCCTCTCCAGGAGTGTCGCCAAAGGCCATTGAGCTGAAAGCTACTGCCCAAAAACAGACAACAATACTGTTTACCAATCGCTCCAAAATTTGAATTCGGCCGGGCATATCAAAAATCATTGTCACGCACCCGGTGTTCGCCTGAATTGGAATCTCTGATGGTCGTTTGGGTGCTGTCGGTGTATTCGTGGCAGGCTCCGGAACAGTCCCTTAGCTCAGACACCGTGTAATTTGTCCTGGGATTCGAATACTTGCGATGCTCGCCGGCCTCGTAATCTCCGGCATGACAGCCAGCACAATTTGGTTGATAGGCCGCAAATGGCCAGCTGACTAGCTGCGCATTGTTTCTGTGGCAGTCTGTGCAGTCCAGATTTCTATTATGATCACCCGGATAATTTGGAGAGCTATGTGAAAAGGTTTGCGGCGACCAGGCAATATTCGAATGACAACGATTGCAGTCCAGGCTGGTCTGGAAATGGCCATTCGGCTTACCCTGAGCGGTAGAACCGTTGTGACAACTCTGGCAATTACCGGTGATGCCGCTGTGATCAAAGCTTGCCGGTGTCCACGCCACCGGGGTATGGCAGGCCACACAGTCCTGGTTGGTGGCAATATGAGTCGCCGGCTTGCCTTCGGACTGGGTGCCGTTATGGCAGCTCTGGCAGTTGCCGGTAATCCCGGCATGACTGAAGTTGGCGGGTGTCCACGCCACCGGGGTATGACAGGCCACACAGTCCTGGTTGGTGGCGATATGAGTCGCGGGTTTACCTTCGGACTGAGCACCGTTATGACAGCTCTGGCAGTTGCCGGTAATCCCGGCATGGCTGAAGTTGGCGGGTGTCCACGCCACCGGGGTATGACAGGCCACACAGTCCTGGTTGGTGGCGATATGAGTCGCGGGTTTACCTTCGGACTGAGCACCGTTATGACAGCTCTGGCAGTTGCCGGTAATCCCGGCATGGCTGAAGTTGGCGGGTGTCCAAGCCACCGGAGTGTGGCAGGCCACACAGTCCTGGTTGGTGGCAATATGGGTCGCCGGCTTGCCTTCGGACTGAGCACCGTTATGGCAGCTCTGGCAGTTGCCGGTAATCCCGGCATGGCTGAAGTTGGCGGGTGTCCACGCCACCGGGGTATGACAGGCCACACAGTCCTGGTTGGTGGCGATATGAGTCGCGGGTTTACCTTCGGACTGAGCACCGTTATGGCAGCTCCGGCAGTTGCCGGTAATCCCGGCATGGCTGAAGTTGGCGGGAGTCCAGGCTATCGCTGAATGACAGCTGCCGCACGGTTGGTTAGAAACAATATGGTCAGCTGACTTGCCTTCGGCAAGGGTACCGTTATGGCAAACAAGGCAATTTTGCGACAATTGCGAATGGTCTACCTGGGCAACCTCTTGCCAGGCAAAGGTGTTGTGACAGCTGTTACAGTTCGCATTGGTAGGGATATGGTCTTGTGGCTTAAAACTTGTCTCTAGAAGGCCGTTGCGGCTGTGACAAGTTTGGCACTCTCTGGGTGTACCCTGAAAGACTCCACGCGCATGGCAGCTTTCACACTGCAGATCACGATGACTCCCAAGTAGTTCAAAACCGGTGGAAAAGTGGTCGAATCGGGCCTTTTCGGCGGCTAAGGCGTTACTACCCAGGCCGTTCAACAACAGGGGCATGCACAGCCAAAGGCACACGTTGAAGGTATATCGACTCAATTTTGCCATTGGACTTCCTTGAAGGATTCACTGTTGTGACAGCGGCCACAGTTATCACCGAATCTTCCACCATGTCGATCCTGGGGCGCATGGCAGGCGGAACAGCGGCCCGACACATCGTCGGCATTGTTACCTTTGTGGCAACTGGCGCAGGCAAGACCTTCGTGGGATCCTTGCAGCTTGAATTCGGTTTCGTGATTGTGGTCGAAGGACCAGATTGCCCACGCGTTGGGGTTATGACAGCTGGCACATTGGGTTCCCAACGAGGCACGATGAATATCATCGGTTTTATGGCAAACCACGCAATCGCTTTTGGTTTCGTTAAACACGAAACCCTGGTGACAGCTTTGACAAGGGGCGACGGCATGCATCCCTTCTAGCGGAAAAACCGTCAATTCATGATCGAAACCCAATGTTTTTCCCCAGCCTGCTGGCTGGTGACAACTGCTGCAATCTTCCAGCCTGCTCGATTGGTGGACATCATCAGCGCCATGGCAGGATTGACATTCGCCATCCAGCTTCTCATCCAATGAGCCCCTGTGGCATTGCAGGCAGTTAACGTCTTTATGCTTGCCAGCTAGCGGCCAATTGGTTTCAACTGCGTGATCGAACCGTGTATCGCTCCAACGCCGGGTATTGTGGCAACTCTGGCATTGCCCACCATGCCTGCCCGCGTGAACGTCACTGCCGAGATGACAGGCCGTGCATCGGCTAGAAAGGGTCTCGGCGTCAAATCCGTTAAAATGACAAGCATTGCAAGACTGATTGCGATGGACGCCGGTAAGTTTAAAATCAGTTTCCCGATCGTGATCAAAATCCAATTTTTCCCATTTGGATTGCGAATGGCACTGATCACAGCTCTGGCCATATTTACCGAGGTGAACATCCTTTACCTGATGACAACTAGCGCAGTCGGTTGTTTCAAACTGGTACTGCTCACCCGCATGGCAACTGTTGCACTGCAGCTTCTGGTGCCGGCCGAGCAACGGAAATTCCGTTGCGTCATGGTCAAACTCCTTACGCCTTTTCCAACTCTGGCTCTGATGGCAAGTGCTACATTCTTCCCCGAGTGTCTGCTGATGTGGATCATCCTTTTTATGGCAGGCGTAACATTCGGACTCGGTTTCCCGGTACAAGGTATTTTTCTTATGACAGGCTGTGCACCGGGTATCCGCATGTTTGCCCTGTAAACGGAAATCAGTGTAATCGTGGTCAAAGGTAGCTTTATCCAAAGGGGCGATATTGAAATCTCGCCCCTTATGGTCCTGGTGACAACTCTTGCAATTATTGCTAGACGCTGAGGGTGACAAGCCATGAAACCCGGCCTTATCTTTACGGTCCTTCGCTACTTCCTCATGGCAACCCAGGCAAAGCGTATCCTGGGCAGATTTGTCAAATCGGCTATGGCAGGAGTCACACTGCTTCTCCTCGTCGGCATGTACCTTACTCACGGGGCCCGGCATAAGAATCAGCGATTTGAGATCGTTCACACTAGCCGGCGCTGAAGATGAAAATAGCGATCCGCAAAGGGATAAAAAAATGCCGAGAGTGACACCATATCGCACTGCCTTAATACCAATGCACAACAACGATATGGACGACTACCGTGCAAATCATCACGATAAATACAGGAATGTGAACCACGTGCCAAAACCCGAACAAGCGTTCGAATAACCGCAGGCCGGCTAATCGTTCCAGCAAGGTAGCCAGCGATCGATAGTGTTCCCGTAGCGCTTGTTCCTGGCTGCCGATTTTAGCCCTGCGTAAAAAGAGGTCCTGTGATAAGGCTCGGTTTTTCATTTGCCGCAGCCAGCGCCGCTGAATCAGCAACTGCCTTAGTGATACCGCCTGCTGTTGCCTGTCAATGATATCCGCCGCACCCCGATAGATCTCGCGCATATGCTGCCACTTTTCTTCACCCAAAGAATGATATTCGAGTTGTTGGAAAAATCCGTCCAAATCTGTTCTGAGTTGCTGCAACTCAACTTGTTGCCCATACAATCCGTAATGAAACTTGCCGTAGAAATAGCGACCGATAAAGCCACTACCGGCGACCAGCAGCATGGCTATCAGGGCCACTGAACTATTGGTGGAACCTAAACTAAAGTTGCTGTGGAGGAGAATGCAGGCAGGACCCAATACACCTAAAAGCATATGCAGGCGAAACCAGCTCTTTACCTTCAGCCAGCCATTCATACGGCGCCAACGTTTACGTAGAGGGTAGAGCAAAAGCAACAGCATCAAACTGCCACCGGTTATGCCCAGGGCATATCCCCAACCCGATTCTGCGTCGAGGTAACGATGATCTCGGAGCAACCAAGCCCAAACCAGGACAAGTGCGACGAAGAAAGTAAAGATTGGGAAAGCCGCCAGGGACCGCGTTGATTTGTAGCGATGTGCCTGACCTTTGTGACGTGTTTCAACTGAGAGTGTTTTCATAGTTGGCACAGGAATTATGGGTTTACTATCATTCTAGAAGTCATTTGGCAATCAGCAATAATTCACAGTATAGTAGAGCTTATGGGAATATAATCCCAAATAAGAGACGATAATTTGAACAAAGGGGCGAATAAGCAACCAAACGAATCACAAAAAGGAATATTGCTGTGGACCAACTGGCAGCTATCGGCGCGGTATATATCGCTCCAGCTTTGGGTATCATTGCCCTCTACTGGATCAAACAGCAGAAAAAGTCCAAATCTGCTCTTAAGGTCTATCGGGAAGCCGCAGAGGCGGGCTTGCTTGAACCCGCATCACTGCATCCCGTCATTGACACGGCACTCTGCGTTGGCTGCGCTACTTGCGTAGGCGCCTGCCCCGAAAAGGACGTTCTGGGCATCATCAAGAACAAGGCCCAGCTGATTTCTCCTTCCTCGTGTATTGGTCACGGCGCCTGTAAAACCGCTTGTCCTACCCAGGCAATTGAACTCGTATTTGGCACTGCCACGCGTGGTGTCGATATACCGTTAGTGGGCGAGGATTATCAAACCAATGTCCCCGGCATTTATATTGCCGGCGAACTGGGAGGTATGGGCCTGATTCGCAATGCAATAGAGCAGGGGCATCAAGCTGTCGCCGCGATTGCCAATAATAAGCGCAGAGGGGGAGCAGACAGTCTCGACCTGGTTATTGTGGGTGCAGGCCCAGCGGGCATTAGCGCGGCCATGGCGGCGAGAGCTGCCAACTTGAATTTCACAGTGCTGGAGCAGGATTCTGTAGGTGGAACTATTGCGCATTATCCACGAGGAAAACTGGTGATGACCCAGCCGGCGCATTTGCCGCTAGTGGGAGAGTTTCAATTCCGCGAGACCACCAAGGAAAGCCTCATGGCTTTTTGGTCGGAGGCGATAGCAAAAACCGGGCTTGATATCTCAACTGGCGAGCGGGTCGACAGCATCGAGCGTTGTGGCACGGGTTTCAAAATAACCGCCAGCAAGACCTACCATGCCAGCAACGTTCTTTTAACCATTGGTCGGCGGGGAAGTCCGAGAAAACTGGGCGTGAGTGGGGAAGAGCAAAGTAAGGTTGTTTATCGGTTGGTTGAACCCGAGCAATATCGCGGTAAAAAGGTAATGGTGGTCGGTGGCGGTGATAGTGCGCTGGAAGCCGCTATAAGCCTGTCAGAAGAAGAGGGTACCAAAGTAACACTGAGCTACCGTGGGTCGGCATTTAATAGAGCCAAGGCAAAAAACCGCGAGCGAGTCGAAGAAGCGCAAAAATGTGGCCAATTACGAGTCGAATTGGGCTCTGTACCGCTACAAATAACTTCGGATATGGTGCGAATCAAAACCGCTAGCGGTGAAGAAGACATTCACAATGACAGCATTATCGTTTGTGCCGGGGGCATTCTACCCACGGCCTTTCTGGAAAAGACGGGCATCGAAGTAAAAGCCCACTTTGGAGCCTTATGAATCGTATTTCTCTCAAATTTTTACCGCTGGTCGTTGCCTGTGTAGCAGGGCAATCCATGGCCGCTGATCTGTCACCTGCCTACAAGGCTATGCGGCTTGGTGACTTTAGTCATGCGGCGAATATTTTTGAGCGCGAAGCAAATAGTGGATCCAGCGAAGCGCAGTTCCAGCTCGGAAAGCTTTACCTGGCGGGCCGAGGACTGGGTAAAAACGATGCGTTGGCCCAGCAATGGTTAAGCAAGGCAGCAAACAGCGGTGACGCCCGGGCCCAGTACACCCTGGGTTTGCTGCTATTGGAGAACGACGAGAGGTCCCAGGCGATACACTGGTTGACCTTGGCACAACAACAAGACCATCGACGCGCAAGCGAAAAGCTCGAAAGCTTGCA
The DNA here is from genome assembly GCA_963722805.1 of uncultured Gammaproteobacteria bacterium. GTDB lineage: Bacteria > Pseudomonadota > Gammaproteobacteria > Pseudomonadales > JAHEGP01 > JAHEGP01. The sequence goes on from CAVROQ010000012.1 coordinate 330,207, forward strand.
CGCCAGCGTTGCCGACAATAACCCGGCTATGGTGGCCGGAAATCTGGAGGAAATATGGTTCAAGGCTGCCACGAAAGGCGATAGTAAGAGACTCAAGAAACTGCTGAAGCAGGGCGCTGACCTGCAGCTAACTGACAAGTACCAGCGCAATGCCTTGCATTATTTGGTCGCATGCGATGGTGCTCACGGCGCCGGCCTGATGATCGAGGCCGGGATTGATGTCAACGCGCAAGACCGCTACGGCGAAACCGCACTGATGCTGGCTGTAAAACGCGATCAGGCGACTATTGTGCGCTCGCTACTTTTGAATGGGGCAGATTCCTCGGTCACCACAAATTCTGGCGATACGCTGTTACATCTCGCCCTGACAAACGAGAGTTTTCAAGCACTGAGTCTGCTACTGGAGTTTAATTCGCCACTCAATGGTGTTAATTCCATGGGGCAGTCTCCACTTGACCTGGCAACACTTATTCAAGACAAGAGGGCTGAAAAGCTGCTGCGTGCGGCTGGAGCAGAGCATGGGCCCAAATGGCAAACCAGAGGGGCCAACAGTAGTGTATCGATAGCGAATTACCTTGATAAAGAAACGAGCACTAGGCAGGAGCCCTGGCTTTTGGCTCGCCAGGCGGTATTGCAGGATGAAGCCGGCCTGCTGTCAGCCTTGCTTGGAAAGCATGGCTCGAACCTGGCAAAACAGCAGGACGCCCAACAACGCAGTTTACTTAACTATGCCATAGGCGCTTCTGCCATGGAGGTGATCCCGGTACTCCTAAATGCGGGCGCCTCTCTCGAACAGGCTGACGCCGATGGAAAAACCGCAATCATGCTGGCAGTGTCGCGTGACAAACCTGTTTTGGCCAGTCGTCTCCTCCAGCTTGGCGCCAATGCATCAGCCAGGGATAAACTCGGTCGTGACGCCCTGCATCTGGCACTTGAAGAAGGTCACACTGGTACCGCCAGAGAGTTGCTTGCCTATATCGTCAAAGTCAATCAACGCACCAGCGACGGAAGCAGCTATCTTATGCTTGCTATAAGAGGTAAAAGCACAAGTCTTGTAGACCCGCTCTTGAAAAGAGGAGTGAACGTCGGCCTGAAGGATAACAAGGGGCGAACAGCGTTATGGTATGCCGCTAGCCATTGTGATGTCCAGGCTATCGACAGCATGCTACCTTTGGATAGAAATATAGACCGGGCCGATCAACAGGGTTATACCCCCATGCATGTTGCAGCCAGCAGCGGATGCCAGCCCGGAGTTCAGAGATTGTTGGCAGCTGGTGCCAATTTCGATGCACTAACTGAGGAAGAAAACACCCCCCTGATGCTCGCAATACGAGGCAAACAAACCAGCGTGGCTCTGGAACTTCTCAGCAGAGGTGTCGACGTGAAGCGGCATAATTCACAGGGCGACACTGCGCTGCTCTGGGCAGTGGGTATTGAATCCCCTGCATTGGTATCCCAGGTCCTGGAACGTGGTGGCGACCCTTATCGCCGCAATCATCTGGGTGACTCAGCTCTGGCCCTGGCCAAGAAACACCACCCATCTCTGGTGCCATTGATTAAGGAAAAGGGGGGATTTCGCTTTCCTCGCCTCTAAATCGCAGACCAATAAGAAGCGCATCTATGCAGCCCGGCACCAATACCCCCCTTCACCACCGCAAGCCGGTTTAACGTCTGGCAAAAAGTACCACCGTGCTATGGCGGTAGTCAGGCCAAAATCCGCAAATTTGGATTTTTCACCAGGCCTTTTTCAGCCATCGATCTCCACTTTTCCTCCGCTGAGCGTGGAGTCCCCGTCCCACTGCGCGTCTTCAATTTTTACCGTCGCACCCGGAACCAGGTTTGGGAAAAAATCAGCGGGCAACTCGCTGACAGTGGCAGTGTCGATGGTCAAACCTAATATCTGGAAAAACGGCGGCGAGATATTTGATGCCGGCCCGCGCAAGTCGATAGAACGATTATTGATGCTTCCGTCAACTTCTATATCGGTGGCGATTACATTACCCGTAATATCGATATAAGCTTCGACATCTGCCTGTATATTGCCGTTGCCCTCGCTAATAACCCCATCATCATCATCAGTCTGGGCATTTGCAAACACCCTTATTCCCATAATTTCCATGGACTCGCCAATGTCGATATCAGCAGTCAGCACAGGCGCCAGAATATTAACTCGCGATTCTTCAACCTCTATTTCCCGAGCGCGTAATATACCGTTAAGCGTATCGAAATCGCCCTCAACTTCCAGCTTCGCTCCCACCACGATATCGGCAGGCGTTCCGCCTTCAAATTCAGTAGCGGAATCAATAATTACCGTCTGGCCATCGACCATAAATTCGCCGGTCAGATTCACCTGAGTGACAAAACCTTCAATTTCCGCCTTAATCAAGCTCGTGGCGGGGCTGTCAGGAACCTGCAAACCCTCCAACTGGCATTCAACTCGAGTTACCGGGAGAAGATCACCGTTGCTGAAGTCGGGGGCTGGAGGTGATTTCACTTCCACCAGAGCACCATTAACCAGACCTCCGCTACAATCCTCAGGGACGATACCGTTGAGGACGATTTGCTGGGAACCGACCTTAAAGCCTTGATTAGGCACCACCTCGGTTGCGCGGCCATTGATAACCCATACCGGCAAGCCTGAGGGTTTGTAAGCCAGGCGTGAGGCGCGAATTACGCCATCCACGTCACGGTAACCGGCCACCTCAACAATACTGCCTATCACAAGGTTCCCGGCGAGTCCTCCGGGTATATCAGACAGCACCGTGCCACCATCTATCACTACGGTCTGGCCAAGCACGCTAAGGGGATTACCGGTCGTTACCGGGCCGATAACCTGGTGAAATGCAGAAACATTGACCGCTGTGCCTGAATCAAATGTCTCACTCACATCGTCGGCAACATCGTAATTAACAACCATGCCAATGGCCAGGTCTTCAGACTGCACACTCTCACCGTCTATGGTGATGTTGGTGTCCGGTGTAAGCGCGAACACGCGGGTATCATTGATAACGATGCTTGAGAAGCGGGTGATAGTACCCAGGCCAGTGCCGCCGATGCCTCCATCGGCGATGACGCTATCGAGGCCACCATCGTCGGAACCTCCACCCCCTCCCGAGCAGGCGGCCAATAGTAAGCTGCAAATGAACAGGATCACACTGGGGAAGTTCGTCAAAAATCTATGGCTATTCACAATTCCTCCTCGTGCCGGTGTTGCAGACACTCTTCAAAAAAGTATATGCCAACGCCTGCACGGTAGCGGCCGTCACCCTCCAGCCCGGGATTTTGATCTCGGTCATGTTGCGCCAGCCAGGCGTCATACTGTTTAAGTAGTTGCAGCGACTTTCGATCAGATAAACGTTTAAACTCGCGCACGGCATCCTCTGAAAGGTTGTCGTAAGCGACTTTCAACTGAAAATGAGAGCCCGGTATGTCTTCGTCAAGGTTGTAGTCGATTGTATCGATCAAGTCCGATACATCGCTTCCCAGAATGGCCAGTTTTTCCTCGGAGCCGGTCGCTGGAACATAGGCCGGCGCCAGCAGTCGAACCGCTTCCTGCGTCAATTCCGCAGACCCGACGCGAATGAGTTCATCCAGAACTGCCTTTACCGGCATGTCCCCACTATATCGGGACACCAGCGCGCTGAAACTGCCAACTTTTCCTTCCACCGGCAGAGTCGCCGGTTCACCATTTTCATCACAGAAAGCAGTATCTCGCAACCAGCCACTAATCACCCGGGCAGCACGATTGTAACTGACGTCGAGGGCGGCAGTGTCTAAAGGGGCGAGCCTCTGAATTCGCAACACCTCCTTGCGATTCAAACCAGTGATGACAGCAATTCTGGAATTCGTCTGCTTCCTGCCCGGCAAACGAAAACTTTCGTTTGCGACTTCCACATAATTTTGTTTTAGTATTTCAGAGACCGCCTGGAACGGGATACCATGCCGCAGCAGCAGTCTCACCAAGGGTTTTAGCAACTTGGCGACGGCGGCAAGAATAGTGGCTTGAATCTGTGTATTCATGATTGGGAAAATATTCCCATAGTTCCTTTAAGTCAAGGTATAAGTCCGGGTAAATAGTAGTTTGCTTGTTCGCGACCCAGCCTGTCCAGATGCTCTAAATTCAATAAGCAGCCTTTAACTACGATATTGCGCATGCTAAGTTCTTGGCGCAGCCCCTTTACCAATCTGTCCCGGCCATCAGGAGAAACCCAATGCTAACACGCGCAGCGGTCGCACTCGAAGCAGGCAAGCCACTGGAAATTGCAGAGGTGCAATTGGAGGGGCCACGACCCGGCGAAGTATTGGTAGAGGTTATGGCAACCGGTGTTTGCCACACGGATGCCTTTACGCTGTCGGGAGATGATCCCGAGGGTGCTTTTCCCGCTATCCTTGGACACGAGGGAGCCGGGGTTGTGCGTGAAGTCGGCGCCGGGGTAAAAAGTGTCCAACCGGGTGATCATGTGATCCCGCTGTACACCGCAGAATGCCGTGAATGCAATTTCTGCCTCAACCCCAAAACCAACCTTTGCCAGGCAATCCGCAGCACCCAGGGCCAGGGTGTCATGCCCGACGGCAGCAGCCGGTTTTCGCTGGACGGGAAACCATTGCTGCATTACATGGGTTGTTCAACTTTTTCAAATTTCACCGTATTGCCGGAAATCGCCGTCGCAAAAATCCGCGAGGACGCACCTTTCGATAAGGTTTGCTATATCGGTTGTGGTGTCACCACGGGTATTGGCGCTGTTGCCTTTACCATGAAGGTTGAGCCTGGCTCAACGGTGGCCGTATTCGGGCTGGGCGGCATTGGCCTCAATGTTATACAGGGCGCGCGGATGGTCGGCGCAAGCCGCATTATCGGGGTCGACATCAACCCGGCGCGGGTGGCACTGGCGCGGCAGTTCGGTATGACCGATTTCATCAACCCGCAGGAACACGACAACGTGGTGGATCACATTATCCAGCTGACCGGGGGAGGGGTCGATTACAGCTTTGAATGTATCGGCAACGTTCAGGTCATGCGCCAGGCACTGGAGTGTTGCCATAAAGGCTGGGGGCAAAGTTGTATTGTCGGGGTGGCCGGCGCAGGGCAGGAAATTTCCACTCGGCCATTCCAGCTTGTCACCGGGCGTTCCTGGCGCGGCACGGCATTTGGTGGTGCCCGGGGGCGCACCGATGTGCCGCGAATTGTCGACTGGTATATGGAGGGCAGGATTAAAATTGACGAACTGATTACCCACACCATGCCATTGGAAGACATCAATACCGCTTTCGACCTGATGCATGCCGGGAAAAGCATCCGCTCTGTGGTGCTGTACTGATGACTAGCCCGCTAGATAGCACTGAACTGGAGCAACTCAGTGCCAATAAGTGCTTTGGTGGCCAGCAACTGCGCTACCGTCACCTGTCACCCACATTACATTGCACCATGACATTCTCGCTTTACCTTCCTCCCCAGGCAGAACTGCACGCAGTGCCCGTGCTGTACTGGTTGTCAGGACTCACGTGCAGCGATGAGAATTTCGTCACCAAAGCAGGGGCTCAACGCTGGGCAGCGCAATACGGAGTCGCCATTGTTTGCCCCGACACCAGCCCCCGGGGCGAGGGGGTTGCCGATGATCCAGAGGGCGCCTGGGATTTTGGTCTCGGCGCCGGCTACTACCTCAATGCTACCCGACAACCGTGGCGCGACCACTACCAGATGTACGATTATATCGTGACAGAACTACCAGAACTGATCGCGAAAAACTTTCCGCTGGACAGCGCAAGGGCCTCAATATTCGGCCACTCGATGGGAGGCCACGGCGCGCTGACAATCGCCTTGAAAAACCCGCAAACGTATCGCTCAGTCTCGGCCTTTTCGCCTATCTGTGCACCGATGCAGTGTCCCTGGGGACAGAAAGCATTCGCTCATTACCTCGGGAATGACCCCAGCCAGTGGCGCGCTTACGATACTACTGAACTATTGCGCCACGCTCGGTTACAGCTGCCCATGCGGGTCGACCAGGGTGATGCCGATGGCTTTCTGCACGAGCAATTGAAGACCGGACTATTGGCACAGGCAAGCAAAGCCTGTGGCTACGACATCGATATAAAGATGCAGCCGGGCTACGACCATAGCTACTTTTTTATCGCCAGTTTTATTGAAGAACACATCCGTTTTCATGCGGCATATTTATAAGCCGCCACTGCAAGCCCGGCAGAGACGACCTCGGGTGGATACACAACTGCCACGCACAACTTGAAGCATTTCCAGCTGAACGGTGGCTGTTTTGGCGGATATCAATTTGACTGCATCACGAGCCATAAAAATTTGGGCAGAATAGGAAGAGGGAAAGTGGATACCAGCAAATTATTTTCATTGGAGGGGCGTGTCGCCCTTGTCACAGGCGGGTCGCGCAATCTGGGCAGGACGATAGCAGAAGCTTATATCGCCCAGGGAGCCAGGGTTTATATCAGTTCCCGCAAGGCGGCTGACTGTGACGCTACCGCGCGGGAACTGGGGCCAAATTGCTTCGCGCTGCCGCAGGATGTGGCCAGCGTGTCCGGGGTAAAAGCGCTGGCGCAGGCTTTTGGGGAAAAAGAGCAAAAGCTGGATATTCTGGTCAACAACGCCGGAGCGGCATGGGGCGAACCGTTTGAACAATTTCCCGAGAAAGGTTGGGACAAGGTCATGGACCTCAACCTGAAGTCTCCCTTCTTTCTTATCCAGGCGCTGCACCAGCAGCTCAGAGCAGCTGGGGCCAGCGGCCACCCGGCGAAAGTCATTAATATTACATCGGTAGACGGACAGCGACTCAATCCCTGGGAAACCTACAGCTACCACGCCTCCAAGTCGGGTCTGATCTATCTCACCAAACGCCTTGCGGCGCGCCTTGTGCAGGACAATATCATCGTCACCTCGATCGCCCCCGGCGCATTCGCCTCCGATATGAACACGGCGGCACGGGATGCCCCCGACGAGGTTGGAAAGAAAATCCCCCTGGGCCGGATTGGCAATGCCGAAGACCTGGCCGGCGTTGCCATATTCCTGGCAAGCCGGGCTGGGGATTATGTAGTAGGTGACACCATTACCGTCGACGGCGGTCTGGTGCATGCGGCCTTGGGACCTTCTATCGATAGTTAGCAATATGCTGGAGGCAGTCAGTGGACAGCTTATGCCATGTAAATATGATTACACCCTGATTTACCGTGTGCACAGTGGCAATGGAGCAGGCGTCGGTAATCCGCGAAATCAGCTTTGTGCGCTGCTATTGCCGGAGCGCCGCCGGATACTGTTGATAACTCCACGGCGCCGGGCCAGGCCGGGCCGGGCCGGGCCGGGCCAGAACAACAGGAGCGATGATCCATGTACGACGAAGTGAAGGACTACTACGGCAGGCGTTTGCAGAATTCCGCCGACCTCAAAACCGACGCCTGCTGCGATAGCAATCAGGTGCCAGGATGGCTCAAGCCTTTGCTGGCCAATATTCACCCCGAGGTCACAGCGCGCTATTACGGCTGCGGCCTGGTGTGTCCGGTCGAGCTCCAGGGTTGCAGGATTCTTGACCTGGGCAGTGGGGCAGGGCGTGATGTCTACGCATTGGCCCAGATGGTGGGCCCTGAGGGTGAAGTTGTCGGTGTTGACATGACTGAAGAACAGCTGGCCATCGCTGAGCAATACCGTGAACATCACGCCTCAACTTTCGGCTACCGTAATGTTCGCTTTATCAAAGGCTATATCGAGAAACTCGATGCATTGGAACTGGAGGAGGGCAGTTTTGATGTTGTGGTATCCAACTGTGTCATCAACCTTTCCCCGGACAAAGACGCGGTGCTGGCCGGAGTCAAGCGCTTGCTTAAGCCCGGTGGCGAGTTTTATTTTTCCGATGTTTACGCTGATCGACGGGTCCCTGAGGAACTGCGCAACGACCCGGTACTTTACGGCGAGTGTTTGGGCGGCGCCTTGTACTGGAACGACTTTATCAGCCTGGCAAAACGCCAGGGCTTTGCCGATCCGCGGCTGGTGGAAGACCGCCCCCTGGCCATCACCAATCCCGAATTGGAAGCAAAATTGGGCAATATCAATTTCTACTCGGCCACCTATCGTTTGTTCAAGCTCGACGCACTGGAACCCGATTGCGAAGACTACGGCCAGGCGGTCATCTATCGTGGCAGCATCGCTGAACAGCCGCAGACCTTCCAGCTGGACGCACAGCGCTCCATGCAAGCAGGGCAGAGAACCCCGGTCTGCGGCAATACCTGGCGCATGCTGCAGGACAGCCGCTTTGCAAAACACTTCGAGTTTAGTGGCGACTTTTCGCACCACCATGGCCTATTCAATAGCGGCGGCAAAAGCATTCCATTTGCCAACCACGGCACGCAAACCGCCGTCAAAGGATCGTGCTGCTGAAGGGTACCCGGCATGAAAAATAAACCCATGCAATCGCGCCTGGGCGCGGAGCTTATGGCTTTCATCGAATCCTGTAAAAGCCTGCAACTGGCCAGCCTTGGTGCCGACGGCGCTCCCTTCGCGTCTTACGCCCCGTTTGCCATTGGTGACAATTGCCTGTACGTGATGCTGAGTGAACTCGCAACACACGGGGTGAATCTGCAGCGGGATTCACGCGCCTCGGTCCTCATTATTGAAGACGAAGCCACTGCCGGTGAGCTGTTTGCCCGGGTTCGCGTGAACTACTCGGTGGCAGCCATACTGCTCGAACACGGAAGCGATGCCTGGCGGCAGGGCCTTGATCGCCTGGTGGAGCGCTTTGGTGAATTCCCGAAGCAACTGAGCCAGCTCGGAGACTTCAAATTATTCCGCCTGGAGCCGGGCGGCGGCCGCTACGTAAAGGGCTTTGCCCGCGCCTATAATCTGGCGGGGAATTCTCTGGCCGGGGAAGAATTACAGCATGTCAGGGCGCCTGCCGAGACAGCGAACAGACCAAGCAGCGATGAGTAGATTAAGCCATTCGACTTAATATAAATACCATTATTATCAAATACCTATAGGTTTATACTAATAAATAGTATTAGGTTTAGTCGTTTATCGAAGCCGCTGCCAGAGGACCTGTGCAATAGCCGTCGCAGCGGCCTTGCCCCATATCGCATACGCTGCCGGGCCGGGATGAAAACCATCGCTTGCCATTGCAGACAGTTCGAAGGGAAAGTCGAAAGGCAGAAATACACTATTGTATTCAGCGGCCACCTGGCAACCCGCGGCGCTGAACGCCGCGGCACGGGCACCCAGAAACCCACGTAGAGGCTGGGGCAGAACCGGAAAGTGTTGCATCGGTGGCAAGCCCGACATCACAATCTGCGGCCCCGCAAATCGCTGCTGCAATGCTGTCAGCAACTGGCGCTGCTCGCGCCTGAACCGGCGCTTGCTGCGCATGGCTGTCACATCGTTCACACCCAGTGCCGTCACCACCACATCGAAGGGCTGCGATGGAATGGTATCCAGCCAGGACACCGCATCAGCAGTGGTGGCACCGGTCCTGGCCAGCAGGCGATAATCAACGCTGTAATCTTTGCCCAGATGACTCAACAATTGGCCCAGCAGGGCCTCGGACTGATGGCCGGCGCCCACGCCGGCAGCCGAGGAGTCGCCGAGCAGCAACAGCCGCAGTGGCGGACCTGAACCGTAGGTGCCCGTTCGACGGCCGACAGGTTCCGGCAATAGCGGTGTACTCGAACGCACAGACCGGCCCTGAGCAAACAAGATCGGGCCGAGTAGGGCAGTGGCAAGTAACTCTCTCAAGCGTAGATCCTTGATCGCATGGAATTGAGAAGAATGATGGATTGTAGCGATTCAGCACCAAGCAGAACATAGGAAATTGCAGCCAATCTGCTAGTAATCGGCCCGGCGAAAATCATTTTATTGGTCCTGCTCAACGCTTTTGTCGTATCCAGAACAGGCCACTCTGTTGACTCTCTAACGCGGTACTTTTATGTTGCCGAAGGGCACTGGGTGCGCTGCAACGACAGCCAACACAATCTAAAAAATACAGTGATGATGGAGTATTGCTATGGCAAGCGGCCAGCGGATTACAGAATGCATTGAGGAATTAAAGGCTTTAGATGACAAGGGCGATTACCTCGGTGTCATTGTCGGCATGAAAAATCTGATCGCTGAAGACAGTCGCGTGTTCACCAACGACTATGTCAAACAATGGTGCGGACGCCGCTGGCGCAAGCTGTTTTTGCAGGAGGCAGTCAAGGATAGTGCGGCCCTTAAGGAAGCCAAAAAGTTTCTCGGCGGCGACAAGCGCCCCCCGGCGCAGAAGATTTCCGAGCGCTTTCTGAAAAACGATCACCCCGGTGAGTGGCAGGTCGACATGCCCGAGGCGCAGATCAGCAAGCTGGAAAACACCACCCTGGTGTTCTGCCCGGGCCTACTCAACGGCTTGCTACCGGAGCGCGCATTCTACCATGAATTACCCACAATCGAGCAGGAGTACGATGCAATGGGCTGGCGCATTATGCGGGCCGATGCGCACCCGATGCGAGGCTGTGACGCCAACAATGCGGATCTGTTGAGCGCCGTCAACGAGGGCAGGGGGTTTGAAGCGGACCCCGGGCGGGGTACCAAAGAAAATAAACGCAACGGCCCGCCCCCCAAAGATGTTGTCCTGATGGGCTATAGCAAGGGAGCGCCGGACATATTGTCCCTGCTGGTGAATCACCCGGAGCTTAAAGATCGCGTGCGCTGTGTCTTCACCTGGGCTGGGGCTGTTGGCGGCTCTTACATGGCAGACAGTCTTTACGAATTGTTTAAAGACCTACCCACCGAGGCTGTGATCGAGCGCCTGCATGATTTTCTGGCACTGGTGTCTGCCGGCTCGGTGCAAAAGGGATCGCTGCGGCGTCTCGATGAATATGACATCAAAGACGCCCTGCGAGAACTCAGCACGCATACCCGTTCTGCTTTTAATAAGCAGCATAAAGAAATGCTGGATGCCATGAATATCCCGTTCTTTACTATCACCGCTGCGACGACGCTGCTTGAGGTGCCGACCTTCCAAATGGCCGACTACCTGAACCTGAGCAAATATGATGGCAATAACGATATGCAGCTGACACAGAACCAGGCCAAGCTCGATCTACCCATGGCCACCCATATTGCCATGCTGCATGGACACCACTGGGATATCTCCTATCCGCCGTATCCCCGGGCCGTGCGTATGACCTCTCCCAACCTGGACCACCCGTTCCCACGCAAGGCGGCAGCGGTGGCCATATTCAAGTTCGCCGCAGAACTGGGCTTGATGGACTAGCGCGGCCCGTCGGGCGGGAAAGGGGGGGATTGGATTTCATCAAATCCGGCGCCCGAAATCGATCAGAAGCGGTAATATATCTCAAGCATGTGATTGTCGACGCCCACCGTGTTTGAGCCGTTAATGCCGGCATCGGAATAGTGCAGAAAGCGGTAACCCACTCCCCATTGCTTGTAGATCGGCACTGCGACGCCGACGGTGAGGGCAAACTGAAAAGGTCCACCGAAATCCTGGGTTCCGAAGCGCGACTTGCTGAGCAGTGCTGCCCCCGCACCGATATCAATCAGAAAACGCTCGTCTGCACTGCCGATAGTCAATTCAGGTATAAACGATACGACAGCCCCATCCTCGCCGCCACCCCGAAGAATTCCTGCACTGCCCATCAATCGCGAGCCCAAGCGCCAACCAGATACGAAATCGTACTGCCACGGCAAGCTGACATTGACGGCAAGGTCGTACTCTTCAAACTCCTCTGGCTGGGGGGCGCCGAGCGTTGTCGCGCTGGATAAATTCGCGCGTAAACTGAGGCTTTGCAGACCTATCTCCCCGGAGTGATTCACCCCGGGCGCAAGCAGGCAACTCAGTAGTGCTGGCCGCAACGCGAGGTCACGGCACTTCGCTGCGAACTTTTCGGGGTAACTCAAGGGTGTGAAACTGCTGGAAAGCTTGTCTGTGAAGTCGGGCTGGATATGAAGGTATTTCAATGGCTGAGGCCTAATTGAGTGTCATTCGAGGTTGACCCCATTTTTTATTCAATCTTTGGGGATACTGATCGCTGAAGCAACAATCGAATACTCAAACTTCTCAGGTGATGCTGCCGCTTTTTCACCGAGGTCAGCACTATAGTGCTCCGCATCTTTTTTGCTCACAGCCTTGCGGGAAAACGTACCCAGAAGCACAACATCTTTACCACCGGAATCCGTGGGTATGAAAAAACTGTAGTCCTTGAATGTCACCCGTACGGTTGATGCGCCTTCCTGGGCAACGAAAAAACAGCCTTTCTTCTTACATACCTTGGCGATGCGTGTTTCAACCAGTACTTCCTGACCCAGGTATTTGTCCTTGTTGCCCATCAGGTCACCGAGACTCAACGTTGTTCCGCTTTCCGGTAGTGCACTGCCAAAGACCTTGTGAGTTGCAGTTACCTCTACGGGCTCCGACAATTGCTTCACCGCGTTATCAGCTGCAAGAGTTCCCGGTGCAATGCCGATCACTACCAACGTGAGCAGCGTGGGAAAAATGCGTTGCTTGAAGTGCGAAGTTTTCATACCAAATGCCTCCTGTTTGAACGCGTATTGTAATACACGAAACCACTGGGAATCTTGACTGACGATGCAGGGTGATCGTTCCCGACGGTCCATTGCCATTTGTTCAAAATAGAATCCGCACAAGCGCACTGTGCAGCAGATCTTCTATTTAACATAATATACATTATGCGCAATTGTAATTATATGGGGGCGCAGTGCATATCCGGGCTGACTTACGATCCGCCAAGCCCTGGTCAAGGCTTCCTGGCAATCAAGGTTATGGTGTTATCGACAGTGGCATCCTCAATAACATTACCTTTCAAATCCAATGCCAGCGCCTGTGCTTGAAATCCTGCCGAGTCGAGTTGCTTGCGCTGGTTCGCCAACGAGATGTAATAGATCATGGTGGAATAATCATGATAAACATCATTGATAATTGAAAACGCTGCTGTGCGAATGCCTCGCCTCTTGTATTTTTTTCTATTCGCCAGGCGACGGGCCGTGCTGCGGCTAAAACGAGCTCCGCGGACCAACAGGCGAGCAGGATTCAAAGAGGCATGAAAATCAGGAAATTGAAAGCCGCGAGTATGAAAATCAGATTGCTGGTTCATAGTGGAGAACAAAAAAATCCCCCCTGGCCTTAATACCCTTAGCACCTCTGCCAGTATCGCCAATCTGCCCTGGTGATCAACCATACAGATCCCTTCGCAGGAGAACACAACCATGGCAAAGGAATTATCATCAAATTGAGACAGATCACGAGCATCGCCATGTCGAAAGTCCACATTCGGGAAAAAGCTGCGACAGACAACGACCATCGCTTCTGCGTAATCCAGGCCGATGTAATCCTTGCTGATTGCCATCAACGGTTCAACAGTTCGGCCTCCACCAACCCCAAGGTCCAGAATGGGTTGATCTCTCACTTCCCCTGCGACCTTTTTTAGCGCTTGCGCCTCCGCGTCTTTCAAGCCCCTGGCCAAGGCATAACAAGAATGCGCTGCAGCATTCATGGTCGGCTTATTCACCACATCCATGGCGTTGTCTGCATAAGGATTTTTATTCAAGCCCGAATCAAGCCCGGAGGTAGCTGATCCCGGTTTAGTATCTTGCGCAAACGGGCGGGCAACAGGTTTCAGCTCAAGTTGAGGGTTTTCACTCAAGTCGATGTTTTGGCTCATTTTCTAGTCTCTGGAGGCTTATTGAAAAAGGCGTCTCGGCCCTTGCGGTGTGTGCAGGATAGAACGTACAAACGTTGAAATCTAGGGCAATCGTACTGACGACAGCGTGCTGGCGGATGTGGCCGCAGACGTCGGGTTGGACCGCAGCGGTGCTCTGGCCGATCAGCGTTCGGGGGATTTCACCAGCAACAAACCCGGTACCAGAAAAGCCGCAGGCGCAGTCAGCTTGCCGATATCCATTGCAGGATGTGGCCGTTGACCTCCTCTGGCAGCTCCTGGTGCACAAAATGCCCACCGCCCTTGATTCGCACCACCCGTAACCCTGCCGGGAAATCCTTTTCCAGCATTGCGTAATCGTGCAACCTGGTGTCCATGCAACCGTCGAGCTCGCCGGTGATGGCTAGCGTTCTTACCGGCACCTCCCGCATACCCGTGGCGGCGGAAGATTTCAATCCCAGCAACACCGGAGCCGAGACATTGCTGCGATAGTAAGCCAGCATGGCTTGGACAACACCGGGGGTACCGAACGTGTTGCGAAGTGCCGACCACTCCGCCTCCGGTAAATCAAAGCCGGGCGACCAGGCTTTCCAGAGCCGTCGGATGAGCGCCCAGTCGAATTGATCGAGCACCCACTCAGGTACTCCCGGAAGTTGAAAAAACATCATATACCAGGATTTCAGCAGCTGCGTCGGCATCTTTTGTATGCCGATGTTCGTGAAACGCCCAGGGTGTGGAATCGCGATTGTGGTCAGTGAATGAAAGCGTTCAGGGGCTTCAGCGCAAGCGCCATAGGACATGATCGCGCCCCAGTCATGACCCACCAGGTGAACCTTCTCCTCGCCCAGGTCGTCAACCCAGGCAATAACATCGCGCGCCATCTCCACGACCCGGTAGTCGCCATTCGTCGGCTGTGAGCTTTCTTCATAGCCGCGGATCGTCGGCGCCACCACCCGGTAACCGGCTGCCACGAGATCCGCAAACTGATGCCGGAACGAGCGTGCGTTGTCGGGGAAACCGTGCACACACAGTACCGTCGGCCCCTCGCCGGCCGCATAGGCCTTAAAGCGCAGCTCGCCCCGCTCAAGCGTGATTGTTTCAACATTGTTGAGGAATTGATCCACCATCTGCACTCACTCTGTTTTGCTTGTCTCAGCTAACTGGATTGCCGCTTTTCCAGATTGCGTTCGAGCGACAAGACACGAAGCATAAAGCGCAGTATCAATGAAGTCGACTTCTGCCAGCAACGCTTACCGCAGCAAGTGGAGCGCTCATGGCGGAGGACACCTTGTCATTTGTTCCAGGAGCATTTCTCTAGGGCAACTCTGATTAATTCGGTGACGCTTCAGGCTTTGCGTCGGGTTTGGCCACAAGGCGCAGTCGTGCAGGAAGGCTGGCTGCCTTTCAAACGGCTGTAACGCAGTAGACAAACGCGACGCAAAGCCCCGCAGGGCGGGCCTCTGGCGCCCATTGGACAAGGGGGCGGCCATCCGCTTGCACCGCTCGTCAAGGACAAACAGCCTTGACCTTCGCGGCGCGCCTTGCCAATGTACGCCAGAGGCTCCGCTGAAGCATTACCGAATTGATCAGAGGTGCCCTAGATATACTGTCGAGCCAGCCGGTGACTCGGGATTTCACACCCGTTAGTCGCGACGATTGATGTATGGCAAATGATGCGTCAAGCTGCGCGCAGCTCTGGCTTCAATAATAACAACGATTATAAGGAGAATAATATGGCGCATCCAAGCCAGCAAGAAATGGACCAGGGTGAGATTACGGTGTTGCTCGAACGATTTGAGAGTCTCATTCCGATATTGCTTGATGTCAAACGACGCCTGCAAAAGGGGGATACCCTCTCCGAGTTTGAAATCACTGAGCTCAGTTCGATGCTTCAGCACGCAAGCGATATTCGGGGCTTGCTGGACAGGCATCCTGAACTGCAGAAAATTGCGGTACAGGTTATCACCCTGTACAACGACATCACTGATGCCGCGCTGCAGAGTGAACGGATGGGTGGGCATTAGCCTGAGATTGACCTTAGCGACTAATCAGTAGCAGGGCAACTCTGATCTGATTTCTTGGCATCACCATCCATTGGCTCAGGGTCAGTGTACGGGAACATTGAGCTTACGCTCCCGCACCACCTTGCCACCAAGCAGTCTGTATGCAACCGCCCTCCTCTGTAAACACGATGATCATCCGCCGGGCTTGTCCTTCGGAGTTAGACAAGGGCCTTGGCCAGAGTCAACATCCAGGGCCAGGTTGTTGTTACCCCCCTACCGTGGTTTCCTCGCTAAAAGTGGAGAGCAAGGCAATGAAAACCCGTTGCCGCTTGTCCTCGAAGCGCACCTGCAGATATACTTCCAGCTCAACCGGTGCTCTGGCATTTCATACCCGTCATTGCCGGCGATGCATGGGTCGCAAATGCTGCGTAACAACGCGCGCAACCCTGAATTCAACCAAGGCGCGACCAAGGAGAACAATAATGACACATCCAAGCCAGGGAGAAATGGACGAAGGCGAAATCATGGTGCTGCTGGAGCGACTGCATATTGCATTGCCTAATTTGCTTGATCTCAAGCAGCGGGTGCTGGCGGGTGATACCCTCTCTGAACTTGAAATTGTTGAGCTCGATATGATGCTTGATCACGCAAGCGATGCCCGAGGCCTGCTGCGCAGACATCCGGAATACCAGAAAATTGCCGTCCGGGTTATCAGCTTGTACAACGAAATTATCGATGCCGCTGTGGTGAGTGAAAAGAAAGGTGGCCATGGGCCAGAGATAGATCTCAGCGACTAGCCTGTCGCCCCTGTGCGGGGGGCGAGCAAGGTTTGATCGGTGGCAGGAGGGTTGCAACTTATAGGTGCACCTCCCGCCCGGTCTGTTTCAGCGAACTGCAGCTTACTCAATAATATCGGTGAGCGATTGAATATCGCCGGCGCCGGCGATCGTCACCGAGCCATCGGCAACGGCTGCTGCCAAGTTCGTTTGGCGGGCAAACAGCTTCATTAATGTTGCCCTGTCCATGCTGATAGTTCCGTCGGCATTGTCAGCCGTATCGCTGTAGCGCAGAATGCCCGAATTGACGTTCCAGTAGTACGGCGAAGGATCGTCCTCGATCTCTATTTTGGCAGTAAAGTCTGCATCCATAGCCTGCTCAGGAACGACCCTGGCGCGAAACATTTCGAGCAATACGCCATTGGGAGTATCCTTGTAGTCACGCGCCATCACAGCGCTCACCGGCTTGTTCCAGTCAAACGCTCCACTCTCGGTCAGCACCGCACTTAATAGATAGTTGCGTTCGTTGGCACTCACTGTTTCTGAGGCAATAGCCTTAAACGCTGCCAGTCGAGCTTGCAGCGCCTGCTTATTGTCCGGCTCCGCAAGCAGGGCGTAAGTCGCCAGTCGGGCGGCCCAACGCGGATCGTTGTCGGCCAGGGCCTTGTTCGCTTCGGCCACAGTAGCATCGGCACCGCCGAGCAGTTTGACCAGACGCTGGGCCTCCTGCGATTCGGTCAAGGTTGACAGATCCAGAACATCTCCCACAAACCCCGCACGCTTCAGATACATACCACGAATCATCCACTCTACCCGGTGGTAGTGGGGCTGTAGGTCGGGATGCGCGGCAAGTTCTGGCGGCAACTGGATTTCGTCAATCATCTGGTCTGCGGAATAACCTTTAATCGTCAGGCGGTCAACCTGGTCCACCAGGTACTGAATGACATCCCGGGTAGCTTCAAGCACTTCATCTGAGTCTTCACGACCCATTAAAACCCTGCCATGGCCCGACACCACGTATTCCGGTTGCAGAGCAAGCGCGATATCGAGGGAGTTTACAAAACCCTCAGGATGACGATCCATCTCAAACCTTGCAGTCTCGATATAGGGGAAAGTCCCGCCGAGCACATCGCCCATAAATAGTACTTTTTCGGCTGCTACCCACACCATCATATGACTGGAATAGATATCCCCGGGCGAGGGAATGATTTCCAGCTCTACGCCGGCAATTGTCACCGTGGTCGGTTCGGTAATGGTGTGGTTTGGCGGGACAAATACGGGAACGCCCTTCGCGGTTGGCACTTTGCCAATGCCAGAGCCAACTGCACCGTTAACGCCCCGCGGCAAAATCATGCCAAATTGCGAGTAAGCGCGAGTCTGGATCATCGGGAAAAGAATCGATCCGGTGTACTCCACCATCTCTTTCCAACCTTCCGGCGCATAGATCTCCGGCATTTTTTGCCCCGGATTTTCCTGGGTAAACGCTATCGCACCGCCATAGTGATCGTGGTGTACGTGGGTATAAATAATCGCCACCACGGGCTTTTCAGTCGTCTCGCGTAAGGCGGCCAGTGCCCGTGCCGAAGCGTTGGGAAACCAGCCAGTATCGATAACAATGATGCCGTCGTCGCCCTCGATAAAACTGAAGTTTGAGTACTCATAGCCAAAGGCAACATGCACTTTGGGGCCGGCGGTAACCAGCCTCTCTTCCACATACTGCTGCTGGAACTCAACTAATACCGGGTTCGCCGCTCCAAGGTCCGGGGCCTGTTGCGCATTCACAACATGAGCGCCAGATAAGCTGAGTAAACCGGCCAAAGCTATGCGGCAACCACCGCGGCTTACAAAACCGGACAATGCGGCTATAGAGTCATTCAACATTTAAACCTCCTGGGTACTGTTGTTTGTTCTTTCTACCTATGTTTTTGGGGCCCGTCGCAAATGCAGCGGCAGGCTTGGCTATTTTGGGGGCGCTGTTATTACTTAGCGCCGCTGGTCGGCACCAGCAGGCGGTCCATCGAGTGCAGGCCCCAGCTTGCAGAAAGCTGGCGAATGGCCAGTCCGGCACGCACGCTATTGCCGGCACCATCGAGCCGCGGAGAGTAGGCCGCTATCGCCCCCCAGCCAGGGGCAATGGCCACAATAGCCCCGCTCACCCCACTTTTGGCCGGCATCCCCACCTCAGCCCACCACAGGCCACTGTCCTCGTACATACCGGCATTGACCATAGCGCTGAGCACTGCGCGCACGGTCTCCCGTTTGAGCACGCGCTCAGAGCTATTGGGCTGGATGCCGCTATTGGCCAGAGTCGCGCCCATCCTCGCCAGGTCCACCACATTAACGGCCACGATGTTGGACAGCAGATAGCGCTGCAGGGTGTCGTCAACGTCGCCCTCCAGCAGCTCGTAGTGCTGCATCTGATAGGCGAGCGCGTAACTGGAAGCCCGGGGCGTTGCCCGCCACGCATCCACCACCGCGAGCGGTCGACCGGCCAGTGCAGAATAGACATCAATAACCCGCTGTAGCTTGCTGTCACTCGATGGGCCTTCAATATAACTATGAGTGGCGATGGCGCCGGTATTGACCAGAGGGTTCTGCAACGGTTGCGGCCGGCTCACCAGGCCCGCCATCGAGTTGTAAGGCATGCCGGTGGCATTCATACCTACTTTTTCCAGCATGGCCTCAACACCGCGCTGTTCAACAGCCACGGCGTAGGTAAAAGGTTTCGACACCGACATCAGCGGAAACTCGACGGTATCGGCTCCCACCGTATGGACTTCACCGTCCACCGTCACCACCGCGATGGCGAGATCGTCGATCCGGGTTCCCGCGACAGCGCCCGAGTACAGTTCGCCGTCACGGTTTTGTAGCAGCTGGCTATATACCGCCGTCAGCGTCTGCTGCAGGCCGGGGGACGACGCCGGCTTGCGATGGATGGCTTCAGCCTCTGCTACCGCAGGCGCAGCCTCCACTGGGCTAGCGGAATCAACTTGCACCGCCTGGCTGCTGCAAGCCAGCAGTCCAGCGGTGAGCAGTAATAATCCGGCGACATTCCGCAGATACAGGATCATCGCAGCAGCCTATTCGACAAGCGCAGGGCTTGCAGCTTCACCCGGCTCCCAACCCAGTACATCGCGCATAATCGACCAGCGCGGCTCGCGCCGCTTGGCACCCTGACCGTGTATCCAGTACCTCGACAAATCATCGATAAAACCCTCTTGTTTTTTGAGCAGCAACCAGGCGTCGACAAAGGTCTGCAACTGGGGTGTTCCCAGGGGCAGCCCCAGCGCCAGAGACGCACTGCCGCGGTTGGGCTTTGGCACCACTACAGAAAAGCTGGGGTATACCAGTGTCCAGGCGGACCCGCCCTCGGCTGAGTAAAGCAGTGCGTCGAACGTGCCGGGCTCAGCCTTGAAAAACTGCCGCGGCGAGCGTATCGGCACCATCTCGAGATTGGGAAAATGTCGCTGCATAAGATTGACGTAGTACGGCAGGTTCAGGGCCGCGATTTTTAAACCGTTCTGGCCTGCTATCCTGTCGATGGTGGTAAAGCGCTCGCGCTCGTGGTCCGGCGCAACCAGGGCCATCGTCGTGTTCAAGTAAGGGATGGAAAACTGCATCTCGAGCGTGCGCCCGGGAATGATTAACAGGCCGGCAGCCAGCATATCGATACGACCGGACTGCAGCTGCTCGCCCATCGTCTTGCGCGTCACCTGCACCAGCTCAAGCCTCACCCCCATATCATGAGCCAGCAGATCAACCATGTCGACTTCAAGACCGGTCAGCTGGCCGTAGCCATTACGATGCACAAACGGCAGGCTGTCTTTCAGGTAACCCACGCGCAGGGTTCCTCTTGCTTGAATGGCATCGACACGCCCCTGCCCGGGTCGTCGGATCAGTGGCTGCAGATTGGCCAGCGGCGTTTCGCTATAGCGGACATCCTCCAGCGCATGGGTCATCGACATGAAATTTTCATACTCCTGGTATGACTGAGGCACCAGGTAATTGAAGAAATAGCGCAGCCCAAGAAACAGCGCCAACAGAGCGACTACCGAGACCATGGCATATCGAAGCAGCGGCAGCAGCCGAAAACGGGTGAGCCCGCCCACCGAAGCCGCGGTCAGAATTGCCAGCGCAACAGTGTGTACGCCAGCCAGCAAAGTCCCGAAGCGGCCGGTAAATATGTCGACCGCGACAAACAACTGAAACATATCTGCCGGAATGCGCATCAGGTCCAGCAAAAATGGCAGGGCCACCACGACCTCGCCGAAAAAGCTGAAAAGCCCAGATACTAAAAACTCCGGATAGCGCTCGGTACTGATCGGCGCACCGGCTTGCCAGCCGGCGAACAAAACGAAAGACAAGGCCATCAACTTGCCGAGATTGGGGAAATTAAAGTTGATGGGAACCACCAGGTCTATGGCACCGTCGGTATCGTGACTTGCACGCGCGTGCTCCGCAAAAAGCTGCTTTAACCGCTCAGACAGCAGTGGCAATACAATCAGTAAAGAGCCGGTGGCGAAGGCCGTGACAAGTGCGTCGCGGGAGGCTGATAGCACCTGGCGATAGGTAAACGGTGTCAGCGTTGCCACCAGTCCTGGCAACACCCAGAAACTGAGCAGCAGCGAGGCCCCGATGTAGGTCAGGATATAGACCTGCAATCGCCCCAGGTCGGCGATATCCAAAGTCCCCGCCGCCGCCGCTACCAGGCCGAAGACACCAATGGGCGCGAGGCGTGCAACGAAGCCGGCAATGCGCATCAGGCTTTCGGTCAGCACGCTCACATTGTCGAGGAAGGCATCCTTGCCCGGTATCCCCACCACCGCCAGGCCAATGGCGACTGCAAACACCACCACCGCCGGAATGATGCTGCTGGACAAGGCAAAAAAAGGGTTGCTCGGGATGTACAAGCCCACCACGTCCATGGGTTGCAGCGCCTCTGTAATACTGCTGCTGAAGAAGGTCGCCGACTCCCAGTCGGGCAAGGCAATTGAGGTGCAGGCTATAACCAGCAGGCCGATAAGCCAGAACAGCAGCATATAACCGCCGCCCTTGAGAGCCATCAGGCGGATATCGGCATAGGAAAGACGGCCCAGGCCGCCGATCAATGACATCAGGATGTAGGGCAACACGGTCATCTGTAACAGCCCGATAAAAATATCGCCGAGCAGCTTGACCGGGACAATCAACTCTCCAAAGAACAGGCCGCTCAAGATCGCCGCCACAAAGGCGATCACAATCTGGGTGGTCAAGCCGGGTAGACGGCCTTTCAAGGTCATGGTGTTGCTGCTTGCTGTGGCGGGCTGGGCAGCGCCTCCCAGAGCGCCTCGACGCCTGGCAATTTCAATAGTGCGCGCAATGATACCGGAGCGGGAACCATGCCCCAGCCCGGGTGCAGCGCGTAGCGTTTCAGCTGTGGATTCACAATCAGTGCAGCTCTGAAGGCCTCACTGGCGGCCCGGGTATCGCCGGCCAGCCGCTCAGCTTCCGCCAGCGCCAGCCAGGCATCGCCATTACCGGGGTACAGTTGGGTTGCGCGCACCGCCAATTCCCTGGCCTCGCCATTCGCAGCCTCGCGCTGCACCGGCGTCGCCTTGTCGTCTATCACTACGCCCAGCAGCGACAGGCTTTCAGCGACCAGCAACTGGCCGTGGCGTATATCAAGCAGTCGGGTCAGTTCCCGGATAGGCGCGGGATGGTCCTCGACATCGAGCTCGATCAAGCGGTCATTGGCCCCCATATATCCCGCCCCGGCGCGCACCACCAGCAAGGCTGCCGATTGCCGACCCCGACTGTCACCACCTGCGCTCTGCCCCGCAGACAGGGCCACCAGAAGACGCTGGGCCAGTTCACCGGTGGCGCTTTCGAAGGCCGCCGCCATCGAGTTTACAACTTCCGGCCCCGCCAGCAGGTTGCCCTGCACCGCATAACCGTCTCCCGTTCTGCCTCCCGACCAGGGCAAGGTCTGGCTCCCGGTAAAGCTCACAGCCCGTCCTTGTTGATCGACCAGGCCCACCTGGCGAAATTCCTTTTTGGCGTCGCCAGCCGTGATTTTCTCCAAAACCTCCGCCGCCGAAAGGCCTGACTCGAGTAGCGTCAGACCCTGGTATCCGTAATAGATGTTGCCCATGGCCTGAGTCGCAATCGCCCCCGCGTTGGCGCGGGCATGGGGCACCACACTGCCGACATCAAAATACCTGGATTGCACCGCCACCCCGAAATCGCCACTCTCCGCGTCGCGAGCGACAATAGAAAACGTGGCAATTGACGCCGCCTGCGGGGCCGCCAGCAGAGCCTCAGAAACCAGACTCAACGGAACAAAGAATAACAGCCAGCTCATGTTCTTGATCTGCATCGGCAACTGCCCCTGCTGTGGATATCAGCTAAGGCAACTCTGATTAATTCGGTGACGCTTCAGGCTTTGCGTCGAGTTTGGCCACAAGGCGCAGTCGTGCAGGAAGGCTGGCTGCCTTTCAAACGGCTGTAACGCAGTAGACAAACCCGACGCAAAGCCCCGCAGGGCGGGCCTCTGGCGCACATTGGACTGCGTTGCACCACTCGTCAAGGACAACCAGCCTTGACCTTCGCGGCGCGCCTTGCCAATGTACGCCAGAGGCTCCGCTGAAGCATTACCGAATTGATCAGAGGTGCCCTAATAACGTTCAACGCTAACATACCCGATCAGCCTTTAACACAAGACCACGGGCAAGCGTTTTGGACTCGCTGCCTGGAGGGAGTTATCAATATCGATAAAAGGTGACTTGTTTCGATCGAGTTATGGATTTCTCAGCATCAAGTATTCAAGCTTCGAGCCTCGGTATGCCGGGGCCGGGCGCATTTACGGGGCTCTGGCGAAATGATTTTTGAAAGGCATTTCAAAAACCAGTGTCCCTTAACAAAAATTCGCCGCATCATTGCGGCGCTTCTTCGCGTCATACTGCGTTGCAACTCCTCGCCATAGCTACGGCTATGACTCGTCGCCGCGCCTTGCCTAACACAAAAAATCACTCGAAATTAATATTGCGGACTTCTGCTAAGGGACACTAGCAGCTTGCTGATTACGGTGGGGAAGCCGCGACGCTATCCCGACTCAATCGGCACCTTATCGCCCTCTGTTACGCCCCCCTCGGTCCAGTCACACTGCCAGCCGGGAAATGCCAATGCGGGATAGGGATCGGGCTCTATCCACTGCGGCGTTTCATAGACAATGTCGAACTGCCGGTCTTCGCGGCTCCTGCCGATAAGAAACGGCTTGTAGGTGTGACGTGTTTTCGGGTCGACCATGATATCGCCACCCGGCGCTTCGAATACTATCCCGCTGTTGAAGGCTTCCAGCACCCGGTCCACCTCAAAACTGCCGGCTTTCTCCACCGCCAGCTTCCACAGGTATACCTGGGCATAAGCCGCTTCCATCGGATCGCTAACAACCCGATCTTCTCCGTGTTCCGCCTGAAACCGGCCGACAAAATCGCGATTTCGCTCAGTATCGACACTCTGGAAGTAGCTCCATCCCGCCAAATGGCCCACGACATCCTCTGGCAACAACCCTCGCAACTCATCCTCACCCACACTCGTGGCAAACACCGGCAGTTGTTGGGGGTCAATGCCACGGGAGGCCAACTCATGGTAAAAATGGACATTGGTATCGCCATTGAGGGTACTGAAGATGACATCAGGGCTTGCAGCCACTATCTCATCGACAACGCTCTTGTATTCCCGCTCACCGAGTGGCGTGTAGTGTTCACCAACAATTTCCGCGCCCTGTTGTTCGACATACTTGCGGGCAATGTAGTTTGCGGTTCGGGGATAGACATAGTCCGAGCCGAGCAGGAAGAAGCGTCGTCTCCTCCCCCCTTCCGCACTGGTCAACCAGTCGATTCCCGGGATAATCTGCTGGTTGGGCGCCAGGCCAGTGTAGATGATATTGCGCGAACACTCGTTCCCCTCGTACTGCAAGGGATAAAACAGCAGCCCATTGTGCTTTTCAAAAACTGGCAGCACCGCTATCCGGCTTGAGGAAGTCCAACAACCAAACACGGCGGCGACCTTGTCTTCCACCAGCAGCTTGGTGGCCTTTTTGGGAAATACATCGGCGGATCGCGAGCGCGCATCTTCGATCACCGGCTGGATCATGCGTCCGAGTACACCCCCGGCAGCATTGATCTCCTCGATTGCCATAATCTCCATGTCGACCAGAGAGATTTCGCTGATCGCCATGGTGCCCGTTTGAGAGTGCAGAATGCCGACCTTGACCGTCGCCTGCTCAGGTTTCTGGCTATCGCAGCCACTCAACATAAGGGGAGCGAGGGCTGTCATGCCGATTGCTCCAGCACTTCGATGTAAAAGCTGTCGGCGGGTGAAAGTACCGTTTTTATGTGTCATTCTATTATGTCTATCCCGATCGCTGAATCCATGGTTGACGCGAGAATCGCCGTCCTTTTATTCCTGCCAGGGAATAAAAGGTTTGTCATCTTCACCCTCGGCAAACAGCCGATAGCGCCAATGCGGCGCGGGGTTAAGCAGAACCCGGCCAGGACCGAAAAACACTCTAAGACGACCCTGGCCCGACGTCAGCTTGCCAAAAAAGTTGTCGGTGGGTCGGCGAATCCGAAAGCGCACATCCGAGCTCCAGCCAATCACACTCTTGCCATCGACCGCGACTTTCTGGCCCTCCGCCAGCGTCAATTCCTCAATCGGTCCGCGTGTGCGCACCACTACTTTGCCGCTACCCTTGACCCTGGTTTGCAAATAGATAATGGGTTCGCCAGCGCGATAGGCCGTCCAAAAATCCACCCGGTGGAAACTGACTTCGACGTTGCCTTCCGATGCCCAGTAGGTGCCACGCTCCAGTATCCAGTTTTCATCATCAAGATCCATGACATGAAAGCCACCGAGGGAGGAAAGCAGGGTAACGACTCCGGTGCCGGTGTAGGTTGGCCTGTATATCGCCTGCAGCGCCAGTACCGATTTAATTGCCGAAGGAATTGACGGGATCAGCTTGGAGTGAACTTTGATGTCACCAGTGAGGTACGACAACGCGCCTGCCTCGGCGCGCACAGTTTCGTTATCGAGCGTCATGTCGACATAGTGCACACCTTCAAGTTCTTGCACGTCAAACTTAGCCATCGCTTGTTAGTCTCGCATTCGTTGCCAATACAATTGTTCGAACGACTCCGGCGAAATACTGACCGACCCTCTAAAGGGACTATCCATCACCGCGATCAGCAGTATCATGACGCCAAGGAAAAACGACAGCACGCCACCGAGAAATAGCATGGTAATGTAGCGTATGTCGAACAGCCAAAATAGCGCAATATTCAGAATTGCCCCGACGATAACGACGAACCACATAATCGCAGGAATACCCGTCTTCACCGATTGTTCGCGCACCCGCTGTTTGTCCAGGAAAACGTTGAACTGGTGGAGCGTCTGGGCAAAGATGAGTTCCTCGGTTTTGGTTTTGGGTTCGTATGCCAGCATTCGCTCCTGAAATGCCTTGAGTTTTATTGCCCCCTGATCCGGAATCTTGCCCTTCTGATACTCGGGCCAGCCGTACTTTATCACCCACCTGGTGTAATCACGGAGCAACCAGCTGAGGTTCTGCCCATGGGGCTCAGGAAAAGTCGAGACGCCCTCGTATAAGGTTTCCAGCGAAGAGACTTCCTGCACGATGTTAGCCTGTACCCGGGTGAAATTCTGGTAGGCGGCGACCGCGATAAGGCCGAGTAACAAGCCGTAAAAGACGCCGAATGAAGACAGCACATAGCCGACGATTTCGTTGCCACTATGACGCGAGCGCACGAAAGGACGCAGAATGGGTCTTAACAGAGTCCCGCCAATCCAGCAATAACCGACAAAGATGACGGCTACCCAGATAGCGAGTGTCGTAACGGGAAGATCATAAATCCAGTCGGGCACTTTTATTCTCTCTTATTTGTCTGTTATCCGGGTTTGCCGGACCGGCGTGTTATGCCTACCGCACCCACCACTGCCTGTCGCTGGACCAATAAGCTGCCCTGGAATACGAGAGCAATTAATATTGATCGGGTGCCGATGGCAGCGGCTAACCCGGAAAACAGTCCGGCAAGCTCCTTTGCCAGCAGCATAAAGCGAGTTGTCGCGGAAGTCGACACCTGCGAAGTGCCGGCGACATATCGCCCTAAACGCTGTTGCATAAATTGGCTCAGGTAACACCCCATCAAGTATTAGACTGCTCAACTTGTTTTGGGCAATACCTGAAGCTGCGATCGCTGCTCCGGCCTTCTGCAACCATCCAGCTACCTATAATGTTAAGGGATCGCTTGTGTTCCATTGTGATGTAATAATCGCGGTATGCTCGTAAATAGCCTGCTGGCCATACCGGCTGAGATATCAGCAAAACTGCTGACAATGGGTCGGCAATGTCTTCAATCTTTACACTATAGGCTTCTCGCCTCAAGGCCCAATCAGTATGCAAACAAACGAAAGCCGCAGGTGCCGCACCGGAACAGCATACTCGGTGTGCTGGCGCCAGGTTTTGATGATCTGGCTGTGGGGCCTGGCGACAATCACAGTGGCACAGCCAGGCGAGTGGGAAACGCTAATCGCAGACGAAAATTTGCTGATTGAGCGACGGCCCTATGCGGGGTCGGCGCTCAAAGAGATCAGGGGGGTCACCCGCATCCAATCATCCCTCAGCGCCGCCGTCGCCCTGCTGCGAGACGCCCGCTTCAACCCGCAGTGGGTCTATCGCAGCGGCGGCGCCACTGTACTGCAGGCAAACGGCGATAGCAGCGCTTATGTCTATGGGGTGGTCGATGCGCCCTGGCCGATTCAGGATCGCGACACGGTGGTGCGGTTTGATCACCAGCAGGACCCGGTCTCCAAAACCATCACCATCAGCATTCGCAATTTCCCGGATTTTATTCCCGATAAAAAGGAATTTGTACGAGTACCCGATTTTGGCGGTTACTGGAAACTGGAGCCCGAGCCAGGCGGGTATATCAAGGTTACCTACCAGGTTTACGGCGACCCTGGGGGCAGCCTGCCAGACTGGTTAGCCAATCAGGCGGCAGCCTTGTCGGTTAAAAACACCCTGCTCAATATGCAAGATGCGGTCGCAAGATATGCCGGCATCAGGCTGCCATTTGTTAGCGAGCGGGAGCCGTAAGCAGCAAGTCCTGATGTTGCAACATTTGTTTGAGAACCCGCGCCGGGATCGCTGAACATAAAAATGAATGCCATCCATAGACGGATTGAGTTTCTCGAAAAATGCTTTGCGCTAACAGGGCAAGCGGATGCAATTGCTTAAGGCACCGCTGTCACTCTGACACCGTCTTCCACCAGATCGGATGGATACAGGATTACTTGCTGGCCTTCACTGACACCGTCGTACACCTCGGCAAAATCGTTGCTACGCTGGCCAAGCTGCAACAGCCGCAAGCTGGCCGAGCCCTTGTCAACAACGAAGGTATGCCATTCACCCTGGCGTCGAAATACCGCACCTAGTGGAATCGTTAGTACATTGTTGCCAGACCAGATCTCGATAGCGGCACTCACCCGGTATTCTGCGCCAAGCCCGGGCTGGGGTTCGCTAATATCTCCAATAACATTAACTCGCTGCTCTTCTACCCCCAGGGTTGAAACCTTGGTGAAAGCCCCGGGTTCGACATACCTTACCGTACCCTGCAACGGCTTTTCGCCGCCCCAGCCGGTGATGGTCATCGGTGCTCCCGGGCGGACTTTTACTGCATCCTCGGTCAATAGATCGACGATAAGTTCCAGGGTGTCGCCCTCTCCCAATTCAAACAGCGGACTACCGGCGAGCAGCACCCGCTCGCTCTCTTCGAAAATGCGCAGCAACGTGCCCGTCACTGGTGCCTGAACCTCAAGCACTGGTCCGCTGTTGCTTTGCGCGTCGATGCCAAGCAAGCGTGCCCGCGATGCGTCGAGCTCGGCTGTGGCTGCGGCCAGGGTAGCCTGGGCACTATCGAGGCGAGCCCTGGCCGCTACTGCGGTCTGGGCATACAAGTCACGCACTTCAATACCTATCAATTGCCTTTCGTACAAATCGTTGCGGCGCCTGGATTCAGCGGTGGCACGTTGATAGTTGCTGCGGGCTTCGTCGAGTCGGGCAGCGGCTTCACCCAGATGTGCCTGGGCTGCTTTTACAGCTGCCCTTGCTGTGGATTGCTCCCGGGGATCCAGGGGCGCAGGTGCTATTCGCGCAAGAACGTCTCCGGCCACGACCGCCTCGCCAACAACATGCCCGCTGCGCATCAGGCGACCGCTGACCGGGGCGCTAACGACATAACGATATCGCGATCGGGTTCTGCCCTGCTCCTCCACGCTCACCGTAAGATCGCTTCGGGATACAGTGGTGACATCGACCTCTACAATTTTTGGACGCAACAACAAGGCCGCCAGCACAATGCCAATAGCGACCAGGATGGCCAGAATGATCCTTTGTTCTTTGTTGTTTGTTTCACAGTTTAAGTCTCGACTTTTATTCCCTGGTTTTCAATACCGCGATCAGATCGAGACGATCGACGCGATGGCGCACAATCAAGCCGCTGGCGCATGCCGCAAGCAGGGTAATCAGGGCCGACAGCAGATAAGTTTGGGTGGACACAGTAAAAGGCACGCGATACACGTCGTTCTGCAGTGACAGGGCAACGGCATAGGACAAGCCGTAGCCCATTAGCCATCCCAAGGGAATCGCCAGCAGGGTTAGCAATGCCTGCTCGCCCAGCAGCAAGCCTGCGGCCTCGCTGCGGCGAAACCCCATCACCCGCAAACTGGCCAGCTCTCTGCCACGCTCAGACAATGAAATTCTGGCGCCGTTATAAATGACGCCCACGGCAATCACGCTGGCAAAGCCCACCAGGAAACCGATACCAATAAACAGGCTATCGGCCAGCTGGCTTTCGAAGTTTACCAACATAGAAGCTGGCGAGGTCACACCGGCAACCGCCGGAAGATTTTTCAGGTGTTTGTTGATATCGCCACGAGACTCCTCAGCGACCGACAAATAGGCCCCGGACGCGAGGCGCGGCCCTGTGACCAAGCGCGCCAGGGAGTCCTGGTTCATATAGGCGGAAAGGCCCATAAAATCCCCCACCACCCCACTGACCAGTAAATCGTGCTGCAGTGCCCGCCTGCCCTCAAGTATCTCTACACCAATACGATCGCCACTGGCCACACCAAGCTTCTGTGCCAGCCTTTGACTCAAGACCACGCCGGTGGCGGGAAGAGGATAGTTTTCACCACTACTGGCAACAATGCGGCGCAGGCGTCCATCGGGGTCCATCCTCTGGATGCTCACTTCACGCTGTCGATGGCCAGCCCCGAAAGCACGACGATGACCAGGTCCAGGCAGTGTTAGAAGCTACGCTAAATCGTAAACCCAAAAAGGCAACGCATTGGAGTGTTCGCAGTTTATCCGAAGATCTTGATGTGCCACGCGATTTTGTTCATCGTGTTTGGCGGGCGTTCGGACTCAAGCCCCACCTGTCACACAGTTTCAAGCTTTCTACTGACCCTCACTTCATTGACAAAGTCAGGGATATCGTCGGCCTGTACCTCGATCCACCCGATAAAGCCTTGGTTTTATGCGTAGATGAGAAAAGCCAAATCCAAGCGCTGGATCGCACGCAACCTTCTTTACCGATGAACTATGGCATGCCGGAGAGCCATACTCATGACTATCGGCGATATGGCACCACAACACTATTCGCAGCCCTGGATGTCGCCACAGGTAAAGTGATTGGCAAGCTCAAGCGCCGCCACGGGAGCACAGAGTTCATAAGTTTCCTGCGACATATCGATACCCAAGTGCCGGCAGCCCTGGATGTTCATTTGATTCTGGAGAATTACGGTACCCATAAGACAGAGAAGGTAAAAAATTGGCTGTTACGGCACCCGAGATTTTATTGCCACTTTACGCCAACATACAGCTCGTGGATGAATCTAGTGGAACGTTTTTTTGCGACACTCACGGAACATCAGCTACGACGGGGCACGCACCGTTCGGTGCCTGCTCTTGAAAAGGCGATACGTGAATATCTCGATCTTCATAATGAAGCACCGAAGCCATTTCGATGGACAAAATCAGCTGACGAGATTATTGAATCAGTGAATAGCATACTTAAACGAATTAATCGGACATGACACTAGCAGCTTGCTGATTACGGTGGGGAAGCCGCGGCGCTATCCCGACTTGATTGGCACCTTCTCGCCTTCTGTTAACCCCCCCTGGGTCCAGTCGCATTGCCAGCCCGAAAAGGCCAATGCAGGATAGGGGTCCGGCTCTATCCACTCAGGTGTTTCGTAAACAATGTCAAACTGCCGGTCTTCGCGGACCCTGCCGATAAGAAACGGCTTGTAGGTGTGGCGTGTTTTCGGGTCGACCATGATATCGCCACCCGGCGCTTCGAATACTATCCCGCTGTTGAAGGCTTCCAGCACCCGGTCCACCTCAAAACTGCCGGCTTTCTCCACCGCCAGCTTCCACAGGTATACCTGGGCATAGGCCGCTTCCATCGGATCGCTAACAACCCGGTCTTCTCCGTGTTCCGCCTGAAATCGGCGAACAAAATCGCGATTTCGCTCAGTATCGACACTCTGGAAGTAGCTCCATCCCGCCAAATGGCCCACGACATCCTCTGGCAACAACCCTCGCAACTCATCCTCACCCACACTCGTGGCAAACACCGGCAGTTGTTGGGGGTCAATGCCACGGGAGGCCAACTCATGGTAAAAATGGACATTGGTATCGCCATTGAGGGTACTGAAGATGACATCAGGGCTTGCAGCCACTATCTCATCGACAACGCTCTTGTATTCCCGCTCACCGAGTGGCGTGTAGTGTTCACCGACAATTTCCGCGCCCTGTTGTTCGACATACTTGCGGGCAATGTAGTTTGCGGTTCGGGGATAGACATAGTCCGAGCCGAGCAGGAAGAAGCGTCGTCTCCTCCCCCCTTCCGCACTGGTCAACCAGTCGATTCCCGGGATAATCTGCTGGTTGGGCGCGATGCCAGTGTAGATGATATTGCGCGAACACTCGTTCCCCTCGTACTGCAAGGGATAAAACAGCAGCCCATATTAGGCAATTTATTCAGAGCACGCTGGATATGGCCGGAACTAAAACTGACGATATCTTTATTCTTGCAAGTTGGCGCCCTGGCTTGTCCACCATCCGGTAACGCCATAACCGATTATGGGGCTTCGGTCGCGTCAGCATTTGGCGAGCCGACTGGTGTCCCTTTCCACCTTTCCCGGATACGCTGCACCACCGCATAGAACATTGGCACAAACAGCGGGACCAGGATGGAGGCGGCAACCATGCCGGCGAACACGGCGGTGCCCAGAGAGCGGCGACTGGCGGCGCCGGCTCCCGTTGCAATCACCAGCGGAATTACACCCAGCACAAAGGACAAGGCGGTCATGAGCACTGCGCGCAATCGCAAGCGGGCGGCGGTGACGGCGGCATCGAATATACTCTGGCCCTCCTTCTCTCGCTGCTCCTTGGCGAACTCCACGATCAGGATGGCATTCTTGGTTGCCAGTCCCATCAATAGCACGATACCCACCTGCATATAGACATCATTGTTGAGCCCCGCCCAGCTCTGCCCCAGCACCGCGCCGAAGATCGCCAGGGGAACCGACATCAACACCGGGATGGGGATCGACCAGCTCTCGTACTGGGCTACCAGGAACAGGAATGCGAACATCAGAGCCATGGCAAAGATCATGCCGCCCTGGCTGCTGGCGATAATCTCCTGGTAGGCCTGGCCAGTCCACTCGTAAGCATAGCCCTGGGGAAGGGTTGTATCTGCCAATTCCTGCATGGCGGCAATGGCATCACCTGAGCTATAGCCCTGTGCCGCCGAGCCGTTGACCGTGATGGAGCGGAAAATGTTATAGCGGCTGACCTGGTCGGGACCAAAAAAGGGATCGGCCTTCACTAGCGTGCGCAGGGGCACCATCTCACCGTCGTTATTGCGTACCTGCAAACTATAGATATCAGAACTGTTCTGGCGGAAAGGTGCATCAGCTTGCACCAGCACCTGGTATGTCTTGCCGAACTTGTTGAAGTCGTTAGCGTAGCCAGCGCCGGTGGTACTGGCAAGTGTATTGAAGATGGCAGCCAGCGGCACACCGAGGCTCTTGGCTTTTTCTCGGTCGATATCCAGGTAAATTTGCGGTACCGACGCCCTAAAAGTACTGAAAACTGAACTCAGCTCCGGTGCCTGGTTGGCAGCTACAGCCAGTCCCCCGAGTACTGCCGCCATGTTTTGCGGCGTATCACCGGCTGTAGACTGAAGGATGAACTCGAACCCACCCGTATTGCCAAGCCCCGGGATCGGCGGCATGCGGAAGGGAAACACCGTGGCGAAGGGCAGGGAGTTGAGCCGCGGACTTACCGCATCGACGATGGCCTGCTCATGGAGTTCGGGGCTGCCGCGCTTGGCCCAGTGATCCAGCACCACGATGGAAAGGCCGGCATTCGAGGCGATACCCTGTTTGATGAGACTGTAGCCGGGTACCGAGATCACATCACTCACACCCGGCATCTCGGCGAGGATGGCGTTAACTTCGCGAATTGCCGATTCCGTGCGCAAGAGTGACGCCCCTTCCGGCAACTGGGTATCAACCATAAACGATTTCTGGTCTTCCATGGGTACAAAACCCGTGGGCATTCTGTCAAACAGGTATACCGTCAATACCAGCAGAACACCGAACAAGAGCATAAAGAAGGCACTACGGCGTACCATGGCGGACACCCAACCGGTGTAGCCCTCGGTCAGGCGTTCAAAGCCTCGGTTGAAGGCCCCGAACACCCCTGAAGTTTGCATCTTCCCGCTGTCCGGCTTCAGCAGGGTGGCACACAGCGCGGGACTGAGGGTCAGGGCGTTGAGGGAAGAAATACTGACAGCGATAGAGATAGTGACTGCGAACTGGCGGAAGAGCTCACCAGTCAGCCCAGGGACGAAGGCCAGGGGCACGAACACCGCCAGCAGTACCAGCGTGGTTGCGATAACGGCGCCGGAAATTTCCGCCATAGCCTTGCTGGTCGCGTCCTTGGGCGAAAGCCCCTCGCCCATGTGGCGTTGGGTATTTTCCACCACGACGATGGCATCGTCCACCACGATGCCGATAGCGAGGATGAGACCGAACAGGGTGATCAGGTTGATCGAGTACCCCAAAGCCAGCAAGCCCGCAAAGGTACCAATCAGGGACACCGGTATGGCGATCGTCGGAATCAGCGTCGAGCGCCAGTCCTGGATGAACAGGAACACCACCAATACCACCAGGGCGACAGCGATGAAGAGGGTCTCTATCACCTCGTCGATGGAAGATTGCACGAACTCGGTTGAGTCATAGGCGATTTCATAGACCAGGTCTTCCGGAAAGCGCTTTGCCAGCTTGTCCATCTCCGCGCGCACCCCGGCAGCAACTTCGAGGGCGTTGGCTCCGGGCAGCTGGTAGATGGCCAACACCACGCTGGGCTGGCCGTTGAACAGACCATAGGCGCTATAATTCTTCGAGCCCAGCTCAATCCGGGCGACGTCCCTGAGCCTCACGCGCCCCCCATCTTGCCCGACACGAATGATGACATCGCCGAATTCCTCGGGAGTGGACAGTCGGCCCTTGCTGCGCAGGTTCCACTGGAACTGGGTGCCAGGCGCTGCCGGTGAACCACCGATCTGTCCCGCAGCTACCTGCACGTTCTGCTCGCGCAGCGCCGCCATCACGTCATCGGTGGTGAGCTGGAAGCTGGCCAGCCTCTCCGGGTTCAGCCACACCCGCATGGCGTAGTCCTGAACGCCCAGAATAGATGCTTTGCCGACCCCGTCTACCCTGGCGATTGAATCGGTAACATTGATATTGGCGTAATTGTTGAGGAACAGGGTGTCGTAGCTTTGATTGGGCGAAAACAGGTTCACCACCATCAGCATATTGGTAGACTGCTTGGTGGTGGTGACGCCCTGCCGCACGACCTCCTCCGGCAATTCAGCAGTGGCCTGGCTAATTCTATTCTGCACGTTGACCGTGTTGATGTCAGGGTCGGAGCCCACCTTGAAGCTGACGGTCAGGACGTAACTGCCGTCGTTGGCGCTGTTGGAGGACATGTAGATCATGTCCTCCACACCATTGACCTTGGACTCGATCGGGCCGGCCACCGTGTCGGAGACTGTCTCGGCATCAGCGCCCGGATAGATGGCAATTACCTGCACCTGGGGTGGAGACAGCTCCGGGTACAGGGCGACGGGCAGCGAGCCTAGAGCCACCAGGCCGGCGATGGAAATAATGATGGAAATAACGAAGGCAAACTTGGGTCTTTCGATAAAGAAGGCGCTGAACATGGTCTAGCGCTCCCCGGCTTCGCCGCCGCCTGGCGGGGACTCGGCAGCAGCGTCTCCTGCCTCCACCCTGCCGTTGGCCGCTTTGTCGCTCTGCTGCATCACTGGCATGGGGGTAAGTTTGGCATCGACTAATATACCGGGTCTCACCTTCTGGATGCCCTCCACGATCACTCGCTCGTCAGGTTCCAGCCCTGCATCAACGACCAGTTCCCCGGCGAAGGCCTGCCCCGGGGTTATACGCCGCAGTTCAACCCGGTTGTCCGGCGCCACCACCATGACGAATGGCCCCGCCTGGTCTTCCTGCACCGCGGCCTGGGGAATCACCAACTTGTCCGTTGTCTCATCGCGGCCCAGCGAGGTGCTAACATACAATCCGGGCACTAGCAGTTTTTGCGGATTGTCGAACCGGGCCCGCATCACGATGGTACCGGTCTTGCGGTCAACCACGTTGTCGATGAAGTCTACACGCCCGACATGCTCGTACATGCTGCCGTCCGGGAGGCGCAGCCGGACTTCAATCCTTGCAAGCTCAAACTCTTCCCCCGCAAGTTTCGTGCTGCGTTTGGCCTTGATCACATCCCTTTCGCTAACGCTAAAGTTGGCATAAATGGGATCAAGCTCGACCAGTCTTGCCAATTCGCCGCTCTGGGGGCTGATCAGATCGCCCACGCTGGCGTAGGCACGGCCGATCCGGCCTGAGAAAGGGGCTGTGATAACAGTGTGGGACAGATCGATCTCGGATTTCTGCAGTTGCGCCTCCGCGCTTTTCAGGTTGGCAGCCGCCTGCAGTAGCTCGCTTTGCGCTTCATCCAGCGTCTGCTGGCTTACGGATTGCTTCTTGATCAGATTACTGTAACGCGCGACGTCTTTCTTTGCTCGCGCAAGCTCTGCCTTGACCTGAGCCACAGTGCCTTCGGCCGCAGACACGCCGGCCTGATACAGCGCCGGATCAACGAGGAAGAGCTGGTCATTCTCCTCCACGTCCTGGCCTTCCTGGAAAGTGCGCTCTAGCAGATAGCCCTCAACCCTGGCGCGCAGCGAGGCGTCGTTGACAGCTACTGTCTGGCCGACATAGTCGACAGTTTCGGATATCTGTCGCATTGCCACCTTCGCAACCAGCACCCCGGGAGGCGGCACCTCGACGACCGGCCGCGGACCTGAGTCGCAGGCGACCAGCAACAAAGTGAATATCGAAGAGATCGCAGCCCATCCTGGAACAAGCGCAGATAGCCGATTCCGCTTTTCCTTTGAATATTTTGGTATAACCGATGGCACGAGTATGCTCATTACAAATTACTCAATTGTGAACTGAATCGCCCCGGGTATTCCGGAGACTCATTGGTTGGAGTCAGGCGACCATAACCGAATCTTCCAGTTGGGCATAATACGCCATTTCCAACTCCGCCAGTGGAATTTTGCCAATAAACTCCAGTAACCGCCTGTGCAATCCGTCTACCATTTCAGGGTTGCATGCTCAATTTGTAATTTGTCTGTTATCCGGGTTTGCCGGACCGGCGTGTTATGCCTACCGCACCCACCACTGCCTGTCGCTGGACCAATAAGCTGCCCTGGAATACGAGAGCAATTAATATTGATCGGGTGCCGATGGCAGCGGCTAACCCGGAAAACAGTCCGGCAAGCTCCTTTGCCAGCAGCATAAAGCGAGTTGTCGCGGAAGTCGACACCTGCGAAGTGCCGGCGACATATCGCCCTAAACGCTGTTGCATAAATTGGCTCAGGTAACACCCCATCAAGTATTAGACTGCTCAACTTGTTTTGGGCAATACCTGAAGCTGCGATCGCTGCTCCGGCCTTCTGCAACCATCCAGCTACCTATAATGTTAAGGGATCGCTTGTGTTCCATTGTGATGTAATAATCGCGGTATGCTCGTAAATAGCCTGCTGGCCATACCGGCTGAGATATCAGCAAAACTGCTGACAATGGGTCGGCAATGTCTTCAATCTTTACACTATAGGCTTCTCGCCTCAAGGCCCAATCAGTATGCAAACAAACGAAAGCCGCAGGTGCCGCACCGGAACAGCATACTCGGTGT
This sequence comes from uncultured Gammaproteobacteria bacterium, assembly GCA_963722805.1. GTDB lineage: Bacteria > Pseudomonadota > Gammaproteobacteria > Pseudomonadales > JAHEGP01 > JAHEGP01. Next base: position 367,064 of record CAVROQ010000012.1, read on the forward strand.
GCTGGCGCCAGGTTTTGATGATCTGGCTGTGGGGCCTGGCGACAATCACAGTGGCACAGCCAGGCGAGTGGGAAACGCTAATCGCAGACGAAAATTTGCTGATTGAGCGACGGCCCTATGCGGGGTCGGCGCTCAAAGAGATCAGGGGGGTCACCCGCATCCAATCATCCCTCAGCGCCGCCGTCGCCCTGCTGCGAGACGCCCGTTTCAACCCGCAGTGGGTCTATCGCAGCGGCGGCGCCACTGTACTGCAGGCAAACGGCGATAGCAGCGCTTATGTCTATGGGGTGGTCGATGCGCCCTGGCCAATCCAGGATCGCGACACGGTGGTGCGGTTCGATTACCAGCAGGACCCGGTCTCCAAAACCATCACCATCAGCATCCGCAATTTCCCGGAGTTTATCCCCGATAAAAAGGAATTTGTACGAGTACCCGATTTTGGCGGTTACTGGAAACTGGAGCCCGAGCCAGGCGGGTATATCAAGGTTACCTACCAGGTTTACGGCGACCCTGGGGGCAGCCTGCCAGACTGGTTAGCCAATCAGGCGGCAGCCTTGTCGGTTAAAAACACCCTGCTCAATATGCAAGATGCGGTCGCAAGATATGCCGGCATCAGGCTGCCATTTGTTGGCGAGCGGGAACAGTAAGCGGCTGATCCGGGTGTCGCATCCGCTGCTAGAGAACTCGCGATGGTAGGGTTGATCATGAAAAATAAACCCGCAATAGCACCTGAATACCGGCGCCTACCGGCTGTTAATCTTAGCTTTAGCCGCTGGTCCGTGGCTTTGATCAATGTCTTTTTGATGGTTGAACGCTGGTTTGCTCGCAAGCCGGCCAATACCGATATACGGCGCGAGAATATTGTTCGTCGCGACGGCAGCAGCCTGCGTCTATTAATCATAAAGCCGCGATTGCCTTCGTCAAAGTTGCCATTCAATCCCCTGCCCTGCATTGTCTACTATCACGGTGGGGCCTTTGCCCTGACCTACTCCTCGAGCCATCTCAAGTTAGCCCAGCGTTATGCGTCAGCACTCGGCAGCTTGGTTGTCTTTGTCGATTACCGCCTGATGCCTGACCATCCTTTCCCCGCCGGCCAGGATGACTGTTACGACGCCCTGCGCTGGACATCGGCCAACGCAGCCCGGCTCGGTATTGATCGCGCCCGCATAGCGCTGATGGGCGATAGCGCAGGCGGCGCTCTTGCGGCATCGATTTCGCAACTGGCACAGGACCGAGCTGAGTTTGGCATCTGCGCCCAGGTACTGATTTACCCCGCAACCGATGCCGATTGTAAAACCGCCTCTGCCCGCGAATTCAAGGACACGCCGATTTTTACCAGCGCCTCGAATAGCGCTATGTGGCGCGTGTATTTGCATAGGCATGCCGCGGGGGAATGGCCTGCCTACGCCTCGCCCATCCACCGGGCCGATGTGTCTGGATTGCCCCGCGCTTACATCGAAACGGCAGAGTTCGATCCGCTGCACGATGAGGGCGTAGCCTACGCCAAACGCCTGGCAGACGCCGGCGTTGAAGTAACCTTGAATGAAACCCGCGGCACGGTTCATGGTTTCGATGCGGTGGTGTCCAGTGCGGCTGGCAATGATGCCATCCATAGACGGATTGAGTTTCTCGAAAAATGCTTTGCGCTAACAGGGCAAGCGGATGCAATTGCTTAAGGCACCGCTGTCACTCTGACACCGTCTTCCACCAGATCGGATGGATACAGGATTACTTGCTGGCCTTCACTGACACCGTCGTACACCTCGGCAAAATCGTTGCTACGCTGGCCAAGCTGCAACAGCCGCAAGCTGGCCGAGCCCTTGTCAACAACGAAGGTATGCCATTCACCCTGGCGTCGAAATACCGCACCTAGTGGAATCGTTAGTACATTGTTGCCAGACCAGATCTCGATAGCGGCATTCACCCGGTATTCTGCGCCAAGCCCGGGCTGGGGTTCGCTAATATCTCCAATAACATTAACTCGCTGCTCTTCTACCCCCAGGGTTGAAACCTTGGTGAAAGCCCCGGGTTCGACATACCTTACCGTACCCTGCAACGGCTTTTCGCCGCCCCAGCCGGTGATGGTCATCGGTGCTCCCGGGCGGACTTTTACTGCATCCTCGGTCAATAGATCGACGATAAGTTCCAGGGTGTCGCCCTCTCCCAATTCAAACAGCGGACTACCGGCGAGCAGCACCCGCTCGCTCTCTTCGAAAATGCGCAGCAACGTGCCCGTCACTGGTGCCTGAACCTCAAGCACTGGTCCGCTGTTGCTTTGCGCGTCGATGCCGAGCAAGCGTGCCCGCGATGCGTCAAGCTCGGCTGTGGCTGCGGCCAGGGTAGCCTGGGCACTATCGAGGCGAGCCCTGGCCGCTACTGCGGTCTGGGCATACAAGTCACGCACTTCAATACCTATCAATTGCCTTTCGTACAAATCGTTGCGGCGCCTGGATTCAGCGGTGGCACGTTGATAGTTGCTGCGGGCTTCGTCGAGTCGGGCAGCGGCTTCACCCAGATGTGCCTGGGCTGCTTTTACAGCTGCCCTTGCTGTGGATTGCTCCCGGGGATCCAGGGGCGCAGGTGCTATTCGCGCAAGAACGTCTCCGGCCACGACCGCCTCGCCAACAACATGCCCGCTGCGCATCAGGCGACCGCTGACCGGGGCGCTAACGACATAACGATATCGCGATCGGGTTCTGCCCTGCTCCTCCACGCTCACCGTAAGATCGCTTCGGGATACAGTGGTGACATCGACCTCTACAATTTTTGGACGCAACAACAAGGCCGCCAGCACAATGCCAATAGCGACCAGGATGGCCAGAATGATCCTGTTCTTTGTTGTTTGTTTCACAGTTTAAGTCTCGACTTTTATTCCCTGGTTTTCAATACCGCGATCAGATCGAGACGATCGACGCGATGGCGCACAATCAAGCCGCTGGCGCATGCCGCAAGCAGGGTAATCAGGGCCGACAGCAGATAAGTTTGGGTGGACACAGTAAAAGGCACGCGATACACGTCGTTCTGCAGTGACAGGGCAACGGCATAGGACAAGCCGTAGCCCATTAGCCATCCCAAGGGAATCGCCAGCAGGGTTAGCAATGCCTGCTCGCCCAGCAGCAAGCCTGCGGCCTCGCTGCGGCGAAACCCCATCACCCGCAAACTGGCCAGCTCTCTGCCACGCTCAGACAATGAAATTCTGGCGCCGTTATAAATGACGCCCACGGCAATCACGCTGGCAAAGCCCACCAGGAAACCGATACCAATAAACAGGCTATCGGCCAGCTGGCTTTCGAAGTTTACCAACATAGAAGCTGGCGAGGTCACACCGGCAACCGCCGGAAGATTTTTCAGGTGTTTGTTGATATCGCCACGAGACTCCTCAGCGACCGACAAATAGGCCCCGGACGCGAGGCGCGGCCCTGTGACCAAGCGCGCCAGGGAGTCCTGGTTCATATAGGCAGAAAGGCCCATAAAATCCCCCACCACCCCACTGACCAGTAAATCGTGCTGCAGTGCCCGCCTGCCCTCAAGTATCTCTACACCAATACGATCGCCACTGGCCACACCAAGCTTCTGTGCCAGCCTTTGACTCAAGACCACGCCGGTGGCGGGAAGGGGGTAATATTCACCGCTACTGGCAACAATGCGGCGCAGGCGTCCATCGGGGTCCATCCCCTGGATACTTACCTCGCGCTGTCGATGGCCAGCCCGCAAGCGCGCCGGTACCGCGCGAAACATCTCTACCCGGCTAACGCCCGCAAGCTGGCGCAGGTCGTAATAAATTGCCTCGTCCAGGGGTTCATTAAACGTCAGCATCAGATCTTCGCGCTGGATCTTGTAGAATTGCTGCTCCATCATATAGACGACGCCATCGTACATAAACATGCCGACCACCAGGATGGCTACCGAAAACGCTATGCCGATGGAAGATAGCAGGCTATGAACGGGTTTACGTTGCAGGTTGCGCAGGATCATTCGCAGTGATGAGGGCAACAAACCACTGATGTGCAGGCGATCCAGCCAACCGGCGTGAAATCGTGCCGGTGGCTCTGGCCGCATCGCCTCGGCCGGCGGTAGGGCCACGGCACCGCGCACCGCGGTCAATGCTCCAGCAGTCGCGGCGACCACGCTTATCGCCACTGCCAACAACAGCAAACCCGGTTTGAGCTGATACTGGAGATCGGGAAAATCAAAGTACTTGCCGTACATACCGATATAGGCATCCCCTAGCCGCAAGCCCAGTATCGTCCCTAGCAAGGTGCCACCAGCGACCGCAGCAAGTGCATACATCAGGTAGTGCCAGCCAAGCTCACCCGTGCGATAACCAAAGGCTTTCAAAACTGCGATTTCGGTGCGCTGGGTACTGATCAGGCGACTCAAAACCAGGTTGAGGAGGAATGCTGCAACTGCCAGAAAAATCGCGGGAATCGCGGTTCCCATAATGCGGTTCTGGTCCAATTCTGCCTGCAGGATAATATGCGATGGCTGATTGTCGCGGGTGTAGGCGCCAAGCCCGCCGTAGGGGTCGAGTAACTGGTTGAGACGAGCTATCACCTGCCGCGGAACGGCATCGTTAGCGAGGGTCAGGCTGACTTCGTTAAAGGCGCCGTCCATATCGTAGGCAGGCCCCAGCACCTCCCGGCTCATCCACAGAATCCCGTAGCGCTCATCGTCAGGATACAGCGCTCCCGGCGGCACCGCATAGGTATGCTCCGGGGAGATCGCAATACCGACAATATCCAGCGCTCGAGCCCGGCCATTGATAATCGCCCGCAGGGTATCTCCGGGAACAAGCTGTCGCGCTGTGGCAAAGTTCTCGCTGATCAGCACCTCGTCAGCTGCGCCTGAAAGATAGCGACCGCCGAGGATACGAATGTTATTGAGCTTGGGGCGGCCAGCCTCGGGTAGCGACACAAACAGGCCCTGGGCCGGGGCGTCCAATCCTTCGAGATCCAGGGTCGCGAAAAAGCTTACCCGGGTATCGACGGTCGCCACCCCGGGTATCGCTGCTATTCGCACCGCCAGCGCATCCGGGGCCCGTTTCAGCGGGGCCCAGATGTCGGCGAAGCGGGATTCACGGTAATAGCTTTGCTGGGCTTCGACCAGGGTATCGTAACTGCCACGCATGGTAATCACAGTCATAATGCCTGTCGCTACCACCAGGGCTATCGATAGCATCTGCCCCTTGAGCTGCCACAGCTCACGCAGCAGCTTGCGATTTAACACGCGTGCCACGGTATCACCACTCGATATCTTTAATATTGGCGCGACTGCTATTGCTGGTGCGCTCAACGATGTTGCCACTGCTCATACGCACCACGGTATCGCCGAGCGCCCCGATGGCAGCATTGTGGGTGATGATGGCAGTGGTGGTGCCGGTTTCCCGATTGACCTGATCCAGCACCGACAGCACCAGTTTGCCGGTGCTGGCATCCAGTGCCCCGGTGGGTTCATCGCATAGGAGTATATCGGGGCGCTTGGCCACGCCGCGAGCGATAGCTACCCGCTGCTGCTCGCCACCCGACATCTGCGAGGGGAAATGGTCCAGCCGGTCGCTAAGTCCGACCAGGTGCAGCGCTTCATCGGCGGGCATCGGGCTTTTAGCGATGTCGGTCACCAGCTCGACGTTTTCGCGTGCGGTCAGGCTGGGAATGAGATTGTAAAACTGGAATACAAACCCGACATGGGCGCGCCGGTATTCGGTAAGCCCATCGCTGTCGAGTGTGTGCAGGCTCTGGTCATGGTAATACAGGCTGCCACTACTGGCGACATCAAGCCCGCCGAGGATATTCAACAGCGTCGACTTGCCACTGCCGGAAGCCCCCAATAACACTAACAACTCGCCGCTATGCAAGTCGATATCGACATTGCGCAGGGCGTGCACTGTCACCTCGCCCATCCGGTAAACCTTACACAGATCGCGGGCGCGCAACACCTTGGTAGCGGAAACGTTCATAAGCTCCCATGCTTTTTACTCCGGATGGAGCCCATTATATACCCGCGTCCACCTGAGGGGATTAGCTGTCGCCACGGAACCGGATGGCCTCCAGGGCTGGGGTCAATCAAGTGCTTACCTTAGCGTCAATGCTTTATAACACCAGCTCAGCGGCGGTGCGCAATAATTTTTCGTCGCCGCTGATAAGTAAGGACGTCACCGGTGAATTCTCCCAGTCCTGCAGCTTTTCCCGCACCCGGTGCAGTGGACCGCTCAGTGAAATCTCATCGGCAAACTGGTCTGGCACAGCGGCGATCGCTTGCTCCCGCTCGCCGGCAAAAAACAGCTCCTGGATGCGCTCCGCCTCGTCGGCAAAACCCATCCGCGCCATGAGATCTTTATGGAAATTATTCTTTTTCGCGCCCATGCCACCAATATAGAAACCCAGCATGGCTTTGACCGGGTACAGTGCCTGGGACAGGTCATCGTTGATATTCATCAGGACTGTGGTGGCAATTTCGAAGCCCGGCGACGCGCTCTGCAGTTGGTCTGCATACACCTCCTGCCGATAGGGCGAGTAGTACAGGGGCAACCAGCCATCGGCAATCTCGGCGGTCTGGGTCACATTTTTTGGCCCCTCGGCGCCAATAAAGATCGGCAGGTCGGCACGCAGAGGGTGTGTAATGGACTTGAGCGACTTACCCAAACCCCAGGCGCCGGGGCCATTATAGGGCAGCGGATAATGTTCGCCGTCATTGGTCACCGGTGCCTCCCGTCGCAGCACCTGGCGGATAATATCGACATACTCCCGGGTGCGCGCCAGCGGCTTGCTATAGGGCTGGCCGTACCAACCTTCAACCACCTGCGGTCCGGACACCCCCAAACCCAGGATCATCCGCCCGCCCGACATATGGTCGATCGACAATGCTGCCATCGCGCACGCGGTGGGGGTGCGAGCCGACAGCTGGGCAACCGATGTTCCCAGTCGAATCGTCGAGGTGTTGGCACCAATCCAGGCCAGTGGGGTAAACACATCGCTGCCCCATGACTCCGCGGTCCATACCGAATCGAAACCCAGTTTCTCAGCCTCCTGCGCCAGCGCCACATGACCAGCGGGATAGAGTGCTCCCCAGTAACCCAATTGCAGGCCCAGTTTCAGCTTTGCCATGTGTCGCTATCCTGTGTGATGAAATGATTGACTCCAGGGGTCAGACGAAAAGTCTGCAGTTGGTGTGGCTCCAGCTCTATAGTAAAGCAACGTGCATCGGTTAGCATAAGGTCACCAGCAATGAGTTGTTCATCAAGTCTCGCCGCTTGCACCGCCACAAGATCGAACCCAAACACGATTTGGCCGCTGGCGACTTCATTGCCAGGGTTTAACAATCTCACAATATAATCCGCGCCCTCCTCAGCCGGCTTGAAGGCCGTCAGCAATAAGCTGTCGCTGTGTAGCGTCAACATGCTGCTGTCTGCTGGCAGCAGCGGCTCCCGGCCGGCAAATACTGCCGCCATAGGCACTTCGGCCTGCTGCGCCACAATCGGATCGAACCCGGCAAACAGCACCAGTTCTGCTTCGATGGTCTCGAGACATTGGGCGTCTTCGACCGGAATCACCGGGCCGGCTGGACCGGGCCGAGAATGAAGATCATGGCGCGACAACCAACCGATACTGCGTACCAGGGTCACGGCGAGGGTGCCATTGTCCAGCACCTGGGCTTCCGGCAAGCCGGCAGCAACTACGCTCAGGCCATTCAGGTGCACCCAACCCTGGTGGACAAAGCATGGCGGTGCCCGGTGCAGCCAATCTCTGTCGTCCGGATCTTCGCGACCACCACGGACAAGGTCGAAAGTCGTGGCGTAATCATAGCTTAGCCCCGAACCTGCGGTAGGAAGCAATAAGCGCAAACGATGGTCCCTGGCGGTGTTTTTCAAGCGCACATCTACCCGTAGCTCATTGCTGTCGGGATAGATAATAAAGTCGGTATACAAACGCACGGCGGTAGCTTCTGTGCCGCGAGCCATGCGGTTCTTTTCAAGTTCCCGGGGCAATCGATAAAGACGTTCAACTTCGAGAATTTCAGTGCCGCTTTCATGCCGCCGGCGCCGGTGTCGGCAACGCAGCATTTCGCAGCGCTGGTCGTCAGGCAAAATATCGGCGTCGTAACTGTCACCTCTGTCGGCCCGGTCTTCAACCCCGAACAAGCCGCTGTAATGCTGTTGGCCGAGTCTGAGTTCGACGGTGCCATCCGTGTTTAGCTCGACCTGAATGTGAGCATTACTGATGGTCCGATCCTCATCGACCGATTCTTCAGCATGCGGTGCCTCCTGTAGCACCACTCGCTTATAGCCGTAAGCGGGCACGTCGGTTACCGGTATTTCCAGATCGTAGGCGTGTTGGTGTTCATCATAAAAAAATCGACCATCACTGCCGGCGGGAACAAAGCGCACACTCCTGCCATTGACCGTATAGCCGCCTTCGGGCTTGTTCGCCGCCAGTGCCGGATGGTAGATAACACCATCGGCTGCGGGAACCAGCGACGGGTGGGCATCGAGCTTCAGTCGCGCATAACCCGAACGCCGGTAAGGCGATGGATTGAAAACCGCCACCTCAAAGGGCTGGGTCAATGGCGTCTGCCGGGAGAGCTCCTGACCCGCCAGGCGTTCCATAATACGCCCTGCCGTTTCCTCAGCGAGGGTTTGGGCCGCATAGTAGCGCGGCAACATCTGTCGATGTACCCGATCAATGGAGCAACCGCCGATAGAATCGTGGGCCTGGTTTTTTAATAACGATTTCCATGCCGTGCGCAACGACGCCCGTTCATCGCACAGACCATACTGCAATGCCAGCACCGCCAACGGCTCGGTAAGTGTCTGCAAGGTGGTTTCAATGCGTCGATTAGCCAGTTTAAGCGGCATTCTGGCAGACCAGACACCCGGCAGCAACTTCGCCACTTTCGCGCCCAGCAGACTGCCCCGGTACTCGGGTAGCGGTTCCTTTATAGTGTCGACAAAATCTTCCAGCAGTCCTACCGTCACCTGAATGTCCAGGGCTTGCGCCAGCCCGTTGGCAAGCGCCATGGCATCGGGATGCGGTGGTGCGTGATCGACCCCGTTCATAATAAGCACCGACTGCTGGGCAGTCTTTTCGATGGCTTCAAGATAGACAATCCTGAGTACCTTAATAGCCTTGTCAGTATCGAGCGGCAGAAACGCGCCGTTAAAATAGCCGCGGTTTAACAGGCAGGCCGTTATGGCACTGCCGTCTGGCGCTCGCCAGCGATATTCACTCGGCAGCTTGTCATACTCATTGCCGCTGCCGCGCCAGTAGACAAATGCCCGCAGGCCGAAGCCGCAAAACAGCTGGGGAAATTGTGCCGGATGACCGAAGGAGTCGGGGGTATAGGCAATATTGGATACCGGCCCAATGTGGACACCCACTTCGCGACCGATCAGCAGATTGCGAATATGCGCCTCGCCGCCGGGCAGCAGTGAGTCCGGTTGGACATACCAGGGGCCAATCGCGAGTCGACCCTGGGCAACGGCATCGCGCAATTCGCTTTCCCGTTGCGGCCGAATCTCGAGATAGTCTTCCAGTACCACCGTTTGGCCGTCGAGCAGGAAAGTAAATGCGGGGTCCGCCTGCAGTTGGTCGAGAACGGCATCGACACAGTCGACCAGGCGCGCACGAAACGATTGAAAACTGCGATACCATTCGCGGTCCCAATGGGTGTGTGGAATCCAGTAGACCGATTTAGACATCGCGGCCACTCACCGCGTCAGCTCTTTGCTACTCAGGAGCGCGGCTCGCGAAGCTCGACCGGCTGCCGCTATGCCCGCCATGCGGCCGGAGAAAGTGGCATCACCTACCGACATACCACTACCATAGCCAGCAGCGGTGCGGGGGATGCCGCAGGCCGTGCGCCCGGCAGCATAAAGACCGGGAATCACCTCGCCCTCGGGGGTCAAGACTTCGCCACTGGGCCTGGTGTCGAGGCCGCCAAGGGTGAAAAACGGGTAGATCGCACCTCGGCCGGGCGTACAGTCGAGAGCCACCAGCGGCAGGCCCAGCGGCTTTAACCACTCTGCGGCCTTATGAAAGAGAGGATCCTCACCCGCCGCAGCGTGCTTGTTATAGTAATCGACGGTCATTGCCAATGCGCCGGGGGGTAAGGCAAGCTCTGTTTCCAGCTCCTCCAGTGATTCACCGGTAGCGGCTACGGCGGCCCCGAGGAAACTGCGCTTTTCATACTCGCCGTAGTCATCTACCGTCAGCACCAGGTAAATTCGATCACCCGGTTGCTGCAGGCAGTAATAGCCTACCCTGCCGTGGTAGCAATCTTCGTTGATAAAGCGCTGACCTTTGTCGTTGATAAAAATGCCATAGGTAATACTGGCCGGCGGATAAAATGGCAGGCTGACAAAACCCTCGTGCATATTGATGGCCGCCGCTCCCACACTCATTCCCATCATGATCCCCGCGCCGGTGTCACCGGGATTGCCGATGGGCAGGTTGGCGCGCAACAACATAGGCGCATACTTTTGTACCATGGCGGTATTCATGTTGAAACCACCGGCACAGAGAATAACCCCGTTGCGAGCTCGCACATTGACTTCACGCTGGTCTATACGCACCACCACACCCTGAACCGCGCCGCTGTCATCGACCACCAGGGTGAGGGCACGGCTTTCATACTCCACCCGAATACCGCGCCGGGTCACATTTTCGGTCATGATTTTCATAAACAGCGGACCGCCATTGTCGCCCTTTATCTGCAGGTTGTGGCCACGCGGCACCGGGTTTGTGTCGCGACTAAAGGGCCAGGCCTTCTGGCTGTCGGTGAACAACAGGCAGTCATCGGTGTGGGCGTATATTGCCCGCTCATTCAACCAGGAATCCTTGAACGGTACGCCACACTCTACCAGCCAGTCGAAATGATCACCCGAGCCCTCGACATAGGCTCTCACCTTCGCCTCGTCCGCCTGTTCACCCTGGCACTGGAGTAAAAAGTTGATCATGTTTTGGTTGCTGTCTTGCAGGCCGCATGCGCGCTGCACCCGGGTGCCACCGTCGCCGCCCATGTAAATCTCGGCACTGGACATGGCCGTTGAGCCGCCGCTGGCACTGGCCAACTCAAAGATAATAACCTCAGCGCCATGGTCGTGGGCTTCGATCGCGGCGCAGGCACCGGCGCCACCGAAACCGATGACGACCACGTCGCTTGCGATGTCCCAATGGCCAACATCCTGCAAGCGGCGCGGCTTGCTGGGCCGCGTTTTGGTATTTTCGTGAATCGACATGCAGGCTACCCATGAGGCCCGAGAATATTATTTATCGCTGATTAGAACGGTTTTGCCCAGGGCTGACAAGCGGCCGACAATTACGATCGAGTTAGTCGCTAACTTTACGGCCGGTCAACATCACGGATTTCGGTTCAGGGCATGGACACAGGGGAAGGCAGGGAGAATTGATAAGGGCAAAAGTAAGATTCGTATGCTTGGGGCAACACAGTTTGCTGTCACGCCGGTGATAGCGCACAGCAAACCCGGATTCAGGCTCGTGCAGTCCTTCCCTGGGACCATTGTCGCAAGGCGCCCACCTGCTCTGCCATGGTGATTGCCAGCGGCCGGGTGCGATCCAGCTCTTCGAGAATATGCTCGGTTGCTACGGGCAGGCCCCGGGCCCTGGCGATATGAATAGCGGCAACCACTGCCTGCTCAATCTCGGCACCGGAAAAATCTTCACTGCGAGCCGCCAGTAGCGACAGGTCGAAGTGTTTCGCATTACTGTTGCGACGCTGCAGGTGCAAGCTGAATATGTGTTCTCGCACCGTCGCATCCGGCAGGTCGACAAAGAAAATTTCATCGAGCCTGCCCTTGCGCAGCAACTCGGCCGGTAGTCGGTGGATGTCGTTCGCAGTCATCACCAGGAATACCGCGCTCTTGCGCTCGGACAACCAGGTGAGTAGCGTGCCCAACAAACGCCGCGAAGTACCGCTGGATTCATCATCGCCGGCAACCGCAATACCTTTCTCAACCTCGTCCAGCCACAGCACACAGGGCGCCATTTGCTCCGCATGGCGCAGACAACGGCTGAGGTTTTTCTCGGTTTCGCCGATATACTTGTTGTAGAGCGACGCCATATCGAGCCGCAACAGGGGCATATCCCATGAACCGGCGACGGCCTTCGCCGCCAGGCTTTTACCACTGCCCTGAACCCCCGTCAGCATAATGCCACGGGGACGATCACTGGCCAGTACCGGGTCCGTTTCAAGGAAAGCCGCACGCCGGGTTTGCAACCACTGCTTTAAATTTTCCAGACCCGCTATCGAGTCCAGATGTTCAAGCTCGGTTTCAAAATTCAACAAGCCGTCGCTACCGAGGAGCTCGAAGCGCGCATGCTGGGCTCGCTGAATGTCATGCCGACTGATGGCGCCGTCATCACGTATCGCCGCTCGCAGTAACCGGCGCGCGTCGAGTGAGGTCATGCCCCTGATATTGCCCAGTAAACTTTGCAGTGCATCGGCGTCGACCTGGGGACGCTGGCCGTCGTTGTCGCCCATCCAGGCACGGATCTCTTCACGTAGCAGCGCTGCCAGCTGGTTTGCCCCTGGCGGACTGATATCAAAGCTGGCAGAAAAGCGCCGGATTTCTGCTGGCAACTCCAGTGAATGACTGACGAATACCAGGGTATGGGAAAGCCGCTGGTAAGCCAGGGCAATGTCCTTAATATGGCGAATAATATCCGGTCGACCATGCAGATAGGGGTGAAAGTCGAACAGCACGAAAATGGCGGGCTGCCTATGACGCTTGATCGCCTGTAATACCTGCAAGGGATCGTCGATTATTTCGCCGGGCGATGACGCGCTTGCCAACAGCGCGTTGCCTAAACCTTCGGTGACCGACCAGCGCCAAAAATCGCGTCCGGTTTTAAGGGCAACACGGCCCAGCAACTGCTCGGCCTGGTGTTCGTCGTGGGTCTCGAGTGCAATCAGGGGGATATGCGATTCGATAATCAGGGCAAGGTCTTGCAGGTCCTGCATGGGGAGAAGTTCCAAGTTGATGCCCAAATCATAGCACAGCCAATTTCATCGGTGTGGACCGCGCAATCAGGGCCTTTAGATCGTCGATTTGAGACCCGTGTCACACAATCAAAGCGACCTACTGATTACCCTGAATTGGTCTATTCTTGTTGTGAGTGTTGCACACCTAAACGCATCACAAATAACCTTATAAACAACAACCAGATCCACATACCTGATTGAATAAATTCGCATTTTTAGACATAGCGGGCGACCTCTTCTCCAGGTCAGGACGGGGCTTGGGATTGCTGTTGGCGATATCGCTGGCAGGATCTGTGCAGGCCCTTCCCGCCTCGGGCCAAATTCCGGATGCGCCGGGAAGCAATGCCGCTGACAATAATGTCACCTTGAATATGCGCGACGCCAACATTCGCGCAGTGGTGCATTGGCTGGGCAATATGACCGGCAAGAAATTTATTATCGATCCCAGGGTAAAGGGCAACATGACCATCTTTGCCAAAGAATCCCTGAGTATTGAGGATGCCTACCATGTCGTTGTTGAGGCTATGCGGGTCTATGGCTACTCCGCGGTCGAGAGCAACGGCGTGGTGCGAATAGTCCCGGACATTCGCGCCAAGACCCTACCCTTCGACCTGTCCAGTGTACTCGATGGCGACACTGAAACAGATATGGCGAGTTATGTGGTGCGCCTGCAAAACCTGCCGTCATCAGAGTTGTTGAGTCAGCTCAAGCCCCTGCTACCGCCATCTGGCCATATCGCCGCCACCTCGCCCAACACCCTGTTGCTGATCGATGCCAAAGATAATGTCAAACGGCTGGCGAAACTGGCCGAGCATATCGACTCTCAGGGAAGCATGGAGTTTGACATCATCCCGCTGCAAAGTGCTCCGGCAAATTCCATGAAAGAAGTGCTGCAGGGTTTGTTCGAAAAAGACAGGCAGCAAATCAACATTGTTGCCGATGAACGTTCCAATACCCTGCTGGTGAGCGGTAGCCCGGCACTGCGCAGGCAACTCAGGCAAATGGCAAACTCACTCGACAAGCCCCAGAGCGCAGACGCCAATACCCGGGTTTTCTACCTCCACTACCTCACGGCTACAGAGCTGTTACCGGTCCTTCGGGGCGTCACCCAGAATATCCAGCAAGAGCAAGAAGGCAAGACCCGCTATTCCACCCAGGTGAGCATTGAGGCGCTGGAAGCCGCTAACGCCATCGTGGTGAATGGCCCCGCCAGCTATGTCGATGAAATAGCCAAGGTTATTGAGCAAACCGACTTTCGCCGGAAGCAGGTGTTGGTCGATGCCATCATCGTAGAAGTGAGTGACGATTTTGCACGGGAGATAGGCGTGCAATGGAAAACGGCCTTCACCGATACCACCAGCGGCGTTGTGGCCTCATCCAATTTCGGGTTGGTGACCATGGACACCGATGGCAATTCGGTTCTTGGGCAAGGTTTGAGCCTGGGCTTTATGCAAGCCGGAGACCTGCGCCTGCTGTTGAAAGCTGTCGCCGTTAATGTCGACGCCAATATTCTCTCGCGGCCCTCCATTGTGACCCTCGACAACGAGGAAGCCGAAATTCTGGTCGGCCAGAATATACCGTTAATCACCGGCCAGGCTACCGGTCCCGCATCCAGCACCGGCAACCCGTTTACCACGGTGGAGCGCAAGGATATCGGCATTACCCTCAAGGTGACCCCCCAGATTAACGAGGGCGATGCCATCACCCTGGACGTCATTCAAGAAGTGGAGAATGTCTCAGCCACCGCCTCGTCGGAAGCCGCCGATACAGTGACCAACAAGCGCAGCGTGAAAACCAAGGTGTTGGTGCGAGACCAGGACGTATTGGTACTCGGCGGCCTGATCGACACGACCGACCAGACCACAGTCAAAAAAGTACCGCTACTCGGCGATATTCCCCTGGTCGGCAGTTTCTTTAAAACCACCAAGACTGAAAAGCTGCGGCGCAACCTGATGGTATTTATTCGACCCACTATTTTGGCCGACGCCGAGAGCGCCAGCCGGGTCAGCAGAGAGCGCTACGACACCACCCGCAACAGCCAGCAGCGATATTACGATAAACCCAAGCTCAAGTCCGAGCCCGTGCTTCTGCCGGAATTCGAAACCATTTCTCCCCAAGCCCAGCCGGGTCGGTAATAACTTAAGTTATCTCTGATTAATTCGGCAATGCTTCAGCGGAGCCTCCGGCGCACATTGGCAAGGCGCGCCGCGAAGGTCAAGGCTGGTTGTTAGCCGTTGCTCTCATTCAGCCGACCCTCAACGTACTTATGCAGAATGCTGGCGATGAGGGTTTGGTAGGGAATACCTTCCTCAAGTGCTCGCTTCTGTAACCCACGCAAATCCTTTGAGGAAAGCCTGATGTTGATTCGGGCATCTTTTTTGAACATAGCTTCCGCGTACTCTTGATGCCGCTTCTGTGTAGTTGCTGCTTTTTTGGACCGCTTGAGTTTTCCCTTTGCGAACGCCTCTAGAATCTCGCGCTCTTCACTCGATAGTTTGCTCATGTTTCGTCACCCAGATAACTCTTCGTTGCCTTGCGGCTGGGAATGATTGTTTTAAGGAAAACTTCATCTTCTGACTCCACGAACGGAACCAGATAGACGTAATCCTCAATGGCAATGACATGAATCTGCTGCCTGGGGTAACGCTCTTGATTGGGGTGATCCACAGTGTCGAGGATATCTCCGGCCATAATATGGAAAACCACATCTTCAAACGAAACACCTCGCTCGGCTTTCAGCAGAGCGTTCTTCCCAGCATTCCATGAAATTGGCTTCATGGAACTAGATTAACACGATGTGTGCCTATTGTCATTTTACAGCTGATGAGCCTTTAGAAAAACCCTGACCGAGCAGCTGTGTGCCCCCGCCATGGGTTTAACTGATGTTGTCATATCACTTTACAGCCCTGGCTCTCTTCTTTAAGAGCTAGTCGTAATGCGACACAACAATTCGATTCAATCGCTTCATGCGGCCAGTTTCTTATCGACAGTAGCAACCCCGCTGCAACCCTGGATGGTTCCTATTGACGAGGTCATCTTCGCCGACTGATTGTCTGTGATATTACTTTTAACTTCCTTCAGCCGTTTTCCCTGCCCCATCCGTGGGGCTTGTGTCTTTAGGAATTGGTCGATCCTTGCATGAGCCCGATTGAGTGTATCGATAGTTTTTTCAACCCGCTGCATGCGCTCGCTCTCGCGCGCCTCAGTGTGATCCAGTCGCTGATGCTCATCCAGGTGATGCCGAATTTGTCGCTTTAGTTTATCGCGTTTCTGCTGGAGTTCTTTATGCGTACCCGACCACTCCTTGGCGGCGTTCGACGACATCTTGCAGCCATCAATAGCAAACAGCTCTTTACCCAATAGGCCCTGCTCATCGCAGATCAATGGTATCTGCTCAAAGAGCTCTTGAATTTCATGAGTCTTGCCGCTGATAAAGTTGGCGATAGTCGTCCAATGGGGCACGCTGTCGCAGGACAGCGCTTTGAAAATAATATTATGCTCACAACACCACTGGATCTCGCGGCTGGAAGTGACGCCTTTGGAATAGGCAAACAGAATAATTTTAAGCAAAACAGCAGGATCGTAGGCTGGCCTGCCGCCATCATCATTACGGTAGCCCGGATAAAATATCGACAAGTCGAGTTTACTGCCAATCAGATGATGTAGTGCGTGTCCGAACGTACCGGGCTGCAACTGATCATGATAATTGATGACCACCATAACAGTCTGATAGTAATCGTAAGGCTTGAACTTTGGCAGGAGCACCGTTCCTTGTTCGATGCACCATATTAATATTGTTAGACTTTTTTCAGGGGTTTTTCTACAGCCTCAACGCACCAAACAGCGGCGAGTCCGGGGGCGTCAGCCGCGTACTGATTTGCTTTGTTATGATCACTCAAGTTTCGCCCTTTTTTTGTTTTATGGCTTTCACTTCTTTGACCATTTTCGCGAAGTCCCGCCCTTGGGCGCGCTTCTCAGCCAAGCTTGCTGTCGCCAGAGCATTTTCACGCAGCAACTTTTTATAATTGGACAGTCGGCGACTATCAAGCTCTCCTTCTTCTATCGCTCGAAGCACCGCGCAACCTGGCTCCGTTTCGTGGTTACAGTCAGCGAACCTGCACTGTGCCGCAAGCGTATCAATATCATCGAAAACGGCATCAATCGAGCCATTGATTTCTGCGACTCTTAGCTCTCGCATACCTGGGACATCAACAATAAGGCCTCCGGAAGGCAGGGTGTGCAATTCACGGTGCGTCGTCGTATGGCGGCCCTTCTTGTCACCGTTGCGAATTTCTCCCGTAGAAGCTAAGAAGCGTCCAGCCAATGTATTAAGAATTGTAGACTTTCCTACACCGGATGAACCAACAAGCGCAACGGTGGAGGTGTTATCAATCCAGGAAGAAAGCCCATTGATTGATGCAGGGTCAAGAGCATTGATTGCCTCAACAGGAACTCCTGCTCTGGTTTTTCGGGCACGACGGACATAAGTATCTACATCTTCAACGAGGTCAGCCTTGGAGAGAACAATGACGGGCATTGCTCCGGCCTCTTTACACAGTGCAAGGTACCGTTCTAGTCGTGATTCTTTAAACTCTTCATTGCAGGATGTAACTATGAAAAGGGTATCGATATTCGCAGCTATGGGCTGAAGTTCGTTGCTTTCGCCCGCACCCAAGCGCTTGAATAAACTTTTCCGCTCAAGGATTTTTTCAATTCTCGAAAGTGACTCATCCAATACGACCCAGTCACCGACAGTCGGTCGATCAATGGCGACCTTCCGGCGTAAAGCGGGCGAGAGCTCTACCACCTGATCGCCCGAACCACAGGCAACTGTGCTTCTCGACCGTTGTACTGTCATTACGCGCCCGAGACGCTCCTGTAATAAGGTGGTGTCTGCCAGTTGCTGAGTAAAGAAGGGAACAAGACCCAATTTTTGTAGTAAGCCATTCACACTATAAGCCAATTATCATAACGCTTACAGAACCGGCGGCGAAGCCGTCCGGTTGCTGTACTTGTGTACGCCCAGCATGGGCATGAACTCGCATGCAGGGTGTTGTGGGGGCTGGGGGTTAGAGACCCCCGGCTACCCGATTAAGGCTGCCACTGGATGTCGACCTTGCGGTGCTGACTGGCACAATCGCGAAGATACAAGTTGATCAGGCTTTGATACGGGACGCCTGATTCTTCTGCCATTCCTTTAAAATAATCTATTACATCCTCACTAAGGCGAATCGTAACCGGCTTTTTGAGTTTTGAGGCATAGGGGCTTTTCCGTGCCTTCATTTTGGACAAATCGTATTCTTTCTTCATGATGAACCACCTTGATAGTACTGTTGCTCATTCTTTGTGGCTTTCCGTGCAGAGATAATTCTCAGTTCTTCTCCGTCATCACCTTGCTCGCAGTGTACAACGATGAGCATGCGTGCTTCGTTACTCATGCCGAGCAACAAAAAGCGCTCCTCATCAGATCAATCTTCGTCATAGAATTGAACTGCAAGTTCATCATAGAAAACGGACTGACCTTCCTCGAAAGAAACTCCATGTTTCTTGAGGTTTGATTTAGGGCACCTCTGATCAATTCGGTAATGCTTCAGCGGAGCCTCTGGCGTACATTGGCAAGGCGCGCCGCGAAGGTCAAGGCTGGTTGTCCTTGACGAGTGGTGCAAGCGGATGGCCGCCCCCTTGTCCAATGTGCGCCAGAGGCCCGCCCTGCGGGGCTTTGCGTCGCGTTTGTCTACTGCGTTACAGCCGTTTGAAAGGCAACCAGCCTTCCTGCACGACTGCGCCTAGTGGCCAAACCCGACGCAAAGCCTGAAGCGTCACCGAATTAATCAGAGTTGCCTTAGCTTTGATTTTTACTCCAACTGAACTTAATCATACATACAGTGTATGTACGTTCGTGAAAATGTCATTAGAGCCTTAACAGCCAATCCAAAGGCCCCGGTCGCTATATCACGATGGCGTGTTATTTCGGGCTACATTACACGATGCCAAAAGATTCTGAACAAATTGAAGCGCTTAGCAGGTTTCTCTAGCCTTGCCTCCCAAAATAGTAAGTTTTCCTTTTATGCTAATCACTGCACTGCTTTCTCGTGATCATAATTGCCTGCCTATAAAAATCAACAAATTATGGGAAGCTCGATCTGGATAGAGCGGCCGGTGCTACTGATATGGGATATAACACGCTAAAACACCGGATAAGGCGCGCATTAGTTTAGAGCCCAGTGCCGCTGCAAGTTCTCAATCTCGAAATACCCTACCTACAGCGATATGTCTTCAAGCAGGGTTATGCCCTCCGCCCAAGGTCACTCTACCGGGAACGTTATAGCCCCAGGAGCGCTCCTCAATTCGCTCACAGATGCGCCACCCATCAGCGGTCCTGATATAGCGGTCGAGGTAAAACAGACCGAGGAACATCATATGCGGGGGCTTGTCTGGCACTGGCAAGCCCATCGGGTTGAGGCATACCACTCGCGCACTGGCACTGTCGCCATTGAGCTTGATGTGGTGGTTTGAAACCAGGTGATAATAGTCTTTGAAGATATCCAGGGAGCTTTGTAGATAGCGCTTAATCTCGGGATAGCTGCCCTTCTCTCCCCCCATGGCGGTATAGTCAATAAACGCATCGGCGGTAAACACGGCATCGAGCCGGTCGAACTGTTGTTGATCTATGGCCTCTGCATATTCAAAGGCCAACTCCTGTATTTCAAGCTTGTCAGATAGCGCCTGTAACGAATACGGCATGGTCCTGATGTCTCCGGATTTGCGATTTAATATTGAGCTGCTCCAACAGACTGACTTCAGTCTTCAATACCCACCAGTTCGGCGCTGACCTGCCAGAGCTGCGCAGCGGCCTTCTTATCCAGTGCCCAGGGTTTTGGAGCGATAGCTTTACAGTCGTAAAAATATTTACCGCGACTGGTGTCCCCTTGTGGCTCACAGGCCAGGAATACGCTGCTGCGGGCGCCCTTTTCCGGACTGCGAAAAAACAGGCTCAGCAGCGCGTACAATGGCCGCACATACCAGCCATTCTGGGCGCCAAGGTTGGTGCTTACCGCCCCGGGGTGGAGCGCATTGACGGTTACAGCCGTGTCTTGCAGTTTATCCTGCAAAGCCAGGGTGTAGAGCATATTGCAAAGTTTGGAGTGCCCGTAAACTTTGAAGGTGGCGAAACCACTTTCGTAGTTGAGGTCGTCAAAGTTGATACCCCTTACAAGGGCATGGGCACGCGACGCCACATTGATAATCCGCCCCTGCGGCGCGGCCCGCAGTAAGGGTAATAGCTGATTGGTCAGTAAAAAATGCCCCAGGTGATTCACCGCAAACATCATCTCAAAAGCATCCACCGATAGCTGGCGCCGGTTGCAGATGACGCCGGCATTGTTGATCAGCACGTCGATGCATTTCACTGTTCGGCAAATCTCGGCGGCGCAACGCCTGACACTGTCGAGACTGGCAAGGTCGCATTCATAAACCTCAGCCGAACGGGCTCCCAGGTCTCGACAGCGCTGTGCCAGTAACTCACCTTTGCCAGGATCACGACACAGCAACAGCAGCCCGAAACCCCTGCGCGCTAGTTCCAGGGCAGTCTCTTCGCCAATGCCACTGGTCGGCCCGGTGATCGCGCATAACAGGGAGTTGGCCCTCATGCGTTTGCCATCTGCTGCTTGAGCTTCTCCGCCAATTGCGCCAGTTCATCCTGCACACCGGGTACCCTGGTGTGTAACTGCAATGCTTCGCCGTGATTGCGCGGCACCAGGTGCATATGATAATGAAATACGGTTTGTCCTGCGGCTGCTCCGTTTAACTGGAACACGCCAAGCCCCGGAGCTTGCAACACAGATTTGATGGCCCGAGCCACGACCACAGATTTAGCAGCTACTGCGGCAATCGCGGCGGGCTTGGCCTCGAGTAAATCGCAGTAGTGGTCACGGGTAACAATGAGGGTATGCCCGGGCGCCACAGGAAAGGCGTCCATAAATGTGACTGTGTCAGCATCCTCATCCACGATATGGCCCGGGATCTCCCCACCAATAATTTTGCAAAAGATACAATCTGGTTTGCTTGCCATGTTACGGCTCCTTATCGTTTTAATTAGACAAGTGACGGCCAATCCTGCCTGGGCACGATAAACAAGCCTTCAGCACTGGCTGTCAGAACACCCTTACAGCGCATCTCACCGCGACTCTTCACCTTTCGTCCAGAACGGCTGAGACAAAAGGCATAGAGATCGACCTTGGTATTTAGCGGCGTTGGTGCGTGATACTTGATGGTCAATGATCCGGTGTAGGCGGCCTTACCATTGGCAATATTCGCGATCGACAGCAACTCGTCGAACAAGCCGGCAATAGTCCCTCCGTGCACGGTGTTGGGTGGCCCGGCATAGACCGACGAAAAGCTGGCCTCGCCCCTGACCTCGTCGCCTTCAAGGCGAAATACCACCGGCGGCGCCACCGGATTGCAACTGCCGGTTATCGGGCTAAAAGGAAGCATTTGATTAATATCCCGTGGCGCGCTGGCTGCTGTGTCCATCCCCAAACCATGCGCCGAGGCGTTGCAAACCTGCTTCCAGGGATCGAGCGCAGCAATCGCCGCAGCGATATGTTCCTGGCAACGCGCAAGCGCATCGGCAGGCGCCCCGGTGCTGCGGACCTGATCGATGAGCTTTCTCGTTTCCAGCGACAATGCCTGCATGGCGCGGGCGGGATCTTCAGGGATGCTCAGGACGATATACCTCAGTAGTTTGTAAACGCCAGACTGCATACTACAACGGGACTGAGCTTGTGTGCGACAGCGCCGCCTGCACGTCTGCCAGAATAGCTCCCGGATGTCATGATTGACCCAGCACTTTTGCCTACTGCGACACAGCCGGACCACAAGCCAACAGCGAATTTCACATCAATAGCTACACTGGTAATGACATCAGGGCCCACTAATTGAGATAATTGCCTTGTGGCTAACAAGCTTGCACAGCCAGCGGCCTTTATAACTTGCGACATTAAAACCCGAAATAAGCTCCAGAATACCTATGCCAAGTTCCTCATTCAGCGCCGTGACCCATGTAGGTCGAGTGCGTACCAACAACGAAGACAGCTATATTGCCCGCCCGGAACTGGGGCTGTGGCTGGTGGCTGACGGCATGGGTGGGCAGCAGTCCGGTGAAGTTGCCAGTGCTATCGCAGTGCACACTGTTTCTGAAGCCATCACCAACAAACGAAGCCTCACTGATGCTATAAACATGGCTCACCAGGCCATATGCGACGCCAGGGATACTGGCAGCGCGGGCATGGGAACCACTGTTGTTGCTCTGCTGTGCCAGGGGCAGGAGTATGAAATAGCATGGGTGGGGGACAGCCGGGCTTACCTCTGGGATCTCCATCAGTTAAAGCGCTTAACCCGGGATCACTCCATGGTCCAGGAAATGATAGACGCCGGCGTCATTTCTGAAGAGGACGCCAGCGAGCACCCCCAGCGCAATATCATTACCCAATCGGTCGGGCTGCCACTGAAGCCCGGCCCCAGGGTAGCAACAGTGCGCGGTCAGTGGTCTCCCGGCCAGAGCATCCTGTTATGCAGCGATGGCCTGAGCGGCGAGCTCAGTGACGATGCCATAAGCACAATACTTGCCGGTGCTGCAACTGCTGAAGATAGCACCCGGCAACTGTTGCTGGCGGCACTGGAGCGTGGTGGGCAAGACAATATCACGGCGCTACTGGTTAACGCACCCGGGGTGCTTACCAGCGGTAAATGGCGCGTATTTGAGCGGCTGTTGCAGCGGGTAAAAGGACAGGCTTTTTCATAGACTTGCTTCAAGCCTGGCCCAGTAGGTACTAAACAACCCGCTTTCGACGACCGCGAACCCGATCTTTCTGGCACCCAAAACCCGTCTTTGGCGGGACTTTTACCAGCACTTGTGTTACACTGCGCACCTATCCAATCTTTTCATAAATCCTGTCAGGAGACGTTCCGTTGCGTAGAGCTAATCCCGTAAAAGCACCGAAAGCCGAAAAAACCCGAGACCAGATTGAAGACGAAGTAGAAGCATTCCTCAAGAAAGGCGGTGAAATCAAGCAGATTGATACCGGAGAGAGTGGCTTCACCCACAGCAATCCTTACAAGCCTAATAAGAATATCGTTCTTTCCTGAGCCATGGCCCACGAATCGCTGGGTTTACATCGCGTAACAGCGCCCCATCCCCTCTTCGCGGTTGGCTAGGGGCTTTCTGTTGTTACAACAAAGCCTGCAGCTACAAATTTTCCGTAATGTAAGCCGTCACATCATCGTGGTGTGACTTGGTTTTTACTTTATCCATAATGTGCTTCAAGCGACCATCTTTGCCAACGATAAAGCTGGTGCGAAGAATTCCCATGGACTCTCTACCCATAAACTTCTTCAGCCCCCAGACACCATACTTTTCCGCAATTGCATGATCCTCATCTGACAAAAGAGTAAAGTTAAGCGCTTCCTTTTCAACAAATTTCGCCAACTTTTTGACCGGGTCCGGGCTAATACCCAGCACGACTGTATCCAGCGAATCCAGGGACGCCTGACTGTCGCGAATGCCGCAGGCCTGGACAGTACAACCCGGTGTCATGGCGCGCGGATAAAAATATACGACAACATTTTTCTTGTCACGAAACTGCTTTAACGAAACTTTGTCGCCATTCTGGTCCTGCAAAGTAAATGCGGGTGCCATATTGCCTACAATCGGAAGTGCCATCGTTACAACTCCTTTTCAATAATGGTTTGTGTAAGGTTGTTGGTATCTTCTGAAGTGGTCTTCTCGCGCGGCATCTGCTTGCGGGTTTTGGCCCCAAGTTGCTCGAGTTTATCCGCCGTCATCAATAAGTTGCCTCGGCCGGTGCGCAGTCGCTCATTACTCATCTGCCAGCTTTGCTGTGCTTTGCCGATATATTTTCCGACGTCTTCAAGCGCCTCGGCCACTCTCACCACCTGATCATGTACACGACCGGCCTGAAGGGCAATTTCTTCGGCGTTGCGATTCTGCCGCTCATAGCGCCAGATACCCTGGATTGTTCTCAGCGTTGCCAACAAGGTGGTTGGACTCACCAGAATGACATTTTTTTCATAAGCGTGTTTGAACAGGTCGGGCTCATGCTCGAATGCCAGCATAAAGGCCGTTTCTATCGGGATAAAAATAAGCACGAAATCCAGTGTGCGAATACCCTCCAGGTCTTGGTAAGACTTTACGCTCAATCCCTTGATATGGGCTTTCAAACTCGCAACATGATCGCGCAAATGTGCAAGTTTTTGCTGCTCTTCGGTGGCGCTATAGTAACGCTCATAATCCAGTAACGATACTTTAGCGTCGATGATAATATCGCGGTTATCCGGAAGGCGCACCACCACGTCGGGATTACGACGCTGGCCGGCATCCGAACGCAACGCCACCTGGGTATCGTATTCGTGCCCCTTGCGCAAACCGGAATCCTCTAACAGCCGTTCGAGAATAACTTCGCCCCAATTGCCCTGCGCCTTATTGTCGCCCTTTAAAGCATTGGTCAGTTTGATGGCATCATCGCTGATCTGTTGATTGAGGGATTTCAGCTCGCCAATCTGGTGTAGCAGTGACACACGGTCGCGGGATTCAGTATCGTAAACCTGCTCAACACGCGACTTGAAATCGGTTAACTGCTGACGCAGTGGTGACAGGGTCTGGTCGAGGTTGTCGCTGCTCAGCTTGCTGAATTTCTCGGTCTTTTCTTCAAATATCCGGTTGGCAAGATTCTCGAACTCTACTCCCATCCGCTCTCGCTCCTGCTGCTGTAATTCCAGCTGCTGCCGATGACGCACTCGTTCCTGCTGCAGGGTCTCGTCCAATCGCGAATACTTGATGCGCTCCTCGGCGACCTTATCGCGCAGGGAGTCCAGGCGGTGTTGCAGCTCAAAAGCATACTCCTCCTGACGATCCAGCTGCTTCAGCGCTTCCTGCCCTTGTGCAGCCGCCTGGTAGAGTGACTTTTGCTCCTGGGTCAGTTGCTCCAATGCCTGCTCAGCACGGCACAATTGTTGGAGCAACTGCAATCGCACCCGCCGCTGCCAGGCTAATGCGGTTAGCATCGCCACCAGAAGTGCTACCAGCGCATAGGGTGCTGCCAGCACCAGCCACGGCATCACTCCCCGGATAAAGTGACTAAGGGAATCTATCATCGACTGCATGACTATCCTACGTTGTCAGGTTCGAAGCGAAACGGCGCATCCGCGCAATCGCCGGCAATTTATGGTTATAGCAATGATTGCGAGGCAAACCAGCGAAATCCGGGTCTTCTCAAGGGGCGCGGCCGGCAGTTCAGGGCAAGCGACTAGTCCTGTTTTTTGGTCTCGCTGCGCTTGCCCCAGGGAAAATCGATGACCTCGGTTCGCACCGGGAAACTATCCCGCTCGCAGTCATCAATATAGTAGCGCAGCGTACGCGACACGACCGGAAATGCCAGCTCCTTCCAGGGGATATCCTCAATACGAAACAGGCCCGCATCAAGCGATTCGGCACCGACACCGTACTTGCCCTGTTCCAGCTCCGCTCGATAAAACATGTAGACTTGAGAGATGTGAGGGAGATCGAACAAGGTATAAAGTTCGAGCCTGCTCAACGTAGCACAAGCCTCTTCCATGGTCTCCCGCCGCGCCCCCTCCACACTGGTTTCGCCATTTTCCATAAAACCCGCGGGCAGAGTCCAGAAGCCCCGCCGCGGCTCAATCGCGCGCCGGCAAAGAAGTATCCTGTTCTCAAAGACCGGCAGACTGCCAACCACGATACGGGGATTCTGGTAATGAATGGTGTCGCAGTGATCGCAAACAAAACGGTCCCTGTTGTCATCGGCCGGGACCCTGACCACCAGCGGTTTACCGCAAAGCGAACAATATTTCAT
This sequence comes from uncultured Gammaproteobacteria bacterium, assembly GCA_963722805.1. Lineage (GTDB taxonomy): Bacteria > Pseudomonadota > Gammaproteobacteria > Pseudomonadales > JAHEGP01 > JAHEGP01. Next base: position 392,950 of record CAVROQ010000012.1, read on the forward strand.
GCTTAGCTCAACTGACGGTATTCACCGCCAAAGAAAATCAATGGGCGGGACTCTGCGCTGCGGTCCATCTCGATCACCTCGCCGACCATGATAACATGGTCTCCTCCGTCGATTCTCTGGGTCACAACACAGCCAAAAGTGGCAATACTGTCATGGAGCAAGGCTTGTCCACTCAGGCCAATACGATAGCTATCCGGCACTAACTGGCAATGCAATTTCTGCGCATAGAGATTGGACAAGTCCTGCTGCTGCTCCCCGAGGATGCTAACGCCAAATCCGTTGGCGTTGTTGTAAGCGTTAAAGCGATCCGAGTCTTTCTGGATGCACCAGAGCACCAATGGTGGCTCCAATGACACCGATGCAAATGAGTTCACCGTCATACCTATGGCATTTTCAGCGTCATCGATGGCCGTTACAACGCAAACACCTGTGGAAAATTGACCGAGCACGTCGCGTAACTCAAGAGAATCAATCGCCATCTAACATTCCTTATTGGTTGTGTGCTGCTAAAACTTACCAGCGATCGGCAGCTGCGGTATCGCTGGAGCGGGCATCAACCCAGCGCTCGCCACTGCCAGTGGTTTCTTTCTTCCAGAATGGTGCACGGGTCTTCAGGTAATCCATAATAAATTCGCAAGCAGCGAAGGCTTCCCGACGATGGGAAGCGGCAACGCCGACGTATACTATCCGTTCACCGGGCTCGAGGCGCCCTACTCTATGGATTACCCGCACAGCCAGCAATAGCCAACGCCCGCAGGCCTCGTTGACAATCGCCTCGATAGACTTTTCCGTCATACCCGGATAATGCTCCAGTTCCATCACGGCGACGTCATCGCCCGCATTTACATCGCGAACATATCCAGTAAAAGCTACGGTAGCGCCGGCCGCCGCCCCCGACGGCAGCAACTCCCGCTCCTGTTCTGAGGCCGAGAAATCCTCGCCCTGTATTTTTACTGCGATGTCAGGGGTTTGCATTCATTCATCCGCTTCACACCAAATCACACCCATCGCTGCCAGAAGGCAGACCCTTGACTGGGTTTGTACGCATTATCCATGCCATCGGGCCATCACTGAAACGCCTGCTAACCACCGGTCACCGGTGGGTAGAATGCGACTTCGTCGCCGTCATGTAATAACTGTTGTTGGCTACTCACGACCTGGTTAACCGCCACCACGAGGTTATCGCTTCCCAGTACATCAGCCCAGGTTTCACCACCGGTGGCTATCAGTTGCGCAATCAGCTCCGACACCCGGCAATCTGGCCGGGGCAGGGTCAACTGCAATTGGCGAGTGTTGAGCCTTTCTCTATAGCTGGCAAAAAAACGCACAGTCACCATCGTTCAGGGCTCCACCGGCGCTGTCCAGTCACCGGATTTGCCGCCACTTTTTTGTAATACGCGAAGCCCTGTGATCTCCATGCCCCGATCGACGGCTTTGCACATATCGTATACCGTTAAGGCGGCAATGCTGGCAGCCGTCAGGGCTTCCATCTCCACGCCGGTCTGGCCGGTGAGTTTGCAACTGGCAATAATGTGAACCCGATTAGCCTCGCTGTCGACGGTCAGCTCGAGTTTTACTGAACTCAGCAACAACGGGTGACAAAGGGGAATCAGTTCGGAACATTTTTTTGCGGCCTGAATACCGGCAATCCTGGCCACGGCCAATACGTCACCCTTTTTATTGCCGCCTGCGGCGATCAATGCCAGGGTTTCGGGCTTCATTTGCACGTAGGCTTCAGCTGAAGCCTCGCGCACGGTGTTTGCTTTGTCGCTGACATCAACCATCGTGGCGCTGCCACTGGCATCTATATGGGTTAGCTGTTTCGCCATACCGGTTTCGGTTATCTCCGCCAAAGTTTGCTCTATGTGATGGTTACGCACCGGGCTAAGTAAACGGGACAATGTCCATCGACGGGGCACACTTTAGCGGGAGCGGGTAAATGTGACAAGCGGCAGGCCCTAATCGCTCATTGTACGAACGATTCTGGCTTCCCCCAACACAAATACCCCCTGCACGATCATGACGTACTCCGCAGAATGGCCGATGTTTGGGCGCGGCTAAACCAGTACCGGGTCATCATCCAGCGAGTGTTGTACCCTACCCACCCGATCAGCAACCAGTGGATCCAGGGTTTGATAGTGGTAGATGCCGTCAATAAGCAAGCGCTCCAGGCGGTTGCGAGCCAGCAGCAAATGCAGATGGGCAACGCACTCTCCAAGCGCCAGCATCGTCTCGTGTCCGTTCAATTGACGCTTGAACAATACAGGCAACAGAGACAAGGCCGTGCGTGCTTGCAGACAGGCCTCTTCAAGTGCCTCGAGGTGATCTTCATGATGCGCTATCAATTGGCGCAGTCGGGTGCGCACACCCTTGAACGGCAAGCCGTGGGCGGGCAACACCAGCAGGTCTTCAGGCAAGGATAACATGCTCAGGTGCGACTCCAACCACAACTGCAGCGGGTTGGCTTCCGGCTCAATCGCCATCACACTGACATTGGAGGTAATGCTTGCAATAATCTGATCACCGGAAAACAGCAGGCCGTTAGCTTCGTCGAGTAGACAGGCATGTTCAGGCGAGTGACCGCGCCCCACCACCACTTTCAAGCTGCGCCCGCCCCAATTGAGAACCTGCTGGTCCTGAATGCGAATATAAGCTCCCGGCATGGGCTCGATGACACGGGAAAAGCCCCTTGCGCCCTCCCGAATACGCTCTATTGCGTCACTATCGAATCCGGCCCGACGATAAAATTGTTCGGCCAGGCGCGGCATCGTCTCGCCCGGGCCAGAACAAAAGACACGCCCGGTATAGTATTCTCCCATCGTCATGTACAAGGGTACTTGCCAATGTTGCTCAAGCCATCCTGCTTGCCCGATATGGTCGGGATGCATGTGGGTGGCCAGAATACCAAGGACCGGTCGACCCTCCAGGCTATTGTCGAATATATTCAGCCAATGCTGGCGCACCGCGTCAGTTTTGATACCGGTGTCGATAATGTACCAACCATCACCGGCATCAACCAGGTACAAATTGATGTGATCCAGGGACATCGGCAGGGGCATTCGCAGCCAGTGCACACCCGGCATGACTTCAAGAGTTTTACCAAAGACCGGCGGTTCCGGGAATGGATAACACAATTTGCTCATAGTCGGTTTTCGGCCTTGTTCGCAATTTTGGCTTGCGTTCCGCTATGGGTGGCACTGCATCACCCCCCAGCGGGGTTTACTCATGTGCAAACAACTGGCCTACGCAACAAAGAGACCAGGTGCCCAGCCGCAACAATAACCCACGCTACGCAATAGTGGGCATAAGTGCAATGCGCAGCGAGTTCAATGCTCGGCATGCAGTTCTTATCGTGTCAAAGCCAGCTAAAGCCCTGCACCCCGCAGGCCGCTATCGGCGATCGACAATAGCTTCCCGCTTTTTCTCAAATTCAGCGGCGCGGCAGACCTGTTACGGTAGCTGAGCGACGGGTATCCGCGCCACCATTCTGCTTGCCGGAGACAGGATCAACCACAATCGCCTGCACCGAACCGAGGGCCACGGGTTTGCCGCCAGATAATAGTGTGATGCTATGACCCAGGCCCTTGAATCCATCCAGCACCGCTTGCCGAAATCCGGGTTCAACCTCAACCGGGCCACCGTAGGTATGGAAGCGAGGCGCGTCAATCGCCTGCTGCACCGACATATTATGATCAATCAGGTTGACCGTCATATTGACGACCGCATTGATGATGGCGGACCCCCCCGGAGAACCATAGGCTGCAACCAGCTTGTCATTTTTAAATACCATGACGGGCGCCATACTACTGCGTGGCCGTTTACCCGGTGCAACATCATTGGCACCGGGATTGAATGCCGCTGGGCTGGACTTTGCGCTGGGCACCAAATTGAAGTCATTGAGTTGATTGTTAAGCAAAAAACCGTAGCCCGGTACGGTAATACCGGAACCCCAGTTGCTTGAAAGGCTGGTGGTATACGTCACGACATTGCCGTCGCGATCAATGACTGAAATATGTGTCGTATCCATTCCCGCTGGTTCATAGGAGTTGCCGGCGATCAGGGCACTGCTCTGAGTAAACGCCGGGTCAAAATTACGCGGGTCTCCCGGCGGAGGCGTCGGCATCCGGCGATCAGTTTTTATCTGAGCACAGCGAGGGGCGAGATAGCCCGGCGAGGTCAAGCCGGCAAGCGGCAGCTGCACCTTATCGCCATCTCCCATCCAGGCGTTGCGACTGCTGAAGGCGAGTCGCATCGACTCTGTCATCACGTGGAGCGTTTTCAGTGCCCCAGGGCCGAAACCGGCGGCAGCGTTGCCTATGGGAAATTGTTCTATGCACTCGAGTATTTGCGCTACCGCATAGCCGCCGGCGGAGGGTGCGGGCATGCCTAGAATCGTTGCGCCGCGATACTGACTGACCACCGGATCCCTTTCTTCAACTCCGGAGGAACGGTAAGCCGCAAGATCTCTCATGGACATTCGACCCGCCCCTTTAGGGCCCACCTGCGAGCGTGCACGGCGCTGTGCATTGACAATCGCCTGAGCTATCTCCCCGCTATAGAAAACGTCAATACCTTGTTGCGCGATGAGGCGGAGAGTTTTGGCCAGATCGGCTTGTACCAATTTATAGCCGACGGGCAAGGCGCCACCGTTGGCGGTACGAAATATTGCTGCGGATTCCGGCCAGTACCCAACACGGGGATTAGCGCTTAGTGTTGCCAGCCTCTGGTCGATATTAAAACCATTTTCAGCCAGTTGGATTGCCGGCTGTAAAGCCTGAGCGAGAGTAAGGGTGCCATATTTTTCCAGAGCCGTCGCCACGCCTGATAAGGTACCCGGAACACCCACCGATATACCGCTGCTGGCCCGCAGCTCATAGCTCCCGATAGCCTGATTGTCAGAACCATTGCAGTTTGGGTCACAGCGCAGAAACATGGTAGGCGATGCAGCTGCCGGGGCTTTCTCCCGGGCGTCGATAAAGAAGGACCTGTTTTCTGACGCCAGATGGACGCCCATAAACCCGCCGCCACCAATTCCCGACGAAGTCGGTTCGACAACATTTAAGACAAACTGGATAACCGCGGCTGCATCAACCGCATTGCCACCCGCCTCCAGGACCCTGGCCCCAGCCTCGGTGGCCAGCGGGTGAGGTGCACTCACGACACCCTCACTAAAACCGCTTGCCGGGGAAAATATGGCAACCAGCGGCGGTACAGTTTGACCAAAGTACTGCTCGACCGTATTGGCGGGCACCCGGAAGCTACATCTATTGTCTGTGGCGTCGGTGCAGTAATTTTCCCAGCGCTCGAACTTCCAGCCCGCGTGGGGCTCACCGAAATAGATTTCATCATAATCGCCAATCACAATATTATTGCGGCAATTATCGTGCTTTGCCTGAAACTCCTGCCAGGAACAATTGCGCGTTCCCGAGGCGGAACGCACGTCGCCTTTGCCGGCTATTTCAATTGGGTGGTTACACCCGCTAATAGCAAGACCCATGAAGGTAGTAACAAGTATCGCGAATAGGGATTTCATATCTCTCTTACGGTAATGTTCTAAAGGAAATAAGTGTGAGATCTTATCACAACAAGGATGCTTCACGGGGGCCAAAGGCCAGCCGCCGGTGTATTGAACGCCATTGAAGCGTTGAGAACCACAGTCGCAAGTTGCAGCCGACGCAGAGGGGCTGCGACGAGATCAACGAAACCTGCTCTTCGCCTGCGGTCCTGCACAACCCCCTTCGCCACAGACTATCGACCTGGCGGGTCAGATCACACGCTTCAGAGAGCGCCTTCCGCCTGGGTGTCCACCGGCCAACATCGGGTCTTTGACAACGAACGCTGCGCAAGCTTAGGCCGTAATTACACCTCTTGATTCGTGAAAAAAGCGAGCCTTGAAACCGTAAGGATTTAGCAAGACGAAGCCCGCTTCTTTTGCTACATTGCCGCGATGAAAGCAGATATATTTCGAGACCGAAGGAACGCCGATGACCGCCGCAATTTGAAAAAATTAGCTGCAAGAATCCACTGCAGGCGGCGCGGCAACGACCGGCGACGCTACCGTTGCGAATCCGACGGCAACCGTTGGTGGCTGAAAATCAACTACGTTGACCGGGAAATGATTGTTAACAAAGCCTAAGCCAATGGGTGCACCAGAGCACCGCTACACTCCCTTTGCGCCTCTATAACAGGCTTATCGCCGGCTTCAGTCCCGGCAGCAAAACGTTACTTTTAAGGTGTACCCGGCCCTCGTCGTTGTTGCAGGCACCCGGCTGGCGGACGCCGGCAAACTCAGCAAGCCGTGTTACCCGGCGTCAAACCATCCGCGGTGATCTGAGTCGTTAGAGTAGATAACTATTACCTGCATAAGTGTCGAACTTCTTTACAGTGTCTCTCCGTCCGAGTAGCATCCCCAACGTTATGTACTTGTTTGTAAATGATTAATAAACTTGTGGCGTAAATATTGCATCATAGTTCCAAGGCAGAGATAAAAACACTAATAAATCAACGCAGAGGCTCGAGCCGATGACGCGCCTTGTACCTTGGATAGCGACCCCCAGACTAATGGTGGGCGCCTTCCTTATAATGTTGCATACCACTGGGTATTCTTCGGTGGGCACTTTACTCGCCGGCGCTGAGATCAGCGCGATTTACTTTACGGTATCTCCCAACGATATGCCTCTCACGGGCAAGCTACTTTCGGCCGGCGATGGCGATGGCCAGGGCCAGGGCCTTGTTTCATACCAGGGGGAGACGTCTTTAGGCCTTGTACCCGGGCTGACGCCTCTGTTTGAAATCACGGCAGACGACCTGGCCCGCAGCAGTGGCGCCGCTGCGGGCATAGCGCAACCCGATGCATCGAGCCAGGTCCTTGAATCGCGATTTATTGATCCGGCGAAAATCAAACCCGGGCCTATCGCCTATCTCGGGCTTGGCTTGATCGCCCTTGCCTTGATGAGACAGTATCGGCAGCAACTCAAAAGCCCGGGAAAGCAAATAGATCGCGGACCAAACCCACGGCATTAACACCCTGGGAGAACCACCGGGATTGCGCCGGGGGACATCTGATTTATTCGGTACCAACGCCCAAAACCGCAAGCTCGACGTTCATCAGTATCGCTGCTAATGCTATTATCAGGCGAGAACAGTGCAACGAGTACCACAAGGAGACACTCGGATGACGAAACGCTTTATCACTGCCGCAATGCTGCTGTTGTGTGCCCAAACAGGTTTATCTGTGGGTCTTGGAGAATTACAACCGCAATCCAGCCTGGGCCAGCCCTTAAAGGCCCTTATACCGGTCACCGACGCCAGTGAGTGGAGCAAAGAGCAGATTAAAATAAAACTCTCGGGCGTTTCAGAAGCTGTAGCGCGGTCGGTAACAGTCTTGCTGTCAGGATCTGGAGCCGGGCAATACATTGAGTTGACCACTGAAGCTTCAGTGAACGAGCCCTATATCGGCTTTACGGTGCAAATCAGTTGGCCAGACGGATCTCTGCAAAGAGACTATCAACTGCTGCTGGATCCGCCTTCCTTAAAGTAGATTATTCGCCACCGATCACCTCGGACTGCAATAGACAATCGCCCTTCAGCGAGTTTGTTATCAGGCATATCTCTTTGGATTTCTGCAGCATTCGCTCTGCCAGCGCCCGGCTGGCAGTATCGGGGATGGTTAGCGACACCATCAAATCGTACTGTATAAATTGGGTGACCTTTTCAACCCGATCCAGCTTGCCTACAGCGTCGCAGGCGATGTTTTCCCAATCCAGGCTGGATGCTCTCGCCAAGGCTTTAAACGACATAATGAAACAATCGGCAATCGACGCCACCAGCAGACCTTCCGGGCTCCACTCATCGCCACTGCCACCAAACTCCTTAGGTGCGGTCGATAGCAAATCGACAACCCCGGCGCTTTTCAGAGTTACCGGGCTGTCTGTCGTGGCCTCGCTGGCCACTTTATAAAAGTGTGGAAAAGCTTGCATCCAGAGATATCCTCGTTGGGTTAATGAACGAGTAGCGTGCCACAACGAGTACTATTGGAAAATACACTTGACCCAATAATATTGTGGATTAGTCTGAGATACTTCAATGATTAATCAAATACCGTCAACCCAACGACAGTAGTTGCTTAGCTGTCGGCCGAGCCAGAGGATCCGGACTTGCCAGCAAGCTCGGGACTTTGGCAGGGATAGGCAGAGCGCAACGCCATCTCCACCAGAAAGCTCGCGACGTACTCGTGAAACTGCGGCACTAAATTTAGGTACTTCACCACCTGATCCTTTAGCTCCAGAGTGGTCACATCACCGGGAACACATATCCGTTCTTTCATACCACGGCGGTTTTCTGATGCTTTAAGTGTATCCGAAACCCCGGCGATAAAACCGACACACCCCCCCTGGGCGAAGGACTGCTCCTGCGAGGTGCACATTAACAATAGATTCTTGCCATCAAAAAACTGGGCCCACACTACCTTGGAATACATCAGTGTCAGCAAAATTATCGTAAACCGCATGCTCTCCCCTTTATACTCTACCCCTGCGCTTTTGATCGCCTTACGGGACGCGATCAGTGTCGACAATTGTAGTTCAGCGCGTTAAAAAAAGCTGCCACTCAAAGTCGATTACGGCAGCCAATAGCGGGTCACGCTCCAAAGGTGCAAACTGCGGATGGGGGGTGCGAAGATGGTGCTTTAGTCAAACTACAGGGGCACCGTTATTACCAAAAAGCCTTCTTCAGTGAGATAACCTCTATCGCCGCGATGATACCAGCGTTGGCCGTCGAACTCGCTAATCACGTTCTGCGTAGCCCCCTCATCACCAAGGTAACCCGGTGTTAGCTGATCACCCGAAACCATGACCAGACCCTCGCTGCCAAGCGGCAATACACGCATGCTTGCAGGGTCAACCACCCGAAAACTGGCGCCAGGAAGAGGCAGACCAACGGAGCCAGTAACGCTCCCCTGCTGCACCTTCCAATCTGCAGTACTCATCGCGTCGGGTATATTAATACTGGCTAGCGAAGTGGTTTCAGCAGCACCATATCCGGGATAAATTTTCTTGCCAAATTTCAGCTCAAAGCTTATTCGCACCTGCTCTGGCAAGGGCTCGAGCCCGGCCACTACCAATCGCAAAGAATCCAGCATCAAGGGGTGCACGACCTCATCATTCGCGAGACTCTCCAACAAACTGGAACGAGCAAATAGAATGGTGACTTTGTTGCGCGCGATGGTTTTGGCAATACCCAGCGTATCGCTTGGATTATCATGGCAAGCGACAGGAATTCCCTCTACCAACGGTAACAAGGTTTGGGTCGTCAGACCCAGAGCGTCGCTGGGGGGACGCTGCGATAACATCACATCATCAAGCCGGGTGTTGAGCACATCGGCAACCTGCTTGATGTTGACCATGATATTGCGATGCGTCAGCACCACAGCTCGAGGCTGCTGAACGGCTTGGTCAGCGACGCTGTTGATGACAATCGCAGCGTGGTCATCGGTCTCGAGTCGACGGCCGTAAAGGGAATAAAACCAGCGAACCGGCAATAAAATAAAAAGTGCCTTAACGAGAGAGGCATACCATGCCGGGACGCCCTGACGGGTCTTGTCGATAAAACTAACCGCAACACCGGAAGCCAGGGCGTCAACATCAATACCTGATTCGGCCATCAGCCGGGCATATTCCCGCGATGTAAACAATTGTGTGATCGCAGCCAATTCAAGTCCAGAGCGCAAGCTTTCAAGCCCCTTTTGATAGTCGAGGTGTACCGCCACCCCGCCCCTGAGTTGTATCGCCAAAGTCGTCACAGCCGCCGCGGTGCCAGCCGGCAACAAGATGCCCACATGCGGTGAGCTTTTATCCACAGGCATCACCCGCGCACATGCCACAACCTCTCCCACCATTTCGAGATTGCTCAATCGATCGCCCGCGTTATCACCGCAACTGACAGTCCACGGATGGCGTCGCGCGGCGCGCAGCCAGGCCTTTGGCACAGGCTCCAGGTAATCGCTATAGGCGTGCCATGCATCCAGGGAAAGCTCAAATACTTTTTGCTTCAGATTTTTGGTGTTGGTGGTCAATGGTAGGGGCGGCCCGAACGCCACAATTAAATCGCGACGGGATTCAGGCGTGCGTGCGGTGCGCAAACCCTCATCAGCCCTGGAAAAACTACTGCCCCATAGCCCACGCAAATAGAACGGCACGATAAGCCCATCGATAACGCCATCGATAGTACGCTCGTAACCGCTATGGAATTTCCCCAATTGGCCGTTTCGGCTAATAGCACCCTCCGGAAATAAACAAACACACTCCCCGTGTTGCAAGAGCTGGTTGATTTCCTTCAGGCTATCCTGGCTGCGGCCAGCCGCTATGGGCACCGCACCAACGGCCTTAAAAAAAGGTTTGAGATACCAGGTGTTATAGATTTTATCCAGCATGACAAAGCGCAATGGCCTCGGACAGGCGATCTGCACCAGTGCCCAGTCGATCCACGATATATGATTGCCCAGCATTAAGGTTGGACCCGCTTGCGGTATATTGTCAAAACCGATGACTTCCACACGATAGCGACGTTTAAGCACGCCCGTCGCGATGATGCGTACCAGTGAATGCGGTAATTTGCGAACGGTATAGCCAGTGCCAATAATCGCAACTGCCGTCAGTATGTAAAACAGGCCAACGCTGTCGATTCCAAACAGGGCAAAGACCACGGTGAGTATGAGCGCACCAAGCATGGCAACATTCTGGATCCAATTGTTACCGGCAAGGATGGTACCTATCTGCTCTTCCCGGGCGTGAAACTGGATGAGCGAATTTAACGGCACGATAAACATACCCCCCATTACACCAACCAGGGTGAAGGCAACACCCATGCCAACAGCACTGCCGAGACTGGGTAGAACTGCGATGCCAATCGCGATACCCAGCGCGCCGATGGGTATCAAGCCCGTCTCTATGTAGTTTTTAGAGGCCTTACCGGCAATCAGCGAACCGATGACAATGCCTATCCCTGAGCAGGCCAACACTCCCTGGATGACAATAGTATTGGTAATGTCCAGGGAATCTTTAGCAAATGCCGGAAATGCCGCCAGCATCACCTGGGATATTGCCCAGAAAGTGGCAAGCCCGATGATCGACAACCAGATGGTGTTGTTATGCCATAAAACCTTCAGATTGTTCCCGAGGTACTGCAGCTTTATGTAGGGAGCTAACCTGAAGACTTCTTCGGTTCGAGTCGTTTGTCGGTCAGGCAAAAATGAGGTGCTAAACCATTCCACCAGAGACAGCGCCACCAGTACCCACCCGATAGGCGCAACCAGGCTCATGGTATCTCCGGTACTACCTAGCTCGTGCCCCGCCAAAAGTTTTTCAAACAAGATCGAAAAAACAAAGGTACCCAGCAAAATGCCGGAAATGGTGACTGCCTGCACCTGGCCATTGGCAGCCGCGAGCTTCTCGTTGCCGACCAACTCTTTGATATAACCATATTTAGCAGGACTATAGATGGCGCTCTGCACCGCCAGCGCAAAGGTCAACCCGAACGATGCCCAGAACCAACCCTGGTAGTAACAGAAGGTAATGAGCAAGGTAGCGATAACCGCGAACAATGCTGAATAACGAATAATTCGATGTTTGGCAAAGCGGTCGGCAAGATAACCACTGGGTGAAAACAGCAGGATAAACGGCAACAGTATCAGGCCATTGACGATGGCCGTAAGCACCACCTGTTGCTCGCCGTCATAGCTTTTGAAAATGGTGTTCTGGATCACAATTTTGTGGCCCAGGTCGACAAAGGCATTGATAAAGACTACCAGGGTGTAGGGCATGAACCCTTTCTTCTGCAACGACATCGCTCGCTATTTCCTCCCTTTATTCACCTTGATTTCGCGCTGGCGATTAGTGCTGCCGAGGGCTACCATACAACTAAATGTAGTCAGTTTCGCGTCTTTTAGTGCCCAATAACAATACATTTCCATCGAGGTAGAACAATGGCCCAGGTCGCAGCACTGGTCGCGGCACTCAAAGCCGCACTAAAATCAGTTCATCTCACATACGCCAGCGTCGCCACCGCCATGGAGCTATCTGAGTCATCGGTGAAACGTAAATTCTCGCGCCAGGAATTCAGCCTGTCTGAACTGGACCAGCTATGCTCGCTTTGCGGGATGGAATTTGCTGACTTGGTAAAACTGATGGAACAGCGCAAGGATCGACTGCAAACCCTAACCATCGAACAGGAGCGCGAAATTGCCGACGACCTGGCCCTCCTGCTAGTGGCAGTGTGTGTATTGAATCGCTGGAGCTTCGACAATATTGTCGAATATTATGTATTCCAATCCCACGAGCTGATACAGAAACTGGCACAGCTCGACCGCTTGAAAATCATCGAACTACAAGCCAACAATCGCATTAAGCTTCTGGTGGCACCCAACTTCGGCTGGCTACCCAACGGCCCTATCCAACAAGTATTTCTGCGCGCTATCCAGCAAGACTTTTTTAGCGCCCGTTTTGAGCGGGAAGACCACGAACTGATTGTGCTGAACGGCATGCTGTGTGCAAGCTCAAATGCCGAACTGCGTCGCAAGATGGAGCGATTTGCCCGGGAATTCGATCAGCTCAATCAGGAAGACAGCGGCCAGGATTTTGACTCCCGCCGCGGTTATACAGTGGTACTCGCCCTGCGCGACTGGCGTTACCAGAAATTCGCCAAGCTTCGCCTCGACTAAATTCACCAAAGCCATTTCGGTACCATCTTTCAATACGTCAAGTATTGTGCCCCGCCACCTTTAAGGCAACGATTGCAGCACCAATTTGCCTGCTCAATACTCCTCCCTGTCAACAACAACTAAGCAACATTTCTGACAAACTATAGAGGCATTTGACATGGATAAGCACGAATTGAATAGCAGCTCATCGTCCTGGGATTTTTTCGTAAAAGTGGCCTTCGCCCTGGCAATAATGTCAACTCTGGTCGGGATATACATGTTGCCCGGCGAAATGGTCATTAAGGGTTATTTTCTTATCAGCACCTTTTTCCTGGTTTTCTCCACCATCACCATGTCCAAGACTATTCGCGACAAGCACGAGGCAGATCGACTTCACAACAAAATTGCGGAAGCTCGAACCTCAAAAATCATCCGCGACATGGATATGGAATAGGAGCAGGACATCATGACCATTTTGACCAAATTGAAAACCCTTTTTCGTGCCAACCTGCGTGAAACCGCAGAGCAGCTCACCGATGCCAACGCCATTCGCATTTACCGACAGGAAATCGTAGATGCCCAAAACCTGTTAAACCAGCGCAAACTTGGGCTGGCAGCAATGATCGCCAACCGCAAAGAACTGGAGCATGAAATAGATGTCGCCAATAAAGGGGTGGAAAAGCTCGAACAGAAAATTGAACATATCCCGGCAACTGAACGCACAGACGAACTGCTTTTAATGGCGGCTACTGATATTGCAGAAACCGAAAATCATGCGGAGCACCTAAGTAAGCGGCATATCGAAGTTAAGCAAAGAATACTCACCGAGGAAATCAAACTGCGCAAGCTTGTCGCCGAGATCCGGGAACACAGCCGCGAGCTCAAAATCCTGCAATCACAAATTGCGAGCACGAAACCTGGAGCACAGCAGAGCTATGAAAACACCGTGTCAGCCCAACTTGCGACACTGCGGGATACACGTTCCAGCCTCTCGGGTGCAGCCTCGGCTATCGACACAGCAGAGGCCAGTATGGAGGAAATGATTGAGCGAGTTGAGGATAGCGCCTTTGAAAGAAAGCTCGAGAATATTGCAGGAAGCGATCAGGATTTAAGGATAAATAGCGTGTTGTCACGTCTAAAAAATATTGATCATGCTGGTCAAATGCCAGGAAAATCAACGTGACCTGGAATGCTTCTTCAGGCGATCCCGGTTAGGATCCTCAAGGGCTTTCCGGGATTGAGAAAAATTGCAGCGTAGATCCAGCCTCGGCTTTGCCGGGGCTTTTTCGTTCAGTAGCCCATCCATCATATTGGTGACTGCGACCCGGGGGCTTGTAAGCAATGCTTTCGGGCTGCGCCGCTATTGCGCTTGGTCCCGAAATGCCCGATAGACTAATATCGCCAAACAGTTGTATGTTCGAAAACCCGCCATATAATGCCAATCTGTCCAGCGCCCGTAGCTCAGCTGGATAGAGCAACGGCCTTCTAAGCCGTGGGTCGCAGGTTCGAATCCTGCCGGGCGCGCCAAAACCAAAATGCCTGTCCCGTCAGGGGCGGGCATTTTGGTTTTGAAGGCACTGGCCGGTGAGAACCTGCCGGTTCGACAAAACGCATGCGTTTTGGACGAGGCGCAACAGCGCCGCAGCCCCGCAGGGGTCGTTGCAGCCCACAGGCTGAAACGATCAATCCTGCCGGGCGCGCCAAAACCAAAATGCCTGTCCCGTCAGGGGCGGGCATTTTGGTTTTGAAGGCACTGGCCGGTGAGAACCTGCCGGTTCGACAAAACGCATGCGTTTTGGACGAGGCGCAACAGCGCCGCAGCCCCGCAGGGGTCGTTGCAGCCCACAGGCTGAAACGATCAATCCTGCCGGGCGCGCCAAAACCAAAATGCCTGTCCCGTCAGGGGCGGGCATTTTTGGTTTTGAAGGCACTGGCCGGTGAGAACCTGCCGGTTCGACAAAACGCATGCGTTTTGGACGAGGCGCAACAGCGCCGCAGCCCCGCAGGGGTCGTTGCAGCCCATAGGCTGAAACGATCAATCCTGCCGGGCGCGCCAAAACCAAAATGCCAGGTTCTACCCAATGGCTCTACCCAATTAACGGGGGATGGGCATTTATCCTTACACGATTAATCATACCGTCCCACCAGCAGTGTGGTCAGCACCCTCAACCGATAGTTCTCAAAGTTTCTGAAACCGTAATATCCCGTCAGGCACCAATGGCACTTATCTTAACGCCACTACAGTGATTTGCGGAGCCCGGTGTGTTCGATCCGCAGTCGAGCCTCCAGGGAGAGATTCACGGCGTACCGCGGATCGAACACACTGGGGTACATCCGCTTAAGTAAGTGCCATTCCCGTCAGGCACCTGTAACTGCTAATATTCTCCCCACCACCCGGCGGGCTGTTAGGCTGTTCCCATTTTACGGTCCAGACGCCACACCAAACCAAACAGTGCCAAGGACTTGCCATTTTATGAACCTGGTTCCCTACGCAATTCCTTTCTTTATTTTGTTAATCCTGCTGGAGATCACCTGGGGCTGGTATACACGCAACAACACTTATCGCATCAATGACGCCATCAACAGCCTGATGCTGGGGGTATTGAGTACCTCCACAAAACTTGTTTGGCTGGATATTGGCGGGCGTATCTTCAGTGGCATCGAGCAGGGTGCTGATCTGTGGCGCTGGAGCGAGAGTTCGGTAATGGCATGGATCGGAGGTGTTTTGCTGTACGATTTTTGTTATTACTGGTTTCACCGCGTCAGCCACGAAAAGCAGATATTCTGGGCGTCTCATGTCGCGCATCACCAGAGCGAGGAATACAATCTATCAACGGCGCTGCGCCAAACCAGCACGTCATTTTTACTGAGTTGGGTTTTCTACCTCCCCTGCTTTTTACTTGGCATGCCTATCAGCATGTTTGTGACCATCGCCTCGGCGCACCTGATTTACCAGTTCTGGATTCACACCCGGTTTATTCCCAAACTCGGACCCTTCGAGTGGTTTTTTATTTCACCCTCCAACCACAGGGTACACCACGGCCAGAACCCTGAATATATCGACAAAAATCACGGTGGACTACTGATTATCTGGGACCGTATGTTCGGCACGTTTGAGGAGGAAAACCTCAACAAGCCGGCGATATATGGGGTACGCACAGTGTTACATAGCTGGAACCCGCTGTGGGCAAACCTGCAGGTTTACTGGCAAATGATCTGCGATGCCTGGCATACCAAAAACCCCTCCGACAAATGGAGAATCTGGTGGTCCCCCACCGGCTGGCGACCGGCCGACGTGATCACGCGCTACCCATTGGAAAAAAGTGACCTTAATAACTTTATCAAGTACGACGTAAACCCCGGCTCAACTGCCAGTTGGCTGATTGCCGGTCATTTCGCTATCTGCCTGCCCATGGTTGTCGGTTATGAAGCCTTGCTGGAGACTCTGCCCCTGTCCTACAGCTGGTCGTATGTACTGCTGCTGAGCTTGACTTTTTTTAACATGGGGGCGGCACTACAGGGCAAAGCAGGCTTGCTTCGGCTGGAAATATTGCGCTGTTTATTAGTGACCAGTGCTCTGATAGCGGGTAAGCATGCGTTACCGGAAAATGCCATAGTCTGGTCACTGGCCTACCTCGTGGCCAGCGCCGTGTTGATGGTACTGGCCTTGCGCAAGACCCAAATACAAGTGCCGATGGATAACGACAACCCCTACCAGGATGAGGTCGCAGGCTCAGCTTGAGTATTTCAGCACTGCCTGTAGATTAGTCGATCACTTCGACACTGAGTTCATCCCCACCGACACAGTAACAAACCGGCAAACTGTTTTTAATCTACAACCTATGGTTCGGTCGTTCATTTTGCCGACGCCCTGCCAAAAGCGACAACCTTGCTTACCGGGTCGGGTGATTTACTCACAAAGGGCGTGTCACTGTCGCGCACCGCGGGCAATCCAGCCTGGAACGATACGGATTTGTCCTCAGTCATCAGGGGAAGACCCCTGTTCCCCTAGTCGATATTCTGCGCTTCAGCGAACAACATCGGGGGTCTCTCGCAGGTCTTCGGCCACATAGCGCAGGGCCGCTTCGAACAGCAGACCACGAGGGTAGAGCCTGTCGTCGGGCCGGGCGGCAATGAAGCTGAGCTCCTCTTCAATAGCAATAGCCAGTCCCCAATGGTCTGAATTGACATAGCCAAGAAGGGTAGAGCCGGGCCATATGCCATCGGTGATCGTGAGCTGACCATCATTGCGCAGATCACTTGACGCGAGAATTTCCCAGGTGGGCATGAGCCCCCGCGCCAGGTGTTCTCTGGTGGTAAAAGCCACCAGGCTGTAAAAACGCACCGTGTCCGGCAGCGGGTGTTGCAGCAACCACTCTAGCCGCGTCTCGGGCAGCAAACTGTCCAATACGCCACCGTCCCCTGGATCACAGCGTTGGGCAAAGGTTCCGGAGAGAAAGGTATCGTAGGCCCAGAGGCCTTGTTTGGCGACCTCACTGCCGCGAATCGGCCCGGCAACGCTCAGCACTGCAACCACGCGTCGGGCCAGGTCCGGATAGTTGGCGAGAAAGTAGAGAATATCGACCGCTCCCTTGGAGTAACCCACCAGCATCACCGGCCCGCCCGGCGTTTCAGCCAGGCCCTCGGCTATCATGCGCGCGTTGTGCTCAGAACTGGAACGACTGCCAATGTCGAGCGCAGCAACCGGATACCCCTCAGCAGATAAGCGCTCGACCGCATCGCGATAGGCAATGGAGGCCGTGCCGAAGCAGTCGGAAAAGGCTCCGCCTACAACGAACACCTGCAGCGTTGGGTCCAGCAGCGGCACCGGGCTCTCAGCTTGTTGCGCGGGCTCGTCCGCAAGACGCCAGAGCAGTGTGTCACATTCGGTCGCACGTTGTTCCGGCGACACCCCCTGGGTTTGGACAAGCGCACAGAATATCTCACGGAAGCGAACACGACCGTCTGCTTTGACCCCGGGCGCGGGGGTTGGCAAGACCGCTCGGGTCTGTTGCAGCTCCTCATATCGCGGCACACGGGTGCAGCCACTGAATAACAGCAGGGCAGTTGCCAGAATGACCAGGCACAGAAGTCGGTTGCACAGCCAGTCAACATAGTGGCTTGTGCCACGCCAGCTGTGGCGATGCGCGGGACTGCCTAACGCTGGGTTATGTAGCCTAATCAAAAAATTCTCACGCTGGGCTATGGTTTTCCTTTATGCGCACAGCTTTAACTGTCACATCTGAGCATCAGCATGATACTTAAGTGAGCCGCACATTCAAGGAGACGACACCGGTTTGCACCGTGGCTCGAGTAAAGCCCGCTGTCGTGATCAGATGGGTGGAAAGTTCATCAAAGCTTCCAATGTGGTGCGCCTTGACAATAAATAGCGGCCAGTTCTTTTTCGCGCAGCACGAACTCCGCCTCCACCGCACGAATTTCCGCCATCAACGCCAGGGCAGCAGGGGAAAGAGAGTGGGACTTCAGCTTGAGAAAGCCGTACCTGCCAGGGAAAGCCAGGCCGGGCAGCGGCACCAGTGTGCCGGCGGCCAGCTCCTTTTCGACCAGTGCCAGGGAGGATATAACCACCATATCCGTACCCTTGGTAAAAAGAGTCAGATTAGCGGGCAGATCTATTAGCACACTAGGGACAAAGTCGCCATTCAGTGGGTCGATACAGCCGGCGGGGCATCGCTGCCGTGGGAACGCGTTGCCCATGCGACCGGGTAACCGAGGGCTCACCCAGGGGTACTGAAGGGCGTCTGTCAGGGTAATGCTCGGCCGATGCAGGATAGGATGCTCCGGGCCACAGAACAGCCGGCCGAGGTGGGTGCCCAGAACATCGAATTGGAACCGCGCATCCGTTTCCAATTCGTTTTGTTCGGCAAGGCCAAAATCCACCCGGCCTTCGATCACCGAATCCAACACTTCACGCCAGTTCCTGACCTCCAGTGTTATTTGTATTTTGGGGTGTTTCGCGAGCAGTCGACCGGTAGCCGGATAGCCGGAAACGACACCGGCAAAAGGGCCGAACCTGACCTTGACCTGCCCCGAATCGAGATCGTTTAGCGATCGTAGATTTGCCAACATCTCCTTCTGGCTGTGTAGCATCTCTGCGCCGTGCCGCATGACGACCTTACCGTAGGTCGTGGGTACCACCCTGTCGGGTTGGCGATCCAGCAGTTTTGTACCCAGCGCGGCCTCAAGCCCCTGAATGCTTTTTGACAGTGCAGGTTGCGAGATGCCCAGTGATGCCGCAGCCAGGCCAAAATGCCCGTGGCGGACGACGCTGACCAGGTGTGTCAGGCGGGTTTCGGTAATGATCATAATCGTATCCAGATGATTGACTGACGAGCTGCCCTGGTAACACATGCCTTACGCATGTGAGTACACAGGAATGAGGGCAATCGAGACATCAACATAGCCTATAGGTTATGATATTTTAAATTCCAATATATTTTACTTTATCAAAAAAAAAAATAAGATATCCCTTACGAAGTTGCTCCACAGATGTGCGATGAGCTCTTGCTCTAGTCAAGTCTCGGCCGGCAACCCCGTGGGGAACGCTCCAGCGCTCGTGGGAGCATCAGAAAATACTACTCTGCTAGATAGGAACTTGCATATGAAATACCGCTTAAGAGGATTGCTTGCGTGTTTTGCGCTTGCCGCGGCACTGCCCTCGGTGGCTCAAGCCGCATCTGATAAACCCAATATCTTGTTCATTATGGGCGATGATATTGGCATCATGAACGTGGGTGCTTACCATCAGGGCCTGATGGTTGGGGAGACGCCGAACATCGACCGCATCGCGAATGAAGGCGCGAGATTTATGACCTACTATGCCGAGCAGAGCTGCACGGCTGGCCGCACCGCCTTCTCAACCGGCATGCATCCCTTGCGCGCAGGTATGGTTATGCCGCAGCTTCCAGGTGCTACCAGTTCGCTGTTGCCGGGCACGCCCGCGCTGGCAAAATTCCTGCTGGATCTCGGCTACACCACTGGCGAGTTCGGCAAGAATCACTTGGGGGATAAATCCGCCTCGCTGCCGACAGCACACGGCTTCCAGGAATTCTGGGGCTACCTGTATCACCTCGACGCCATGCAGGGGATTAGCTTCCCGGACATTAACAAGACGCCGACCGATCAGGCCGTTGTTCCGCCCTGCAAGAACACCCCGGTCACGGGACTGAAGGAAGTCCCGGGTGCTGTGGATCCGATGAAAGCGCTGTGCATGACCCCTCCCCGGCCGGTCATTCACTGTACGTCCAAGGACGGCTCTGAGAAGAACCAGAGCTGCAAGGACGAAGGACCGCTGACACTGGAACGTTCCAAGACCGTGGACGAGGAAATCTCCGCCCAGGTCATCGACTTCCTCGATCGCAACGACCCCGAGAAGACCGACAAGCCTTTCTTCATCTGGTACAACCCGGCACGTATGCACGTCACCACCATGCTCTCAGATGAATATCTGGATACGCTGGGTGAGAAAGGCGGCAAGGACTGGGGTATCAACGAAGCCGGCATGAAGCAGATGGACGACAACATTGGCTACGTGCTGAAAAAGCTCGAGGATATGGGTGAGCTCGACAACACCATCGTGGTCTTTACCACTGACAACGGCGCTGAGGCGATTACCTATCCTGATGGCGGCATCACGCCTTTCAGGGGCGGCAAGCTGACCACCTGGGAAGGCGGTATGCGGGCTCCTATGGTCGTGCGCTGGCCGGGGCACATCAAGGCCGGCAGCAACCCGGACCAGATATTCTCATCTCTGGACTGGGTGCCGACGCTGGTCAATATCGCCGGTGGGCCCAAGGGTGATGGTCTGAAGAAGCAGATTGAGGCCGGCAAGTACCCCGGCATCGTCAAGACCACGCTGGACGGCTATGACCAGCGAGATTACCTGGAAGGCAAGGCGGATTCGGCACGCGATACGTTCTTCTACTACACCGGTGCACAGCCTTCGGCGGTACGTTACAAGAACTGGAAGTTCTACTACACGATGGTGCCTTCCGAAGCGACGGGTGCGTTCAGCTCTCCGGTGACCTATCACTGGACCATGGTCAACAATCTCAAGCGCGATCCCTTTGAAAGGTCAGTGGCGTCGGTTGATGGTACCCTTCTGGGCTATGGCGGTGCGCTGGCCGCGCCTAGCACGGCGATGATCTATGACTGGAACCTGCTTCCTATCGGACAACTGCTGTGGATGAAGGAACTCTCGACCTACAAGGACTTCCCGTCACTGCAGACTCCGGCGAGTTACAACCTGGATAACATCATCCACGCGATGCAGGATGCCAAACACGTAAGCCACCAGGGCCACTAGGCAAGCCGTTTGGAGCTAGTGTTACAGCAGTAATCCAGCGGGCGTCCTGAAAGGGGCGCCCGCTTTTTTTTGGCGTATCAAGCGGTCAAGCCGCAATTCTGAAATGCTATTCGACCGCTCTATATTCCGTTTAACAGGAGCACAAGCATGCTGAAATTCTCGTTTCTATTCAGATTCTGGCGGGTCCTGGCGCTGGGCCTGCTGCTTGCATTCGGCGCACAGGCACAGTCCGACCCGCTGCCGTCATGGAATGACGGTGCGGCCAAGCAGGCGATCACCACGTTTGTAAACGCAACCACGACGCCGACGAGTCCGAGCTTTGTGCCGCCCGCTGAGCGCATCGCCACTTTCGACCAGGACGGCACGCTGTGGGTCGAGCATCCGATGTATTCACAGGTGATGTACGTCCTCGAGAGTGTGCCGAGCCTGGTAAAGGCCAAGCCCGAGCTGGCCACGGTTGCGCCCTACTCCACGGTACTGGAAATCCTCAAGGGTGATCGAGCGGCGATCGCCAAACTGACGCTGCCCGACCTCGAAAAGTTGGCCATGGCCACCCTCACTGGCATGTCGGTCGAAACCTTCAGTGCCGAGGCGAAGCAGTGGTTGGCTAAGGCGAAGGATCCGCGCTGGAAAAAGCCATACACTGAGTTGACCTACCTGCCGATGCAGGAAGTTCTGCAGTATTTGCGTGCCAATGGCTTCAAGACCTACATTGTGACGGGCGGCGGTCAGGATTTTGTGCGTCAGTATTCCGAGCAGGTGTATGGCATTCCTCCGGAGCAGGTTGTGGGCAGCGCGGTCGGTATGAAGTACGGCTATGCCGAGGATGGCAAACCGTTCCTCACCAAGGAGCCGAAGCTGCTGGTCAACGACAACAATGCCGGCAAGCCCGAGGCCATCCAGCTGATGATCGGGCGCCAGCCCCTCATCGCGTTCGGCAACTCGACCGGTGATCGGCAGATGCTCGAGTATACGAAGGCCGGCAGTGGCGCGCGGCTCTCATTACTTTTATTGCATGACGATGAGAAGCGTGAATACGCTTATGGCCCCGCTCAGGGACTACCCGATACCAAGGTCGGAACATTCACCCAGGCTCTGTACGACCAGGCTAACAAGCAAGGCTGGATTGTCATCAGCATGAAAAACGACTGGAACAAAATCTTCTCGTTCGAATAAGGTGATCGTGCCGCTCTGGCGGGTGCTGCCACTGGCTGTGACGTGCTCTTGAAATAATATGTCGGGAGCACTTATGGTGACGCGGCACTCGCTGCTTTTAACAGTCGATCGTACTCTGCGCATTCGGGCGTTTTAAACTGGCTTGCATTGTGCAGGTGAGGGCAGCTGAGCGACGCCATGCTGCGCAGGCAGCCGACTGCCGGTTGATAGAGTTGGTTGCCGGCAGGCACCGACAGCACCTCCCGGCTCATGGCGGCACAGTTGGCCTCCAGCACGGGATCCATCTGTTGCCGCATTTCGTCGCTAAGGTCCTGGCCCGCCACTGCTTCCAGGGCGCAGGTCTTGATGGCGTCACACAGTCCCGCGGCAGCGTCGGTCAGCTCATCTGCACTGCTGTATCCGCCCAGCGTTAATGCCAGAATCGCCGCTAGTATTATTGTCGTGTTTTTCATTGCATCCATACCCTGAGGGCCAAGGGAAAAGGGGTCAGCCAGGAATAGCACCAAGCCTACGCCACTGAAATCCCGAAAGAAATATGATCGACCCGATGGTAGGCTTCAAAGCGCCAAACCAACTACCTGACTAAGGAGTTCATCGTCATGCATGCTACCCACCGTCGTGCCGGTCATCAACATAAATGTATCCGATCGCAAGGTGCGAGCAGTGACAGTTTTCGATTTTTTTGACTTACTGACCAGTCCTGAATTGCTCGACAAGGTCAATGCCCTTCTGCCAGACCAGTCGTTCGGCGCCCGAGATTGGAATAGTGGACAAGTCGCTACGGCCCGGGTTTGCCCTGTGTGGGCCGGAGTTTCCTGTAGATTCCATATTCTAGAGTCGCCCCTAGAATGGACGAACGACAGCTGCTGACAGCACCAGGTCCAGCGGCTTGATAGCAGAGTTGATAAGCAGGGTAGCCGCATCGAAGTCGGTGGTCTCTATCAGCCCCAGCGTGAAATGCGCGGGCACCCTGTCGATACTGCTGTTCAGGCCCTCCCGGCCAAAGCCGAAAACTGTCATCGCGCCGTCCAGGGGCCGATAGGAATCGGTAGAAAGATCATCCTCTTCACTGGCGAGAAAAAGCGATCTGCCTGCGCCGGGGTCAGCAAAAACTACCCATTCGTCTGCCGGAAGATCACCGGTCCAACTTTCAGAGAGCGGCCTTGAGCTGCCATCCGAGGTAACTGAGAAATCGGTATCCGGCTCCAGGATCCCGCCCGGAGTGCCCTCGTACAGAAACCAGTACTCCCTGTCAGCCTGGGTAACCGTCATTCTGCTAACCGTGGGGTAGAACTCCCAGACCACCTGCCAGAGTGAATCAAGGGTAGTCGACCGAATGGTTGCCTTGAGCGGGCCGTTGTTGAGTAATTCGCTGACCGCCGAGACGCTCCCAGGATGGAAATGGGCTTCAGGGTAAACCAGATTCGGTATACCGCGGAAGCTTCCGCTGGCGCCGGCGGTGGGGTGGTAGTCAATCCAGTCATTACCGGCCTTATCCAGCAGGCTGGAAAAGCCACCCGCTTCTTTTTGCAGATGATAGTCGCCGCTGAGCGTCGCTATCCGATAACTGGTTTGCCCCTCATCCATCGCGCTCTCGTCGACGGTTACCAGGGGAGTAAGGCTGGCCGCCACTCCCGCACCGCCCTCGACATCAAAGTAAATGTGATAATAGCGGGCTGAACGAGCGGGTAGAGTCCCAGCCGCATACACCAGGATAGTGCCCCGGGCCGCTGTGCCCGGGTCAAAACCTTCGTCCGGGTCGAACTGACAGGGCACATCAGCGGCGACCACCTCGCCGTCGGCACCTACCTGGTGACAGCGCAAGGTGGCTGAATTCAATGATCCCGGCTCTTCCAGCTCGGCAAGTACCGCCGTAAAGTCGATGCCAAATTCGATTATTTTGTCGGACCGCTCGAATTGGTTACTGCCTGCGCCCAGCAACAGGCGATAGGGCCAGTTGGCATCCCACCAGGCACCTCGATCGCTGGTGACCGGGCTGACAGTAACGCTGGCCGCGAGCGACTGATTGCCATCGTTATCCAGGGCGATCACTTCATAGAAGTGATCAGTCAACCCACCGGCATTGAGATCACTCCAACGGGTGCCCGTTACGTTGGCAATCAGCAGGGAATCGCGGTAGATCGCATAGCCCACCACCCCGTTGTCATCTGTTGAAGGCTCCCAGAACAGGTCGACCCTGGACCCGGGTAGTGCAACTGCGGCAAGCTCCCCGGGGACGCTGGGTACAGGATCGGGAGGCAACTGTATTGCGCGATTCTCGTACATCATAAGACGACGATGCAGCCATCCAATCGACACGATATCGAGATCACCGTCGTTATCAGTATCGAATAATTGGGCACCATCGTGATGCTCATCACCCTCGTAGACAAGGTAAGGTATCCAGGTTACCCCGTCATTATGCTGCCTGTAGACCTGCAGCTGCAGACCCGGCACTGCCGGATTGGTGTGTTCACCGACGACTACTTCGTAAGCACCGTCGCCATCAAGATCTGCCACATCGACACTTTGAGCCTGTGCCGGGCCGACCTGATCGATTCGTCGATAGGGCCACAATCCCGCCGGGTCTTCCGGCTGCTCAAACCAGCCAACTTCGCCCACCGAGTCGTGGCCGAATCCGATAACGGCATCCAGATTGCCATCGCCATTCATATCAGCAAGGATGTTTCTGTCCGGCTCTCCCGTTGTTGCACCCACCAGTGCATACCGGGTAAACAATCCAGAGCCTTCATTGCGGAACCATGACACGCCATCAAGGATGTCCTGTTTGCCATCGCCGTCGATATCCCCCGTATCCAGGCCCTCCCCTGAAACCGTTGGATTGACTTCCCTCCAACTCCAAAGTTCGCTTGTTATCGATGCCGGCGGCGGGGCCGTGAGCATCTGCAAGCCGCCGTTGCCATTTTGCCAGGAAAGCGCCACCTCAATGACCCCGGGAGTAAATTCGCCAACACCGACACCCTGCAAGAACGTACCCACCGCCGGTTCTATGTTATCAAAAACGTTAAAGCTCCCGGCTCCATCGTTTCTTGCCCAGTAAAATGTGCTGTTCGGCGTGCTACCCGCGGCGCCAGTGCCGAGGATGTCGAGGTCTCCATCCGCATCGAAATCGTGGACTAGCGCCATCTGGTTCATGGGCGCCCCAATCGTGTTACGTACCCAGTTTCCGGAGGCTGTCCCGGGATTTTTCCACCACCACGCTCCTGAGATCAAATCTTCGAAGCCGTCACCATCCAGGTCCCCGTGCTCCACAAAAATCGTTCTGTAAGGTACGGCAGCGTCAAGCACATGACGCTGCCAATCATCCAGCGCCAGGCGCTCACCCTGATTGAGCCAGATATTCAGTTCAGGCACCGTCTCGCGAAATGGCTTGCCCAAAATGTCCAGGTCGCCATCACCATCGAGGTCGGCCAGCTTGGACTCGTGGTTGCCAATACCCTGCACAATCAGCTCCATGGCGAAGTTGCCCTGACCGTCCCCGTAAAACAGTCTGAGCTGGGGTGAAGTGCTTTCGTTAAGGAACATTTCAGCGCTGACAATATCGAGATTGCCATCACCGTTGACATCGCCGGCATTGAGACTGTGGCCGTAGTTCGACTCCCCGGCGAGGTTGCGACCGATCCAGCTGCTGCCATCCCACTGGTAAATACGCAAAGACCCCACTTCGTCCCCGGAATCAAACACAACTTCAGGGCGCCCGCCCTCGCTAAACTGCCCAACCAGCACTCGGGTGAGAACCATTTCAGCATCTATGGGATTCGCCTGGTAGCCGCCAAAGCCATCGTATTTGAACCAATAGCCGCCGGCGACAATATCGGTAATACCATCGCCATCAATATCGGCGGCTGCCGTGCCTTCAGAGCGAGTCGCTGCCTGGTAGATTTCGGTAGCAGGCCAGGGCTCGATGGTAGGATCCGCCGGCACTTCGGCAAGAAAAAGTGACTGCACCCGGTTGTTCCAGAAGGCAAGCTCGGTCACACCATCACCGTCGAAGTCGCCAAAAACCTGATCATGGTGCTGTCTGCCCGGGGCATTTTTGATTTCCCGGCGGGGCCATCTTGCAGTGTAGTCGGGCGACGGGTTTTCCCACCAATACAGTTTATCGCCGGTACTGTCTTCACCGATTACCAGATCCGGATCACCATCACCGTCAATATCATGCACGGCACCACCCGCCTCGAGCGCCAACAGGTCGGGTTCGATAAGATGCCTGCTCCAGCCCTCCTGGGTTCGTTCCCACCACTCCAGCGAAGGCCCGACCAACCCCCGGCGGGTTCCAATAACGAAATCGTTGACGCCATCCCCGTTAATATCAGATACCAGGGCTACGGTCTGGTCCGGTGCATCGCCCCCCGGGGCTGGCAAGTCCCCGGCCGTCGCCGACAACTTGCGCCAGGCTATGGGCGGGCCATATTCGCCGGGGAGAGTGGTGATTATGGTTTGCTCGAGTGCATTGACCGCCCCCCGATCATCCATGACTCTTAGCGAGACCTTGTAATGTCCAACGCCGGTAAAGGTATGACTTACAGTGACTCCCGCTGCGACATTGCCATCGCCGAAGTCCCACTCGTAGGCCACTAACTGTCCGTCGCTGTCTACAGAAGCTGACGCATCAAAAGATACTGCAAGGGGCGCGACACCAAAGGGCGGGGCCGCGCTGAACAAGGCCCGGGGCGGCCTGTTCTCGATAAAACTGCCAACTCTGGCCACAATTTCTTCGCTCGATAGGCCGCGCTCCACAATCAGCACATCGTCGATCAAACCGTCGAACCAGCGCGAACTGCTCCCCGGCTGGCTACCCACCGCCACCGACAGATTCGGGTCGGTGTCCACCGCCCCCGTCAGCGCGGTACTGCCCACCTCGACCCCGTCCAGGTACAACCGCAGGCTCGCACCGTCGTAGGTCAGCGCACCGTGCTGCCACACGCCCGTCTGCAGGTTGCCGCTGCCGGCCACCAGCGTCGTGGTCACACCACCCACCCGCACCCGCGCACGCAGCCGGGTCTGGGTGCCCGAGCGGATGGTGCTCAGCATAAACACATGCGCGTTGGCCGCCGTGCCAGAGGCCTTGGAAATCAGCCGCGGGTCGCGGTAAGTCCCCGGATAGCTGTCAGCCTTGAACCATAGCGCCAGGGTCAGACCCGAACCCGCCACATCCAGCTGGCCCAGGTCTATCGAGTCATCAACGCCATCAAAGCGCAGGGCAAAGGCACTGCCATTACCGGTATCCGCCTCATAGACCGGACTCCCCTGCAAAATGCCATCGTTGCCCAGACCACTGCTGTCCTGGGCGACTGCACCACCGCCCTCTTCCAGCGCCAGTTCCACCAGTGTATCCGGTGCCGCCGTTACCACCGGCCGCACATCCAGCATCACGGCAACCGGCTCAGATTCGCTGATGCCATCGCTGACGCGGTAACTGAAGCTGTCCACACCCACATAACCCGGGGTCGGCGTGTAATCGAAGGAGCCGTCTGCGTTCAACCCCAGCGTTCCCTGGGTGACATCGCTGACCAGCACCGCAATGGGATTTGCATCGAGATCAGCATCCGTGTCATTGGCCAGAACCCCGTTCGCCGCAGCCACCAACAGGGGCTCATCCACCCGCGTCTGGTAACTGTCTGCAAGGGCGACCGGCACGTCATTCACCGCCAGTACATTCAGGGTCACGGTAGCCTCGGCACTCGTGCCGTTATCACCATCAAGTGCGCGGTAAACAAAACTGTCCTCACCCGCGAAGTTCGCCTCGGGCAAATAGCTGAAACCACCCGCACTCCCGAGACCGGAGCTCAGGGTTCCATGGATCGGGCCACTCACCAGCAAGGCACTGAGATCATCCGGCGGGTTGGTATCGCTGTCGTTGGCCAGGGCTCCCGTGAGCGGCGGGATCACCAGCAGGGTGTCCTCAGTCACGTCGTAGCGATCATCAAGCACCACGGGTGGGGCTGAGATCACGATGCTCACGGTTGCTGGTAGTGATTCCAGAACGCCGTCACTGGCAAGGTAAGTGAAACTGTCACTGCCACTGAAGTCCGCCGCCGGGGTGTAGTTGAAGGAACCGTCCGGATTCAAAACCAGTGCACCATGGGTGACGTCAGTCACCAGCACCGCTTCCAGATTCGCACTGTCGACATCGCTGTCGTTGGCCAGCACGCCCTCACCCGAACCCTTCACCAGCGGCTGGTTGGGAATCGTCTGGTAGCTGTCATCCGCTGCCCGGGGCTCATCACCCACCGCGCCCACCAACAGCGATACCGTCACCGTCGGCGAGCTCAGGGAGGCATCCCTGGCACGGTAACTGAAGCTGTCTTCCCCTGCGTAATTGGCCGCTGGACTGTAGTCAAAGCCACCGTCTTCATCCAGGGCCAGGATACCGTGACTGACGGTCTCCACCAGCTCGGCCCGCAACAGATCGCTGTCCGGGTCGCTGTCGTTGGCCAGTACCCCCTCCACTGCCACCACGGACAGCGGACTATCCTCGTCCGTTTGATAGCTGTCGGCGACCGCAACGGGCGCGCCATTGCCGGCTACAATCATCTGCAACTGGGCCGGGCTCAAGCCGCGCTCCACAATCAGCACATCGTCGATCAAACCGTCGAACCAGCGCGAACTGCTCCCCGGCTGGCTACCCACCGCCACCGACAGATTCGGGTCGGTGTCCACCGCCCCCGTCAGCGCGGTACTGCCCACCTCGACCCCGTCCAGGTACAACCGCAGGCTCGCACCGTCGTAGGTCAGCGCACCGTGCTGCCACACGCCCGTCTGCAGGTTGCCGCTGCCGGCCACCAGCGTCGTGGTCACACCACCCACCCGCACCCGCGCACGCAGCCGGGTCTGGGTGCCCGAGCGGATGGTGCTCAGCATAAACACATGCGCGTTGGCCGCCGTGCCAGAGGCCTTGGAAATCAGCCGCGGGTCGCGGTAAGTCCCCGGATAGCTGTCAGCCTTGAACCATAGCGCCAGGGTCAGACCCGAACCCGCCACATCCAGCTGGCCCAGGTCTATCGAGTCATCAACGCCATCAAAGCGCAGGGCAAAGGCACTGCCATTACCGGTATCCGCCTCATAGACCGGACTCCCCTGCAAAATGCCATCGTTGCCCAGACCACTGCTGTCCTGGGCGACTGCACCACCGCCCTCTTCCAGCGCCAGTTCCACCAGTGTATCCGGTGCCGCCGTTACCACCGGCCGCACATCCAGCATCACGGCAACCGGCTCAGATTCGCTGATGCCATCGCTGACGCGGTAACTGAAGCTGTCCACACCCACATAACCCGGGGTCGGCGTGTAATCGAAGGAGCCGTCTGCGTTCAACCCCAGCGTTCCCTGGGTGACATCGCTGACCAGCACCGCAATGGGATTTGCATCGAGATCAGCATCCGTGTCATTGGCCAGAACCCCGTTCGCCGCAGCCACCAACAGGGGCTCATCCACCCGCGTCTGGTAACTGTCTGCAAGGGCGACCGGCACGTCATTCACCGCCAGTACATTCAGGGTCACGGTAGCCTCGGCACTCGTGCCGTTATCACCATCAAGTGCGCGGTAAACAAAACTGTCCTCACCCGCGAAGTTCGCCTCGGGCAAATAGCTGAAACCACCCGCACTCCCGAGACCGGAGCTCAGGGTTCCATGGATCGGGCCACTCACCAGCAAGGCACTGAGATCATCCGGCGGGTTGGTATCGCTGTCGTTGGCCAGGGCTCCCGTGAGCGGCGGGATCACCAGCAGGGTGTCCTCAGTCACGTCGTAGCGATCATCAAGCACCACGGGTGGGGCTGAGATCACGATGCTCACGGTTGCTGGTAGTGATTCCAGAACGCCGTCACTGGCAAGGTAAGTGAAACTGTCACTGCCACTGAAGTCCGCCGCCGGGGTGTAGTTGAAGGAACCGTCCGGATTCAAAACCAGTGCACCATGGGTGACGTCAGTCACCAGCACCGCTTCCAGATTCGCACTGTCGACATCGCTGTCGTTGGCCAGCACGCCCTCACCCGAACCCTTCACCAGCGGCTGGTTGGGAATCGTCTGGTAGCTGTCATCCGCTGCCCGGGGCTCATCACCCACCGCGCCCACCAACAGCGATACCGTCACCGTCGGCGAGCTCAGGGAGGCATCCCTGGCACGGTAACTGAAGCTGTCTTCCCCTGCGTAATTGGCCGCTGGACTGTAGTCAAAGCCACCGTCTTCATCCAGGGCCAGGATACCGTGACTGACGGTCTCCACCAGCTCGGCCCGCAACAGATCGCTGTCCGGGTCGCTGTCGTTGGCCAGTACCCCCTCCACTGCCACCACGGACAGCGGACTATCCTCGTCCGTTTGATAGCTGTCGGCGACCGCAACGGGCGCGCCATTGCCGGCTACAATCATCTGCAACTGGGCCGGGCTCAAGCCGCGCTCCACAATCAGCACATCGTCGATCAAACCGTCGAACCAGCGCGAACTGCTCCCCGGCTGGCTACCCACCGCCACCGACAGGTTCGGGTCGGTGTCCACCGCCCCCGTCAGCGCGGTACTGCCCACCTCGACCCCGTCCAGGTACAGCCGCAGGCTCGCACCGTCGTAGGTCAGCGCACCGTGCTGCCACACGCCCGTCTGCAGGTTGCCGCTGCCGGCCACCAGCGTCGTGGTCACACCACCCACCCGCACCCGCGCACGCAGCCGGGTCTGGGTGCCCGAGCGGATGGTGCTCAGCATAAACACATGCGCGTTGGCCGCCGTGCCAGAGGCCTTGGAAATCAGCCGCGGGTCGCGGTAAGTCCCCGGATAGCTGTCAGCCTTGAACCATACCGCCAGGGTCAGACCCGAACCCGCCACATCCAGCTGGCCCAGGTCTATCGAGTCATCAACGCCATCAAAGCGCAGGGCAAAGGCACTGCCGTCACCGGTATCCGCCTCATAGACCGGACTCCCCCGCAAACTGCCATCGTTGCCCAGACCACTGCTGTCCCGGGCGACTGTACCACCGCCCTCTTCCAAATCGAGATGCACAACTTCCTGGGCAAACGCCGTGGAAGCAAGCACTATTGAAAAAAACGCTATGAGATAGAGCTTTGGCAACACAGAAATCAGAGACGCACAACGGCTCAATAAAAACCTGGCTTCCCCAGTCCTGAGGATTCGTTGCCCCGGGTATCGCAGAAGACGCTCGTGTGCGGGAGATGAAAAAAAGTTGCGCTGCAAGTCGCTCCCGATCGGAGGCAAACTCTGACAACCAGCACACATCTTTCGTCCGGGTTTCATGAGCATCTCCCGATCTTCAACTTCGATAAAAAAACAGCTAACGAATCCACAGGGTGCCACATACAAAACATGGTTAGAAACAAGAAAAGGTTCTAAAGGAAACTGTTTTTAGTCTGAAGAGTGCTTAATAACGGCGGACCTTAGCCAGAATTCAACCCGATCCTTCTTTCGCCCTGCAAATGTCGAGGTTTTTGAACCCACTGCGCCAGAGCTTGGCGTTTCAAATCGCCCTGGACGGGATCAGCAATAGGACCGGAGTAATTCGGTCCCTCCAGAAAACGCGCAAAAAAAAGCCCAAGGGGCCTTTCGATAACCGGTCCCCGCTCGGGGTCAGCCCCGCAGCGACAAACCGAAGTCAGCTAAAAATGGCGTCACTGGCAAGCCCCTGCCGCTCCATGATCTCGCGCAGTCGCTTGAGGGCCTCTACCTGGATTTGCCTGACCCGCTCCCGGGTAAGGCCTATCTCAAGGCCAACTTCCTCCAGGGTGCCGGGCTCGTGCCCCCGCAATCCAAAGCGTCGCACGATGAATTCCCGCTGTTTTTCAGTCAATTCCTGCAGCCATGAACCGATGCTGTCGTTCATGTTGGAATCCTGTAACAGCTCGGCCGGGTCGAACGCCTGCTCGTCAGCGATAGCGTCGTTGAGACCACTTGTTGTACAGAGGATTTGCAAAGCCAGCCCAATTTGCCGGAACCACACTCGGCTTTCAGCCCAATTCCCGGCATGCTAACGTTGGTGCAGTGATGCGCACGGCCGCTTGTTTCGGGATCAATGCGGTACATTGCAGGGGCAAGCGCTATAATCGTGCAGCACCATTGCATACTGATACCCGAAATGCGGTACTGAGTATTCCGCTATCGTAAGTGGACAGTTTGCTGGACGATGTGCCGGGGGTAAGCGGATAGTGCGTATCGAACTGGTCTAAGGTGCCATTGCCGTGCCAGAGTTTCGGCATCCAGAGCGGGCGCTGTACCTTTTTGCTCCGAACAACGGTACTCTCCGTCAGAAGGTCATTGACCGGGCTGACAGAGCGCCTTTTTCCCGGGATTACAAGCAGTTGATCCGTGAAAGTCGCGATGTCAACTATCTAGTCATGCTAAGGGAGGTGGGCGGTGATTCCACGTTCGATGCGGTGTTGCTCGCAGTTGGTAAATTAAACCATTATCCGGCTTGAATTAGCCTGGTGCTTTCTTAAAAATCAGGAGTGACCATGACCACCGATGAGCTGTTCTATGAAGCCAGGACGATGCAGAAGGCAAAGATGCCGATGACCCTGGTCCTGCCAAAGGCGTTCAAGCCGCCGAAAGGCTTCCCGAAGGGCACGCTGCTGAAAGAGGGCAGCAATAGCCGGGAATACGCTTTTAATCCCAAGAAAATCATTGCCTGGATCGAAAGTATGGGCCTCTCACCTGAAGATGAGGAATAATTCAATAGTGGCGGGCAGTTGTTAAAAACGCCGGTCCGTGTGCAATGATTTGACGAGTTACCCGCCCTCCCGAGTGCACGTCCAACCACAACCAGGTCCAAGGCTGCGGGCATAACCCATTCCAGTGATCCTTGGGATCGAGCACACAGGCCACCTGCCGGCAGCCCGCGCGGGAGCGCTACCGACGTTAGGCGTTCTCGCCACGCGTGACAAAATACATTCTTGCCCGAGCCGCGCTTCCGGCAGTGAGCCAAACACCGCGCAGTTCAAAAACACCAAACCGAAAACTCGGCGCGCTAAAGCCGTGTTGGCGGATCTGTGTTGCTGGAAGTCTGGGTGCTCTACGTGGGACATGGAGGCTCTTATTCGAACCGTGTCGGACAGTAATATCGCTTTTTGGCAGGCACTTCTTTTCATAGCAGGCAGAATTGATTCACCTCAACATATCGTTGAAATCCCGTCCCCAAAGATACGTTACATCTGGTGCGAGACCCTTTAAATAACATATATTGCCCTAATCGAAATAGGTGTTAGGCTGGAATTGTAGGCTGCCTATCGATCATACCCTTTTCAACAACTGCAGGAAGCCTTGATGCCCACCATGAAAAATCTGCTGCTGCTCTGCCTCCTGTCTGCGCTCTACGCCTGCATTCACCCCCTCGAGATCGTTGGCGAGGGCGATATTCTGTCGGCCACGGGTACCCGCGACTGCTACCTGGAGGAATTCCAGACGGGCGAGGACAACTGCTCAGTCAACCTTGTGGTTTACGACTACCAGGAAACCTATTATGCATTGCCACGCGCGGGCTGGCAGTTTGTGGCGTGGGAAAATTGTTATACTGGTGGCGCAATGGCGGATCAGTGCAGTTTCGATTTCGACGCGAGCGTAGTGCGCAAATTTTGGTTCGCAACCGCAGATCCCCTGGTGGCTGTCTTTGAGAAAGATGATCCGCCCGCTGCGCCGGTTGCCATGTATAGCTATGCCATTGATGATGAGGGCTTTTTGATCGATCCCCTGCCGCTAGAGGGTGCCCACCTTGAACGCAGGGCGGGTTATTTCACCTTCACTGGCGACTACGAGCGGGTCAATTTCTGGTGCTGTAAAGTTCTGGATGGCGAAGAAGGGCATGGCGAAAAAGTGGAGGATCGAACACCTCCTTTTGTGTTGCGTGTCGACCTCAACTCTCTGCCCGATGATGGCGGACTGGAGCGCGAGTTGTATGCAGACCTGTTTACCAGCGCTACAGACTACACTGGCCACTCGGCCAACTGGACGCTTGCCAGCCCGGTAGTCGGCCCCGTGGTTTTTGATGATGGGGGAAGCCACCTGATCGATTACAACATCAGCACCGGCATTCGAGTAGAAAATGGTACGTCGGTGACCGTGGCGCCCGGGGTGACGATATCCGGGCCCGGATTTGCAGCTGAAGTAAGCAGCGGCTCATTCGTCACGGTAAATGGTGGTCATATTCAGGGTGAAATAGACGTCAGGTCCGGTTCCGGCATTATTCTGCATGACGGCAGCATAGACAAAATCTTTGCGAGAGACTCCCCACAAGGTCTCAATATGACGGGCGGCAGCTTAGGTCAGTTTGGTGGAATTTTTGGTTGGATGAACGTGTCAGGTGGAGAGATTGGTACAGCAAATACGTTTGATGGGGATGCCAAAATTTCAGGCGGGGTGATTGGCACCATGATCTTCGCTGGAAGTACTTCTTTTGTCATCTCGGGAGGTCGCTTCGAGAATAAACTGCTTGTGGACGGGTATAGTGGCGGGCGTATTCAGGGTGGGGCCATTATTCCTAATATAGAGGTTCTTGGGGGCAATGCCATTCTTGGATTAATTGGAGAGTTGACTCTCAGCGAGCCGATTGCCATTGATCGATATCCTGGCTACCGAATGGAAGTCAGCGGCATACTGCAAGATGGCACGCCGATTGAAACGGATATCGAATGCACCATTGTTGAACACTATCCTGAGCTGAGTTCCTGCACCAAAGTTTCTGTAAGTCCCTGACACCCAGGCAAATGGCAAGCGGTTGGCATCCGCAGCAGGCAACGGTAGGTCAGCTCAACGCGGTTATCGAACGGCCAGAGTACCGAATGACATCAAGGCCCGCCGCAAGATCAGCGTGCCCGAACTCATCGCTATCGCCGATCATTGTTTGCGACGCTTGAACAAAAAGGGCAGCCACCTGTTGATAGCCGGTAAGGCTAAGCACCGACCTAGGTGCAGAGAGCGGCGCTGCCTAATGGACCCAAAGGGGATAACGACGGAATATGAAGCGTGACCTGGAACAGCGCCTGTTCCAAACTTTAAGCAGATATGCGGATATCCCCGTGAGTGAACAGCGCAAACTGAGCTTGAAACTACGGTCGCAACAGCTGGATAAAAATGACTATTTTATTCGCCAGGGAAGCCAGAACCGCAGGATCGCGTTTATCGAATCGGGGCTATTCCGCGTCTACTGCATTGATGAATCCGGCAATGATAAGACGCTTGCATTTCGGGATCAGGGCCGTTTTCTGGCGGCTTATTCTCCTTTCATTCAAAAGAAAGACGTCTGGTACTCGATTCAGGCATTGACGGATGCGGAAATTATCTATTTTGAATTTGACGAATTAATTTCGTTGATGCAACAGCATCCCTGCTGGGAAACCCTGGAAAAGAATTACATCATTGATCTATTTATCGAGAAAGAGGATCGGGAACGTTCCTTTCTATTGGAAGACGCTGCAACCCGCTATGTCAATTTCTGTAAAAACTTTCCTGATATTGAAAAAAATGTTTCTCAATTCTACATAGCCTCATATCTGGGGATTTCTCCTGTCTCACTAAGCCGTATCAGAACCAGTCTCAAGAAATCCGGGCAACTTAACATAGGTTAATTAATTCTGCCGTCTCCCGCCTTATATTCTCCTGAGAAACTATCAGGAGTAGCGTATGAAAAAGGCGTTTGTAACCGGGGCGAACGGGTTTCTCGGTATAAATTTGATCAGGCAATTATGTCGGGAGGAATGGGAGGTAACTGCCTTCCACCTTCCCGGAGAAGATCTGAAATATCTGAGACAGTTCGACATCCAATACGCAGCCGGGGATATTCTCGATTACCAGTCTCTGCTTGATGCACTGTCTGGATCCAATTCCCGCTCGGGTGGAAACCTTAACGATACGATCGTTTTTCACCTCGCCGGTGATACCTCCATGTGGCATCGCAATGACAAACGGCAGTTTGAAATCAACGTCATCGGTACAGAGAATGTCTGTAGGTCTGCCCTTGAAAAGCAGGTCAATAAGCTTGTGTTCACTTCTTCCATTTCAGCCTACGGCTATCATGCCGGGCGAATCAACGAAGATACCCCATCCAACGCCCTATCCTGCAAGATGAATTACAACCGCACAAAGTTTCTAGCTGAAAAGGAAATTCGTAAGGCGGTGCACCAGGGCTTGGATGCGGTCATTTTAAACCCCTGCAATATAATGGGCCCCTATGATGCCAACGGCTGGTCTACTTTAATTAGCAGTATTGCCGAGGGTAAAGCACCGGGGGTTACGACGGGAATCGGTACATTCGCTCATGTCAAAGATATTGCCAAAGCCCATATCGCAGCAGCCGAACGTGGCAGGGCCGGCGAAAACTATCTCCTGGGAGGGGTAGAGATAAGCTTCAAGGAGATTTCTGAGCAGATTAACGCCGTATTGGGTAAGTCCGTAGCTCTCAAAGTTCTGCGTCCGACATTGCTACGTTTGGCAACGTATCTGATGCAGGTCAAATCCTTTTTTGACGGAAAAGAGCCCCTACTGACATATCCCCGCTACAAAAGACTGGTAGGCAACTTGCTCTGTGATGATTCAAAAGCACGGAGAGAACTGGGTTTCTGCACCACGGATATGGGGACAATGATTCGGGACTCCCATCTATGGCTTCAGCAGGAGAAGCTGATAGGAGGAGCCGAATCATGAATGGCGATACCACGGAGTTTGTCGATGTAAACCAGGAACCCCTGCATCAAGAACTTTTATCCAATTCGTACTTCCGGGTATACCGCGCCTTGTTGACACCGGGGAGAGAGACCGAATACCACAGACACTTCCGTAATACACTCTATATCGTGTGCAAAGGAGGGCGCATCAGCACAGAGCTTCTGTCGGGCAGCCCCGCCTGCCCTAACATTTTGCCGAAAGGCCTTTCATGGAAACTTAAGCTGAAACTCCTGCTTGGGAAAATCGTTACTGGCAACCTGGATCTTCCCCCCGGGTTTCTGTTTTATATGCCCAGCAAGGATTTCCCTGTCGTTCATAAAGCCGCAGCATCCGAAAAGAATGCGGAGGATATGGATTTGCTGGGAATAGAGATCATGCAGGGGAGCGCGGACTCTTCCATAAAGGCGAACAATCAATTGGATGGTAGCGTAATTGATACCGATGATGCCGCCGTCTACCGATTTTTTCTGGAGCCTGATCAAAAGAACAAAAAGCTTCATTGTGAAGCGCCCTGTCTGGTTGTTTCAATAACCGCTTCTGCTGAAGTTGAAGCAAACGGATCATCTATTTGCATAGCACCCGGGGAATGCCGTTATTTTGACGCCGGAACTCTGCTAAGAATATCCAATGCACTCAACAATAGTGGCGATTTATTTATAATTCTAGTTTCCTGATCCAGAGACCGTACCGCATGATCAGGCACTGCTCTTTGTTCAAGGGTATCGGCAAATTGACTTATGCAGATAGCAGAAGCCCGGTGTCTACGTTCAAGCAACTGCCCTACTCCATTCGATGAACGCAGTTACCCTGAGACTTCGGTAGCGTTCGGCAGATACCAAGTGCCGCCCCAGATTGAATACGTTATGGACTGCTGCATGCGCGGTAACGAACCGCTGAGTCTGCCCGTCCGAAAGGCCTTGCTGCCCTGCTATCCCGGTTGACGATACCCAGCCTAGTCATGTGGACCAACAATAACACCAGCACTCCAATACGTACTTGACTCCTTCCCTTTTGGCCAATCGTATTTGAGTGACTGCCTCCCGACTCCAATCGACTCCAGATCCCTCTCGCCGAGGGATGTTTTGCCAATCAATTCGGATTGCTCCTCATCGTCAATCGGAATCACGGTGCGAAAAATGGGATCCTCACCATCTTGCCAGTCAATGGTTTCTGTCGTTATCTGCAGAAAAAGCTGCGAGCAGCATGGGCATTTTCGAATACTAACAATGAAATGGGATTCGTCGATCAGCCACTCTTTGAAAGGGACGTTTGTAACGGTCTCCCAAGCGCGTGCCGCCTCAGATGACCAACACTTATCACAACCAAACAGACTCATCAGACAAGAAGCCCCTTTTACACCTGGCGCCCGCGTAACCTGTTAGACCCAATTTTTGCAGACGATATAAAGCATAAAGCGCATCATCCCCGAAGTCGACATCTACCTAACCGCCGTTGACGCTGTCCTTCCAGCTCTGTGACTGCAATTGCCAGCAAGTTTGCCCGGACTATCTGGACCCTGGTCAGGCATGAGACCTCTTATTGCCCGGCTTGATAGCAGGTAAAACCCACCCAAGGATGCAATGACAATGAGTTAAACGGTTAAACCGGCCCTCGCCAATGCTGGTTACAAACGAGACTACACCATGCCGAGGTGGCGATAGAGCAGCGAGGGCGCGGTTCTCATGAGGAGATCACTGCATCCTAAAAAACAGGCCGGATATACGACAGCAGTTTGACCCATCGACTCAGTCGCTTAGGGTGGAATAAAAAGGAGTTTGACGGGAGGTGTCCATACACGTTTGTATGTGTTCATGGGTCGAATATACTCGCTTCAGCCAGCTAACTTGGCAATGCCCTCGGTAAGGCGCATAAGTGGTGGTGTTCTTGTTCCATTTGGCTTGGTGTTGCCTGGCCAAATAAAAGTCGCAGTACACTGAGTCGCAGTCGATTATTGAAATTAGGCATTGATCCCATTCTGCCAAAATTCCGCTACCATGCGTCGTCCCCGCTTCACGGGGCTTAATTGAGGAAAGTCACGTAGTAATGAATAGAAGAGTAGTGATAGAGAAGGCTCACCCTGCTGCAGTGGCAACCATTTGGGCAGCCATGCTCACTGGCTGTGCGCAACAGGCCGATCTCGGGCAGCAGTACTTTGGTGAGGCGTTTGAGCGGCCACTCACCGAGACGGCGTCAATACACAGTAATGCCTTTCGAGACCTGGATTCCTTCAATGAGCAAGCTAAACAGGTTTTGCAGCATTCACCCTCGATGGCTTCCAAATACCACGATTTATATCAGCAACTCTCTGCTTGGAATATGCACAGTGGAGAACCGGGAGAACTTGCCGACTTCGGGGTCGAAAGTGCACAGCTGCGTGGAGGCGACAACAAAGGTAATGTCCTATTTACTGGGTACTTTTCGCCCGTCGTTGAATTACGCCATGAGGCCGATGAGGATTATCGTTATCCGGTTTATGGTAATCCCAAATGCGCAGAGCTCTGTCCGACACGGGCACAAATATACGCTGGGGCGTTGCAGAACCGAGGGCTGGAACTGGGCTATTCCGCGAACAGAATTGACCCGTTTTTGATGGAGGTTCAGGGCAGCGGATTTGTTCATTTTGGGGATAATAGTAGCCTGCAGTACTTTTCCTACTCGGGTAAAAACAACCATCCTTATGTGAGCATTGGTCGCGTTCTCATTGAACGGGGATTGGTTTCGAAAAACAACATGTCGCTTAAAGCGATTAAACAATGGGCCTCTGAAAATAGTGACGATGCGATCAGGGAATTACTTGAACAAAACTTATCATTTGTTTTCTTCGAACCAAAAGAAGATTTAGCGGTGAGAGGCTCGGCAGGCATTCCTCTGCTGCCAATGGCCTCGGTAGCGGGGGATCGAGACTGGTTGCCGATGGGGACACCGGTTTTAGCCGAGGTACCATTACTCAATGCGGACGGAACTTGGTCGGGTGCTCACGCACTTCGCTTACTGTTAGTGCTCGACACGGGCGGAGCGGTCAACCAGAGTCACTTGGATTTATATCACGGGATGGGCCGAAGAGCAGGGATTCAAGCCGGTCACTATAAGCACTATGGCAGGGTTTGGAAGTTGGGACTCAAAGGTGCTGAAACTGAAAATCCTTGGGAGCTCGACAGTCACTAACAATACAATACTTTCTCCTCAACGTGTCTTTTAGGCGCGATGCGCTAGAGATCAACTTCTATTTAGGGCAACTCTGATTAATTCGGTGACGCTTCAGGCTTTGCGTCGGGTTTGGCCACTAGGCGCAGTCGTGCAGGAAGGCTGGTTGCCTTTCAAACGGCTGTAACGCAGTAGACAAACGCGACGCAAAGCCCCGCAGGGCGGGCCTCTGGCGCACATTGGACAAGGGGGCGGCCATCCGCTTGCACCACTCGTCAAGGACAACCAGCCTTGACCTTCGCGGCGCGCCTTGCCAATGTACGCCAGAGGCTCCGCTGAAGCATTACCGAATTGATCAGAGGTGCCTTAGGTGGATATTTGGGGGCAGATTAAAACTCAATACGTGGAATAGAATTATTTTTGGCTTCAATATAAGGGTAGTTTTTACTCTGACCCTAAACTCACCGGTAACGCCCAGGTGTGTTGGATGCGATGGGTAAATATCAGCAGGAAAAAACCACCAGCCAGGCCCAGGGCGAGCCTGACGATGTTATTGTCGGCTGAAAGTTGATGCCAGAGTTCGAGCGAAATCGGGGTGTCCAGTGCAACCATCATAGCGGCGTCCAGCAGCAGCCAGCCGATGCCCGCCATAAAACCGCAAATCACCGGATAGGGTAGCAATTCGAGTAGCCTTGCAAGATGATAACGGCTGGCGAGAAAGAAACTAATGGCCACCGCGAACGATACCAGGCTCATGATGGCAAGTATGGTCGCCAGGCCGCGCAGCGACGCTGCCTCGTCGCCAAAACTTGCAATCATCAGGGCGGAGATCGAACCGATAATAACCACCGCCTGCTCATCGATTGCAATCATGTGCACCGGTGCGCGGCTGGTCAGCGCAATGAAAATACTTAACAGGGCCCAGCCACCAAGAAAGATGACAAGACCGAGAGGCAAAAAGACCGACATCACGCCGCTGAACACAATCGATGCAAAGGCGTAACACCACAATACCGAATCTGCA
Organism: uncultured Gammaproteobacteria bacterium; assembly: GCA_963722805.1. GTDB lineage: Bacteria > Pseudomonadota > Gammaproteobacteria > Pseudomonadales > JAHEGP01 > JAHEGP01. Next base: position 433,987 of record CAVROQ010000012.1, read on the forward strand.
CCGTCGACCACGCCGAGCGCAGCATCGACTAAAAAGGAATTCGAATCGTATCCTGTTTTCTGGAAGTTCATTCGTTTCACGCTAGCTGCGATTCGCATTGCAGGGCAAAAAACCAGTGCCCGAAATATCAAGCCTAAGCTGTGCAGGTATAACGACCATAGAGCCTGCCATCGCGGAAGTCGACCTCCAGTGATCTGCCTTCGATTGACCCCCGCCCCACCGAAACCAGCCGGGGGCACCGAGCCCGTTTCGCCGCGTTCACCTGGTGGCGCCCGGCTTTCCCTCGATTTCAGGCCAACGCCTGCCCACAGACCAGTAGTAAAGTCGCCGCTTTCCTGAAAGGGTCTGCAGAGCAGGTGATCAAGCTGCCATGGAGTCCGTCGAAAAGCGGCGGTGACGCACCGTCCTCAGGTAAAACGGCCGCCCCGGCGGAGGGCGCCTTGCCATTCAGGTGGGACAGGCTTCTCTCAATGACAGCAGGATCCTCTATGCGGTGGTTCCACGTCTCGACAATAACTTGAGCTTACCGGCGCACCGCTCGCAGGTCTCGATGGGCTGGTACCGCTCACGTCCCCTGTCCCTTCGAGCTGGTGTGACACGCACCCGAAGACTGAAATTTGACGCGAGTGTCCCGCAACACGTCAAGAACTTTTTCAGTATGTGTGTATGGCAACCCGTGTCCGGCGCCATCAATCACCGCTTGCCGGCAATTGGGGTTCCATTCGATCAGCTGGCCCATGGCGGTCAGTGGTATCAGGTCATCCTCGCGCCCCCAGAATGCCAGCACTGGAACGTTAGCACGGTGCAGCGCGCGATGTTCGTCCTGCAGATCGCCGTCCAGCAATCCGCGGATGCTGGACAGAACCCCGGGGATGTAACCGCGAAATCTCAACTCCGCCTGTTGACGGTCGACAATTCGATCAACCGAACTGGGCAGAGCGCGCTCGGCTTCGGTGCGTTTACGGAGCTGGCTCGGAAACACGGCCAACATCAGCCAGTCACCGACAATCTGCGTGCGCACGATAAACCGCGTGACGGCATCCGCATTTGCGCCCATTCCGGCAGGCGTAAGCAATATCAACTGGCGGGTGCGTTGGGGATGCGCGGCCGCCCAGATCGCTGAGATTGCGCCGCCCATGGAATATCCCAACAGGGTGATATCGTCCTCAACATGCTGGTCGGCGAGAAGATCGTCCAGTTGACGCAGGAAAAACTCCCTGGTCTGTAACCCGGCCGGGCGGTCAGAATAACCGCGCCCGTAAAGATCATAGACAAGAACGCGGTATCCCAGAGCGGTCAGTCCCTGTGCCAGCCCGTGCCAGGCGTAGCTGGGCGTAGTCAGCCCATGCACGCAGACAGCGATCGGCCCGCCAACAGGCCCGATCCACTGATAATGCGTCACACCCTGCGAGAGCGTCACAAATTGTCCCGGCGCGTTTTTGCGGGCGGCGGCATCCATCGGGCTGCGTTGTCGTTCCCTGAGCACCGGCCATGCCACGACCAGCGCCAGCGTGATGATCAGGACCAGCCAGATCAACGGAACACCTGCGAGTTGCGGCCGATGGTGCGTTTCCCAATGCTGTGATCAGGCAGGGGTTCGGGGGTCATGTTCATGCTGTCTCCGGTTTTGTCACGAGTATAGAATGAATGTAATACATCTCGCCGCAACCAGCATCGACTGAGCCGCCGTCGCTGGCCCTGTTCTACATCAATCTCGATTCACGCAGACCGGCGGTCGTTACTGGCTTTCATCAGTCATCACAAACAGAAATGGCTGCTGAAGCGATTGTTCAGAAGCTTACTCAGGAGGAACCCAAGCGAACACCATCGCAGTGACAGCAACAATCTATGGCGAACTGCGCTGGATGCTGGAGATTGCAGCGCCGGGCGATTGCCTGTAATGGCGCTCCAAGCGCTGCCCCATAATCGGGGGCTAGGGGTAGTTTTTAATCCGCCCCCAATTTCCAGGCATCGCGGTGCGATGCAAGAACTATCACGGGAACAGGGGCGCTATCCCGGCGCCACCGAAAAAGCGTGGCTACGACCTGTTCCTGAATCAGGCTTTGGAACGCGGTGCTAACCAGTCAACACTTTCTTTCCAGACGACCTTCTGTGCCTTGCTACCCAGAAACACACCCATGTGCCCCCCCGGCGCCACCTGGTAAGTCTTGTCTTTTGAGCCAACGATGTCTATGACCTTTTCAGCAATTTCCGGCGGAACCAGGGTATCGGTCTCGCCAGCAAAAGACAGCAGGGCTGACTGAACCTTGTCAAGTTCCACAACACTGTCCCTGAGCTCAACCCGGCCATCGGCGAGCTTGTTGTCGACCAGCAAATGCACAGCCATATCCTGGATGACACCTCCGGGGTAGGCAGTCATATTATTCAGGTAATCAGAGGTTGTCGTGTACTTTTCGACGAATTTACGGTCTGACAGCCCCGCCAGCAAATCCCAGTAGGTGGTCACGCTACCAATCGGATCCAATGACTTGAAGGTCAGGGCATTCGCCCAGCCGGGAATAAAGCTGCGCGCCGGGTTCAGGGAATGCAGTCTGAAATTGGTGTAGTTGCGAACCAGCCGGGCGGGCGCGTTGAGTGCCTGATACACAGCAGCCAGGGGGCCGCCGGCACTGACGTCAATAGGGCTGGCGACGGTAATGGTATTGCGTATATGAGGGTCCTGGGTCTGCCCCTGATACATCAGGCATAGCAATCCACCCAGGCACCATCCCATCATCGACAGGTCCTCGCTGCCGGAGTGCAGCCGAACCTTCTCCAGTGCTGTGCTGAGCATATCAAGGGAATAGCTGCGCAGATCGAAATCGGCATGTCTTCTTTCCGGTGGCGACCAGTCAACCAGATAAGTCTTATAACCGGCGGCGGCCATATAGCGAACCAGGCTCAGCTGGGGCATAAGGTCGAAGCTGTCAGTAATGACAGCCAGCGGTGGAACGATGACCAGAGGTACGTCATGCTTTTTCTTCTGCACCGGCATGCGACTGCCATCGGCCAGCTCTATGTCGTCCTCATCGACCAGATCGTAGTAACGTACGGCCATGGCATCGCTGTCGTACACCAGCTCGAACCACGTGCGACCTGACTGAATCATAGTGTCGCGGCGGAACAGCCAGTCAAAACCGTTGGCTGCGGTCTTGGTCAGGCGCTGGTTCGCCGCCAGGCCGCGACTGAGTACTGTTTCGGCGAACTTATTCATTTTTTCTTCTCCTTCTTTTGCCGGGGAAAATGCCTCAAGCTTACCAAGAACTTTGGCTTTGTCCACTTCCAGGCGTTGCAGGTACAGCAGCCCGCCCAATGCTCCGGTTAGCCTTACCTTCAAGCTGTCATCATACCTTGCAAACGCGATGTTAAGGACGGAAGACCCGATTAGCCTCGTCATCGGGTAGGTTGCCTGCAAGTTTGCGCCACTGAAGCTCAGCGGTTTCCACGGCGCCGGTATGCAGATAAGTCCCAAAATGGCATGCCTGCGTCAAGGCGATCCCGAAACTCAATAAACTGGCTGCTTATCTCAGCCTGGAGTTTGAGCGGCTCGATAAGGCCAACGGGCAGGAACTGCCGGCCAGTGCGGGCGGTTCTTTTAGCAGAAAATTTGGTGTTGCAAAATCTTGACCCAGGGCACTTCCCCCAGTCATGCGAACTGTCCACTATCGGTGGCTGGGTTGCCAGCCGATCGAGCGGCCAGCAATCCTTGCGCTATGGTCGCATTGAGCAGTTGCTCGCCGGTGGCGTTGAGATCCAAAAAATTCCGATGGACATCAACACGCCCCCCCGGGTCGGATTCCTATGAAGTTGATTCGGGCTTGGTGATTTGGCAAGCCAAGACCGGTAGGGTGCTGCTCAAGGTTTGGAATGCCGACCTTTTCTCTGCACTGGACCTTGCGCTATCTATGCAGCCAAAGGTGATCTCCCTTACAGCACGCAATCGCGGCCCTTCGCTTGCCTAAGCGTTAGTACAGTGACACACGCTTATTACCCGCGACTGCATTGCGCAAGCTTGAAATACGCCAGTGAAAGCCCCTGACGGGACTGAATGACTCGCACACCGGTATGAATACCAAGGGTCGGAGACGAAATGCTCGATAGGATATTGTTTTTAAAAGGAAATAATGGGGTGGCCGACGGGTCTTGAACCCGCGACCTGAGGAGTCAAAATTTCGCGCTTTAATCTATTTTTTTCAAAAAGTTAGCATGATATTGACGAGTAACCTTTACTTGCTTCGCGCCGCTACAGCCCTCTGATTACGGGCCCCACCAATGCATTACTCGTAAGGTTTTTGTCCCCTATTCCCACGCTTGGCTGCGGTGTTTGCGGCCAGAATTTTTTAACGCCAGATCACAGGGAGCTGCTCGGCGAGCCTGCCGCCGAGCGGATTACACCCGGAGAAAAAATAGTCAATACATTCAACACGATTGAATATTCAGGAGGGACAGAGGAAAAACCAAAGGCCGAAAACAGAAAGAGACAATGGTCGGGGCTACGAACCCGAAATATAATGTCCTTTAAAATGGATGACGTCCTAAAAATGGATTGATAATGTCCTTTAAATACGCTAGCTTGATTTAAGGGACATTTTGGAAGTAAGCATGACACAAGAAATTGAACAACAAAACGAGGAAATCATCACCCTTCTGGGGAAACATCCTGAAGGGCTTTCTCGTGGGCAAGTCTCAGAAAGACTTAACTTTACTATCAATGGCAAGACCTTACAAAGGCGATTAACAGCGCTCGTTGATGAAGATCGTATCGCCAGAAAAGGTGAACGAAAGGCAACTCGCTATCACCCGGTTGAAGTCTCCATAGCGACAGAGAAAAGACATTTAAAGGACAATTTTGCCAATATCTTCAGCACTAAAAGCCAGGAAAAACTCAAATTTCTGGAAACGCCCCTCTATGCTCGGGAAAAAGTGTCCTATAATCGTGATTTTTTGGACTCATATGTCCCTAATCAAAGCCAATATGTCCCTAAAAAGATAAGAGAAGCGCTCTTTCAAGAAGGCAAACGCTTTGATGAGCAGTTGGCGGCGGGCACTTACGCTCGGCAAATCAGCCAGCGGCTTCTGATCGACTTGTCCTATAACTCCAGCCGCCTGGAAGGCAATACCTACTCCCGCTTGGATACACAAAAGCTGGTGGAAGAAGGCGTCACGGCTGAAGGCAAAGTTCAGGAAGAAACCGTGATGATCATGAACCATAAAGAAGCCATATTGTTTTTGGTGGAAAACGCACAGGATATAGAGCTTAACAATCTGACCATTCGCAATTTGCACCACTTGCTGTCACAAGATTTGCTTGCCAACCCTAATGCTTGTGGAAATATCCGAACATTAGAAGTGAATGTCGGCCAATCCACTTATAAGCCTCTGGATAATCCGCATAGTTTAAAAGAACTCTTTGAGCTGATTTTGCAAAAAGCAAAAAAGATCAAAGACCCGTTTGAGCAAAGCTTCTTTTTGCTGGTGCATTTCTCCTACTTGCAGGCGTTTGAGGATGTGAACAAAAGAACCTCACGTTTAAGCTGCAATATTCCGTTTATCAAAAGCAATCTGTGTCCGCTCAGTTTTATCGATGTTGCGCGAGATGATTACACTGCCGCGCTTCTGGCTATCTACGAAAAAAATGATGTTGAACCGATGCTTGAGCTTTTCGCCTGGGCATATTCCCGCTCCTGCGAGCAATACGGCGTGGTCAAAAAATCGCTCGGAGAAATTGATGCCTTCCGCATTCAGTATCGGCAGCAGCGAAAAGCGATCATGGGTCAAATCGTTAAACAAGGCTTACATGGGTCGGCAGCAGAAGAACTGATTGAAAACTATTGCAAGGAGCAAGGGGTCGAAGATATTGATAAATTTACCGCGATGACTCTGGCTGATCTCAGTACGCTGCATGCTGGCGCAATTATCGGCCTTGGCATAACTGAAGCACAACTCGAAACCTGGCTTTCGGGCAAGCCGTAAAGCATCTCCTTTTTTAAGCGGCAAGCGCCGCGTTCTGCCGCCAGAGCAATCGGGCGGCTTATTACACATAGAGCACTCGAAATTTGGCGGTGGGGATAGTAAAGAAATCCATCGCTGCCAAACACTCTGCATGATTACTCAGAAACGTTCCCCAGTTCTGCGAAGGTGGTCTTTTCGGATGCAACATATAGCTTGAAACTGTCGCTTGAGAGATATCAATACCAAGCTTTAGCCATTCACCTTGGATTCGAGGCGCACCCCAGCAAATGTTGGCCGTCTGCACTTCTTGAATCAGTTTGCGTAGAGCGAAATCAATGGCAGGCCGTCCCGGTTTCCGGCCTCGACTCTTCCAGCGCCATTAATGGCGGAAACCCTGCCGATGCCACCGCACAACGGTGTCCGGATGAAGGCCGTGGAGTCGATGACGCCAGCCATCCACATATCGCGAAAAGAGTACCCAGAATAGCTTGTCAGCCATGGATGGCCGAGGCTTCTTCACTGATTGGCGGAGCAACGTCACCTGTTGCTTAAGTGCAAGATTTTCCAGGACCAATTGACGCAGCGATTTGAACAAGGAAAGTAAAAAAATGGATTGTGAGACCAAGAATTGACATTCCCCTATCCTTCACCCCGCGGAGAAAATAGTCAATAAATTCAACACGATTGAATATTCAGGAGGGAGAGGGGAAACCTAATTGGGTTGATCCTGGGACACGAGGCATTTCCCATTACAAGGATCTCGTGGCCAACTGGCGATCATGTAGCAAGCGGACGATCTCAATTCCGTAGTCGGTTTTGCGATAGTAGATGACATGACGGAGCACTGGGTGTTTACGGTAGCCCGTTCTGATGTTGTCGCACGCCGCCCCCAATTTGGGGTTGGTGGCCAATAACAAAAATGCACTGGCTAAATCGTCAATGTACTTATCGGTTTGATCCAGTCCCCATTGCAATAATGAATATAACCAAAGGGTCTCCATATCGTCTCGCGCTTTTGGCGAGAGCCGATATTCAGTCTGAGACATGCTTTGCAGTCATTTCGGCCTTAAATCGGTTTGCGTCAAATGGCTTTGCTACTCCACTTTCTTCGCCTTCGATCAGTGCAGCGCGAATTGCTTCAATATCGGCTTGACTGGTTTGATCGCGCCTGATGAGATCGCGAATATACTCGCTGTCATTGGTGTATGCGCCAGCGTTTATCTGGTTTTTGATCCAGTTGTCCTGAGTGTCTGTAATGGTGATGGTTTTGCGTTTGGTGCCCATGAAGCGACTCCTTCGGTAACATATCACACGTCATACTATTGGTGTTATATCGCATACTACTGGGATTGCCAAGCCATTCCACACCCAGGCGCCCTGCAATATGCGTTAATGCCATCCACTGTCATTCCCTATAACTGGAAGGTTAAAAATTGGTCCAGCAGGTCTGATTTGCGAATTGCATACTTGCGGGAGTACCACTCCTGCGACGCCTCGACCGTCAGCTCTGCCAATCCGAAAAATACGGCAAACAGCTCCAGAGAGCGAAGAAAGTAACAGCAACGGGCACTCGCTTCAGCGGTGCTATAGGCCGTCTCCGGAAACATCTCCAAAGCCATGGGAAAAGCCGTCAGGAACTTATCTTCGTAGAACCGCTGGGGTCGCGGCTTTGCGCCGAAAGAAGTAAGGAGGAACAATGTATAAAGGAAAGAGTGCTGCACCAGCTCTGCTTCCGGATACCCATCCCGATAGCCCCAGTTAAATTTTGTGGTGTAGGCCTTGAACAGTTCAAAATACAGACCACCGCTATCCTGACGGTTGAGCATATCCCGGCATCTCCGGGTCAGGATAAACTTCCCGCGATACTTGCGAAGCAATCCGGCGAGTTCTGCCACCAGGCGTGTGCAGTGCAATACCCCGAGGTCTCTCTCGCCGCGAATACCACCGAAGAGTAACCTGTCTGTGCCGTCATCTTCCTGCCGCAGCTCTTGGGCGATCGCCTTGCAAAACTTCAGTGGCAGATTCCCCGTGGCTGTGGCTTTCAATCCACTTTCACCAATGGCATCCACCAATGTCATGAACAGCCGCATTATGGCGATATCCGGACCCGGCACTATGGCGGTTGAAAACTCGATGGTTTCCGGCGAGGCAAACGGCTTGTAGAGCAGGTGGGACATCTGCTCAGGTGATAGGCCGCAAAACTCAGCCGTGGCCCAGCGATTACGCTCGTCCATCAGCTGGGCGGTGAAGGCGTTTAACTCATCCAGCGAATCAAAAGGCTGCTCCGCGGCGGCCGCGGCTATTTCATCAGCCACGCTCTGCGCTACTCCCGGCCGCTCGCTTTTACTTCCCGGCTCATTCTGCAGACAGCAGTGCTTGTACTTCTTGCCGCTGCCACAGGGGCACAGATCATTTCTCCCTGGCTTCATACCTGGAAAACCTCCTTTTCTATTGCCAATACCTGCCGGGTCCTCGCGGGGGTTAAGAACCCTTGACCGGCGCTGGGTCAGCCACGAGCATCAGGCCAGCCCTTGCTCGAGATGCACTATCCGGGAAAGGTTGTCCGTATCCCGCTTATAAATCTGGCAGGCCCGCTGAAAGGATGCCGTCGTCTTGGTACATACCAATGTATAAGGCCTGCCGCGCCGCTCAGTAACATGGGTGAGATCGCATTTATTGTCATCAATGATCCCGTGCAGATGCTGGCGGCGCTCCTTCCGCCGAGGGAAGGACAACAACGAGGGTCGCAACCATGCGATCGAGTTTTTCGCCATCGCGGTGCGGCAGGAAAAAACTGCCCTTCTCATACACCAACAATTTGTATAAATGTGCGGTTAACTTTTTCTCTTTGAGACCCAGTTGTTGCTGCACCACCTCAACTATTGAATCGATCAAATTTTCCCATTTGGGATTGGTAAATCGAACATACTTCCCATCGAGCTCCCAGACGCGCCGCACCGCTATATCGACCAGGGTTTGCGAGCCCTTACCATAAGGGGCTTGCTGACAACACTTGATCAACTTGCGAGCCTGTCGTTCAGCTAACGGTAAACGTAGAAGTCCAAGCCCTTCAACCTCAAGACCCGGCATCGTCAGTGGAAGATCACCTGCTGAGCAGATATCGCCCGGACGGTCAACTTTGGGGAGGGCTTGGATCAGGGCGCTGTGCACAAAAAATCTCCAACAGCCGGACGACTTCGAAGCATAACAGAAACCAAGTCTGGATCTGTAATCTCGCTATCCCACGAGAGGTGATGCTTGCGGCTTTACTGCCGGGGAGCACTACAAGTGCTTACCATATCAGCCCTGTCCCTCCTGTAAATATAATCGTGCCGTTTTTTCTGGTCATTCAATGCTATCTGCGTAAGCAATGGGATGGACTCCTCCTCACCCTATCATTTCGGCGTCGATGCGCCAGAATGGCCACCCAGGAATCGCTGAGCCTGCCTCATCGATTTGAACCGTCGCATACCTCGCTCTCGCACCCGGGTCCCTTCATGCGATTGTTCAGCCCGATTATTGGCATACTGAGAAGTATCGTGAATAACATCCGGCATCAACTCACGATGTGCTACGCCATAGCTCCGCAATTTATCTGTACAGATCTTTCTGGGCTCGCCTCCATAATTTCGTAACAGGCGCTTGAAGAAGCGTTTAGCCGCAGCCCCGTTCCTCTTGGTCTGGAGATACACATCAACGACTTCGCCGTCTTGATCTACCGCCCGCCAC
>CAVROQ010000013.1:0-100924 GCA_963722805.1 uncultured Gammaproteobacteria bacterium
TTTCTCACTATGGTCTTCCTGGGTTTCCTGGATGTTGGCGAGCAAGGCGTAGAGAGCCTTGCGCGAAAAGGCGTCGCAGTCAAAGGGTATCAACACCTTGTCGGCAGCGATGAGCGCTGACAGGGAATAAAAATTGAAAGCCGGCGGGGTGTCGATGTAGATGCGATCAAACTCACTGCCCAGCTCGCCCAGCAAGTCGCGTAATTTGTAAATCTTGTGCTTGCTTTGCAGCTTGGATTCGATATCCAGCAAATCGTGGTGCCCGGGAACAATGTAAAGATTCTCGAAATTGGTGTCATGGACAAAATCCATCGGTTCACGGCGGAACAGATTAAATCCCAGGGTCTGCTGGTAGTAGTCGGCAATGTTATCCTCGGGGCTTTCGGCGCCCGCGCCCAGTACATACTGGCTGGTGTTGCACTGGGAGTCCAGATCTACCAGCAGCGTACGATAGCCATAGGCAGCGCTGATGGCCGCGAGGTTGGTGGTGATGCTGGACTTGCCAACGCCACCCTTCTGGTTGAACACGACGCGAATCATAGCTTAACTCCATTGTTGACCGCCGAGCAGGGATGATGAGCTCGAAGGGTAGCTTGTAAGTATTGCAAAGGGTGGGACGACAGATTTTTGACCAAACGTTAATAGTACCTATTGCGGGTGTCCTTTGGCAATAATCTACGGGCTGGAAAAACAGTTTTGTCCTGATTTACAACACAATCCCCGGACCTGCCGGCTTGCGCTGGTGTAGAGCCGACGGCACAATACCCGGGCTATGGTGACAGCGTATTGCTCACCCTGATCAGGCTCCGATAATGCAAGAAACCTATCCGGCACTGCGCTGGCAAAAGACCAGTCTGGCGCTGCTGGATCAGCGCTTGTTGCCCCACACAATAGAATACCTGGATCTCGATAGCGCAGAGCAAGTTGCTGCCGCAATCGCCAATATGGCGGTGCGGGGTGCCCCGGCCATCGGTATCGCCGCGGCTTATGGGGCCGCTCTGGCTGCCCGGCGGGTGCAGCCCAAGCTGACGACTGCCGCAGCCTGGCATGCAGCGATGCAGCCTGCGCTCGATGCCCTGGCAGCATCACGGCCTACCGCTGTGAATTTATTTTGGGCGCTTGAACAGGTGCGCCGGGAATTGGCGGCGGGCGGTGCCGATATGGCGGCGAGACTTGAGCAGTTGGCCCTGCAGATACACCGCCGCGATATAGCAGCCAATCACAGCCTGGGCCGCAGGGGCGCGCAACTGCTGACACCCGGTTGCCGCGTCTATACCCACTGTAATGCGGGTGCATTGGCAACCGGTGGCTATGGCACTGCCCTGGGTGTGATTCGTGCCGCCCATGAGCAGGGCAAGTTAGCCCGGGTTTATGCCGGTGAAACCCGACCCTGGATGCAGGGCAGCCGCTTGACCGCTTGGGAATTGCAGCAGGACGATATCCCGGTATCCATCGTAACTGAAGGCTCTGCCGGTTCGCTAATGCGCAGTGGGCAGATCGACTGGGTCATTGTTGGCGCCGACCGGGTGGCGCGCAATGGCGACGTCGCCAATAAAATAGGTACCTACAACCTGGCGGTGCTGGCGCGTCATCACCGGCTGCGGTTTATGGTGGCCTTGCCAAGCTCGACCATCGATATGGCAATGCCAGATGGTGACTCAATACCGCTGGAGCAGCGCTGCGGGGATGAGATTACCCGATTCGGCGATATTGTGATCGCGCCCCACGGGGTCAAAGCAGTTAATCCGGTGTTCGATGTGACTCCCGCCGCTCTGGTAGACGCGCTGGTTACCGAAAAAGGCGTCGTCGAGCGGCCCAATGCGGCCGCAATCGAACGTTTACTGGCGTAACCCTGGCCGGCAGCTGAAGCGCCCTGGCAATGCTTTGGAGTTGCACCATGATGAACATTACAGCAGTTTTGGAATGGAAGAGCAGACAGCTATGGGCTTGAAACTGGAGGCGGTAATCCTCGGGCCCGAAAGCGGCCAATATGCAGGTCGAGGCCAGGATGCACAGAATCTGGAATCAATCGCAGAGGCGGGGCGGCGCTGCGAACGCCTGGGTTTCGATGTGGTCAATACCCCCGAAGCCGGTCACGATCCGTTTCTGCCGCTGGCGATTGTCGCCGAACACACCCGTCAGATACGCCTTGGAACCAATGTGGCGGTGGCTTTTCCCCGCAGCCCGTTGGCAACAGCCCAGGTCGCATGGGATTTACAGCATCTTTCCGGCGGTCGCTTCCAGTTGGGGCTGGGCACCCAGGTCAAGGGTCATATCGAGCGGCGCTACGCCAGTAGCTGGAATGCTGCGCCGGGCCCGCGCTTGCGTGACTACATCCTCTGCCTGCAAGCCATATTCAAGTCTTTCCAGAACCCTTCGGCGCCCAGCTACTTCGAGGGCGAACATTACCAGTTCACGCTGATGCCGCCGTTTTTTAATCCGGGCCCCATCGAGCACCCCGATATTCCGGTTTATATCGCTGCTGTGAATACCTACAACGCGCGCCTATGTGGTGAGCTGTGCGCTGGTTTGCGCGCCCACCCGGTCGCCACGTTTCGCTACACCCGGGAGGTTATTATGCCGGCGATTGCTGCCGGTGCAGCAAAAACCGGTCGTGACCTGGCCGATGTCGACGTGGTGGGTTCACCATTTTTAGCCGTCGCAGCAGACGAGGAGGGTGTGCGCCAGGCGGTGGCCGAGCTGAAACAGCAAATTGCGTTTTATGCCTCCACGCGCTCCTACCACGCGGTACTGGAGTTTCATGGCTGGCAAGATCTGGGTGCACGGCTGCACCATCTTTCTGTGCAGGGAAAGTGGTCTGAACTCGGCGCGCAAATTTCGGATGAGATGCTCGCTGAATGGGCGGTGGTCGGCACTTACGAGCAACTGGCGCCACAACTCAAGCAGCGGGCCGCGGGTGCCTACACATCGGTGTTGCTGGATATTCCCAAAGCGCTGCGCGAAGACAAAGAGCGGTTGGGCGATATTGTTGCTGCCTTGAAAGCCTAGGATTGGCGCTAATCGCCGCCGATCGGAAAATTAACCCCAAGACTGAACATGAGGCCCGCGGTGCCGAATATCATCAGTTCCGACGAAACCCATTTATATTTGATACCAAAACTGGGCAGAATTGCCGGTGCAATGCCAGAGCTGTTGAACGGGATAGCGTCCTGATGCTCGCCTTTGTAGCCGTGTAACAGGCCACCGGTCAACTTGAAATAGGCCATATCCCGGGTTTTCGGCAAGGTCCACGAATAGCCGCCGAATAGGTATTGCGACGGTTGGTCGAAGGAGTTCTGAAAAAAGGCGAAGCCGAAAACCCAACCGGATGCTTTATCCAGTTCCACCGCCAGCAGGCGCTGGTTATTGGTGTGGTCTTCGTCGGGGTCAAAATGCAGAGTGTAAAGGCTGGTTTGTACCAGGATGGAGTCGCCTTTCTCAAACACATCGGCCCAGAGTAAGCCGGGGTATACCGCCAGTATCGCGAAGATAAGAGTTTTGCGCATGGAAATTTTGATCGTAGCAGGGATAGAGCGCGGAGTTTACAGAAACCTGCGGCGTATAAACACCCAAAGTAACTAAGGGAAAAATTCTGGCAACCGCTGATATCGTGCAGTCGCCAGAACGATTGATAATCACCGACCCGCGCTACGCCGTTACAGCCAGATCATAGCGCCGGTTTCAAAGCGGTGACACAGCAATGGATTGTGTGGATACATGCGGATTTTGTAGTATTGCAAACCGGACAGCTGTGGCGTCAGGTCGAGGCCAAATTGCAGGCCGTCACCCTCTTGCTCGCAAGCAACCAGGCGCGCGGTCTGCGCCACGCTAAACTCCTCATCATTGGTGGCCTGGCCGACCAGGCACTCCACCACCACATCCTCCGCGGCCAGCCCATTGAGATGGGCTCGCACCCGCAGCGGCAGTGAATTGCCATGGCTGGTGTGGGCGGGAGGTGTGTCCTCTAGATGGATCGTGACTCCGGGCCAGCAGTGCTGCACTTTTTTCTTCCACTCGGAGAGCCGGCGCGCATTGGAGTCGTTGTCCTCCAGCATTATTCGCCGCTGCAGCTGGGCCGGATGGTAAAATTTGGTGACATAGTCCCGCAGCATGCGATGGGAGTTGAAGCGAGGAATAATCGATATCATTGAGGCTTTCGACATTTGGACCCAGCTTTTTGAGTAGCCGCGACCGTCGCGATCATAATAAGAGGGGATAACTTCGTGCTCAAGAATCTCCAGCAGATCGTGCGCCTCTTCGCGATTGCGGTAGTCCAGATCATGATCGGTGCCTCGCGGCGTAATGGCCCAGCCATTTTGGTGGTTGTAGCCCTCGCCCCACCAGCCATCCAGTACACTGAGGTTAATGGCGCCGTTTATGGCGGCCTTTTGACCCGAGGTGCCACTGGCCTCCAGTGGGTATTCCGGGGTGTTGAGCCACACATCGACGCCAGACACCAGCCGGCGTGCCAGCGCCATATCGTAGCCTTCCAGGAGGATGATCTTGCCAATGAACTCCGGGCGAATCGAGAATTCATGAATTACCCGAATCAAGTGTTGGCCCGGGACATCGTTGGGATGGGCTTTGCCGGCAAACACAATGACCGCAGGGCGCTCGGGATCGTTCAGCAGTGCTGCCAGTCGCTGCGGGTCTGAGAACAACAAGGTGGCGCGCTTGTAGGTGGCAAAGCGGCGGGCAAAGCCCATCACCAGGATGTCAGAATCCGGGTCTGATATAGCGCTTAGTACGCGCTGGGTATGCGCATGGCTACTGTGATTCCGCAGGTCCTGGCGTTTAACCCGCAGGCAGATATCTTCAAGCATTTGCTGCTTGATAGCCTTGTGTACGCTCCAGTACTGGTGATCCGGAATCTCGTTGATGCGGCTCCAGAACTCGTTGTTCAGAAACTCGCCTTGCCAGTCATCAAAGCGCAGATCGAACAGACTGACCCATTCCCGGGATAAAAAGGTAGGGACATGCACACCGTTGGTGACGTAGTCTATCGGATTTTCGTTTTGGGGAATCTGGGGCCACAGTGCGGCCTCCATGGTCGACGCGACTGAGCCATGGATTCGGCTCACCCCATTGCGAAATCGCGAGCCCCTGATGGCCAGCACCGTCATGTTGAAACCATCGCTGCCGTGGGGCGCCTGTCCCAGTTGGTAGAGCTTGTCAAAACCAATGCCCAGGTCGTGACTATAGGCTTCAAAGTAGTTGGCGACCAGATCCCGGGAGAAAATATCGTGGCCGGCGGGTACCGGGGTATGGGTGGTGAATACCGTGCCAGCGGCGACCAATTCAAGCGCGCTGTCAAAATCGAGTCCGCGCTGCACGTGAGACCGGCAGCGCTCAAGAATCTGGAATGCTGAGTGCCCTTCATTGATATGCCACACGCTCGGCGTTTTTCCCATCATACTCAGGGCCCGGGTGCCGCCGATGCCAAGGATGATCTCCTGCATAATGCGGGTCTCGGAGCCGCCACCGTACAACTGGTGGGTGATGCTGCGATCGTGCTCATTGTTCTGCGGCAGATCGGTGTCCAGCAGCAACAGGGTGATATGGCCGGCACGGGCCTGCCAGACTTTGATGGCGACCTGGCGTCCGGGAAACTCGATTTCCAATTCCAGGGGCTCGCCGTTTTCCGCCAGTGCCTGAACAATGGGCAAGTCTTCGACACCACAATGGGTATAGCTGGCCAGCTGGTTACCCTGTTCATCGATGGTCTGGATAAAATAGCCCTTTTGGTACAGCAGGCCGACACCGATAAAAGGTATGCCAAGATCACTCGCCGCCTTGCAATGATCACCGGCGAGGATGCCGAGGCCACCAGAGTAAATGGGAAAGCTTTCATGCAATCCGAATTCAGCGCAAAAGTATGCGACCAGGTCTGTCGCCGGATCAAATAGTGCGGCCATTTCGGGGTTCATGCGCCCGACCCGATAAGAGTCATAACTGATAATGACACGCCGGTATTCTTCCATGTACGAGCGATCCTGCACCGCATCGTCCAGCGCCTGTTGCGAGACGCGCCGCAAAAATACCTTGGGGTTGTGACTGCAGTCTTCCCACAGCTCATTGTCGAGGCGGTGGAACAGGCTGCGCACCCGTCGCTCCCAGCTGTAGAGCAGGTCGTTTGCCAGAATCTCAAGCCGCGCGAGGGAGGAGGGAATTTGGGGGCGTACTTCGAGGGTAAAACGGGTACCTTGCTTCATTTTTTTGCTTCACGCTTCAGTTAACTGGGGAAAAGATACAAAGGACAGATGGCCGTGGTAATTAGCTGTCGAGACTATAGCATCTACCCGACCGGCTTGCGTTAATGTTACGCTCGACAGGTGTGCTTGCAAGCACATTCATCGGCCTGTTGTATTACCAATCCAATACTTTGGTGCTGCCTGGCAGGGCATCCTGCCGTGTTGGGGGCTACATCAACCAGAAGCGTCCCCGGCTTGTGCCTGTCGAGCCAGGGCAATCTGCCGGGCATGCTGGTAAAGCTGCTGGTAGGCACGCGCGCTGCGCTGCCATGACCAATCCTGGCTCATGCCCCGGTCTTGCAGCTTCTGCCAGCGCTCATCATCCCGGTAGCACTCGAGGGCACGGAGGGCGGCATACAGCAGTCCGCCGACATCGGCATGATCAAAGCTGAAGCCGTTGGCACTGCCATCGGCCAGGCTGGCGGGGCTGCAATCCACCACGGTATCGGCGAGGCCGCCGCAGCGGTGCACCACGGGTACGGTGCCGTAGCGCAGGCTGTACATCTGGTTGAGGCCGCAGGGCTCGAAGCGTGATGGCATGATAAAAATATCCGCCCCGGCTTCAATTTGATGAGACAGGGTTTCATCGTACCCCGCAATCACCGCGACGTCGCCAGGATACGTGGCTGCCAGTTGGGCCAGACTCTGCTCCAGATGGGTTTCACCGCTGCCGAGAATAATGAACTGGGCGCCGGCGCTTACCAGCTCGGGTATCGCTGCCAGTATCAGGTCGATGCCCTTTTGCTCCACCAGCCGGCCGACAAATCCGAGCAGTGGGCGGGCCGGGGATGGGTGCAGCTTGTAATCCCGTTGCAGTGCTGTTTTGTTTTCCCGCTTGGCAGCTAGCGTGCCCAGGTCATAGTTCTTTACCAGTAGCGGGTCGGTCGCAGGATTCCACACAGCGGTATCAATGCCGTTGAGAATGCCGGACAGGACATCGCTGCGATAGCGCAGCAAGCCATCCAGGCCATAGCCAAGCTCCTCTGTCTGGATTTCAAGGGCGTAGCTTGGGCTTACGGTACTGATACGGTCTGCGAGCAACAGCCCGCCTTTGATGAATGACATCTGGCCATGAAATTCGAGGCCGTCCGGGCTGAACAACTTGTCGGGCAATTGCAGTTCAGCAAAGCAGTCATAGCTGAACAGCCCCTGGTAGGCGAGGTTGTGCAGGGTGAAAACACTGGCTGGTGGGTCTGTCTCAAGGCTGAGCAAAGCCGGCACCAGGCCGGTCTGCCAGTCATTGCAGTGCACAATCCCGGGCTGCCACTGCAGGCCCGCGCGGTTCATGGCCAGTTCTACGCCCACCCGGCAGAGCAGGGCAAAGCGCAGGTGATTGTCAGCCCAGGGTTGCCCGGTCGAGTCGAGGTAGGGGTTGCCGGGGCGGTCAAACAACTGCGGGCAGTCGATCAGCCAGTGACACACTTTACTGCCGGGGAGCACGGTTTCCACCAGGCTGAACTGGTAACCCTCGAGCTCCATCTGCAATAACTCAAAAGCCACCCCGCGGCGCGCTTCCTGCAACGCTCCTGGATAGCCAGGCAGCAGCACCCGGACATCATACCCTTGCTCGCCAAGCGCCTCCGGCAAACTGGCGGCAACGTCCCCGAGGCCCCCGGTTTTACAGAACGGAATGGCTTCGCTCGCTATAAACAGCAGGCTTTGCATAACAATAGATATCCTTAACCGATGTGCTTGAGTATGACGCCACCCAGTGGCGGCAGTGTCAGGGCGATAGATTGGTTCTGTGCCATCCACTGTCCAGGTTCACTGGTCATTGGCAGGCCATTGCCGAGGTTGCTGCCACCGTAGAAGTGCGAGTCGGAATTGAACAGCTCCCGATAGCTACCCGCCAATGGCACCCCGATACGGTAATCCAGGCGCGGCTGGGGGGTAAAGTTGAGCACCACCACAATGTATTCATCGCCATCGCGTCGTAGGTAGCTGATGACCGATTGGGTGGAATCATGGCAATCAATCCACTCGAAGCCCTCGGCGTCAAAACAATGGCGGTAGAGGGGGCTCTGTTTACGGTACATGGCGTTCAGATCGGTAACCAGCAGCTGCACCCCGCGGTGGAGGGGCTGCTCCAGCAGATCCCAGTCGAGTTCGCGATTGCAAGACCACTCTCGCAACTGGGCCAATTCGTTACCCATAAATAGCAGCTTGGTGCCGGGGTAGGTGAACAGGTAGGTGTAGAGCAAGCGCAAATTGGCGAAGCGCTGCCATTCATCTCCCGGCATTTTTTCGAGCATGGATTTTTTGCCATGGACGACTTCATCGTGGGAAAACGGCAAGGCAAAGTTTTCGCTGAAGGCGTACATCAAGCCAAAGGTGAGTTTGTCGTGTTGGTACTTGCGAAAAATAGGATCGAGCTGCATGTAGGCCAGGCTGTCGTTCATCCAGCCCATATTCCACTTCATCGAAAAGCCAAGCCCCCCCAGCCACACCGGACCGGTTACCTGGGGCCAGGCGGTAGATTCCTCGGCAATAGTCAGGGTGCCGGGGTGTTCGCCATGGGTGAGGCTATTGAGGTCGCGCAAAAAAGCGACAGCCTCCAGGTTTTCCCGGCCGCCGTGAATGTTGGGGGTCCACTCACCTGGTTTGCGGGAGTAGTCGAGGTAGATCATTGACGCTACCGCGTCCACTCGCAGGCCGTCGAGGTGAAATTCCTCCAGCCAGAAGTTGGCGCTGGCGAGCAGGAAATTCGATACTTCGCGTCGTCCATAGTCGTAAATAAGCGTACCCCAGTCGTGGTGCTCTCCCCGTTGCGGGTCGGCATGCTCGTACAGGGTTGTGCCATCGTAGCGCGCCAGGGCATGGTCATCTCGCGGGAAATGCGCCGGCACCCAGTCCAGCAGTACACCAATGTCGTGCTGGTGACAGTAGTCTACCAGGTAACGAAAATCATCCGGGCTGCCGAAGCGCGAACTGGGCGCAAAATAACCGGTGGTCTGGTAGCCCCAGGAATCGTCCAGCGGATGCTCGGTGATGGGCAACAGCTCGACGTGAGTGAAGCCGAGTTGCTGTACATATTCCACCAGTCGGTGCGCCAGCTCGCGGTAGTTGAGGAAGCCCCGGGCTGGATCTTGTTGCCACGAGCCGAGGTGGACTTCATACACCGACATGGGGCTGTGCAGCCAATCGCTGTCGCGCCGTTGCTGCAACCAGGCCTGGTCCTGCCACCGGTACTGGTCGACGCCGGTTACCACTGATGCCGTTTGGGGCCTCAGCTCACAGCGCCGGGCGTAGGGATCTGCCTTGCTATGTATCGTTCCGTGCTGGCGATTGCGGAGTTCATACTTATACAGTGTGCCTGCTCCCAGGCCGGGCACAAACAATTCCCATACTCCGCTGCTACCGCGCACCCGCATCGGGTGACAGTTGCCATTCCAGGCGTTGAAATCCCCCACCACGCTGACCCGCTCCGCATTGGGTGCCCAGGTGGCAAACAGGGTGCCGTCAATACCATCAATGCAGCGTGGGTTGGCACCGAGGAAGCGGTAGATGTGCCAGTGTTTGCCTTCACCGAACAGGTGTAAATCAAAGTCGCTGAGCTGCGGGGGGAAACTGTAAGGGTCACACTGGATATGCTCCACGCCCTCTTGGTCCAGCCAGCGAATGCGGTAGTGCTGGTCTATTTTTTGTGACGTAATGTCGAGCGTGAACAGGCTGCTACTGTCGCTCCTGTTGAGTTCGACTTCCTTGTCCGACGCCAACTTCAACCACGCCTGCACAGCGTGGGGCAGGAGTACGCGGACTACAGTTTTGCTGGCTTGAGGGTGCACTCCAAGTACAGTGAAAGGATCGTGCAGGCGACCGTCGAACAGTTGCTGCCAGGGCTCGGGGATGTGTGTGGACATTTTGATTTTTTACCTTGTGCCAGGTTCCCTGAATGTTCAGCGCCCGCGATGGTTTGCGGGCACCTGCGATGGCTGGTAAGGCAAGGCGCAGTGCCCGGGTCGTCCCCGAATTCAGCAGAGGTGCTTTAAGCCGTTTCACGAAATGGTAATGTATCGCCATCATAATACAAGGCTGGCGGCAAAAGGGTGGTAACTCGATTGCGGCAGGTCAATAATAATTCAGCCGAACGCAAGCAGTTCTGGCCGCAAAACGACTATCCTGATAGGCTAAATCAGCAATTTTCGCAGTGCTAAGCAGAGAACAGTGCCACTGATGGCAGGAGATAGGGTTTGATGAGTGATGACCATTCCGGACGATTCGTCAGCCGGATAACCCGGGATACGTTAGCGTTGATCCTGGCGGGTGGCAAGGGCTCCCGGCTGCATGACCTGACAACGTGGCGAGCCAAGCCCGCGGTACCTTTCGGTGGTAAATACCGCATTATCGACTTTCCACTATCAAACTGCGTCAATTCCGGGGTGCGCCGGGTCGGCATCCTCACCCAGTACAAAGCCCATTCCCTGATTCGCCATGTGCAGCAGGGCTGGGGGTTTTTAAGTGGCAACTTTGGCGAATTTGTGGAATTGATTCCGGCCCAGCAACGGACTCAATCGTCCTGGTATCAGGGTACTGCGGATGCGATTTTGCAAAACCTCGATATCATTCGTCGACACCGGCCCGCCTATGTCCTCATTTTGGCGGGCGACCACATCTACAAGATGGACTACGGCACAATGCTCGCGGCCCATGTCGAGCGGGGAGCTGATATCACCGTGGGTTGTATCGACGTCGGCCTCGAGGAGGCGTCAGCCTTTGGTGTGATGGCGGTGGATGAGGACATGAATATCGTGGAGTTCGAAGAAAAGCCCGAGCAGCCCAAGGCCATGCCTGGTCGTCCGGACCGGGCTCTGGCATCGATGGGCATCTATGTTTTCAGTACCGAAGTGCTCTACCAGGAGTTGACCCGGGAAGTTCATGCCGCCAATTTCAGTCACGATTTTGGTCGCGATATCATTCCTGCGGCAATCGGTGAGCGCAAGGTGTGCGCCTTTCCTTTTCGCGATGGTGAGGAAGAAAGCCAGCGCGCCTACTGGCGCGACGTGGGCACGGTCGATGCCTTTTGGGAAGCCAATATGGAACTGATCGGTATCAGTCCCGAGCTCAATCTGTACGATAACGATTGGCCGATATGGACCTACCAAAAGCAGGTTCCCCCAGCCAAATTTGTATTCGATGATAACGGCCGCCGCGGAATGGCGGTTGACTCGATGGTGTCCGGTGGATCAATCGTCTCGGGTTCCATGGTTCGCCGCTCGCTACTGTTTACCAAGGTGCGGGTGCACTCATTTTGCGAAGTTGAAGACACCGTGGTGTTTCCCGATGTCGATATCGGCAGGCACAGCAAAATTCGTCGCGCCATTATTGACCGTGGTTGCAAGATTCCGCGCAATACGGTTATTGGCTACGATGCCGAAGAGGATCGGCGGCGCTTTCATGTTACCGACAAGGGTATTGTTCTGGTAACTGCTGAAATGCTGGGGCAGGAGTTTACCCATGTCGTCTGATATCCCAATGCCGGTCGTGTTTTGCTGGCATATGCACCAGCCAGAATATCGTGACCTGCGCAGCGACGAGTTCCAGTTACCGTGGACCTATCTCCATGCGATGAAAGACTATGTCGACATGGCTGCACATCTTGAACAACAGCCCGGTGCCTATGCGGTGGTCAACTTTGCCCCGGTATTACTTGACCAGATTGAAGACTACGTCAGTCAGCTCGATGGCTTTATCAACGCCGGTGGTGCGATTCGGGATGATTTGTTGTCGGCCCTGGCTGAACCGACGCTGCCCGCGGACAACCAGCAACGTGCAATCCTTATGGGCAAATGCCTGCGGGCTAACAAAAAGCGTGTAATCGAGCGTTTTGCCGGTTATCAACGGCTGGCATCAATGGCCGACGCGCTGGAGCAGAACCCCGATGCCATCATGTATGCGACGCAGCAGTTTTTTATCGACCTGGTGGTCTGGTACCACCTCGGCTGGGTAGCCGAGACAACCCGGCGTGAAAACACCGTGGTGCAGCAATTGCAGGACAAACAGCACGGCTACACACCCCATGACCGACGCCTGTTATTGCAACTGATTTACGATGAGTTGCGCTCGATTATACCGCGCTATCGCAAGCTCTATGAACAGGGTCGAGTCGAGCTGGCCATGAGCCCCTATGCGCATCCCATGTTGCCGTTGCTACTGGATATGGAGTCTGCGCGGGAGGCGCTACCGGATAGCGATCTGCCCCTGATAACCCGCTATCCGGGCGGCGAAGAACGTGCGGTGTGGCATCTGCAGCGTGGGCTGGAGACTTTTGAACGCCATTTCGGTATGCGCCCGGTGGGTTGTTGGCCCTCCGAGGGCGGCTTGAGTCAGGCAACTTTGGGGCTGTTGGCAGCGGAGGGTTTCCAATGGTGCGCCAGCGGCCAGTCAGTGATTCAGAACAGTTTAGAGCACAGTCCCGACGTGGCAGTGCACGAGCCCGATCAGCCTTGCCGGCACCGTATCTATCGGTTTGGGGAAGAACCCATTGACTGTGTGTTTCGTGATGACGGCCTGTCTGACCTGATTGGATTCAGCTATGCCGAATGGCATGCTGATGATGCGATCAATAACCTGGTGCATCATCTCACCGAAATTGCGCGCGCCTGCCCCGACCGTCGCAACTGTGTCGTCGCTATTATTCTCGACGGCGAAAACGCATGGGAGTACTTTCCGGAAAATGCCTATCACTTTCTTGGTGGCATGTATCAAGCAATATCCCAGCATCCGGAATTACAGCTGACCACGTTTCGCGATTTCCTGCAGCAGCAGCCGCAGCCGGTGGCGTTGCCTGGGGTGGTAGCGGGGAGCTGGGTGTACGGCACTTTCTCAACCTGGGTAGGTGACAGCGACAAAAACCGTGGCTGGGATATCCTCTCCGAAGCCAAGCAGCATTACGACGAGGTGGTTGCCAGTGCAAGCCTCGATGCCGAGACCTTGCAGAAGGCCCAGTGGCAGTTGGCGGCCTGCGAGGGTTCGGACTGGTTCTGGTGGTTTGGTGATTACAATCCCGCAGCAGCGGTCAACGATTTTGAACGGCTGTTCCGGCTGCATTTGTCGAACCTCTACCAGTTGCTGGGGCTGGAAACGCCACCCTACCTGTCTGAGTCTTTCAGTCATGGTGGCGGCGCCCCCAGTCGTGGTGGAGTGATGCGCCCGGGGCAGAGCTCTTGATAGCGGGTATCCTGCTGGTGGTGATTTACGGTGTGTTACCTGCTGCCTGCAGCGGGCGATGGAGGCCACTTTGAGCAACCGCCTGGCGCGGCTATTTGCGCAGCGCAGGGGCGGCGTATTGCTGCATCCCAGCAGCCTGCCGTCAGCCTACAGCAGCGGCGACCTGGGGGCAGAGGCACATCACTTTATCGATTTTCTGGCAAGCTGCGGCTTCAGGGTTTGGCAGATGTTGCCTATCGGCCCGACCCATAGCGATGGCTCGCCCTACCAGCTATTGTCGGTGCATGCCGGCAATCCCGATTTGATCGACCTGCAATGGTTGCGAGATCGAGAGTGGCTGCAGGACCAGGAGTTGCACGATGCTGGCAAGACTGGCAAGCACGCGGCCCTGCGTATTGCGGCCAGGCGTTTTGCCGAGGCTTGCAGCGCCCAGCCCGATATGCCGATTGCTCTCCAGTTTCGCAATTTTTGTCGACGGAATGGCCACTGGCTGGACGACTATGTGCTGTTTATGGCGCTGCGTGAGGCCGCCGGTTGCCGCGCCTGGCAGCAGTGGCCGGCGGCCTTGCGGCAGCGTCAGCCCGGGGCACTGGCCCAGGCATTGGAGCAACATGCGACAAGCGTCGCGGCATTGCAGTTTGAACAATTTGTGTTTTTTGAGCAATGGCAGCTGTTGCGCGAGCATGCGCAACAGCGGGGCATTGCCCTGTTCGGTGACTTGCCGATATTTGTCCACCTCGATAGTGCCGACGTATGGGCGAACCAGCATCTGTTCCGGCTCGACCAGGAGGGTCAGCCACTGGTGGTAACCGGTGTTCCCCCGGACTATTTTTCTGCAGACGGCCAGCGTTGGGGTAACCCCCATTACGACTGGCAGCAGATGGAAGCAGAGGGCTTTGGCTGGTGGATACAGCGGGTCGCTAGCCAGCAAAAACTGTTCGACCTGATCAGGGTAGATCACTTCCGGGGTTTCGAGGCCTGCTGGGAAATTCCCGCGCATGTCGCCACCGCTATTGACGGAAAATGGGTGCTTGCCCCGGGAAAGAAGCTGTTTGAGGCAATTGGCGGAGCCTGCGGTGATGTGCCGTTTGTCGCCGAGAATCTCGGCCTGATAACCCCCGAGGTGGAAGAGTTGCGCAATAGTTTCGGGCTTCCCGGCATGCTGATATTGCAATTTGCGTTTGACGGCAGTCCGGACAACCCTTACCTACCTCACAATCATCGACCGCTAGAAGTGGTATACACCGGTACTCATGATAATGACACCAGCCTGGGCTGGTATCGCAGTCTTGATACCGCTACCCAGCAGCGAGTCTATGAATATCTGGGCAATCCCTCTGAGACGATGCCCGGGTTGCTTGTTCGCCTTGCCCTGGCTTCAGTTGCAGGGCTGGCGGTGTTGCCGATGCAGGACCTGCTGGCGCTGGGTAGTGAACACCGAATGAATGTGCCCGGCACCACCGAGGGCAATTGGTGCTGGCGCTTCAGCTGGAGTGATGTGACGACCGATTTGTCGGGGCGAATGCATGCTTTGCTGGCACTCTATAATCGCCTGCCTGGTGACTCCGCCGCGAGTTTTTGAGCTGTGAACCGCTTTCTGCGCTGCGGCCTCCAGCTTGCGGTGTCCCGGGGCCATGTGTTCTATCCTTAGTGGCAGGGGCAGCGTTTATTTTTTTGCAGCACCCATAAACCCTTGATGCAGCGCATAGCTTGCGCGCTCCATTTATGGCATAAATATAGTATGGTTAAAAGGAAAGGTTAGTGATTATGGAACGTCGTAGGTTCAGACGGGTATCGGCAAAGGTCAAGTTGGTTCTTTTTGAGGGCGGCTTGCCGGTTGCGATCGGGCGGATTAGTAATGCCAGTAATGTGGGCTTCTTTGTTGAGACCGAGTTTACTGATGCCGCATTAAAGCAAGCTCTGGAACTTGAGCTGCCGTTGCGGGTGGGTTCCGCTATGCAGAATTTTCGCTTTACTGCGCAGGTGGTGCATCGTGCGGCCAATGGTTTTGGTATGAGTATTGAGCAAAGCGATGAGCAGGCCAAAAAGGCTCTGTTTATGTTGCTTTCAAATTGTCTGCTGGATGAGCCCTCTGAGCGTAAGTTGTTGACCAGTGCATAATGGTCCTGTGCTCGCGAGTGTTTTGTCTGACCCCAATGGCACTTACTTCACGCCACTACAGTGATTTGCGGAGCCCCGGTGTGTTCGATCCGCGGGCGTCTGCGGCAGGGATGCCGCAGTCGAGCCTCCAGGGAGGGATTCACGGCGTACCGCGGATCGAACACACCGGGGTACATCCGCTTAAGTAAGTGCAGGGGGCGCCGGGTAACCGGCGTTCCTACTGCGAGACTTGCCTGACCCATGTTTTTTTGCTCCCTGAACAGCTCTCCCGTGCAATGGGCGGGCGGGGCCATCAGGCAAAGGCTCCGTGGACAAACCAGCGTTGTTGCAGGCCATCCAGGTAGATCCAGTAAAAACCACCGTTCTGGTGCTGCGCAATAAAATAATCGCGCTGCACCTGCTTATCCCACCAGTGTGATTCAATCCGCTCCGGACCGAGTATCAACTGCAATTTGCCGCGCCAATACAGCTTGTCGCCATGTTGTCTGACCGGGCTTGGCTGCGCAAATAACCAGGTCGGTCGGTTGCCGGCATGCTTGACGCTATCCCGCTGGCGCTTTGCTGTTACCGAGAGACGGCGCCACGCCAGTTCGGGAACGTGCTCATCGCAGCACTCCAGACCGTAGATTTGCATGGGTTTCAACCTGGCATGCAGGGTATCGAGTAATAACTCCATCGACTGCTGTTGCCGGGACCGCCATTCCTCAAACAATAGCGTGCTGGCCGGTGCCCAATGGCTGAAGCGATCGCTGCGCAGCGTCAGGCCAGTAACCGGCGCCGCGAGTTTCAGCTGCTCCAGCCGGGTGCGGGTGAGGGCAATAAAACCTTGCTTGTCATGGTGGGGGCGCGACAGGCTTATCGGCAGGGCGACGGGATCATTATCCTGTTGCCTCAGCTGCCATTCAAAGCCGGGGCACTCAAGTTGACGCGAGTGTAAAAAGCCCGATAGCTCATCAAGCAAGCGTTGCATGGGAAATAGCAGTGCTTCGGTACGGTGTAGTGGCTCCATGAAATCCAGTTGGCGGCAAAAGCCTGGTTCTGGCTCAATGGTGTGCTGTGGGTCGGGCGCGCGGCCCTGTAATTGGTCGAGATAGAGTACAAAGTTGCGACCAAAGCGCTTGCCAAGAGCCTGGCGTGGTAGGGGCAGAATATCGGCGAGCACCCTGAAGCCGGGTTTATGCAAGCGACTCAATAATTTGTCGGGAAAGTCCAACTGCTGTAGCGGTACCCCGGCGAGTACTGTATTGAGCTGGTCCAGGTCGAGCTGTTGTCGCTGCCGATTAAACCAGGGGGGTGTTGCTCCCGGTTGCTTGCGTGCAAGCAGCCAGGCGGCTTTGGGCGTGTGCGCCAGGCCAATACAGTAGCTAAAACCCTGGGCCTGTAAATCGGTGTCTATCTGGCTGGCGATATTTTGCAGTTGCCGGAACAGTTTCAAACTGGCCCCCACCTCAAGCAGCAAGTCTGCCGGAGGCTTGATACAGCATGCCGGGGTGAACTGGTAAGCCCATTGGGCCAATTGGCGCAGTGCCAGCTGCTCTTTGTCGGTACTTCTCTCCAGCAACAGCAGAGGCTTCGCCAGGGCGCCAGCAGTGGTCGTCGACATCCCCGGGACAATGCCCTGTGCGCTTGCGGCCGGGTTACAGAATGCTACCTGCTGGTTTTGCGCCAATACGACCGGCCGGGTTTTGGCCTCAAGGCTGCTACGGGTAAAAACTTCCAGTGGCAGTAGTGGCAGATGAAGGCAAATCCACAACATACTTATATCAATTCAGGCTATCAGCTTTGGCTTCTTTGGCCATGATATGGCGCGTTAACAGACTCATGGGCAAGCTCCGGGCTTCCGGTATGGGCGTAGCCATGGGCACTGTTGATGGCCGATCTGTTGCTGGTAATGACTGCTGTATTTTTGATGGCGGTTCTGTCATTGAATTGTAAGGGCAGGTGCCAGCGCGATATTGCCAGCCAGGCTTCAGGCCGAGACAGGGCGACAGATTGGCCCGACCAACCACCGGGCTGCTTGAGTATCTGCAGCTGTAGTTGCCCTGTCCGGGTGCTGTCGAGCAGCAGGCGCAGGCCGGCCGGAGATGCCTGTTGCGACATGCTATGGTGGCGCTGCAAGAACAGCAGGGTGTCACTGTGTTTTGCCGCCAGTAGCAGCTTGCGCAGATGCGCAGTATCCAGCCTTTGAGCGCCGAACCAGGCGATAAGGCAGCCGGCGGCCCCTGAGCGCAAGGTTTGCTCGGCACTCCATAATTGTTCCAGGGTACTGTTGCAGTCGACCACCAATAGTTTGTCGATGCTGACGCCCGCTGCTGTCAACGCCGCCGGGTAGGGGGTATGCGGGGGCGACAGTAGCAGGCAATGACGCTCGGCCTGGGTCAGGCGGGTAAGGGTTGGTAGCAGTAACTGTAATTCACCAATGCCCTGCTGCTGGCATAGTATTTCTACCATGCTGGAGCGCGGCCAGCCACCAAGGTGGAGGCAGTTATCCAGAGCCTCAAAGCCGGTGCCAACGCCAGTTGGCTGATGCTTGCGCTGTGCCGACTGCCAAATATCAGGGCGCTGCAATAACTGCTCGATAGATGTTTTTTGTTCAACAGAAGTCTGTGGCATGATTTTCACCATTACTCATATACTGTAAATATATACAGTATATGGCTTCAGGTCCAGCGCCGGGTATTCGTTGGAAATACTCCGGGAAATTGCCACAATGACCCGCGCAACCATCAGCAATTTGACGATTGCACTAACCCGCCGGGGGACTATACACCTATGGAAATCACGGGATAAGACCAGTATGCTTCGCTGGCTGAGATCAGCAGTACATGAAAGGCCGGAATTCTCATTGCCCGAGCGCTTTCTGATCCCTATTTACAATCATGCATTGAACGAGGTTTTATATGAACGGCAACATAGTCCCCCGGGCTTACAGTTCAGCATCTATTGCGATGCACTGGTTGATGCTTTTGTTTCTAGCGGGCGTTTACCTATGTATCGAATTGCATGAATCTTTTCCCAAGGGTAGTGACACCCGCGAGGCACTGAAGAGCTGGCACTTTACCCTGGGCCTGAGTGTATTCGCACTGGTGTGGCTACGGCTGGTATTCCGCTTGCGCCATAAAACACCGGCCATTGTGCCGCCGCCGCCAGCATGGCAGAACCTGTTGGCAAAAGTTATGCACGTGGCCCTTTATGGCTTGATGATCGGCATGCCGATTGGTGGCTGGCTGATGCTCAGTGCGGCGGGTAAGCCGGTGCCGTTCTGGGGGCTGGAGTTGCCGGCGCTAATCGGTGAAAACGAGGCTACCGCAAAATGGATCAAGGGAATCCATGAGACGGTGGGTGAAGTGGGCTTATACCTGATCGGCTTGCATACCGTGGCAGCGCTGTACCATCATTATTTTAAAAAGGACAATGCCCTTACCCGGATGTTGCCCAACAGGCGCTAATGCTACTATCTGGCACGAGCCAGGGCTGCAGTCGTTAGCGGCGTAACTCCCCACAATCAACAGGGCAGGCAGTATGAAACAAGAACTCAATCAGACAGCCGTCGACTTCTCTCCCAGTAATGCGTACTGGGCAGAGACCCACGAGGTCAGTAACCAGCCGCCGGCGCTGGAAAACTATAACAGCTACCTACAGGATGCCGCCCTGCGTGAAGCTGTAAAAGCGCATGGCGGAGAGTGGGCGGAGGCAGACCTGCGGCGCTTTGGCGCTGTAACCGGCTCGGCTGAGGTGATCGAGTGGGGCTTCCAGGCCAACGAGAACAAGCCGGTGTTGCATACCCATAATCGTCATGGTGCTCGCATTGACGAAGTGCGT
This sequence comes from uncultured Gammaproteobacteria bacterium, assembly GCA_963722805.1. Classification (GTDB taxonomy): domain Bacteria; phylum Pseudomonadota; class Gammaproteobacteria; order Pseudomonadales; family JAHEGP01; genus JAHEGP01. Next base: position 19,362 of record CAVROQ010000013.1, read on the forward strand.
TTTCACCCGGCCTACCACCAGTTAATGTCACTATCGCTGCGTGAGGGCTTGCACAGCTCGCACTGGGGTGACAAGCCTGCCGCGCAGTTGGTGCGCAGTGCCAAGTACTTCCTTATGGCACAAGTAGAGGCCGGTCATGGCTGCCCGGTTACCATGACCTCCGCCGCGATCCCGGCACTGAAAAACCAGGCCGACCTCTATGCTGCCTGGGCACCTAAAATTCTCGCCCGGGACTACGATCCACGCAATATCGGTGACCAGGCTAAAACTGCAGTCACTATCGGTATGGCCATGACGGAAAAACAGGGGGGCTCGGATGTGCGCCAAAACAGCACCCGTGCCTACCCGACGAATACTTCATACGGTAGTGGTGTATATGAATTGGTGGGTCATAAGTACTTTGTCTCGGCCCCCATGTGCGATGCGTTTCTGGTGTTGGCGCAGACGCAATCGGGCTTATCCTGCTTTTTGGTGCCACGTTGGCGCCCCGACGGCAGCAAGAACCCTATCCAGATCCAGCGCCTGAAAAACAAGATGGGCAACGTGTCGAATGCTTCCAGCGAAACCGAATTGCGGGGTGCCCTCGGCTGGATGATCGGTGATGAGGGCCGGGGTGTCGCCGCCATTCTCGAGATGGTGGCGATGACCCGCTTTGATTGCATGATTGGTTCAGCCGCGGGCATGCGCCAGGCGGTGGCCCAGGCCACACATCACTGTTCCATGCGTCATGCCTTTGGCAAGCTGCTGAGCGAACAACCGTTAATGCAGAACGTGTTGGCCGATTTGATCCTGGAGAGTGAGGCGGCGTTGGCGTTGACCATGCGTATTGCCCGGGCGCTGGACAGCGCACAGAGCGAGCAGGAGCAGCTACTGTTACGCATGGGGACCGCGGTGGGTAAGTACTGGATCTGCAAGCGGACTCCGGCTCATGCCTACGAAGCCATGGAGTGCATAGGCGGCAGCGGGGTGATGGAAGACAGTATTATGGCCCGGCTATTTCGTGAGTCCCCTATCAATGCGATATGGGAGGGGAGCGGCAATGTGCAATGCCTCGACATGATTCGCGCCATGCATAAAAACAAAGGTTCCCTCGAGGTATTTATGGCTGAGATTTCTAAGGCGCGGGGCGCAGATAAGCATCTCGACTCGCTGGTCGATGAACTCGGCAATGATTTTCTCAACACCACCGATCTCCAATACAGCGCTCGCAGCGTGGTCGAGAAAATGGCGCTGGCGATACAAGCATCGACCCTGTTTAGCTACGGTAATACCGAGGTGGCAGAGGCATTCGCCGCCTCAAGACTGGCACCTTCCAGCCGCGGTCGCCTGTATGGAACCTTGCCATCAGGTATCGACTGCCGGGCCCTGGTTGAGCGCGCGACGCCGCGCCTGGACTGACGCCGGCTCTTAACACACGGGGCTGGCCATGAGCATCTCCAATATCTTCTCTTCTTTGCCGCCGGAGCTGCCGGAAGAAGTTTTTGATACCCTGTTGCAATCGGGTCCGTTGCGGATTGAGCGCATCCTGTCACGGGGGCATAGCACACCGCCCTCTGAATGGTACGACCAGCCACAAAATGAGTGGATTATGTTGCTCCAGGGTTCGGCTTTACTGCAATTTGACGATGGTTCAACCCGCCAGCTACAGCGCGGTGATTTCCTCGATATTCCGGCCCGTACCCGCCATCGTGTAGACTGGACCGATCCATCCACCGACACAATCTGGCTGGCTCTGCATTATCCGCCGCTATCGCCTGCGGGTGCCGACGGGCCATAAACATGCCGCTGTTATCTCAGCGGTAAAAATCGCAGCCTGCGGGTGCCAGCGATAAGCAAGCTTGTTACTATAGCAGGGCTGAATGGGCTCGCGACAGCGGCCTCCGAATGCCGCCCCGGAGAGATTCAGCCGGGTTTATATTATTGATAACTGCACAAGGATTTTTAGATGACCAAGCTATCGGCGATTGAAGGTATCGGGGCTGTCTACAGCGCCAAACTCGAACAGGCTGGAATTACTTCGGTAGAATCACTATTGTCTACCTGTTGTGACAAGAAGGGTCGCAAGCAGCAGGCCGAAGCCCTCGACATCAGCGAAAAACTGTTGCTGGGTTGGGTCAATCGCGCTGATCTTGCGCGGGTCAAAGGCATCAGTACCCAGTACGCCGACCTGCTTGAGGCGGCGGGTGTGGACACCGTGCCGGAGCTGGCGCAGCGCAATGCGGACAACCTTCACGCCAAAATGATCGAAGTGAATAGCGCGAAAAAACTGGTGCGCCAGGTGCCCGCATTGGCCCAGGTTCAGGATTGGATAAGCCAGGCGGCTGAGCTGCCCAGGGTTATGACGTACTAAACATACCCGGCGCAGCTTTTGCTGCACTTTTGCTGCACTTTTGCTTCTGGTGCAAGATGTGGGCCATCACCGCCCTGCTCTAAACAGGGCGTGTTCGCTGATGGCGTTGTTTAGCCCAGGTTGGCTGAGCGTTTAGGCGGCGTTGGCGGGGCTTACTTACCCTGCCATTTGGGTGGGCGTTTTTCGGCAAAGGCTGACGAACCTTCGATGGCGTCGGCGCTCATAAATACCGGCATCACGATGTCGCCCTGGCGTTTGAACTTTTCTGCTTCCGGCCAGCTATCCAGCTCCATCAATACCCGCTTGGTAGCCGCCACCGCCAGGGGTCCGTTCGCTGCGATGGTGCGTGCCAACTCGGTGGCCTGCTCCAGTGCACTGCCCGCTGTTACCACGCGATTGATCAGGCCTATCTCGTAAGCGCGTTGAGCGCTGACAAAGTCGCCGGTGAGGGCCAATTCCATAGCCAGCCGTGACGGTATTTGCCTGGGCAGCCTCACCAGCCCTCCGCCGGCCGCCACCAGTCCGCGCTTGACCTCGGGAATACCGAACTTGCTGTTGTCGGCGGCAACGATCAGGTCACAGGTGATGGCTAATTCAAAACCTCCCGCCAGGGCAAACCCCTCTATCGCTGCGATCAACGGCTTTTTCGGTGGTGCTTCGGTCACCCCGGCAAAACCGCGACCTTCTACAACCGGCAGTTCACCGCTAACAAACGCTTTTAAATCCATGCCGGCACAAAAACTGCCGCCCGCACCGGTGAGGACGGCCACCCGAATAGCATCGTTGCTGTCAAGCTCGTCTATCGCAGCGGCGATGCCTTCAGCCACGGCTTTGTTTACTGCATTCTTCGCCTCAGGTCGGTTGATGGTGATCGTCATGATGCCATCGTCGGTGCTTACCAGTACTACATCGCTCATCGTCGAACTCCGTTATTTATCTCAGTCGATAGTAAAGGGGGCGCACCTGTCAGTGCCGTGCGTGGCCCGGGAAAGTCAGCAGTATGTTTAGGCAAACCGGTGCCGAGGATACTGTAATCGAGCCAAACAGTGAATGACACGCAGTGCAAGAGCTACCGCTGAAAACGTGCCCCGCATATCCTTCTTGCTGGCCAACTTTACCAAGTATTTATTGTTTTTATGATTTAACGCAGTCTTTTGTCCGTGTAATTCTCCTGGAATTGTTGTTTAATAAGCCAGCTAAAAATTATCAATAATAAAGACAGCAGCCTATGGATACTGTACTTCTGCTTGCAATTATCAGCGTCATTGTCATTTTGCTGTTCGATGTGACCAATGGCTTTCATGATGCATCTAACATGATTGCCACAGTTGTGGCGTCGCGGGCAATGACTCCGACCCAGGCCGTGTTGCTGGTGGGAACCTTTCATTTTATCGGGCCTCTTCTCGGCGGTACTGCGGTTGCCAATACCATTGGTAAATTCGTCGATGTCAGTTCGCTGGAAACAGTGAGTTCCCTGGTCATTATTCTGTGCGGGCTTGGCGGTGCCATTTTCTGGAATATGCTGACCTGGTGGCTGGGCATTCCCTCGTCTTCCTCCCACGCCCTGGTCGGAGGCCTGGTGGGTGCTGTGGTCGTGGCCGCGGGGCCGGAACATGTGGTCTGGGGGTTTGCCCAGTTGGGTCACGGTGAGGTGACGGGCGTGACGAAAGTTCTCCTGGCGTTGGTCCTGTCGCCACTGGTGGGTTTTTGGGCAGGGTTTGGCATCCAGCGTTTGATGGGATTTTTGCTGCAGGGGGCAAAGCCCTCATTAAACAACCGTTTGCGCCAGGTGCAATGGGTAAGCGCGGCGGGGCTGTCATTTTCCCATGGTGCGAACGACGCCCAGAAAAGCATGGGCATCATCACTATGGTGTTGCTATTGGGTGGATATATTACCGAATTCGTGGTGCCGATGTGGGTGATTCTGGCCTGTGCAACCATGATTACATTGGGAACAATGATGGGTGGTTGGCGGATCGTGCGCACGGTGGGCTTTGGTATCTACAAGGTACGACCACTGCATGCAGTCGACGCCCAGTTGACCTCCGCTGCGGTTATTTTTGGCGCATCGGTGGTTGGCGCGCCGGTCTCAACCACCCACGTTGTCAGCTCTTCCATCATGGGCATTGGTGCCTCCGAGCGACCCAAAGCCGTGCGGTGGGGCAAGGCCCAGGAGATCATTAGCACCTGGATCATTACGATTCCGGGCTCTGCCCTTGCGGCTGTATTACTATATGGCGTGGTGCACTTGGTAACGGGTTTAGGTTGATATAAATAGGTATGAAATAATGGAGAATATGCGATGAGTGAAGCTTCCGGGTCTCTGTTGAACCGGCTGATTGCCAGGGTCTTTCCTCGCATGCCGAAATTTTTTGCACTGCTTGATGAGCAGTGTGACCTGGCCTTGGAGACCATGCAGACCTTTGTCGCATATCTTCAAAGCAATGATCCTGATCTGGCGCAACAAGTCAGAGACCTTGAGCATCGGGCTGACGATATAAAAGAGCGCAATATTCGCATTCTTAACGAGTCGTTTTCTACGCCCATTGACAGGGAAGATCTCTACGATGCGATTTCAGGTATAGACCAGATAATCAACTATGCCAAAACCACGGTTTATGAATTGCATATGTTCGAAATACCCGCCGATGACTGCATGCGCGAATTGGGTGAAGAGCTTATGGCCGGGGTGGAGTCTCTGCGAGCGGGATTCGCGCTGCTCGAAAAGGCACCGGGTGGGGCGGAGCAGTACGCTAAACTTGCGCACAAGTCCGAGCGTAGAATGAAAAAGATTTACCGCAGCGGCTTGGTAAAACTTTTTGACAAAGATAAGTTCCGCCAGCAGCACAAACAAGAAGTGGGTGATGATAGCGTAGACCTGGCGCTGGATTACGTTGTCTACATGATGAAGCATCGCGAAATATATCGCCACTTGTCCCATGCCGCGGATGCACTTGGACGCGATAGCGAACATTTGCAGGATATCATCGTAAAGTTGGTGTGACGGTGCAACTCAGTTTGGTGTGGCCGGCTGGGGTCGGTTTACGCCACAAAGCGTAACAATGCCTTTGAAGATGCAAATTCAAGCAGCAACAGCCAAATTTTTAGGGTTTGATGGGCTCGGTTTTTTACTGGCGCAACATTTCTGCACACACCGATGGTTGGGGCATCCCAATTGCTTCCGCCACAGTGCAGGAGCCGACCCCGGTCGCTGCCGTTAAGGCGATATAACCGATTTCTTCCTGGTAGTCTGACTCAGCGCGAGCCATCGCCGCGATAGTGAGAGCACCTGCCATAATTTGTGGTGAGTTATTGATTGCCACCACAATAGCCTGCTGCAGCGGAACATTATGGCTTTGCAGCACATCTATCACCTCGCTGGCATCGGCGCCATTGGCAATAGCGTCTTGGACGGCGCTCGCGAGGTCCACCTCGGCCCCTAAAACAGCTTGGGTTTCCAGCAATAACAAAGCCAAAATCCAGGGTCTGCACCCGGAAGCACCGTGTTTCAACATTTGCAATCCGCTTGGTAAACTGATGGTTAAGCTTCAAATTTTAGTGGCTGTCAGTGACATACGCAAGATGTCTCCGCTATCGTGGGCTCTCGGGGCAACAGGTGGGCGTAACAAATCTGTTGCGGTATCTTGTCAGTAATCTGCGGCGCTTTTATTGCCTGCGACGAGTGCCCAAAGCTGCTCGACAGACCAGAAGAAGGCTAAAATTCCCACCGTGCGTATAGACTGTATCTCACTAATTGCCGACGACCTTCGGTGCTCAAGCGTCAGCGGGCGGCCACTGGGGCTTGCGATCGCCAACGGCATCTAACAGCATTAGCCAAAGGCGCTGGAATCTGGTGAGATTAATGGTCGCACCGCTTGCCTGAGTCGGGTATAAAGTCAGTTGAACTAGGGTCGCCAAGAGGATGCTATGTGGTTTTTGTTTGTTTTTGCCGTGGTTGCGTTGCTGTTTATGTTTCCGCTCCAGATGACGAGAATACTTGCTGGTAGTGCAATAGCAGGCGCCGCGATTGGTGGTTTCTTTTATTGGGAAAAGAGTCAATCGGAGCGGCAGAAAGCAGCGGTAGAGGTCAGTGTGAAATACGACACTGACGGCTGTAGTCTTTCGAAACCCCTGTTGATAACTATCGTCAACGGGTCGAGCTACCCCGTTGCCAGGGTTGAATGGGTTTTCAGCGCGCGCAGGCCGGGCACTCGTGCCGAATTGACCGGAGAGTGGTTACAACCCAACGCCATTGATCAGCTGATATCACCGGGTGAGCAGTACACCTTATGTTATGCGGCGCCGCGTCCCGGTGAGCATGCGTCACGCAACTCGGGCGCTGAACCGTCCGAGTTGGAACTGGGTATCCGTTCCAGGAAAATTGAATTCGTCGAGGATTAACGATAGCGTGAGCCTGCGACGAGCTGGCGCTTTTTTTATCGATTTTTTCAGCTCCACTGAAACTTTATTTGCATTGCAGTGACTAACAGTTACCCCTCATATCTGAAGATTGATTTTCAGATAGCTTAGCCCGGTCACTGATCGGGCTTTTTTACGGGCGATAGAATTTCTGCTGCCAACTGATGACCGCGGCTTATTGCAGCACTTCTTGAGTAAAGCCCAGGTAGTGACGGCATACCTCGCCAGGGGCCTCCAGCTGGGGCCAGTGGCCGATGTCCGGCAGCTCAGCCAGGTAGTCAAGCCGACAGCCCAATTGCTGGTAGCGGGCCACCATATGAGCGCCACTGACCGGATCTGCCGAGCCGTTGATCAAGGCTGTCGGCACGGCGCTTTGTTGCAGCGCCGCCACCCAGCGCTCGCGATGTTCGATACGGTCACGCATATAGTTAATCAGCCGGTAGAGCAGTTTGTTGCCATCGTTATAGCTCACCAAGCGCCAGAACTCGTCAAGTGTCTCGGTATTCGGTTTGGTTCCGGGCCCAAAGACGCGACTTATGCTCTTGTTAAAGCTTGCCTGGCCAGAAAAGCGGCATAGCCATTTGCCGAGCGGGCCCAATAATAGCCGCTGGATTCGCAAAGCCTGGTGGGTTTCGGGAAAAAGGCCGCCGTTGAGAAAGCACATGGATAGAATTGTGGCTGTACTTTCACCGTGATTATGGCGCGCCAGAAGCTCCTGTGCCACGGTGTCACCATAGTCGTGGGCAAGCACATGGTATTGCTCCAGTCCCGCATGTCCGGCGAGGGCTTCCATAATGTCGGCTTGTTCGTGAATGCTGTAGTCATGACTCTCTGGCTTGGCGGAAAAGCCGAATCCCAGCATGTCACAGCTCACCAGGCGAAAGCTGTCTGACAGCGCCTGCCAAACCGGCTCGAAGTCCCAACTTGCCGTAGGGTATCCGTGGATCAACAACAGCGCAGGTTTGCCATTGTCAGGCTCTATTCTGGTAAATATGGGGTACCCCATGAGCACCTGCATATTGCCCTTTGCATGCCATTGTTGAGTATTCATACACCAGAACTCCTCTACCGGGGATTCTAAGGATTGATGATAAGTGTTACGCACAATGGGTGTGGTACTGCATTTTGGTGCTTGAATTGGAGATTTTTCGAAGAGCGCAACGCTGCTAAATCCGCTTGCAGGGTTTAGCTCCTGCCAAAAAAATATGTGGGCACCGATCGATTTTTCGAGGCCAGGGTAGCTATGTTTAAACAAGCCGCTAGGGCCAGAGAGCAAGCAGGGCCAGCAACATGCTGGTGAGAAACAAGGGCACGATATACAGCAAGGACAGAAAGCCCAACAGCAGCAACAGCGGACTCATCAGGGAGCCCACGCGAACATAGGAGCCCAGTAACTCCCTGGCTTCTCCCACCATCGAGCCAATTTTCAGGACACTCCTGGCCGACGTCAGCAGGCCCATTTTGCTGCGTGTACCTGAGCGTATGTTCGACACTTTCTGTTGTACTTCGGTTTTTGCACCCTGCATCATATCGGCCACGTTTGCAGGCAGTTGCTTCAGTTCCTCAAGGCTCCACCACAGATAGAGCAAAACGAGGATGGGAAGCACGCTGGCGCCACAAACCATCAGGGCGACCGGAAGCGCAAAGTTGTTAAGATAAAACATCCAGACAAATATCCAGGTCACCAGTGCAAGTCCGAGCAGGGCAGCAAAACGCACGCTGTAGGAGACGCCGTCAATCAGCGGCACCATCCTGTCAAATAGGCGTAGCAGGGCATTTTTTTTGGTTTGTAGTTCAGCGGGGCTCGGTTGTTCTGTCACGACGATATATCCGAAGATGTTGGCAGGATGAGCTTCAGGAGCCAGTGACTGCGGGCGCTATTGAGCTGCCTGACAGCAGCGTGAACATTATTCTGTTCGCTCCATTTTTTCTATCGATTTTTCCAGTTTTTCCGGATCCTGATTGCGAATTTTATCAGCCTCTGCTTCCAGTGCTGCGGAATTGTCAGATTTTAATCCGCTGTTCAGGCGCTGATCTTCAGCACCAATATTGCCGCCCAAATCGTCACAGGTACTGCCAACAGGGCAAGTGCCCGGTAAGCGGGTAGACGACTGCGCCTCGGTTGTATAGTTGTTGTTACTGCAGGCCGCCAGTAGCAAAATAAGCACTGCCACACTGGAAAATGTCCCGTTGTGTCCTTGCATACCAAGCTTTCCTTTTTTCAAATCCGTCGAGGCCGCCACTATAGCGGATTCGTCAACGTTGGTCTAAGGCTTGTGTGTATTGGAGGGCTGCAAGCTTATTGGCCTCGCACCCAATATTTTGTGGTCGCCTCCCGCTAGGCATTGGAGGCGGAGCGGGCTTTGGAGTTGCGGGCCAAGTCCGGGGCTTTTTGGGGGAGCTTGAATTGCAAGTAATACCAGGCGGGCACCAATGCTAGCAGGCCCAGGCCCGCCGACATAAAAAAGTGTTGGGAATATCCAACCTTGCTCGCAATCCAGCCTGAGGCGGCACCGATAAAACCCGCCAGCAGAACCTGGAAGCAAGCCTGGATGCTATAGTCTGCGCCCTCATGGTTGGGACGACATTGCTCCATCATCAGGGCGAACAGCACTACCGTAGACATGCCGTCTGCGACCTGTTCAAAAATCGAGACACTGTACAGGATTGGCAAGTCGGTATGGCCCCGCGCGATCAGGGCAAAGGCACCAATGCCTACGGCCTGCATCAGGCCAAAGCACAGCAGGGTGACTTTCGCTCCCCAGCGATAATATAACAATCCCCCCAGCACCGCCGCTGCCATGCCTGCTAGTGATGCGGTCAGTGTGACACTGCCTATCGCCGACAGAGAAAAGCCAGCGTCGACCAACATGGGCTTAACCATGCCCGACCCCAGCGCATCCCCTGCTTTGTAGGTTAAGATCACCAGCAACCAGCTCTTCATGCCGGTTTGTCGGAAGAAGTCTTGATAGCTGTCCCACAGGGTATTGAATCCCATCGGCTTTGCGCCGCCCTGGGGATCTGTGGAGTTCGCAACACGTTCGTTGCTGCGAGGCGACTCGTGCAGCAGGAGTATCGGTAGTGTCAGCAATGCCAGGATGACCGCCAGGCTGGTAAAACTTGTCGACCACCCGAAATGATCGATGGACAGCAGTAACAGGCTTCCGCCTACGATCAAGCCGAGCTTATATCCTGACACCTGGATGCTGTTGCCCAATCCACGCCAGCGGCTGGGCAACAGCTTGACGGTAAGGCCGTCGGTGGCGATATCCTGGGTCGCGGAACAGAAATTAAGCAGCAGTAACAACAAGAAGAAGTGCGGTAAATAACCGCTGAAAATCGTTTCGGGACTCAACATGCTGAGTGTCAGCAGCAGTGCAATAACCAGCGCTTGCATCGGCAGGATCCAGCTGCGATGAGGGCCGGTGCGACGAAAGTGGTAGCGATCAACGTAGGGCGCCCAAACGAACTTGAACATCCAGGGCACTGCCAGCAATTTCAGGTAACCAATATATTGCAGCGGCACCTGGTGCTCTCGCAGCAGGGCGGGCAGGGCGTGGGCGAGTAAACCCGACGGTAAGCCCTGGGAAAAATACAAACTGCTAAGCAATACAATAGTAAAGTTAGCGGGACGGTTTTTCGGCATTGAGTGCTGACCCTCAATCTAAGGATGATTAACGCATTGGTGCACTTCACGATACTATTGCATTTGCTGAGCTGTTCCCGGCCAGCTATTCTCGCTTGAAGATTGGTATCCCCATGCGTACTGCGCCCGGAATCTTTTAAAAAGCGTAAAGAACCCTTGCCTGAACGATATTAAAGCGACCTTCGCCAAACTCAAATTCTGAGTCACCCAGCGAGTCGACATAACCGGTTACATAGTTGAACATGACCCGGATATTGTCGCGAGGATACCAGTTGGCGGCCAGGGTGAGGTCGCGTTGGCTTCCACCCGGGCGCCCCTTGGAATTAAGATCGATAGCGGAAAGACGGATGCAATTTCCCAGGCGCCGCCGGGCCATTCTCCCCAGTGATAATCCCGCTTGGGTATTAATTTGCCAAATGTGCCTGAGCCGCGATTGTAGGGGCGAGATTCGCCGGTCAGAAAATAGCCCAGTTGCAGGTATTTTGCCGAGTAAGTCCGTTCGTCCCTATCTGCTCTTACCAGCGCGCGGGTATACTCGCCTTGCAGCAGCCACGACCCATCTTTCCAGGCCCCTTCCGCATTGAAAGTAGAGGCGCTGTTGGCCTCAAAATCGCCGGTATCGACATAGTCGACGCCGGGTAGTCGGCTTTCCGGAGGGCTTAGGAAACGGGTTTTTCCGCTGTAGGCGCGATTGGCCATACTGAACCCCAGGTGCATCAGTTTGTCGCCAGACAGAACGTAGGGCAGCCCGGTGACCCGCCCGGTGATATCGCCGCCACCCGAGGCGTCAAATTCAAGGTCGCCCCAGCTAGCTGAGCGATAAAATATTCCTCCTGCCCAGGTGACACGCTGGTCGAGGGCCGAGTCATAGGCCATAGCCCCAAAGCTGCGTCCCGGTGACAGGGCTGTGAGCAAAGACCGCTCCATAAAACTATTAAATTTGGAACTCGTCAGGTTTTCCATCGAAAACGGTTGCTTGCTCCAGCCAATACGCAAGTTGGTGAGAATTGGCACATCTTGCACGACCACGTAGGCATCCTTAAATCCCCGGCTAAGTGAGCTCATCTCCAGCTGCACCTTGTAAAAAATATGGGGCCCGAAGCTACCCACTAGCTGCAGTCTTGCATTGCGTATGATGACGTTGCTGCCATTGAAGTCGGGGAAGGCGTTATTCAGTGACGGCTGCTGCCAAAACGCTCCGGCGTCAATACTGATGAGTCCCCCCAATTTCATTCTCACCAGGCCCCATTTGTCGACAAATCGCAGGCCATCGATACCCCACTCGTCCTGCTCCTCAACCCATGCTTCGGTCCAGGGCTCTATCCATTTTTCCTCCCACCACACCGCGTCTTCTGCCGGTGGATCTCCTGGCGCTGGCTGGCCCGGTTTGTCGCCGCCCGGTGCGAGGTCCGGTGGTGGGCTTAGCTTAACTGGGCTATCCGTTGGCGCTTGGCTTGTCCCTTTTTGGTTTCCCTGATCGGTTGCAACTGTCGCCGTCGAAGGAGTGGGCTTGGGCTCAGGTTTAGGCTCAGGAGCGGGCTCAGGTTTGGGTTCAGGCTCAGGTTTGGGCTCAGGCTCAGGTTTGGGTTCAGGCTCAGGTTTGGACTCGGGCTCAGGTTTGGGTTCAGGCTCAGGTTTGGACTCGGGCTCAGGTTTGGGCTCAGGCTCAGGTTTGGGTTCAGGCTCAGGTTTGGGTTCAGGCTCAGGTTTGGGTTCAGGCTCAGGTTTGGGTTCAGGCTCAGGTTTGGGTTCAGGCTCAGGTTTGGGCTCGGGCTCAGGTTTGGGTTCAGGCTCAGGTTTGGGTTCAGGCTCAGGTTTGGGCTCAGGCTCAGGTTTGGGCTCGGGCTCAGGTTTGGGTTTGGGCTCAGGTTTGGGTTTGGGCTCAGGGTCAGGTTTAGATTCAGGAGCGGGTTCAGGTTTGGACTCAGGCTCAGACTTGGGCTGGGGTAGTAAATCCTCCATATCGCTGTCATAAACGTTGGGTGCAACGTCGCTGGCGTCGAGCAAAGCTGGCTCCGGCTCTGGCTCCGACCCTGGCTCTGGCTCTGGCTCCGGCTCTGGCTCCGACCCTGGCTCTGGCTCTGGCTCTGGCTCCGGCTCTGGCTCCGGCTCTGGCTCCGGCTCCGGCTCTACCGCAGTTGCACCTTCAACTGGCGTCGCAAGAGTCTTTTCATCGACTGCGTCCGGGGTGGCTTCCGGTGCTTCGGGAGAGGGTTCGGCCTTGCTGCCGGGTGTGTCTGTACTTGCCTTGGCAGCTTCTGGCTTGGGTAGTAAATCGCCCCTATTGCTGTCACGGTCATCGGGTGCCCCGTCGCTGGCGTCTCCCGCAAGGACTTCGGGAGCAAGCTCTGGCGATGTCTGGCTTGGCACATTGTCTTGCGCTACTGCGTTGCTTACTACTGTGCCGGCGGCGGCAGCGTCAGGTGCAGCTGCCGCCTGAAATTGCACAGCAGCGGCAGCGTCGATATCACTGGCCTCAAGACCGGATTTATTTTGCTCGTCGGGCGTCTGGGCAATAGCGGTTGCGGCAACTAGCAGTAACAGCAGCCGCGTTAGACGCAGCAGTGAGCCTTCTGTTGTGCCAGGTTGGTGCATGATAAGCCTGCTATACCCGGAATCTCGCGCGCGTTCCTGCTGTCGTATGGCACTGTGCAATCAAGCGCCCACGCTAACTCCTTATTATGTGGCCAATGCTGATGAGCCCGGCGTTACCCCGGAAGCGTCCGAGCGCATTGGCGGTTGTTAGCCGAAACTATTATTCGTATTTCACTGGATTGTACTTCATGCAGCGGCACGCTGTGGAGATCTATTTTCCTGGCGAAGATTCCGATGCAGAAAAACCAGGGGCTGGCGGATTCAGACTACCAGGCCACCAGATCAAGCCGATTATGAATCAATACCACACACTGGGAGGCAAATAGCATTTTCGGGCCCAGACTGATTTTGCTGGCACCCAGTCGCTGCAAGCTATTGAATATTTTTTTAGGCATTGGGATGTGGTCAGTCAGGATGAAGCACGGATGAGCCGAAAATTGCTGCTGTTCGATCGGCGTCCCTTTTTTGTCCATTATGAAGAGTTCGCAGCTGGTCGCCAGTTCTTGCACCAGCTTTTCAAAGCTGATGGTTCGGACCGCAATCCCGGGTGCCACCTGACGCTGGTCAGACTTGCGCATCCCGAGTGACACGTCCAACGCTGTCGCAATCTGCCGTATTAACGCGGCCTCATGGAAGCCACCAAGAGACCCTAGCTCGCCAGCATTGAAGGTAACAGTGCGGCTGTAATCCTGCGTGCTTTCCAATACCAGATGAACAATAACGTCATCACGATGGGCCTGCGCTACAAAAAAAGCGTTCATCAATGCGTGGGCAAGAATTTCCGCATGTGCATCTCCTCCGACGGCTGACAGGAATTTTTGGCTGTCAACGGGCGCGGCACGAGCGCGCACCACAAAACTCCGCATTGTTGTTCCCCCGGAAAACCTCTTTTGAAATTCTAGAAAAGCAGTCGACGCTGCCAAGCCGTGTGACCTGGGCATTGTATCGTAATGCTGATCTACCGCCAGCGACCGCTGCAAGAATCAATGCCGGAGGGGAGGATGACCAGGCTATTTGCCTGCTGCAGTAGAATAGGCCTGCGTTTATCAGGCTTTGGTATCCAGCGCCTGAATTTGTGAGTACAGCTTTTCCGCCTCTGCAGTCAGCTCGCCGTGGAGCCGAATATCGCCCTTGCGCTGGGCCTGCATGGCGGCCTCAAGCTTGGCGTGATACTGCTCGTTGAGCTTCTTGCTGGGGTCTGATTTGAATAGGCCGAACATGATGACGTCTCCGCTTGCAAATGATTTGGGCTAGGTTTGCCGTGATTTACGCATGAAACGGTGAAACGGCCCAGTGGCTATGCTTGCCGGGGGATGCATGGTTGATGTCCCAGGTCTCAGGCGACATCTATCTGAGGTGCGATGGCGGGTAGTGCGAATTAACCCATCTACAGGCTGTTATCTGCCTCTAGCCCGCAGTAACATACTGCTGGGTATTTCGCTCAAGCGCTATTAACGCTTTTTCTTTAAGCTGCAATAGTTTTATTTTGACCCTAATACCGGGTACTTGATGACTCACACTGGATCTTTTTTTCTCGCTGTAGCCACTCTGTTGCTTATGGCTTGTAGTCATCCGCTGGAACCGCGGGGGAACGGTGACATTCTTTCCGCATCCGGAAATCGTGATTGTTTTCTCGAGGATTTTCAGAAGAGAGTTGATAGTTGCGCTAAAAACCTGGTGGTCGGCGCGTACCAGGAAACCTATTACGCCAAGCCCCGGAAAGGCTGGAAATTTGAGCGGTGGGAAAATTATTGCACAGAAAGTCATTGGGGAGACCAGTGCACATTTAATATTTCTGGCGACCTGGTGAATAACAATTGGGGCGAAACCGCGGCGCCGTTGGTGGCCGTTTTTAGCCAACAATCGTCGCCACCCGTTTTTGATGATGTTGACCGAGACGGCAACAACTCGTTCGCTTCGGGCCTGCAGATTGCCGATCAAGGTGTCAGCAATGGTGCAGTGGGCTCCACTCGCGATGCTGATTATTTTGCTTTTACCGCTACCGCTACCGCCAATTATTCAGTCTCATTGGCGTTCTCAAGGCCGGATATTTACCTTTATTGGTATAACGACGATGCCAACAAAACCCTGCTGGGCGAATCTCGCGAGGCGACTACCACCCGCCAGCAAATCGCAACCAGGCGACTCGAAAAGGGTAAAACCTACTTTCTTGGCGTGCAGGCTGTCGCCCAAAGCGGTGCCCAGGATTACCGCTTGACACTCAGCCAGGATCCGGCGCCGCCCTTTGCCGATGGTACTGCGCTGTACAGTTACAGTATCAATGCCGCCGGTGAACTGCTCAACCCCCAACCGTTGCAGGGGGCAGAACTGCAACGTCGAACGGCCTATTTCAGCTATTATGGCGACTACCAGCGAGTCAGTGTGTGGTGCTGCAAAGTGGCGGGGGGAAGCGAAAGCCACGCCCCCAGGGTCGACGATACAAACCCGCCCTTTGTGTTCGAGGTAGATCTCACCCTGTTACCCAATGACGGCGGTTTGCAGCGAGAGCTGTACGCTGACCTGTTTTTGCCCGCCGGAGGTTACCTAAGTGATAATTTTGCTTACTGGACGCTCGAAGCAAAGCCCGAATCGCTAAAATTCTCGATCAGTGGCGAGGTCCAGGTTGGCGGCAATATTGTCACCGACCAGGATGTCAACAACCCGGACGCTCCCTTTTCCAGTAACAACACCACCTTTACTGCCCAGGCCTTGCCTAATCCGGCTATAGCCAATGGCTTTGTCAGCACCACCGGCACCGGCCAGCCTGGCGATCGCTTTGCCGATTTCCCGGACGGCGTCGATATCTACCAGGCCAATTTGCTTGCTGGGCAAACTTTGACGCTGCAGGTGGCGGACTTCAGGTCTGAGCAGCCCTCTCTCAACGACATAGATCTTTATGTATTTGATGCTCAGCAACACCTCGTTGCTGTATCGGACCGCCTTGAAGAGTTTGAATCTATCGTGCTGGACACGTCGGGCCTGTATTACATTATGGTCGAGGCGAGCAGCGGCATCAGCAAGTACGTGCTCAGTATTGGCGATGACTTTACATCCGGCCGCGCCGCCAATAGCACCAGTTCCACCGATTTTGTCGCTAACGAGCTGTTGGTGCGTTACCAAGACAGCGCATTGCTGACACGTCAGGTGGGATCCCAACCCGGGATTTAGTAATGACACAGTTGTCGGCCGGCGCTGCAAATCCAAAGCCAGGGTTTACAGCTTCTGACTCTCGATGGTGGTGCCCATAGCCAGGCACTTATTGCCAGCCTGGCAGCAGATTCCAGCCAGCAGCGCTTCCTTGCTCCGGCAGCGACAGTTGCGCCGGGGCCGAAACCTGCGGATAACAGCTTATTGCAGGACGATAAATATCGACTGCTGAAATTGGCAAAGCAGCTGCGCGGCCGCAATGATGTGCGCTACGCCGAGCCCAATTACCGGTTGCAAGCCACCGCTGTTGCCAACGACACTTATTTCAACTTGCAGTGGCATTATCCGTTTATAGAATTGCCGGCAGCGTGGGATATCAGCACCGGTAATTCGGCTTCAGCGGCACCCCTGGTGGCGGTGGTTGATACCGGGGTGCTGCTGAGACATCCCCGACCTGATCGGGCAATTAGTAGCGGGTTACGATTTTATTCGCGACCCGAAAACAGCGGCTGACGGGGATGGCATAGATCCGAATCCCGATGATGTCGGAGACAGGGAAGGGCCATCCAGCGCAGCGGCTTTCATGGTACGCATGTGGCCGGGACGATCGCTGCGCGCAGTGATAATGCTATGGGTGTCAGTGGGGTCGCATGGGGTGCGCGAATTATGCCGATTCGAGTGCTGGGTGTGGGCGGCGGTTCCGGCTACGATCTCACCCAGGGCATTCTGTTTGCGGCAGGTCTGGCTAACGATAGTGGGCGAGTTCCTGAACGCAGGGCGGATATTATCAATCTCAGCCTTGGCTGTTCCGCCTGTTACAGTTTTAGTCTGGACGAAGCCATTGCTGCTGCTCGCCGAGCCGGGGTTATCGTCATTGCGGCTGCGGGTAACAACAGTAATTCCACACCGTTTTACCCGGCCGCTTACAATGGCGTCGTTGCTGTCAGCGCGGTCAATTCCGGGTCGGACCTTGCATCCTATTCCAATTTTGGCAGCTATATCGACGTGGCTGCTCCCGGTGGCGACACCACTGACCGGGATGCGGACGGTTATTCGGATCGGATTTTCAGCACCCTTGGAGATGACTCGTCTGGCAACATTGTCTTTCGTTATGGCTGGTCTATCGGTACCTCCATGGCCACCCCCCATGTCGCAGGTGTTGCGGCGCTGATGAAAGCGGTTCATCCGGCTTTGACGCCGGAGGAGTTTGATCTTGCACTGAGCAGTGGTGCCGCGGTGAGCGATCTCGGGGTTCCGGGGCGTGATGATCAATTTGGTTATGGCACTATCAATGCGCTGAAGGCGGTGCAGGTAGCACAAACCCTGGGCGGCGGTGGCCAGCCCGGCTTTGTGACAACGAATCCTACAGTGCTGGACTTTCCCCACGGCCTCGATAGCAAGTTGTTGAGCGTGTTGGCGCAAGGTATCCGGGCACCCGCTGTTGTCGGCGTTGCCACGGATCAAAGTTGGATATCAGTGTCGCGTTCGCAGAATGTCGATAGCGATGGCGTGGGCGACTATCTTGTGGTGGTCGATCGTGCTTCCCTGGGGGCAGCTGTTTACCGCGGAGAGATACGGTTTAATCTTTCCGACGGCAATACCTTGCTGGTGCCCGTTTACCTGCAGGTTCTAAATCAGCAAACAGGAACGGGGGATGCTGGATTGCTGGAGGTACAATTGCAGGATGCCAGCACCCTGGCTGTAGTGAATAAGGTGAATATTTAGCGGACAACGATGGACGCTACCGCTACCGCTTCGCCAGCTCCGTACCAGCCGGCGAATACCGGATTCATGCCGGCTCCGATATCGATAATGACAGCTTTTTATGTGGCACGGGTGAAACCTGCGGGGCCTGGCCAATACAGGATTCCCCGGAAAATCTACGAATAGATCGCGACCTTAATGGCGTCAACTTTAAACTGTCGACGGGCACTGATTTTGGCGTCGCGCAATAGCGCGCTGCACAAGGTGCCTACAGCATTTTGCTGTGAAAGCCTGCAACTACCTGTGATCGCTTACCCGCAAGCGGCACGTTTCGCTCCTGTCGCTGGATAGACCAGATCTTGTTACTGTTATTTGACCACCACCGAAGCCTAGGGTTTGCTGCTCAGCCCCGGGCTATTTACCGCGATGATTCGAAATTCATAAGTCCCCTGTTCGAACCCCTTTATGGTGTAGCTGGTAGCTTTGGCGCACCAACTAAAAATACTAAGGATTTGCCACTACCGACAGGGCTGGCAACAATTTCATAACGATTGAGGTCATTGGTGGAAAACGCAACACCGTTTTCACGGCTGGAAGGCGCTGTCCAACGCAGTTTTTCAGTTCTCGATATATTGGCGGCCTGTATTTTGTCGGGCGCCGGGCTTGGGTTGACGGCAGGCTTTGGTGCAGGGGCCGGTGTAGCAACCGGTTTCGGTGCAGGAGCTGACGCGGGTTTGGGAGCGACAACCGGTTTCGGTGCGGGTGCGGGCGCCGGCTTGGGTGCGACAACCGGTTTCGGTGTGGGTGCAGGTTGTTGGTTTGGGAGCGACAAGCGGTTTCGGTGCAGGCGCAGGTGTAATTTGGTTTGGGAGCGACAAGCGGTTTCGGCGCTGTGTTTTTTTTTTTTTTTTTTTTTTTTTTTTTTTTTTTTTTTTTTAAAGGTGCGGGCGCCGGCTTGGGTGCGACAACCGGTTTCGGTGTGGGCGCAGGGTGTTGGTTTGGGAGCGACAAGCGGTTTCGGTGCAGGCGCGGGGGTGTTGGTTTGGGAGCGACAACCGGTTTCGGCGCGGGTGCGGGCGAGCCGGTTTGGGAGCGACAAGCGGTTTCGGGGGGCAGGTGCAGGCGTTGGTTTGGGAGTGGCTGCTGGTTTCGGTGCAGGAGCAGGCTGGGCAGCAGGATGGGGCGCTGGCTTCGGTGGAGGTGGCACCTGGGCTTGGGGTGCAGCGCTATTCGCTGCAGGCGGCTCAAATCCTGAGGACCTTTTAAAAACCGCCACCAGCGGCGGCACCTGCGCTCCGGGAGCCGCTGAACCATGTCTGCGGGGATAGTGAAAGTACATTCCCCCAGCGTGTCATCAAGGCAGTAATTCAACCACTTATCAAACATCCACCCGCTGTGTGGTACGGCAAAGTAGGTCTCGAAATATTCTCCATACACATATTTGAAGGCGCATTTTTCATGGCCGGCATTATATTCCTGCAGGGAACAGTCGTGGGCGCCTGTGGCCGAGACAACGTCTCCCTCGCCTACGATTTCGATGGGGTGGCTGCAAGCAAAGAGACATAGCACCAAGGCTGTCGCTGCAGTCCACCGCAGGTATCGGGTCTCCACGCCAAATGGTCTCTTATGATTAACGATTTCGCCTGTGCTGAAGAGCTTACCGCCGCAGTTAATGTCATAACCATTGCTGGATATAACGTGTTGATATATCCGGCGTATTTTTCATAACCAATTCAGCTTATGACGTTGGAAAATTCTAGTCTGGACGTCACGGGAGGAAGCGTTTTAGTCGGCTCCATTCCGGTATCATCAGACTTGCCACTGCAGAGGCTAAAGGCGTCACCCCGGTGCGGCGCCGACATTTCGCCGCTGTTCAAGATTTGTTGCAAATTCTCGACACGCCTGCCGCCATGTAAACCGCGCCAGGCTGTCGCTAGCGGTCTGCAGTTTAGAGGAAATTGAGCGGATTTAGCAGTAATCATGGGCGCGCACCCGTCGATCAGAATTGTTGGCAGCGGCGAGCAGAACAGCGGTATAGTGCGCCGGTTGCTTTGCGCCAGCTTGACGCGTCTTCAACGCTTGGGCAATGTGGTTCGCGGCGATTTCCAGATAGGTGGGCCTTACCCAAAATGAAACAATTTCTTCGTTTGCTAGTGATCCTGGTTGCCGTGCTATTTGTCGTGACGGGGTTACGTTGGGCGACCAACCTGCTATGGCTGCTTCAGCACTGGGTATGAGCTTGATGGATGGGGTAGGGCGCAGTGCCCAAATTGGCGATGTCGGGGCGCTGTTTTTGTCGATGGGCATGATGATTTTGATTGGCCTGATAACGGCAAAGACCGACATCGGGTCCAGACGCGCTGGCACTGATGCTTTGCCTGGTGGCCTTGCTGCGCGTCTTGGCCTGGTTGCTGCATGACGCCGCCCTGGTTATGGATATGATTTTGCTGGAGATCGTGGTGGCAACCATACTAGTGGTAGCAGCGCCCAGCTTGGCGCAGGATGACTGAAAGGTGACGCTATCGGGAGGCAGATTGGGCAGCTGGATTGTGGTCCTGCTGCTATCATTGGGGCTTTGTTTCCAGGGTGCTGTGGCGCAGCCCACCAGACCAAATGTTGTGCTCATTCTCGCCGATGACCTTGGCTTTAGCGATATCGCCCCTTATGGCAGTGAAATCAGCACCCCCAGCCTGAGCGCATTGGCCGAGCGCGGGATTCGTTTTTCCAACTACCATACCGCTGCCAGCTGTGCGCCCACCCGTGGGATGCTGCTGACCAGTGTTGACAGCCATCGCAACGGCGTGGCGAATATTCCGGAGACCATTCCGCCGGAACAGGCAGAACATGCCAACTATCGTGGCACCCTCGGGCATAATGTAGTGACGGTGGCAAGCCTGTTGCATGATGCCGGTTATCACACCTACATGGCTGGCAAATGGCATCTGGGCAAAACCCCCGATCTGTTGCCTTACAGGCGTGGCTTTGAACGCACCGTGACCATGGCGGATACAGGCGCCGACAACTGGGAACAAAAGCCCTACATACCCATCTATAAAAAGGCCAATTGGTTTGCCGATGGCGAGGAGTTTGAACTGCCGGAGGATTTCTATTCGTCACGCTTTCTCATTGACAAAACCATTGAATTTATTGAGTCTAACGCTGACGATGGGCAGCCATTCTTCGCCTATATACCGTTCCAGGCTGTGCATATATCCGGTGCAGGCTCCCCAGGAATTTACCGACAAGTACGTGGGTGTATACTCAGCCGGCTGGGAGGAGCTGCGCAAACAGAGACTGGTTCGCGCGCAACAACTGGGTGTAGTGCCGCCCGGCATCGCCATGGTGACCATGCCCACAACCAACGACTGGAACTCCTACAATCCCAGTGAGCAACGCTACCATGCCAAGCGCATGGCGGTGTACGCTGGCATGGTGGATGCGATGGATCATCATCTCGGCCGCCTTATCGAATACCTCAAGCGTAGCGGACAGTATGACAATACGGTGTTCATCTTTACCTCCGACAACGGCAGCGAGGCGTCGGGCGTTGACAATCCTCGTTCCCTGCCGATTCGCCTGGGCTTATGGCTGCAGGGGTACAACGACGATTACGAAACGCTGGGACTCAAAGGCAGTTTCAATGCTATCGGACCGAGCTTTGCCAGTGCTGCAGCTTCGCCCCTGGATTTTTACAAGTTTTACGCCGGGGAGGGCGGCATGCGCGTGCCCCTGATCATCGCGGGAGAGTCTATCCCAGCGCGACAACAGCCGACCAATGCCTTTGCCTACGTCACCGATATCACTCCCACTATTCTGGATCTGGCAGGGGTAAGTCCGCCGTCTGGCCGTTACGGGGGACGTCCGGTAGAGTCTATGATCGGGCGCAGCCTGCTGCCGTTGGTGCGGGGTGAGGTGGAGCGCGTATATTCCCCGACGGATATTATCGCTTATGAACTGGGTGGCAATGCCGCGCTGTTCCAGGGCGACTACAAGATTGTCCTGAATATTCCACCGGTGGGTGACAACGAATGGCATCTGTACAATATTGTGAGCGACCCGGGCGAGACCGAAGACCTCAGGGCGCTTATGCCAGAGCGGTTCCAGGCTATGCTTGGGCACTATCAGGACTATACGGTGGCCAATAGTGTGTTGCCACTACCCGCCAATTACAATGCTATGTTGCAGGGCTTATACAACGGTGTGAAGGAGCGCTTCGGCCTGCAGATTGCGCTGGTATTGCTCTCTCTGGTCACACTGCTGCCGTTTTATTTTGCTTATCGCACTCGCCGCTCGCGACGTCACTGAGCCGGTAAAGGTTCATTGCCAGCGGCTGTAAGGCGGTCAACCGTAAATCTCAGGGTGCCGGTGTTGCCGCGTCTGCTGCCCTGCAGTTTACCCGCGCATCCTCTGGCGCTGCCGCATTCTTCAACTGGCACTCGACCACCGAGCCAAACAGCTGCATCTCAGTCTGTAGCTCCTTCCAGCCTTGGGGGGTTTTGTGGCTGCTGAAATCATCGACAAACTCCCCCAGCAATTCGGCCGATTGGCTGTCGCTAATCTGGCCTTCAATTTTCAGGCTTACCAGCGATGTATGTCGAACCGCATTGTCATAGGCCGGTGCTGCTGCCGCACGGATACCCTGGGCCGCGAGCCCAACGGGCGTATATCCCAGAACATGTAAGCGGTCCTTGGTGACGTTGAGATCAACCAGCGCCAGGCGCAGGTACAAAACGCCTGCGCCGGGTTGCTCAACAATCTCGTAGTCGTCCTGCAATGCGTCGCTGACGCTTTGTCGCAACGCCTGGGCGACAATGCTCAAATTGGCGGGTTTGATACCTTTGTAGGGCGAGCTGGACAGTATAAAAACTTCAGGGTGATCAATCATAATGCTAGTGTACGACTTCAGTTTTTCGCCGGCACCCGGGGCCAGGTAGTATTGGGTGAGGCTGCTCTGCGGTGATGGCCGCAGTAGCGAATAATCCTGTAAAAAGCCGCTGCCTGCTGGCTGTGTCGGTAGACTGCGCCCAGAGCTGAGTGCCGGATGCAGCAAGGGCGACCACCAGGGTGCCTTTGAGTAATCTTAAGCGGTTCATTGCTATTCTTCCGGGTGGTTGAAAATGAGCCCTGAAATGGATATGAGCCGGATTACTTTACCATCCCTCTAAGCGCAGAATGGTAATCGCGAGGCGCGCAAAGATTCGCATACTGTCATGTCCGATTGTCATCCCTTCGCGATGGGCTATTGCCCGTGGTCTGCCGTTTCGAGTAGATTGGCGCGGGGTCGACTAGACAAAGCAGCCGCTGGGGTAGTGGCTTGTGGCGGCCCAACAGCCGCAACAATGGGGCATGCAATGCTAAAAGAACTTAAACAGCCGTTTTCGGGAAAAGGTATCGTACTTAAAGCGGGACGAGCCCGCTCTTTTGACCTTCCTGTTCCACTCGATATTCAGAAGTGCCGACGAAATCGCCTTGAACCATATCGACCCGCAGCAGCACATTACCCTGGATGTTTATCGCCAGTTTCTCGAGTACTTTCTGGAGGCGGGTTACCGTTTTATATCTCCGCTAGACCTGCAGCAGGGCCTGGACCCCGGGCAGCGTTATGTACTTGCGACCTTTGATGACGGTTACTATAACAATCAGCATGTTGCGCCGCTGTTGCGCGAATATGAAACCCCGGCGCTGTTCTTTATCACATCCCACAACGTTCAAAATAACGAGTGTTTTTGGTGGGATGTTGTCTATCGTGAGCTGAGTAAGCAGGGTATGACCCGAAAGCAGATTTCTGTGGCGCAGAAGGAATACAAGCACCTGGATCATCAGCAGATACTTGCTCGTATTAAAGAAACGTTTGGTGCAGAGGCACTAGCACCTTGCTCCGATATTGATCGTCCGTTCACCCCTGCGGAGCTGCGATCTTTTGCCTCGCAGCCCGGTGTTCACATTGGCAATCACACCAGTCAGCATTATATTCTGGATCGTTACAGTGCAGACGTTCAACGCCAGCAGATCCAGAGTTGCCAGAGTGACCTGGCCGAGATGTTAAACATGCAACCCGGAATTCTTGCTTATCCCAACGGCAACTATAACCAGGATTCGTTGCAGGTGGCAGCTGAGCTGGGTTTCGAGTTTGCGATTACCGTCGATAAACGGAAAAATTACCTGCCGCTGCAAGAATTGGATAAGCTGGCACTTGGCCGATTTGTACTCTGGGGTACAGAGCCGCTCAAGCGCCAGTGTGATGTTTTCCGTTCTGATGTGGCTTTTCTATCGGGCAGGATAAAACCTGCATGGAGCAATCGTTGAAAAAAATTATTGCGCTGATTAAGCCAGGCGCACCGCTGATCTATTTTGTGAATCAGGTACATCGTCGGCATCCGATTCACAGGGTCATTATCGAAGACAAGTACCTGGGGGAAATTCCGGCCTTACGGCCGGCTTAAAACCCGACTGGCACTGGGCTCGGACGCATCTGCGCCTCGCAGGGTGGAAGTGCAGGCTAAGAGCCGAAAAATTGCCAGCCTCTACACCCGCCTGCTGGGTAGTGACTGGCTGGATTTGGCTGAATCCATTCCCTTTACCTTGTGCAAGAATATTAACGATCCAGCGGTACAAGCGCTGCTGGAAGAGGAAAAGCCAGAACTGCTGCTGGACCATGGCACTTCGATCGTCAAGGATCATATCATTGCAACAGCGCCTCTGGCCTTGAATCTGCATTGGGGGCTGTCTCCCTATTACCGCGGCACGCATTGCACCGAGTGGGCATTGATCAACTGGGACCCGCGCAACGTCGGGGTGACGGTTCATCGCCTGACCAAGGCAATCGATGGCGGTGACGTGCTTGGCCAAACGCGCATTGAAGTTGAGCCGGATGATTCAGTCGACGCGCTGAATCTGAAACTCACACGCGCGGGTACAGAAATTGTTATCGCTGCGCTGACGGATTGGCAGCAGGGGGTCCCGTTGACATTCCATGCACAGGATCATGCACTGGGCTACCTGACCTTGAATCGACAATGGAGCCGCACGCTGAGGTCAGAGATCGAACGCTTACAGAAGCATGATGGAATGCGGCAGATGCTGAAGACGCCGGCCAGACGAAGTGAGATGCCGATCATCAGCTATACCCCTAAACAGTAGTGAAGAATTACCGGGGATGGATTTGGCAGACCGGTGAGTAACGGTCGGGGGTGATGGCCTCGCCAGGTGCCGTATTCAAGCCTGGCCCTCTCCTTGCCCATTGAGGCTATGCGTCGATAGCTCTTTTACCCGGTATCCTCAATACCCCTTTTATCGGTACACTAGGCGCAGGAAACTAAAAATAACGATAGAAATCCTGGCCCGCCAAAGCAATGGCGGGGTTATCTGGCTATCAGCAGCGGGCCTAAACCCATGATTACCGCACTCTCCGACAACCCTGACCATATTCATCAACTCACCGAACTGCTTGATCTGGGGAGTCCTGGCGGCGGTTTATGCCAGGTGCCGGGTGGGTTTCACCATCGCATGTGGCGACTCGATACCAGTAACGGCAGCTTTGCGATCAAGCAATTGGCGAACGATCTCGACATGAAAGATGCAGCCACTGTCGAGCGAATCAATGCCACTGAGATCACTGCGCGCGAATTTTCTGAGCACGGCGTGCCCGCGCTGTATTCACTGGCGAATGGTCGGCAACATGTGCAATTACTCGATGGCGTAGGCTACCTGGTGTATCCGTGGACCGAAGCGACTGCCTGCAGCAAGAACGGGATAAAGGACAAACACACCCTAACTGTGGCGGGTATTCTCGCGCGGATGCATCGCAGTGATATTTGTGTGCCCGAGCTGCGCGATTCCCCGGCACTGCCCTTGACTGCTGAACGGGTGACCGACCTGGTGCAATTGGCGCGCCAGCGCAATGTGCCGGAGAGTAAGCTGCTCGAAGCCAGGTTGGCTGACCTGCTTGAGATCGTAGCACTGCAGGCACCGGCCTTATCAGTGTTGCAGCAGGACCAGGTGGTTAGTCACGGCGATCTCGACCATAAAAATGTATTATGGACCAATGCGGGCGAACCATTACTGATTGACTGGGAATCTGCCCGGCGTTTGAACCCTACCTATGAGCTGCTGCTTGAAGCCCTGGACTGGGGCGGAATTACCGCAACCTTCAATACCCGTCCGTTCGTGAATTTCCTCGAGGCCTATCTGGATGCCGGTGGAAAAATTGTCGCTGCTGAGATTCCTGCTGTCAGGGATGCGATCCAGGCTACCTGGGTGGAATGGCTTTTGTTTAACATCGGCCGGGCAGTGGGTTTGTATGACTCCCACCAGCGAGCGGTGGGTTTACTGCAAGTTGACCTCTCGGTGAGCACCTTGTTGCGCATGGAAAAGTACGCCACCCGATTAACCGAGATTTCCCTGCGCTACGCGTCTTAAAAACGGGTCAGAGACCGTCACGGACCTCATTTTACCCAGGACCGTTGCTATGATCTTGCACCACTATGATGTTTCTCCTTACTCGGAAAAAATCCGTTTGATGTTTGGCTATACCAGCATGGCTTGGCAATCGGCGGTTTCGCCACCGATGCCGCCAAGACCTATTGTGGACACACTGGTTGGTGGCTATCGGCGTATCCCGGTCGCCCAGATTGGCGCGGATTTATTTTGCGACACACGGCTTATTGCCGCCGAGATTGCAGCGCTCAGCGGTCGGGCGCAGATGGCCTATGAAGGGTGTTCGCCGATAGCTCAGGCGTTTATTGACAAGATGCGCACCGAGCTTTTTATGCCGGTGGTGCAAACCGCGGTCCCGCGATCTGTGTTGGGTATGTTGGTGACCCGTTATTCGCCGTGGCAAATTGTGAAAGTGATGAAAGACCGTGCGGGGGTGGCGAAAACTTCCAGGTTGCCGCACATAAAGCGCTCTGACATGAAACAAATCGTTCACCAATTTAAGGCAGAGCTTGAGCAGCTATCAGAGGCAAACGACTTTTTATTCGGCGACCAGCCAACACTCGCCGGTTTCGCGGCGTATCACCTTGTGTGGTTTGCTGACCTAACGCGGCCAGGTAGCTTGCTCGAAGGCCGGGATCATGCGCTGGCCTGGCAGGGCAGGATGCGCGCATTTGGCCATGGTCAACAAACAAAAATCAGTAAGGACATTGTGTTTACAACTGCTAAAGAGAGTCAACCGCGAGGTCTGGGTAAAGACCAATTAAACGATCCAGACATCGGCGCGAATGTGACAATAGAGCCAACTGATTATGCGCGCGACTCAGTAACCGGGCTATTGGTGGGGGCTGATGACTCGCGTTGGGTTATAGCGCGGCATACCGAAGAATTTGGAGCTCTGCATGTGCACTTTCCAGTGTCGGGCTACCAGATCAGGATAAATGGCAAGTAACGGTCTCAGGTGATACACAATATTCCGGTTTTACCTCATTTGAAAAGACAGCGGAGACGGCGACAAATGGCATTCATCTTTGAGCGGCAAGATGTCGACTTTCGGGGCCGTGTGACCGCACACGGTGTTGCGGTATGAGACAGCCGCGTCTTGGTGACGTGTCTTTCTGGTTTGACGATATCGGAGGCTTGCCGGATCGTAGGCCTTCGCTGGGCGGCGATACAGCGGTGGATATCTGTATCATCGGGGCAGGCTACACCGGACTATGGGCCGCCTATTACCTCAAGCAATCCGACCCTTCGCTGAATATCCTGATCGTGGAGCAAGAATTCGCGGGATTCGGGGCCTCCGGGCGCAATGGTGGATGGCTGACGGGCGGCTTTGCCTGGTCACATGAAAAATACCTGGCCACAGGTACCGCCGAAGGTGTGCGGGGCATGGTAGGGGCGCTGGGCGGTGCGGTGGAAGAGGTGATTCGCGTCGCCGGGTCTGAGGGGATCGACGCTGACATTCTGCGCACCGACGAGTTGATGGTAGCCACCAACCCCGCCCAGTGGTCCCGTGCAAGGGCCGAGGTGGCGCACCGTCGGTACTGGGGAGAGGCGCCGCAACGGATATACACCATCGATGCTGATCAGACCGCCGCGCGAGTCGCGATCCCCGGAGTACTGGGCGCGATGGTGGTGGGCAATGTGGCACGCCTGCAGCCCGCGAAACTGGTGCGAGGACTGGCCGACACGGTCGAGCGCTGCGGTGTTCAGATCGCCGAGGGAACGACTGTGCTGGAGATTGCAAAAGGGCGGGTGACCACCGATCGCGGTGTTGTGCGTGCGCCGACCATTCTTCGCGCAACCGAGGGCTTCACGGCACGTCTGCCCGGGCTACGGCGCGACTGGTTGCCACTCAATTCGGCCCAGATCGTGACAGAGCCTTTGCCGCAGTGGATTTGGGAGAAAATTGGCTGGCAGGGGCATGAGATCCTGGGTGACTTCAATAACGTTTACTGTTATTGCCAACGCACGCGCGAGGGGCGGATTGTTGTCGGTGCCCGGGGTGTGCCTTACAAATTTGCCTCGGCCATTGACCAGGGCGGCACGCCGGATGCAGAAAGCGTTCGGCGCTTGAGAGCTATTCTGCTCCAGCATTTTCCAATGGCTGCTGAGGCGCGCATTGACCACGCCTGGTGCGGTGTTCTGGGCGTTCCCCGGGACTGGTGTGCCACCGTGGGTTTGGACCTAGGCACCGGCATTGGTTGGGCAGGAGGCTATGTCGGCGTCGGCGTGTCGACCGCTAATTTGGCTGGGCGTACACTGGCCGACCTTTGTGTTGGACGCGATACTGAGCTGACGCGCCTGCCTTGGGTCAACCGCCGTGTGCGGCGCTGGGAACCGGAGCCCTTACGTTGGCTTGGTGTGCGGGGGATGTTCGGACTTTACAGGACAGCCGATGCACGGGAGGCGCGGCTCAAGGGGCCGCCGTCACGGCTAACGGCTGTTGGAAACTGGTTGGCGGGGCACGGCTAGCCTTACGGCGACAAGCATAAAAAAACCCGCCGAGAGAACTCTGCGGGTTTCGGTTTTTGTTGTCCTTATTTTTGCGGGCAGCAAATCCTCTACGGATTAGCTAATGCCAATCCTAGAAGCTCCAGCGAGCGAACAGATTGACGTTATCACCAGTGTCTTCCAGTCGTGCATCAGCGCCCAGCGAGAAGTGATCAGTAAAGTACCACTGACCGCCAACCTGCAGGGTTACACCGCGGAAATCATCAGAAAACTGGGTGATATTGTCGAGACCATCATCCACAGAAAAGTCGGTATCGCCCCAGGTAGACATCAGGTAAGCGCTGAGTTCAAAATGATCGCCGATCATGGCACGCGGACCTACGCGCAGGAAAACGCCGTCGGTCTTGTCGTCACGCTCATTCTCTGACTCGGTATAACCGATATCAACGACCAGGTCGATATTATCGGTGATGCCGGGGTGAACACCCACATATAAGTCGTAAGAATCTATATCGCCGGCATCACCACCACCGTCAACCTGGTACCACTCCGCACCGAAATGAAACAGGTTCAGGCCAAACGAGCCGCGGAGCTTGTAACCGTCACCGCCTTCGTCGGCAAGGGTACCCGTGCCTGATTGCAGGACATAACCCGCATCAAGGTAGGTCCAAGACAATTCGTCCGGTCCGGCAACAGCGGCACCACTGAGTGCCAGAGACGCAGCTGCGATAATTACTTTCTTCATTATATCTCCCCAATTCCACCAACGTGGAACGTTTTGGTTTATGCAAAAAATACTATTAATTACCGTGGGCTTGGTATCCGCAAGGAAAATGCGCTGTCCACAGCCTTTGGCGGGTGAGGTTTTACCATCTGTGCAGCGTTAGGACAACCTTTTCACACAAATTTATTTTTAAATACCCTGATTGTTTGCGTTAACGGCGACCATGGAGCAGCTTCAAGGATAGCCCAATGGGTCCAGCCCAACGAAGTCGCGAAACTATTGCAGTGATACCTCCAAACTGTTTCGGACTGGACGGCCTTCCCGATGATGAAGACGGCACCCCACTATGATTATGTGATTGCAGGTACAAACGCCATCAACTTCAGCATCGGTGAGGTTGTCTAACAGGTTTTAATAAGCTGGTAATCTTGTATTTGACAACAATTGTGTTGCTAAACGGCTGGGAACTGTCTCTCACCCTGTTTGCGTGAGCCAACCAGCACTAGTAGAAGCACCAGGGAATGACCCAGGTCTTCAACCACCTCACCGGCCAGCTTGCCAATTTTGTTGAAATAATCCCCATCCGTCCACCACTGCTGGTCAAATGTCACAGCAACGAAATAGGTAAAGAGAATTAGAGTAACCGTCTTGCGATCGCTCAGCGCGGGTTCCAGCCGCTCGTATTTGAAAAATGCAAAAGCCAGCCAAATCAGAAAACCCACATAAACACCGGACGAAGTCCAATCCCAGTGAATCTCGCGAAACCAGATGATCATCGCAAAAGCGCTAATCCACAGCGAAAAGATTGAGCCCTTTGTCAGCACGCAACGAATTACCGACAAGGCGAACGCCCCGCCGATTAAAATTAGCGCCAGATCTTCGAGCACCGCCTTCCTTGCATTCCACCAATCCTCGAAATCCAGCGGCATATTCGCCTTCACGATAAGAAATGCGATCGCCGCGACAATCACCGGCAGCAGAAAGCTGGGGTAGTAAATGCAGCGTAAGGTTTTCAAAGCAATCATCGCTGCGCGATCTTTCCAGTTCATTGAAACTTCATTCATTGCGCTTTTCCAATTAACAGACTGATATAAAACCGATTACCCTAATCTGCGCCAGAGCTTGCCGTCAAGAGCAACAAGCTCCCGGTATTATGCTCTCGGGGTGATTTTTAATTAAAGTAGATGTTACCATTAATCCGAGTCGCATCCCGCAGCTGGAGCGCCAACCTGCTGCGCAGCTCTTCCAGTCGTTCCTTGAAGCGGGTCCCTTTGGTCTCGAACTGCTCACGGAGCCTTTTCCGCTCGACGCCTAGAGTTGTCATCATGTATTGGCGCTTAAAGGAATTGTTATGCTCTCCATTAAAAAACGGTCAGGTCAAAAGAAGATAGGCTGGGCTGATAATATCTGGCATCACATAGGCAAGCAGGGTTACACTGCCGGTATCCTCAGCAGAGCAGGAGCAAAGGTATGGCTAAACCAACAGCTGATGAGCTAGGTACCCTCACCGTTTGGTTGCGAAGGGCTTCGCGTCGACGTATCCCACGCTTATTGCGCATCCAGAAAGCGGTAGACAATGGTGCCCGCCTAAGCAGCTTTCAGGTAACCTTTCTCACGCGGGTATTTCGCGATTTTCACGATGCCCTGCCTTATTTTGACGAGCATAAGGAAGTACAGGATATCGCCACCAAAATGGTCAATCTTTACCACGAAATATCCGAGCAGGCGCTAAAAAATGAAGAGGCTATGCTGAAGAAAAAATTACCGCGGATAGAACTACCCAGTAGCAAGAATGGCACAGCAGAAGCAGACAGCTGCAGGCCTTACCTACCGACTCAAGGCGACGCGTCAGGTAGCAATAAAACAGCTCTCGATATCCCTCTCACCGAAATGCAATTCGCCTACCAGGTGCGGCATTTCGCCCTTGCCATCGCGCATCTCAAACCGACTACCCGTCGCGTCACTGTGACTCAACAGCGTGACCGTTGCCGGCAGGAATATGGGCAGTTTAAACGCCACCTCGATGCTGACAGGCCAATGGCAGTCCACCGGTAGCAGGTGAGCAAGGGCACGGCTCTTACTCCACATACCGTGCATAATCTGCCGCTTAAAACCCATCGCTCGTGCCGTTAGAGAGTACAGGTGGATAGGATTGTAGTCACCGGATGCGAGGGCATATTTCCGCCCTTTCTTCGCGGTAGCTTCCATGTTACGACTTCGCTAAACTGCGCCTCGGTCGCTGTTCGTTTATCCTGTTTGACACTCGTATCAGCGCTGCGCACGAGCATTACGCTGAGGCCATCCCAGACCCGATCACCTGCAATGCTTGCCTGCGTTACAAAGGTGATCTCGTGGCCCTTTGCAACCCGGACAGCCTTTTCCAGACGAACACTCACATCCATGGCTTCGTCAACGCCAATATTTCGCTGTTGGCGGATACGGTTTTTTATGTGCACCGCGCCTATCGGGGAAAAAGGAAATTCGGGCTGCAGCATCATTTGCAGATGAAGCGGAAAGGCCATAATGTGGGGGTAGGTCAATGGCAAGTACGGGGTTTCGGCAAAGCCACAGGCGGACCGAAATTTCGCCAGCTTGCTGGCATCGGCGCGTACCCCATTGACAAAAATTGCCAGCGGCAAAGATGCCGGCTCGCGCTGCTTTTTCTTGCGTGTGGTAGCAGCTTTTGCCAGCGTCAAACCCACGCCAGGAATTGAATCCAGTGTTATCTGACGCTCGTCTAATTTCATTAGTGCAGGTTTCTCAAGGTAAGCCAGATCTATCGAAATATACCGGCCTTATGCCTCGGTGCCAGACAAGGCGGGCTTCCGCTGGTCCAAAACATGATGCTTGAAACCAGGAAAACTAAAGTTTCCCAATCCGGCGTAGGTCACTAATAGTAAGGCAAATGGTGTGGCCTTTACGAGAAGTTATAATCATTGGCTAGAACACTTTTTGTCATCTCAGTTGTGGTAACCGTTGCTGGCTCTTCACCCTTAAAAAACTTGTCGATATCGCTAACCATGACACCATCGTTTTCGATGCCGCCAAGGTAGGCAAACAATAGCTTGTTCTCGACAAGACTTGCGTCCGAAACTTCGATGCCCAGACTTTCAGCAATCTCTTGCTTACGCTTGGCCAAATTAGCATAAGAAATCTTGCCATTGGTACTGTTGAGATTAAGATAGTCTATTGTTTCGCTGAACTGTTCTTTGTCGTACATGCCGCTACCGGGTTTAAACGCAAATCCATCGTCGTGAGCAACGCCTTTGGCAAGGTGCAGTTTGTTGAGGTTTACCTTGCCGAAGTTGTTAATACCAACGCCGACGAGCTGGCCAGTACTCACCAGGCTAGCGACTGCCAAAGCCTCAACTCGACCGAGTCCAAACTGTTTGGCCTTATTCACTAAGGTAAAAACGGGAACCACAAGCTCGTTGCTATCGGTTATGTATGAGTTGAAGTCGCCAGAAGCGACAATACGCTTCCAAAATGGGCACGCGACACTGTCGATCATGTCTTGTGTCGCTGCACGAGCTTCCAGTGCCGAAGATTCGCCTCCAAAAATTTCTGAGACTTTAGCTGCGATAGAGCGGATGGTTGGAAGCATAGGGATTCTCATAAATTAAAAAATGAATTGATATGATGACTGAAAACCTTGATTAAACATACAACAAACCTACAGTGCCCAAGCCACGCACAAATCTTACTCGTTTTAATGGGGTGTTGGCTCGGGGCGGTTTCCCGCCAAATAGCAAGTTTCGTGTGCGTGTCACTCCGGCTAAAAGGGGCGGGGGACGCAAGCGGCGTTAACCGACCGAGGAGAGCTGGCTGGGCAAGACGCCCGTTAAGCGTCACGTGTCGATGACCTGGATGCAGCGGCTCAAATGTGTATTTAGCTGGGCCACCGGACTATGTCGAGACCTGCGAGCGGTGCGACGGTCAGGTCAAGATCATTGCCTGTATTGAAGACCTGGCCGTTATCGAGAGAATTCTGGCGTATCTGAAGGGCAAAGAGTCTCCGGCGAGCTGGCGATGTTGCCTGAGGGCCGCACTGATACGCCGGGACGCCTCTACGCCGGCCCTGTTCCGAGTTTGCGGCAATAAAAAGCCCGGCACATGGCCGGGCTATGATTTCTATTGAGGCAGATCCCATCAGGGGGTTATATCCTGAACCTTTTTCTGGATGTCTTTCTGGGCCTTTTCGAGGTCTTTCTTCAGCTGCTTCTGGGCTTTTTGGATTTTCTTTTTCAAATCCTTCTGCGCTTTTTCCAGATGCTTCTGCACCTTTTCACCACGCTTTTCCAGCTTGCGCCATTTCTTTGGCGTTTCTGCACGGATCTTGTCCAGGCGCAAGCTCAGCTCATCGGAAACCGTGCCGTATACTCCAAGCTGAACGTTGATGATCTCCTTCATGGTGTCGGTCAATTCCCCGGCGGTCTTTTCTGCGGCAGACTTTTCCTTTTCGACCGGTTGCTTAACGGGGCTGCGCTTAACAGCAGCTTTCTTAGCCGCGGCAGGCCTTTTAACTGCTGGCTTCTCCGCTGCAGGTTTTTTAACTGTTGGCTTCTCCGATTCGTTAGCTTCAGGATTTTCTGAATCTGACGCGCTAGTGCTCATTGTGTACTCTCCTTCATTAATATTGATTAGAGCTGTCGAACCCCATGTGACGCAACGTCAGTATTAGGGTAGGTTTTACAGCTTGTTGTGTTCAATCCTGTCCAGCCCAGCCCTATCAATGGGCAGCACACTGCACCTGATTAAGCCGACGGTCAGTTCCATCGTACAAAAAATGATCTCTCATTGATACCCTGGCGATCAGAAAAGTCGCCATCTCAAATGGCGCTGATTCATTCCGTAATCAGGGTACTACAACTACAGTGCTTTAAAAGAGTCCTGACATGTTACCTCAAAAGCAGCATCGAAGTTGCATCCCTTGCCGGTGTCACTTTGGCCGTAATCCCAACCGAGAAATCGGAAATCTCCACTGAGTTTGCCGTCAACTGCTTTTGAAACCCTTCGATGAAGATCTGAGAGCACCCTTCAGTCCAGGAGCAATTCATGCCATCATCACTGCGCACATCACCCTCACCGAAATGCTTTGCGAAACACCTCAACATCTCTAAGTTAGATCTTACTGAATTTTGGTTTGTAAAGGTCAATTAAGCTACGCGGGCTTGCGGTAGATCAAACAATTGGATCCCTCACCCACCTCGGACCATATCAAGCGCAATGCTAGATGGGTTGAGATTCGAGTCCATTGCGAAATTTCTCGAAAATCGGTGGCGTCGATGTTCGCTCAATGTAGGACAACATTGCCTGTTGAAATACCGATCCAGGATGCGCAGATATCCAGATCAAGCCCATTCCCCGAATATTTGCACATTGCGCGGGCTGCCGCCCACCGGACAACCTTGCCGATACAATTCCTCTAGGAAATACACTATCGTCGATCTAAATCATTGATGGGTGAGTCGCCGTAAATACAGATTCATCGATTACTATTTTCCCAAATATTGTATGGTAATTTTTCACAAAGGGATGTGAAAAGATAAAAATAGGGATAGATATATGAATTATAACAATGGTCTTTCTGCCCGCGCTGGATGGCCGACTCAGTTAGTGGGTATTTCTCTTTCCCTATACTCGTTTTCGATATCTGTCTTCAGTTTTTAGCCCTTTAAACTGGCGGTGATATTGATAATTTCAGCATCCAATCGAATAAGAAATTTTAACGATTTGTTCATTCTATTTCGATTTTAGGGATGGTGAAGTTCTTGCGTATTGTATGACTGGGTGCTTTCCACAAAACGCAGAGCTGTAAGATAGAAACCGGGAAATCTCATGCACCGATAACAAATAACTCGTGAGAATAGGGATGTTCGCCATGAAAAATATTGTTTTACACAGACTGCTAACGGTTGGGTTGTTCACTGTGTCTGCCCACGCGGGGGACTTGCATGAGCGCGGAAGCGGCGTTGTTTACGGTGCGGAACTTTCGAGCGAACCGCCGCTGCTTATCGGACCCGGCCCGATCCTGCAACGTGATCTGCCACTAGTTATGCCTGGGGGCCCTGAACCCCTGGCCCCATCGGCGGGTCCTGTGGTTGAGGGTGTTAACTTTGATGACAACGGATTCAACACTGGCGGACATTTTTTCGTTCCGCCGGACCCAATGGGTGCTGTGGGCCACGGCCAACTCGTTTCCATTGTCAACGGTTCCATCGGGTGGCACACCGAGCAGGTGCCCAGGAAAACAACCAGAGACTCGGTCTTGGATCAGGGGGGACGGCGCGGGCAGTCTTTGAGCAGCTGAATCCTGTAAACGCACTGTAACCAAAGATGATTTAGGACAGTCCGCCGAAAGATTCGTTGTGGTTGCTCTCGAGCGAAGGATGTCACCTGGGGCGATCCAGCCGATACTTCGCGTATTCTGCTGGCGGTATCGGTTGATAGCGATCCCAACGGGAGCTGGTTTTTTCACGCCATCAACTCCAGGGTCGACCTCGGCGGCCTGGGATACTGGGCAGATTATCCGGGTTTTGCCGTGGACGAAGACGCGATCTATATCACCAACAACATGTATGCCTTTGCTGGCAACATTTTGGAAGCCTCGCTGCGTGGATAGTGGACAAGGGGCTGGGTAGTGGGGCTTTTACGACGGTGGTGCAACTGGGGTAGCGATACTTGACCCGTATACTGTGGTCGGCGCGCCAAGCCTGACCACTCAGCCGGCGCATGTCTTTGGAGCGGGTGGCGTACCTGGCGTGGGAAATCCCGGTACTTTTCTGGTGGGTTATTCCGGCTTAAGCAATGGCACTCAGGAGTTCCTCAGCATCATCCGGGTCGATGACCCGCTCGGGATCGGCGGCGGGCCGGTATTCAGCCATCAGTATGTAAACGTGGGCGATATCGAGAACACGATTTTGCCCATGCCAGATGCACCGCAGGCTGGTACTGCGACCCTGGTGGAGACCAATGATCGCCGCGCCTTGCATGCGGTATGGCGAGACAACGCAATTTGGACCACCGCACAAGTGGTCGGCTCGGGGGCTGATACCGGGCAGGCAACCGCTCATTGGTGGCAGTTGGACACGTCTGACCTGGAGGGCATTAGCGTCGCGCAGCAAGGCGATGTCGGTGGTGAAGACATTGCTGTCGGTGCCTATACCTTTTTTCCTTCGATCGCTGTGGACAGTATTGGCAACATGGGCATCGGCTTTGCCGTTTCGGCACCCGGCATTTTTCCCAGCGCGGCCTACACAGGCCGCCTAAGCAGCGATCCGCTGGGCACCGTGCAGCCCTCTGAGATCTTTGCTGCGGGGCAAGATTTTTATATCCGTACCTTCAGTGGCACCAGAAACCGCTGGGGTGACTACAGTGGTATCGCCGTCGATCCAGCGGATGACCTGACATTCTGCGCATTCAACGAATATGCCCTGACAAGGACACTGCAGTCCGGAAGGCGGTCGATGGGGCACGCCCTGGGGCTCTTCACCTTTGTCGACACCGACAGCGATGGCGTTTTCGACAACCTTGATAACTGCACACTGGTAGCGAACGGCCCTAACACTTTCCCGGCAGGCAGTCCGCTCATACAGCGAGATACTGATGGAGATGGGTTTGGCAATATCTGCGATGCGGATATCACCGGAGATGGCATTGTTGACCTCAGCGACTTCAGTGTTTTCAGGAGCGTATTCGGCGCTATCGCGCCTGGCATAGCGCCTTTTGTGACGTCGGATCATGGAGATTTCAATGGTAACGGGTCGGTTAACCTCAGCGATTTTTCATTCTTCAGAGCGTATTTCGGCGGCCCCCCTGGACCCTCGGGGCGCAACCCATAGCCGCGAAAGCCGGACGTCCGAAGCACTGACGTTTCGCACCGGTTCCGTATTCAAGAGGTCAGTGCGATGATCGTAAACTAGGATCACGTCCTCGACCAGGTGACGTCATGTCTGTACGAGAAAATGCGGGTCTCGTCTCTAGGGTCAATGGTTTCACGTTGCAAGCTGTTGTCCAGGTCGGCGCGATGATCAAAGATGATTTTCTAGAGCCACGGTGCGTTTTGGAGCAGATCTATTCGCTGCGGGCCTGTACCTGTAATATGTGCTCATGACCGACAAAAATAATAAGCCAGCCATCGGTGGTGGCCCCAAAAAGGTGTTGTATACTCTCAACACCGTGCGCCGAATAGGGCTTAAAAATTCGGCCAAAGCGCTAGGCGCTAAAAATACCTGCAAAGCCTGTGGCCTGGGCATGGGTGGACAGCTGGGTGGCATGACCAACGAGCTCGGTGAGTTCCCGTCGGTATGCAACAAAAGTATCCAGGCCCAATCCAGTGACATCCAGCCAGCAATTCCAGCCGCACTATTTACGCATCCGATTGCAGAGCTCCAGCAACTCAGCGCCCACGAACTCGAACACCTCGGGCGCTTGGGCAAGCCTGTATACAAGGCAGCTCACAGTCAACATTACCAGGAAGTTAAATGGGACTGGGCCATTGAGTATGCCGCCATAAAGTTTTCACGGACCAGGCCCGATCACAGCTTTTTTTATTCGTCTGGCCGTTCGTCGAATGAGGCGGGTTTTGTCTTGCAATTGCTGGCCCGGCACTACGGTACAAACAACGTCAACAACTGTTCCTACTATTGCCACCAGGCAACCAGCGTCGGGCTGGGCGCGTCTATCGGCACAGGTACTGCGACGGTTGAACTGGAAGATCTATCCGCTTGTGATCTGGTATTCGTGATCGGCGCCAACCCGGCATCCAATCATCCCCGCTTTATTCACAAACTCAAGGCCTGTCGGGACCGGGGCGGGGAGGTAATTGTTATCAACCCGGCCAAAGAGCCTGGTTTGATTCGTTTTGCCTTGCCTAAAAGCGCCCGATCAATGATTACGGGGGGGTCCTGGATTGCATCGGATTACCTGCAACCTCGCATCGGTACCGACGTCGCATTGCTAAAAGGCCTGGCAAAAGCGCTGCTTGAAAGCAATCACCACGACCCGTCTTTTATAAACCAGCATACCACCGGTTTTGAAGAGTTTTACGCCGACATCAAGAGCACCGAATGGAAAGCCATCGTCGACTGCTGCGGCGTGTCGCAAGAGGATATTCAGCGGGTCGCGGCAAGCTATGCAAAATCGGAACGCGCCGTATTGGCCTGGGGAATGGGCATTACTCATCACCGCAATGGTGTTGAGAATGTTGAATACATTGCCAACCTCGCCCTGCTCAGGGGCATGGTGGGCAAGCGCTACGCCGGTTTGTTACCCTTGCGCGGGCACAGCAATGTCCAGGGTATCGGTACCATGGGCGTCAAGCCGGTGCTTAAAAAAGATATCTTTCGTCGAATGGAGCAGGCCTTTGGTGTTAGCTTGCCCGATACGGATGGCTACGATACCCTGGCTGGCCTCGAAGCCGCCAGCCGGGGTGAGATTGACGCGGCACTGATCATGGGTGGCAATTTATACGGCGCGACACCGGATGCACAATGGGCGGAGCAAGCCCTCGATAAAATCGCGTTTAAGTTGTTCATGACAACCACGTTGAACCAGGGGCATGTTCACGGTGTCGACGCTGGTGAGTCTCTTGTTTTACCGGTCACTGCGCGGGATGAGGAATGGCAGCCGACGACCCAGGAGTCGATGTTCAATTTTGTCCGCTTGAGTGACGGTGGTATCAAACGTCTCGACAATGTGCGCCCGGAAACCGTCATTCTCTGTGACCTCGCCGCCAAACTCTTGCCCAATTCAAGTATCGACTTCTCGGTGTTTAAACAGCACAAAAAAATTCGAGAGGCGATTGCCAATACGGTGCCCGGCATGAAGGAGCTTGCCGATATTGATGTGGCCCGTCGGGAGTTCCACATTCACGGTCGCTTGCTCCACCAGCCCGAGTTTAAAACCCCCAACAGACGCGCTTGCTTTTGTACCCGCCCGCTACCGTTAATCAACCGTTCCACGGAATATCCCTATACCCTTATGACGGTTCGCAGTGAAGGCCAGTTCAATACCATTATCTATGAAGAAGCGGACAGTTATCGCAACACTACCCAGCGCTGGGCGGTACTGCTAAACCGTGACGACATCAGTGCTCTCGGCTTAGAGGAAGGTGGCAGCGCCACACTCACATCACCCCAGGGGGAGATGGCGGGGGTGACTGTTTACGCATTCGATCTGCCACGGGGCAACGCGATGGCTTACTTCCCTGAAGCCAATGTTCTCGTCGGCAAAGATTCCGACCCACGCAGTAAAACCCCGGCGTTCAAATCGGTGCCGGTGGCGATCCATTCTTGCTGATTAGGTTCGACCAAGGTCAGCTGTGCTTCGCTAAGTGTCACTTCGGTGCTCGCCGTCATTTGTTACTTTACATTAAGCTCACTGCAGCGATTTATAGTGATGCGGCATTTGGGGTAATACGTATCAACCGCTGTTCAGTACTTTCCCTGTTACTGCAACAGCGGCCTAGTTGTTCATGTCAACGAATGGCTTTAGCCAAAACTCGCGTCGGCGATGTCCAGAATGGATTCATCATCGTTTTGAATGATTTCAGCCAAGGCCTTTGCCTCGGGCAGAACATTCCTGATGTAAAAAGTCGCTCCCTGTATTTTGCCCAAATAAAATGCCGCATCGGCGTTGTCACCCGCCAGTGCGCTTACCGCGGCCTTGTCCTCACGGTCCACATTTGCTTTTGCACAGATTGCGTCGAGGCTTGTAGAAGCCAGATCGGCTTGCCACAGGTGAAGCCAGCCGAGGGCAACATTTCCAAACAGGTTAAGAAAAGGGTAGGCCTTTATAATCGAAGTCTGTGGTTTGCCGTTTTGATAACAGGCAGCAAAGTAAGCGCCGGTATCACTAAGCGTTTTAACGGCGGCCTCAACGCTTGAGGCCAATTGCTGCAGTAGCTCATCGCTCTTGTTCCCTGAGGATCTAACATTCGCGATTGTCTCGGTCATTATGCCCAGCAGGTTCTTGAATGGCATGCCTTTGTCCATGCCCAGTTTTCGGCCGACTAAATCCAGTGCTTGAATACCGTTGGTGCCTTCGTAGATCGAGCCGATCTTAAGGTCGCGCATAAGTTGCTCAACGGGGTAATCCTGGGTGTAGCCAGCGCCGCCATATATTTGAATCGCCTGCTCAGTAACTTTAAAGCCCATGTCGGTGCAGTAAGCCTTCACCACCGGCACTAGCAAATCAACAATACCCTTCCACTTGCGGGCCTCTTCAGCCTCGGTCATTTTGGACTTGTCGACGGCCCAGCCGCAAAAGTAGAGTAGGGCGCGCATGCCCTCTACCTGCGACTTCATCCACAGCAACATGCGACGCACATCGGCGTGCTGAATGATGGGTACCTTGGGGGCCGTTGGGTCAGACATATTTTTTAAATCCGCGCCCTGGACTCTTTCCTTCGCGTAGTTCAAGGCATGCAGGTAGGCGGCTGATGCCGTGCCTGTTCCCTGCAAGCCCATTCCAATTCTGGCGCCATTCATCATTTGAAACATGATGCGCATGCCACTTCTCGGCTTGCCTAACAGCTCCCCATAACATTCCGAGCGGTCGCCAAAGCTCAGGGAGCAGGTGGCGCTGGCTTTGAGCCCCATTTTGTGCTCGATACCGGTACAGCAAACATCGTTCCTATCGCCGAGGGAACCATCATCATTCACGTGGAACTTGGGCACCAGAAATATCGAAATCCCGGCGGTTCCTTCCGGGTCTCCTTCTATCCGCGCCAGAACCGGGTGCACAATGTTTTCAAATAAATCATTCTCGCCACCGGTAATAAAAATCTTGGATCCCTTGATTCGATAGCTGCCATCCGCTTGCAGGACAGCTTTGGTTTTCAGAGCGCCGACGTCAGAACCCGCCGCCGGCTCGGTCAACACCATGGTGCCTCCCCAACTTCCCGCATACATCGGGTCCATGTATTTGCGTTTCTGTTCTTCTGTTCCGAAGGTGGCAATCAAATCAGCCGCACCCATGGCGGCTTCGGGATACAGGGTAAACGCCATATTAAAAACGGAATGTTCGCGAACCGCGAGGTCCATGACGTAGGGAAACCCCATCCCCCCATCTTCTGGCGGCAGGTGAACCAGAAAAAGTCCACTGTCATTCATCGTGGCGTGAAGCTTTTTGAAACCCTCTGGTATGGTGACTTCGCCATCCTTGAATTGTGCGCCTTGTTTGTCCCCGATGGAAAATAGCGGCAGCACCTCGTCGTGCCCTATCTTTTCGGCCAGGTCAAGCGTCATGTCATAGACGTCCTTCGATTGCTCGCTATATTTTGCATTCGAAAAAAACGACTCCAGATCGAGCATTTCATAGAGTACAAATTCCTGGTCGCGCCGATCGACAGTCAAAGCCATGCCTATTTCCTCTCATTTTTCGTCAATACGTTTATGTTCTGGGCGTGCATAAAATCCGGGGCAAACCGTGAAGCAGCCCCTGGGAATGTAGTGCGTCGATATTTCGTTGGCCATTGTAACTGAAGAATCCTGCGGCTTTGCCCCAAGGCAGCTGAAATTGTCATTGGACCGGCCAGAATCTTAGCGCTGAAAATGTGTATTGACAGGATTGTCGCTTCGGACAGGCTACTTGGGTCACCGAGCCTTTGTATTGAACCGGTTTTTGCCTGCGATTATCGAAAAAGTGTGAAGCGAGTACCAAATTCGTTTCAAACGGCAACGCGATACTGAATAATAAGGCCCCCGGCGGGGCTAATAGGTTTACCCCTTACGCGGTACTGCTAATCTAGGAGGAGGAATCACAGGTGAATATCATGAGTTGTCAGTTTCGCAGTTATTCGGGCTATGCGTTTGTATTCCTGGTTGGGCTGACCCTGATACCGGGTTACCAGTTGTTCGATCGTTCGGGGCAAGCAGCCGTCACGGATACTGAAATTACAGTTGAATCGGTGCAAACGAAACCCGCGCAAAAGGCCAGTGAAGCCTTGTATGTAGCACAGGCCTACAGCAGCACCTGCTTAACCTCGAATGGGTCATGCAGCCTTCCCAGGCCGCAACCAGTAGGTAGCGGTTGCTCGTGCGGCGGCCAGTCAGGCAGAGTTGTCCAGTAGGTCGAAGGGTGATTTATCATTGCTTGCAGTAATCACGCGCCGATGTCGCAACATCTTCGCGATCATATATCACACAGACATGGGGGTTGGATGTGGTAACGCCTTCACTTGTCCAAACCCTGAGCGTCACGGGGCGGGCAGAAAACCTTTCTGATACATTATTGCCCTTGTCCTTGTAAAACTCCGGCAAGGGACAAAGGTTCTTCTTAACTGGACTCGCGCCGTTTTGATCTTCCGAAGTTTTCTCATTGCCTGAACTCGCGCCGTTCTTATCCTTCGAAGTTTTCTGGGTTTCATTGC
This sequence comes from uncultured Gammaproteobacteria bacterium, assembly GCA_963722805.1. GTDB lineage: Bacteria > Pseudomonadota > Gammaproteobacteria > Pseudomonadales > JAHEGP01 > JAHEGP01. Next base: position 62,206 of record CAVROQ010000013.1, read on the forward strand.
CCGCTGAATACTTTGACTCTCGATAGGCTGCAGAAGGCAAAGCCAGGCAGTTGAATTCCGCAATAATTCCCTCCATGTTCGGCAAAACGCGAATGCGTTCTGCGGTTTGCGCGCCCAGGGTTACGGTGGCGCTGCGCCACAACCTTGACCCTGGAATAAGCACTTGAGCGCGGCGCCCTGCCCGCAGGTAGATGTCCTGATCCATTTCGCTTTGGCGAATGGTAGGCCCCAATGTTACCCGCGCATCGTCGCGGAATATAAAGTCGAAGACTTCCAGGCTCGGGGGTATTGCAATGTCCAATTTATAGTTTTCGCCGTCGAATCTGGGTTGACCCTGCCGATCAACCCATCCCTTCTCTATCTCCAGATCAATTTTATTGGCCCAGGCCGGCACAGAAACTAGCGCCAGTTGATTTTTTTGCGTCGGCTGCATTGAGCCCCTGGCAGAAATCACCCACCCAAAAACCATCGGATCATCAGCCGCTACCCTTGCACTTTGTGGAACGTTGTTGGGCCCTTCTTTGGGACCCTCACCAAAGCCAACCAGCACCGAAGCTGTTGTGCTTTCCCTCAGTCGCTTCGCGAAACCCACGAATGGACTGTCCAACTGAGACTCAGCCTCAACGAATAGGCTGACGATATCGTTCTTGGGGAAAATCGCGTAGGCATATGCATCGCGCGAACTCATTTTATCAATAAAGTTAAACAAGCCTGAGGGCATTGACACCTCAATCCAATCCTGCCGTGTGCAGAGCGCCCGGGGCTTTTTATTGCATTCTGGGAGGGAGCCTTTAACCTTTTCTAGCGTAAAAAAATCTGACTTGAGAGGATATTTGAGCCCTGGGTTCTCTTCCTCAAACTGCGACGTTCTCAATTTATAATCGTCTTCCGTCACATATACCGTGTAACCTGTGTCAGCTAGACTGCCAATGGGAATATCTTTGCATCTGGGCTCGATTAATGGGACCCTCGTTTCTACCTCAAGACCATTGCATTGGAGCCTTAATATTTCCTCAGGATAATTGGGTGGTAGCCTGGATTCTTCGCCAAGAATATTGGACGACAGCCTGAATGTTTCATCAAGAGAATAAACGTTAAACGATATCCGGAATGGGCATGATTTCGCTCGATCGTCCTGCTCGGGATATTTGTAATTTTCTGTGGAGATGGTAAAGAAGCGCGCCCACGGGTCGGGCAGTTTTATGTTGCTGGAGACGCTTGAAACTTTAGCACCGGCATTGCCCGCGGTATTTTCATCTTTCGTGTCCTGTTTCGGGCCCTTTGTAGGGTGAAGCTTCGAAAAAACTTCAGTTGGAATACCAAGCACCGCGTTCAGCGTATTGCGGGTCAAGAAGTGCATAAACTTATTAGCGTCTTTTTCGTTGTTTTGTTCCGGGCAGGAAAATGTTCTCACCAGGCTCCCGTAAACCGACTTCTCGGCGCTGTTGAGCCGTTTCTCGAGATCTTTTAGCCAATTGAAATAGTATTCCCTCTGCTTTTTGTAATTCTTGTAATTTTCATCAACCTTATCAGGAAAAAAATGATTAAGAAGGAGTTGCTTTTCATCACTCTTCTTGAACAGATCTTCCACCTCAAGTGAGACTCTTACAATAGCGCGTTGCCGGGTATTTCTGCCCGGAATTACAGTGGTATCAAACTTTAGCCCATAGACCGAATTTCCAGTCAGGTCGTGGCGATCATCGAGCATGTTTTCCAACACCTGCTGGCGAATCATATCGCGGATACCAGCGGCTACCCGAAACTCCTGATCAAACGGTAAGCGGAAACCATCGCTGTTTGAAGTCGTCGCCTGGTCTGCAGCCGGTGCAATACCCTCCTGCCTTCCTGACTCCTTTTGCTCCGAATCAACAGTGTCCTCGTCAGATAAATCTGGGCCACTGTCTTCTCTCGGGATAGGCGCCGCGCCGACTTGCGCTTTCGAAAAGGTTCTGTATTCCCCGGCCATCAACTGCAGCTTCCCCGGCTCATCAAGCTCCTGCAAACGCATTCGCAGCCAGTAGTCCTGATCGTAGCGATCATTTACCAGGCGTTCACGGGTATAAACCTCTGGACTATCGACATAGATCTTGCCCTGGGTTGTAAATGGCCAGAAAGGAAACGTTATGAAATCAAAGAGGTAGGCGATGACAAGAACGCCCAATCCCGAAAGCAATAGGCGTAGGAAGCTTGAGGTGGAGAAAATGCTCTTTGCGACATCGGTCAGCGCTCCCCATAAGCGGTGAATCAGATCAAGCATGCTTCCCCCTGTCATCATGACGTCACCGGCTTAACCGGACAGAGCCAACCCTTCGTACCCGATCCGGTAGCAGGACTCCCGCCTCTTTCACACCCCGTCAACGGCATGAACTACAGGTCTTTCGAGGGTAGCTGTTATCAACTTGGCCGCAGCATCCCGCTTGCCAAAAGTACTTCGCCGGGGCATAGAGAATAAAACACATCTTTCCCGAAGTCGACAACTGCCGGACAGCCGCTGATCCACCCCTTACATACCGAAATCAACTAATTTCGCCGATCTTTCACTTCGTTTTCGGCGACAATTAGGGTGACCGCCAGGACAAGACAGTTGATGCCAAACAACTTCGCGACACCCGGTGATTTATATGTTTATAAAAATATCGGGCGCCTTTTGCGAGCCATATGTTGGTGATATGAAGGAGGGTGCCATTCACGGATGGAGTTTTTTATAAAAACGGTTGCATGTCCCTGTTCGAAGACATCCAATTCGACCTCGAGGGGTATTGCTGCCAGAACTTCACGGATGAGTGGAAGCTTCTTGTATCGTCGAAACCGCCTGCCCAGGCAAGGGGAAACCTCCGAGTGACACATGCCAGGAATTACTTGTCAATGACTTGGGCAGCTCTGATTGAACGCCGGCCTGTATTGCGTTTACTGCAGCTTAATATTTGCAATAAGCGTGAGTTACTGGCGCGGTGATGTTACTGATGACAGCTTGCCTGCGACCAACCAGTTAGTGCTTCCAGGAAAGTGAGCGGGACAGCAGTGGCTTTTACCTGTCACTACGGTGGGGCTCTGGGATGGCGCCGTAGGTCCGGTGTTGAGCGGACAATTTTACGGTACAGAGGTCGCCTGAGGAGGCGGCGACAGTCTCGTCCGAATGGTCCGAACGGCATCTTGTCTGTGTCAAGCAAGAGCAAGCTGCGCGACGCAGCCCTTGCGTCAATCGGTGCTACCCAGCAGTAGCGTGGGAATACCGCGACAATGAGACTTTATGGTACAGACGCGGGTGCCGGTTTTGCGGCCATCGCGCAGCGCTGACACGTTTACGCCCGCGCCGATCAGTCGCTGGCGCGTGGCTTCAATCTCCCTCGAGCTAAAGGCGATTCCCCATAAGCTATCCCGCTGCGCATTATTTTTCGGATTTGCGATTACCTCGATGCTCATATGACTGGTGCGAAAGAACAGCATGTCACCGCCCCATTGGGGCATGTTCTGGTGCAGTGCGAGTCGAATGCCGAGCAGCTTGCCGTAAAAATCCGCGGCAGCGGCGCCGCTGGAGGTGTTGATGACAATATGATCCACCGCATTTATCGCGTGCTCTTTGACACGGGCTGTCGAGCGCTCTGGCAGTGAACCGTGTTGCCGTAACAGAATATGAATGCCACGGCTGTGGTGAGCAGGTAAGAGCAATTCGCGGCGTTCGCTACCCATAGGGTCATTGGTGTTGCCGCCCGTCGCTGGCGGCGCAGCGGCAACGCCTCTGGCCCGCAATTGCGCGGCGAATATATCAAGCTTCTCGACACCGAATGCGAGCCCGAACAGGCTCTCACCATGGCGATCCAGATGCGTCGATAGTGCGTCGCTACCGCTGCCCGGCGAAGTCGGAGCAAGTACTTCAAGGGCGGTGTTACCAAGCGGGAAAACAACACGAGCTGTGCCATCATCCGCATGATAGCCCCGTTGCGCTGGCGGGAATCCCAGCACTCGCTCAAAATCCTCTGCGGCCGAATGCAGGTCGCCTACGGCTACCATAATGCGATCAAGCAGCGGTGCTTTTTTCTCCATTGCTCTATTCCTGTCCAGGGTATTGCGCGGTTCGTCAACCCACCGGTGGAATTGCCGGTGCAACTATTTGCCGCCGGTCGCGGGGGCTGGCATAGTAACGGATACTTCAGGATAGCTCCCTGACTGAAGGTTGTAGCCATTCGCAGCGCAAAAGCAGGTAGCGAGCCTGAGCTGTTGCCAGCGTATGTTTTTCCAACCAGGTTGGCAAACGGGCAGAAAGAAAAGGATCAAACTAATGGATCAATTCCGCAGCATCGTTGCAGTGTTAGCACTGCTGCCATTTACAGTGCAGGCTGACAGTATCGAGCTTGTTACCTACGCCGATGGCCGCAGCGGTGGTGGTATTCGCCAGCTCGCGGCGACGGACGACGGGCTTGACTCAGCCGGTGATATATTCGTGTTTGATCAACAGCTACTCGCCGCTGACGCGAAAACGATCATTGGCCGCAATGCAGGGTATTGTGTTCGCACCGATCCCGGGGCACCGGATTTTTCCGGCACCGACCATCCCGGTTTACCCGATGACCCTCATAATAACTACGGCCAGTGTAGCTGGACCTTGTCATTTAGTGAGAGCTCGAGCTACGCCGGGTCAATAACGGTATCCGGTCGAGAAGCTGACCTGGGTACTTCGGTGGTGGCTATCCTGGGTGGCAGCGGTGACTTCGCCGGTGCCTCGGGTACCTTGTCGACAACACCGATACCGCAGGAGCCTGAAGGCGTATTGTTTCGACAGGAGCTGGTAATTAAGCGGCCCGGTCGGGAGCCTGGCTGCGCCGCGGGCTTGAGCTGCACTGGCACAAAGTAGCGCCGTTCCTTTAATATCCGAAGACGTCAGGCCTCAGCCACTGAGTAAGCCCTTTTCAGCATCAGGCGGTTGTCCCTTGTGATGGGTCTTATAGCCTTCAAATTGCAGCGATCAGGACGACTACCACTGCCCTTGGAGATGTCTAGTTCTGAGTTTTCGCAAGGACCTGAGCATGTAAAAGGATTTGCATGCAATCGACAGTAGGTCGTTAATCAGGGCTGGGGTCTCCCGGTCTTTTTTTGTGGTTTGCCTTAGCTGCAAGGGTTAACTATTGCCGAGCCAACCTCCTGGTTAACGACTTTTTTCAAACGCATGCGCTGCCAGGCCCACCAGTTCACGCATTTGGCTGGCGTTGGCGGCGCCCATTCTTTGGGCGACTTCGCTCTGGGCGCGGCGCCAAAGGGGCAGGGCGCTCTCGATCATGTCCTCACCGGCGGCAGTCAGCGTTATCGATCGCACCCGCCTCGGGCCTTCGGCAGACACTGTCAGAAGTCCGCGCTTTTGCAGTGGCCTGAGGTTGCGGGTTAGCGATGTGCGCTCCATGCCGAGAATATCAGCCATTTCCGTTATGGACGCCGCCAAGCCGGTTTTGGCCACAAATAACATGCTGAATTGGGTATTCGACAATTTTAACGGACGCAGCCACCGGTCGTATTCCCGCGACACGGCTCGAGTTGCACGGCGTAGTGCAAAACAGTTGCACGGCTCTTGCAGCGGCGTAAGCGGGACTATCTCTGGGGTTTCGTCATTCACGTTTTGTTCTCCGCACCGTTTGGTTTTGAAGGCCCTTCTGAGCCAATTGCCGGACTCGAAGGCTCAGTCTGAGCGGGCCACCCTATAACGCTACAACAATCCGTTGTGGCTCGCCAGGTGTACTGACTCCCCACCTAACGTGTATTTACACTTCATTATCCTTAATGTAGTGTATATGCACTACAAGGGTGGAGCAAGCGCCCCTTTGGGAACAGGATCAAGGAATCAAGCGATGCAATTCAAGACAGCAACTAAGCAGCCCACGTTCTGGGTTCTGCTCGCCGCCATCGGCGGCTGGCTTCTGGTGGCGTGGGTGACCGGTGCCCTGGGCGAGCCGGAGGCGGCGCAAACCGTTGCCACCCGCCTGCCGGTGCAGGTGCAAGTGGTCGAAACCGCCAGCGGCTACTCTGTGACCCGCAAGTTTGTCGGCCGGGTAGAGGCCAGTCGCGAGTCGGATGTTGGTTTTGAGCTTGCCGGCCTGGTTGCAGTAATCGATGTCGTCGAGGGCGAAAAGGTGATGCAAGGGCAGGTCCTGGCGGCGCTGGACACCGAGCTGCTGCAAGCACGTCGTAACGAGCTGGTCTCGGTGCGCGCCAGGGCCCAGGCCGATCTCGACCTGTCCCGCAAAACCCGCCAGCGGGTCAATGAACTCAACGCCCGCGACTTCGCTTCCGGCCAGGCGAGGGACGAGGCGTGGGAAGGGTACAACGCCGCCGCCGCCACACTGGCCAATGCCCAGAGCGCTATTGCTTCTATTGACGTGCAAATTCGCAAGAGCCAACTCATTGCGCCTTTTGATGCGGTGGTCGCCAAGCGGTTTGTCGACGAGGGCACGGTTATCAGCCCGGGAACCGCAGTGCTGCGTCTGTTGGAGGATGCCAGCCCCGAGGCGCGTATCGAGGTGGCCGGTGATAGTCTGGGCAAGCTGGTGCCAGGCCAGAGTTACGACATGGTGATTGAGGAGGAGATCGTCAGGGGGCGCCTGCGGTCACTGCGGCCGGAGCGCGGTGATTTCACCCGTGGCATTGATGCCCTGTTCATCCTGCAGCTTCCCTTCGACGCCGTTCGTCGCGGTGACCTGGCTCAGTTAACCCTGGAGGAGACCGTCGAAGTCGCCGGTTTTGCCCTGCCGTTGTCCGCTTTGACCGAGTCTTCCCGGGGCCTGTGGGCGGTGTATGTGGCCGAGCCCGACGCCACAGGAGGGGCGGTGTTGGCGCGGCGCCAGGTGGAACTGTTGCACCACGACGGCGACACGGTATTCGTGCGCGGCACACTTGCGTCCGGTGAGGCGGTTGTCACCGAGGGTTTGCATCGCTTGGTGCCCGGTCAGGCAGTGTCGTTAAACCCGTTGGCTGTGGGTGCGCTTGATCGGAGTGGATCATGAACAACTCTCAGGCAAGCAGCGCCCTGCTGCACAACCGTCACCTGCTGGTGCTGGCAATTCTGGTCATACTGGTTGGGGGTGTGTCAGCCCTGATGACCCTGCCACGGCTGGAGGACCCGCGCATTGTCAATCGCATTGCGTTGGTGATTACCCAGCTGCCCGGGGCTTCGGCGGAGCGGGTCGAGACCCTGGTAACCGAGCCGGTGGAGCGCGCGCTGCAGGAAATCTCGGCGGTCAAAGACATAGAGTCTACCTCCACCGCGGGCATATCCATTGTCAACGTCGAGTTAAAGGAGGAGGTGACGGCGCAACAGAACAAGTCCATCTTTGCCGAAGTGCGGGACAAGGTCAGCGAGGCAAGCCGGTTGTTTCCCCCCGAAGCTTTGGCACCGGTAGTAGACGACAAACGCGATCCGGTCGCCTTCACTCTTCTGACTGCCATCCGTTGGCAGGCCGAAGGTGAGCCCAATCTTACCATTATGAATCGCGTGGCTGAAGAACTCGCCAATCGCTTGCGCGCGGTGGCCGGAACCGAGCTGGTGCGTTTATATGGTGCCCCCGATGAGGAGATCCAGGTGACGGTCAATTCGGCGCGCCTGGCGGAGTTGCAATTGTCGGCCTCGAATCTGGCGGCGGTGTTGCAAGGCGCCGATGCCAAGCGCGCCGCAGGTGCGCTGCGGGGCGAGCGCTCAGACCTGGTGATGGAAGTCGAGGGTGCGCTCGACTCGGCTCGCCGGATCGAGGCAATTCCCATCGCCAGTACCTCAGACCTGGGTGTTGTCAGAGTAGGCGACGTAGCCACCATCGAGCGGACCTGGCGCAAGCCGGCTAACGCAATCGCGCTTGTCGACGGCGATCAGTCGATTCTGGTCGCGGCCCGCATGGACCCTGACCGCCGCGTCGACCGCTGGGCTGGTGATGCCAGCCGGGTTATCGACGAGCTGGCGCAAGAGCTGGGCGATGGCATTGTGCTGGACCGTATCTTCGAGCAGGAGCGCTATACCGTAAACCAGCTCAGCACCCTTGCCGGCAACCTGGCTGCCGGGGTTGCGGTGGTGATGGCGGTCATTTTCATCATGATGGGTTGGCGTCTGGCCTTGATCGTCGGTGCAGCGCTGCCACTGACCATTTCCGTAGTGTTGCTCGGGCTGCAGGTGTCTGGCAATGCCATTCACCAGATGTCGATTTTCGGTATGATCATCGCGCTTGGGCTGCTGATCGATAACGCCATCGTTATGGCGGATGAAGTCGCCGGCCACAAGCGCAGCGGTGAGAGTGCCGCCAGCGCGGTGCGAAAGGCCGTCTCCCATTTATTCGTGCCCTTGCTGGCTTCTACCCTTACCACGGTGCTCGCGTTTGCCCCCATCCTGCTGCTGCCCGGCGGCGCTGGTGATTTCGTCGGCTCCATCGCCAGCAGCGTGATCATGGCGCTGATTGCGTCATTTTTCATCGCCGTTACCATTATTGCGGCGTTGGCGGGGTTGTTTGTCCGCGTCAGCGACGGCGCCAAAACCCGCTGGTGGCGCGACGGTATTCGCCCCCCTCGTCTACAGGCAGCTTATGGTCGCGGTCTCGTCGCCGCCATGCGTCGACCGTGGGCCGCGATTGTGATTGCTCTGTTTATGCCGGTGAGCGGGTTTATCGCCGCCAGCCAGCTCGGTAACCAGTTTTTTCCCCCGGTGGATCGGGACATGTTCGAGATCCAGGTTTGGCTGCCTGCCGACTCAAGTATCGGTAATACCCGTTCCCAGGTTGAAGCTATCGAACAGAGCATTCGCGGCTTCGAGGCTACGGAGCGGGTGTTTTGGTTGATCGGGGGTAGCTTCCCCACCGTTTACTACAACCTGGTGATGGACAGCGAAAATTCGGGCTACCGCGCCCAGGCCATCGTTACCGCTGGCAGCAGCGCCGAAGCCAAGGCGATGATCGCACCGCTGCAACGCGAACTGGATACGCGTTTCCCCCGGGCTCAGGTGGTGATTGGCCAGTTCGGCCAGGGTCCACCGGTGGTGGCCGATATAGAATACCGACTCTATGGCCCCAGTCTGGAGCGCCTGCAGCAACTCGGCGAAGAATTGCGCCATGGCCTGCAGCAGGACCCGGACGTGTTGCACACCCAGGCAACCATTCCCCGGGGTACGCCCAAGCTCTGGTTCGCCGCTGATGAAGACAAGGTGCGTTTCGCCGGGCTCGACCTGGTAAGCCTGGCGGGGCAATTGCAAAGCAACCTTGAAGGCAGCGTCGGTGGATTGGTGCTCGAGAACCTTGAGCAATTGCCGGTGCGCGTTCGGTACACCGATAGCCAGCGCGCCAGCCTGGATGATATCGCCAGCATGCAGTTGGTTGCCCCCGGCAACCAGGGCTGGGTGTCGATGCAGGCACTGGGAAAACTCGAACTGCGTCCCGAATTGGGGGGCATCACCCGCTTTAACGCCCAGCGCACCAATCGCATCAAAGCCTATACACGCAACGGCGCGCTGCCCCTGGATATCACCTATCGAGTGCTGGCTCAACTGCAAGCCAACGGCTTCGAGCTGCCCACGGGCTATCGGCTTGAACTCGGCGGCGCCGTCGAACAGGAGTCCCAAGCCACCGGTGACCTGGCCAAGTACGTACCCGTGCTGCTCACCCTCACCGTCGCTTGCCTGGTGCTGCTGTTTCGCAGCACAACCCTGGCCGCACTGCTGGTGGCAGTTGCTCTTCTGTCGGTGGGGCTCGGCCTGCTGGCCACCTGGATTGCGGGCTTTCCCTTCAGCTTCAATACCCTGTTAGGCACCCTGGGTCTGGTGGGGTTGGCCTTCAACAACAGCATTGTGGTACTGGCGGCGATCCGCGCCAATCCTGGCGCCGGCGGTGGTGACGCCGATGCTATTGTGGCGGCGGTGATGGCGAGCACCCGACATATCGTATCGACCACCCTGACAACCATCGGTGGTTTCCTGCCGCTGCTGATTTTTGTCAAGGGAGATTTCTGGCCGTCACTGTCCGTGGTGCTGGCCGGAGGGGTTGGCGGTTCCATGGTTCTCGCCCTTTTACTGGTACCCTCGGCCTACCTGTTGATTGCCCGCAGGGTCGCCAGGCGACAATCGGCCTGTGGCACTCGGGAATTTATCGAGGTACCCGGGGCTGAATCTTGTCAGAGTGCTCATTGAAGGCAGCAGCCTTGCGCCTTTGGTCGCTCATCGAGGGTTCTGTCGGTATGATAGGCGCCATGAATATCAGTGATTACTATGAGCAGGAAGGCAGTGGAGAGCCCATTGTTTTTGTCCATGGCTCCTATGCCAACACCGCGACCTGGAAGGCGTACTTTAAAGCGCTGTCTCAAGACTACCATTGCATTGCTATTAAATTACCAGGCCATTGTGGTTTGGGTGACCCAGGGGATATGGCGTCTCCGACCATTGAAACTGAGCTGTCGATTATTGAGTTGGTGGTAGCGGAACTCACCGATAAGCCTATTCAATTGGTGGCGCATTCGTTTGGTGGTGTAGTGGCGATGGCTTTGGCTTTGAAGGGTAGTGTGGCGATTAAAGCCATTACGCTCTACGAGCCGACCGCCACGTGGGTATTTGATACCGTGGGGGATAGTGACAATGCGGCGTTAGTGGCTGAGTTCCTGGGGTCTTATCGAGGGGCAGTGGCGAATGGCGAGCACTTTGCCTGCGCCAGGGTGATTGACTTCTGGTGTGGTGGCGAGGTGTTTGACGGGCTACCCGACTTTATCAAGGAAGGGATGATTCCCCTCATGGAGAATAATTTACGGCACTGGGATTTGAGTGCCTCTCTGCATTATTCAGCGGCGGATCTGTCGGGGATTTCTGTGCCAACGCAATTGGTTTATGGCGATTCTTCTCACCCGGCTGCGGCCGCAATATGCCTGCATCTGGCTGATGCCTTGCCGAATACTGATGTAGCCGTTATATCGGGGGCGAATCATTTTCTGGTGACCAGCCATGCGGACGAGTGCATAGAATTGATCGCGGAAAAGCAGGATTCATAGTGCCCCCGATGCTTTAACGCTCACATTACCCGCCCCAGCCCAACGCCGTTATAAGGTAGTACAACAACACGTATGCCGAGAGCAGGCCGGCGATCCACAGGGCGGTGGTGCCGATCTGCCAGGAGCGGGCGAACACACTACGCTCCCGGCTGTCGGCCGTATGAGGTTGACCCAGGTAGCGCACTGTCATACGGTGCAAGAAACTCTGCACTCGGGCGCGCACGCGGGCAATATAATCTTCTATATACCCGAGGCCCTGCCCAAGCATTCGAATCAGCGCCGGGGCAGCGCGGCGCCACAGCCAGTCGGTGTCCAGACTAATAGTCTCGGTGCGTTTCATCAGCGGTAACAGCACGAAGAACGCAAGGCCTGAAAACAGCAGCAGTTGCAGGTAGAACAGCACCTTGCCCGCCGTGTAGGGCACATACTCCACTGGGTAGGGCAGCAGTGGATAGAGCAGTTGCGGGAAAACCCCCAGCAGGATGCATAATCCGGCGAACAGGATCATCGCCAGGCCCATATTCCACGGCGCGTCTTTGGGCCGCAGGCCGGAGTCGCGCTGGAAAAACACGAACCAGGGAAACTTGATCCCGGCATGAAGAAATACACCCGCCGAAGCGGCAGTCAGCAGCATGTAAACCCACACCAGGCTTTCGTCGGCTGCCGCCTGCGAAATCATGCTTTTGGTAGTAAAGCCGGAAGTAAGCGGAAAGCTGGAGATAGACAGGGCGCCGATGATGCCGCAGGCCGTCGTCAGCGGCATGGTGCGAAACAGGCCACCCAGTTCGGTGCATTTGCTTTTACCCGTCCGGTAGACTACCACACCGGCACTCATGAACAGCAACGCCTTGTAGATGATATGCGCAAAGGCATGTGAAGCCGCACCATTGAGCGCCATCTGGCTGCCTATGCCGACGGCGCAAACCATGAAACCCACCTGGTTAACAACAGAGTAGGCAAGAATGCGCCGGGCGTCGTTTTCCAACAACGCATAAATGATCCCATACATCACCATGAACAGGCCCACACCCACCAACACGGGTTCACCAGGGAACAATAAGATAAGCGCCAGTACAGCGGTCTTGGTGGTGAACGCGGACAGGAACACAGAGCCGGTGGGACTGGATTCCGGGTAGGCATCGGCTAACCAGGCAGACACCGGCGGCGCCGCGGCGTTGATCAAAATGCCGATCAAAATCATCCAGCTGCTGAAATCTGTCGCCAGCATCGGTTGGATCTGGATGGAGCCCGTGCTTGCCACCACGCCCTCGATACCAACTTTGAGCACAACCCCACCGAGCAGGTGCATAATGGCATAGCGTATTCCCGCAGCCCGGGCCGCCGGCGTGCCGCCGCACCACACCACGATCGTCGAAAACAATGCCATCAGTTCCCAGTAGAGGAACAGCGTGATCAGATCGCCGGCAAAACAGACGCCTATCGCACCGGCGGCGTAGGCAAAGGCGGCCGCAAGTTCATACCACCGCGCCACACGGTAGGCGTAAAGACCGCCCACAAATACCATGAGGGCAAATACAGTGGCGAACAATCGCCTCAGGGGGCTGCCTTCAACGGGTTCAATATCATAGTAAGAGAGAAATTTTACCGTGCCCTGAACGCCGTCCGGTATCTGCCACACCGCCCACAATGTGAGCAGTGGCGCGATCAACACCAGGGCGCCGCGCGCGCGGCCCTTGAGCAAGCCGATGAACACCGCAGCGAGCAACAGGATGAGCGCCGGCGAGAGCATTTCAGGCGCCATCGCTGTGCTCCGCTATCCTGTTCCTGGGCTCGCCCTCGTCATCCTCGGGCGCTTTGTCTGGTGTCTCGACTGACAAGCCGTAATAGTCTTCTGGCCTCTTGAGTATCGCGCCCAGCAATTTGGCTGCCAGCACCATCAGAAGGCAGCACCCAAAGCCGTAAACCGCGCCAAAGCCAAACCAGCCGTCAACCACAAAATAGCCTTTGATATAAATGCCCGTCTGCGCCAATACCACCAGTGCCAGCACCGCGATAAAACCTATCCAGAGCTTACGTATGGTGGTCGGCCGCACTAACCAGTGGAGTTGCTCGTTATTGTTTGTCATCCGCTGACGCCTCTCAGAACCTGGCTCTCCAGTTCGATGACCGGGCCGTTAAACAGGAAAAATGCGAGTGTCAGCAAGGCGGTCAGGCACAAGGCGAGCACTGCTGCAAAGGGTGCTTCACCATGCTCTATTGCCTCACTGTCTTCGCCCTCGAACCAGGCCAGGTACAAAATGGGCAGAAAATACGCCGCGTTCAGCGCCGTACTGGCAATAATAGTGAATATCGCCACAAGGTTGTTGGCCTCGAAGGCCCCCGCCAGAATAAACCATTTGGAGACGAACCCGGCGGTAGGCGGCACCCCGATCATACTGAGCGCGCCGATAGTAAATGCCGTCATGGTCCAGGGCATGCGCCTGCCGATACCGCGCAGTTGATAGATCTCGGTTTTTTTGGACGCCACGTAGATGGCGCCGGCGGCGAAGAACAAAGTGATCTTGCCAAAGGCGTGGGCGACCATATGGATGGCGGCGCCAACTTCTGCCAGCGGTTTCAATATTGCCGCCGCCATCACCACGTAGGACAGCTGGGCAATGGTGGAGTAGGCCAGCAAGCGTTTGATGTTGGTTTGCCGCAGTGCTATCAGGCTGGCCACTACGATGGTGAATGCCGCCACATACAACAACCAGCCAGAGCTGGGTGAGGAAAACAAAAAATCGATCCCGAACACATAAACGATGATCTTGGTTATCGCAAAAACACCCGCCTTGACGACTGCAACCGCATGCAGCAAGGCGCTAACCGGTGTCGGCGCCACCATGGCAGCGGGCAGCCAGCGATGCATCGGCATCACTGCAGCCTTGGCGATGCCGAACACAAACAATCCCAGCAGCAAACCTATCTCCGGATCGTTCAGTTTGCCGGCGAGAATCCCGCCAGGCGTAAAGTCCCCGGTGCCCGCGACAGCGTATGTCCAGATGATGGCAGGCAGGAACAAGCCGATGGAAGTGCTCAGTAATACACCCAGATAGACACGCGCTGAACGCACCGTTGCCGCGTCGCCCTTGTGTGCCACCAGCGGATAAGTGGATAGCGTCAGCAATTCGTAAAACAAAAACAAAGTGAAGAGATTACCGGCGAAAGCGACTCCCATCGTGGCAGCGAGCGCAAGCGCAAAGCAGGCAAAAAAGCGGGTTTGGTTTTTCTCCTGGTTGCCACGCATGTAACCAATGGAATAGATTGAATTGATAATCCATAGTCCAGACGCCAGTGCGGCGAATAGCATGCCCAGGGGTTCTACCGTGAACGCAATATCCAGTCCCGGCATTACCTGGATTAGCTCGACAGCAGGTCGCCCGCCCTCGATGAGGGTCGGCAGCAATCCCCAGACCACCCAGATCAAGGCTGCGGCAGTCAGCAGCGTCACTGTCTCGCGAAGATTGGGGCTGATGCGTCCCGCCAGCAAAATGCCGAGCGCTCCGGCCAGAGGCAAAGCGATTGCCACCAGGATGGCCGTTTGCGGCGTCACGACGAACCCCCTGCGAGCAACTTCGCGGCACTGTTGGCCAGCTCCAGTGGCACACCGGGAAACAGCCCAAAGAAGATATTCAGCAGCGCAACTAACCAGGTAACCAGGAGCATCTGCAGCGGTGCTTCCGAGGTCGGACCATCGGCCTTGGCGGGTACCCGGAAGTACAGGGTTTCGACAATGCGCCAGATATAAACCACGGCCATCAGCGAGCTGAGTAGGATGACGACCACTAACAACCAGCCGAGGGGTCCGCTTTCCAGGGCAGCCACAATCAGCAGCCACTTGCTGATAAAGCCCGCAGTACCGGGAACGCCAATCAGGCTGAAACCACACACGACCAGTGCAGCGCAGGTCCAGGGCATGCGCGCGGCGGCACCGCCGAGTTGGTCCAGCCGCAGGTCGCGATAGTGATAGGCCAGGCAGGCAACGGCAAGAAACAAGCCGCCCTTGGCCAGGGCATGGTTGAACAGGTGCATGGCACTGGCGCTGAGGCCTACCTCGCTGATAAAACTGGCACCCAGCAGGATGTAGCCAATTTGCGCCACCGACGAGGTCGCCAGCAGTCGCTTGAGGTTGCCCTCGAACATAGCGACCGCGGAAGCAATGAGAATACCCAGGGTCGCCATCGGCATCGCAAATAGTGCGAACTGGATCTCATGGTCTTCAAGTTTGGCCTGGAACACCATGTAGTCGAAGCGAATCAATACATAGAGCGCCACTTTAGTGGCGCAGGCGGCGAGGAACACCGTCACCATGTGCGGCGCCTGAGTGTATGCATTCGGTAGCCAGACATGCAGCGGAAACACCGCGGCCTTGAGTGCCAAGCCAATCGTGATGAATCCCGCCGCTACCAATACAGGGTTCAAATCGGTCACCGCGCCGATACGCGCTTCCATATCGGCCAGGTTGAGCGTACCGGTCATCATGTAGATCAGGCCTACACCGATCAGATAAAAGGTGGCGCCTATGGTCCCCATGATCAGGTAGTTGAAAACCGCGGGTAATGCGCGTCTGTCCGGCCCACCGGCTATCAATATGTAGCTGGCCAGCGAGGAGATCTCCATAAAAACAAAGATATTGAACGCATCTGCCGACACCACAATACCGGCAAGGCCGGCCAAGCCCAGCAACCATGCCGAATAGAACAGCGGTTGGCGTTCGGGCTCTATCTGCTGATCGATGCCAGGCCTGGCCGCGAGCAATGCGGCGGCCCCCGCACCGGTTACCACCAACAACAGCAGCGCACTGAAGGCATCGACAGCCAGGGTGATTCCGTAGGGCGCTGGCCAGCCGCCCATGGCGTAAACCTGGGTTTCGCCTCCCAACACCGCCATCGTAAGCGCCACCGCAATGGCAAAGCTTGCCAGCCCAGCGGCGGTCGCGCCGGCCCAGGCCAGTCCCCGCGGTTGCAACAGGATTACCAGTGGCGCCGACAGCATCGGTACCACCACCTGTAGAGCAGGCAGATGCGCTATAAGATCCATATCAATCAGTCGGCATCCAGAATCTCGCGCTCTTCGATGGTGCCATAACATTCTTTGATTCGTACAACGATGGCAAGACCCAGTGCCATCGTTGATACGCCTACGACGATGGCGGTTAGTATCAGTACCTGTGGCACTGGGTTGGAAAACACCTGATCGTCCACCCCGGCCTGTATGATTGGCGCGGTGCCGCCCTCAACTTTGTCCATGGTGATGTACATCAGGAACACCGCTGACTGAAAAATCGACAGACCGATGAGCTTCTTGATCAGGTTGGTTTTACTGATTACCGCATACAGTCCCACCGTCAGAATGATGGCGAACACCCAGTAATTGAAATACCCAAGTAATTCCAGCGGTTGCATCAGAGACTCCTGCGTACAGCAAAGGCGTGGAAAATAGACAGGAGAGCACCACATACTGCCATGCCCACCCCGGCCTCGATAACCAGAATACCCAACTGCTGACCAAACACCGGATCTTCGGCGAGGACTGAATAGTCGAGGAAGGCACCCCCCATAAGCATGCATAAAACTCCCACTGCGCCGTAGAGTAGTGCGCCACCCACGACCATGCCTAACAGTACCGAGCGCGGCAAGGCGCGCAGAGCCTCTGCTTCACCTTCGAGCAGCGCATAAAGAATGACGCCGGTAGCAATAATAGCGCCTGCCTGGAAGCCTCCTCCGGGACCATATTCGCCGTGGAACTGGACATAGAGTCCGAACAAAAAAATAAACGGAACCAACAGCCGGCCAACGACCTGTGGTATCAGGTGGTGACGCAAACCGCTGCTCTCGATCCGCCGGTCGACGGTTCGCCGGGAAGGCTGTGCGCCAAGGATGAACAAAACGCCGATACAGGCAGCAAAGACCACATACACCTCGCCCAGCGTATCGTAACCACGAAAGCTGCCCAGTATCGCCGTAACCACATTGGGAATATCAATATATTCCGGCGTCTTCTCCAGATACCAGGGTGCCACGTGCTGATGTACCGGCGCGTTGGGATCGCCAAGCCGTGGCTTGTCGAAGGTCGCGTAAATGATCAACAAGGCCAGCACAACGACCGTGACCAGAGCGATTCTCTGTCCACCGAATGGCGGTTTCTCGCGTTCGCCGGTCAGGGCCAGCGCGCTCAGGAAAATCACTGTGGTCACTCCAGCACCTACCGCAGCCTCGGTTAAAGCCACATCAGCGGCATCGAGGATAAAGAAGTTGGCGGCCATCAGCAGGCTGAAAATAGAGCTAAGCATGACGGACACGAACAGATCCTCAGTCTGGACAATGGCCACTGCGGTAATGACCAGCATGGTTAGCAGGAACAGAGCAAAAACGAAGATCATTCCCCGGCGTTCTCCTTGTGTTTATCAGCTGCGCTTCTGGCTCCCGGCTCAAGGCCGGACAACAACGCGGCATTGGCCAACGCATAGGTTGCCGTGGGGCCCGTAAGCAACAGGAACAGCATGATAGCGAGCAGCTTCATTGTGGCCAGTGAAAAACCTGCTTGCAGCATGATGCCGGCAAAGATAAGCAGGGTTGCGGTGGTATCGGTAAGGCTGGCTGCGTGAATACGAGTATAAAAACTCGGCAATCGCAGGCCACCAACGCCACCGATTAGCACACAGGCGCCGCCCAGGGTAAGCAGAATCCAGCTCAGAATATCGAGAGCGATATCAATCACCGTCGACTCCTTGCTTTTTTCGAGAGCGCTTCTGAAAGAACTCCAGTACCGCGAGAATACCGACCAAATTGATCAGCGCGTAGGCCAGTGCCAGATCGAGAAAATCAGGCCGTCCATATAGAAAGGCCATCACCGACAGCAACAGCACCGTCTTGGTGCCGAAGACATTGACCGCCAGTACGCGGTCGTAAACGCTTGGGCCCAGCAGAGCCCTCACCAGAGCCAGTACCATAGTGACCAAAATGGCAATCGACACCAGAATATACATGCTTAGCCACGCTCCAGTCGGGCGGCGCGACGGTTCGTCTCGCCTTCCTGCAATGCCCGGGCACCCTCGCGGGTTAAACAGTGGACCAATAGCTGCCCCTCGTGAATATCCAGGGTGAAGGTTCCGGGGGACAGGGTAATGGAGTTGCCGAGAATCACCTGGCCTACCGGGCTTTCAGGTTTAGCCTGAAGTGTCACCACGGTCGGACTGATGGGCAAAGAGGGTTGCAAAATCACCCGTGCAACCTCCAGGCTGGATGCAAATATCTCGCGTAGCAACCACCACCAATAGGCCGGCAGTCGCGGCAATAAGCTGATGACAGCCTGGTGGCGAAAAAAGCCCATACGATGGGCCATGTAGGCGCTGAGCGCGCAAGAGAATGCTCCCAAAGCCAGTACCATGGGTTTGTACAAGCCTGACCAAAGCACCCATGAGATGGCGAGAATCAGCAGTAATAGCAACACTGCGGAGGGGCGCGCCTCACCTCGCTGAAGCACAACTCTGGCGCTGAATAGACTCATAATTCACAGCAGTCATGTTGCTGCAGAGAGGTGTAGCTAGCTTCCATGGACGGCTCATCGGTTCCTGCGTCATCCGGCAGGGCTGCCCGGTTCGCTAAAAACACATCGACGACATCCCGCAATGGGACCAGGTCACCCAGGCCAGAGCCGGGCAGCTTCGGCGCTCGAGAGCGCTCCATAAGGTTGCGGGCCCAGGTGCGCATCGCGCGTTCAGTGAAAGTTTTGTCGCGCTCCAGCGCACTTTCAGCCTTCAACATAACGCGCGTATCAGTGGCGACGGCAGCGTCGATAAATCCCTGGATATCGCGAATACAGTACTGACCATCGACGCCATCAGGCTCGCTAGCAAGCAGTGCGCAATGAGTTGCCAGTTCCCGGACCGAGAGTACCTCAACCGCCGTCGCCGTAAACGGTTGCAGCATCATCAAGCATCCCGCCTGTAGGTCAGCGATCATGGCAGTATTGCGCGATTGGTGATGATTGAACTCGAAGCACATCACTGGGGCACCATTAAAAAATTTTTAGGCTTTTATCGCTTCTACCCCCGCGGGCACAAGCATCCGTGTTTAGTTACGAGGCGCTCGGTGGCAGGGGCGTCCAACGAGGCAGCGTAATACCTTTATTATTAACAGCCTTCAAATGCAGACATCATGCGGCCCGGGAGAGCTTCTTATATGGCGCAGTGCCACCCCGTTCCATGTATGGTCGTTAACTATTGTATCGCCATAACCATTCTGTTGCAGTGTGCTGAGCATGTTTAAGGCATTTGAACAGATGTCGACACGGCCAATCAAGTCTAACCGTTCTGTTAAACCGGTCAACATAGGCGTACGGTTGCGGCTGGCCATACATTTTCTTTGCTACGATCCAGTTATAACGTTTCCATTATGTGCATTTCTTTTTTAAGACCAAACCTATCTTACAACTCAATATCACCCGACAGCCACCTACTCTCACCGCAAACTACCTCACTCAGTGGGTGAATAAAAAATGCTTTGCCATAATTCGACCAGAAATGTCACTGCCTGGCTGGCGATAGCCTTGCTCATTCCCACCCTGGCCGCTGCCGGACAGTCACACAATGACCATTCTGCTAGCGCCCACGATAAGCCCTGGGGATCGTCGAGTGAAACGATTGAGCCCATGGGCATGGGCCTGGCACCTCCTGTCTACCTCGTGAGCTTTATGTTTATGTACATTGCGAACCCCGAACAGGCTGCCTTTATGCCGGCTTATAGTGCGGCGCTTCCTGAGGAAGTCTACGGGTGTCTTCACAGCTATCCTTTCTCCCCGGAAAATTGTTCGTACGAGAAAATGAAGCCATACTTTGACGCGCAGGCATCCCAGGCTGGACCCGTTCGTAATCATAAAACCGTCTGGCCGAAGCTGTGTCGAACCGACCGCAAATGGCAGCGCTTGACCCCGAACAAATACAGGCAGCTTGAGCAGATTAACGAGCCGTTGGGAAACAAGAGGGCGGCAAGGATGGCAAAGCTACTGGGTATCGAAAAGGATATGATCCTCACCAAAAAGCAGTATCAATGTATGATCGCAGAGCCGAGGAATGTAAGTCAGGACATCATCTATAACTGCACACGATACCTGAGTAATTCCAATGGCAACATGGCGGGCATTGTGCCCCTGTCGAGCTACGGGCTGTTCGTCGGTCCCGATGAAAACGCGCGAAGTCTTTGTGCTCCCGGGGCGGCCTGTCTCGAATTCAACAAACTGTTTGTACCGGAGTTTATATCGGATTCAAGATTGCAGTCTCTGTTTGATATTGCGCGCCAATGTAAATTCGAAAAAAAGCTGGCCCGCCTGTTGGCAAAAACACCGACCCTCCAATTCGGCCTGGAGGGGTATTTGTGCCAGGATTCCACGGATGAATGGAAGCCTTCCTGCATCGTCGAAACCGCCTGCCTAGACAAGGGTAAGCGGTCGATAGACAGTTGCCAGGAATCACTTGTCAATGACTAGCCCGCATGGCCAGGCTGGCTCTCGCTAGGGCGTAGCCAGCAGGTTTCAGCAGTCAGGAAAACACGATGGTTCAGGATCTCAAGCGCTCTCAACCCGGGGGTGTTCGCGCGTGGGCCAAGCGTGGCTGCATTGATCGTACTATGGAAGGCTACTGAATCACCCCCTTATAAATGGTCTTACGGCCAAAGTAATGGACGATGGTCAGATTTTTACCATCAACTATGACGGTGACTGATGTGCAGTAGTTGTCTGACGTACCGCATTCGCCAGAAAATACCCAACCTGTATCTGTGATTACGTACTCGCCGGTAGCGTAGGCGTAGTGTGTTCCGCTGCTGGAAGGAGTCCATTCGATGCTGAAGCTGATGTAATTTTTACTTGTGCTGACATAAAACCGGTGTGGGGAGCAAAAATCGCCGTTGATGTCGCTGCCCATCGCATCACAGCTTGCGGGTATCGCTTCAATACTTCTTACCTTTGCCGGTTCAAACTTTGCAGTTATCGGCGGCAAATCCTTAAAGAAGCCTTCCTTGATCATGTTGGTCGTAACGTCCATCTTGCACTGATTGCCCCTTGATTGCTGGCAATACTCCCAACCGACAAATCGGTTACCTGACCGTGGAACAGCGGTTAGTGTTCGCGTAAAGCCTTCGGTGAAGACCTCTTTACAGCTACCGTTGTACTCCAGGTAGCAGTTGTTGCCGTCAGAGCTTAGAACGTCGCCCTGGCCATCAATCTCGATTTCGCCAGTGCAAGCAGCTATTGCCAGCATAGGTAGTAATAGAAAAAGCTTGTTCATATCATCCGTTTTCCCTGGTTATCCACTCGGACCGTACCGAGCAACTGTTAACAAAAATATTGAATCATGACCGCGGCGGGCGAGCTATACGGTCTGCCAAACGTAAAGCTGTGGCTTCTACTTATTTTCCATTTTCGGGAGTGAAATAGAGGGCATTTCGTTGCGATAGATCAATCTCTTTTCTGACATTCTGAGAGGTAAATTAGGCTGCGCGATTTCCGGGCAGGGGGAGCGGCAGCGGACTAACGTCCAATAAATCATCTGTTGCAGCGGGTACGGTTTTACCGCTACTGCCAACTGTTTTATGATGTCGCCCCGCTGAAGCCAGCCGGACGAGCCTATCTATGCTTCAAAAAAGAACGCCCGTCGCCGAAGACTGCCATAAGCAGCCTTGCAATGATCAATAAAAATCTCGCGCTGACATTCATTTTTGTTACTGTGTTGCTGGATTCAATCGGCTTCGGCGTGATCTTGCCGGTGATGCCACAATTGTTGATGGAGGTGACCGGAGAGTCCCTGAGCCAGGCGGCGGTGTACGGCGGCTGGCTGCTATTTCTTTACGCATTGATGCAGTTTTTCTTTGCGCCTGTCATGGGCAACCTGTCTGACCGTTTCGGTCGTCGGCCGGTGTTGTTGTTCTCCCTGTTGGCTTTCGGGCTCAACTACCTGCTGATGGGTTGGGCGCCGACTCTGGGCTGGTTGGTGCTGGGGAGAATCATTTCCGGTTGCGCATCCTCTAGTTATGCCATAGCCATTGCCTATATAGCCGATGTGTTTGCGCCGCAAGAGCGGGCAAAGAATTTTGCCCTGATGGGCGCGGCCTTCGGTGGTGGCTTTATCCTCGGGCCGGTGCTGGGGGGCTTTCTGGGTGAGCTGGGCCCACGGGTACCTTTTTATGCGACTGCTGCGCTGGCGCTGACCAATGCCGTGTTCGGCTTTCTGGTGTTACCGGAAACCCTGGCCAGGGAAAACCGCCGTGCATGGGACTGGCGGCGGGCCAATCCGCTGGGTGCTTTTGCCCATCTGAGAGAATACCCATTGGTCGCCGGGCTGGTGCTGGCCTACTTTTTTTTCCTGTTGGGGCACCATTCATTACCGGCCGTGTGGTCATACTTTACCATTGCGCGTTTTGATTGGAGCCAGAGCCAAATTGGCTTTTCCCTTGGATTTGTCGGCATCATGATGATGATCGCCCAGGCCTTTCTGATCCGCTGGGTGATCGACCTCTACGGTCCGGCAGTCACCGCTTATATGGGTTTGTGCTGTGCGACCCTGGCATTCCTCGGCTATGCCTTTGCTACCCAGGCATGGATGCTCTATCTGTTCCTGTTCATTGGTGCCGGGCAGGGCTTTCTCGGCCCGGCGGTGCAGAGTTTAATGTCGGCGCGGATGCCGGCCAATGCCCAGGGCGAGCTGCAGGGTGCGCTGGGCAGTGTGGCTAGCCTGGCGGCAATTATTTCACCGCTGCTGATGACCAATTTATTCGGTTACTTTACCTCTCCCGCCGCGCCGATGTATTTCCCCGGGGCGAGTTTCCTGCTGGCAGCACTGTTGACTATATTGAGCCTGGTGTTGTTTGTGCCACGGTTGAAGACAGCGACTTCGATTGAGTCATAGGGGCACACCATAGTCGGGTAAGAGGCCAATGGCACTTACTTAACGCCACTACAGTGATTTGCGGAGCCCCGGTGTGTTCGATCCGCGGGCGTCTGCGGCAGGGATGCCGCAGTCGAGCCTCCAGGGAGGGATTCACGGCGTACCGCGGATCGAACACACCGGGGTACATCCGCTTAAGTAAGTGCCATTGGGGTAAGAGGCCTCAATGTTAGAAAAAGCGATGCCGGTGACTATTAGGGCCTTTCGATAACAAGTGGAGCTGGTTATTCGCCAGTAAATAGGCCCAAACTGCCGGCTAGGTTGGGCTACAGACAATAAAGTGTTGGATGTTCTCCTCGGGGTCGTTGAGTGACTCAAGCGCCCATCCGGAACCCTCGATCAACTCCAGTGCGTGCTTACGGGAATAAATCGCCCGAAACAGCGGTTTACTGGCATCCCAGTCCAGAAAGTCAGGCCGACCTTCGTCGGCAAGCCGCTCAGCCCGCCGTCTCCTTTCAACGTACCGAAGGGATGCTCCACTGCTTGTCGCCGTGCGCGCATGAGCCCCGCCTCTTCATTCAGTCGCTGCTCCACCCGATCCAGAACATCTTCATGTTCCCAGCGACTCACACGGCGATAGTCACAGGTCGTACATTGCGATTTGATAGGACACCGAGGACACGCTGATGACCAGTACTTGTGCAGAATCTTGCCTGCCTCTTCTCGCTCAAATCGCCAGATCAATCGCTCGCCGGCTGGGCACTGATATTCATCGGCAGCTGCAATTGTAGAGAAAGTCACGCTTGCCCTATGCGGGGCAGGGGACGCAAGCGGCGTCAGCCTAACGGGGAGAGCTGGCTGGACAAGACGCCAGCCGAGCGCCACCAGTCGATGACCTGCACCCAAAGGGCATAAAGATGCAGCGTCTCAAGCGGGTGTTCAATTGGGCCGCATCCGGTGGGCCGCATCCGGTGGGCCGCATCCGGTGGGCCGCATCCGGATCGATCAGGATGCGGCCCCATCGAGACCTGTGAGCGTTGCGCGGGGAAGGTCAAAATCATCGTCGAAGCGTCGAAGCGTCGAAGCGTCGAAGCGTCGAACCGCTGCATTGAAGATGCGAGTGTCGCACCACGGCTGTCATCGAAAGGATTCTGGCGCATTTGAAGAGCAAAGCACCCTCTGTCGGGATGGCTCTGCTTCCAGAGAATCGTGGGCCACCGTCACAGGCTCGACTTTTCGACTGAATCCAGAGTGCTCTCATCTCTTAGCTGCTTGTTTTTTGGCAGTGGCGGGCTTTGCGTTGGCTTGATGCCGTGAATTGGGCTGAAAGTGGTTGAAATCCGGTGCGTCGAGGGTAAGTTGGTGGCGACTTGAGCTGGATTTGGTGGGGCCGGAGGTTAGCGACGGCGGTTCGGTGGATGTTGACTAAAGGGGGGGATATGCTTAATGCTTCCATACCCCTATACCCGGACAAGGGACGCCGGGTTGTGAGGGATGCTAATGTAGGGAAGAATTTTTCTACTGATATGTTGTGGGTTTTTCTTATACTTGATTGCTCACCAGCAAAGATAAAGAGGAGGAATGTCGTGAATACACTCAGGACCCTGGCCGCGGGCCTGGCAGCACTGCTACTGGTCTTCACGCTGGGAGGCTGTTCAGACAACATCAATAGCAACTCCAGCTCGAAAGCCCAGGTCATGCCGATCGTTTTTGTGCATGGTCAGTCGGGTTCGGCACAGCAGTTCGAGACCCAGGCGATGCGCTTCACGAGTAATGACTACCCTCAGGATATGCTGTACGCCTTCGAGTACGACACCAGCCTTGATAATAACCCCATTGGTGATCTGGATGACTTTATCGACGGTGTATTGGCTGCAACAGGTGCTGAGCAGGTGTACGCCATAGGTCATTCGCGGGGAACCAGCGTTTGGACAGCCTATCTGGACAGCGCTGACTTCAATGGCCCTGACAAGGTGGCCAAGTACGTCAATATTGATGGCAGGTCCCCGGAAGAGCTTCCTGGGGGTGTTCCCACTATCGGCATATGGGGTGAATGGAATACGGCGAATAGCGGCTACAATCGCCGTGAAGATAATAGCAACGCCCAAATTGGACCAAACCCCGAAGACAACTTCTACTTTGCCGACAAGTCTCACACGGAAACAGCCACATCTGCGGAAGCTTTCGAGCTGATGTACGAGTTTCTCACGGGCATATCGCCGGGGACGACAGCAGTTGCAACGGACCAGTCCGGTGAAGTAGGCGTCGCTGGGCGGGCAGTTTTCTTCCCCGAGAACCTTGGCTATGCTGGAAGTACAGTAGAAGTCTGGGAAATCGATGCCGGGTCCGGGCAGCGCCTCGCCGACAGCCCGCTGGCCAGTTTCGATATCGACTCATCGGGGGATTTCGGTCCGGTTTCCCTGAACACCCAGAGCTATTATGAGTTCGCGCTGTTGCGCCCCGCCACGGACAAGTTCCCGGAAGAGTCTGTGCATCACTTCTATGCTGAGCCATTTATTCACGACGACTATTTTTTTCGCCTGCAGTCCAGTCTTCCGGGCGAGAGTATCTCGGCCTTCATACCGCGGTCAGCCGATTCAAGTGGCCTGGTGCTGTTGCGGCAGCGGGAGTTCTGGGGTGACCAGGGCGCGACGAGCGACGAGATTTTCATTAACGGCCTGAATGTATTGACGCCCGAGATCAGCCCACGAGAGGCAGTGAATCTGGCCGTGTTTACCTTTGATGATGAGTTGGACAACACAACTGATCTTGAAAAGGGGGAACTCACTCCCTTCAACCTCGTGACCTTCCTCACCGCTGCAGATGTATTCATTCCCGCTGTCTTCGATGGCACCGGGACGGTCGAGATCGTGCTGGTCGACCGCGGTGAAAGTGAGGTGCGTATCAACGTCCCCAACCGCCCCTCGCTGGTTGACCGGACCAGTGTCATGTTCAGGGACGATATGCGATGAAATGGTCCGGAAAAGGTAATTCATGGCACAACGCCGGGGATCGCCACTGTTTGCATGGGGCCGGGTCTGCCCCTTGTAAATATGCCAGAAGACAGAAGTTTGCTCAGCCGGCCGGGCGCGACGGCTGAGTTCCCGGCGCCCGTGCCGTGACGATCGCCCGCCTTACAGAGCGCACCCTAAGGTTGCTCAGGGTAGGGTGCAGATAAAACGACCCCATGCAGGGCATGCGATCGACGGACGAGGCAGTAACGACCGCTGCCAGGCGAAAGCGGCTCCGACTGGCAACTCGCCTCTCGCTCAGAGTCGATCTGCGGTTACGACCGCAGCTGGTACCAAGCCGAAATCGCCAGCACCATGCTCTGGCTGCACCTGACTGACTCCTGTTCTCGAAAGCTGACTTTCGCCCTGGGCCGGCGCATCAGACGGTAGACGTTAAGGGTTGTTAGCCACCTGCTCCCATTGGCATGGTGATGCCGATTGGCACTGTGATGTCGGGCAGGTGGCTAACAAGGCTCGATGCAGGAAACCGCGGGGGTGTACTGCAATATTTCTATGGGGGTAGTAGGCAGGGAACGGTTACTTGGTTGTCGGGGTTCAGCGGCAGTGTATTCAATGAGTAAGAAGCCGAGGCTACGTTGATGTGAATGAATGCCTGGTTTTGACCCACTACGCCTCGTGTTCAGGCAAGAATTACTCGTAACCATGCGATGCGACCATAGCAGTCCTCCATCGCGCTCATGCTGACGTCTTTGGTTTTCGAGTTTTTTGTTGAGTTCCACGATGCTCATGCGGGCGGACCCCGTGGCATTGGTAAGCGCGGGATGGTCAGGACGATGACCATTGGTGCACCACAGTATCGGCAAATAAAGGTACCTGACTGTGTGTCATTGGGCACTTCGGTAACATCTTCAGTCTGATCAATGACACCGAGCAGTCCCCTGATTCGCTGTAGATTCTCGGTGCGCAGATGATTGGCGAACAAGCCGAAGTGGCGTATACGGTGGAATCCGCGAGGCAGCACATGCTGCAGGAATCGGCGGATGAACTCATCAATTGCGAGGGTCATGGTCTTGTGGCGGGTACGTTCCTTGCTGCGATAGTCCTTCCACTTGAAGGTCACTTCCCGGTCGTCACAAGCGATGAGTCGGCTGTTGGAGATGGCGACCCGATGGGTATACCGGGAGAGATAGGCCAGAACGGCTTCAGGGCCCGCGAAGGGTCGCTTGGCATAGACTACCCACTCGGTTTGCCTGAGGGGTGCGAGGTGTTCTGTAAAGGCCTCACTCTCGGTGAGCTTCTTGAGTTTGCCATGGAACTTAAGCCGGTCGTGTAGTGCGGCCAGTTGCTCCAGAAACAAACGACGGAATAATCGGGATAGCACCCGGACCGGCAGGAAAAATCCGCGCTTGCAGGGAATCCATCGTTCACTATCAGGTGATAGCCCGCCACCGGGGACAATGCAGTGGAGATGGGGATGGCGGGTCATGGCCGAGCCCCAGGTATGCAATACCGCCGTGAATCCCAGGTTGGCACCCAGGTGTTTCGGATCGGCAGCAATGGTACGCAAGGTTTCTGCCGTGACCTTGAACAACAGATCGTACACCAGTGCTGGATTCTGGAAAGCGATATCAGCGATGCGGGCCGGCAGTGTGAATACGACATGGTAGTACTCAACCGGCAATAGCTCGGCCTGGCGATCGGCGAGCCACTGCCTGGCCGCACTGCCCTGGCATTTGGGGCAGTTCCGATTACGGCACGAGTTGTAGGCGACCTGTGCGGCGGCGCAATCATCGCACTGCAACACATGACCGCCCAGGATGGCAGAGCGGCACTGCTCGATCGCCGACATGGCTTTCAGCTGCCGGAGGCTGATATGCCCTCGGTGCCGTTCACGCCATTCCGGGCCGTGGCGGCGGAAAATTTCCGCCACCTCCAGCGGGGGTCTGACCATGACGCTGGGTCATTCGAGCGGCTTGATCGCCAGGTATTCCAGCGGCCCCTTGACCTCGCGTAACAGGTTGGAGGCCACATGGCTGTAGCGGGCCGTATTTTCAAGTTTCTGGTGCCCAAGTAGCACCTGGATGACACGGATATCCTCGTGGTTTTCCAGCAGGTGGGTGGCGAAGGCATGACGAAGGGAATGCAAGGTGACTTTCTTGTCGATCCCCGCGGTCTTGCGGGCGGCATGAAACGCCCGGTTGAGTTGTCGGGTGGACATGGGATTGACCGGATTCAGGCCGGGGAATAGCCAGCCGCCTGGCATCAGCTTGCGTTCAGCCCGTCCTTCCCGCCACCAGGCACGAAGCAACTGGAGCAGTGCGGGAGACAGCATGGCATGACGATCCTGATTGCCCTTACCTTGATCGACACGGATAATCATACGGTCACTATCGATGTCTGTGATCTTGAGATGAACCACCTCGCTGGAGCGGAGGCCCGCGCCATAAGCAACACTGAGCGCCGTCTGGTACTTGAGACAGCCGGCAGCATCCAACAGGCGTGTAACTTCTTCAGCGCTCAATATCTCGGGCAGTCCCCGTGGCCGATGGATACGCCGCATCTTTCGCATGGCGCTGGGGCGATCCAGTGTGGTGCCGAAGAAAAACTTGAGCGCAGAGATATGGGCATTCATTCTGGAACTTGAGGTGTCCTGCTCGCCCAGATACAACTGGTAATTCCGCAGATCCTCGGGGTCAGCCGTATCCGGGGAGCGACCAAGAAACCGGGTGAACAGTTCAACGGAGCGAAGGTAGTCCCTTTGTGTGCTCTGCTTAAACTTGCGCATCGCCATATCTTGCAGCATGCGCTGACGCAATGGGCTGATAGGTTTGTTAGACTGGGTCATGGGTCTTACTCCTGTGTTGTTGTTTGTTCGTGTCGCAACAACAACCTCAACACAGGGGAGACCCAGCTTGGGTATTTATCTCAGGTAAAAATTGGCACGATCTTGCTACCGCCTACCGCGCGAGCGGTTTAGTGCAACGACCCGCAAGAGCCGTTTGGGCTTCACTAGGCTCTACTACCGCTTTTACTCAATAACGGCCCGTCTCTTCTGACTACATCTCATCGTATGGCAGAGCAAGCCAGGGATTGCATCCCAGACCCTCGAACTCTGGCTTAGTAAAGTATCGGCCTTTGGGGAGATATTCTTCCATGCTCTCTTCTTCATCCAGCGTATCGGGCGTAGGTGCAACCTTATCAAATGTCTTGGAAGGCATTAAGTTGCGTATATTTAACCAGCCGTCATCCGCGTTGTTTTCGCGGCCATCGACTATACCAAACCCATCACCTCTGGAAGACCACGCAAGGTAACTTACACCGTAAGCGCTTTTAAATCAGCACCTGTTTTTTCAACCCAACCCTGATCATGCTTTACTCCTGACGATCAAAAAACAGGAGAGAGCCATGAGCGATCCAGCAACCCCGACAGATTTGGCGGCGTACTGGCAACAGCACATTGACCAGTGGAAGGATTCGGGCCTGTCGCAGCCAAAGTTTTGCCAGGCCAATGATCTGACCTATCACCGGTTTGTGTATTGGCGCCGTAA
Organism: uncultured Gammaproteobacteria bacterium; assembly: GCA_963722805.1. Classification (GTDB taxonomy): domain Bacteria; phylum Pseudomonadota; class Gammaproteobacteria; order Pseudomonadales; family JAHEGP01; genus JAHEGP01. The sequence continues at coordinate 91,596 of CAVROQ010000013.1, forward strand.
GTTTGAGCGTGGCCCGGGTGGTGACCAGGCAGAGCGCGAGAGTGGCGGTTTCGCCACTCTCGATTATCGCCCTGACGTCAATAACGGGCTGACACTGTCCTTGCCCAATGGACTGGTGCTACGCGGTATTCGCTCCGACAACATCCTGGTCGTGCGCCAGTTACTGGAGCACCTGTGACTGTCCGCTACTTCCGTCCTGCCGACGACATGCCGCGGATCTACCTGTACCGGGACCCGGTAGATTTCAGGAAAGCCAGCACCGGTCTGGCAGCCATTGTCGAACGGGAAATTGGCCACAATCCTTTCGACGGCGGCTTGTACGCTTTCACCAACCGGCGTCGCGACAAGATCAAGTGCCTGTACTGGGAAGATAATGGCTTTGTACTCTACTACAAGGCCCTGGCCGAAGAGAAATTCCGCTGGCCGCGCCGTGGTGAAGAGGTGGTTTCACTGACCGGGCAACAGATCAATTGGTTGCTCGAAGGGTATGATATTTCACTAATGAACGGTCATAAGAAATTGCATTATGAGTCTGTATTTTAAGGCTTTTTCCAAGTGTGAATGTTACAATGACGCCATGCAATCAGCGATAAAAAAGCAACAAAAACAAGGCCGTTACGAGGGGCTCGACGCCTCGGAACTGATTGCTGCTCTCGCCGAGAAAGACCAACTTCTTGAGGAAAAATACGAACTCCTTCAGGTCCACCAAAAACATCTCGACGATAAGGCTGACGTTATTCTTGCGCAGGCGAAACGAATCAACCTGCTCGAAGAATACTTGCGCCTGGCCACCGTACAGAAATTCGGCGCCAGTAGTGAGAAGCTGGCGTTCCAGTCTGATTTGTTCGATGAGGCTGAAATCGAAGTCGCCCTGGGTGAGCTCGAGGCGCAACTGCCGGAAGAGGATCGAGTTCGGCCGCAAAAGAAGAAAAGAAAGCGCGGGTTTAGCGACAAGCTTCTGCGGGTGCAGATACAGATCACCCTGAGCGATGAGGAAAAAGAGGGCGCGACCAAGACCTTCTTTACCAAGGTCAAGGAAGAGCTGGAGTTTATTCCCGCCCAGCTCAAGGTGCTGGAATACTGGCAGGAGAAAGCGGTCTTCAATACCGATGGCGAAGAAATAATTGTTGCCGCCCGGCGCCCGGCCCACCCCCTGGGGAAGTGCTTCGCCAGCACCACATTACTGGCCTACATCATTGCCTCCAAATACGCCGATGGACTGCCGCTGTATCGTCTGGAGGGCATGCTCAAGCGTTACGGTGGTGATATCAGCCGCGCCAATATGGCCCACTGGATCATACGGCTCCAGGGTGTATTCCAGCCCCTGATCAATTTGATGCGGGAAGTTCAGCTGGAGGGGAATTACCTGCAGGCCGATGAGACACGCCTGCAAGTGCTGAAGGAAACCGGTAAAACAGCCCAATCCGATAAATGGATGTGGGTGATACGCGGTGGCCCCCCGGATAAGCCGGCAGTCCTGTTTGAATACGACCCTTCACGTGCCGGCGCGGTGGCAGAACGCCTGCTGGATGGATTTGGTGGTGTATTGCAGGCCGATGGCTATTCCGGCTACAGCCAGGTGTGCCAGGCAGCGGGTATCACCCGGATTGGCTGCTTCGACCATGCCCGGCGCAAGTTTGTTGAAGCCAGCCGGGCGGCCCAGACCAGAGGTGCTCCAAAGAAAGCAGGTCAACCACCCAAGGCCGACGTCGCGTTGGGTAAGATCCGCAAGCTGTATGCGATAGAGAAATCGATCAAGGACCTGGATTACGACAAGAAAAAGCAGGCGCGACAGACACTCAGCGTGCCGGTGCTTGAAGACCTGAAGCAGTGGCTGGAGAAGAACGTCAGCCGGATACCCAAAGATAGCCTGACCCACAAAGCGATAACGTACACGCTGAACCAGTGGACGTATCTGATTGGCTATTGTGAGGACGGCCAATTGCACATCAGCAATGCGCTGGCTGAGAATGCGATCAGGCCCTTTGCCGTTGGTCGACGCGCCTGGCTGTTTGCAGATACCCCGCACGGCGCACGAGCCAGTGCGACCTGTTATTCCCTGGTGGAATCGGCCAAGGCGAATAAGCTGGAACCCTACTCTTATCTCCAGCATGTGCTGGCGCACATTGCGGCGGCAGATACGGTGGAGAAACTGGAAGCCTTACTGCCATGGAATGTGGAACCGAAGGACAGCGGGCAAACTGATTAACTGTTCAATAGCCGTCAAGTTATTGCAATGGGGCCGATTTAAAAGCGCTTACCTTACACCGCAATCACTGGTCGCATTCTCGGGTTTATCTTCTTGTCGGCTAATCACGATTGTATAGAAACCATCATCATTTACTTGTATTTGTTCATCAAACAGACACGCCTCTGCTCGCTGAGAAAAATACTCGTAGTTGCATATTGACCAGTATCGCAACTCCTTTTCCTCCATAACGTCGTCATCACCAGCGTAGGTTCTTGGTGTCTCAGGCATTTTTCCGCGAAGCATCAATATTTCACCATGTTGGCGGTTTATAAAACTGTAGAGGTAGTGTGGGTCGGGAAAGGGGTAGCGCAGCGGAATCGGAGGTATTGAACTGCAGTCACCCCCAAAATCACACTGCTTGTGGAACTCGAAATTGGAAGTAGCTCTGAATTTTGGAGGGTTTTTTGATGGGTCCGTAGATTCACGATAACCGGCGTATTCACTCTCTGTATACCACTCAACCTTTCTATCGTCTGACGTGATTGGAAAATTGAGTGCTTCACAAGCCTCCTCGCCCTGAAGGGCGCTTCCGTCTTCCATGTGTAAGGTGACTCTGGGAACCCCACCATTTCCTGTGGCATCAGTTTCGGAGTTGGGTAGATAAACACGGTAGAGCAGTAGTGCCAATGCATCTGCGCCGTACATGATGTTTTCGGTGCCAGGTGATTCAATTCAGAACCGGACTTTCTTATTGTAAGGGTGTAAATCCGTGATGGGTCATTTCGGGGACTCCCAGGCGCATAGGGATTTACAGAACCTAAGTCGGCCTGGATTTCGTGATCAGTCAAAGTGCTGATTGCGCCGCCTGTAGCATAATAGTTCGAATACGCCATGTATCTTGAATAAGGGAATTTACTTTCAATGGTAATGTGTGAGCCACCTTGGGGTAATGTATATATAGCCCCCCAATAGGATGTATTCAGGTCTGGCCAAGTATTGTTCGATTTTTCGTTTAATCCAGGAATAACCTCTATTTGCCAAAAACAATCGCTGGGTAGCGTCGTCAGTTCAGCCACTTGATTTTGATAATTTGAGTCTAGAGAATCACCACACCCTGCAGCCAGTGGGAAGATAAAGTACGGCAGCAACAAAATGGTTTTCTGAATGTGCTGTACCACGAGGCGTAGGGTGAACTTAACCTGGCGATCTTTATACACAGGCGCATCCTCCAACTTGATCTTGCATCTTAGCTCAGAGAGTAACACTGCGGCTGACCTCAATGGGTTGATCCAGATCATGGCTCCTGTATATATCCATATCAATTATAGGGTTTATGTTTTTTTGGGAAACGAGCGCCTAAAGTGTGTAGCAGGTGCTCAATCTTTGTTGTTGGTTTTAATCGTCGGTCGTTACCAACCATTGGATGCATAGAGCGCAGGAAGTCGAAATCGGTTTGTGGTTTCAGGCTGAATTGCAGCATGATGCTATGATCGAAAATGGCACCTTGCAGAGATCTGCGGGTGCCGCGCCCTGGGCAAACCGAGCCGGCTCCTATTGTCGAAAACTGTCCTTCGCCCCTGGGTTGGCCCATCAGCATCAGAGGGTAGTCGACCCACTTCGGTCGCTCCAACCACGCTGAAAAAATAATGCAAGTACGCCCGAGCGCTGCCACAAGATCGGCAGGCGAACGGCTTATAATATTCCAATTAAAGCCAAGAGCAGATGATTTTGTGTGACGGATATTGTCACTGAATGACTACTTCTGATGAGAAAAAAGATCAAATTCGGCTATTGAATAAAAGACTTGACCTGCGACACGACTCTTACAACTCGTTACGATTTGCGCTTCAAACAGCCCAACTGCTGGAATGCAAGCCAGCGCTTCCCGTACACTCTCGCTAGCAAGCAAAAAGTCTAGAACCCTACGGAAGGAGAGTCTGAATGCGTTCAATCCCCCAAGCCTTGATAAAGAAGGTCTACAATCGCTCGAGCCTGCGCAATAGCGGCCAGGGCGTGCGGTTTTCGGTCAAAAACCGGCTGGCGCCGGCCAAGCTGCGGGGTGTTGAACAGGTTTCTATGAATGGGCAGGTACTTGAAGCTGGCCAGGTTCGGATTGCGGTGGACTCCAATGCGCCGTTGCCGATGAATGAAATCGGCGCGGCTGCTGCGGTTGATTTCCCACTGGGCACGCTGCTGACAATCAGCATGGATGTGCCCGCTTTAGCGGCAGGTGAACACCGTCTGGGCCTAAAATTTAAGGCTGATCCATTTGGTACGCTGGAATTTGAAGTCAGCGATCAGTTGCACACAGACAGCGAAGTACCCGGGATGGTGCCGCGTGATTCGGAAAACGATTACAGTGCGAAAATGATTCGCGCGCGGCAGGATTTTGTGCGCCAACACACCGGCGCCAAGCTGGAGCACATCAGCCAGTTTTCGTTTGACCCGGACAGCACCCAGGGCAATATTGAACACCTGACCGGCGTGGCGCAAATTCCGCTCGGTGTCGCCGGCCCACTGCACGTTAATGGCGAGCACGCCAGCGGCGAGTTCTACGTGCCGATGGCTACAACTGAAGGTACGCTGGTTGCGTCCTACAACCGGGGCATGAAGGTGATTGCAGAATGCGGCGGCGTTAAGTGCGCAGTGGTTGGCGACAATATGCAGCGTGCGCCCGTATTTCTTCTGGATGATGCTAAGACGGCGCGCCGTTTTGCCGACTGGCTGGTTGCGCACATGGATGAAATCAAAGCCGTGTGCGCCGAGTCTGACCCGTTCGTCAAACTGAAGTACGTGGATTATTACCTGGTCAGCAAGTTTGCTTACACGCGCTTTAATTTCACCACGGGTGATGCAGCCGGCATGAACATGGTGGGTAAAGCAACCTTTGCCGCCTGCAACTGGATTTTGCAGAATTGCCGGGACATCGAGATTCAGAATTTTTATCTCGAAAGCAATTTTGCCACCGACAAGAAGGCCTCAATGATCAACTCCATGCGCACGCGCGGCAAGCGCGTGGTGGCCGAATGCGTGGTGAAGCGCGATGTTTTGCGAGACGTGATGGATGCCGATACCGAATCACTGTATCAACACTCAAAGATCGCGACCATCGGCAGCATGCTGTCGGGCGCCAATAACAACGGCGCGCATGCGGCCAACGGTATTACCGCCATATTTATCGCCACCGGGCAGGATGTGGCCAACGTGGCCGAGTCTTCAGCCGGCATTTTGTACACCGAGCTGACCGAACAAAAGGATTTGTATATTTCAATTACTCTACCGTCGTTGATTATCGCAACCTGCGGCGGCGGCACCGGCTTGGCGACTCAGCATGAAAGTCTTGAAATGATGGATTGTGTCGGCGTTGGTAAGGTCATGAAGTTTGCCGAAATTGTTGCCGGCACCGTGCTGGCTGGTGAAATATCACTGGCGGCGGCCATCTCATCGCTCGACTGGGTGTCCAGTCATGATCAATACGGCAGGAACGATCCCACCCGGTCTTGAGTTTGAACTGCAGCGGGGCAGTGGGCTTAGACAATTTTCGCGAGCAAGCTCGCTCCTACAGGGTGGGGCTTCTTGCCTGGTTGATCAGCTCTTGATTCAGTTGGGTCGCATTCTCGGGTTTATCTTCTTGTCGGCTAATCACGATTGTATAGAAACCATCATCATTTACTTGTATTTGTTCATCAAACAGACACGCCTCTGCTCGCTGAGAAAAATACTCGTAGTTGCATATTGACCAGTATCGCAACTCCTTTTCCTCCATAACGTCGTCATCACCAGCGTAGGTTCTTGGTGTCTCTGGCATTTTTCCGCGAAGCATCAATATTTCACCATGTTGGCGGTTTATAAAACTGTAGAGGTAGTGTGGGTCGGGAAAGGGGTAGCGCAGCGGAATCGGAGGTATTGAACTGCAGTCACCCCCAAAATCACACTGCTTGTGGAACTCGAAATTGGAAGTAGCTCTGAATTTTGGAGGTTTTTTTGATGGGTCCGTAGATTCACGATAACCGGCGTATTCACTCTCTGTATACCACTCAACCTTTCTATCGTCTGACGTGATTGGAAAATTGAGTGCTTCACAAGCCTCCTCGCCCTGAAGGGCGCTTCCGTCTTCCATGTGTAAGGTGACTCTGGGAACCCCACCATTTCCTGTGGCATCAGTTTCGGAGTTGGGTAGATAAACACGGTAGAGCAGTAGTGCCAATGCATCTGCGCCGTACATGATGTTTTCGGTCGCCAGATGATTCAATTCAGAACCGGACTTTCTTATTGTAAGGGTGTAAATCCGTGATGGGTCATTTCGGGGACTCCCAGGCGCATAGGGATTTACAGAACCTAAGTCGGCCTGGATTTCGTGATCAGTCAAAGTGCTGATTGCGCCGCCTGTAGCATAATAGTTCGAATACGCCATGTATCTTGAATAAGGGAATTTACTTTCAATGGTAATGTGTGAGCCACCTTGGGGTAATGTATATACAGCCCCCCAATAGGATGTATTCAGGTCTGGCCAAGTATTGTTCGATTTTTCGTTTAATCCAGGAATAACCTCTATTTGCCAAAAACAATCGCTGGGTAGCGTCGTCAGTTCAGCCACTTGATTTTGATAATTTGAGTCTAGAGAATCACCACACCCTGCTGCCAGTGGGAAGATAAAGTACGGCAGTAACAACATGGTTTTCTGAATGTGCTGTACCACGAGGCGTAGGGTGAACTTAACCTGGCGATCTTTATACACAGGCGCATCCTCCAACTTGATCTTGCATCTTAGCTCAAAGAGTAACACTGCGGCTGACCTCAATGGGTTGATCCAGATCATGGCTCCTGTATGAATCCATATAGAATATAGGGTTTATGTTTTTTTGGGAAACGAGCGCCTAAAGTGTGTAGCAGGTGCTCAATCTTTGTTGTTGGTTTTAATCGTCGGTCGTTACCAACCATTGGATGCATAGAGCGCAGGAAGTCGAAATCGGTTTGTGGTTTCAGGCTGAATTGCAGCATGATGCTATGATCGAAAATGGCACCTTGCAGAGATCTGCGGGTGCCGCGCCCTGGGCAAACCGAGCCGGCTCCTATTGTCGAAAACTGTCCTTCGCCCCTGGGCTGGCCCATCAGCATCAGAGGGTAGTCGACCCACTTCGGTCGCTCCAACCACGCTGAAAAAATTATGCAAGTACGCCCGAGCGCTGCCACAAGATCAGCAGGGGAACGGCTCATAATATTCCAATTAAAGGCAAGAGAAGATGATTTTGTGTGACGGATATTGTCACTGAATGACTACTTCTGATAAAAAAAAGTGATCAAATTCGGCTATTGAATAAAAGACTTGACCTGCGACACGACTCTTACAACTCGCTACGATTTGCGCTTCAAACAGCCCAAATACTGGAATGCAAGCCAGCGCTTCCCGTACACTCTCGCTAGCAAGCAAAAAATCTAGAACCCTACAGAAGGAGAGTCTGAATGCGTTCAATCCCCCAAGCCTTGTTAAAGAAGGTCTACAATCGCTTGAGCCTGCGCAATAGCGGCCAGGGCGTGCGGTTTTCAGTCAAAAACCGGCTGGCACCGGCCAAGCTACGGGGTGTTGAACAGGTTTCTCTGAATGGGCAGGTACTTGAAGCTGGCCAGGTTCGGATTGCGGTGGACTCCAATGCGCCGGTGCCGATGAATGAAATCGGCGCGGCTGCTGCGGTTGATTTCCCGCTGGGCACGCTGCTGACAATCAGCATGGATGTGCCCGCTTTAGCGGCAGGTGAACACCGTATGGGCCTAAAATTTCAGGCTGATCCATTTGGTACGCTGGAATTTGAAGTCAGCGATCAGTTGCGCACAGACAGCGAAGTACCCGGCATGGTGCCGCGTGATTCGGAAAACGATTACAGTGCGAAAATGATTCGCACGCGGCAGGATTTTGTGCGCCAACACACCGGCGCCAAGCTGGAGCACATCAGCCAGTTTTCATTTGACCCAGGCAGCACCCAGGGCAATATTGAACACCTGACCGGCGTAGCGCAAATTCCGCTCGGTGTCGCCGGCCCACTGCACATTAATGGCGAGCACGCCAGCGGCGAGTTCTACGTGCCGATGGCTACAACTGAAGGTACGCTGGTTGCATCCTACAACCGGGGCATGAAGGTGATTGCAGAATGCGGCGGCGCTAAGTGTGCAGTGGTTGGCGACAATATGCAGCGTGCGCCCGTATTCATTCTGGATGATGCTAAGACGGCGCGCCGTTTTGCCGACTGGCTGGTTGCGCACATGGATGAAATCAAAGCCGTGTGCGCCGAGTCTGACCCGTTCGTCAAACTGAAGTACGTGGATTATTACCTGGTCAGCAAGTTTGCCTACACGCGCTTTAATTTTACCACGGGTGATGCGGCCGGCATGAACATGGTAGGTAAAGCGACCTTTGCCGCCTGCAACTGGATTTTGCAGAATTGCCGGGACATCGAGATCCAGAATTTTTATCTCGAAAGCAATTTTGCCACCGACAAGAAGGCCTCAATGATCAACTCCATGCGCACGCGCGGCAAGCGCGTGGTGGCCGAATGCGTAGTGAAGCGCGATGTTTTGCGAGACGTGATGGATGCCGATACCGAATCACTGTATCAACACTCAAAGATCGCGACCATCGGCAGCATGCTGTCGGGTGCCAATAACAACGGCGCGCATGCGGCCAACGGTATTACCGCCATATTTATCGCCACCGGGCAGGATGTGGCCAACGTGGCCGAGTCTTCAGCCGGCATTTTGTACACCGAGCTGACCGAAGAAAAGGATTTGTATATTTCAATTACTCTACCGTCGTTGATTATCGCAACCTGCGGCGGCGGCACCGGCTTGGCGACTCAGCATGAAAGTCTTGAAATGATGGATTGTGTCGGCGTTGGTAAGGTCATGAAGTTTGCCGAAATTGTTGCCGGCACTGTGCTGGCTGGTGAAATATCACTGGCGGCGGCCATCTCATCGCTCGACTGGGTGTCCAGTCATGATCAATACGGCAGGAACGATCCCACCCGGTCTTGAGTTTGAACTGCAGCGGGGCAGTGGGCTCAGACAATTTTCGCGAGCAAGCTCGCTCCTACAGAGTGGGGCTTCTTGCCTGGTTGATCAGCTCTTGATTCAGTTGGGTCTTACT
>CAVROQ010000014.1:0-234293 GCA_963722805.1 uncultured Gammaproteobacteria bacterium
ATAGGTTAACTGACGCACCAGCTTCAACCTCTTTCAGCCCAATTCTCGGGCTCAACCCAATGTTGTCAGCCCGCCGCTTCCTCAAAGGGAGGGAGCAGCAACACAGATTATCAAGGTTTCATGGATTGTCGCGTTCCTGTTCGCATGCAGTTACCAGGTGGTGCGACACTCGCTCTTCGAGTACCGGAGGGGCGAAGCCCGGCGACGACCGCATGACCCATTATTGGAGGTAACTGTCACATGGGGTACAGGAAGATTGTTTTCAATTCTTCGGGGTGATGGCGCCGCATATCAAGCCAATGCCAAGAAGGCGTTACCCGCTGCCATTGTCCGAGTCGACAGCATGCTATAAAGTTTGCAGATAGATAATGGAAGAATTTGCGCATGATGACCTATGAAGGTGGGTGTGCCTGCCGATCTATAAGATACAAATTTACAGGTAAGCCATACACTTGTTACGCATGTCATTGCACGACATGCCAGGCCCGTACCGGGTCAGCCTTCGGCATGAGTATGCATGTTGCAGCGGATGCACTGGAGATTATCAAAGGAGTTCCCATTGATGTCAGCAGTAAATCGGGCGGCGCGGTATTGCAGTACTGTGAGAAGTGTCGAGCACTGCTTTTTATAAAATCGGTATCGGAAATAACCTGTATCTTTCCGGGGTGTTTTGACGATAAATCATGGTTTCAACCGGTTGCTAATGTATGGGTGCGTAGTGCTCAACCCTGGGTTTATATCGATCCGGGTCTAAAAACGTATGAGCAACAACCAGAAAGCTGGCAGGAGCTGTATGGGTTATCCTGACAGCTCAGGGCGCCCTCGGCGGTGCGCGACGTAACCGGAGCCTGTGCGCGATGAGGCATCGTTGCAGTGCCGCCACCGCGACGAAGAGCACCATTACCCGTGATTGTCCACTGAGATACCAGTGACGGTGAGGATGTCATCGCAGCCTTACCGGGCTTGAAGTGTGGATGGTGGTGGTTCAATGCGTTTGAACCTTGAATTCATATGCGGTCCATGCGTCACGTACATTTCGGTGTTACAGTGAGGGCAATGGCGGGTGATCAGGCATTGTCCATATTGCAACTCGGGTACCCGACGGCCAAAGCGCCGTCGCCGACGATGCCCCGCGTTCAGACCGCCTGCCCGGGAACGCGATGCAGGCATCAGTTCCCCTTAGAGCCGACCGTTCCAAAGGAAAGTTTCTGGCGATGAATCGGGGTTTGCGGTTCGCATTGAGCTGTTCTTCGAGACGCGGCCTACGGCCTACTCGGAGATTTCGGCCGCTTCCGCACGCAGCTTCACGGCCAAGCCCTCGGCGTCATCCCGCTTGACGATTTCCGCGCCCAGGATCTGCCGCCATGAGGGCGAATCTGCGGCCGGCTCGGCGGCGCAGGTCTGCCGAAACGCTTCATCATTGCGAGCCGCAGCTTCGGCAAGTTTGCGAAGCCGGCCGTTGTTTTCGGTTGAGAGCCGGTGCATCTGCCAGTTCAGCGCCATTACTTCCCTGTCCCATTCAAGCTGCTGCGAGGAACTCACCTCGCTACCGGTCCGCCAGGCCTGCAACGGTTTCGAGCTGGCCGCTTCGATGCGCTCGGCCAGGAGTTCCTCGGCGACACTGGCTTCTGTCAGCAGATCCAACACGCGGCTGGCAGCATTGGCTGCGTCGGCCGCCGCACGTTTGCAATCGGAATACTCGACTTGTTGCGATAGATACACAATTCCGATTCCCCCTGCGACTACCAACATGGCCAGCCCGGCGGCGATTGCAGGGCGCCAGAGCCTGCGCCAGGACGCCATTGACTGCACCGCGGCCGTCACTTCGGCGGGCAGATCCCCCCTGGGCTGCAGAACGGTAACCGCACGCAGATACAGTGGCACGCTGTCCAGCGGTACCGGCCGGATCAGCACCGGTAACACCTTGCGGTTAGGGTTTCGCCACTTGCGGCGCGCAAATCCCAGCTCCGTCAGCGCGTAGGCGCCAACCTCCAAGGACTCCGGGCTGATCAGGAATACGAATAGGTCGCTTGCTTCGATCGCATCCAGAATCCGCACATCGTAGGTCTCGCCAGCAGGCAGATCAGTTCGGTCGAAAAAAACCTGGTGATCGGCGCCGCGCAGACTCAAGACGACGGCCTCCGCCGCGCTACGGTCTTCCGACGCATACGAGATGAAGATTCTCATCGGCTGGGCACAGAGCGAAAGTGACTCACGGACCTGTCAGTTCTTCGGGCAAATGGACGTCGAAACCGGACATGGTACGCCCGGGCATATAGAAGCATAAGGCCCATCATCCCCGAAGTCGATATCTACCGAACTGCCGTCACTGATCCCCCCCGCCAAAACCAGCCCGTTTCGTCGTCAATTCATCCTTTGTGCGCGGCTCCGGTACCAGGGCGGGTATAAGTAGCATTAAACGCACAATCACGGTAGTCGACATGTACACCAACGCCGTCGCTACCCCCCTCCCCACCAAATCCAGCTAATATCGCCACCAACTCACCCCCGACGCACCGGTTTTCAACCTATTGCAACCCAACGCTACCCAATTCTCGGCATCCAGCCAATAGAAGGCCCGCCGCATCCTCGACGAGAGCAGCAAAGCAGATGATCAGAGTGTCATGGATTCAGTCGAACAACCGGGCCTGTGGAGGCCCACGGCCCTCAGGCAACATCACCAACTCGGCGGTGGCCTCTTTACCCTTCAGGTGCGCCAGAATTTTCTCGAATCGCCGGTAAAGAGCGGACGACCACGCCATTTTCCTCGAAGATAATCTCGTTCTGGACGGTGTAGTCAAACTCGTTGACTTCCATATGATAGCCGCGGAAGTCGGTCATGCCGATACGGCCGGAAAGATCCCAATTCAACATACGCATCATGCCGTCCATCGCGTACTTCGTACCCAATTCGGGCACCTGCCCACTGGGACCCCAGACGCGAAGCGGAACGTTCCGCCCCATTAGCGCGCCGCCGATAAAGAGATCGTGCAACGCCCCACTTCGCGGAACCGCATTAACTCATCCACTAGATCCTGTGTAAGGGTCAGTACCCTTTGCTCCCCGTTTTTTGTTTTGGAAAGGTGAGCGGTTCTCGTTTTTAAATCAATATCAGACCATTTAAGACTTAGCATCTCGGTTCTACGTGCACCAGTGGTGACAGCCATCAAGATCAGGAGATAAAGCCTATCCCATTCAGAATCCTTCGCCGCCTTCATGAGTCGTGGTAACTCAGCGCCACTAAGAAAGCGTGTGCGAGCGTTGTTCTCGGTTTCCTGCCTGATACCTTTCGCGGGATTGTGCTCTATGTGATGAGCATCAGCTAACCAGGTAAATACAGCACTTAGCGCGGCCTTGTAACGGTTTGCTGTTGCAGGGGCCCTACCAATGGCTAAGAGCTTTTTAAGCTCAGCCTTCACTAGCGGTTTAGTTACCTTGCCTATCGCTTGGCCATTGAACGTATCGGCCCAAAACGCCAACCTGTGTAACGCGCTTTGATCCGCTGTAACTAGCTGGGCTTTATATTGGGATATGGCCTCAGCCATTGTGAGGGTGTTTAACGTGTAATTTGCGTGGGAGTGAGCGTAATCATCATCAACAATAATTGCCGCCGCAAACTTTTGAGCGTCTTTTTTTAGCTTGAATGTTTTGGAAACGCGACGACTGTCACGCATGAATTGCACACGATAAGTGATGCCGCGCTTACCCTTTACTGGTTGCACTGTTGCCATGGTTGAAACCTCTTGCACTAAATTGCACTTAGTTTTCAGCCGGACTAATGAGAGTACTTCTTGATCGACCACCCTAACCTGTTGACCAAACAAGGAAAAGGCGATGCCTCGGGCCGGAATCGATCGGACTCGCGCACGAGACGGCACTCGTGACGGTTCGACAGCGGTCTATTTTCGAAGATAAGGACTTGGGGTTTGCAGGGATTTTCTATATGGTGCCTCGGGCCGGAACGATCGGACTCGCGCGCGAGACGGCACTCGTGACGGTTCGACAACGGTCTATTTTCGGAGATCAGGACTTGGGGTTTGCAGAGATTTCTATATGGTGCCTCGGGCCGGAACGATCGGACTCGCGCGCGAGACGGCACCGTGACGGTTCGACAACGGGCTCTGTTCGAGAGTCGATAGTAGCCATTAGCGGAGTTTGGATGTGGTGCCTCGGGCCGGAACGATCGGACTCGTGCGCGAGACGGCACCGTGACGGTTCGACAACGGGCTCTGTTCGAGAGTCGATAGTAGCCATTAGCGGAGTTTGGATGTGGTGCCTCGGGCCGGAACGATCGGACTCGCGCGCGAGACGGCACCGTGACGGTTCGACAACGGGCTCTGTTCGAGAGTCGATAGTAGCCATTAGCGGAGTTTGGATATGGTGCCTCGGGCCGGAACGATCGGACTCGCGCGCGAGACGGCACCGTGACGGTTCGACAACGGGCTCTGTTCGAGAGTCGATAGTAGCCATTAGCGGAGTTTGGATGTGGTGCCTCGGGCCGGAACGATCGGACTCGCGCGCGAGACGGCACCGTGACGGTTCGACAACGGGCTCTGTTCGAGGGTCGATAGTAGTTATTAGCGGAGTTTGGATATGGTGCCTCGGGCCGGAATCGATCGGACTCGCGCCCGAGACGGCACCGTGACGGTTCGACAACGGGCTCTGTTCGAGGGTCGATAGTCGTTATTAGCGAAAGTTTGGATATGGTGCCTCGGGCCGGAATCGAACCGGCACGACAGTTACCTGTCGAGGGATTTTAAATCCCTTGCGTCTACCAATTTCGCCACCGAGGCGGTGGTTGGGTTGCAGTTGCAACCGCTTGCTTCAATCGCCCTGAAGCACCATTTATCGGGTGTCACCTAAGGCTTCGCGGGCGCACTCTACCCCAAAGCCCAGCGAGCTTCAAGCTGCGGCGCTGGCGATAGTATTTAAAAAGCCACTCAGGCGCTTCGCGACATCGTCAGCACTGATGGCAATCAAACATTGGTTGTCGGTACAGCTGGTTTTGCGATGATTGCCGGCGCTGACACAAGGTGAACAAGCCAGCCCGGCATAGATTGCCTCGCTATTGCCGAGGGAGCCATACAGGGCCGGAGTCTCCGGGCCAAAAATAACAAACGTTTTCAGGGCTGTAACCGACGCAAAGTGCGGCGGTCCAGAGTCGTTACTGAGCATCGCGGTAGCAACAGAATACAGCGGCAATAGCTCTTCAAAGAGAAAAAAGCCGGCACTATTGATACAGCGAGGGTCATCGACCAAACGGCAGATATCATCAGCCTGGGGACGCTCCGCGGGCGCACCTGTCATGACTACCAAGAGATCGGGAAATTGCTGTAACAGTTGACGAATCACACTGGCAAAGCGGTCTGGCATCCAGCGACGCTGGGGCAGCAAATCGCTGGCATTGGCATTAACCAATAGCAAGCGATGCTGTCCGCTGCTAAACGCCGGGTAAAGCTCTTTTAGCCGCGCCCTGATAGCGCCTTGCTGTTGCTCGCTGATGTTCGCCCGCGCCAACTGCACATCGGCCTCACTAACAAGGCATTTGTTATAGGGCGCTTCGGATTGAGACCGCAACAATGCCAGGATCAGCGACATAAAGTTTTTTGCAACATGAATATGGCAATTGTAAGTCACCGGGTGAGTCAGGAAACTGCCCCGGTATAAACCCTCTTCATGTCCACGGTGAAAACCGACCCGATTCGACGCGCCGCTCAACGCGGTGAGGATGGATGTTGCTCGCGAGAATAATTCAAGGTCGATAACGGTATCGATTCGACGCTCACGGCACCACCATAAAAACCGCAGTACATCCATCGCAAAGGTCATCAAATTATCGTCTCGCACCAGGAAAACATTCTCCCTGGGGACCGTATCCAGCAGCGACAGGCTTACGGCGTTGTTTTTAAAAATAACAAAAAACAGATCTGCCTCGGCTTCATCCCGCAGCTTGCGCATTGCGGGGTCGGCTATGATAGCGCTCCCCATTTCTGACAACTCGATAAACAGGGCGTTTTTTACCGGCACTGCTTTAGCGGGTGAGAACAAGGAGAGAACCTTGTAAAAAACCGCCAGCACAAAACAAATGGGTACGCCAGCATAGCGGTCTATTGTCCGCATGGTATCGACTTTCATAGTTGCTCCTTGCTCAACTGATGCCGAAAGATAATAAACCTGGCACCCAGAAAGTTAAATATCATACCCGCCGCCACGCCGGCGACCAACGCCAGTTGGGTATACTGAGCGAAAAACTCTGTACCATTGGTCAGCAGGGTAAACGTACCCCAATTAGGGAAGAAGCTCACCAGGCACATAATCAGGTATTTACTCCACTGCCCGGCACGGGCCTCCTTTTGTGCCTCGGCGAAGGTAAATGAACGATTGAGAAACCAGTTCCAGGTTGCCGCTATCCAGTAGGCAATGCCCCTGGCGATTTCCGGTCCCAGGCCAACAAGGCTGTGTAGCATTGTAAAAAAGCTGATATCGACAATAAAACCACTGGCACCAACCATGCCGAACTTGGCGAAGGATACCACTAACTCGTTGCGACTCAGATCCTTGATTTTGGTGCTGAGCCGAAAGCGTCGGTACGTTGTTTCTACCAGGCGGAAAATACAGAGAAACAGCGCTACAGTGGCCACCAAATACTCCAACTGATCGACGCCGGGGTAGCCATCGAGCTTGGTGTGGTTTTGGTATAACGACACGCTGACGACGATAGCCAGCAAATAAATGCCGATCCGGGCGCCGTAGTCGGGCGCCGAGAAAACCTTGTCAACCAACCATACGCTGGTGACCGCTCCTACGACACCCAGCAAAGCGCCTGCGGCAATATCTGAAGGCCAATGCACACCGACCACGGCGCGCGATAGACCCACTAAAGTCGCGATCAGTATCACCAGGCTGCGCATGGTGCGTGAAGGAAGTTTAAGGCAGGCAATTGTAGCCAGGGACGCGGCAGCAGCACTGTGGCCGGAGGGGAAGCTGAAACGTGCATACTCCGGCCCAATCACGTTCACTGTATCCGGCCCCAGCGCCGCGATCGGCCGAAAAATCATCTCTCTGGGAGCAAGAAGATCTACACCATGCTTGGCCAACTGCACCAACAAACCCACCAGTATCAGATTGACGAAAACTGTCGCCAGGTTTCGCGGCAAGCGCGAAAACATGGCGATGGCAATTCCTGTCGCCAGCAGGCCATCTCCCAGGTTGGTGATGTTTGACCACAGTATCGCCCTATCTTCGGTTCCAAAGCTGTTGAGCCAACCGAAGAGCCAGCGGTCGAGTTCGCTGCTCCATAGTAATCCCGCCATCAGAGTAAAGAGCACACCCATGGTGAAACGGTATCCCGGTGTTGCAATCGAGCGCATTGATGTTCAATCCTTTGTTTAAACCTACGCGGCGGCGCACAGCCTCCGCCGGCAATGATATACTAAAGCCTCCCGCCGAAACATCAAAAAGCCCATGGCGACAACTACTTACAGAAACATCGCCGGCCTGCTCGCGCTGCTGGTAGCGTTGATTCACCTACTCATTGCCCCCTCGGTAGGGCTGGGTGTTGACGAAGCCCACTACGCCCTCTACGCCCGCCATCTGGACTGGAGCTACTACGACCACCCGCCAATGGTCGGCTGGCTGCTGTGGCTCCTGACTCCAGTTGGGCTGAATGAGCTTACGTTGCGACTGCTGCCAACGCTGCTCTACCTTGCCTGCTGTACATTACTGTATCGTGTCAGTAGCACCAAAATTCGAAGCGGCACACCTGCCAGGGGACTACTTGCGGTACTGTTGTTTTCGGTTGCACCGCTAGTGCAGCTGCTGGGTTTCGGACTGGTTCCGGAGTTTCCCCTCCTGCTCTGGGGGTTACTACTGGCGCTGGTGCTGGGCGATCCGACGCGCAGCAGCAGCCTCGGCTACTGGCTTGTGGTGGGCCTGTTACTTGGCCTGGCCGGGCTCACCAAATATACCGCAGTGCTATTGCCAGTGGGCGTTGCCCTGCACTGGCTTCTTCAGCGGCAGTTAACGGCACAACTGAAACAAGGCGGTCCGTATATCGCCATGGCTGTTGCAGCACTGCTGGTGAGCCCGGTGTTGTTATGGAATTACAGCCATGACTGGGCATCTTTCAGCTACCAGTTAGCACATGCAGCGGGCGGCGAATGGCAGCTGAAAGACCTGCTCCGCGCGTTGCTTGTGCAATTTATCGCCTATTCGCCGGTATTGATCGTCGGGGGCATAGCGAGCTTTCGAAATATCTCGCGACCAGGCATCGAGGGGCTGCTGGCCTGCATGGCGGCGCCGGTCCTGTTGCTGGTTGTCGCAGGCTCCGGCAATGGGTCTTCGCTGCCGCACTGGTCTCTGCTGGGCTGGGGCCTGTTGGTACCTGCGGTAAGTCATTGGCTAAGCAATACCTGGCAACTTCGTTCAATACGCTGGCTGGCATACTTTGGCAACGGGCTGGCGTTGCTGCTCTCCGGATTTATACTGCTGGCACTGGCTTTTAAGCCGCTGGCAGCGATGCCATGGTTGGCACCTGCGTTCAGGGATCTGACCGGCTGGAGTGAAGCAGCAATCCTTGCAGGCGAGTTGCAACAAACCCATTTTGCAGACAAAGGTGTTATTCTTGTCGGCAATTGGTCACAGGCCAGCCGCGCAGCCTGGTACGGATGGCCGCGGTCGGTACAAGTGCTCGACCGACGCCAGGGGCAGTTTGCCTATTGGTATGGGTCGCCCAGCGCCAACACCACAGGAATACTGATACGCGAAAACCTCGACCCGGGTGACAAGCCAAGCGAGCCCTATATCAAAATGGGCCTGCGCTGTGATTTTTTACAGGACTATCAGGCGCGTATCGATGGCGTATTGGTTAACCATTTTTATTTTTATCGCTGCGCGGGGGCCACTGGCCTCGATACGGTGGACACAGACAGCCCAGCAGCAGCGAGCTTGCATGAGCCTGCTGTAAAACATGCTTATTAAAGGAGAAACACATGCGATTATCACCCCTCGTTGCCGGCGCCGGAGTCGTGTGCCTGTTATCGGCTGCAACCCCGATGGCGGTAGCAATAACCCCGAGTGAATTACTGCAGCAATGCCAACAGGAATCTTTGGCAGGGGATACATTTTGCGAAGGCTATATTGCCGGTGCTATCGATAGCGGTCTAGAGGCGGGTCAGGCCGCATGTATCCCTGACGATATTTCAGGCAGCACCCTGACAGACCTCGCCGTGAATGCGCTTGGCGACCCTGCTGGAGCAGCGAATGCCAATGCAAGCGTGTTGATCAATACCCGGCTTGCCCAGGTTTTCCCTTGCAAGCGAGACCCAGAGCCTGAGCCTGAGCTGGCACCGAAGAAGAACTGGAGTAACAAAGAACGGCTCGGTAAGTAGCCCTTAGGGCAGCAGTGTTAGCTCGCCTGCCGCTTGAGTTTGCTGGTGCCGTACCGTCCATAATAACGAGTCGATCATGTTTGGTTTTTCCAGTCATTATCGTGGGGCGTTTGCGTGCTTCAAAAATCCGGTCAAGGCAGGTTAGCCGACCCCTGAGGGGACGCTGCCTTCAAGTCTCCAACTTGTGCCTGGGACCCCATTTTGTTATTCTCCGTCTCCATTATGCTCAAACGCAGCGCCCTTTATCGCGGCTCTATTACAGCAGACTTGCGCGACCTCTTCCTCCTGCGCCTGCCTGTCGCAAACCTGGCGCACTTCCGTAACTCTCCCTGCCGGGGCATTAGCAAACGTTCTGGTATCGCCGTGATGATTTTGGGGCGACAATTGCGTCTCTCATTGACTCAGCCGGTGTATCGCCACCGGGTTGCCGGCCACCGGGTTGCCGGCCACCGGGTTGCCAGCCACTTTTTTACCCAGCCAGGACTCATCTATGTGTGGAATTAGCGGAGAAATTCGCTTCGATGGAGCAGCGGTCGATATCGCCGGCCTTGATCGTATTACTGAAACGCTGGCCCCCAGGGGCCCCGACGACGCTGGTCTGCTGGTTCAGGGCTGCCGTGGGTTTGGCCATCGCAGACTGCGGATCATGGATCAATCTGCAAGCTCCCAGCAACCGATGTTTGATCCGCAAATGGGACTGGGTATTGTTTTTAACGGGGCGATATACAACTACCCTGCCCTGCGGACTGAACTTCGCCAGCGGGGCTACAGCTTCTTCTCCGATGGCGACACCGAGGTTATCCTTAAAGCTTACGACGCCTGGGGCGAAGACTGCCTGCAGCACTTTGAAGGCATGTTTGCCTTTGCGATATGGGAGCGGGACAGTGGCAGCACCTTTTTCGCCCGGGACCGGCTGGGGATCAAGCCCTTTTACTACACCACCGACGCCCATCGCCTGCGCTTCGCATCCACCTTGCCGGCTCTGTTGGCCGGCGGCGACATTAATCGCACTATCGACCCGGTAGCGCTCAATTATTACCTCAATTTTCACTCGGTGGTGCCATCGCCAAACACTATGCTGGGCGCAGTCCGCAAGCTGCCTCCCGGTTGCAGCATGCGAGTTGCCGCCGACGGTCATGTTGAGCAGAAAACCTACTGGCAAGTCGACTATAGCCGCGACAACGATGACGAACAGCGATCTTTCGAAGATTGGCGCGACGGCCTGCTGGATGAATTACGACGTGCCGTGCGCATCCGCCAGCTGGCATCGGTAGACGTCGGTGTGCTGTTGTCCGGAGGCGTCGAC
The DNA here is from genome assembly GCA_963722805.1 of uncultured Gammaproteobacteria bacterium. Classification (GTDB taxonomy): domain Bacteria; phylum Pseudomonadota; class Gammaproteobacteria; order Pseudomonadales; family JAHEGP01; genus JAHEGP01. The sequence goes on from CAVROQ010000014.1 coordinate 10,696, forward strand.
TCGAGCCTGCTGGTTGGCCTGATGGCAGAAAACGGCACCAGTGGCCTCCTCACCTACTCCGTTGGCTTTGAGTCAATTGGCGACGAATCAGGCGATGAATTCCAGTACTCCGATCTGGTGGCCTCCACCTTCGGTACCCAACACCATAGAATTCGTGTCGCCTCCAGTGAGCTACTGGATCACCTGCCAGACGCGATTCACGCCATGTCGGAACCCATGGTGAGCCACGATTGCATCGGCTTCTATTTGCTGTCACGGGAAGTCTCAATGAGCTGCAAGGCGGTGCAGAGCGGCCAGGGGGCGGACGAAGTGTTTGGTGGCTATCACTGGTATCCACCTATGGTCGGCTCGAGCACACCCTTTGAAACCTATCGCACGGCCTTTTTTGACCGGGATTATGCCGAATACCAGCGCGTCGTTACCCAGCGCTATCAGCAGCAGGATCATGCCAGTGAATTTGTTCGCCAGCATTTTGCCGGAGCCGGGGCTGACGACCCTGCCGACAAAGCCTTGCGCCTCGATACAACCGTTATGCTGGTAGACGACCCGGTAAAGCGCGTAGACAATATGACGATGGCCTGGGGGCTTGAAGCCCGGGTGCCGTTTCTGGACCACAAACTGGTTGAATTTGCCGCTAAAATACCGGCCCGTCACAAGCTGCACGGCGGCGGCAAGCATGTTCTGAAGGAAGCATCCCGGGCTGTCATTCCGGCAGCGGTCATCGACCGCCCCAAGGGATATTTTCCGGTGCCCGCGCTGAAGTACCTGCGCGGTCCGGTGCTTGAGTTTGTCAGCGACGCCTTGCTCAGCCATCCGGCCAGGCAACGCGGTATGCTTAACAGCGCTTATATCGACCAGCTATTGCAAGCGCCCGAAGACCATATTACCCCGCTTCGGGGTTCAAAATTGTGGCAGCTGGGCTTACTCGAGCTCTGGCTACAATCACATGGGATCTGAACAATGGCAGCAAAAAAGAACCATGGTAAGGAGCGCTTCGTAGACCAGCCACCGTCTTACCAACATCTCGACTCGGTTGCAAAACAGGCCAATAACGATCATCCAATTGTCCAGCGGGCTTCCATAAACTGTGGTTGGGGCCGGGTGATTATGGGCCATACCTATGCCGACCCCAAAGAGATTGCGGTCGAGTTACTGAATGAGGCGCCGGGGAAGCGTGATATCGCCATTTATGTCGCCGATCCTCATGTGGCCCTCAGCAGCGCCCCGCAGCAGCTGTTCCTTGATCCATCCGACACCTTCCGCCTGGATCTTCCACAGCAAAATGCCCCCAAACCCACTGACGATTTACTGGTGCGCAGGCTGGAATCCCTCGACGACGCCAAACGTATCAACGAGCTGTACCTGAAGCGCGAAATGGTCCCGACTGATCCGGACTATCTATGGTCGCAGAGCAGCTCGCGAAAGCTCATTTCACTGGTTGCCGAAGATCGCGTCACCGGGGAAGTTGTTGGTACCGTCACCGGTATCGACCATGTCGAGTTGTTTAATGATCCTTCGGGCGGCAGCAGCCTCTGGTGCCTCACGGTCGATCCCCAGGCGGCGCGCCCCGGTGTCGGGGAGCAATTATTGAGCGCGCTGGCAAACCATTTTTTTCGGGTCGGTTGCAAGCATCTCGACCTGTCGGTGCTGCACGACAATGCCCAGGCGAAGGCCCTCTACAAAAAACTGGGGTTTCGCCAGATTTATACGTTCTCGCTCAAGAATAAAAACGCTTTCAACGAAAACCTGTTTCTCGGCCCGGAGCTGGAAGAAGAACTGAATCCCTATGCCAAGATTATTGTCGACGAGGCACGGGCCAGAGGTATTACGGTAGAATTGATCGATGCCCAGGAAGGTTACTTCAGGCTTATCCGGGGTGGTAAAAAGGTAAACTGCCGGGAATCACTCTCCGATTTTACCTCGTCTGTGGCAATGAGCCGCTGCCAGGACAAATATGTCACTCATCGTTGCCTGGCCCGCGCCGGACTCAAAACCCCGGCCTTCCGCCTTGCAGCGCAGCAAGATGCCAATATGGCGTTTTTGGATGAGCACCAATCTTTGGTGGTCAAACCTGCGATAGGCGAGCAAGGCAAGGGGATCACCGTAGGGGTCACCACTGAGCATGAGCTCGACCAGGCCCTGTTGATTGCCCGCCAGTATGGCGAGCGGATATTGCTTGAATCGTTTCATCCGGGTGAAGACCTCAGAATCCTGGTGATCGGGTATGAGGTTGTCGCAGCGGCGGTGCGCAGACCACCGCAGATTATCGGTGATGGCACCCATAATGTTGCCACCTTGATAGAAAAGCAGAGCCGACGGCGGATGGCGGCGACCGGTGGCGAAAGTAGTATTCCGGTCGACCAGCAGACCGAGAAATTTCTCGCAGACCAGCAACTGAGCCTGGAATCCGTGCTGGAATCAGGCCGGATTGTCACGGTGCGCAAGACCGCGAATCTTCACACCGGCGGCACCATTCACGATGTCACACCACAGCTGCACCCCGAGCTGGTTGCTGCCGCCGAGGAGGCAGCACGACAACTGGAAATTCCGGTGGTGGGCCTGGATTTCATGGTGAATGCACCAGACCAGGCCGACTACGTGATCATTGAAGCCAATGAGCGGGCCGGACTGGCCAACCATGAGCCGCAACCCACCGCCCAGCGATTTCTCGATCTGCTGTTTCCACTCTCGGTGAGCATGCGCGACGACAAAGAGGTAGATGATAAATGATTGATGCCGGACGCCTGCGCCAGCTATTGTTAGAGCTTCTGGCTATACCCAGTCCCTGTGGTTTCACCGATGAAGTGATCCGCTATATTGGTGCCGCATTGGAAGCGTTGGGTATCGAGTACCAAATTACCCGGCGGGGCACTATTCGGGCGCGACTGCCCGGCACCAAAGCCCATGAGAGCCCTTCCGGCATGGCTCGGGCAATCGTGAACCATGTGGACTCTATTGGCGCGATGGTCAGGCGCATCAAGCCCGACGGACGGCTGGAGGTAGCGCCCATCGGCTATTGGAGCAGTCGCTACGCCGAGGGCGTCAGGGTTACCCTGTTTAGTGAGAGCCGCCAATTCAGGGGAACCTTGCTGGCCACCATGAATTGGGGCACCAGCAGGGACCAGGGCGCAGAGGAGCTGCCGATAGACTGGGATCATATAGAGCTGCGCCTTGACGAAGAGGTTTACAACGAGGCCGATGTCAGGGCGCTGGGCGTCGATGTCGGTGATTTTATCGACCTCGACAGCAGCCCGGAAGTGCTGGATAACGGGTTTATCGTGGGTCGAAATATCGACAACAAGGCCGGGGCCGCAGCGGTCATCGTCGCGCTGGAGCATGTCATCAGTGAACAGCTTGAGTTACCCCGTGATATCTACCTGCTATTTACGGTGACTGAATCCATAGGCACGGGCGTTGGCAGCGCGATTCTGCCCGAGGTGAGTGAACTGCTAACGGTTGATTTTGCTTCAATACCCGCACTCAACAAGTCACCCTTTAAACGGATTACCATTGCCGCTAGCGATGCCAATGGACCCTATGACTACCACTTCACGGCGCACCTGCAAAAAATTGCCGAACTCAATAACATTCCGCACCAGCGCAAGGTGCTTGGCGGCTCCCACAGCGACGCCGCCTCGGCGCTTGCCGCCGGCCACGATGTAAGGACGGCAGTGGTAACCTATGCGGGCGACGCTTCTCATAGTGTCGAACGCACCCACTTGCATAGCCTCATAAACATGGCAAAACTGTTAGTTGCGTATATGGTCAGTGAGCCGACGTTTGTATCAGACCCATCCTTAACCACCGTTAGCGGCTTTACTCACCAGATAGACAGCGATGACCTGCCCGACACCCCACACTCGTCGATTGACGTGGCTCAAGTGCTCAATCGCACCCGAGGCAGCGACTCTTGATGTCAACGCTGGCAATTGACGAGGAGTACCTGCGCCGCTGCTTGCTGGAAATGCTGGCGATTCCCTGCCCCACCGGCTTTACCGACGAAATTGTGCGTTATGTGTGCATGCGCTTGAAGGAACTCGGCATCGAATTTGAGCTGACCCGGCGCGGTACCATCTGCGCCAGGCTGGAGGGGCGAGAACGGGGGCCGTCAAAAGCGATTGCCAATCATCTGGATACTATTGGCGCCAATGTTGCGAGCCTCCAGTCCAATGGCAGGGTCTCGCTCAAACCGATTGGCAACTGGTCCAGCCGCTTCGCCGAGGGAGGTCGGGTGACCTTGTTTTCAGAACGCGGCGCCTTCCGTGGACAGGTATTGCCGTTATTGGCGTCAGGACACGCCTTTAATGAGCAAATCGATAAACTTCCGGTGGGCTGGGACCAGGTTGAATTACGTTTAAACACCCACGTCGAGAACGACCGGCAGCTTGCGGAACTGGGAATCCAGGAAGGTGATTTCGTGGCCTTTGACAGCGACCCGGAATGGGACGCTTCGGGCTATATCAGCGCCCGTCATCTAGACAATAAAGCAGGCGCCAGCGCCCTCCTGGCATGCCTCAAGGCCATGGCAAACAGTAAGCTGCAACCCGCAACTGATGTCTATGCCCTGTTTACCGTCACCGAAGAAGTCGGTACCGGTGCCGGCGCTTCGCTGGCAGCATCGGTTGCCGAATTTGTAGGCATCGACATAGGACCCGTGGCACCGGGACAAAACGCTCGCGAACACGGCGTGACCTTGTGTGCGCAAGATACCAGTGGCCCCTTCGACCGCCAGTTACTGCGCGTCTTGAGACAATTGTGCCGTGACCATGACATCGACCACCAAACCGACGTTTTTCGCTACTATTACTCCGATGCCAATTCCGCTATTGTCGCTGGACACGATATTCGCCACGCCTTGATTACTTTTGGTACCGACGCCACCCATGGCTATGAGCGAACCCACATCAGCAGCCTGTTGAGTATCGCCAGATTACTGACTCACTACGTGCAGCAGACGATAAAGTAAAATACCTCGATGACAGGGTTGCGACGGAAAAAAGCCTGAAGGCCGCAAAATAAGGCCGCGCAAGGGCAACCCAGACTCATGTGTTGCTGATTTTTCAGGGAAATATCGTATGAGTTTTAAATAATTGACGGAAATTTCGTAAAACTTGAAACTTTTTGTGTAAAAGCGGTCCAAAAGTTCGTATACGGGTAGCCACAGTGCTATCTACAGGGTTATAAAACGTCAATAAGCCTCTCAATATTTTGTTAATTTCCACTTAGCGACTTGCTTTGCAAGGGTTGCTTTTGTTGCGTTTTTGTCCAATGAATCGAGCACGAACCGAAGCCATCAATGCAACGGAGGAATCAATGAAAGCCAATTCTGCCACTGGTGTGCCAATACAGCACCAGGTGTCTTTGGAACAAGACATCTCGAAAGTTATTACTTCACGGATGTCACCCACAAGACCTCTCATGTGGTTGCTTGGCTTACTACTGTCCCTGGTCACCATCGGCGCTATGGCACAGCTTAACCCTGCCAGAACCTCCACCGGCCTGATCGCTCTTTACCCCTTCAGCGAGGGCAGCGGCAGTACGGTTAAAGACCAGTCGGGCTATGGCAGCCCGATGAACCTCAATCTGTATGGCGCCGTCAGCTGGAATAGCAGCGGCAATGGCGTGGTGTTTAGCGGCGGTCGCGTCGGCACCAGCGGTCCCGCCAGCAAAGTGATCAATGCCCTGCGCAACAGCAACAGCAGCAGTTTCGAAGTATGGGTAAAGCCGGCGAATACCAGCCAGGGCGGCCCCAGCCGCTTGATAGCTCTGGCAAAAGACCCCTACCAACGGAATTTCCTGCTGGGACAGGAAGGCAAAAATGTCCACGTGCGCTTGCGGCACACCGGCAAGAGTGACGACAAACCCCACCTGATCACCTCCAATGGGCCCCTCAGCACCAGAAGTACCCATATTGTTCACACTTACGATGGCAGCGTGGAGCGTCTTTACATCAACGGCGCCCTGCAATCCGCCAAGGTTGCCAGTACCGGTGCCTATAGCGGCTGGTATACCAGTCATTTGCTCAGTATCGGTAACGAAAGTACCAATAATCGTCCGTTTGCCGGCACCGTGGAGCTGGTCGCTATCTACAACCGCGCCTTAATCTCCTCGGAAATCCAGCAAAATTATAATGCCGGCACCGGTTCATCTGGTGTTAAGGACACGACACCTCCGTCACTGCCTGGCAGTTTGAACGCCCAGAGCCTGAGCCCCAGTGAAGTTGAATTGAGCTGGGTTGAAGCGCTGGATGATACCGGTGTGGCAGGCTACGAGGTTTATCGCGACGGCATCAGGATTGGTGAACCAACGGCTACTCGTTTTGTCGACGCCAGCCCCAGTCCCAACACCAGTTATCGCTACTCGGTGAAGGCCTACGACGCCGCCGGCAACAAGTCTGCCAGCGCCGCTATTAACTTCACTACACCGCTTAATACCGTAACTCGAGCCAAGTCCGGCCTCATTGCACTGTACACATTCAGCAAGGGCAGCGGCTCGACCGCAGTGGACCAATCGGGCTACGGTAGTCCGATGAACCTGCAACTATCAGGGGCTGTGACCTGGAGTAAGACCGGTAACGGCGTCATCATGAGTGGCGGCAAAATCGGCACCGGTGGCGCTGCCAGCAAGGTGATCAATGCCTTGCGAGCCAGCAATACCAGCAGTTTTGAAGCCTGGGTTCAACCGTCAAATGTCAGCCAACGAGGACCGACCCGGTTCGTATCGATTGCCGCAAGCCCCACCCAGCGCAACTATCTACTGGGACAGGAAACCGACGAAATCCACGTACGCCTGCGCCACACCGGCAAAAGCGTGGACAAACCCTACCTGATCACCAAAAACAGCCCGCTTGGCACCCGGCTGGTGCATGTCGTTCACACCTATGATGGCAATACCGAACGCTTGTATCTGGATGGCGTACTCCAGTCCGCTGCGGTAACCAGCCGCGGCGCTTATAGTAATTGGTATACAGGGCATAAGCTGACGATAGGCAATGAAGCCAGCGGAGACCGTCCCTATGCCGGCCATATAAAAATGGTGGCGATCTATAATCGCGCCATGGATAGCGGGGAAATCCAGCAGAACTATGCGGCTGGACCCAGCGGCCAGGGTAGCTCGGGTTCCGGCGGCAGCTCGGGCTCTGGCAGCACTGCACTGGATACCGGCACCACGGACCCGGCGCCTGACCCCGTCACGGATACCGGAACCAGCACCGGCGGCTCGGTAAAACTCAGCTGGAAGCCACCTAGCACGAGGGCAACCGGCGAACCCCTGCCCTTGAGCGAACTGAACCGTTACGAGATTTATGCTTCGCCCAAGGCCGGGGGCAAGACCGCGGTGTTTGTCATTAGCAACCCGAGTAACACCAGCTATACGATTTCCGGGCTGGCGAAGGGTACGTACTACCTGAATATGATTGCCGTCGATAAAACCGGTCTCAGCAGTAAACCCTCGAGCACGATCACGGTAAACGTGATTTAAACCTCGAACCCCAGGGGGTTGAGGTCGTGATCAACGACCCTCCCCTTTCATGAGAGTGAATCTACGATACTCAAAACAAATGACGGCAAAGCCACTATTGATCTCTGCGGCCCCTGCCAGAAGCATCGTTTTTTTGGCGGCGGTCCTCTTCCTGTCGGCCTGCGCAAGCTTTGAGCCAGGGTCCATAACCGACCTGCGCCTGCACGAGCGAGCCGTCACTCAATCCGAAGCAGGCGTTACGGTGAACGTGGCTCTGCTGAGCCGTGAGCAAGCGGCGCAATTTTTTGGCGCAGAGCTCCACAAGCGCGGCATTCAGCCTGTGTGGCTGGAAATCCAGAACTCCAGTGATGCCCCCGTGTGGCTGATGCTCAGTGGCATTGATCCGAACTATTTTTCGGCCCACGAGGCGGCCTACATGCACCACAAACGTTTTTCCGGGCAGGCCAACCGCGAAATGGATGCCTGGTTCTCGTCCGCGGGAATAGACCAGCTGGTAGTTCCGGGCGCGACACAGTCGGGCTTTGTTTTTAGTAACGAAACACTCGGCACCAAGCAAGTTGGAGTCCAGCTCTTAAGCGACCACCAACTGTACGAGTTCAATTTTTTCGTCAGCGTGCCCGACCTCCTATCCGAATGGGATCGAAAGGATCTCGAACGCCTCTATCCTGAAGCTGATCACGTTAATACACAGTCAGAGGAAGAATTGCGGGCAGCTATCGAGAAGCTGCCTTGCTGCACGCAAAAGGAGAATGGCAGTGGCAGCGGCGAACCCCTCAATATCGTTTTTATCGGCGACCGGGAAATAATCGGAACACTCATCATGGCCGGCTGGGATGAAACAATATTCAGGCCATCGCTGCAAAGCCTGTTCGGCGATGCCTACCTGTTTGGCCGCATCCCCGACGTGCAGTTTCAGAAAACCCGCAACCGCAGCGATTCGAAAAGCCTGGTGCGGCTATGGGTGACCCCGATCCGGTACCGCGGGGAATTGGTTGTGATCGGAAGTATCAAGCGGGATATCGATCCAAATGCAGATGCGGCGGCATTGTATTTACTGGAAGATCTGATTTCGGTCGGCCAGGTCCAACGATTCGGCAAAGTGGACGGTGTGCCGGCGGTGGAGCGAAGCGCACCCAGCAAGACATTGACAAATGACCCTTACTGGACCGAAGGAGGGAGGCTGGTGATTGAAATTGCCCCGGAGACAGTAGCGCTTTTTGAGCTGGATACGTTTCCCTGGCGATGGGAGAAAGATAAAGTGTTTCAACCCGCTGCAGACGACGTGGAGTCAAAAGGAGCGGGCAAATGATCGGCCGCCATCGTTGGCCAAAGTTCGGCTGGTCTGCTGCACTCGTCATTATGCTGCAGGGCTGTGCAGGCTTTAATCCGGTACCCCCCGCCCAACTCGATTTTTTGGAGCGCACGGAGACTCTGGAAAAAGAGGATATTCGGGTCACCGCCGGGGTATTAACTCGCCAGGAAACGCGGGACGCCTTCAGCAAAGCACTCGACAAGGAAGACGTCCAACCGGTATGGATAAAAGTCGAAAACAATTCTGACCAGCCGCTCTGGCTGATGCTAACCGAGCTGGACCCAAATTACTTTCCTGCCAGTGAAGCGGCAGCTATTGTTGACTCGGCAACTTTGGGTAAGCACGATAGAATTGCCCGCTACTTCGATGCACAGGCTATTAATCCTGTCATTCCTGCAGGCGAGAGCTCAGAGGGCTTTGCCTTCATCAATCTCAGGCAGGGTACCCGCAATCTCAAAGTCAAGCTCATTGGCAGAAAACAAGCGCTGGAACTTGAGTTTTTTATTGAGGTTCCAGGACTTCGGGCAGACTGGCAAATGGTCGATTTTGAGTCCTTGTATACAGCAAATGAATTTGTCGATATCGAAGACCCGAAAGAGTTTCGCGACCTGCTGGAGGATTTTCTCTGCTGCACGACCCGCAAAGATGGCACCGGTACGGGTGATCCGGTAAACCTTGTGGTGATCAGTTCAGGGGCCGATGCGTTACTGGCATTCCTGCGCGCGGGCTGGGATGAGACGGAAATTATCACTTTCAGTTCATCCATGCGCACAGCAAAGTCATTTCTTACCAGCGGCGAATACAAGAATTCGCCCATCAGCGCTTTATACCTTTTTGGGCGTCCCCAGGACATCAGCCTGCAAAAGGCACGCGACACCATTAATGAACGCAATCACCTGCGCTTGTGGCTGGCGCCCTGGCGATTCCGGGGAAACAATGTCTGGATTGGCGGCATCAGCCGGGATATTGGCGTGGCCTGGACCACGCGGACGTGGAGCCTAACTACCCATGCGATTGATTCAGAGGTCGACGAGGCACGCAACTATATCATTGAAGATCTGGCGTTGAGCCAGGGTCTTATCAGCTTTGGTTTCGTCACCGGCGTGGGCGCCAGCACAGCGGACGACGACAGAGAAAACCTCCTGGGCACGCCGTGGTGGACAGATGGGCTACGCGCTGTTGTCGAGCCTGCCATGGAGCCGGCTCTCATGGAGGATATGGCGGTGATACCCTGGGCTCGCCGCATGCGGGACTTTCGCGAGTAGCGCTCCCCGCGATCGGACTAATACTGGATGCTGATCAGGTTCGCCGCACCCGCTTCATTGCCAGCTGCGGGCCTTAATAAACCCGTGCTTTCGAGAAAACAGGCTTCCTCTGCAGCACTGCCACTGCCAGGAACACGTTTTCGTTTGCACGGCGTTGGCTAGACCTTTTTGCGAAACTTACGAGCATTCACTGAACGCGTTTATCTTTTACTTCGTAGCCGCTGAAGATCATAATCGCCTGGTTTGTCGACTAGTGTGGCGTGGGCAACAGCATAACCAGAGCGCGCAATTCAGCTGAGTAAAAACTATCAATGACAAGGCCTATACAGATGATCGATATCGTGACCATTTTGAAAACCCCATTCACTCGCAGTGTCATCTTTGGTGTATTGGCGGCCTTGTTTGTTGCCGGTTGTAGCAGCACCCAGCAAGTTGCTACGCCAGAGAGGATAGTCGTTACCCAGGCATCGCTTGATTCGAACTTGCGGGTTATTGAGAACCTGGAGCCTCATTTAAATGATCTGGACGCTGAATTTCTCGCTTTTCCGAACCCGGCCCAGGAGGGGCGCGATTTCTTCAACGCGGAGGAAATTGACGCATTGGAAGGTTTGCTGTTTCGCTTTCACGCCAGCCAAACCAGCCTGTGGGACATTGTTGATGCCTACGGAGGGCTGGATGCGCAGTTCCCGGATGACGTAACTGACACCAGGGCCGAGGTTCTGGCGCTCAAGGCGACCTTACTGATTGCCAGTCACACCGCTTTTGTGGTTGCCCAGTTTGCTGATAATCCACTCGCGATCAAACAGCTGAACCAGTCCTATTACCGCTCCGAAATCCCGTTCGGGTCATATGACCGTATGCGTGACAGCATGACGGCGCCGGGTCTGCTCCATGCCGTGGCGGACGCGCAAGTAGTATATGACAGTGCGCTAGCCGATCCGCAGTCGCCGCTGGTGCAGCTGGCCGATGCAGATCCCGAATATGCAGTCCTCATTGGGCAACTTCCGCCTTTGCATGCTGAAGCGGCGCAGCGCCTGGAACAGGTGGCCAGGTATTTTCCGTCACATGCCCAGGCGGAACGGGTTGAGCACAGTGATTCTCGGGGACAACACAAAGTGCTGTACGAGATACGGGCCTATTTGTTTAAAAGTATTAGCCGGCTGAAAAATCCGACAGCACATGTACTGGTTTTCAGTGACGCCCAAAAGGACGAAATATTCGGCTTGCTTGAGCCCGGCGACCTGGTGCTAACCTACACCGCAGGCTATATGAGTGATGTGTTTATTCCCGGCGCATTTAAACATGGCATCACCTACATAGGTGCGCAAGATGAGCGAGATTCGCTGGCACTGTCTGTCGCCGACTTGCCGCTGCAAGATCGTTACGAGCCGGAAAAACTGACCGCCAATCTGCGCCAGGACGCCTTGCCTGGCGGGGCCAGCGTCGACATGATTGAAGCCGTGGCTGAAGGTGTGATTTTCAATAACCTCGAACATATTATGGATACGCACGTCAATCGCATGCTGGTGCTTCGCCCGCGGCTGAGCGAAGCCCAACGCGCGGCGTTTCTGTTAGAAGTATATTCCTATTTGGGCGATGGCTACGATTTCCGCTTCGATTTTGCCGATGCATCCCAGCAGGTTTGTACGGAGGTCATTTATCGCGCGATCAATGGCAAGGGTGAGATAGACTTCGATCTCACCGAGCGGGCAGGCCACGAAACCTTAAGCGCTGACGACATCGCAAATTATCATCTTAAGCCCGCGAAAAATGCTTTTGACTTCGTATTGCTGGTTGAGCCCGACCCAAAAAATAAGAAGGAGAATGCGGCGCTGGTCTTTACGGGTTCCGAAGGCGAAGCCCGGCTGCGAACTTTAATGAACGAAGCAGGCAGTAAAAAGTAAGCAGCCAGTACAACCGGATCGTTATTCGGTGGGCAGTTGGTGTTACGCCGCGTCGTCCTGGCCATACACGGCAGCTTAAAACCAGAGATAGCCATCCACTTGTAGAAGCGAGGTTCACTGTTCAGACAATCGGTCCACCTGTCGCAGCTTGATGCGACAGAGCCGGTCTTTCTTATTGTTCCAATATATAGCCGGCCAGCGCCAGCGCCTGCGATTCTGTTAAGGCTGCCATCGGGGGCATCGCCATTTCGCCCCATTTTCCACTGCCGCCGCTTTGAATTGAATCAGCAAGCAATTTCTGGGCATCTGCACGGTCTCCGTACCTGGCCGCTACGTCCTGGAATGAAGGTCCTACCACCTTTTTGTCAATCGCATGACACCCGAGACAGGCATTAGCCGCCAGCAACTCCTGAACATCGACTCCGGCAGCAGCATCTGCTGGCGCGGCCCTGGCTGACAATGCCAATACGCTAGGGTCGCTGGCCTTGGCACTGCCGTAGGCGACCGCCAGGTAAGCCCCAATCAGTTCTATTTCCTGCTCGCTAATTGGCGCTCCATAAGAGTGCTGCATTTTTTTCATCTCGGCAGTCCACTGGGACTGGTTCATAGCCGGCGGTTGGTAATTGATATAGTCAGCAGAATGGCAGATACCACACTTTTGTAGTGCTATCGTATAGCCTGGAAGTTCAGACTCGCGCAATTTCGATTTGTCAGCCGGCAGCGTAATTTCACCAGCCAGCACTCCTGCCGATGCTATCGACAGTCCCAGCACGAGCGCGAGCGGGTTGATAGTGATCCTGTGCATGGCTAGTTCCTCAGGCAATAGTGACAGGAGTGGATTCGATGACGCTGCGATGATATCCGCCAGGGTTCCAGGTGGCCTCTTGCGGCTGGGTCTCGCCAGCTCTATTGGTCGCACGCACCCTTAAAACCGCGCTGCCTTTAGTGGAAAATGTCACGGGCATGCGCCACTCTCGAAAGGAGAACCTGCCAAGGTCTTCGCCCAAAGTTGCCGGGTACCAGCTAACACCGTTGTCAGCTGACACCTCTACTGCCTTGAGGCCCGCACCGTGGTCAAAGGCAATTCCACGCAGCTCTAGCGCACGGCCGGCGGGCAGCACGTCGCCGGATTTTACGCTGGTAATAAAACTGCGAACAGGAATTGTGGAGACTGGCCTGGTTTTATCAGCGACGGTTCCAGGTGCGACACAGACACATTTATTGTCGGGCAAGCGATAGCCTTTGGTCATGAAATAGGCGTCGTGGCCGGTAAACTCATGATCGATGACCTCAATCTCGGACAAATGTTTTACCCAGTAAGTACCGAAGTATCCTGGCACGATCAGCTTAAGTGGGTAGCCATTGAGAAAGGGTAGATCTTCTCCATTCATTCCCCACGCCAGCAAAGGCTCAGGGCTCAGCGCATGCTCAATATCCAGGGCCTTTCGAAAATCTGGTGTGCTATCCATCACCGGCTTGTCCAGGCCGTTGAAGGTGACTTGCCTGGCTCCCGGCGCGACCCCTGCCCGCTCCAGTACCGTCTTTAGGGGAATACCTGTCCACCGGGCATTGCCCATTGCGCCGTTGCCCAGTTGTGCACCGAATATGCGCGGCTCGAAATACCCACGGCTGTTGCCAGTACACTGGTTGACCGCCACCACCTCGACTGGATCAGCCATTGCCTTGAGATCGGAAAGAGACAGCTTCAGTGCCGTCTTGACCGTTCCCTTAACAGTAAGACGGTAGTTCTGAGGATCTATTGATGTGGGGAAATTCGCCAGATGGTAGCGTACAAAAAACGCGTCGTTCGGCGTAATAACGCTGTCATTAAATAGTCCGAAGGGCGTTTCGAGATGAGGCGGTCGGCTGTGCACCAGAATCAATTCACGTTTACCGGGGTATTTGACCAATGGGCGAGGGCCATCTGCGAAAGTGACGCCCTCAGACGTGTCCAGCGCCCCCAATGCAGCCAGCGGTGAGGATGCTAAGGTACAGATACCGGCCTGGCGTATGAATTGGCGTCGGGAGTACCTATTTCGCTCGGTGATATTTGCCATATCGACTCCTTGTCTCCTTTGCCCCGTTGCGTGTAATCAATCAAACACCATAACGATGTAAGCGACAAAAATGTATTAAGGAGGATAAAACGTGTCCGCACTAAAGTCGATATCCATTCAACCGCCATCGGCGCGGCCCTTCCCTACCAGGACCGGGGAATTTAATGATCCGGATCTTATCAAGGTGGGCCTCGTTCAATCTAAAATGTCGTTTTAGTACGCAAGCAAAGGACGACCGGTTGTCGAGGTTACATCGCCAGATGTTTGGAGATGAGCGCGACCATCGACGCGATTTCATCGTCTGACAATTTACCTTCCTTGAAATACAGTACCGTGCCGTCGCGATCCAGCAGGATAACCGCAGAATTTTTTGGCTGAAGTCCCCATTTTTTCAATGCCAGACCCTTGCTATCAACGACATAGTAGTCGTATGCCAGTTTTTTCTGACTCCCCTCAAACATGCCGACAGCTACACTCCCCGTGCCCCACAAGGCGTCATCAGTATTGAGAATTGTGGTAGTTTTATAGGGCGAATCGGGCAGGTATTGCGGTAGCTTCGCCGCGGCAAGTGCATCGATGTAAGGCTGGTTGATATCCTCTGTGCCACCACGCGCTGCCAGATGGTAGATAGAGCGTATTTTTCCGGTCAATGCATCGCTGCTAAAAGTCTTATGGGTGATTTTGCTGCCCTTTTTGTAAATCATCACGCCATCCAGCACTTCATAGTCGAACACCATCTGCCCCTGGTCCTCGATGGTAAGCGATGGCAATTTCTCACCCACCACGATGCCCTGGGCAAGCGCAGCGCTTGCAGCAAAAAACGTGGCCATCATGATTGGTATGACGCGTATCATTGATCTTCTCCCGGCCATTGTTGCCACAATTTTATCGTCGTGATTGATGATGCTGCTGTTTTGCGGCCAGTGAAATGAAGTCCATCAGGTCGGCACCAGAATAGCGCTGGCAGGCTGGGAGCCTGCGAAGATACTTGGCTTAAGCCAGGCGTTTATGTCTTTTGTGAGCGCCTTTGGACCCACCAGAGTCAAGCTGCCGTCGGCGATTGCCTTTTTATAGCTCAGCTCGCCCATCCAGATTTCACATATTACCCTGACCCGGGAATTGAAATAGATGTCCACTTCCTTGCCCGGGTCGTTGACGCAAACATTGACCTTGTCGCCCTCCACCACAATCCACCAATTGGGGTGTTCTTCGACATCGTCAAATGCAAAGCGAATCACGGTTTCGTTGCCAATCAACTTATCCGGCTGGATGCTTCTTTCCAGATAGAGCATCAGTAAACCCGGATCAAAGTCATAGTCGGTCATCTGCTCCCTGGCCCAATGCATTCCCCAAAAGCCAATTTGCTCGATCACCGGCAGCAGTTCCTTACAGGCGTTAGTGGGAAAGTATTCGTAACCACGCTGCCCGGCGGTGCGCTTGCGCACCAACAAGCCCTTCTCTTCCATGTCAGTCATGCGCTTGGTTAACAATGCCGGGGAGATGCCGGGGAGACCACGTTGCAACTCGCTGAAGCGTGTACTGCCCATCAACAATTCACGCACAATTAATAGAGTCCACTTCTCACCCAGTGCCTCCATGGCCTTGGCCACAGGACAAAACTGATTATATTGCATGGCTTTTTCCGATCTTTTCCATCGCTCTGGTGCCCGGAGCAGTTTGTACAATTATTGTTATTTGAACCCAGCGGAAGCACTGAGCTTCGCATTCTAACTTCAGAAAATGTAGTTAATTACAACAGAAAATGTAGCGCGTGACTACAGCTTGTGTATGACCTGCTCGCGCCGGCTTCCCCTACTATGGAATCTCACGCGTGCAACGAGAAAGACGTTTTACGCGCGGATACCTATTCCTTAACAGCAAAAGCATACTGGAGTAAAACACCATGGAGCAGTCTATAAAAACCAAGCAATCCATGCAGAATGACAGTGAGTTTGTCCATTTCTGGAACGAGATACTGGCACCCAAGTTCATCAAGTACCGGCATATCCTGGTCGGCGGATTGTCGTATCACAGTGATGCTGTTTTCCCTACCCTGCCAATACGAAAGGGAATGCGAGTACTGGATGTGGGCTGCGGCTTTGGCGACACGGCTGTGAAACTGGCCGAGCGGGCAGGCCCTGGCGGCGAAGTTATGGGTATGGACTGCTGCGATGCATTTCTTGAGCTTGCACAGGAATATGCCGATGCCGCTGGTGCCGACAATGTCTCGTTCCAGCGTGGAGATGCTGAAATCGGGTTGCCATCCGCCGCATTCGATATGGTCTTCGCCCGTTTCGGCACCATGTTTTTCGCCAACCCCGTGCCTGCCCTGCGGCATATGCGCCAGGCGCTAAAACCCGGTGGGCGCATGGTACATATTGTCTGGCGCGAGCGTCCCGACAATCCCTGGTTGTCTATGGCCAAGGACATCGTCCTGCAATTCTTGCCGCAGCCAGACGAAAATGGCCTCAGCTGCGGGCCGGGACCGTTTTCGATGGCAGACGAGGCCCATACCCGCAGCCTAATGCTTGCGGCAGGCTTCGAGAATATCGAATTCCGGCGCGTGGATGCACCTGTGCTTGTTGGCAATGATGTGCGCGAGGCAATCGATTTTCAGCTGGCAATAGGACCGGCGGGGGAAGTGTTTCGCGAGGCCGGTGCGCTGGGGGAGGAGCGCCGCGAGGAGATCGAAGCCGCGTTGGCAAATGCGCTGAATGAACAATCTAGATCTGCCAACAGCATCGTTATGGACAGCTCTTCATGGGTCATCAGTGCAATCAACCCAGGCGCCTAGCTTGAAGCTAGGGATGTAAACTATGGGCTTCAATTCGACGCGAGGGTCGGATTCGATTGGGGCGGCCATCCGTGGGGCGGCCATCCGTGGGACGGCCATCCGTGGGGCGGCCATCCGTGGGGCGGCCATCCGTGGCGTATGCACGGGCCCGTAAGTACAAACTGATAAGATTGGAGGCCCGGCCAGGCCAGCGTGACTGTAGCTACGAAAAAGATATGGTCTCATTTTCTTCTCCATACGTGCCTGAGGGTATTAGAAGCATTAAGCATATCCCCCCTTAGTCAACAGCCACCGAACCGCCGTCGCTACTCCTCCTCCCCACCAATATAGTCATGTCGCCACCAACTCACCCTCGACGCACCGATTTCAACCACTTTCAGCCCAATTCACGGCGCTAATGATATTGCCGACCGGATTCTGTGAGGCTTTGACGAGATCCTGATTCTCGTTCGCGTGCAATTGCGACGCTACAAACACTAATGCGCAGGTTGTTAAGATTCGTTTAACCAATTTCATATCACCGCGTCCAATACTCGATCAATTTATTCATCGCCAGCCTATTTGTTGAGTTCACTATTGTAGATCGGCAATCGCTCAGGATTCAGTCAATCCGAGTGACGAAGGCACAAACAGTTCCTCGATTGTCAGGCGCCGGCTGGTGAGACCTTGCTCATAAGAATATCGGAACAGGGTTTCAAGCGATTTCCGGCTTGACTCAACACCGTAAGGCCAGAAGTTCTTCCCCATCAATTGCTGTGTTTCCTCGATCTCCAGGGCGTTCCATGGAAGTGTTCCGAAAAAGTTATTCTTTTGCATCTGGGCATAAGCAATCGCCTTGGATTCAGAATATGCGTTGAACACGGCCTCAGGTAGCCAGGGATGATCATCTATGTTGCCACTGGCCGGCATCGAATTGCTGGCACTGGTTGTCGGGCTCTATTGCGCTTGCTGGAAAATGAATTTCAGACAGCTTATACAGATTGCACCCCACAAACTCAGCCTCACTGATGGCCACTACCATCCCCGTCGTCGCTGGGAGCTGGACATTGGCGGTCGGCGAAGTCGTCCTCCTCAGGATTCAGCTAGACTAACGCTGCACGACCGCCAGCACCGAATTACCCTGGGTGCTTTTCTCAACAAGGAAGACAGTGAAATCCTGCTAAAAACTCCTGTGGATAGCGGCTTGCGGATGCGCAGCAACGACATAGCACAACAACTGCCGTTCCAGCACTCTTTCTAAAGTGAACGCATCAAACCAATCAGGCCCGATAATGCCTTTTAACACCAACAGCAGCGCTTCGGACAGGGACAATACATATGCCTTGGTAGCAGCTGCGCACTTTCAAAGATAATAGAATCCAAAGCAATATCGAAGTATGGGCAGGAGAACCCTCACCGAAACCCAAGTCGTGTGCAGAGCGTTAAGCCCGGCGAACAGCCAAAAAAAAAGCCGGACCCAATGATTGGTCCGGCTTTTTTAAACACTGTACTCTACATCAGGAAGTACAGCTTTTTCCAGGCACTACTAGTCCCTGATAAACACCACACGACGGTTGGCAGCACGCCCTTCTTCAGTATCGTTGCTCTCAACAGGACTGGAAGAACCCATTCCCTGAACGTCAAAGCGAGATGCATCTATACCCGCGCCTACCAGATAGTCAACCACAGCCTGTGCCCGGCGCTCGGAGAGGCCAAGGTTGTAGTCTTCGTTACCAGTAGAGTCGGTATGTCCTTCCACTCGCAACTCGAAATCCGTGAACTCAGCCATGCGCAGGGCGAGTTCGTCGAGAATGGTTTCCGTATCCATATTGAGCTCGTCGGAGTCGAACTTGAAGTGCGCTCCGGTCAGCTTGATACCGCAGCCTACCTCATCAACAAGGGCACCCAGGATAGTATTGGGGCACTCGTCGATATTATCAGGGACGCCGTCACCGTCTCCGTCACCGTATTGAATTGGGCAACCGGTGCTGTCCACTTCAACACCGTAAGGAGTGTCAGGGCACTGGTCAACATCGTCCATTACGCCGTCGCCATCGCTGTCAAGCACCGGTTGCTCCGGTGGCACTGCTGCGTGCTGGCCAAACGTATAGCCCAGGCTAAGCAAGGCGGAAACGTCGGTTTCACCCTGGCCCGAGAATGCGCGCAGCTCAGTCCTTAAGAACAAGCCGGGAGTCATGTGGAATTTCAAACCCATTCCCAGGTTGAACTGGCTTAAATCATAATCGTCGAAGTCGTTGCTTACGCGCCTTTGGCCGCCACCCAAAGACACATAAGGCTGCCAGCGGCCGTTATGGAAATAATATGTCAAGTCGAGGTGTAGATTTTCAATGTCGCCGTCACCCCGGTCTACATTTTCCCTGTCGAAATCCAGGTTCTCTGTTTGCAGCCACCAGCCATTAATCGCCCAATGTGGACCAATGCGATACTCAAGCCCCAACCCCCATGAAACGCCGTCATCAAGAAAAGTGTCGTTATCGGGCCAGTAGTAGCCCACCGCACCTTCTATCCCAAAACCGCTGTCAGAGGCGATGCCCTGCGCTGAAAGACTACCGCTTAAACCCAGTGCGGCGACCGCTACTGCTATTTTTGATATTTTGTTCATTGGCTTAATTACCCCTTGAGTGCTTGGTTATTGACGCATTCCATAAATCATCGAGCGCCGTCTCTTATAGACCCGCGAATCAATCGCAACTATGCCAACAAAAGCGGCTGTGAGTGCGTAGAATAAGCATAAAGCGCATTAACATTGAAGTCGAGTTCTATCGAACGGCCCTTGTCGCTGTCCTTCCCTGGCAAAACCGGGGATTTTAAGTACCACTTCTGTCCACACCGCCCATTATTACCCTCAACCTCAACGCGGTTCCTCTGCCCTCAAGCCAATAGTAAGCCCGCCGTTTCCCAATAGGAGGCGAAGTAGAGCGGTGTCTTCTTGCCGTCAGTCGAAAGCCGGGGGCGCACGATCCTCCGGCAGGACCACCGGCCCGGTAGAGGGCGCTTTGTTCTTGAGATGCGCCAAAATTCTCCCAATCAGCCCGCTGGTGCGAGGTGCTCCGTGAAGCACTATGGTCGCATTCGTTGCCCAAAGGAGGGCACTTACCCGCGTTGTGCCGGGGTCAAGCTTGGCACTACTGCTCTTTTTTGAGGTCTATACGCTGATGGGGTCAAAGGCCATTGGGAGGTGAAGTTTTGATGGTTATCGGCATCAAAGGCGGCGGCGAGCGCGGCCCGCCTGCTGGCACCGCGGGGGTTTACTGCCAGACTGCAATGCAAAATCTTACTGCTTTGGGGAGAGTTAAGGTATAAAAAAAGCCCCCGGCAGGAGGCTTTTTTTTCAGTGCACCCGCGCTATGGCGAGTAATTAGAACGTGAAAAGCAAACCGAGCGTTGGGCCATACTCGTCCATTATCCAGCTGAAGTTGTCGCTGCCACTCTTGCCGTTGTCGAAGTCTTGTATGACGTAGCGGTACCCCAGCATAGCCCCCGCCCAATGGGTAAAATGCCAAGCGAGCTTCACTTCCGTCATCCAGCTCTGGTTGGCATCATCGCTGGTAAAGGGGTTGAAGCCAAAATCGACCCTACCCTCCAAGGCCCACTTGTGGGCGAAGTGCCATGCGGCCCGTCCGCCGATGAAGGGCTGATACCAGTCGTCACCAATAACCCTGTTGCCTACGGGTACTGATACCGAGTCGTTAATGGGCGGGCCTACGCTCACAGTGATAGGGTCAATAAAACCTTTGAGCTCGTAGTCGTAGTAGCGCACGCCACCATGTAAGCCTACTTTCCATTTACTGCTCTCCAATACCTCCCAGCCAGCACCAAGTTCAAACATATGCTGAACATCGGTCACCTCCGCAGCGGTGGTTACATCTGCAGGGACATTGACGGGAGGAAGGGGGGGGGGCAGATCAACTGGAACCTCGACACTGGTGCCTACGTCCCCTATGTCAAATGTCAGTTTGGTATATTCATAGTTGCCCCACAGTAACAGTTTGCCTTTCTCCGCTAAGAACTCTGTCATCAAAACGCCGGTGAGGTTGGGCAAAATCTGGTCTTGAAAATCCATCGCAACGTCTCTACCGCCCGATGTACCGTCAACAGATTTAGCCCATCCATAGAGGAGAAGCTCAAATTCCCAGTCATTTTCTTCTCCGGAATCGCTATGACCGGTTTCGGCGAAGCTGCTTAAGGGTTGACCCAGCAATGCTGCCGCTGCGCCCGCCGCTATAAACCCGGATAAAGTGTTTCTAGTTTTTTTCTGCATGAGACTTGTACCCCTGTGATTTTTATTGAAAAACCGTAATTTTTTGGCCAAGTATAACAGCAGCATTCCGTAATTCTATACTTTTTAAAAAAACGATTTAATCGTCAATTAGTCTGCTGCTGCTCGCAAAGTGTAATGCCGGATTGGGTCAAACTTCGCCATAGGGCGTCAAATTCGGACTGATTGAATGTTTCGCCGCCCTGGCCCCATTCCAGCGCCAAATTACAGCCACTATCACCACGTTCGGCTTTCAATGCTGCTAGAAATGGCCACCAGCTCTCGCGCGGGCAATTGCGTTGAGAAATCAGGTGTTCACGTTCGTCCGGAATAGGTGTTCACGTTCGCCGGAATACGCATTTTGGGCATAAGCTCTCGGCATGGACCGTTGCATGCTCTCGTTTAGGATTCAAGGAATATGAATTGCCTGCTTTGAAAACTGTCATGGTCTCGTCTCAGGGATCGCCCCATTGAAACCTTGCGGTTTAACTCAGCGTCCTCTTGATAGCAGCACTCGCTAAAGGCTTGGCCCATTCAGGCATTGATTCAACGGGCAACGAATCAAAGGTATTCCCCACAAGAGAGAACAGGCAAACTGGCTGCGGACCACCACGGTCAGAGGGTTCTGAGTTGTCAAATACACGTACCCCTGCACATCGAGGTATTAAGCCCAGCATGTTATGGATGGCACCTGTCCAGCGCTCTCGAATTTTTGCTTCGGGTATATCGTGACCACCTCTAGCTACTCGCGCGGCCACACGCTCAATGTGCAATTCAGGCGAAGCCAGGCCGCAAAAAAATATGCGCACTTCCCGGCCTTGATCAATCGCTTCATGAAGCAGCTGACAAATGGAATTTCCACCCAATGTTGTTTCGAAGGTATAGTCCAGCTCTTCGTCAATAGCCCGAGATAGTTGCTCAAATCCTATTTTCCAAGCATGAGCATTCGCCTCAGTCAGAGAAAGTGTTCGATCAGCATCCATCAGGCTGCGGGCCACTTCGTCCGGGTTAAAGTAATCACCGCCTGCACTACGGATACGCGCACCCGCAATGGAGCTTTTACCCGCGCCGTTAATACCGGCGATAACGGAAATCACCGCGCTTCAGTTCCCCCAGGCTGATATGTTTTACGCAGGCTGTCTGAAGTCGCGGCAAAGAGTCCATCCGCAGCCTTGCGAGATTGAGGCGAGGTAATACGACGATATAACGCTTCGTACTCATCGGTCTCCTCCGCAATTTCCTTTACCTTAACCTGTTCAATCAGTTCGGCATAAAGGACCTTCATACGCACCACTTCCTCATAATGGTCGACACTCATCACGACCGCAGCATCGCGTTTACGCAGCTGCAAGCGCATAACCCCTCGCCCCTGGGTTATTTCTGTCAAGGAAGCTTCAATACGACGCCCAAAGTCCTTTCCCCCTTTACTTACCAAAGAGGCCGTTGGCGACAACCAACCAAGTTTCTTTATCAGACGTTTGGCATGCCTTACCAACCCTTTGCGATCCGATACATTTTCCGACTGGGTAACAAGTGGTTTGCTGATCATAAAAGAACCCTCTGCACGGTAGCCTGAACTCAATCATAACTCACAAGTGCCACAAAGACCACTAAAGCCCCTTAACTCACTAAGGGGAACTCAAGGCAGCATGAGCCGATTAGACACTTTGCATAAAAACATTACTAATCAGTAGGTTATCTTGTTTATTTGCGTTGAATATTGAGCCAAATGATGCGTAAACCGCTGAAGCCTGCCACCCATTCCATCTGAAGCCTGCCACCCGGACCGGGGCAAAGTTACCACCCATCGGAGCGTAGCGACGCGGGGTTTTCATTGTTACTCGGAACCGGTGGTGGTCTTCCTGTAAATATAATCGTGGCGTTTTTCTGGTCATTCATTGCTATCTGCATCAGGCTGCGATTCTCCCGTATCTATGGTGCAGGCCACCAACATGGGGACCACAATATTTCCCATCTCTGACGGCTCAACAGGTCGAGTTTCAGGCGGATCTTTATTCAGCGACAAATGCGTTCTACAGGTATGGTAATAGCTGAAATATTCACGAAGCGTTTTGCGTAGATGTCGCTCATTGAGAACAATGACGTGATCCAAACAATCCCGGCGTATGGATCCAATAATTCTTTCAACGAAGGGGTTTTGCCATGGCGAGCGCGGCGCCGAGACGACCTCCTCGATACTCAGGCTCTTAATCCTTCGTCGAACAGCCTCACCATAGATGGCATCCCGATCACCCAGTAAATAGCGTGGAGCGAAATCGAACGGAAATGCTTCCACCAGTTGCTGTGCTGTCCATTGGCCAGTCGGGTGTTCGGTCACATTGAAATGTACAACCTGCCGGCGATCATGGCTGAGAACGATGAAGACATAGAGAATGCGAAATGTGGCTGTCGGGACGGTGAAGAAATCAATCCCGGCCATACAGTCAGCATGATTTTCGAGAAACGTCCGCCAGGTCTGCGAAGGTGGTTTTTGCTGACGCACCATATACTTCGAAACTGTGGCTTGACAGACCACTATACCCAACTTTAGCAGTTCCCCATAGATTCGAGGCGCGCGGTAGCAGGCGCGCGGTAGCAGGTGCGCCCCAGCCCATGTTGGTAGCCTGCATTTCTCGGATGAGTTTGCGTAGGCCTGCATCAATGGCTGGTCGTCCCGGCTTAGGGCCTCGACTCTTCCATCGCCAATAAAAGCCGAAGCCCTGCCTATGCCAGCGTACAACGGTATCGGGGTGCAATGCGTGCAGCATAGCCCGCCATCCATCGACATACCTCGAGAACAGAATCCAAAACAGGCGGTCGACAGGCGATACCCGCGGACGCTTCACCGAATGTTTGAGCATTGCGAGCTGCTGCCGGAGCGCCAGGTTTTCCAGTGTCAATTGCCGGCGCGACTTGCATAAAGAATGAGCAAATGCAGCTATGAAGATAAGAAATGACATGCCTCCCATCCTCTACCTGCAATGGAAAATAGCCAAGAAATTCAACACGATTGGATATTCAGGAGGGACAGCGGTATATCGCTCCAAATCACCCCTTATTAATCAACCACTTACAAAATCATTTCGGCGTTTTTTTGCTCATTTTTTGGCCATCTAACAACCATTTTTAGGGGAATCTTTGCGCGACTCTGCCCCGTATATGACTAGGTCAGGCCACCCTCCCCCTGCAGGATTTAGCCAGCCATCACGGCAGCACGCTGTGTCAAGGAGCAGTTGGTTAAAAGCCAGTCACGGGAGTTACTCTATCCTCATGTTTTTATTTAACATTTGCAGATAGAGTTCCCCACATTTTTGGCTGTTTCACCCTGGTTTGAGCGTTGTTTTCTCTTGTTTTTTGGCGTTTTCGACGGCAATTGTGGGGAAAGCCTTTTTGGTTTCCCGAGTTGCACCGTCTGATTCCGTGCGCCGACGGCTTTCTGATTCAAAATTCGCACGCCACAGCTTGAAGAAGCCCGCATCGTGGCAGAATTTCAGTGTTGGAATCATCATTGGACCGTGGCATGGTTACTCCCTTGGACGTCTGCTAATTAAAAAGCAACTGAACAAAGTGGAACTGGCCAATAAATTCTCGAAGGCTGTTTCCTTCGCTAAAAATCAGGAATTCCAGGTAGGCGCCAAAGAGAAACAGAAAATGGCAACGGCCGGTAAAGTGCCGATACAAAATGCCATTGTGCCGTAGATTTACCTATACCTGTCGCAACGATTATCATCAACCGTTGACCCAGATGATAGGCACAACATGTTCGAGGCTATCACCGGCGACTCGATAATAGCCTGGGCACACGTCAATATGCAGAGAGAGTACGATTTTACCCGCGCGGCGGCCAATGACGATACATTCGACATGCAGCGCATTTTTTTTGCCACTAAATTGGCTTGAGTCAGGCTCAAACCCCGCTATGAGGATACGAACTCGTGAGTGAACGCAAAAGCCGCAAAGAGATGGATAAGGCCATTCGCCATTTGATCGACTACGATGGGCCAAATAACGAGTGGGCTTCTCGACTCGACGATCTTGAGGAGGAGTTTCTTGCTCCGGTGGCTGACAAATTGGATCTCAGCCTGGACGAGGCTTTCGACTATTTCTTTGACGGGCCTTTCGGGCACATGGCATTTGGTTTCGTGTTTGAGGAATACGCCACCGTATACTGGGATAACGATGAACAAACACTTATAGACGCTTATTTAAAACACCGTGGCTGGCGGGAAGGGGCGGCAGGTCGGCGTTACCTTCAAGCACTGGGTGATTCCGAGCTTAAGTTCTGGGAAATTACCGCGGTAAAGCCGGGCGCTTATGTAGACATTAGAGAGTATGGCTCGAAGAAAAAGTCCATTCGAGTGAACGAGAAAGCGGCCACTGAGAGCCTTCAGCAGTGGGATGGTCTGGCGGCTAGAGTATTGCCCATGGGCAACGCCAATATTTTCAGTGGAGCCCTGCTGCCCTTCAGCCCGGAGGTGGCAGGACGCGTCCAGTCTGTGTTGGCGGCCATCCCGGATACGACACGCCAAATGATGCAGGAACTTGTCGATAGCGGTGAAATTGAAGCACTTCCCGATAATATGGATGTACTGACCCTTGAGACCTTGCACTCTGAGTTGCCGCACTTAACGTTTATGTTTTGGGCCGTGGACACTTATGTAAGAGCCAATTGTCCGCCGCCAGAACTCCGTAATATCGATGACGAGCCTTTCGAGCTGACACAGCTGCGCTTTGGGCTGCGGGGAGAACGCTCAATGGTTGTGAAAATGCTGGACAGCTCATCGGTGCTGGAGCGACAAACGAATGATGGATACTGGGCCTGGTTTCCAAAACCCCTTGAGGATATCTCGCCCGATGAGCGTGTTAGCATACTCGGGCATATTGAGCTAAAAAACGACTCATTACTGCTCGAAACGAACTCAGTCACCCGAGTTGAGCAAGGCGGTGAAATGCTGTCAGAACTGCTGGGGAGTTTGCTGGGTGCGCCATTGACAGTCCATGAAAACCTGGAACTGTTTGGTGAGGATGATGAAGCTATAGGTTTTGGTGGCGAGCTTCCGCACGGGCTACAAGAGGCCATGGATACGCACCTCACGGCACATTACCGACAAACTCTGGATGAGGCAATTCCCATGCTGAACGGGAAAACCCCTCGCGAGTGCGCAGCCGATCCGGCTTTGCGAAATGAAGTTATCAGCTGGCTCAAATATATGGAGAATTCGGACAAGCGTTCGCCGGGATCATATTACGATTTTACTTGGATGTGGGAGGAGCTCAATTTGAAACGCGAATAATTAGTGTCGGCAAAACCCCGTCTCTATAGCCCGAAAAATAGTATTCACTACCCGCAAGAGAGTGCGTAATATGATTTCCCCAACAAAATCCGCCTGGCAACAATTGATGCAGACGGGTGCGCTGGTAGAGTTTCGTATCCTCAATAGCACCACGGAACTTAGTCCAGACAATGAAAACGTTGCAGTTCACGTTGACCTCATTTTCACCGGTGACGATGACGAGATGGATCCAGTGGAGGTCGCCGAGTGGGGCGCGTTCGGCTTTCTCTTTATCTTGGCATCGCTATCATTTTTAGATGCGAGGCCCCGAGGCTATTCGGAAGCGGATTTTGTGGCAAACGACGAATTTACAGTCGACGACTTTTTCGAATGCCTGACCTATCGTCAAGGTGGGCTGCACTTGAGGGCCGACTATGTCCATGGACGCTGCGTAAAAACAGATATAATTGTTCGACCCGATGGAACGGTCGCACTACAGACTTGGGGTCGGGGCCAGACGGCCTTGCGCTGGCTTGATCGGTTGCAGGGCAAAAAAATGATCGGACTAGTATAGTTTAGAGTCTCTCGGGAAATATTGTCCCTCCTGAAAATATAATCGCGCCGTTATCTCTGCTCACTATTTACCATCAGCCTCAGGCAGCAATTCTCCCGTAGCGATGGTTGTCCCTCCTGTAAATGTAATCGTGCCGTTTTTCTGGTTATTTGTCGCTATCGCCATCAGGCTGCGATTCTCTCATACCGATGGTGCAAGCCTCCGATATGGGAAAACGCTACAACATTTCCCAACTCAGGCGGTTGAATAGCTCGGGTTTCCGGCGGATCTTTGTTTAGCGATAAGTGTGTTCTACACGTATGGTAATAGCTGATGTACTCTCGAACAATTCTACGAAGATGTCGTTCGTTGAAGACGATGACATGATCCAAACATTTTCTGCGGATGGATCCAATAACCCGTTCACAAAAAGGATTTTGCCAAGGCGAGCGCGGGGCCGTAATGACCTCCTCGATACCCAGGCTCTTGATCCGTCGTCGAACCTTCTCACCGTAAATGGCATCCCGATCCCTCAGCAAATAGCGTGGAGCGGAATCGAATGGAAAGGCTTCCACCAACTGCTGGGCCGTCCATTGGGCTGTGGGGTGCGCTGTCACATTGAAATGCACGATATGACGACGGTCATGGCTGAGCACGATAAACACTTAGAGAATGCGAAATGTAGCAGTCGGGACCGTGAAGAAATCAATTCCGGCTATACAGTCAGTATGATTTTCGAGAAATGTCCGCCAGGTCTGTGAGGGCGGCTTCCGGTGACGACTTTTCCAGTTCCAGTAGCGTCGAAAGCCTTCGCGGTGCCAGCGCACAACAGTATCGGAGTGCAAGGTGTGCAGCATAGCCCGCCATCCATCGACATACCTCGAGAACAGAATCCAAAACAGGCGGTCGACAGGCAATACGCGCGGCCGCTTTACGGATGGTTTGATCATTACGAGTTGCTGGCGGAGCGCCAGGTTTTCCAGTGTCAAATGCCGGCGTGACTTGCATAAAGAATGAGCAAATGCAGCTATGAAGATAAGAAATGACATGCCTCCCATCCTCTATCTGGAATGGAAAATAGTCAAGAAATTCAACACGATTGGATATTCAGGAGGGAAAACATTATATCCCGTCTCTGGTCGTCTATCCCAACTACATGGACATGCGATCACGCGGCAAACCTGTCTCTCATCGCACCATGTCCAATTGGTGGAAAGAGGCCCGGGAAATCGCAAAAAAAGAGATCGACTTCAAACACAATTACCAATTGCGAGACTTGCGCAAGAAGGGCCTGACCGATGAGGCATTGGCCGCCGGCAAGGCCACGAACAAGGGATTGCATGACTCCGAGACTATGAAGAACTTCTATGTCATCGAGCGGCCACCGAAGCGGGCGATTAATACTCTAACCGGAATTCGAGAGTAAGAAGAGTAGAATAGTCTGAAAGCAGCGGATTATTACTGCGGAATAACTGTGATTTAACTGCGTTTCATAACGAAACTTTTAAAACGGCCGTAACCTATTGAAACTACTTGAGGAAATTGGAGGCGCGGGTCGGAATCGAACGGGACGGCCACCCGTCGGCGTATGTACGCCGGGCGTTCCGCGCAGCCTGGTCAGGGACCGGCTGTACGCGATACAAATCTATCTTTAGATGGAGGCGCGGGTCGGAATCGAACGGGACGGCCACCCGTCGGCGTATGTACGCCGGGCGTTCCGCGCAGCCTGGTCAGGGACCGGCTGTACGCGATACAAATCTATCTTTAGATGGAGGCGCGGGTCGGAATCGAACGGGACGGCCACCCGTCGGCGTATGTACGCCGGGCGTTCCGCGCAGCCTGGTCAGGGACCGGCTGTACGCGATACAAATCTATCTTTAGATGGAGGCGCGGGTCGGAATCGAACGGGACGGCCACCCGTCGGCGTATGTACGCCGGGCGTTCCGCGCAGCCTGGTCAGGGACCGGCTGTACGCGATACAAATCTATCTTTAGATGGAGGCGCGGGTCGGAATCGAACCGGCGTATACGGAGTTGCAGTCCGCTGCATAACCACTCTGCCACCGCGCCTTGATTTGCCGCTTCCTGCCAGCAAGAGGCGCTATTCTATTGCCTGTAACCTGCCTGTCAAGGGAGTGAGCGCGATTAACCGCCTTTGAACTCGCGTCGAGCAGCCTGCAGGTAAATAAACATTGACCACAATGTCATGAC
Organism: uncultured Gammaproteobacteria bacterium; assembly: GCA_963722805.1. Taxonomy (GTDB): domain Bacteria; phylum Pseudomonadota; class Gammaproteobacteria; order Pseudomonadales; family JAHEGP01; genus JAHEGP01. Next base: position 39,801 of record CAVROQ010000014.1, read on the forward strand.
CGCAGCGATGAAGAGTAAGCCATAGCCAACTGTTTCAACCCAGGGTGGTAACATGGGACGACAACCCAGCAACACAGTAATAGCAATAATCTGCATTGTCGTTTTAACTTTGCCTACCATCGACACCGCCACTGATGCTCGCTTACCCAGCTCTGCCATCCATTCCCGCAACGCAGAAATCACAATCTCGCGGCCGATAATGATCATAGCCGGTATCGTAAACCAGATATTACTGTGCTGTTCGATCAGCAATGCCAGTGCACACACGACAATCAGCTTATCTGCAACCGGGTCCAGAAAGGCACCAAACGGCGTGCTCTGTCCCAGTCGCCGCGCCAGGTAGCCGTCTAACCAGTCAGTAATGCCGGCGACCGCAAAGATCAGCGCGGCCAGCAGGTTGCCCCATTGCCAGGGTAGATAGAATACCAGCACCATCACCGGGATAAGGATGATGCGAAAGACGGTAAGCGCATTGGGTATATTAATCATATCGAATTCTGCAACTGGCGAATCGGCATTCTAGTCATTATGCAGCGCATCATAAATAGCGCGAGCCATTTTAGTGCTAATTCCTGAGACTTTTAACAGATCCTCATAGCGAGCCTGGCTTATCGCCTGCAGTCCGCCAAAATAACGCAGCAGTTTTCTTCGCGTTGCGGGGCCGACGCCGGGTATTTTCTCAAGCCCCGACTCCCTGCGCTGCTTGTCGCGGCGACCACGATGGCCGGTAATTGCAAAGCGGTGAGCCTCATCACGCAGTTGCTGCAGCAAATGCAAGGCTGGATCGTGGGCCGTTATGGTCAATTCCTTCTGCTCCTGGCCAATATAGAGCTTTTCCAGGCCGGCTTTGCGGGTCGGTCCCTTGGCAATCCCGAGTAACACCACCCCGCTCACCCCCAATTCTTCCAATACCTCCTGCGCCTGGCTCATCTGGCCCTTGCCGCCGTCAATCACCAATAAGTCGGGCAGCTTGCCCTCGCCCTTTTGCAGTCGCTGATAGCGTCTCAGCAGCGCCTGACCCATAGCCGCGTAATCATCCCCCGGGATAATCCCCTCGATGTTGAAGCGTCGGTAGTCTGCTTTAAGTGGCCCCTCGGCACCAAACACGACGCAGGACGCGACGGTATTCTCACCGCTACTGTGACTGATATCGAAACATTCGAGGCGCTCGGGCACCTCCTCCAGCTGCAGGGCTTCGGCCAATGCTTCAAAGCGTTCGCGAGTATTTTTACGGCTTGCCAGGCGCGCTCGACAATTTTCCTCGGCGGTCCTGGTCGCCAGGTCAAGCCAACGCGAACGGCCGCCTCGCAAGCGATGCGAGATGCTAACTTTGTTACCACTGCGCTCTGCCAGCGCGGCGACCAGAGCCAATCTGTCTGCCGGTTCAAGATTCACCAGGATTTCTCTGGGTATACTACCGGCCCCTGTCGCCAGGTAAAACTGGCCGATAAATGCGGCGAGAATCTCCTCGGTTGATTCGTCCAAATGGGTCTGGGGATAGTGGCTCTTACTCCCAAGAATACGCCCCTGACGCACATACATAACCTGGATGCAAACGATTTTACCCTGGCGGGAAAGTGCAAGAATATCCAGGTCTCCATTCTCACCCTCAATGTATTGAGTCTCCAGCACCCGCTGCAGTGAGCGAATCTGGTCGCGAATGGAAGCCGCCTGCTCGAACTTCAGATCGCCTGCAGCGGCTTCCATCTGGTCGCCCAGCTCGGTCAACAGATCCTGACTTTCTCCCTGCAGGAACATACTGGTATGACGCACTGCATCCGCATATTCACGCTCGCTAACCAGCCCCACGCAGGGGCCGCTGCAGCGGTTTATCTGGTACTGCAGACAGGGTCGGGTTCGATTCTTGAATACGGTGTCTTCACATTGGCGCAGCCGAAAAACCTTTTGTAAAAACGCCAGGCTTTCGCGCACCGCATGACTATTCGGGTAGGGTCCAAAGTATTGTCCCTGCCTGCGCTTGGCACCACGATGAAAGCCGATCCGCGGATATTCCTGCTGGGATATAAAGATATAGGGATAAGACTTGTCATCGCGCAGCAGTATATTGTAAGGCGGGCGATGTGACTTAATGAGGTTATGTTCCAGCAACAGCGCTTCGGTTTCAGTACTCGTTACCGTAATTTCAATCTGGGAGATACGCGCCACAAGCGCTACAGTCTTATTATTCAGGCCTCTGTTACGAAAGTAACTCGCCACTCGCTTCTTGAGATTTTTCGCCTTGCCAACATAGAGCACCCGACCCTCGGGATCCAGCATCTGGTAGATGCCTGGCTTTTCCGTCAGGTCTGCAAGAAAACGCTTACTGTCAAAAATTTCGGGCCGCTGGGGCATCGCACTACTGGCTCATTAAAAAGGCCAAGCGTAGCAAAGCCGTGATCTAACCGGAAGTCACCCGACTAATATCGACAAGGCCATAGCTGTAGGCAAGCTTGGCCATGGCAACATCATTGCTTATCTCGAGTTTATCGAAAATGCGATAACGGTAGGTATTGACGGTTTTCGGCAGCACATGCATGACCTCGGCAATTGCGACAATTTTCTCTCCGCCGCTAATCATCAGGCAAACCTGGAGCTCACGTGCGCTGAGTCGGTCAAAGGGAGATTGATCCGGGCTTATTGCCTGCAAGGCCATACGCTGCGCGATGCTGCTGTCAAGAAAGCTGCCACCCGCATGCACCTCGCGTATGGCCCGCTCCAGGTCATTGAAACTGGAGTCCTTCGAGAGAAAGCCTCGAGCACCAGAGCTCAGAAATTGCCGACCCATCAGCGCATCCTTACTGCCGGTCAGGGCAACGACTCTGATGTTACCGGGCATACGCGTTATTTTTTTGGTTGCTTCGATACCGCCCATACCCGGCATACGCATATCCATCAGCACAATATCGAGGTCCTGCGAATGACGACGGCAAAAATTGCAAGCCTGTTCGCCAGTAGCAGCCTCGCCGAGCACTGTAAAATCTGAAAGGTCGCACAACAAGCGCTTGAGCCCTGTGCGAACCAGGTCGTGATCATCAACCAAAAGTAGTTTAATCAAGGTCTTCCGTTCCTCGCTATCGGCTTGCATCCTGAAAAAGCATGAGTGTTTACCCCATGCCTCTCAATTATTGGATCTGGATTTCAGGCACCAGCGACTGGCTGGTCGATATTGCGGAAAGTCAGATTGATTCGTGGGCCCACAATTCGCAGGCGGCGGGGTAAACTGTGTTGCCAGGTGCGCTGGGTGCTGTGCCCCATAACAAGCAGCGCGCCGGACGGCAGTGAAATATGGTAGGGATCATAACTATTTTCCTTATGCCGCAGGTAAAAGGGTCGTTCGGCACCGAGACTGACCGAGGCAATAACCGGATTGCTATGCAGTTCCGGTTCGTCGTCGCTGTGCCAACCCATATAATCATTTCCATCCCGGTAAAAATTTGCCAGTACCGAGTTGAACGACAAGTCTAGCAGGTGCAAAAGACGGTCACGGATATCTGCCAATAGTGGATGCCAGGCCTGTGCAATATGCACAGTACCGGAGTATCGATAACGAATACCCGGGTCACCATAGAAGGCAGTGAGTCGCGGCACGACGCACTGTTTACCATAGATTGTTATGGTTTCAGTATGCCAGTCCAGTTGCCGCTGCAAGCAGCTAAACCAGGCTTCTGCAGTAGTAGCAAAGCACAGGGGATAGACCCGACTATCGGCGTTGACGAGAAATTCGCAGGGATCAAGCTGCGCTGCAGACACCATCGCTACCCACTACAAGCGGCTCGCGTTGCAAGCCGACACCGAACAGCAGTTCTACCTTCGCGACAACAGCATCGGCATAGGCCAGTACGTCGATAGCGCTGGCATTAGACTGATTGACCAAAACCAGAGCCTGGCGCGGATGCATGCACACACCCTTCGCCATCCGGCCTTTAAAACCCGCCTGCTCGATCAGCCAGCCCGCTGCCAACTTCACCCGGCCGTCACTCTGCGGATAGGCCACAAGTTCCGGGTACTGCTGTAGCAGGCGCAAATAGTGGTCTTGACTCACCAGCGGATTCTTGAAGAAGCTACCAGCATTGGCCTGTACCAAGGGGTCTGGGAGCTTTTGTTGACGGATATGTACCACTGCATCATACACATCGACGGCAGTGGCATGGCCAATACCGCGGCGATCAAGCTCTGCCCGCAGAGCTCCATAGCTGTCGTTAACCTGCATCTTACGACTCAAGCGAAGACGAACCCGGGTAATAATGAATCGCTGGGGGTGCTCACGAAAGATGCTCTGACGATAGCCAAACTCGCAATCAGCACGCTGCATCTCGAGCCATTCCAGAGTGCGGATATCCAGAACCCTCACACTATCGATAAAGTGCTCGATCTCAACCCCGTAGGCACCAATATTCTGCACCGGTGCCGCTCCCACGGTGCCTGGAATCAAGGCAAGGTTCTCCAGCCCATACCAACCGCTGTCGAGTAGCTCGGTGACCAATTGATGCCAATTGGTACCTGCTGCAATATCGATGACATCCGGCTCAGTCCCTGACACCACGTAACCGCGCATCGCCACCTGCAACACCAGGGCATTAAGCTGCGCAGGCAAAACCACGTTACTGCCCTCACCCAACACCACCACCGGCAGCGTGTTCTGTTGTGCCCATGCAGCCGCCCTCGCCAGCTCGCACTCATCGGTAGCAGCGCAGTAATAGCTGGTATTGCAGGGCAAGCGCAGGGTATTCATCATCCTGAGATCAACGTTCTGACGAATACTCATAGGCGCACGGAGTGCGGATGGACTTCCAGCATTCTGATCATTTGGCGTCACGTAATAAATCCCGTACCACTGCCAAATCGTGTTCAGTATCAACCCCGGCCGGCGGAACCTGTTCGGCCAGAGCAACATGAATCCTGACGCCATGCTCCATTGCACGGAGTTGTTCGAGCCTTTCGGTAGCTTCGAGCTCGCTGGTCGGCCAGGCCACAAAGCGATGCAGGAAAGACACCCGATAAGCGTAAATCCCCAGGTGGCGCCTGGCGCCATTCGCAGGCAACTGCAAAGGCTGTTCACGTGGAAAAGGAATTGAAGCCCGGCTGAAATAGAGCGCGTAACCCTCGCGATCGATTACGACTTTGACACAGTTGGGATCGTTAAACTGGGCTGGGTCGTCGATCGGCGCAGACAGTGTCGCGATGTCGGCTCCGGGGTGACTCGCGAGGTTACCCGCCACCTGGTCGATAATCCGGGCGGGTATCAAGGGCTCGTCACCCTGCACATTGACGACCAATTGCCCCGGCTCGAGCCCAAGCTTGTCAGCGGTCTCCTGCAGCCGATCGGTGCCAGATTCATGCCGGGGCGATGTCATGCATACTTCACCACCAAAACCGCGTACTGTCTGGGCCACGCGATCATCGTCTGTCGCCACCACAACCCGCCGGGCTGAACTGGCACTTGCCCGCTCGTAGACCCACTGGATCATCGTCTTGCCTGCAATATCCAGCAGGGGCTTACCCGGCAGCCGGGTTGATGCGAAACGCGCCGGGATGACAACCAAAAAAGACACTCTAGGGACTCCTTTTTACCGTGAAACCGCCTGCAGGCGCTGCTGTAACCAGCTCAGGAAAGCTTCGCCAAACACAGCATTTACTGCCAGGTACCAGTGCCGGTCGTCAGCTATGCCGACACATTTAACCGCATCCTTCTCGGTCATAATAATATTTTTATTATCTTTATAATCGATATCCTGCCTGGCATAGGCAAAATGATCCGGAAATTCGTGGGGGATGACCTCGAAACCGAGGCTGGTCAGGGTGCTGAAAAACCGGGCCGGGTTACCAATTCCCGCCAGGGCATGTACCGGTTCCTGCTGGCCCAGAGCCTCGGGCTGCAAACTCTGGCCCGTAGTCAATTGAAAGCAACTCGTGGCTTGCAGAGTAAAACCGAAGGCGTCCGGCACGTCCGCCAATTCTCCGCCGCCATTAAGCAACACGGCATCGACCGTTGCCAAGCGTTCGGGCGCTTCTCGCAACGGGCCTGCGGGCAGGTAATGGCGATTGCCAAGGCCGCGCTCGGTATCGACCACGGCGAGCTCAATATCCCGATATAGCGCATAGTGCTGCATGCCGTCGTCACTAATAATGACATCGCAGGCGCAGTTTTGAAGCAGGTGGCGCACCGCCCTTGGGCGATCCGGGTCTATGACCACCGGACACCCGGTGCGCCTGTGCACGAGTAAAGGTTCATCACCGCACTGGCTTGCCGGGGTATCTGCCTGCAGCAGCAGTGGCACGGTGTCGGGCTTTGCCCCATAGCCCCGCGCCACTACACCAGGTTGGTAACCCAGGCTCTGTAAATACTCTAGCAGGGCGATGACTACCGGCGTTTTGCCGGTACCCCCGACGCTAATATTGCCGACCACAATAACCGGCACCGGGGGCCGCCAGATAGTGTTGGCCGAAACCTGGTCGAGATATCTCTGGCGCCTGCGCCGCGCAACGCTGCCAAATACCCAGGACAGCGGCAAGAGCAGGACCGTTAACACATTGTTGCCATACCAGATGCGCTCGATTGCCGTCATCGGCGACTACCGGCGCAGCAGCTTCAAGTCGTTAAGGCTCATTGCTGGTATCGTCGGGCGTGGATTCAAAATTGCGCGCATGCAATGCAGCGTAGCGCTGCCCCAGTGCCAGCAACTCGGTGTGGTTACCCCGCTCGACAATGCGACCGTCGTCCATTACCAGTATCAAGTCGGCATTCTCGATAGTAGACAAACGATGGGCTATCACCAGGTTGGTTCTATCCTGCATCACCGACTGCAATGCTTCCTGGATATAAAATTCTGCTTTATTGTCCAGTGCCGATGTCGCTTCATCCAGAATCAGTACCGGAGCATCCTTAAGAATAGCGCGGGCAATTGCCAGGCGCTGGCGCTGACCGCCAGACAGCATCACGCCGTCTTCTCCGACCACTGTCTCCATGCCTTGGGGCAGCGCTGAGATATACTCCATAGCATGGGCCGCCGTCGCAGCTCGCATGACCGCGTCACTACTCGCGCCTGCCAGCCCGCCATAGGCAATATTGTTGAATACAGTATCGTTGAACAGTGTGACCTGCTGGGTGACGATGGCGATTTGATCGCGTAACTCCGCCAGCTTGTAGTCATTAATATCTACATCATCCAACAATATTTCGCCGCTTCCATATTCATAAAAGCGCGCGATCAAACTCACCAGTGTTGACTTTCCACTGCCAGACAGACCCACCAGGGCTACCGTCTCACCCGGCAGAGCCGTGAAGGAAATATTACTGAGAACGTTTTTAGTAGAAGCTTCATAGGCGAAGCAGACATCTCGAAATTCAATTTTGCCACGGGCCCGCTGGATAGTGCGTTGCCCATTGTCGGGCTCTACCGGAGAGTCAATAAATTCGTACAGATCTTCGCAGGCCGCAAGACCCTTTTGCACAATTCCGAGGACTTCGCTCAACTGTCGAATCGGCTTGGCCAGCATACCCGCAGCACCGACATAGGCAACAAACTCGCCAGCCGTGGCCCCGGTATTTCTGTCAAGCGCAACCCAAACCAGTATTGCCATCGCACTCCATACCAGCATCTGGATAACGGGACTGCTGACAGCGCTGTAGAAAGACATTTTCAAATTCTGGCGCAGATTGTAATCGCTCGACAATTCAAAGCGGGTCGATTCATAGTCCCGACCGCCAAACAAGCGAACCTCTTTGTAGCCACCAATCGCCTCATTGGCTACCTGGGTGACATCGCCGACGGAGTTCTGGATTTTGCGACTTATGCGCCTGAATTGCTTGCCTACCCAGTTAACCAACACCCCAATCACCGGCAGCACTACCATGAATATCAGCGTCATTTCCCACTGCTTGTAAAACAGGTAGGCCAGCAGCCCGATAGCGTAAGTGCCTTCGCGAATAATGATCTTGATAGCATCGGTTGCAGCGCCGGTGACCTGGCTGACATGATAAGTGACCTTGGCAAGCAGGTTGCCGGTAGAACTCTTGTCGTAGTATGTGGAGGGAACCACCAGCATTTTGTCGAATACCTGACAACGCAGCTTGTGCACAATGTTATTGGACACCACCGACATATAGTAATTGCCCAGGAAGTAACCAATGCCGCGAAGAATGGCAAGCAACAGCACGGAAATGGCAATCATCGCGTGCAGGGCCCTCTCACTGGCATCTGCACCGCCGAAGAAGCGCAGCATGAAGCCGGACACGATACCCGCATCCACTCGCTCCTCCCCTGCGAGAGTATCGATAACAAATTGGCTCCAATCGGCCACCAGAACCTGGGAGGCTGAATACAGCAAGTAGCCAATGATACTGACCACGAACAGCGGCCATAGGTCGTCGAGATTACTTAATAGGCGGCGGTAAATACGCCAGTCGCTCTGCATTGACTGATTACTCATATCGGTAACCTGGCTCCGGGTTGCTATGGCTGCGCTGGCTGCTGAGTTGTAATGCTAAGGTGAAGAAAGCGCAGTTGACCGGCTACGTCCATCGCCGTGACCACCGACTGATGCGGGGTAACTGCGTCGGCAGTAATCACCAGCGGCAGTGAACTGTCGCCACCGGACAACTCGACCAGCGCTGCTTTCAATATCTCCGGGTTGCTATTGACCAGTGCCTTCCCGTTTATCGCATATTTGCCGTCAGCACTGATGGTGATCTCCAACTGTTCCTGCTGCTGTTCCTGGGCGACCCCCTGGGCTTCGGGCAGGTCAACGGTCAGCCGCGTTTCCTTGGTGAATGTGGTCGTCACCATAAAAAAAATCAGTAACAAAAACACCACATCGATCAGCGGCGTCAGGTTGATTTCCAGCTGAGCTTTAGTCTGGCGCTTGAACTTCACGACGCCTGCTTCTCTTTATAATCGACTTTGCGCTCGCCATGCAGGGCGTCAACCAACTTAATGGTCTCCTGCTCCATGCTCACAACAATACTATCTATTCGACGATTAAAATAGCGGAACATGATCATGGCAGGGATAGCAACGCACAAGCCTGCGGCTGTTGTAATAAGTGCTTCGGATATGCCGCCAGCCAGGACATTGGCATTGCCGGCCCCCTGCACCATGATTTCCGAAAACACCTTAATCATACCGATCACCGTGCCCAGTAGACCCAGCAGCGGAGAAATAATGGCGATGGTGCCCAGAGTGTCGATATAGCGCTCAAGGTCGTGAACTACATGACCGGCGGCTTCCTCGATACTTTCTTTCATCACATCGCGACCATGGCGTGAGTTACTTAGCCCGGTAGCCAGAATATGCCCCAGCGGCGACGATTGCCGTAACTGCTTCATTCGGGCGGAATCAAGCTGGCTATTTTTAATCCATCCCCACACCTGGGCGAGCAGATTCGATGGCGCTACCCGTGACGGGTTCAGCGTCCAGTATCGCTCGACGCAGATCGCCAACGCTACCACAGAACACAACATGATAGGGATCATCAGCCAGCCACCGGCCTTCAAAAATTCGAACACTCGACCTCCTTTGCCCACGCTAAAACGCGGGAACTTTACCACATAAATGCAGCGCCCACAGCACTTGGGGGGACAGACTGGCACCCTGGCTGGGATAGCCGTAACTGCTGCCAACCGGCCAGTAACCAGCTGCGTTGAACGTCTCCTGCCAAACTACAAGGATAGTGCTGCCAGTAGCGGGTGTAAAACCAACGATACGGCTTGTAGCGGCCACTCGCATCGAAATGCAGTGCCCCCGCTTCGGCTGTCGTAACAACCGCACTACCCAGTTCGCTGTAGCGCTGATGCACAGCCGCTGCCGGATGAGCGAAGCGATTGCGATAACCGACGGTAGCAACTGCAGCCGCAGGACGTGTAAACCACGCGAAATCGTATGAGGAGGAACTGCGACTGCCGTGATGGGGGATTAAAATCACATCGCTGCGAAGTTGGGGGCCATATTGCGCCACCAACTTACGTTCCACCGCGCGCTCAATATCTCCTGCTAAGAGCACTCGCAGCGAGGGGCTCTCGATAGCAATGACGCAGGACTGGTTATTACTTTTTACCGGTAGCAAAGGGCCCGGGTGGAGCACTTTGAAAGTCACCTCGTCCCACTGCCACTGCATGCCGGCAAGGCAGTAGAGGTCCGGCACGCCAACGCCGGAATATTCAGCGGGGGCCATCAGCTCCTGCACCTCAACAGCTGCGATGACACTGCTTACACCACCACTGTGGTCGCTATCGCCATGGCTGACAACCAAACGATCGATACGACTGATCCCCTGCCGTCGCAAAAAGGGCAATACCACACTGCTCCCTGCGTCAAACCCGCTGGCATAGGCAGGTCCTGCATCGTACAGCAGCACATGCCCCGGTGTTTGCACCACTATCGCGGTCCCCTGCCCAACATCCAGCAGGTATATATCCAGTTCTTTACTGGGCCTGGCAGCAGGCATGAGCATGGGCAATAGCAGCAGTGGCCATGCCGCGCGCCCGGGCAGTCCGCGCGGTAGCAAAAATATTATCACTGCCATCAGCGAAAAAATCATCGCCATCGGCGTAGGAAACAATGAGCCATGAGACCAGCCATCACTCAACTCCGCCAGTGCTGAGAGCAGGTACCAAACCATTCCCATTAGCTTTCCAGCGCAGGCTAACACACTGATTCCGAGGGGCTCGAACAAGGGAAGCAGCAGCAGGGCTGCAAGGACCAATGGCACAATGATAAAGCCTATCAGTGGTATGGCGACCACATTCACCAGCGGTGCAAGCAGGCTCGACTGACCCAGCAGCAGTGCCATCAACGGCCCCAGTGCCACCAGCAAGCGACACTGCAAACCTATCCCCGGTCGCACCACAGCGTCATCACTGGGCCGACGAAGTACAGGTACCAACAGCACAGCCACGGCCGTAAAGGAGAGCCAGAAGCCGGTGTCGATAACCGCAAGCGGATGCAACAGCAATACCGCTGCCAGCGCCAGGAAAAGCACCTGAAATGATGAGGTCTCGCGGTACAGCTGCCGTGCAGAAAAATACGCCAGAAGCATCAACAACGCCCGCAGCGTCGGCACCGAGAATCCAGCCAGTGCCGCATAAATGCCAGCCAGGATTAACGCACCGCCACCCGCTGCACACCTGGCTGCCCCGCTCTGAACCCAGGCGGGTCGCAAGCTGCACAGCAGATATGTCAAGCCATAACCCACCATTGCACAAAGACCGATATGCAGGCCCGAGATCACCATCAGATGGGAGGTTCCCGTGCTGGCCAGTACCTGCCTTTGCTGGGAACTTAACTGACTTTTCTCGCCGATCGCCAGAGCTTGTATGAGGCCAAAAACCGGATCATCCTTGAAGTACGACTGCAGTTGGCGCTGGTACCATTGACGAACCGCCCCAAGCAGCAAATTCCCCTCACCCAATAACCGGTTTTGCCCATCGGTAAGCACCCTGCCAGTTCCTCCAACACCGCGAGCCAACAGCCACGCACGATAGTCAAAAGTCCCGGGATTAGAGAGGCTGCGCGGCCTGTGCAGCTCAACCTCTAAGCGCCAGCGCTGGTTTGCGGCCACCACTGGAGGCTGGCTCCACGAAAGCCTTAGGGCCAGAGGGTGGTTAAAGCTGAGCGGCTTTTCACCGTCTGCGATGCGATCGACCAGAAGTTCAAATCGCACGCGGTCAGTGCCATCAAAATGGGTCGTTCGCTGGGGCAGCGTGCGCACCACACCTTCTAGCTGAAGTGGTCGCAGCTCCCATTCCCGCGGGATTTCTGCCGCCAGAATTTGCTGCCCACTATAAATGTGCCAGCTGAGGCCAAGTACAAAAAAGCCCGGCAACACCAGCAATCGATAACGCAGTAGCGCGAGCGCCAGCAATAGAAGCGCCACGAGATAGTTGGCATGGGGAAGCAGCGGTAAGAAAATGGCAGCAAAAACACCCGCCGCAAACAGCAGTATCCTTAAGCTAGCTTGTTCCATTGAATCCATTCATAATTAGCCTCCGTCCTTGGGGGCGTGAAAGCGGAGTAAATCAGCGAGTGACGAATCCCGCTGTTGACTCCGTGAATTGCCATATTGTAATTACATTCACACAGCGAAACTCTACACTGACCTCCCCAAGCTCGGCACTTTGTTGGCTAAATACATATTGTATTATTGTTTCAGTACTCAACCGGGTAGATCATGCCTCGCAAATTTTTTCAGCGTGTGCTGCCGCCGAAAGAAAGGCTGCAAAGTAACCGTCACCTGCAGGTCCTGGGCGAAGTGCTGCATGACAACAACCTGTGGCACCTGAACCGCCACTCTGCCTCCCTGGCTGCATTTATTGGCCTGTTTTGTGCCTTCCTGCCGATTCCGATGCAAATGCTACTCGCCGCCACTCTGGCAGTTTTTGCTCACGCCAATTTGCCACTTTCGGTTGTGCTGGTGTGGATTTCCAACCCTATTACAATGCCACCGCTATTTTATGGCGCTTACAAGCTGGGAGCTGTTGTGCTGGGTTTACCGGCCAAAAAGGTTCACTTTCCGGCTGATTTACACGCCCTCGTTACCGATATTGGCATGATCTGGCAGCCACTGCTGCTGGGCAGCTTGCTCTGCGGTATCTTTTTCGGTGCGCTGGGCTATGTGACGGTGCAAATTATCTGGAGAGTAGCGATTACCCGCCAGTGGCAGAGACGCAACCTGGCACGCAAAGATCGCAATAATCATTTGTCGTAGCGTAATACTTCCGCTGGCAACAGGCGACTCGCCCGCCACGCCGGGTAGATAGTGGCCAGAAGCGTTAGCGCCAGTGCGGTGCCACATACCAGGACAATATCGCCAACGCGGATATCCGCGGGTAGATATGTCACCGGATACACTTCTGATTTCAGGAATTGGTAATCCAGCAGACCCTCAAGGCCCTGTACCAGTGATGTGATATTGTTGGCCAGGAGCAACCCGATCACCGCACCGATCGTTGTCCCCACCAGGCCGATCACCAATCCCTGAAAAATGAACAGCTTCATAATATCAGCTTGGGCGAGGCCCATGGTCTGCAGGATCGCTATGTCGCCCTGCTTGTCCCTGACCACCATAATCATGGCCGTAACGACGTTAAAAGCAGCCACCGCAATAATTATGAACACCAGCAGTGACACCAGCTTTTTCGACAACTGGATCGCCTCAAACAAATTGCCGTGAGTGCGCATCCAGTCTTGCACAAACATCTCCGGTCGCAATTGCTCTAACACCTCCCGGGCAATTCGGTTAGCGGCCATTAAGTCCTTGACCTTAAGCTGCACACCGTGCACCGATGTGCCCAATTGCCCCAGCTGCTGTGCAAAACCCAGGGGCAGATAGGCCATAAAATTATCGATTTCGGTATTGGACTGATAAATACCCGCTACCTCGGCCCGATAGATCATCGGAGCGAGCCGGCCGCTGCCCGCGGCGGCGCTGCGGGGCAAGACCAGCGCAATACTCTGCCCCACGGCAACCCCGAGTTGGTCCGCCAGCACCCGACTCATGACCACCGTATTGTCGTCAATTGCCATCCTCCGCAGGCTTCCCTCGACCATGGTTTCCTCGATGATCGACATAGCGGCCTCCCGTTCCGGAATAATCCCTTGCAACATGACCGCATGGGCCCGGTTGCCCGCCATCAACATCGCCTGTAACTGTACATACGGCGCCGCCCCAACAACCCCATCGGCCTGTTCAGCCAGCGCTACAACTGCGGGCCAATCTTCTATTCCACCTGGAGCCATGATGCTGGCATGGGGCACCATAGCCAGGATTCGCTGGCGCATTTCACGATCGAAACCGTTCATCACCGACAACACCAGAATCAGTAGTGCGACCCCCAGTGCCAGACCCACCGCAGACACCCGGGACAAAAATGCGACGAGAGGGGAACCCTGTCGAGCGGTACCGTAACGCAGCCCAAGGAAGACGGATAAGGGATAAAACAAGTTCAGGCGTCCTTTGCAACGGGGATCAAGCGGCCTTCAGTCAATTCCAGAACGCGGTGCACCTCAGTGCTTAGTTCGAAATCGTGAGTCACGATAACAAGAGATATGCCGAGACGACTATTAAGATCCCACAACAGGCGCTGGACCTTAGCGGCGGTTTCCCTATCAAGGTTGCCCGTGGGCTCATCCAGTAGCACGCATGCGGGCTCGGTAACCAGCGCCCGGGCAATCGCCACCCGCTGTCGCTCACCCCCGGAAAGCTCGGCCGGTTTATGCCCGGCTCTGTCTGCGAGGCCAACCTGCTCCAGTATTGCAGCAGCTTTTTGTTGAACCTGCCTGATGGGCTCTCCCCGAATCAATAGCGGCATGGCGACATTTTCCAATGCCGAGAATTCGCCCAGCAGGTGATGAAACTGGTATACGAATCCCAGAGCTCGATTGCGCAGCCGTGCCCGGGCACTATTATCGAGTAGATTCATCGCTTCGCCAGCCACCATAACCTCACCAGAACTGGGTTGGTCCAGTCCGCCGAGAATGTTCAGTAAGGTCGACTTGCCCGAGCCCGAGCGCCCTATAATGGCGATACGCTCACCGCTGGCTACCTGCAGATCGATCCCGCTCAGTACGGCTACCTTTTGTGGTCCTTGATCGTAAACCTTGGTCACGTTGTGGCAGGCCAACGCAACTCCGCCGCCCACTGCAGTCACAGCGTCCCTATTCATAACGTAAAACCTCAGCGGGCTGTATCTGGCTGGCGCGCCAGGCCGGATAAATTGTGGCCAAAAGGGTCAGCACCAAGGAGCCGACTACGATCCAAAGCACGTCATCGAACTCCAACTGCGACGGCAAGGCCGTGATAAAATAAATCGAAGGGTCGAAAACCTGAAAGCGCAGCAACTGCTCTAGCGCGCCCACCAGCGAGCCAATACCCAAAGCCAAAGGCACTCCCACCAACACCCCGAGAATTACACCAAACACGCCGATGGCCAGGCCCTGCACCAGAAACAGACCTAACACCTGCCCAGCACTCGCACCCATCGTGCGCAATACCGCTATGTCAGAACGTTTGTCCATTACCATCATGGTCAGGATCGACACAATATTAAAGGCAGCAACGGCAACGATTATGAACAACATCAGGCCAATCATGATCTTTTCCATCTTCACCGCCTGGAACAAGCTGCCCTGTAAACTACTCCAGTCACTAAATTTGTATTCGTCCGGCAACTGTTGCTGCAATTGCCCGAGAATATTCCCGGCCTGGTAAATATCGTCAAAATGCAATTGCAGACCCTGCACCCCCTCACCAAAAGCAAATAGTCGCTGGCCGTCGCGCAAATGAATAAAAGCTTCACTGGCGTCGAGTTGCGCGCCTACTTCAAAAATACCTACCACTGTAAAACCACGCATACGTGGGAATATCCCTACCGGAGTGACACTCACCCGCGGCAGTACTACTGTAATGGAATCGCCTATCGTCACCCGCAAACGCCTCGCCAGTATCGAGCCAATGACGATGTTGAACTTGCCGGGCTCCAATGCTGAAAGCGAGCCGATCAACATATAGTTATCCACCAGAGATACTCTGGGTTGAAGTGCAGGATCGACAGCCGACAGTTCGATCCCGCGCACCGACCCTTCGCGGTTTACCAGAGCGTGACCGCGAATATAGGGAGCCACCCCGAGCACTGACGGATGCTGCTCAAGCTCCCCCAATAAACTTGGCCAATCGTGTAATTCACCCTGCTGTGGCTCGACAAAGCCGTGGGGCAAAAACCGCAGGATACGCCCCTTCAACTCGTCCTCGAAACCATTCATCACCGACATAACAGTTATCAGGGCGGCCACACCAAGGACTAACCCAAGCAGGGAAAACCATGAAATAAATGACAGGAACTGGTTATGCCTGCGGGAGCGCAAGTAACGCAAACCGGCAAACAATTGGAATGGTTTATACATTGGCAAATTTGTTCAAAACACCCCACAGGGTTACTGCGTTCCCCAAACTGACGGGAGAAACTGGCAATCAGCGGTAACAGCTCGCAAATACGGCGGCATATAGCTCGGCCAGCCGCTGATTTCGGGGGCCCATGCTACACTAACTTGAAGCATTTTACAGAGAGAAAAAGCCAATGTTGCACTCGACTTTACGCATCGTGACACTGTTGCTGGTTTTGTTGCCTGGCATGGCAACAGCGGAGATAATCAAAATTCCTGTCGGACAACAACAAGGTGCCGAGCCAGGTATACAATTGCCACTCCGGGGCCAATCGACAGCTCTGGTAAGGCAACGCTATGGCGAGCCTACCAAAATGGCCGCCGCGGTGGGTGAACCACCGATCAGCCGTTGGGAATATCCTGGATTTGCTGTTTACTTCGAGTATGATCACGTGGTGCATGCAGTGCTGTTAACCATGGCGAAAAGCGCCCACTAGTGGGTACCAGATTAGACAAGAAGACACGATATTTTTTTTGCGAAACGTGATCGCGGTCTTTAACGCAAAACTTATCAATTCGCTGCCATACCTGCCTCATCGGGTTTGCCAGTGATTGATCAGGATTTTGCATAATGGAAGAGTTATACGCAATGCTCATTATCCTCCATCCTGATATCGATAAATCCAGCCCTGAATATAATCTGGCGATGGACTATTTGCGCAAGCTACCGGGAATCGACATCAAGCAACACGAAATCGATGGAGAGCAGCAAACGCTGACTGAGATCTATTTGATCGGTAATACCAAGCCACTGGACGCGGCCCAAATTGAAGGCCTCGCCGTGGTCGACCGGGTAGTGAGAATTTCTTCCAGCTACCGCATTCTGGGCCGCCATAGCGACCCGCAGCGCAGTGCCGGCTTCACTTACAATGGGGTCGAATTCAGCCAGGACAGCTTCCATGTCTTCGCAGGGCTATGCGCGGTTGATACCCCGCAGCATGTGGAGACCATGTTGCAGACGCTGCAGCAAAACGGCCAACAATGTACCCGTATGGGCGCCTACAAACCGCGAACCAATCCCTACTCTTTCCAGGGACATGGCAGCAGCTGCTTGCCGTGGGTATTCGAACTCGCTGGCAGATACGGGATTCGCGTTGTTGCCATGGAAGTGACCCACGAAAGCCACATTGACGAAATTGATGCAGCACTGGAAGCCGCCGGCAGACCCACCGGGGTAATCCTGCAAATTGGTACACGCAATATCCAGAACTTCGAGTTGCTCAAAGTGATCGGCCGCCAACAACGTTATCCGGCATTGTTGAAACGAGGCTTCGGCATCAGCCTGGACGAATCATTGAATGCAGCCGAATATCTTGCCAGCGAAGGCAACTCCAGGGTGATCTTTTGCCTGCGGGGAATGAAGTCCGAGTTTGGCGCCCCTCACCGCAACATGGTGGATTTTTCTCACGTACCCGTACTCAAGCGACTCACCAGAATGCCGGTGTGTATCGATCCGTCACATTCGGTCGGCACGCGAGAAAGAGCCCCCGACGGGATTCTCGATCTGATGCACGCCACATCACAGGGAGTCATAGCGGGAGCCAATATGGTCCTGGTCGATTTTCACCCCCATCCAGAAGCGGCACTGGTTGACGGTCCTCAAGCCCTGCTGCTCAATGAGTTGCCTCTCTTTCTCGAAGATGTGCAACTGAGTCGCTCCACCTATCTGGCCCGCAAGGCTATCTGGAACAACTAGCTCATGTACATCGTCGGCCATCGCGGCGCCCGCGATGAAGCACCCGAAAATACGATCGGCGGCTTTCGCTTCGCTCTAGAGCGAGGCGTTCGCAATTTCGAACTGGATCTTCGCCTCAGTGCCGACGGTATTCCCATGGTGATCCACGATGCCTCTACCGCTCGCACCTGCTCGGAACCATTGCTGGTAGCTCAAACTACCGCGGCAGCATTGGGAGAGCTCAACGCAGCTGCAACCCATCCCAATTGGGAAGGCCATGAACCGGTGCCAACACTAGCCAGTGTATTGCCCTTGCTCGAACGCAGCGACAGTGTACAGCTGGAAATAAAATCCGATCGCCCCGAGCGGCTTAGCGAACTTTTGAAGGCAACCCGCCAATTGCTCGAGCAGACGGCGCGGCAACGCTACACCCTGACGTCCTTTGACAAAAAGGCCCTGTCCCTGGCCCGCGGGCTAATGCCGGGATTCCGCCGTGGTTTGGTCTGCGAACGCAGGTTTGTAGATAACATTGCCCATGCATTGCGCCTGGACTGCGAGCTGTTGGTATATCATTACCGGATTCTTTCCAACGACCGCATCAATCAGGCCCAGCGAGCCGGACTGGAAGTATCTTGTTATACAGTCAATGATGCCAGGCACATCGAACGCTTGAGCAAATGGGGCATCGACAGCGTTATTACTGACCGTCCCGCCTATTATCTTCACCTGCAGGACGGCGGCAGACGCTATTCTAGTGAAGAAACAAGCTGATCTTGCTATTCACCCATCGCGTCATAGGGAAGTCTGGAGCTTTTTTTGGGGGCATCACTGGTCTCACACTTGTTGGGGTCACCCCCGCAAATGTCGCACTCAGTATCGATCCCGAGCGCGCTCATCCCGCCGCAGGAGCCTTTTATGGGTGACCGACCAGCCAACACACCCACGGCCATGCCTGCAACAATAACCACCATTATGAACAAGGTAATTAAAAATAACGCCATCTTGATTCGCCCTATTCCCTAAGTTGTGCCGCTAAAACAGCGCTCAGAAAGGATTGTTAATTTCGGTAAGGCTCAAATGCCGACGAAAACACCGCTTTAAACCCATCTCCCTGTTTGACCAACATATATACCGGAAGTGCCTGAAATTCGGCAAACGCCAGCCCCCTCTCTGGCCCCATCACACTGATTGCCGTTGCATACGCGTCTGCAAACACCGCAGTGGGTGCAACTACGGTCACCGAAGCCAGGTTATGGGTCACAGGATACCCACTCACCGGGTCAATCGTATGCGAATAACGTACGCCGTCGACCTCCCGGTAGTTGCGATAGTCACCTGAGGTTGCTACT
Source organism: uncultured Gammaproteobacteria bacterium (assembly GCA_963722805.1). Lineage (GTDB taxonomy): Bacteria > Pseudomonadota > Gammaproteobacteria > Pseudomonadales > JAHEGP01 > JAHEGP01. The sequence goes on from CAVROQ010000014.1 coordinate 58,760, forward strand.
GCCTCATTGAGCAATTCAATTGCGGCGATTGCGTTCCCCCGACCCGCCGGTTGCGGCGCCTCAATACCGATACGCCACGGCCTGCCATTTGGATGCCTACCCATAGTCCTGACTTCGCCACCGACTTCAATCATATAGTTCCTGACCAACGCCTGGTCCAGCCGCAGGGCCACCAAATCGACCGCATAACCTTTTGCGATAGCGGAGAAATCCAGTTGCATGGCAGAACGCTTGCGCAATGCGGGCTTTATCTGGTCAAACTCCAGATTGTCGAGTTGCGCATGTGCCAGAGCGGCGACAATCTGGGAATCCGTAGGAACTTGGTCTGGCACGCTGGTGGGCCCAAAACCCCACAGGTCCACCAGCTCTGCGACCGCCGGGTTAAATGCATTCTCGGTTTCCAGTGCCACTTGCAGCGCAACTCGCGTAACTTCGTAGGTATCGGGCCCAATATCAACCCACTGCAGTTCGGGGGCACGATTGAATTTCCCAAGGTCTGAATCGACCAAATAGGTCGACATACTCTGGTTGACCCGGTCCAGCGCCTGCTGGATAACAGCTGTCAGTTTTTCGGGGGACTGTGCTCTGGGAAGTTCAGCGCTGACATGCCAGCGAGTTCCCATGGTTTCACCGCTCATTCGAGCCGGTTCTTTGTGAAAATCACAGGACAATAAAAATAAAAGCGGGAGCAGCACAGCCGCTCCCGCTTTGAACAAAGAATGCATTGGAACGCTAGCCGCCGAAATCATCAAGCATGATGTGGTCGTCTTCAACACCCAATTCATGCAACATGTTAATGACCGCCTGAGACATCATTGGCGGCCCGCACATATAGAACTCACAGTCTTCCGGAGCGGGGTGATTCTTAAGGTAATTTTCTAACACCACCTGGTGAATAAAGCCGGTCAATCCTTCCCAGTTGTCTTCTGGCATCGGATCCGACAAGGCGACATGCCAATCGAAATTATCAAAATCCTTGGCCAGGCCGTCAAAGTCTTCTACATAAAACATTTCCTTGAGACTACGGGCACCGTACCAGAAAGAAATCTTTCTATTGGAATGCAGACGCTTGAGCTGGTCAAAAATATGGGAGCGCATAGGCGCCATCCCTGCCCCGCCACCAATAAAGATCATTTCATTGTCAGTTTCACGGGCAAAGAACTCACCGAACGGACCATATACAGTCACCTTATCTCCTGGCTTCAAACTAAACACCCAGGACGACATGATGCCCGGTGGAATGCCCTTGGAGCCGGGGGGTGGCGTTGCCACTCGAATATTGAACTTGACCACGCCCTTCTCATCAGGGTAGTTGGCCATTGAATAGGCGCGCTGCACTGTTTCTTCCACAATGGATTCGTGCTGGAACATATCGAAGCGTTCCCAGTCCTCACGAAATTCGGCGGGAATATCAAAGTCACTGTACTTGATATGGTGCGGTGGACACTCTAACTGCACATAACCGCCGGCTCGAAAATCTACCTCTTCACCCTCAGGTAATTTCAGTACAAGTTCCTTGATGAAAGTCGCGACGTTCTCGTTGGACTCAACGGTGCATTCCCATTGCTTGACCCCGAAGAAAGCCGGGTCAATTTCAATCTTCATGTCCTGCTTGACCGCGACCTGACACGCAAGCCGCCAGTGATCGCGACGTTGGCCGAGGGTAAAGTGACTCTCTTCCGTGGGCAGTATCGAGCCTCCGCCCTCCACCACCTGGCAACGGCATTGGGCACAGGTGCCACCGCCACCGCAGGCAGAAGACAAGAATATCCCTTCCTCAGCAAGCGTATTCAGCAATTTACCGCCAGCAGGCACGTGTATTGCACGTTCCGGGTCACCATTGACCTCGATCGTAACCTCTCCGGCACTCACCAACCTGCCCCGAGCAAAAAGAATCAGGGCGACCAACGCCATTACCACTACTGTAAACATAGCAACGCCGGCAATTATCGTACTGGTATCAACCATAACAAGTAACCTTTGCTGTAAGCCCGTTCGTTGTCGTTAGAGCGAAATACCACCGAAAGACATAAAGCCCAGTGACATCAACCCTGCAGTGATAAAGGTGATGCCCAGCCCCTCAAGTCCGTCGGGAACGTCGCTGTACTTCAATTTCTCGCGAATACCGGCCAGCGCAGTAATCGCCAGCGCCCATCCAAAACCAGCGCCAACACCATAGACGACGCTCTCGCCAAAGGTGTATTCGCGATTCACCATAAACAAGGCTGCCCCCAATATGGCGCAGTTAACCGTGATCAGCGGAAGAAACACTCCCAGTGCGTTGTACAGGGCAGGTACGAACTTGTCGAGGAACATCTCCAGTATCTGCACGATCGCTGCTATCACCCCTATATAGCTCAGGTAACCAAGAAAGCTCAGATCGAGATTCTCTGTGCCCTCTATACCCGTCCAGGCCAGGGCACCTTCCTTGAGCAGGTACTGGTAAATCAGGTTGTTAGCCGGCACTGTAATTGCCAGTACAACAATAACCGCAATCCCAAGGCCAATAGATGTGGAAATCTTTTTGGAGATTGCCAGGAAAGTACACATGCCGAGGAAAAACGCCAGCGCCATGTTTTCTATAAAAACGGCCCTAACGAATAAGCTTAGATAATGTTCGAGCATGACTATACCGCCTCGCTGCTTTTGGTCTGGGGGGCCATTTTAAATTCTGGAGCTTCAACCTGGCCTTTCCTCCAACTCCGCAATCCCCAGATAAAAAACGCTATCAAGAAGAAGGCACTGGGCGGGAGCAGCAATAGACCGTTAGGCTGGTACCAACCGCCATTTGCGACTGTCGAGAGTACCTCGACCCCAAAAAGACTGCCGGAACCAAAGAGCTCACGCACAAAACCGACCGCCAGCAATACCACGCTATAACCCAAACCATTACCGACTCCATCCATGAAACTGGGAAGCGGCGGATTTTTCATCGCAAATGCTTCGGCTCGCCCCATGACTATACAGTTAGTAATAATAAGTCCAACGAACACCGATAACTGCTTGCTTATCTCGTAGGCAAACGCCTGCAGGCATTGATCCACCACGATAACCAGGGAAGCGATTATCGTCATCTGCACAATAATGCGAATATTGGTAGGTATATGATTGCGAACCAGCGAGATGAAGAAGTTGGATAAGGCCGTAACCACTGTCACCGCAAGGCACATTACCACCGTGGTATTGAGATTAGTGGTAACCGCCAGCGCCGAGCAGATTCCCAGTATTTGCAGCGCGATCGGGTTGTTGGTAAATATCGGTTGCAGCAATACTTCCTTGATACTTGGTGTCGACATGGCTAGACCTCCCCCGCTTGCAAATTCTCGAGGTAAGAGCCAAAACCATTCTCACCCACCCAGTAGTGCACCAGATTATCAACACCCCGGGTCGTTAGAGTCGCCCCGGACAGGCCATCAATTTCATAAGCACTGCTGACATCAGCAGCACCACCCTTGGTAACGGTGATGCCCACATTACCGTCATCCTCAAAGATTTTCTTACCCGGCCACTGGGCTTTCCATTTAGGGTTATCGACTTCACCACCTAAGCCAGGGGTTTCCGCATGCTCGTAAAAGGTCAGACCAAGAATAGTGTTGCCATCCCCCTCTACTGCTAAAAAGCCATACAAGGTGCTCCACAGACCATAGCCATGCACTGGCAAAACCACCCGGTCAATTGACCCGTCTTGCCTTCGAAGGACATAAACTGCGGCGTATTTGGCCTGGCGCTTTATCGTGGCAATGTCTTCATCTGCTGGCACTCTTTCCGACAATTCGGGGTTTTTGGCTGCCTTGCGCTGCTCGTAGTTTGCAGGGTCAATACCGATAGCTCGCGCCTCATCATCGGTAAGCACTTTGCCGGTTTCCATATCAACCAGGTTGACTGCGAACTTCTGGAATGTCTCCTCAACGTAGGCCTTATCGTGCACAGCCGGGTCGAACATACCCGCAGCTACCAGCACATCACGGTTTCGTGCATACTCCTTGTTACTGGTCTGGGCTTCCTTTAGCAGCACGGCAGCACCAGAAACCAGTACCGAACAGACTATGCATAGCATCAGGGCAACGATGATGGTGCTTTTGAGACTATCCTTATTAGACGACATCGCGTGCCAGCCTCCGCTTGATATTACTCTGGACCACAAAATAGTCGATCAAGGGAGCGAACAGGTTAGCGAACAAGATTGCCAACATCATCCCCTCGGGGAACGCCGGATTAACGACCCGGATTAACATCACCATAACGCCAATCAGGGCACCGAAAATCCACTTACCTTTGTCGGTCATCGCAGCAGAAACTGGATCGGTCGCCATAAAAACCGTGCCAAAGGCAAAGCTGCCTATGACCAGGTGCCAATACCAAGGGGTGGCAAACATCGGGTTAGTGGCGGAGTCTACGGTGTTGAACAATAGCGAGGTGGCAATCATCCCCAACACCACACCCGCCATGATCCGCCATGAGGCCACACCGGTCCAAAGCAGGATCGCTGCACCAATCCCAATCGCAAGGGTCGAGGTCTCTCCAATCGACCCCTGGATATTGCCATAGAATGCGTCCAGCCAGGTTATCTGGTTACCGAAGGCGTCAACAATAGACTGGTATCCGTCGGTAGCGGCCATAGCCAGTGGCGTTGCGCCGCTGAAGCCATCGACAGCAGTCCACACCGCATCGCCTGATATCTGTGCAGGGTAGGCAAAAAACAGGAAAGCGCGGCCGGTCAGGGCCGGGTTGAGAAAGTTCTTGCCGGTTCCACCGAACACTTCCTTGCCCACGACCACGCCGAAGCTGATACCCAGCGCAACCTGCCACAGCGGAATGTCCGGCGGAACGATCAGAGCGAACAATACAGACGTGACAAAGAACCCTTCATTGACCTCATGGCCACGCACAATCGCAAACAGAATTTCCCAAAAAATACCGACGGCAAACGTCGTGATGTAAATAGGAAGGAAATAAGCCGCACCATGCCAGAGGTTGTCCCACCAGCTATTGGGGTTGTAGCCGGCCAGTAGCTCGATAATCGAGCCATGCCAATTCGCTACCGACTCGACGCCCATTGCCGCCATCGCAGTATTAGCCTGGAATCCGAGGTTCCACATGCCGTAAAACATGGCGGGGAAAGTGGCCAGCCACACTGTAATCATCACCCTTTTCAGGTCTATACCGTCTCGGATATGTGATCCGACCCGGGTTACCGTGGAGGGCTGGTACAAAAAAGTATCGAAAACCTCGTATATGGCGTAGTACTTCTCGTAGCGACCGCCCTTTTCAAACTGAGGTTCAAGCTTGTCGAATAGACTCCGAAGTTTCATTAGCTCTCCTTCTCGATCAGGGTGAGGTTATCCCGCAGAATAGGTCCGTAATCGTATTTGCCGGGGCAGACATAAGTGCATAGCGCCAGATCTTCTTCATCCAGCTCCAATGCCCCAAGTTGTTGTGCCACCTCGATATCTGACACCACCAGCAGTCTTAGCAACTGCGTAGGCAAAATATCGAGTGGCATTACTTTTTCATACGCACCGATCGGCACTATAGCTCTGGGGCTGCCATTAGTATTCGTGTTGAACGCAAACTTTTTGCCGCTGGCAAACTGCGATAAGTAAATGCGCATCGCAGAAAAACGGTCGGTACCGGGTGAAAGCCATCCCAACAACGGACGATTATTCCCCTCAGCTAACACCGTCACCTGGGTTTCGTAGCGACCAAGATATGCCACCGGACCACGGGCGATGCGACCAGAGAGCACTGAGCCGGAAATTACCCGATTGCCAGCTCCCTCGATTTGTCCTGCTGTCAGTTCATCGGTGCTGGCGCCAACCCGGGTACGCACCAGACGAGGATTTTCGACCACCGGGCCCGCCAGCGAAATAATCCGGTCAACATTCAGCTGCCCGGTAACAAACAGCTTGCCGACCGCAATAACATCCTGGTAGCCGATGTGCCAAACGGTTTTGTTGATCCCCACCGGATCGAGGAAATGAATATGAGTGCCAACCAGGCCCGCCGGGTGCGGCCCCGCAAACTCTTCCACCACAACATTACCTGAAGCGACAACCGAAACCTCTGCTCCGGCTGCTTTGCAGACATACACCTTGCCTTCAGTCAGGCGACCCAGAGCGGCAATACCATTGGCAAACGCCTCGGCATCCTCGGCGATCACCAGCGCCGGGTCGACAGCAAGTGGGTTGGTATCCATGGCAGTTACGAATATGGAGTGCGGCACACTATCGATGGCCGGTACTTTGCTGAAGGGACGAGTGCGTAAGGCGGTCCAGAGACCTGACTTCACCAGATTATCACGCACCTGGTCAAGGCCCAGCCCCGCCAGTTCTGCCGCCGGCCAGTGAGAAAACGTCTCCTGATCGGTTGACGCCGGGTCTATTTCAATTACCAGTGACTGGAATACGCGCTTTGCACCGCGATTGATGGCAACTACTGTACCGCTGGCCGGTGCGGTAAATTGGACGCCAGGGTTCTTCTTGTCGGTAAACAGAGCCTGCCCAAGCCGCACCGTTTCTCCAGCCTGGACCAGCATGGTAGGTTTCAAACCATTGTAATCAAAACCCACCACGCCAACGTTGCGAATACGGGGCCCATCATGGACAGTTTGGGAGGGCTGACCCGCAATGGGTAGGTCGAGGCCGCGTTTTATTCTGATCATACAGAACCCTACATATCTGCTAAGTGAAAAACTTGCCCTGGGATACCCTGTGCAGAGGCTCTACCCCTAAGCCCGTTGCCTGATTGCCGCTTGCCTGATTCAGGTAAAACCATACTGTTGCTCGCATGTCGGCACTAGTATATAAGTCTGCCCTGCATAAAACCATACGTGCCGACACTACAACCACAGACCGCGTCCGGCCAATTTAAGGCTGTTGCGCAGCAGGCATCCAGCCCATTACGCTTCTTTCGGATAGACCTGGTAATGGACTCCCGCCATCTTTTCCAACACGCGAAAAACCTGGCAACTGTAACCAAACTCGTTGTCATACCAGGTGTAAAGCACCACGTTGGCGCCATTGACGATAGTCGCACCGGCATCAAAGATACAGGCGTGACGCGAACCCACCATATCGCTAGAAACAACTTCCGGAGAATTGGTGTAGTCAATCTGTCGCCGCAGTCGTGAGTGCAAGGCCACGTAACGCATATAGTCGTTCACTTCGTCCCTGGTGGTTTCCTCCTGCAATCGCAAATTCAGGATCGCCATAGAGACGTTGGGTGTTGGAACCCTGATCGCGTTCCCGGTTAACTTACCTTGCAACTGCGGCAATACCTTGGCCACTGCCTTGGCGGCACCCGTCTCGGTGAGCACCATATTAAGGGGCGCGCTGCGACCGCGACGGCTCGCAGAATGATAGTTGTCGATCAGGTTCTGGTCATTGGTGTAGGCATGCACAGTCTCAACATGGCCAGAGACAATACCAAACTTATCATCCATAGCCTTGAGCGGAGGCACGATCGCATTGGTGGTGCAGGAAGCCGCGGACAGGATCGTGTCGCTATCTTCGATCAGGTCGGAGTTAACCCCGTAAACGATATTCTTGATATCGTTGCCCTTGCTCGGAGCGGTCAAAATGACTTTAGAGACCCCTTTGCAGTTCAGGTGCATTGACAATCCCTTGGTATCCTTCCAGATACCAGTATTGTCGACCACAATGGCGTCCTCGATGCCATACTGGGTGTAGTCGACTTCATCGGGACTTGAAGCATAGATAACTTTAATTTCGTTACCGTTGGCGACAAATGACTGCGCTTCTTCGTCTACCCGGATGGTACCCTGGAAGGCCCCATGCACTGAATCACGGCGCAACAGGCTGGCTCGTTTTACGAGGTCGTTGGGTGCGCCACCGCGACGCACGACTATCGCACGCAAACGGAGGGTGTCACCGCCGCCGGTTTTTTCGATCAACAGTCGAGCCATCAGGCGGCCAATGCGACCGAACCCGTACAACACCACGTCGCGGGGACGGTCAATCGGTTTCGAATCGCTGCCTATCAGGTCAGCGACCTGCTCCCTGACAAAATCTTCCAGCCCGACTCCCTCGCCGCGGGCTCCCTCCTCATACATGATGGCCAGGCGCCCAACATCGATATGCGCGGTACCTAAATCCAGCTCTGACAGGATCTTGATCACCGGATAAGTCTCGAACTCCGATAGCTCGTTCTCTTCTACCTGGCGCACGGCGCGGTGCGCCTTCATCACCTGGAGTGCCGACTGGTTGACTAATGAAGTGCCGTAGATATAGGTTTTTACATTGTTCTTGCGGTACAGCCTGCCCACCAACGGCAGGATATCCTCTGCTAGAGCCTCCCGTTCCTTCCAGTCTTTAAAATAATCATCTGGTCTGGCTCGTTTGTTCTCGGTCACACTGACACTCCGCATCAATCCAAAGGTGCGCGGTATTATCCGGATTACGCCGACCCAGCGCAAGTTGGACCGCATCGACTTTAGTGGTAAATTTTTAGCCTGCAAGGCATGCAGTTCGCCGGCATATTCCGTGGCAAAAGCCGGCGCCAAACTTCCTGGACGGCCCCATAGCGCTGGCAAATCCCCGGGCAGACAATACAATAGCGAACTCTTACTCTGTCCGGTGCCTCAAAACGTGTCCTCACTTCTCCCTCTGGAGTCTGCCCCCGGGCGTGGCGCCAGCAAAATGTTGCGACCTCTTCCGGGCGATAGCGACGCCCTGGCAATCGCAGAAGCCTGCACTAACAGTGGTCGCCTCGCCGTGGTTATCACCGCTGATACGGCTCACTCCGAAGCACTGCAGCAATCGACAGCTTTTTTTGCTGGCAAGCAGTTACCAGTCCTGCATTTCCCCGACCGGGAGACGCTACCCTACGACAGCTTTTCGCCCCACCAGGACATCATCTCGGAGAGACTGCTAAGCCTGCATCAATTACCCCAGCGCCAGCAGGGCATACTCATCATCCCCGTCAGCGCCCTCATGCACCGACTGCCACCTCCAATATGGATACTGCAAAATAGCCTGCTTCTTGCGTGCGGCGATAATATCAGCCGAGAGCAACTGCGCGAGCAGCTCAATTTGGCGGGCTATCGATGCGTGGATACGGTGTTGGAGCATGGTGAATATGCAATGCGCGGGTCACTGGTCGATCTGTTCCCGATGGGAAGCCAAACTCCCTATCGAGTCGATTTTCTTGACGACGAAATTGATAGCCTGCGTAGCTTCGACCCTGAGTCCCAGCGCACCCTGGAAAAAATCGCCGAAATCCGCTTGTTGCCGGCATTAGAGATGCCTCTCACCGCAGCATCTATCAAGTATTTCAAAGAACAATGGCACAGTCGTTTTCATGTCGACCATCGGGACTGCCCACTGTACAGGGATATTTCGGACGGCCTCGCTCCCCCGGGAATCGAGTACTACCTGCCGTTGTTTTTTGACAGCACCGTACTGCTCGATAGCTATCTACCCGACGATTGCCTGGTATTGATGGAGCAAGGTGTCCACGCGGCAGCTGAGCGCTTCTGGCGAGATGTCAACCAGCGCTATCGCGAACTCAATATCGACCCGCGGCGCCCGCTACTTCACCCCAAGGAGCTATTCGCCAGCAGCGAAGAGCTGTTTGCGGCGTTAAAGCACTATCCCCGTTTTGAGCTTGCCGCTGCCGACAATGAGGCCAGCCCCAAGCATGCCGTTGAACTACCGCTGCAAACCTGCCCGGACCTGATAGCGGATGGCCGTAAAAAGCATCCGTGGGAGAAATTGCAGAACTTTGCCGCCGATTGGCAGGGCCAGCTCCTGTTCACCGCTGACTCTGCAGGACGACGCGAAATTTTGCTGGAACAACTGACCAAGGCCGATATCAAACCCGCTAACGTTGATGGTTGGCACGACTTCCTGGCCAAGCAACCCAATTGCGCTATCGCCATTGCACCGCTACAAAGCGGCTTTCTGCTGGACCAGAAAATTGCCGTCATTCCCGAAGCTGCCTTACTGGGAAATCGGGTAGCCCAGCTAAAGAGGGAGGCCAAGACCCAGGATGCCGCGGTTGCAATTATCCTCAATCTCGCCGAACTGCGTATCGGCTCGCCAGTCGTACATATTGAACACGGCGTCGGCCGTTACCTGGGCCTGCAATGCCTGGAAGTCGACGACGAGCCCTGCGAGTTTCTGGTCCTGCAATACGCCGATGATGCAAAACTCTATGTTCCGGTTTCATCCCTGCACCTGATCAATCGCTATACCGGAGTCGAGGACGAGAACGCCCCACTGCATCGCCTGGGCAGCGATAGCTGGAAGCGGGAGCGAGAAAAAGCGGCGCGCCAGGTACGCGACGCCGCTGCTGAATTGCTTGAGATCTACGCGCGCCGCGCAGCACGCCCCGGGGAAGCCCTGGGTGTCGATGAGGAAATTTACAGCGCCTTTGCCGCCGGCTTTCCCTTTGAAGAGACCGACGACCAATTAAACGCTATCGACGCCGTACTGCGTGACCTCGCCAAGCCAACACCGATGGACCGACTGGTGTGCGGCGATGTTGGCTTTGGCAAGACCGAAGTGGCAATGCGGGCTGCATTTATCGCTGCTCAAAACGGCCGCCAGGTGGCAGTGCTCGTCCCCACTACCCTGCTAGCCCAACAACACTATGATAGTTTTCGCGACCGCTTTGCTGATTGGCCGATCACCATCGAGGTCATGTCACGATTTCGTAGCGCCAAACAACAGAGCGAATCGAGACAGCGAATTGCCTCGGGTCAAGCGGATATCGTGATCGGCACCCATAAGCTGTTGCAGGGCGACATCACCTACCACAAGCTCGGACTGGTGATTGTTGACGAAGAACACCGGTTTGGCGTGCGCCAGAAAGATATGCTGAAGTCGCTGCGAGCCGAGGTCGACATTCTCACTCTCACGGCAACCCCCATACCCCGAACCCTGAACATGTCGCTGTCGGGCATGCGTGACCTGTCAATCATTGCCACCCCGCCGGCCCGACGCCTGGCCATCAAAACCTTTGTCCGGGAAATCGACAATGCCGTGATCAAAGAAGCATTAATGCGTGAGCTGCTGCGCGGCGGCCAGGTCTATTTCGTGCACAACGATGTCAGCACCATCGAGCGCACCGCTCGCGAGCTTGGGGAACTGGTGCCTGAGGCCCGCATAGCCGTCGGCCACGGGCAGATGCGCGAACGCGACCTGGAACAGGTGATGAGCGACTTTCATCATAAGACCTTTAACGTGCTGGTATGCACCACCATCATCGAGACCGGTATTGATATACCGTCGGCCAACACCATTATCATCGAGCGCGCAGACAAATTTGGACTCGCCCAGCTGCACCAGCTGCGTGGCAGGGTCGGTCGTTCGCACCACCAGGCCTATGCTTATCTGATGACACCGCATCACAAAGCGATGTCAGCGGATGCCATCAAGCGGCTCGAGGCGATTGCCGAAGCACAGGAACTTGGGTCCGGCTTCATACTGGCCAGCCACGATCTCGAAATACGCGGCACCGGTGAATTATTAGGTGATGGCCAGAGCGGCCACATCCAGAAAATTGGCTTTTCTCTATATATGGACATGCTCGACCGGGCAGTAAAAACCCTGAAGCAAGGCAAGACCCTGAGCGCGGTCAGTATGCCGATCCACGACACCCAGGTTAATCTCAATATTGCAGCGATTATTCCCGACGACTACCTGCCAGACGTACACACTCGATTGACGCTATACAAGCGTATTGCAAATGCCCGCAACCAATCCGAGCTGCATGCCCTGCAGGTTGAAATGATTGATCGATTTGGCCTGATCCCGGAGTTCACCCGGCAGCTGTTCCAGGTTACCAACATGAAGCTGGAGGCCGAGCATCTCGGGATCAACAAAATAGAGGCTGGCGCCAAGGGTGGCAAGCTGGTATTCGAGCAGGACACTCCGGTTGATCCCATGGCGCTGGTGAAGATCGTACAATCAGAACCGGGCTGCTTTCGCATCGAAGCCGGTAATCAACTGCGCTTCAAAGCAGAACTAAAAAGCGCCCAGGAGCGGATCGACTTTGTGCGTTCGGTGCTTGAGCAATTGCAATCCCAAGCGGCATAATGACGACCCCGGACAATAGGAAGCAAGCCATGCGTTACCTGACGACCCTGCTACTGGCAGGCCTGCTGGCGATCCCCGTCATTGCAAGGGCACAGGACGATGACCCCTATGCCGGCAAACCACGCTGGTTCCAGTTCGAGGTACTGCTGTTTCGCAATCTTTCAGGCGCCGCGCAACAGGAAGAAAGCTGGCTGACAGCCATTGACTTACGCATGGCGCAACCGAGCTACCGCTTGCCCGAGATTGGTGAGGGCAGCGCTGCATTGCAAATATGGGAACCCCCTGCCCCGCTGCGTGGTCCCCGCTATAAAACTCCGCCCGCCTCTATGCTCCAATACCGCGGGGTTGGCGCGCAAGATCTCCAAATGCAGGCCCTGCGCAATAAACTCCAGAGCCGCGGCAATTACAAAGTCATTGATTATCGCGCGTGGCGCCAGCAGCTGGCGGGAGATGGCACACCTATTTATTTCCACATTGAGGCGGGAAACACCAATGGCAACTTTTCTGAGTTCGAAGGCTATATCGGGTTTTACCTGAAGCGCTACCTGCATGTCGACACCGAAATTTGGTGGGGCGACTTTACCGGCTACGCTCCGGTCGCTGACGCCCCGGAAGAATTGTCTGCGGTGCCCTTAGCGCTGGAAAGGGCCGACAGCTATGACTACCGCGCAGTAGCCAGGGCTGGTCATTTGCAAGAGCAACGCAGGATGCGGAGCAACGAAGTACATTACTTCGACCACCCGCTGTTTGGTATGCTGGTCCGTATCAGCCCCTGGCAAGTGTCACCCTAAAGCCCGGCACGGCGGACCCTGCATCAGCAGCGGGACAGACTAGTCCACAAGCCGCGCCAGCAGGGCAACGGCCTGGGGCATTTTTTGGGTCACTACCGCCTGCATATCATCGAAGCTAATCGTTGGGCCGGCGCAGCCTGCGGCCCAGTTTACTACCAGGCAAAGCGAGCTGTAGGGAATTGCCAGTTCGCGGGCCAGCGCCGCCTCAGGCATGGCTGTCATACCCACAATATCGCAACCATCTCGCTCCAGACGCTTTATTTCTGCAGCGCTCTCCAGCCGCGGCCCCTGGGTACACCCATAAGTACCCGTTGCCAGTACCGCGAGACCATCAGCTTCGGCGGCAGCAACAAGGTCAGCGGATAAGGAGCTGTCGTAGGGCCCGGTAAAATCAACATGTTCAGTCTGGTTGCATGAGGCATCATAAATACTATGCTCCCGCCCCCAGGTGTAATCGATAATCTGGTCGGGAACTACCCAACTACCGGGCGCCATCCCGGGCGAGATCCCACCCACAACATTGATGGCGACAACGCCGGACGTACCTAGCGCCTTTAAGGCCCAAAGGTTGGCGCGATAGTTGATCGCATGGGGTGGAAGGTGACGACCACGGCCATGGCGCGACAGGAAAAGCACCGAGCCATTACCGATGCGGCCCTCGAGCACCGGCGCGCTAGGATCACCATAGGGTGTCGCCGGGAGATGCTCGACCACATCACCAAGGCCCTGTATGGCGAACAAGCCACTGCCACCTATCACTGCCAGTTTTTGTTGCATCAATGCCAACTACTCTGCCTTTCTTATAGTTTTGAGGATTAAAAAAGAATTCTGCAACTACCAATCGGTATTTGGCTTATGGTAGCGGTTACATGTTCAATAACTCAAGCGTTAAAGACTGGACAGCGAGTCAAACCATGAGAAGAGTAAAGCCTTGCGTCGGCAGTTGGTATCATGAGACCAGCGAACACCTGGTATTTGAAGTCGTTGCGGTTGATGAAGATGCCGCCACCATCGAAATACAACATCTGGATGGCGAAATAGACGAGTTCGATGTAGAAAGCTGGGAAGAACTATATCTGTCCGAAATTGAACCGCCAGAAGATTGGCGCAACGGCTATGAGCTGAGTCGCGAAGACAGCACCGAAAGCGACGCGATTCTCTGCCCAAACTCCAGCAATAACCCTCTCAATGCGATTGAGCCGGAAATAACCAACGGCCTGATCGACGATTAGCAGATCCGGTATTGCTGCCTGTACCGTGACTGCCCAAGCAGGCAACGCCCTGGTATTGCGCATGCAACTAGTGACAGCCGCTTTTTCCCCGCCTCGAGTATTGTGATATGCCAGCAACTGTATATACTGACAGTGACTGTATATCCATTCACTATTCGGTGCCACATGGAAAAATTGACCGCAAGACAACATCAGGTGCTTGAGTTAGTCAGGAGGCATATCGAACAGACCGGATTTCCACCCACACGAGCTGACATTGCCCGTGAGTTGGGGTTTCGGTCTGCTAACGCGGCAGAGGAGCACCTGCGCGCACTCGCCCGCAAAGGGGCTATCGAAATGGTGCCGGGCGCATCTCGCGGCATTCGCCTACCCGAACAGAAAGGTATCCCGATTGTCGGCCAGGTCGCTGCAGGTTACCCCATTCTGGCAGCCGAGCAAGTTGAAGACTATTGCGATATTAGCCCTGGTTTTTTTAATCCCAGCGCTGACTTCCTGCTCAATGTAAAGGGTATGAGCATGCGCGACGCTGGCATCCTCGACGGCGACCTTCTGGCGGTCCACAAGACTCCTGAAGCCAACAACGGCCAAATCGTTGTCGCACGCCTTGATGATGAAGTTACCGTTAAGCGACTGCAGCGCACTCGCAATAAATACCAAATAGTACTGATGCCGGAAAACCCCGATTTTGAACCCATTGCTATCGACCTGCGAGAGCAGGAGTGCAGCATCGAAGGGATTAGTGTTGGCATCATTCGCCGCTGAGAAGCAATTTCCCATCCAAGGGCGGGAATGGCTTTCTGGGGGATGAGGGATGAGGGATGATAGTTGGCGCCTGGAGCCTTAGGACCCCGACGCCGAATGAAACAAAGCATTCAATCTATAAGAATAAACTTAGTGTACGACCGTATTCTGAATCATGTCACCGCTTTCCATTGCCGCCTGGTCGGCCTGCTCGCTTAACTCGGCAAAAGCCTGAATGCCCGCCTGGATCATTGCCTTTGCTACTTCGAGTTTCATATAAGGCATGTGGTCTATTGCCTCGTCCGAAAACCTGATGGTCACCATCGGGCTGTCTTCGCTATCTGCGGGTTGCAGTACGATGTCACCGTTTTTGAGCTCAATAATTTCAAGCACCGAAGACACATAAACCTCCTTAAGCTGAATACAGCGCCATTTATAACATTTGAGGTTACTTCGTGGCAAGACGACGCACGGTTGCATATTGGGAGTATTTGCTGGGGAAACAGCTTTAAACACTAAAAAGATCGCGAGCTGGAAAAGAGCCCTGTGGGGCGATTAACAACAATCACGTGGCGCACAGGCCAAGCCGGCCTTTAACTGCCTCAATATTCCAGCATGTCACCACGCAGACGATCAATCAGCTGTTCAAGCTGAGCCAGACAGTGATCAAGGCCCTCGCAGTCTGCTGCCTGGGAGGCCGGCCCGCTGCTGGATATCAAGTCAGGGGATACCGGCACCGGCAGCTCTTCGTCCAGGCGAGCGACAGCTTGGGCCCATTGCAGCAAATCCGCTAACCAACCGGCCTGTGCCTCGAGATTGGCGCATTCGCGCACCGCGGCCGGCAGGAAATCACTGTAGCCAGCGGCAAGCGCAGCAGCACTGCCAATATTGCTGGGCAGTTGCTTGGGCAGCTGGTGTTCATCCGCGGCGATTTCCGCGAGAAAGCAATGATAAGCAGCCACCGTATGCAGCACAGCCGACTCCAGCAAAGCGGCGCGCTGCTGGGATTGCTGCGGCCACTGTTTTGCCCAGTCGAGGTGCCAGCGGGCAAACATCTGCTTTTGGATAACCCGGCGTTGACGGGCGCGCAGGGGCAATTTACTTACCTCCCTTTGCTGAACCCTGTTCCTCCTGCCACTTGCCGTTGCGGTAAAAAGCGCGCCACTTGCTCGCCTTGCCGTCAACTTCTGACATCAGGTACTGTTCTTTGTTTTTGCGGCTATAACGAATAATCGCAGGGTTGCCATCCGGATCCTTAACCGGGCCCGTGAACAAGTACTCGTACTTGGGATCGATCTGGTCTTTGTGCGGGAGCAACTCACCCAGCTCCGGCGCCCGGGTTTCCCGGTTCTTCGGGTACTGACTGGCGGCCAGGAACATTCCCGATGCGCCGTCGCGCAGAATATAATGATCATCTACCTTGACACATTGCAGCTCCGGCATCGGAACAGGATCCATTTTTGGCGGTGCCGCCTCGCCATTGCGTAACAGCTTGCGGGTGTTTTTACAGTCGGGACTGATACAGCCAAAATACTTGCCAAAGCGCCCGGTTTTCAGCTCCATGGTGGCGCCACACTTATCACAATCGATAACCGGCCCATCGTAACCCTTGATTTTATAGGTGCCTTTTTCAACTTCAAAGCCCGGGCAATCAGGATTGTTGCCACAGACATGCAATTTGCGAGTTTCGTCAATCAGGTAGGAATCCATTGCGGTATTACATAGCTTGCAGCGATGCTTGGTACGCAGCAGCAGCGACTCCGCCTCGTCATTGGCTTCAACATCTACCGCCTCGTCCCCTGGCGCCAGGTTGATTGTCTTTTTACACCGCTCTTTCGGGGGTAAGGAATAGCCAGAGCAACCGAGGAATACCCCGGTACTGGCAGTGCGAATCATCATCGGTCGACCGCAGTCCGGGCAGGCAATATCGGTTTCTGTAGGCGTATTCGCCCTCATCCCGCCTTCATCGGACTCAGCCCGCTGCAGTTTCTGGCGAAAACCCCCATAAAATTCATCCAGCAAATTACGCCAATCCTTATGGCCCTCGGCTATCTGATCGAGCGACTCCTCCATGTTGGCGGTAAAACCAAAATCCATCAGGTCAGAAAAGCTCTCGACCAGGCGTTCGGTGACGATGTCGCCCATCTTCTCTGAATAGAAGCGCCTCTTCTCAAGCCGCACATAGCCTCGATCCTGAATGGTCGAAATGATGGCGGCATAGGTTGACGGGCGACCAATGCCGCGTTTTTCCAATTCCTTAACCAGGCCCGCTTCGGTGTAGCGCGGCGGCGGCTTGGTAAAGTGCTGACTGGGGTCGAGCCTGGCAAGGTCTAGCGTATCGCCCTGCGCTACATCAGGCAGCAATCGATCATCTTCTTGCTTACCAACCGGCTGGAGAGCTTTGGTAAATCCGTCAAAGCGAATGATCCGACCACGGGTGCGCAGCTCGTAATCTGCCGCAACCACACTCAACGAGGTACTGATAAATTCTGCCGGTGTCATCTGGCAGGCAACAAACTGCCGCCATACCAGCTCGTAAAGTCTCTGGGCATCGCGCTCCATGGCCGTGAGTGAGGTCGAGGTATGGCGCACATCCGACGGCCTGATCGCCTCATGCGCCTCCTGGGCACCCTCTTTGCTACTGTACACAACTGGATCTTTCGGCAAATAGCGCGGACCGTACTCCGTTTGAATAAAATCGCGACAGGCTGCTACCGCATCCTGGCTGAGGTTGGTTGAATCTGTACGCATATAAGTGATGTGCCCGGCCTCATAAAGCCGCTGGGCCATCATCATGGTCTTCTTTACGCTGTATCCAAGACGGGTACTGGCAGCCTGCTGCAGGGTTGAGGTAATGAAGGGGGCCGGCGGTTTGGTGGTAGTAGGCTTGTCCTCGCGCCGGGACACTACATAGTTTGCCTGTTCCAGCTGGGCGACTGCGGCCATGGCCTGTTGTTCGGTCGTTGGGCGAAAGTTTTGCCCTTGATGCTTCGCCACCTCCATTTGGAATTTTTCTGACTTGGCAGTATTGAGTTGCGCCTTGATCTCCCAATATTCTTCCGGCACAAAGGCGCGAATCTCGCCTTCGCGCTCGGCTATCATCCGTACCGCGACTGACTGGACTCGCCCGGCTGAAAGCCCGCGGGCAACCTTCGCCCACAGCAGAGGTGACACCATAAAGCCAACCACGCGATCGAGGAAACGTCGTGCCTGCTGAGCGTTAACGCGGTCCATATCCAGCTCTGAAGGTTCGGCAAATGCCGCCTGAATGGCTTTCTTGGTGATCTCGTTAAAGACTACTCGCCGATATTTTTCTTCGCTACCGCCAATAGCTTCGCGCAAGTGCCAGGCAATGGCCTCCCCCTCGCGATCCAAATCCGTCGCCAGATAAATAGTATCGGCAGCGCCGGCGAGCTTCTGCAGCTCCGAGACGACTTTCTCCTTGCCCGGCAGGATTTCGTATTGTGATTTCCACCCATGCTCGGGATCGATACCCATCCTCCGCACCAGCTGCTCACCAGCCTTCTTCTTTTTATATAAAACTTTCTGATCGGGCGCCATTTTTCGGGTTTTCGCCGCCTCTGCTGCCCTGCTCTTGGGGTCTACCTGCTTGCGCGAACCACTGGTTGGCAGATCACGAATATGACCGATGCTGGACTTGACGACAAAGTCATTGCCAAGATACTTGTTAATGGTTTTAGCCTTGGCAGGCGATTCTACGATAACCAGCGATTTACCCATTATTTCGACAATTCCACTATTTTTTTGCGGTGAACAACACGCAATGTGCATCGGGACGGCAGTTTATAAGACCAGCTTGTGCTGCGGTCAAGCCTCAACTGCAACAAAATTTTGAGATGACACTGCGAATTTCCAACTTTGGACAAGCTGAACGTGCACCCTTTGGAGGCTAAACAGGCAAGCTATGGCAAGTTTAGGTGAATAGCAACAAATCGCATTAATTAAGGTTTAACCGGTCAATGTGCAATGGTATAAACAGCTTAATGTCATCAATTCCAGGCTTGGACCGTCAGCCAACCGGCTAGCGCTTTATAATGTTAAGCTTGGCTCAATACCGCCACACCTGAACCTGAATTAGGCGCAAGTATTGGCGGAAACTTTTTTACAGCACCACGGATATGGGCATGATATGGTTTAGCATTGCGATCGTTGGTCTATTGCTTGCATTGCTCCTCGTTAGCAGGCAACGCAATGCCAGCAAGCTGAAACTAACCACGTCCGAATTGGAAACAGCAATTCTGAAGCAGCGCGTCAGGCAGATCAAACAACTGGCCCAGCGTTGGCAGGCAATCAGCGGCAACCCTGTAGTTGTGCACGAGCTCTATCAGGCGGCACTCGAAACTGTGCTGCGCATGCAAGCACTGGAAGAAGACCCACAGTTTGCACTGGACGAACAGCAGCAACTGCAGTCACTGTTGGATGATTTACCGGCGCACCCTCGCGGCGAGACCTATCGAACCGCCATGTCCAGTAGCGCCGAAGCTGGCAAAGTTCGCAACGAACTGAAAGAAATCAAGCGCATTCTGAAAGCGCGCAGGCAGAATTACCATTTGAGCCCGCAGTTACATCAACAACTCCAGGATCAGGTAGACTGGCTGGGATCCAGAGTCATGCTCGACACCTGGATCGCAATGGCTAGCGAGGCCAGCAGCAAACGTGACTACCAGGAGGCCGAACAGTTATTGCAGCGAGCGGCGCTGAGAATTCAGGCCGGAGGCTTCGACGACCCCAGAATGGAGGACTACTTCTGTTCGATTAACCTCCAGCTCGAACAAATACCAGATCACGCCACTACCCTTCACTAACACTAATAAAATTGCGCTGTATCAGCAGCACTACCAGCCCTCTGCGCTATCCGGGCCGAGGGGTTCATGCTCGCGCTCGCTAA
The DNA here is from genome assembly GCA_963722805.1 of uncultured Gammaproteobacteria bacterium. Taxonomy (GTDB): domain Bacteria; phylum Pseudomonadota; class Gammaproteobacteria; order Pseudomonadales; family JAHEGP01; genus JAHEGP01. Next base: position 78,492 of record CAVROQ010000014.1, read on the forward strand.
ATGCCTCACGATAAGGCTCCACCCAGGGTTGCAGATGCTGGAACAACTGGTCTACCCGGTCGCTATCGCCAGCTTCGTGCCAATAAAACCCCAACCCCAAAGGACTTGCTTCAATCGCAAACAGCCCTTCAGGCATTTCCTCCTGAAGGGCTTGCAACAAAACATCTGGCCCCCCAAGCTGGCCTCGGTCTGGCCAGCAACACTTTTGCTTCGGACCATCGGCAGGAAGCAACAGCGCCAGCCATACATCCCCGTGGCGCGGCCAGTCACCCGTGGGTCGATGCCATTGGTATTTCATCAGCCTGTCGGCATAGCCCGCGCGCTGCATGGCCTCGGGCACAGTACTTAATTCGGGCCGCAAACCGAGGGTAAGTGCGTATTCCCGCAGCCGCGCCAACTGGCGTTGGCGGGCCGAAGGTCGCATCCAGTAGACGGGTGCTATCGCAAGCGAAATTGCCAACACCACAAAAACCACCATTATCCACTGCGAGTTCATAGCCGGGGCTCCGTTACGCTAGATCGAAAAGGGGTTGCCAGCACACCACCCGAATGTGCTGGATGCGACCCGGGAGCGCGACTGTATAACAAACGACAGCACCCTGTCCTCTGCCGCGTTGATCCTGTTGCTAACGAAATGCCAATTTGTTGATCTAAATCCAGCAATAGAATTCGGTTTCTTCATCAGCTATGTTATAAAAAGACCATCAAAAAGTACTGAGGAAATTAACAGATGGCCACTTATCGACACATACTGCTAGCGATAGATCTAAGTGAAGAAGCCTCACAGGTAGTGGCCCGGGGAACATCCTTGAGCAAGGTATACGGCGCTAAACTCAGCGTCGTGCATGTAATAGAGCCTATCAGTTTCACCTACGGTGGCGATATCCCCCTCGATTTCTCGGGAGTGCAGGAGGAAATCCAGAAGCAGGCCACGCTGCAACTTGCGGCGCTCGCGGAGCCTCTGGGTATCGATGCCTCGTCACAGCACATAGTGCTGGGCAGACCTGAATCGGAGATTCACAACCTGGCCGAGGATATCGGCGCTGATCTCATTGTTGTAGGCAGCCATGGCAGGCATGGCCTTGCCCTGATTTTCGGCTCTACTGCCAACGGCGTTTTACACGGGGCGGGCTGCGATGTGCTTGCAGTCCGGGTCGCCAAGAGCGACTAGAAGATTGCTGGAATTCGTTTGTGAATCGCTGCCATTGCGGCACATTATCGGGCTTGTTACCAATGAACGATATGAACCCGGATGCGCCGTCGGTTCCAACAATAGAATCCAGACCTTACTCAAGCAACGCGCGAAAGCTTGATGTCTAACACGCGGTACGGACTGATTGATGCCGGCGTTAACCTTGCCAGCACCCAGTTCCATGGTGATATTGCTGCCGTGGTATCTCGCGCCAGGGAAGCATTTGTAGAAGCTCTGGTGGCCATAGGCACATGTCCTGAAAGTTCAGCAGAAAGCATCCGTTTGGCACGCCAGTATCCGGCATACGTGTTCGCCACGGCGGGCATACATCCCCACAATGCCGATCACTTCGACCATGCCGCCCAGCAACAATTGCTGCGTCTGGTAGAGGAGCCCGAGGTTGTTGCCGTGGGCGAAATGGGCCTCGATTACAACCGGAATTTTTCCAGCCCCGGAAACCAGCGCAAGGCCTTTATTGGGCAACTCGATATTGCCGCCGCCTGCAAAAAGCCAGTCTATCTGCATGAACGTGACGCATTTGAAGCACAGATCGATATTCTGGATAACTACCGCCAGTTACTGGGCGGTGGGGTTGCCCATTGCTTTACCGGCAGCAAAAGCCAGCTTCGGCAATACCTCGACCTGGGCTTTTATATCGGCATTACCGGATGGATATGCGACCCCAAACGCGGACAGGCACTGCGCGAAGCAGTCAGCTATGTGCCGCAGGATCGCCTGCTGCTGGAGACAGATGCCCCTTACCTGCTGCCCCGCCATCTCAATAAAAAGCAGCTCGTCGTACCTCAACGCCGGCGCAACGAACCTTGCCTGCTGCCGGCCATTGCCAGCTTCGTCGCCAACTTGCTTGGGTGCCCCGTTGCAACCCTGTGCAAAAATAGCGTCGATAATAGCCGCCGCTTGTTCAAGCTCAATCCGCCGGCAACCGCCTTTGCTCAGCCCGGAGATGATGAACCGGCAACATAGGCCACAAAGTCTTCCTCGGTAAAAGGCCACGACAACTCCTGCGCTGCATTCTCCAGCTGCAGCACCGGTATTCGCACACCATATTCGTCTATCAACTGGTCGCTATTGGCGATATCGCATTCTACCAACTCAATGCCTAAGGGTTTCAGAAAGGGGAATATCAGTGCTCTGGCTTGCTCACACAAATGACAACCAACAGTGCTATAAATGATTAGTTTACGCATAGGCATATCGAATATTGTCCTGTAAGTGCTGCGGATGGCGAGCCGAACCTTTGGGTTTGGCTGCATGCTCGCATATCCCCGGCAGGACCGCACCGACCCATCGGGGCTAGAAATCGTAACCGGCTTCATTATGGAATACGACATCCAAGCCCCCCGTTTCCTCCTCAGACGTCACTCGCAGCCCTATCAGCAGCGATGTTATCTTGAGCAAAACGTAGGTTGCCACACCTGCATATAAAAATGTGGCACCGATGCCGGTAAGCTGCACCATCAACTGCGAGCCAATCGTCATGCCATCGGCAAGACCCTGTCCGCTGAAGAGGCCCAATTCACTACTGGCAAAAACACCGGCCAGAAATGTACCGAGAATACCGCCCACACCGTGCACCGGAAATACGTCGAGTGAGTCGTCTATTTTGAACTTATGCTTGATTGCAAGGGTGGCGTAGAAACAGGTAATACCGGCACAGAGACCAATTACGAGGGCACCGCCCGGGCCAACATAGCCAGATGCTGGCGTAATGGTACCCAGGCCCGCCACCATACCGGTAACAATACCGAGTACACTGGGTTTGCCATACTTGATCCATTCCAGCGTCATCCACACCAGTGACGCGGTTGCTGCAGAGATATGGGTCACCAGCATCGCCATTCCGGCATTACCGTCTGCCGCCAGCGCACTACCCGCATTAAATCCGAACCATCCTACCCAAAGCATTCCCGCGCCGGTTACGGTCATGGTCATATTGTGGGGCGGCATAGCCTGCCTGGAAAAACCTTTGCGTGGGCCAATCACAATCGCAGCCACCAGGGCGGCGACGCCGGCAGTAATATGCACTACTGTGCCGCCAGCAAAGTCCAACAAGCCCATATCGTAAAGCCAACCTCCTTCTGCCCACACCCAGTGGGTAACAGGGGCGTAAACCAACAGCAACCAGAGGATCGTAAACATCACGACGGCAGAGAACTTAATCCGCTCGGCGAAGCCACCAATAATCAGTGCCGGCGTGATAATGGCAAAAGTCATTTGGAACATAAAAAATACTGATTCGGGAATCCCGCCACTGAGGGTATCTTCACCCACATTGGCCAGCATAACCTTGGACAAACCACCCACGAAGGCATTGCCCTCGCTGAAAGCCAGACTGTAGCCAATGACCAACCAGAACAGTGACGCTATACAGCAAATCGCAAAACATTGCATTAATATGGTGAGTACGTTCTTGCTGCGCACCAGTCCACCGTAAAATAGCGACAGGCCAGGCAAGGTCATAAATAACACCAGGGCCGTTGCAGTAATCATCCAGCCGGTATTCACGCCGTTCAGGGTTTCAGCGACTGCTGCCCCGGGCGCCAGCAGCGTCATGGGTAGAAGCATTCTTGCGATATTCAAGGTCTTCATTGGGTTGTTTTTCTCCTGGGTTCGCTGTTTTTCAGCCTTACTCAACACCTAATTGCACCGTTTAAGTGCATCAAGATTTTATTCGTTCTATTTTGGTGCGTTTAATGACCCAAAATCGGACTGCTCGTAAGCGTAAAACGCCATTCGCACCAGATGCGGGCCCATTAGCGACCAAACGCACGCACTTAGTGCGTGCTGGGATGCAAAATTTGTTCCAGATTTGTGCAAAAGGCGAAAAACCTGCCCCTTACATACCTGACAGGTTCCATCCTGGCGCCTGCGGCGCGACAGTTGTCCTTGCTCGCATCCATGCGAGGGCACAGCATTGAAGCCATGGCTCCGGCTTTGCTGTTATTATGATCGCCTGGTTCTTTCGACCCTGACCATACCGGCGTGGATTCCCCCCAATCCAGACACCCAGACACCCAGACATCCAGACATCCAGACATCCAGAGCGTATATGAGCCAGAACCACAAACCCGGCAAGAACTTTGGCAACCTCACCATCTATGGCCGCAATCCCGTGTTGGAAGCTTTGCAGGACAAGCAAATCGAGGTATTGCGGCTTCACCTCGCGCGCTCCAATAAGGATTCATCGATAATCAGGCAGCTCAAGACACTGGCAGAGCAACGCGATATACCCATCAGCCTCCACGGCAAGCTGGAGTTGTCGCGCATTTCCAGAAATAGTCGCCAGGACCAGGGCGTGGCCGCAGACCTTCTCTGCCCCAGCTTGCAGGATGCGTCCTGCTTGTCCCAGCGCACAGCGGCAGGACGCTTCATTGCCCTGGACGGGATCAACAATCCCCAGAACCTCGGCATGGCTATTCGCTCGGTGGGCGCCAGCGCCTGCGACGGCCTGCTGATCTCTCGTCAGGCGGGAAATACTCGCCTATCTCCACTGGTGGTCAAAGCCAGTGCCGGAGCCTTCTTTAAAACGCCAATCTATACCTGCGATGAACTCGAGACATGCCTAAGGGATATTCAGGATGCGGGCTTCACCATTGTCACCCTCAACGCGGATGCGACAACATCCCTGCTAGAAATGCAGCTGCCAGAACGCTGTGTGTTTGTACTGGGTAACGAAACCGAGGGAATCAGTCCTGAAGTCGCGCGACTCGCAGACATCAATGTCGCTATTCCCTTGCAGCGTGGGATCGAATCGCTCAATGTCGCGGTTACCGCTGCCCTGGTTGCATTTATTACCGGCTCGCGGTAGCTCGGTGGACCCCCTACCAGCCATTGCCTGACCGAAGCAGTATGATCCTGGTGACGAGGTGACGAGGTGACGAGGTGACGAGGTGACGCCAATTATGCTCGGGATATTAGCGCGACAGGTAGGCCATACTCTGCTCCATGCCCTGCAGAGTCATGGGGTACATCTGATCTTCCATCACCTGTTTGACGATACCTACCGACTGGGTCCAGTCCCATTCCTCCCTGGGAACCGGGTTCAGCCAGACCACTTTGTCGTAGGTATCCCGCAACCGCCGCATCCATAGTTCTCCGGGCTCTTCGTTCCAGTGCTCTACGCTACCGCCGGGCTGGAGTACTTCGTAGGGTGACATCGAGGCATCGCCAACAAATACCACTTTGTAGTCGTGAGCATATCTGTGCATCACATCCAGCAAAGGTATACGTTCCTGGTGGCGACGCACATTATTGCGCCAAACCGACTCGTACACAAAATTGTGGAAATAGAAGTATTCGAGATGTTTGAACTCACTGCGCGCGGCTGAAAATAACTCTTCGCACACCTTGATATGGGGGTCCATTGAGCCGCCCACATCCAGGAACAGCAGCAATTTCACTGCATTGTGACGCTCGGGAACCATCTTGATATCCAGCAAACCGGCGTTTCGCGCCGTCGAAGATATCGTGTCATCGAGATCGAGTTCTTCTGCGGCGCCGCTGCGGGCGAACTTCCGCAAGCGCCGCAGGGCCACCTTAATGTTGCGAGTGCCCAGTTCTACACTGTCATCGAGATTGCGAAACTCCCGCTTTTCCCAGACTTTAGCCGCGCGCTTGTTACCCGATTCGCCGCCTACCCGTATCCCTTCCGGGTTATAACCCGAGTGACCAAACGGCGAAGTCCCGCCAGTGCCGATCCATTTGTTACCACCTTCATGACGATCTTTCTGTTCTTCGAGCCGCTTCTTGAACTCTTCGATCAGCTTCTCGAGGCCCCCGAGGGATTCGATTTTCGCCTTGTCTTCCTCACTCAGATTGCGTTCGAATTCCTTGCGCAGCCAGTCGTCGGGAATGAGCGCCTCAAGCAAGTCATCGAGCTCCTGCAAGTCTTTGAAATAGGCTCCGAATGCGCGGTCAAACTTGTCAAAATACTTTTCATCCTTGACCATAACGGCGCGCGACAAAAAGTAGAAGTCGTCCATATTGGCAAAAGCCAGATGCTGCTCCAGACCACCCAGCAAATCCATCAACTCCTTCAGCGACACCGGAATTCCACTGCGGCGCAGGGTGTTAAAAAAGCTGATAAGCATAAGGCTCCCCTACTTCTATATCTGCGTCAATTCTCGCAGCCTGAATCCCGCACAAGCTTAGGTACAACGGCAAGCCTAGCGTCTCGAATCACGACGATGCATAAACGCCAGGCGCTCGAGCAGGTGCACATCTTGTTCATTTTTCAGCAGGGCGCCGTAAAGCGGAGGAATGGCCTTGCTAGCATCCTTGTCCTTCAGTATCTCATCCGGAATGTCATCAGACATGAGCAATTTCAACCAGTCGATCAGCTCGGAGGTAGACGGCTTCTTCTTCAAACCCGGCACGCTGCGCACATCAAAAAACACATCCAGGGCATCTCGCACCAACTGCTGCTTTATGCCCGGGTAGTGCACGTCGATAATCTGGCTCATGGTGTCGCGATCGGGAAAATTGATATAGTGAAAAAAGCAGCGACGCAGGAACGCGTCAGGGAGTTCCTTTTCGTTGTTACTGGTGATAAACACAATCGGACGCTGTACCGCCTTAATCGTTTCCCCGGTTTCGTAAACAAAAAACTCCATCCTGTCGAGCTCTACCAACAGGTCGTTGGGAAACTCGATATCGGCCTTATCCACCTCATCAATCAGCAGCACCACCGGCTCGTCGGCGGTAAATGCCTCCCACAACTTGCCGCGCTTGATGTAATTTGCAATGTTCTGGACCTTGGCATCACCGAGTTGCGAGTCGCGCAAGCGCGATACCGCGTCGTATTCATACAAGCCCTGCTGCGCCTTGGTAGTGGATTTGATGTGCCACTGGATCAAACGTAGCCCCAGGGATTTCGCCACTTCCTCCGCCAACAGCGTCTTGCCCGTACCCGGTTCACCCTTGATTAGCAGGGGGCGCTGCAGCGTTACCGCAGCGTTGACCGCCATCTGCAAGTCTTCTGTTGCAACGTAGTCCTCAGTACCTTCAAAACGCTTCATTATTCTATCCTGTAAGAAACTCACCTGGGCTGCCAGTTAGGGCCCGGCGATTTTTGTCGGGATCAGCAACGGCAGCATTATAAACATTTTTGCCTGAATCGGGCGACGGCGACATTAGAGCCCTTCAGCCCCTTGTCGGCGTTTTGACCACTGCACAATCGCCCCCGCCACCAAAACCGCGGTTGACAATGCAAAAGCCGATACCAAAGGCCAGTACCCGTCTCTCGCTGCCGCCATTCCCTCTCCCAGCGCAGTGAAGAGTGTGACCAGCCACGCCGGTGCCAGATAGGTGCTTTCAACGTCTGCATAAGCCGGCACAAACAACAACACCATGGCCCAAACTCTGAAAAGCCGAGCCAACAACACGGGTTTCCAGGAAGCGCTGGCCCACCAACACAGGGCCACCAGTACCAGACTGGCGATAATGTATATCGTCCATGCCAATTGCAGTGGTTCCATGATTTCCGTCACTCCTGATAAAATTCCGACACCTTGCCATGACTGCCGGCAAACTCAATCCACCCACTGAATGATATGTTCTTCGAGGCCATCGGGGTGGACAAATTCGCCCGACACAGTGCGTCCACGCACTGACATGCCTGCCTCATGAACCCGCTCGATGTTACCGCTGACCAGGTAATGCCATTCTGGCAAGCCATCCCCTTGCGCCAAAAGCCGATAGGCGCAACTGGATGGCAGGTAATTGAATGCCACAATGTCTTCCGCCTTCAATACCAGACATTGCGGCACACGTTGCTGGCGGCGGGCATAATCGGAGCAGCGGCAGGTGCCGGGATCCAGCAGCTGACACGCCACCCGGGTGTAGAAAACCTCTTCGCTGTCTTCATCCTGGAGCTTGTGCAGACAACATTTGCCGCAGCCATCGCAAAGAGCCTCCCACTCCTGCCGGGTCAACTGCTCTAAGGGGATAGTTTCCCAGAACCTGTCCCGCAGACCCATGCTAACGAGGCAGCTTGCTATTCAGCGCAGCCAGGGCCTGCATCTCGCTCAACACCGAGGGCGGCAGCTGCAAGTAGTAGCCCTCGTCATCTAATTTGCGAATGACCTCGTTGACGTCTACCCGGGCGAGACGCTTTTCAGGGGTCAGTAGCAGGGTCATGGCTTCGACCGGCACACCAAAGCGCTGCAGTAAATCCTCTGGTACCCTTTCCAGCCCTTCTTCGGCATCGACATAAAGATACATACCCTCATGGCGCTTGCTGCGAAATATCTTACACAGGCTCTTCACGCAAGTTCCAGCTTTTGCAGCAACGGCTCTAGTACGTTGCGCCGCCAGGAACAGATGTCCGCAGGCAGCACATCTTGTTCACCCGCCAGAAAACGCAAGGTAACATCACCGAGCTGACGCCGGTTGAGGAGCAGCTCAGGCGCAATATCGAGTTGCTCCGCGCACGCCCGCACCAAATGCTGCACCTGCTTCAAGCTGGCTTTGTCGCCGGGTTGCAGGGTATCGGGCAAGCTTTGAGGCAACTGCTGCAGCGGCAGCTGCAGGGCCTCCTCAACGATGCTTAGAAAGCGCGGGCCCTGCTTGCGGGCAGTAGAGGACTGCAGATCGCGTACTGCCGCTAACTGCTGGATATCTGTGGGTTGCATCCGCGCCAGGGATATAATTGCGCTATCTTTCAACACCCAGCTGCGGGGCAGGTCAGCTTCTCTGGCAAAGTGTTCGCGCCACTCGCTCAATCTGCGTGCAATTTCCAGTTCCAATGGTGACAGCCGCTGTGCACCCTTCAAGCGCTGGTAATATTGCGAGGGTTCAATAAGCGTCGCGAGAGATGCACCCATGGCTGCACTTTCTTCTGCAACCCAGGCTGAGCGGCCTTTTTCTGCCGCGAGCCCAGCCAACTGCTGGTAAATCTGGTAAAGGTAATACACATCATACGCGGCGTACTGGAGCTGGCTGTCCGACAATGGCCGCAGCAGCCAATCAGAATTGGTTTCATCTTTCGGTAGCTCTACATGACATAGACCTGTAACCAGCTTGTTATATCCCATTGAGGGCCGCATCCCGCATAATCCAGCTGCAACCTGGGTGTCAAACATCGGCGCAGGAATAACTCCCAGCAAACGCCAGAACACTTCGAGATCTTCACTGCAGGCATGAAAGACTTTCACCACACTACTGGACAACATGATATCTCGTAGCGGGGTCCAGTCGGTGATAGGCAGTGGATCAACCGCCACCACCGATACGCCGTCGTAGAACTGCAACAATGCCGGAATGGGATAAAAGGTTTTTCGGCGCACAAACTCGGTATCAATCGCCAACGCTTCATGCTGCGACCATTCATTGCAGGCGGCACGCAATTCGGTATCGTTACTGATCCAGCGTATAGCCAGGTTCAGATCCGGTGGGCTTGGCATATTCAATTGACCCGCTGCCTGCCACTGAAGGCATGAGCCAGGGTGCCGCCGTCGATATATTCGAGATCGCCACCGAGGGGGACACCGTGGGCGATACGGGTCACGGTTGCGCCAATTGCCTTGAGTTGCTCGCTAATAAAATAGGCGGTGGCTTCACCCTCGACGGTCGTGCCCGTCGCCAGCACCACCTCGCGAACATCACCGTCGCTGACCCGCTGCAACAGATGATCGACACCTATCTGCTCGGGGCCAACACCATCTATCGGTGACAAATGCCCCATCAGTACATGGTAACTGCCATTGAAGCCCCCGGAACTCTCTATCGCAAGAATGTCTGCGGGAGTTTCTACCACGCAAATCAGGCCCTGGTCACGCTTTGGACTGAGACACAGCTGGCACATCTCTGCTTCAGTGAAATTGCGGCAGTTACTACAGCGGCCTATGCGCTGCATGGCATCTGCCAATGCTTCTGCCAGGTTGCGCCCGCCCTGTCGATTCCGCTCAAGCAGGTGCAGGGCCATACGCTGGGCCGACTTGGGTCCGACGCCTGGCAGGCAGCGCAGAGTATCTATGAGTCGTTCAAGCAATGGACTCGAAATTTGAGACCCCATCTAAAAGGGCATCTTAAAGCCTTCGGGCAGCGTCATGCCTCCGGCCAACTGCTTCATCAAATCCTGCTGCGTCGCTTCAATCTTGCGCACCGCATCGTTAACCGCTGCCGCTAGCAAATCCTCAAGCATGGATTTATCTTCAGTCAGCACACTATCATCGACCGCAACCCGCTTGACATCGTGGCGACCATTCATCACTACCGTGACCAGGCCAGCGCCGGCAGAGCCGGTAACCTCTCGTTGCGCAGCATCTTCCTGCGCCTTGCGCATTTTCTCCTGCATTTCCTGCGCTTGCTTCATCAGGTCACCCAGACCTTCTTTAAACATCTCATATCTCCTGTTGTGATTCCTGGCTCGCCAGCCAACATTGATGCCATGGGCACGGCCGCGACCTAGTCCAGCGGCTGCACCGATTTGATATCGAGTCGCCCGTCGAATTCACTCACCAGCATTTTGACATTGGGGTCCTGCTCGAGTTCATTAATGGCCGCTTGCCTTCGCTCGGCCTTGCATCTCAAGCTGAAGAGTGCCGGGGATTCGCCCTGCAATTCGCCCTCTTCGATGGTAATAGAAATTTTATGGGCAAAGTATTCGCTCAGTGCCTGCTCCAAACGCCGACGATGTGCCTCGTTATACAGACCCGCCTGCTGCTGGTCCAGCACGAAGTGAAACGCCTCTCCCTCTACCGATGCCAGTACCGTGTTAGACACGACACTGCGTGTCACACCGCTCAGATTGAGCGCGGGAAACAGGGCCAGCCAATGCCGGGGCGCAAGCTCAGCCAGGCTAAGCCCGCCATCTTCCAGAGCAGGCTGCTGCCCAGTAACTTTCTGGCTTCGAACAGCTAGCGCCGGCGGCTGGAGGTCGACCGGTAGCGGAGTTGTTGACGGCACAGCTGCTGTAGCAGCCTCCACAAGCTTCTCTGAACGCACAGTTTGCTGATGGCTCGGTGTCGATGTTGGCTTTTCGCCCCCCGTTATCTCGGCCCGGCTGCCGGCAGTATGAGTGCCAGCAACGGCCGCTTCAGGCTTTTTTGTTCCCGGCACCCCGGCTGTGGCTTGTTGCTGCAAACCTTTCTGTGGCGACAATGCGGCTTCATTACCGCCACTGACGAGCGCGACTTCATCGCTGGCCATCGGCCGGAACGCCAATAAGCGCAGAGCCAACATTTCGAAACCGCGGCGGGGGTCGGGTACATAAGCAAAATCACGCCGGGCATTGAGGGCCATCTGGTAGAAGAGCTGCACATCCTCACCGCTTATGGCCGCGGCAAACTCACGCACGCGGCTGGTATCAACTCGCTCAGACGGCGCCACATCAGGTACAGCCTGCGCTACAGCAACGGCGTGCAAGGTGGTCAACACGTCGTCGATTAGTGCCTGAAAATCAACCCCGAGCGCCGCCAGCTGTTCGATTTGTGCAAATAGCCCAGGGCCATCGCCCCGCAATACGGCGTCGATAATCCCGCTTACCGCCTGCCGGTCGATGGTACCGAGCATGGTCGCAACATCTTGCTGCAGCACAGTTCCGGCGCCAAAACCAATGGCCTGATCAGTAAGACTCAAAGCATCACGCATACTACCCTGCGCCGCTTCTGCCAACAGCCACAGCGAGTCATCATCAAATTTAACGTCCTCTTCTGCCAATACATATTGCAGATGCTCGACGATACGCTCGGCTGGCATGTTCTTGAGATTGAACTGCAAGCATCGCGACAATACCGTGGCCGGGAGTTTCTGGGGATCGGTAGTTGCCAGTAAAAACTTTACGTGGGGTGGCGGCTCCTCCAGGGTCTTCAGCAGCGCGTTAAAGCTGTGACTGGAGAGCATATGGACCTCATCAATGAGGTACACCTTGAAACGGCCCCTGCTGGGTGCATATTGGACGTTTTCAAGCAGCTCGCGGGTATCTTCCACTTTGGTCCGGGACGCCGCGTCGACCTCAATCAGATCGATGAAGCGGCCCTCGGCTATTTCCAGGCACGCAGAGCACTGGTCACAGGGCTCGGAGCTGACTCCCTGTTCACAATTAAGGCATTTGGCAAAAATGCGGGCTATGGTGGTTTTGCCAACGCCACGGGTACCAGTGAACAAATAGGCATGGTGCAGGCGATCGCGATCAAGGGCATTAACCAGCGCCTTGAGCACATGCTCCTGCCCCACCAATTGCTTAAAACTGGAGGGACGCCACTTACGTGCTAAAACCTGGTGAGACATCGACGGTGTGCCACGATTGCACTAAAGGACCATCATTATACACGGTGGGCACAATCGGGAAATGCTGATACTTCTGAATGGGTGGCGACCCTGCCCAATCGATCCTCGGCACACTTAGTGTGGCTACCGTTGCTCCCTTCCGGGCCTGGCGGGGTTTACCATCTATCGTTGCGAGGGGACCAGACAGAGTCACCATAACGGGACAGGCCCGAGGCGCGGATTATCCAGAAGTGTCCGCGATATTGCAACACCGGGATGCAACGGCCGGGTAAAAGCGGTCAGGGATTACCCTCGAGCACAGCTTTGGTTCGCACACCAACCGTCTGCACCTTCAATTGTCAGTTGGCTTGCTGTACATTATCCAAAAAGGTCCTTTGCAAGCCGCAGCACAGATTACCAACCGGGAGACGCAGCATGACAAACACAGCAGAAAATATCGCCGCTATTACTACGTCGGTAAAAACCAGTCGCATCCAGCAAGTCTTTGAAAAGCAACATCATGCTTCACGCATTGCACCCTACCCCACTCTGCAGGAAAGACTGGACAGCCTCAACAAACTGGAGAAGCTCCTCAAGGACAATCAGGAGGCTATCGCCGATGCCATTAACCAGGACTTCGGTAATCGATCCAACCAGGAAACCCGGATGCTGGAAATCTATGGCCTGGTTAGCGGTTGCCAGTACGCTAAAAAACGCCTCAAAAAGTGGATGAAACCGCAAAAACGCCATGTTGGCTTATCATTTCTTGGCGCCAGTAACACTGTTATCCCTCAGCCCAAGGGCGTGGTGGGAATTGTAACGCCCTGGAACTATCCCCTGTTCCTCGCCTTTAGCCCGGCGATCAGCGCCCTCTCTGCCGGTAATCGCTGCATCATCAAGATGGCGGCGAAATCCCAGAACCTGGCGAGACTCATGGACAAACTGATCGGCGATGTCTTTGAAGTCTCCACGCTTGCGGTTATCCCGGGAGTCTCTGCCAGCGAGTTTACCCGCCAGCGCTGGGATCATCTGGTATTTACCGGTTCGCCAGAAACCGCGAAAACCGTCATGGCGACCGCTGCCGAAAACCTGACGCCGGTAACTCTGGAGCTAGGTGGTAAATCGCCAACCATTATCACCGAAGATTTTGATATGAACACAGCCGCCGAGCGCTTGCTGTTTGGCAAGTTCCTCAATGCCGGCCAAACCTGTGTCGCCCCCGACTACGTGTTTGTGCCAAAAACCAGGGTTAACGATTTTATTGAGGCCGCCCAGCGTATTGTCCGCAAACGCTATCCAACGGCGAGTTCCAGTGACTACACCTCGATCATTGACAAGAGTGCATTCGATCGCCTCACCGCTACATTGGAGGATGCTGAGAGCAAGGGAGCCAAGCCGATTAACCTGCTCGGTGATGAACCCATCGATGCTGAAAACCGCAAAATCCCTCCGCACGTGGTGCTGGACAGCAACGAAGACATGATCATTATGCAGGACGAAATTTTTGGCCCGCTGCTTCCGGTCAAGGTCTACAACTCGATTGACGATGTTATTCTCTATATCAATCAGCACGAGCGCCCGTTGGCGCTGTACCTCTACACTAACGATAAGGAAATAGAGCAGCAGGTGATCTATAACACCCTGTCGGGAGGCATGTGCATTAACGACAGCGTATTCCACGTTGTACAGCACGATATGCCCTTCGGCGGCATCGGCAACAGCGGCATGGGGCACTACCATGGCAAGGAGGGTTTTATCGAATTCTCGAAGTTGCGGCCAATCTTCAAGCAAGGCAAGAAGAGCGCTATCCTCGCCATGGCGCCACCTTATGGCAAAACCTTTGAAACCATGTACAAGATGATGATGAAGTTGAAACTGTAACAGCGGCAGAACAACCCGGGCAACCCATTCCAGCGGTGCCCGGCTAGCAACACACAGGGCTGAGATTTGGTGGCCTGAATAGTAGGTTCTACTGCCCTTCGCTGATGCAAATTTGCGGCGGGTAGCGTGGGATAAAATGCTTTTTTTACTGCTCTGCCGGCGAATTCCGGTTATTATTCCGTCGAGTATGGTGATCGCTTCGCGCCCCACTCAAGTGTTCGCCACGCCCTATCCTGCTGCACAATCCCCGCATAACTGAGGAAAAACAATGTCTTTGTTAATTGGTAACAACCTGGTAGTCAGCATGCACTATACCTTGACTGACAATGACGGCAACGTGCTCGACAGTTCCGAAGGTTCCGAGCCCCTTGCCTATCTGCACGGTGTTGGCAATATTATCCCGGGCCTGGAAAAGGCATTGACGGGCAAGGTCCAGGGTGACTCAGTGGAGGTGAGCGTGGCCCCGGAAGAAGCCTATGGCGAGTCGCGGCCGGACCTGGTTCAGGTGGTGAATAAGGCAGCGTTCCAGGGTGTAGACACGATCGAAGCCGGCATGATGTTTGAGACCCAATCTCCCGAAGGCGCGGTGCAAAGAATTATGGTCAAGAACGTTGAGGGCGATGACGTCACCATCGACGGCAACCATCCGCTGGCGGGTATACCGCTAAATTTCGCCGTAGAGATTGTTGAAGTCAGGGAAGCGACAGAGGAAGAAATCGCCCACGGCCACTCGCACTAAACAGGCGCAGTTGGTACGTTAGCAGGCTCGTTTCGTTACAGGGATGTAGCGACATTGCAGGCAAAGCACCTCGATCCAATGTCTCGACCTTTGCCAGTGCCATTGCCGCCGGTCAAACTCGCCGCAAGCTATTATGCAAGATATTTGTTGACAACGCGCCGAACCGCTCTATACTTGGTCCCAGCTTGAAAGTACGTCTTAATTTTATGCATACCATTTCGAAGTCCCTTCTTGAAGTGCCTCGTCCTGTTTTTCATAAGTTATAGCACCGCTTCCAGCACGAAAAGACCTGCTAATCCAGGTCATCAAACTCATGAAATATCAGGAAATTATTATGTCTACAACTACTGGCACTGTTAAATGGTTTAACGAAGCAAAAGGTTTTGGCTTCATCGAGCAAGAGTCTGGCCCGGATGTTTTCGCCCATTTCAGCGCGATTTCTGGCGACGGCTTCAAAACTCTTTTGGAAGGCCAACGCGTTCAGTTCACTGTGACCCAAGGCCAGAAAGGCCCACAGGCAGAGAACATCGTAGCAATGTAAAGATTTTTCGATGGCCCGATAAACCGGCGCCATCTTGAAAATCCGGCCCCACCGTCAAAGGATGGGGCTCCAAAAAGGGTGTGGCCTAGCGGTTACGCCCTTTTTTAATGCCAATCGCTATGTTGACCAAAATGTTGCCATAAGCTGCTTCACACTGCCGATGAGGAAACCCATGTTGCCTGGCCCCTGCTTTTCTGAACTCAATCTGCAAGCGGAATTGCTGAAAAGCCTGCATTCTCTGGGCTATACGGCAATGACGCCGATCCAGGCGCAGAGCCTGCCCTCGATTCTCGCAGGACGTGACTTGATTGCCCAGGGCCAGACCGGGTCCGGGAAAACCGCAGCCTTTGGGCTCGGCTTGTTAAACAAACTGGATGTAAAAAGCTTTCGAGTCCAGGGTCTGGTGCTTTGTCCAACCCGGGAACTGGCCGATCAGGTTGCCAGGGAAATACGAAAACTGGCTCGGAGTATTCCCAACATCAAAGTCCTGAGCCTGTGCGGAGGTGCACCATTGGGCCCGCAGATCGGATCTCTGGAACATGGCGCCCATATTATTGTTGGCACTCCTGGCCGGATAGAAGAGCACCTGCGCAAGGGAACCCTCAAGACAGCGCATCTCACCACCCTGGTGCTGGACGAAGCCGATCGGATGCTTGATATGGGCTTTCAAGCCAGTCTCGATGCGATCATTGAAAAACTGCCCGAACGGCGCCAGACGCTGCTCCTGAGCGCCACTTACCCGGACACGATTGAGTCAATAGCCGACCGCATTTTAGTAGACCCTGCGATGGTTCGAGTGGCCTCGAGTCATGACAGTAGCAGTATCGATGAGCACTTCTACCAACTCCGGCGCGATCAATCACGCGACGACGCCCTGTGCCTGCTGCTGCTACATTTCAGGCCACAAGCCGCGTTGGTCTTCTGCAATACCAAACAGGAGACCCGGGAAGTTGCGGCCATGCTGGTGCAGCGGGGCTTCAACGCACTGGCCCTGCACGGTGACCTTGAGCAGCGCGACCGCGACCAGACCCTGGTGCAATTTACCAACAACAGTACCACCATTCTGGTCGCCACCGACGTTGCCGCACGTGGCCTGGATATCGATGCTTTGGATTTGGTCGTCAATTACCGCATTGCCAGGAATAGCGACCTGCATGTTCACCGCGTCGGTCGCACCGGCAGAGCCGGGGCCAGCGGCATCGCCTGCACGCTTTACGATGAAAGAGAAGCCTATAAGCTTCAGCAACACCAGCAATCCGGGGCTGACGCTATCCTGGATGAGGCCCTGCCACCATTATCATTGCTGCAACAACCCGCTTTTAGCGCGCCTATGAGCAGTTTGCAGATCAATGGTGGAAGAAAGCAGAAAATAAGGCCGGGGGATATTCTCGGAGCGCTTACCGGCGATGAGGGCATCGACGGTAAGCAGGTGGGAAAGATAGACCTGTTCGACAATGTCAGCTATGTCGCAGTCAAGCGCAGTGTTCTAGCCGATGCCCTGAGAAAGCTTCAGCATGGCAAGCTCAAGGGCCGCTCATTCAAGGTCAGAGTGCTGTAGCCTGAAGCTCCGAAGATATTGCTGACCCGAATGGCACTCGGCGCGAAATGGCACTTACTTAAGCGGATGTACCCCGGTGTGTTCGATCCGCGGTACGCCGTGAATCCCTCCCTGGAGGCTCGACTGCGGCATCCCTGCCGCAGACGCCCGCGGATCGAACACAGCGGGGCTCCGCAAATCACTGTAGTGGCGTTAAGTAAGTGCCATTGATTGCTAACCCCACTCAGGCCTCGAATCGTCGTAAAGCTGCCGAAAAACCTTTAGCAATTGCCGCTCACAACAGGCGCCTGCTTGCTATTGACCACAGGGTTGCGAGGCTTGCCCGTGGAGCGAGGCCCGGGGCGACGAATCACTTTAGCCTGGCGCGCGCGATTGGGGCGCGCCGCTCGCTGGTTCAGGCGCGAGGCTGGCAGCTCCTGCGCCGGCTCAAAACCGGCGACGGTCCTGCGCGGCAATACGCTATTGATCACGCGTTCTATATCCGCCAGTTGTTTAATCTCTTCGTCACAGACTAATGACACCGCCTGCCCCGAGGCTCCCGCCCGACCGGTGCGACCGATGCGGTGGACGTAGTCCTCTGGAACATTAGGAAGGTCAAAATTGACGACCTGGGGCAATTGGTCAATGTCCAGACCCCGGGCAGCAATATCGGTTGCCACCAGAACCTGGATACTGTTGCTTTTAAAATCAGCAAGCGCTTTTGTGCGCGCGCCCTGGCTTTTATTACCGTGAATTGCAGCAGCCTTAATACCGTGGCCTTCAAGGTAGCGCGTCAGTCGATTGGCGCCGTGCTTGGTGCGGCTAAACACCAGAACCTGATGCCACCGCTGCTCTTCGATCAAATGCGCCAGCAATGCAGACTTGCGGCTTTTATCGACCGGGTAAATCCAGTGCTCCACCGACTCTACAGTAGTGTTGCGCGGGCTGACCGAGATCTCTACCGGGTTGTGTACCAGGCCTTTTGCCAGCGTACGAATCTCGTTGGAGAAAGTGGCTGAGAACATCAGGTTCTGGCGCTTTGCCGGCAACAGGCGAATAATTTTCTTGATGTCGTGGATAAAGCCCATATCCAGCATGCGATCAGCTTCATCCAGCACCAGCACTTCCAGCCGATTAAAACGCACTGCGTTCTGCTGGTAAAGATCGAGCAGGCGACCGGGAGTGGCAACCAGCACGTCAACACCTTTGCGCAACTGCATCATCTGGGGGTTGATCTTGACCCCGCCAAACACCACCGCGGAACGCAGTGAAAGGTATTTACCGTAGGTCGCGACACTTTCCGCCACCTGTGCGGCAAGCTCCCGGGTTGGTGTCAGTATCAAAACCCGCACTTCATTGCCCCGGGCATTTTCGCCCTGAGCAAGCCGCTCGAGTATCGGCAGGGTAAAACCAGCGGTTTTGCCAGTACCCGTTTGCGCCGCCGCCATGACATCCTTACCTTGCAGAACAGCAGGTATTGCCTGCTGTTGGATCGGGGAAGGGGTGTCATAGCCTTGCTCGGCTACCGCTTGAAGAATGGGGGCCGACAGGCCGAGGGTGCTAAAACTCATAGGATAATCCCGCTTGAGACGACTTCTGGCAATTGCCTAAACTAAGGGCCGGCAGCTTACAGCAAGCGCAATCATGCAGCTATGCGTAATTTGGCCTATAAACCTGCGGCCCCGGGCTCGGTATAGCCGGCAATACAGCGCAGCACTATTGTCAGCTGTCGCTTTTTTCCCATTGCGGCGAATCTGCGAACATGTCCAACTGTTCACCATCGCCGACCGGCTCCATAAAGCGAACTCCCACACCCAGCAGCCGCACCGGTTTGCGGGCCCGGTTATAGCCGACTTCACTCAATGCCAGCAGTACTTCGGGATCGACCTCCGACCCCAGGGTCTCTGCGGTAGTCTGGGTGAAGTCGGCGAACTTCACCTTAACCAATAAACGGCTGACGCGGTAATCCGGCGAAATACCCGCCAGCCGTCGCTGCAGCTCTCTGATCAAAGCCGGCAACTGCTGCTGGCAATCGTGCAACGACTGGAGATTACTGCTGAAAGTATTTTCGACACTGAGGGATTTGCGACGACGACTGGGCTTGACTGGTCGCTGGTCGATGCCGCGGCACAATTCATACAGGCGCTGACCAAAACTCCCGAACTGCTGGACCAGCTCAATGAGCTCGAAGGCCTGCAGGTCACCGCAGCGACTAACGCCCAAACCTTGCAATCGCGCAGCCGTCACTCGACCCACCCCGAAAACCTTTGCTACTGGCAATTGGGCGATAAATGCGTCAACTGCCTGCGGCACAATCACCGTTATACCGTCAGGCTTATTCCAGTCACTGGCGACCTTGGCAAGAAATTTGTTAGGGGCAACGCCGGCAGACACCGTAATGCCGACAGTCTCGGCAATCCGATGACGAATCTCCTCTGCTATCAGGGTCGCGCTTGCCTGGCAATGCGGCGATGCAGAGACATCGATATACGCTTCGTCCAACGACAGGGGTTCGACCAATTCGCTGTAGTCGCGGAAAATATCACGCATGGCTGAAGCGGCCTCGCGGTAGGCAGGAAATCGGGTATTCACGATGCGCAGCGTTGGGCAAAGTCGCAACGCGGTAACGCTGGGCATCGCCGATCGCACACCAAAAGCCCGCGCCTCATAGTTGCAGGTGGTAATCACACCGCGCCTGTCACTGGCGCCGCCCACTGCCAGGGGATGTCCACGCAAGGTGGGATCGTCGCGCATCTCAATGGCAGCATAGAAGCAGTCGGCGTCGATATGAATAATTTTACGCGGGGAGTCGGGCATGCAATCAAGAGTAACGGGTCGGCGAATACAGCGCCGCATTAAAAGTGGTCAGACCTGGCATTGCAACCGCAGAAACCAGGGTAAGACCCTGAAACTGCTGGCAGCAAAGCGGATGGGCCAGGTCAGGCGGCTGCCCGGCGGTCCCAAGGGTATGGCATACTCCAGCGTCAAATTGAACGCAATGCGCACTCGCGGTGGCGTCGATGCTTTTTATAAGAGGTTTACATGCACAGGATTGAAGTCGAAAAGGAACTGCAAACATCACTGGATAATCTGTGGGAACTGGTAGCGGATTTCTCTAACCTTTCATGGTTCAAGCCCGCTGAAAAGGTGGAAAAAATAGGACACGGTATTGGCGAAATCCGCCGTATACATATGTCCGGCCTGCCGGCACCGATTGAAGAACAATTGTTGGCCATTGATCACCAACAGCACACCATTGAGTACAAGGTGCTGGAGAACGCCAGCAACATTATGCAGGACTATAGGGTAGTAGCGGGTTTGAAGCCCGCCGGGGAGCACAAAACAATCGCACTTTGGAGGGGCCAATTTCGCGGAGTAAGCGCCGATATTGACCCGCAACTTATGATCGACATGATGACTTCAACCTATATCGCAATGCTGGAAGATATGGAAAAAGCGGTCAGCGACTAGGTCAACAGGTAACCCAGCCCGGCACCGACCGCAAGCAGCACAAAAGCCGCCAATGTGGCCACCTGAGCGGGAATTAGAGCAGCTATATCGGTGGCGTTGCGCAGCACCTGATATATGGCAAAGCACGCCGGGCCAAGTGCCAGTAAACCCCACAATACCCCCTCTGCCCCGGTAAAAATCACTGGCACGGTCAGTAATAAGCCCACGCTACCAGCCAGTAACACCGCAAAACCATAGCTTGCTTTCCTTCTTCCGAGCTGCACCACCAGATTGCGCTTGCCACAGTGCTTGTCAGCGACATAGTCGGGAAACTGGTTAATCCACAAAAAACCGGCAATCATCAAACCCAGTGCCACTGACGTCAAAAACAGGTCCCCGGTAAGCTCGCCGGTCTGCACCAGATAGGTTCCTCCGGCAATCAGGGGCCCGTAACATAATGCAACCGCAAGCTCACCGTAACCGCGATAAGATAACTTCAGTGGTGCGGCATGGTAGTACCAGGCCAACATCCCGCCAAGCATAGCAACAGGTAACACGCGCCAATCTCGCCAACTGGCGATTACCAACCCACAGGCGACCGCGATACCATAAAACAGCCGGGCGATCTGAAGAGCTTGGGCTTCGGTCATCAGGCCATCAACGACCGCCCTTTTACCGCCGGAAAATGGACCGCGATCGTCGGGGCCATTGGCCAGATCAGCTCCCGAGCGGTAGTTCACCACCTCTCCGGACGCATTCTTGGCAATCTCTACTGCAAATATGCCGAGTACCGTCAACGATAGCCAGCCCCATGCAAGGGGCTGGGCGTGGTGCGCCATGCAAGCGGCAAGAAACATTGACGCAAACGATGCCAGGGCTATTTGGGGGTCGGCCAGCCGCCAAAATCCCTGCCAGTATGAATTGTGCACGGATGTACTCTAGCAATGTAGGTGTGTTGTTAAAGGATAGTGCCTGTGTTCTATGCTGCACCAGGAAAGCGTAGAGAGTGACTATTAAAGCCTCTCTACAAGTCTCAGCTGTATCTCATCAAAACTGAATTCACCTGCCCCACGCCCGACCAGTGCAAGCCGGATAAAAGCTATGTCCTCGCCAATCAGAAAACTGCCGCCGATCTTCTGGAAATCGCCTGCAAATGGTATTTCTCGATGCCAATAATTCCATTTAAGCACCTCTTTGTCTTGATCATAAACTGTAATCCTGAAGCCACCATAGCCATGGCCGGTAACGACACGTACCGCGGCTTCCACCGTGAAGCGATCGTTCCCTTTAACCTCTATCAAATTGCGGTGAGAAATCACCCAGTGCTGGTCGTCTGGATTGGTTATAACCAAGCATTTTGAGCCGGAGACACCCCCGGCTTCAATTGACCGCTGCAGTTTGTCGGACTCCTGCATGGAGGAAAATGGCCAGGATCTGTAAATTGGCGTCGGGGCTTCAAAGTTTTCGTCAACAAGCAATTCGTTGGGCTTTGCTTGCACCACGCTGGGAGCCACCAGGTATTTAAAAGGGAAACGCGCACTGATCGAAAAGTCCTGCAGCAGGTTGATGCCAGCCCAACTTTTGAGCCAATATAGGCCCATTGCACCGGTTGAGGTTATTACCAGTATCAAAGCCACCCTTGAAATCGTACGCTGCGAAAGGCGAATACTATTATCCTCTTCGATCACTAATTTGCCTGAGCTTGAACATTCTGCCTGATAGTTATTGATTCATCGCAACAGGAATTGCTATTGAATAATTCTTGAACTCCTGATGAAAAGCAAATGGCTTGTCATCAGGCTACCTCTAAAGAATCCGACTTGAAGCCCAAAACCAGCAGCACTTTTGTGCAGTGAGCTGTGTTAACTCATCGTGGTTCTGGTTACTCGCAATCACATCGCGGACTTGTCAAGCCTTAACCTGCAAGCTCAATTTGCCTTACAATCCCGCGTCCAGGTTTCTCAGGATAAGTACCGCAGATGGCCAACACGCAACAGCCTAAGCATGAACAACACACACCCATGATGCGCCAGTACCTCGCCATCAAGTCGGAGCACCCCGACGAGTTGGTGTTTTACCGCATGGGGGATTTTTATGAGCTGTTCTACGACGACGCCAAACGAGCTGCCCAATTGCTGGACATCACCCTCACCGCTCGCGGCCAGTCGGCCGGACAACCGATTCCGATGGCGGGAATTCCCTACCATAGCGCCGATGGCTATCTGGCCAAGCTGGTGAGCGCCGGTGTTTCAGTCGCGATATGTGAGCAAATTGGTGACCCCCAGACCAGCAAAGGCCCGGTCGAGCGCAAGGTTGTGCGTATTGTCACACCGGGCACGGTGAGTGACGAGGCGCTGCTGAATGAGCAACGAGACAACTTGCTGGTGGCGCTGCATGCTCACAATACTATCTATGGGATCGCCAGCCTGGATATCGGCAGCGGCCGCTTCGTGGTGTCTCAGGCTAATTCTGAAGAGGAGCTACTCGCAGAATTGCAGCGTCTGGCACCCGCTGAGATTCTATTCAACGAATATACCATTGCCGAGAACCTGGTTTCCGGCTATCCCGGTTCACGGCGACGGCCGTCCTGGGAATTCGACGGCGACAGTGCGGAACATCTGCTAAACCAACAGTTTGGTAGCCAAAACCTGCAAGGCTTCGGCTGTACTGATCTTCCGATCGCCATCCAGGCTGCGGGGTGTTTGTTGCAATACGTGCAACAAACCCAACGCACTGCCCTGCCACACGTACGTGGGCTTAGTGTCGAAAAGCGCGACGAAAGCCTCAGTATGGATGCCGCCACCCGCCGCAACCTTGAGCTTGATACCAACCTGGCTGGGAGCAGCGAACACACGCTGATGTGGGTAATGGACCGCACTCGCACCGCGATGGGCAGCCGCATGTTGCGCCGCTGGCTAAATCGGCCACTGCGTCAGGCGCCGCTGCTGCAGGCGCGTCAGGACGCGGTGGCAGATTTTCTCGCCCAACAACAGTTCGAACCGGTAAGGGATACGCTGCACACAATTGGCGACGTCGAGCGCATACTCGCGAGAGTTGCACTGCGCTCTGCCAGACCGCGGGATCTGGCACGCCTGAGCCTGTCACTCGCCGCACTACCGGGGTTACAACAGCAGCTTGGGGCATTGCATAGCCAACATATCGGGCAACTGGCGACCCAAGCGAGCCAATTTCCCGAGCTGGCAAAATTATTGGCGAGAGCTATTGTGGAAAACCCGCCAATGGTCATCCGCGACGGTGGGGTACTGAGAGAAGGATTCGATCCAGAACTCGATGAACTGCGTGCACTGGGCACCGATGCCAGCGAATTCCTGCTGCAGCTCGAACGGCGCGAACGCGAGCGCAGTGGCATTCAAAGTCTCAAGGTGGGATATAACCGGGTACATGGTTATTACATAGAAATTAGCCGCGGCCAGGCAGACAAGGCTCCGGTCGAGTATATTCGCCGCCAAACGCTAAAAAACGTCGAGCGATTCATTACTCCCGAACTCAAGCAATTTGAGGATAAAGCGTTGTCAGCTCGTTCCCGCGCCCTCAGTCGAGAGAAGCTGCTTTACGAGCAATTACTTGAAACTATCAATGAGGACCTGCCTGCGCTGCAGGCCTGCGCAGCGGCGGTGGCTGAGCTTGACCTGCTCGCCAACCTGGCCGAAAGGGCGGAACAACTTCGATTGGTGCGGCCAACTTTTAGGGAAGAATCGGGTTTGCTCGTTAGCGAGGGACGACACCTGGTAGTAGAACAGGTACTCGAAGATCCGTTTATTCCCAATGATACCCTGCTGCATGACGCCCGCCGTATGCTGGTTGTAACCGGCCCTAACATGGGCGGTAAATCAACCTATATGCGGCAGACTGCGCTCATTGTTATCCTTGCACAAATCGGCAGTTTTGTGCCCGCTAACGAAGCAACACTGGGACTGTTCGACCGTATTTTCACCCGCATTGGTTCCGCCGATGACCTTGCGGGCGGGCGCTCGACTTTTATGGTTGAGATGACTGAAACAGCCAATATTCTCCACAATGCAAGCGCTAACAGCCTGGTGCTAATGGATGAAGTGGGTCGCGGCACCAGCACTTTCGATGGTCTTGCCCTGGCCTGGGCCTGTGCCCACCACCTCGCGACCGAGGTGCGCGCTTTCACTTTATTTGCGACCCACTATTTTGAGCTTACAGAACTGGCTGCCCAGCTGCCCGGCGTCAGCAATGTGCACCTGGACGCCACCGAGCACAATGACAATATCATTTTCCTGCACAGCATCCAGGAAGGACCGGCTAGCCGAAGCTATGGCATTCAGGTCGCCAGGCTGGCAGGTATTCCTGCGCCGGTGCTCACGGCTGCCCGGCAAATGCTGCAACAACTGGAAAGCGGTGGTACTCAAGCGAATACTCACAACTCCGCTGCCCCAGTGCAGAGCGAGCTGTTTGCGGCAGAACCCCACGCCGCCCTGACATTACTGGAATCACTGCAGCCAGATCTGCTTACTCCACGCCAGGCCATCGACATCATTTACCAATTAATGGAAACGATTAAATCCAATTAAAATTGGCGCCGGCACTCAACATCACAGGCAAAAATGCTAAACTTACGCGCAAATTGGATATCCAAACGAGGCCCTGATCAATGACCTTTGTTGTCGGCGAAAATTGTATCAAATGCAAGCACACAGACTGTGTTGAAGTTTGCCCGGTAGACTGCTTTTACGAAGGCCCCAACTTCCTGGTTATTCACCCGGACGAATGTATCGACTGTGCCCTGTGTGAGCCGGAGTGCCCCGTTGATGCCATATTTTCTGAGGATGAGTTGCCGGAAGACCAGCAGGTGTTTCTGGAGTTAAACGCCGAGCTCGCCGAAATCTGGCCCTGTATCACAGAGAAAAAGGAAGCGTCACCGGACGCTGAAGAGTGGGATGGTGTTCCAGATAAATTGCAATATCTCGAAAGATAGCGCTACTGGCATTTCCTGAAAAGGCGGCTCCTGTCAGCTAGAACGTTCGCCCAACAGCCCTCGAAGTTTCTATAACCAGCGGCTTCACCGCAGAATTAATTTTACTGGCAGGAGGTGACTGTATTGCCAGGTTCTCGTAAAGCATCAGGCGGCGGTGGAGCCAGCCTATCGAGATGATATCAAGGTCGCCATCGTTATCTGCATCGAATAGCTGAGCACCATCGTGATGCTCGTCTCCCTCGTAAACAAGATACCGTATCCAGCCTGTATTATCTTTGCGCTGCTTGTAGACATGGAGTTTCAATCCAGGCACTTCCGGATTCCTGTGCTCCCCAACCACTACTTCGTTAATACCATCGCCGTCCAGATCTGCGACATCGACACTATGGGCCTGGCTTGGCGTTAACTTGTCTATCGGGTTTGGGGACCACAGGGCGGTTGAATCTGCGAGCTGTTCATACCAAATCACATCTCCAGAAGGGTCATCACCAAAACCTATGACGGCGTCAAGGTCGTTATCACCATCCATATCTGCCAGGAGATTTCTATCGGGCTCCCCCGCCCTTTGTCCAATCAATGCAAACCGCGCATAGAGCCCGGTGCCCTCATTGCGAAACCAGGATTCTCCATCGAAAATGTCGAGGTCACCATCGCCATCAATATCACCATTGTCCAGCCCCTCCCCGGAAACAGCGGGGTCGATCTGGCGCCAGCTCCATTTTTCACTGTCGATCAGCTCTGGAAGCGGTACCGTGAGCATCTGCAAACCGCCGCCCCGGTTATGCCAGGACAGCGCAACTTCAGTCTTGCCGTCATTAAACTGGCCTATGGTAACTCCCTGCAGGAAATCGCCAATTGCGGCTTCGATATTATCAAAAACAGTAAAAGCACCGCTTCCGTTATTTCTGGCCCAATATAACTTGCTGCTACGCGCGCTACCTATTGCGTCTGTGCCGAGAACGTCCAAGTCTCCGTCAGCGTCAAAATCGTAGACCGCCGCCATCTGGTTGAGGGGCGCGCCAATTACATTACGAATCCAGTTACCAGTGACGCGACCGGGATTTCTCCACCACCAGGCACCGGTAATCACATCTTCGAAGCCATCGCCGTCAATGTCTCCGTGCTCCACGAAAATTGTCCTGTGAGGCACCCCATTATCCAGCACATGGCGGTCCCAAGCGTCCAGCGTTAAACGTTCACCCTCATTTAGCCATATATACAATTCCGGGACACCTTGACGAAAGGGCTTACCGAGGATGTCGAGATCGCCATCGCCGTCGAGATCGGCCAGTTTGGATTCATGGTTGGCGATACCAACGTCAATGAGTTCCGTAGCGAAATTGCCGCGACCATCGCCGTAAAACAACCTCAATTCAGGAGCAATGTTGCCATTAAGGAACATTTCTCCGCTGATCAAATCCAGATTGCCGTCACCGTTAACATCTCCTGCATTCAGACTGTGACCGTAATCTGAATCGTTCGCCGCCAAATTACGACCAATCCAGCTTGAACCGTTCCACTGGTAAATACGCAAAGGCCCTGTCTCATCGCCGGAGTCAAATACAACTTCAGGGCGGCCTCCTTTATTAAATTGCCCAGTAACGACCCTCGTGAAACCCATCTCAGGATCTATGGGGTTAGCCTGATATCCTTCGAAACCATCGTATTTAAACCAATAGCCTCCGGCCACGATATCGGTGATTCCATCGCCGTCAATATCGGTTGCCGCCGTGCCCTCAGATCGACTCGCCGCGCGGTAAATTTTTTTCACTGGCCAGGGTTCCACGGTAGGATCCAGCGGAATTTCGGCCAGCATGAGCGAAAATATCTTGTTATTCCAAAATGCCAGCTCAGTTATACCGTCCCCGTCAAAATCGCCGAATACCTGATCGTGATGCTGTCTGCCAGCAGAGTTCTTGACCTCGCGGCGTACCCATCTGGTGGAAAATTCCGGTGCCGGATTTTCCCACCAATAGAGTTTATCGCCGGAGAAGTCTTCGCCTATAACCAGATCCAAATCACCGTCACCATCAATATCATGTGCGGCGCCACCTGCCTCCAGCGCCAGTAAATCGGGTTCAATCAGGTGTCGAACCCAAGTGCCTGAAATGCGCTCCCACCACTCAAGCGAGGGGCCATCCGCCCCACGGCGAGTACCGATAACGAAATCGTTGATTCCGTCGCCGCTTATGTCAAACACCAACGCGACTGTCTGGTCCGGGGCAGCGCCGCCGGGGCTTGGGAAATCCCCGGCTGTAGCCGACAAGCGACGCCAGGCCGTGAGTGGCCCATAATCACCGGTGGGCGTTGCTTTGGCATTTAGCGCAGGTTCACCGATAGCGCTGTCAAAGTCCCGTTCATTAGCCCACTGTTGGCTCCCATCATTACCCAGATCGCTGCTGCCCAGCGCTACACCACCGCTGCCTTCTTCGGACCCAAGTTGAACAAGCTCTCGCGCAAGGGCTTTTGAAACCATGGAAGAAAAAAAGGTAATGACTACCAGCATCTTAAGACTCGCGAGAGCCCGGCCGCGCTGACGCACCCCAGGAAGATCACCAATGGCAGGTTTTGCAGGAAATTCGATAGCCGGCATCTGCTATTTGCCCAATTTTTTGCTTTTAAAAGAACTAGCAAGGAGACGTCGATACTAACAACGGACCAAGCCGACAAATTGCGGGAAGGTTTTGATACAGCGCATAAGCGGCTGGAGCAAAGGATCGTTTGAGTGCACCCGCGTAGCTTATTCGGTATTTTTGAGTACCGTCAGAAATGCATTCAAGCCAATGATTCCTCTTGCGTAGCCTAAGCCCTCGGAACAATTTCGTCACTTAAAATAATACAAGGGAGGGTGCCACATTCAAAAAGCTGTTGAAAGCAAAGAATTGATCTAACCGGGCTTCAGTTTATACTGAAGGGTCAAATCCAGAAGGTTTCTGGATTTACTATATATCCACGGAGATTCTAGTCTTGCTATTCTATTAGCTCAACTCTCACAAAAAAAAGCCCCGAGACTACATCCCAGGGCCTTTTGGTATATCGAAAAACTAAGGGCTAATAGGCCAGAGAAAACTCCAACTCAGCTAAAGATCGCGTCGCTGGAAAGCCCCTGTCGCTCCATAATCTCGCGTAGGCGCTTGAGAGCCTCAACCTGAATTTGACGCACGCGCTCACGGGTCAAGCCTATTTCGAGACCCACTTCTTCAAGGGTGCTGGGCTCATAGCCACGCAGGCCAAAGCGACGGGCGATCACTTCACGCTGTTTTTCAGTGAGTTCGTTCAGCCACGACCCGATACTGTCGTTCATATTGGTATCTTGCAGCAGCTCCGCAGGATCAGAAGCCTGCTCGTCGGCAATGGTATCGAGCACCGACTTGTCAGAATCCGGGCCAACCGGGGTATCGACCGAAGTAACACGTTCGTTTAAACCCAACAGCCGCTTGACCTCGTCTACCGGTTTATCCACCATCTGCGCAATGTCTTCCGGAGTAGGCTCGTGATCCAGGCGCTGGGTTAGCTCGCGGGCGGCGCGCAGGTAGACATTGAGTTCTTTAACCACGTGAATCGGCAAACGAATTGTGCGGGTCTGGTTCATGATAGCCCGCTCGATAGTCTGCCTGATCCACCACGTTGCATAGGTGGAAAAACGGAAACCACGTTCAGGATCAAATTTCTCAACGGCTCGAATCAGGCCAAGGTTGCCCTCTTCAATAAGATCGAGCAGGGTCAGGCCACGATTGATATAACGCCGCGCAATTTTTACCACCAGTCGCAGATTGCTTTCGATCATGCGTTGGCGGCCCGCCTCCTCCCCACGCTGTGCCATGCGCGAAAAAAGCACTTCTTCTTCTGGCGTGAGCAGCGGCGAAAAGCCTATCTCATTGAGGTATAGTTGAGTCGCATCGAGGGTTTTTTCAAAGCGCTCGGTTAACGCGCTTTCATCTTCAGTCTCCAGGTCAACGCCTGCAGTTTCGGTCACTTCCTTTTCGTCTGCCCCGGATAGGAAACTATCAGGTTTGGCTTTCACCTGACGCTTCGCTCCTTGTCTTTGCCTTTCCATTCACTCAACCCCGCTTTTAGACAATTGTTTTAGCGCGCTGCCAGTATCAGCGTCGCGGTAATAAAATTCGTGGATCGACGGTTTTTCCATCCCGCCTTATTTCAAAATGCAGCATTGCTTTGCCGTTTTTAGTTCCCATTTGGGCAATCTGCTGACCCCGCTTGACGCTGTCGCCCTCTTGTGAACGGATGCGCTTTTATTATAGGCGTAGGCACTAAGATAGTGGGCATCATGCTTGACTATAATCAACAACCCATAAGCCTCAAGCCCTTTCCCAGCATAAACTACTTTCCCGGATTTGGCCACCGCCACCGGCATGGCCCGATTTTCCTTGAATATCAATACCCTTATGCACCTTTCCTGAGTCAGAATATAAGCGCAGAACCGACCCTGCAGCGGGCCAAAGCCAGGACTTCGCCATTACTCACTGGGCAGGCCATCCTCCGCCCTCGGAGGGGCGCTCGGGTCGAGCCGCAGAACTTGCGGGTGCCGATCTCGTCACAGGCGCTGTAGAACGCAATCTCAATCGATCGCCGGGATGTATCAAATAGGGGCTGTGCAGCCCGTTGGCCCGAGCAAGGCCGCGAAAATCAAGGCCATAGTTCCAGGCAATCGAATACAGAGAATCCCCTGGCTGTACCACGTACACCCCACTTTTGTTGAGCTGACCGGCACTGCGCTCAACCACTTGTACGGTCGCCGGATTATGACCACAGCCGAACAACATCAGCAGCCATAGCCCGGCGCAAAGCCTCGAGAACCGACAGCTATAACCGCATATTCCTGGAATCACCTGCTATCGGGCTCCCCGTCGACAAAGCTCCTGCTCCAGTTTCTGGTTCAGCTCATTTCCTGCCCGATGCGGAGAGTTTCTCCAGCCCCAAAACCAGCAACACCCCAAAAACCGCCAACAAAACACTGTACAAAAACTGCGGATCCTGGCCGGTCACCCGGGCAAATTCCATCGGCAATACATTGATTTGCTCCAGGGGCTTCTGCTCACCCGAGCTACTGCTGTAGTAACGTAAAACCTCCTTCCAGGGCCACACCAGGTAAAGCGAGCCCACAAGAAATCCCGTCAAAGCTGCCAGCATCGGGTCGTGGTAGTGCTCGAGTAACCAGCCCAGAATATGGCTGAACAACAGAATACCTACCCCACAGCCCGCCACAAAAACCATTAAAAGTGGCAGGTCCAGATTGTGCACTGCTTGCAATACCACACTATAAGCGCCCAGTAGCACCAGGATAAAACTGCCAGATATACCCGGTAGGATCATCGCACAAATGGCCAGCGCACCGCACATAAAAAGATACGCGGTTGTCACCTCAACTTCAGCGGGCCGGGCCATGCCAATAGACAGCGCGAACGCTGTACCCAGTATCAAGAGCAGCCCAGCCACCCAATTCCAACGACCAACCTGGCGCATAATGTAGAGGGAAGAGGCCGCGATCAAGCCAAAGAAAAATGCCCATATCAAGATCGGTTGGTTATGTAGCAACCAGCTAATCATGCCGGCAAGCGATAATACACTGGTCGCTATACCGGCTAGCAGTAGCAGTAAGAACCCACCATCCACGCGTTGCCAGCACTGTTGCCACTGGCCGCGCAACAGCATACCCAGCCACTCGAAATTTACCGCTCTTATCGCGTTGATCAGGCGCTCGTAAATACCCGTGATAAATGCAATAGTTCCCCCGGACACACCGGGCACCACATCAGCGGCGCCCATTGCCATACCCTTTAAGAAAATCATCAACCACGGCATGAATCGATTGCCCCCATAACTAACATCTGTAACATCCCCTGGCAGATTGATGAAAAATGCATCACCTGACCGTCCCAGTCAGGAACGGCACAAAATTGACCGCCTCAATCACTTCGCATTCGTAATTGTCTCCGGTGCGTATCACCATAACCAACTCCTGTTTACCTGCATCGCCTACAGGCATAACCAGACGCCCACCCGGTGCCAATTGCTGCAGTAATTCGGGCGGAATAGTTGCCGGCGCTGCCGCAGACAGAATACCGTCGAAGGGTCCTTCTCGAGACCAGCCAAGACCACCGTCACTGTTCTTGAAAATAGCGTTGTACAATTTTAGCTGTGATAGTCGCTTTTTAGCCTTTTGCTGCAGCGGCTTGATTCGCTCGACCGAATACACGTGCTCAACCAGCTGGGCCAGGATTGCGGTTTGGTATCCCGATCCTGTACCCACTTCCAGCACTTTACGCAAAGGCCCGCCAGCAAGCAGTAATTCTGTCATCCGCGCCACAATGTAAGGTTGTGACAGGGTTTGTGAAAACCCGATAGGCAGAGCAGTGTCTTCGTAGGCGCGATGCGCTAGCGCCTCGTCAACAAACAAATGTCGGGGTGTCTGGCGCATAGTCTGGAGCACCGCGTCGTCGCTAATGCCTCGACTTCTCAGGCGCTCCACCAGGCGCTCGCGGGTGCGCATGGACGTCATGCCTATGCCCTGGCTGATTGCACTGTTCATCGCTGCTGCTCCCGCGCCAGGTTGGTTGCCATCAGCCTACGCACTTTTTTTTGCTTCATCGCCTGTTCCAGGTCTCGGCACTTGTTTACCAGCGGCGCCATATATTTGTTGTGTGTCACGAGCCAGCTTGCCTGCTCACGTAATCATTGCCAACGCTATCGCGCTTTACACTGAATCGGCCAAGCGAAAGTCTCCCAATGCCTGCAGTAGTGACGTTGCATAGACACCGCGTCCAAGAGAAATTTCCAAACGTAAGGTGCGTGGGCTCAACCAATGCCAGTCAAGAGATTTCACTTTAGCCCTGAGTGGCCGGCGCGCAGACCTGGCCTGCAAGCGATGGACCACGGCGAGAGGGCCAGGTTCGGCTGTCATTACGGATTCTTCCAGCGCCAGTGCATCAGCCTTGGCGAGCGAAGCCTCAATCCCGGCGAGCGGCCCCGTAGGATGAATCTCCAGGTCTGCAAGCCTTGCTTGCAAAGAAGCATATTCTTCGATCGGCCCAAAAAAACTATTACTACCGTCCAGGTTGACCAGGTCGCCGGCAATCAGCGTATTCCAATTGCCCTGCTGTTCCCGCTGAGACAAGACACGATTGAATAAATAAGCCCGTGCCGCAGACAGCGCCATGGCCTGGCGTTGACTAAAACGCCCTTTTCGAATGACCCCGAGATCGCTGGCAGCAAGCATATTGCTGCCACCACGCCCAAAACGCTGTTCACCAAAGTAGTTGGGGAAGCCCTGCTCCTTCAGCGCTTGCAGGCGACTGTCCAGCAGTGAGCAATCTGTCTCCAGGTCGCGCAGCACAATGTTGAAGTGGTTACCACTGAGCATCCCCGGGCGCAGTTTGCGCGGATGGCGATCGATATGCTCTATAACGATGTCTTCCTGGTGCAACAGGCTCCAGTCAGGCTCCGCAAAACCTGGCAAATGAACACTGAACCATTGACTGGTTACCGCCTGACGATCCTTCAGGCCAGCGTAGCCAACCTTGTGGCGCGCTATACCGGCGAACTTGGCCAGCTGTTGTTGCAACGCCGCGGTGTTATGACCACGCTTCTGGATGACGTAGATAGACATGCTCACCCGTGCCCTCTGGCTGGAAAGGCAGCTCTTCGCTCACTACAAAATCTTCCGGCACCTGCTTGTAGGTACCACGGCAAACGCCGCTTTGTGTTGTCGTATCCACAGCCAGGCTATCAAGCACCCTGCGGCACCAGCAAGACAATGGCGTGACAGGCTATACCCTCTTCACGGCCGATGAAGCCAAGCTTTTCGGTGGTCGTCGCCTTAATATTTATGGTCGAGCGATCGACTTCAAGGTCACCGGCAACAAGGCGGCACATAGCTTCGACGTGGGCGGCCAGGCGTGGCACCTGGGCCTCAATCGTTATATCGGCATTGCCTAGCAGGTAGCCGCGGGCTTGGACCAGCCGGTAACAGTGTCCTAGCAACTCACGGCTGTCGATACCTTTATAGCGCGGGTCAGAGTCTGGAAAGTGCTTGCCGATGTCGCCCTCGGCAACGCCACCGAGCAACGCATCACACAGCGCGTGCAAAATCACATCGCCATCAGAGTGCGCTTCCAGACCCTGATAATGCTCAATCCTGACCCCGCCAAGGATAACGTGATCACCCGGACAAAAGGCATGTACGTCATAGCCATGACCAATGCGCATTAGGCTGTACTCCGATTTGACAGGTACCAGGCCGCCAGCGCCAGATCCTGTGGATAGGTTACTTTTATGTTGGATGCCGGACCGGCCAGCACCATCGGCTGGTAGCCCAGCCTTTCCAGGGCCGCCGATTCGTCGGTGACTTTTACTTCATCAGTGTTCGCACTCTGCAACGCATTCAGTAACAGTCCGTAACGAAACATCTGGGGTGTCTGCGCCAACCATAGCCTCTCTCGTGGCAGAGTCGCCTCAACCTGCCCTGTTGCCGATGCGCGTTTTACTGTATCTGTCACGGGTCGGGCGAGTAAGCCACCAACTTCGTGCCCGGACAGTTGCTGCAACATCTGCTCAACACTGAGAGTTTGGAGGCAGGGACGAGCGGCATCGTGCACCAACACCCAATCGTCTGCGGTGGCACGCGGGGCAAGCCCCTTTAGCGCAGCCAACACCGAGTCAGCCCGCTCGGCACCACCGACGACCGTTGCAACCCGCTCGTTACTGCCAAGCCCAAGGGTCGACATCATGTCATCATCCGGATGCAAAGCAAGTACCAATCCGGTAATTGCGCTGCAATTCAGCAGTGCTTCACAGGCATGTTCGATGAGTGTGCGGTCTGCGATACGCAGGTATTGTTTTGGCAACTCGTCGCCCATGCGTGAGCCGATGCCCGCGGCCGGCACAATCGCCCATACTGAGGGCATCTCATCACCACTAACTGAAGTCATTGTTGCTCTGGTGATATGTAGAGAAAGAAGGTTTCGCCTTTTTTTATCATACCCATTTCTTCCCGGGCCTTTTCTTCGAATCCCTCGGTGCCCTGTTGTAGCTCCCTCACCTCTATTTCAAGCGTCTCGTTACGCGCTTCCATGGAGGCATTGAGTGCCTCCTGCTCGGCGATCTTGCGCTGCAGGCTGTTGATCTCGGCCAAGCTACCAGACCCCAACCAGATGCGGTATTGCAGCCCCAGCAAAATCACCAACAGCACCGTCCACAAAAGCTTCATAGTAAGCAGCGGCCGCGGCAGAGCTTATAGCTCCAACACGAGACCCGTCTTCCTTTGCTGTTAAGGCAGTGCAAGGTGTTTGCGCCAACTCTAGACATTACGCCCCCTGCACCAAAAACTGCCCTAGCGACTGAACTCTTGACGGCCGCGGTAGGGAGCACTACCGTTCAATTCAGCTTCAATCCTCAACAGGCGATTATATTTTGCCACCCGATCAGATCGACATAATGAGCCGGTCTTGATCTGGCCGGCACACGTTGCCACCGCAAGATCGGCGATGGTTGTATCTTCAGTCTCGCCGGAGCGATGAGAAATCACCACCGAATAACCGGCGTCCTGGGCCATCTTGATCGCATCCAGGGTCTCTGACAGGCTGCCGATCTGATTGAACTTGATCAGAATCGAGTTGGCAATTTTATTATCGATTCCACGCTGCAGAATCCTGGTGTTGGTCACAAACAGATCATCGCCCACTAATTGCACTGTTTCGCCAATCTTTTGCGTCAGAATCGCCCAACCATCCCAATCACTTTCATCCATCCCATCCTCAATGGAAATGATGGGATACCTTGCCGCCAGGCCAGCGAGGTAATCTGCGAATCCTGCAGCGTCGAAAGATTTTCCCTCACCCGACAACTGGTAGCGATTATCGCGATAGAACTCCGAAGAGGCGCAGTCGAGTGCCAGAGTCACATCTTCGCCCAACTGGTATCCAGCCTTGGCAACCGCCACGGCGATAATTTCCAGAGCCGATTCATTGGACGGCAAATTGGGAGCAAATCCTCCCTCGTCACCCACCGAGGTACTCAAGCCCCGTTGCTGAAGCTCGCCTTTCAGTGCGTGAAAAATTTCGGCACCACAGCGCAGCGCCTCGGCAAAGGTATTCGCTGCCACTGGCTGTACCATAAATTCCTGGATATCAACATTGTTATCGGCATGCTCACCGCCGTTGAGAATATTCATCATCGGCACTGGCATCGAATACTTGCCAGGAGTGCCGTTGATGTCGGCAATATGCTGATAAAGAGGCACGTCTTTGTGAACTGCGGCCGCCCGCGCTACCGCCAGCGACACCGCCAGGATCGCATTGGCTCCGAGCACCTCCTTGTTTTCAGTACCATCAGCATCAATCATCGCCTGGTCAATGGCGCGCTGCTGCAGCGCATCCTGGCCAATCAGCAATGGTGCGATGATATCGTTAATATTTGCCACGGCCCGCAACACGCCCTTGCCCAGATAGCGGGCTTTGTCACCGTCGCGTAACTCCAACGCCTCCCGGGAACCGGTTGACGCACCGGATGGCGCGCAAGCCCTGCCCCGGGAGCCAGATGCCAGGACAACTTCAGCTTCTACTGTCGGGTTGCCCCTTGAGTCGAGAACTTCCAACGCGGTTACTGCAACAATTGATCCCATTTTACGCTCCATTAACAATTGCGTCGGGCACTTAGCCCCGAAAGCAATATTTTGTATATTGTCCACTGCCCGAACCATGATCCATGGCCGCGGCAAAGACACTTGCCTTGATTGTGGTTCGCTAGATTATAGTGCGGAATTTTCGCTAGTGAATTTTAGTCGATATCCAATACCGGTTGTGACTTAACCAGTTGATCAATGGCTTGTAACTGCTGCAGGAATGCTTCCAACTTTGCCAGTGGCAACGCACAAGGCCCATCACACAGCGCATTATCAGGGTCGGGATGTGCTTCGAGGAAAAGGCCCGCCAGAGACTGGCTGATGCCGGCCTTGGCAAGCTCGGCGACCTGCGCCCTGCGTCCACCCGCTGAATCCGAGCGCCCGCCGGGCATTTGCAGTGAGTGAGTAACATCAAATACCACCGGACAGCCAAGGCGCTTCATAATCCCAAAGCCCAGCATATCGACCACCAGATTGTTATAGCCAAAACTGGATCCGCGCTCACAGAGCATCAGCTGCTGGTTACCCGCCTGCTCAAATTTGTGCAGGATATGACTCATTTCCGCCGGCGCCAGAAACTGTGCCTTTTTAATGTTGATCGGCCGCCCGGTGGCCGCCATCGCCACTACCAGGTCAGTCTGGCGTGACAGAAACGCCGGCAATTGCAGAATGTCTGCAACCTCGGCCACCGGTGCTGCCTGATGTGGTTCGTGCACATCGGTAATGATCTGAACCCCAAACTGGCGCTTGATCTCGGCGAAAATTTCCAATCCGGCATCGAGGCCGGGACCGCGAAAGGAATTGACCGAGGAACGATTGGCCTTGTCAAAAGACGCCTTGAATACATAGGGGATACCGAGCCGCTGGCAAACCTCGACATAGTGCTCCGCAATGCGCAAGGCCATGTCCCGGGACTCAAGTACATTCATGCCACCAAGCAACACGAAGGGCAATGAATTGCCCATTTCAATATCGCCAAACTTCACCACGGGCAGGGTCATTTGTTTGCGCTCACTGCGGTTGGGCCTGCCGCCACCTCACCCGCAGCCTGTGCCGCAGCCGCGGTGATAAAACCGGTAAACAGTGGGTGGCCATCGCGTGGGGTCGAGGTGAATTCGGGGTGAAACTGGCAAGCGACGAACCAGGGATGACCCGCGACTTCCACCACCTCTACCAGGGTATCGTCAGTCGACCAACCGCCAATCCGCAGACCAGCCTGTTGCAGTTGATCGACCAGGTTGTTATTGACTTCGTAACGATGGCGATGGCGCTCGACGATAAGCTCACGACCATAGTTTTGGCGCGCCAATGACCCGGGCACCAACCTGCACTCCTGGCCGCCCAGCCGCATGGTGCCGCCGAGATCCGATGTCTCGCTGCGCCTTTCCGCCGACCCGTCCTGGTTAATCCATTCAGTTATCAATCCCACCACTGGATACGGCGTGTGCTTGTCGAATTCTGTGCTGTTGGCATTTTCCAGCCCCGCCACATGGCGCGCAAACTCAATCACAGCCAATTGCATTCCCAGGCAAATACCCAGATAGGGAATATTATTTTCCCGGGCGTATTGCACCGTGGCAATCTTGCCTTCGACGCCGCGGGCGCCGAAACCACCGGGCACCAGGATACCGTGGGCCTCCTTGAGCAAGACGGCACCGTCGCGCTCAATATCTTCTGAGTCGATAAAGGCCAGGTTAACCCGGGTGCGAGTCTTGATGCCGGCGTGACGCAAGGCCTCTACCAGCGACTTGTAGGCATCCAGCAATTCCATATATTTGCCAACAATGGCAATGGTGACTTCCTGCTGCGGCTCCGCTTCGTTGGCGACTACTTCAGCCCATTCGTGGAGATCGGCCGGTGGACAGTCGAGGCCCAGCTTCTCCACCACGATATCATCCAGGCCTTCGGCATTGAGAATGCCCGGAATAGCATAAATTGACCGAACGTCGAGCAGAGGGATAACCGCCTTCTGCTCGACATTAGTGAACAGCGCAATCTTGTTGCGCGAGCTCATATCAATTTCTTGCTCTGAGCGACAAATCAGGATATCCGGCTGCAGGCCGATCGAGCGCAGCTCTTTGACCGAGTGCTGGGTGGGCTTGGTCTTGATTTCCCCGCTGGTTGCAATATAAGGCACCAGGGTCAGGTGAATAAAAAGGGTGTTGCGACTGCCGAGTTCCATGCGCATTTGTCGAATGGCCTCAAGAAACGGTTGCGACTCAATGTCGCCTACCGTGCCGCCAATCTCAACCAGGGCGACATCGGCATCGCCGGCGCCTTCAATAATCCGCCGTTTGATTTCATCGGTGATATGGGGAATCACCTGCACCGTGCCGCCCAGAAAATCGCCCCGACGCTCTTTTCTAAGTACCGTTTCGTAGACACGGCCGGTGGTAAAGTTATTGCGCCGGGTCATGGTGGTACGGACAAAACGTTCATAATGCCCGAGGTCGAGATCGGTTTCGGCACCGTCCTGAGTGACAAACACTTCGCCGTGCTGGAACGGGCTCATGGTGCCGGGATCAACGTTGATATAAGGGTCGAGCTTGAGCAGGGTAACCACAAGGCCCCGCGCTTCGAGAATAGCTCCCAGGGAGGCAGAGGCGATACCCTTGCCAAGAGAGGACACTACTCCGCCAGTAACAAAAACAAAACGGGGCATGGAACGCCTATTTTTGCAGATTCAGATTTAAAGGCAGTCCGGGAAAACGAATTTTACGCTACCAGACCGGTGTCGAGATGGGCCGACAGGTTAGCAGAAAGCCTGCGGACGCTCAATAGTATTCAAGCTTCGGACCATCGTTTGGCCGGCTGCCAGACCAAACGGGCTGCGCCCCTTGCACTATCGCAGACAAAGCTCTGGGCGATGGCAAAATCCGCCACCGCGGCGAGCTGGCCATCGCACACCAATAAGGGCACCCGGTCGCGCCACCAGGGCGGCACACCCTGCTCCTGTAGATATTGTTTCAGGCTCTTGGTGTGACCCCAGCCAGCACCTGCGAACACTTCACCTCCCCGCCGGAATGCCAGCTGATAATGTCGCTGCGGATCGAGCCCCCGGGCACAGTCCGATGACCATTCCAGTGCCCCAGCCGATCCAAGCAGGACCTTATCATAGCCGTTCCAGCAAGCCTGCAGCGACGGCCGGGTAAGCTGTGCGTCAGCAACAAAATAGATGGCCTTACGGTGTCGCCGGAGGCTTGCCCCGCGCAGCTTAAGGATCGCGCTGCCTTTGTCCCCCAGCATATCGCTAAAAAACGTCGGCCATTGGCGTTGACGCAGGGTAGGCACATGACAGCGATGCAACCACAGCCGGACCATGTTGCGCACCCGCGCCGGAGAATATTCTCCCAGTGCCGGGACATCGAGGTACTGCCCCCATCGGTTAGCGGCACAGACCGCGGCCAGGTCAGTATCCGCCACCTCGTCAACCAGCTCACTGACATGGCGCAAATCGCGCATTGTCGCGCCGAGTCGACTTGAGTAATCGGGCCAATAGCGGGCCGCCATCGGCAACAACCGGTGACGTACAAAGTTGCGGGAAAAACGCGGGTCCTGGTTGCTCTCGTCTTCTATCCAGGACAGCTCATGACTTTTTGCATAGTCCCATAACTGGGCGCGACTGCAGCTTAGCAACGGCCGCGCCCGCCATGCGCCCGGGTGCGATTGCTCGGCCATGCCCGCCAGGCCTGCAATACCGCTGGAACGAAACAAGTTAAGAACCAGGGTTTCGAGTTGATCGTCCAGGTGATGACCAAGAAACAATACGTCGCCGGGCTGGCGCAAGCTGTTGATGGCATCATAGCGAGCGGTCCGTGCAGCGGCCTCAAGTCCGTCCGGTCGCTGCTGTCCCAGTGCAATGCGCCGGCATGCGAGTGCAATGCCCCGCTGCTCACAAAAGTTCTCGCAATGCTGCTGCCAGTGATCGGCGCAACTACTAAGGCCATGGTGGATATGGACAGCCAGCAGTTCAGGGGCACACTTCGGATTCTGCTGGAGAAAGCGCTGCAACACATGCAGCAGCACCGTGGAATCAAGCCCACCCGAATACCCCACCAGCCAGCGCGGCCGAGCCAGCCAGGAGGCCAGCCCGGGGGAAATCAATGACAGCAAGTCATCCATATAGAGATGGATGCAGATAGCGAAGTGGATCCCTGCTTGATACGCTGGGAAAGGAACGACCTTCTCCGGTTAGCCGGCGGCCGCCAGTAGCTAAGCATTTACCCGCGCCACGCATAAGCCGGCTTCCCGATCCCCGCCTCGGACACTCACCTGCTGGGTCGTCCATGCCGGATATTACTCATTACCATAGGACATCAAGCGCTTGTAGCGCGCGGCCAACAGCTCGTCGAGAGGCCGTTGGCTCAATACGCTCACTTGTTGCAACAGGTGCTCCTTGATCCGCAATGCCATGGCGTCAATATCGCGGTGAGCGCCGCCCATGGGCTCCGGAATCGTTGAGTCGACAATGCCGAGCTCCTGCAGAACTTGCGAGGTTACCCCCATTGCCTGGGCTGCATCGGGCGCCTTGTCGGTGCTCTTCCAGATGATATTGGCACAGCCCTCCGGCGAGATCACGAAGTAGGTTGAGTACTGTAGCATTGCCAGGTGATCGCCAACGCCAATGCCCAGTGCCCCACCGGAGCTGCCCTCGCCGATCACGACACAGATGATTGGCGTTTTCAAATGTGACATCACAGCCAGGTTGGTCGCGATGGCTTCACTGATACCGCGCTCTTCGGAGTCAATGCCAGGGTAGGCCCCGGGAGTATCTATCAGGGTGATGACCGGCAATTGGTAGCGTTCGGCCATTTGCATCAGGCGCAGGGCTTTGCGATAGCCCTCCGGCCGCGGCATACCAAAGTTGCGCCTGACCTTTTCGTTAACACCCCTGCCCTTCTCCTGCCCGATGACCACCACCGGAAAATCGTCAAGGCGGGCTATACCCCCGACAATCGCAGCATCGTCGCCAAAATGGCGATCGCCATGCAGCTCATCAAATTCGGTGAATACCCGAGACAAATAGTCCGTGGTGTAGGGGCGCATGGGGTGGCGGGCCACCTTCACAATCTGCCACGGCGTCAGATCGCCATAGATTTTCTGGGTGAGCTTGTAGCTTTTGTCCTTGAGGGTGTGGATCTCTTCTGAAATATTGATGTCGTTGTCTGACCCTACCAGGGTGAGCTCTTCGATTTTAGTCTCCAGTTCGGCGATGGGTTGCTCAAAATCGAGGTAGTTCGGATTCATTTTCAGTATCTTCCTGGCAAGGGTGACGATGGTGCGGGCGTAAGCCCCGATCACGAATTTGGCTGAGGCTGATTGAATGGTGCTGTCGGCGGCTAAGGTAGATGTCGAAGCTTGTGGCCGACACGCCCCTGCAATAGCTCAGAGGGCCATTACTATACCAATTTCGGGCAAGCTTGCAGAGCTGTATTTGCGACAGTGGTGGGCAGCAGTGCTAGGCGATGGCGGCACCATCGAGCCGGCGCGGTCGATGCTCATGGGGTTCGGTCGCGTAAACCACGCTGACACGAGACGCACCAAATTGCTGCTTGAGGCGAGCCAGGCAGTCATCGTTGGGGTCGACCCGCCAGGGCTCACCCAGGGCAACACGGCCGCTGGCGCCGCGACCGGTATATTCGATCAAAAGCGGGCAGCCCTCGCCCGCATCACCCGCCAGCAGCTGTTTTAGCCGGCCACTGAACTCGCCACTAAAATCTGAACTCTCAAGCCGCAACAGCACACCCCGGGCCCTGTCGCGACGGGCATCTGCGAGGCTGGCAATGGCGTTGGCGCGCATTTTCAGGGTACCGTCGCGTTCGTCGTGTGACACCGTACCTTCGCACACCACAATCATGTCATCCACCAGCTGGTCGCGAAAACGGGTGAGTTCTTCGGAGAACAGCGTAGTTTCAATACGGCCGCTGCGATCGTCCAACACCAGCACCGCCATGTCATCGCCGCGCCGGGTTTTCATAATGCGATGGCTGACCACCAACCCGGCTAGCGACTGGGTGTTTTTGTCGGCACGCAGGTCGGCGATACGGTCCTTGGTGAACTGACGCAGTTCTTCCAGGTATTCGTCTATAGGGTGGCCACTAACATACAGTCCGAGGGTAGATTTTTCGCCCTTGAGCCGCTCGCGCTCTGACCAGGGCATCACCTTGGCGTAGTCCGCATAGACATCGCCATCGACCACAGTACTCACTTCGCCAAACAGGTCATCGATGCCGCTACTGGTATTGTGGGCCAACTGCTCGGCTGCTTTTACCGCGTCAGGTAATGCCGCCTGCAGCCATGCTCGCTCGGGCTGCAGCCGGTCAAAAGCACCGGATTTAATCAACGCTTCAAGGGCACGCTTATTCAGTTTTCGGGCATCCACGCGGGCACAGAAATCGAACAGGTTTTTAAAGGGTTGATTATCCTTGCGCCCTGCAATCAGGTCGTCAACCGGGCCCTCACCAAGACCTTTTATGGCGCCCAGACCGTAGATAATATGCCCTTCATCATTGACGCTGAAAGCAAATTCACCAAGATTGACGTCCGGCGGCTGCACCGCCAGGCCCATGCAACGCGCCTCTTCGATAAAGGTCACTACCTTGTCGGTTTTATCCATATCGGAGGACATGGTCGCTGCCATAAATTCTGCGGGGTAATGGGTTTTGAGCCATGCCGTCTGGTATGACACCAGAGCGTAAGCCGCGGAATGCGACTTGTTAAAGCCGTAACCCGCAAATTTCTCCATCAAGTCAAATATGTTGTTGGCAAGGTCACTGTCAAACTCCAGGCCAGTGGCGCCTTCCAGGAACATGACCCGCTGCTTGGCCATCTCTTCCGGCTTTTTCTTGCCCATCGCCCGGCGCAATAAGTCAGCAGTCCCGAGGGAATAGCCCCCCATCGCCTGGGCAATCTGCATCACCTGCTCCTGGTACAGGATAATGCCATAGGTGGGCTCGAGAATGGGCTTCAGGCATTGATGCTGGTATTTAGGGTGCGGGTAGGCGACTTCGGCCCGGCCATGCTTACGATTGATAAAATCGTCGACCATGCCCGACTGCAGCGGCCCGGGACGAAACAGTGCCACCAGGGCGATAATATCTTCGAAGCAGTTGGGCTTCAGCCGCCTGATCAGGTCTTTCATACCCCGGGACTCGAGCTGGAATACCGCGGTGGTCTGGCCTTCCTGCAGTAATTTGAAGGTCGCCGGGTCGTCGAGCGGAATACTGGTAATGTCTAGCGGCGACTCGCCCATTGACGCTCGACGGCGATCAATCATCTTCACCGCCCAATCGATAATAGTGAGCGTGCGCAGCCCGAGAAAATCAAATTTAACCAGCCCGACTTCTTCGACATCGTTCTTGTCATATTGGGTAACAATACCTTCGCCACCGGCCGAATGCAGTGGTGCAAAATCGGTCAGGGCAGTGGGCGCAATAACCACCCCACCGGCATGCTTGCCGACGTTGCGCGCCACACCTTCAAGCTGGCGCGCCATTTCCCAAACTTCCTGGGCCTGCTCGTCGGCAGCCAGGTGGTCACGCAGGATCTGTTCCTGCTCATAAGCCTTTTCCATGGTGATCCCGGGCTCGAACGGAATCATCTTGGAAAGTTTATCAGCCAGGCCGTAGGGTTTGCCCTGGGCTCGCGCCACATCGCGCACCGCTGCTTTAGCCGCCAGGGTGCCGAAAGTGATAATCTGGCTGACCGCGTCGCGTCCGTAACGATCGGCGACGTAGCTGATTACCCGGTCCCGCCCATCCATGCAAAAATCGATATCGAAGTCAGGCATCGATACCCGCTCGGGATTGAGGAAACGCTCGAACAGCAGGTCGTAAGCGAGGGGGTCCAGGTCGGTAATCAACAATGCGTAGGCCACCAGTGATCCTGCACCCGAACCCCGTCCAGGCCCCACGGGAATATCGTGATCCTTGGCCCAGCGGATAAAATCCATCACGATCAGGAAATAGCCGGGAAAACCCATCGACACAATGGTGTTTAACTCAAAATCGAGTCGCTCTCGATACAGTTTGACTTGCTCTTCATAATCATCCGCCGCAGGATCCAGCAACTTCTTGAGACGCTCACCGAGGCCCTCGTGGGAGATGCTGCGAAAAAAAGTATCCATGGTCATGCCTTCTGGCACCGGATACTCAGGCAGGTAATATTTGCCCAGCTCAATCGGAACACTGCAACGCCTGGCAATCTCCAGCGTATTCGCAAGCGCCTCGGGAATGTCTGCAAACAGCGCCGCCATTTCAGCACCGCTTTTGAGGTGCTGCTCGGCACTGTAGCGCCGCTGCCGGCGCGGATCATCAAGCGCCCTGCCCTCGGCAATACACACCCGCACCTCA
Organism: uncultured Gammaproteobacteria bacterium; assembly: GCA_963722805.1. Classification (GTDB taxonomy): domain Bacteria; phylum Pseudomonadota; class Gammaproteobacteria; order Pseudomonadales; family JAHEGP01; genus JAHEGP01. The sequence continues at coordinate 123,014 of CAVROQ010000014.1, forward strand.
TGGGCTTCGAATTCTTCGGGCTTGAGGAAGCGCACATCATTGGTGGCGACTACCGGCCAACTCATCTCCGTCGCAAACTCTACCGCTCGATAAACATACAGTTCATCCTCAGCACGACCGGTACGCTGCAATTCAATGTAAAAACGGCCAGCAAAATGTTGCTGCCACCACTGGGCAAGCTCCCGCGCCTGGTCCGGGCGCTGGTTTAGCAACGCGCGCCCAATGTCACCGAATTTGCCCCCTGAAAGAATGATCAAACCTTCGCTATGCTCAAGCAGCCAATCCCGCTGCACGTAAGCCCGCCCCTGGGACTGCCCCTCGAGCCACGCCTTGCTGATCAACTTGCGCAGGTTGCCGTAGCCGGCCAGATTTTGGGCAAAAGCCGTCACCGTAAACGCCAGTTCTTCATCGCCCTGCTGATGGATTTGCAGGTCGCAACCAAAAATCGGTTTAACGCCGGCCCCGAGGCAAGCCTGGTAGAACTTCACCAGACCAAAAAAGTTGCTGTCATCTGCAATCGCTACAGCGGGCATACCGGCATCGACGACGGCCCGGGTCAGAGGTTTTACCTTGACAATGCCATCGACCAAAGAGTATTCGGTATGGACTTTCAGATGGACAAATCCAGCGTTCATCGCCCGGTTTCCTGAGATTGGGGTACAACCGAAGCCAAGAGCTCAGCAACGGGCCTGAAGCCGCGCCGATGTTCAGGGCATGGTCCGAGTCGACGCAGCGCTTCGAGATGGGCGGCTGTTGGATAGCCTTTGTGCCGGGCAAAGCCATAACCGGGATAATGTTGCTCCATCGCACACATGTCGCGGTCACGGGTCACCTTGGCAAGGATAGAAGCCGCGCCTATCGCCGGCACCCGGGCATCACCTTTGACAATCGCCTCACTGCGATAAGGCCAGACCGGAGTGCGATTGCCGTCAACCAGCACATGCAGGGGTTGCAGTTGCAGGCCCAACACCGCCCGGCACATCGCCAGCATGGTGGCATGTAGAATATTCAGGGACTCTATTTCAGCGACATTCGCCCGCCCGATGGCCCACGCCGCGCTGTTGCTACATATCTGCTCAAATAATATTTCGCGCCGCGCTGCACTCAGCTTTTTCGAGTCGGTGATGCCACATATAGGTCGAGTAGGATCGAGTATGACTGCGGCCGCAACCACATCTCCCGCCAACGGCCCTCGACCCGCCTCATCAACGCCGGCAAGCAAATCAGTAACAGCCCCCGTACTTACCATTATTGCTGCTCCACTAATTCGGCAATTGCCTGGGCCGCTGCGTGACTAGCATCGCGACGCAACTCGCGGTGGATGCCGGCGAAACGCTGTCGCAACTCCTGCACTCGCTGTGGTTGATCCAGCCACAACCCGACATTGTCGCTGAGACTTTCGGCGGTGACCTGCTCCTGCAGCAATTCCGGCACCAGTGCTTCGCCCGCAAGCAGGTTAGGCAGAGCGATAAATTCAGTTTTTACCAGTCGCGACAGTAACCAATACGACAGTGGTGACAACTTATAGGCAACCACCATTGGCTTCTTTAACAGCATCGCTTCCAGAGTTGTGGTACCGGAAGTCATCAGCACCACATCGGCCGCTGTCATTGCCAGCTGCGACTGTCCCTGCAGCAAACGTATCCGCCCGAGAACTTCCGGCGCCGCGTCAAGCTCGCCAAGCAATGCCCGCAGTTGCTGATGCCGCTCGCTGTTTGCGGCGGGAATCAAAACCTCACAATCAGGGTACTGTTGTACGATGGCTACCGCAGCCTGTAAAAAAATCGGTCCCAGCAGGGCAATTTCGCCGCTGCGACTGCCGGGTAGAACGGCAATGACCCGGCCATCACCGCACTGCAGCAGTTCTCGCGCGGCATCGGTATTGGGCTCCAATGCCAATTCATCAGCCAGCGGATGCCCGACAAAGGCAACAGGCACCCGATGCTCGCGGTAAAAAGCGGCTTCGAAAGGAAACAGGGTCAACATCAGCTTAACGGCTTGGGCGATCTTGGCAACTCTTCCCTGGCGCCAGGCCCAAACCGATGGGCTGACATAATGCGCAGTGGGTATGCCTATACGCTGCAGCTTGAGTTCGATGCCGAGGTTAAAATCGGGCGAATCAATGCCGATAAATATATCCGGTGGCTCTATCTGGAAATGCCGGACCAGGTTACGGCGCATTCGCAACAGTTCCGGAAGGCGCTTTAGCGGATCTACCAGGCCCATCACTGAGAGCCGGTCCAGGGGGTAAAAGCTAACCATACCCCGGGCTACCATTTGCTCTCCACCAATGCCGACGAACTCAGCATTGGGATAGATTTCACGCAGTGCCACGATTAAGCCCGCACCGAGAATATCTCCCGACGCTTCGCCGGCGACAATGCCTACACGCAATATTCTGTTCACCGTTACCTGCCGGTTTAACTCATGATCAGGACGGGCTAGCGGACAATACCCCGATTGGAAGAATTGCGCAGCGACGCGATGATCAGCTCCAATTCCGGGTGCTGCTGTTGCCGCTGTTCCAACTCTGCTATGGCCTCTTCAAGATTGAGTCCATGTCGGTATATCACCTTGTAAGCCTGGCGAATTGCCGCTATCTGCTCTGCAGTAAAGCCCCGTCGACGCAGACCTTCGGCGTTAATCCCCTTGGCCTCGGCAGGGGTGCCTTGCACCGTAACATAAGCAGGCACATCCAGCTTGATCCAACTTCCCATACCCACAAAAGCATGGGCTCCTATCCTCGAAAACTGGTTGATCAGGGAATAGCCGCTAAGGATGGCCCAATCATCGACGATCACATGACCGGCCAGCGAGGCATTGTTAATCAGAATGGTGTTGTTACCCACCACACAGTCATGGGCAATGTGCACATAGGACATGATCAGGTTGTCATTGCCAATGGTGGTCTCGGACCGGTCCTGCACCGTACCCCGGTGAATCGTTACCCCCTCGCGAATGGTGTTATTGTCGCCAATCACCAGCCGGGTCGCCTCACCCTTGTATTTCAAATCGGGGGTATCTTCGCCAATGGTGGAAAACTGGAATATGCGATTATTACAACCGATGCGGGTTGGTCCCTTTATCACCACGTGGGGAGCAATACAGCTGCCCGCCCCAATCACTACCTCGGGACCAACAATGGTGTAAGGCCCGATCTCTACACCTTCCGCCACCGAGGCCGTTGCATCAACAATTGCAGTCGGATGAATCACTGTGGCTTTTTCCTCTCAGCGCAAAGAATCGTTGCTGAACAAACAAACGCCTCTCCCACCCGGGCCTCACAATCAAACTTCCAGATCGTGCGCTTGGATGATACAAAGCGCGCCTCGAGAGTGAGCTGATCTCCGGGCACTACCGGGCGCTTGAAACGCACTTTATCGGCACCAACGAACAAGTATAACGAACCCTCCGCCACCGCTATGTTGGCTTCCTCTGCAGTTTTAAAACCGAGCAGGCCGGCAGCCTGGGCCATGGCCTCGATAATCAGGACGCCGGGAAAGATAGGGTCCCCGGGAAAGTGTCCCTCGAACATAGGCTCGTTGAAGCTGATATTCTTGTAGGCGACGATCGACTTGCCCGGGTCAATAGACACCACCCTGTCAACCAGCAAAAAGGGGTAGCGGTGTGGCAAATAGGCTTTAATGTCGATCATGTCGGTTTGTTGTCCTGTTACCTTTAGAGTGTGCAAAGCTGAGGTGCAGTGGCTAGTTCCGGAGTTTTTTCTCCAGTTCCGCAACCCGCTGCGCGAGGCTGTCCAACTGGGCAAACCTGACCGCGGCCCGACGCCACTCTTTAGTGGGCATCGTCGGCGTCCCGGCAGACCAGGAGCCCTTCTGGGAGATGGTTTTGGTGATGACGGTTCTCGCGGCAACATGCACACCGTCGGCGAGCGACACATGGCCTACCATCCCCGCCCCGCCGGCCAGGGTGCAGTGAGCACCAATGGTTGCACTACCGGCAATACCACAGGTGCCTGCCAGGGCACTGTAACGCCCGATTCGCACATTATGCGCTATTTGACAGAGGTTATCGATGATCACACCATCCTCGATCACAGTATCACCAATGGCTCCACGATCTATAGTGGTATTGGCTCCGACCGAGACAGCATCACCCAGCACGACCCCGCCATTCTGCGCAATCCGTTCCCACCGACCCTGGTCCGGGGCGAAGCCAAAGCCGTCTGCACCCAGCACCACCCCGCTATGGATCATACAATTGGCACCGATAGTGACATCGTGATACAGCGTCACGTTGGCATGCAGCCGCGTATGCGCTCCGATACGGCTGCGCTGCCCGACCACAGTGCCGGCACCTATTACGACCCCGGCCGCCAGTACCGCGTCTTTTTCAATCACGCAATTGGGGCCCAGACTCACATCTGCGGCAATTCGGGCGTCCGGATGCATCACTGCGCTGGGATGGATGCCGGCAATTGCCGGGGTGCGGTCGAATAATTGAGATGCCCTGGCATAGGCGAGGTAGGGTGAAGCACAGATAAGCACCGGGCGATCTGTATTTGCAGCGAGCTGCCCGGTAACCATAACCGCGGCCGCCCGGGTACTAGCCAATGCATCGGCGTGGCGCTTGTCAGCGATAAAGCATATCTGGTCAGGCTTTGCCATCGCCGGCGTGGCAATCCCGCTAACCTGCAATTGCGCGGGGCCTCGCAGCTCGCCGCCGACGTGATTCGCCAGTTGTGCCAGGGTATAAACCCTGGCTGTAGCTATGATTGGACTGTCGCTCATTACAAAAACCCGACGATGCCAGGGCACTGCGCCTGGTTGGTAATTCGCTTACTTCGCGTTGAGCATAGAAGTCACTTTGGCGGTGATGTCGTAGCCCGGCTCGGCGTGCAGCGCCGCCCTGCTATCCAGCAACAGGCCTATTTTTTCGCTTTTGATAATATCGTTGATCACCGTCTTGGTCTGCTCTTGCTTCTGCGCCATTATTTCCTGCAGAACTTCCTGCTCCCGCGCCTGCAATTTACGACCGATGTGCTCCAGGTCGGCTTGCTTCTCCTGGATTTTTTTCTGCAGTGCAGCCTGCTGGTCGGAGCTCATTACCGGGCCATCTTTTTTCAGCTTATCAACCAGCGACTGCCCTTCTTTCTTGATCGCTTCAATATCTTTCATGTTCGCCTTGAACTCTGGCTCTTTGCGCAGAGTCTCAAGCCGTCGCTTGGCAGAGTCGGTATCGACAATTGCGCGCTGCACATTAACGATGGCAATTTTATCGGCTGCCACGGCAAAACTTGCAAAGCAAGCCAACAGAACTATAACCAGACCTTGTTTTATTTTTAACACAGCTTTACTCCATTGATAGTTGTAACAGTTATGAAATCAAAAAACCTGCCCAAGTGAAAACTGGAATATTTCGACCTCGTCATATTCGCCTTCCGAGAATGGCTTGGCAATACTGAAACTCAGGGGCCCGAAGCCGGTAATCCAGGTCAGGCCAACGCCGAAAGAATAGCGCAAATCTCCCAAGTCGACGCTTGTGCAGCCGGGCTGGTAGGGTCCGCAGTCTGAGCTGAAGACGTTGCCAAAATCAACGAACAGTGCAGTACGCATTGAATTCTGGTCTTTGATGAAAGGCAATGGGAATAACAGCTCAACCCCTCCCTCAATCAACACATTGCCACCGAAGGGCCTGAAGTCATCAGCGAACACCTGGGCACACGATAGTCGCCCGGGGTTGGCAAACGGCGGAATGTCCTGCCCTTCGTCCGTAAATCGCAGACCAGCCAGCGGATCACAGCCAATGAAGTTACCATCAGCATCCTTCAGGCTTTCGATATAGCTGAGGGGAAAATCAAAAATCGGCACACCGTTGCCATCTACCCCAACCTGTGGGAAGCGGGTCAAATACTGAACGGCAGGTGTTGCCCTCGGACCCAGGGTGTTGGTCTTGAAGCCACGCACCGAGCCAAAGCCACCAGCGAAATAGTTCTCGAAAAATGGCAGCTGATCGGTAGAGCCGTAACCATCACCGTAACCCAATTCACCGCGAAACCGCAGGGTCAGCGACTTGGTTAATGGTACAAATATCTGGCCGTTGTAACTCAACTTGTAATACTGCACATCACTGCCGGGAACCGCCAGCTCCAGCGCCAGACTTTGGGAGGCGCCGCGGGTCGCCAACTGCCCACGATTGAGGGTCGACTGGCTCCATGATGTGGTGATGGTAAAGGTATTAAAAGCATCGCCGTTCTGGTCGAGAAAGCCCAGCGGTAGATCCTCGCGAGGAAAAAAGTCTCCAGGCTCCAGGCCGCGCAGCTCGTTTGCCTGCAGCTCCTCATCGAAGCCGTCGATGACCGTGGTCACGCCATCGATAGGTCTTGGGCTGGCCTTGATTTCCTGCACCGCTCCTGCACCGACGGTGATATCAGTGCGCTGCACCCCCAGGCTAAACCCCAGTCGCTGGGTTTCACTGAGTGGATAGCCAAAGTTCATACTGGCACCGTATACGTCGGTGCTGTAACTGGCGACGTTGACCTCGTCGAGATCGGTCTGGCGATAGAAGATGCTGAACCCGCGACTGACACCGTCCTCGGTATAGTAGGGATTAACATAGCTAAAATTGGCACTGCGCTGATAGTTACTGAAGTTAACCCCAACCCCTACCCGCTTGCCGGTGCCAAGGAAATTATTCTGCTGTATGTTGGCTCCAAGAATAAGCCCGGTACCCTGGGCAAAACCGACGCTGGCACCGATACTACCTGAGGGTTGCTCTTCCACCGTGTAGTTGACGTCGATCTGGTCATCGACCCCGGGAACCTCGGGGGTTTCCACCTCAACCGTGGAAAAGTAACCCAATCGCTGCAGACGAATACGGCCCTGCTGGATTTTACTGTTAGAAGCGGTTGCGCTTTCCATTTGGCGCATCTCACGCCGCAGCACATCATCGCGGGTACGGGTATTGCCACGAAATTGTATCCGCCGCACGTAAGTGCGCTTGCCCGGGTCGACAAAAAACTTGAGATCTACCGTCTTGCTTTCATCATCGATCTCGGGAATGCCGGTGATTTTGGCAAAGGTATAACCGTCGTTGCCCAGCCTCCGGCTGATAAAGTCTTCGCTCTGGGTGACAAGTATCTGGGAGTACATCTGTCCCTGCTGCACCAGCAGGAATTTTTTCATCTCTTCTTCCGGCACCACCAGGTCACCGGAAAGCTCTACGTCATTGACGGTATACTGCTCTCCCTCGGCGATATTAATCGTAATATAAACCGCCTTACGATCCGGCGTTATCGCAACCTGGGTCGATTCAACATCAAATTTGATATAACCGCGGTCGAGATACCAGGACTCGAGCTTCTCCAGATCGCCCTTGAGCTTCTCCCTGGAATATTTATCATCGCCACTGATAAAAGAAAACAGCCCCGACGTTTGCAGTTCAAACAGGCCCTTCAGATCATCTTCGTCAAAAGCCTCGTTGCCGACAACGTTGATGCCCTTGATCTTGGCGACATTACCCTCATTAATCAGGATATTGACGGCAACCCGATTGCGCGGTTGCTCCACTACCTCGGCTTCGATGGTGGCGTCGTAACGACCCTGCGACACATACTGGCGCTGCAGCTCCAGCCGCATACCCTCAAGGGTTGAACGCTTGAGGACCTGGCCTTCAGAAAGCCCCGAGCTTTTCAAACCATCGAGCAGCGCTTCGCTTTCGATTGCCTTGTTGCCCTCGAGATTGATTTCGCTGATCGAGGGCCGTTCAACTACCTGAATAACCAGCACATCGCCATCACGCAACAGCTTGACATCATTGAAATTGCCAGATGCGAACAACGAGCGCGCCGTGCTGCGCAAGCCTTCCGCATCGCTGCTGTCACCGATATTGAGGGGCAATACACTAAAAACACTACCCGCCGATATGCGTTGCAAGCCCTCGATCCGGATGTCGGAAATCGTAAAGCTGTCAGCCGCAAGCCTGACCGCAAACAGCAGCGTACCCAACAGCAGAATGGTGGTAACTTTCTTCATCAATTATCGATTCTTAGTAGCAAAAACATGCTCACCCCTTATGGGGAATAAGCTCACATACTGCACAGGGGTTGCCGCTTACAAGCGACTGATGTCGTTATAAATCGCCAGCAACATAATACCCAGAACTATGCTGACGCCTATCTGGAAACCTACCATCTGCACTCGCTCCGACACCGGGCTGCCCTTGACCCATTCGACCAAATAAAACAGCAAATGCCCGCCATCCAGCACAGGAATGGGCAACAGGTTAAGCACCCCAAGACTAATACTCAACAATGCGAGGACGCCTAACCAGGACGCCAAGCCGGACTGGGCTGAAGCGGACGCCACTTTAGCAATGGTAATCGGCCCACTCAAGTTTTTTGGTGAAATAAGGCCAGTGACCAGCTTTTTTATCGACTCCAGGGTAAATATTGTTACCGTCCATGTCTGGTTGACCGCCTCTCCCAGTGCACTCAGTGGGTTGTAATGAAATTCACGCGTGAGGTGCTCGGGATACGGCGGTACCATCACCCTGACACCGACCTGCCCGTAACTTTCACCGTTGGCGGTAACGGTGGCCGGCGTTAACACCAGGCGCTGGCTGCCCTGATCGCGCTCTATCTCCACTTCCAGCTGCTGGCCCGGGCGGGCCCGCACATACTCAACCCATTGCCCCCAATCAGCTATCGTAATCCCATCGACCGCTACGACAAGGTCGTCGGCCTGTAACCCTGCCAGCGCCGCCGGACTGTCGGCAACGACCTCTTCAATCCGTGGCGGGATTGGCGGCGAGAATGGCTCCAGGCCCAGGCCTGCCAGCAGGTCCGGCTCTTCAACACCGATCAACCATTGGTCGAGTTGGGCGCGAGACTCATACACCAAATCTGAATCGTCGTAACGCACCCCGAATACCATTTCGCCGCTCTCTCCGAGGCGACGCAACAGGCGCAGGTTAACCGCACGCCATGTAGGGGTTTCTACGCCATCAACGGATACCACTTCCATACCCGGCTCCAACCCGGCCTGGGCTGCAACAGAGCCATCGGTCACCGAACCAATCAGCGGCACGGCGCCGGTCACACCGGAGGCGTAAATAAACCAGTAGGCCGCTATGGCCATAAGGAAGTTGGCAATCGGTCCCGCCGCCACGATCGCGGTCCGCGCCGCCAGTGGTTGGCGATTGAAAGCCATGTCCAGATCGGCGTCGGCTACCGGGCCTTCTCGCTCGTCGACCATTTTCACATAGCCACCCAGCGGCAGCAGCCCGATCACATACTCGGTGCCACGCTTATCATGAAAACTAAAGAGGGTCTTTCCGAAACCAACGGAAAACCGCAGCACTTTGACCCCACAGCGGCGTGCAACCCAGAAGTGACCAAACTCGTGGAAGGTAACCAGCAGGCCGAAGGTAAGCAATGCAATGGCAATACTTGTGAACAGTTCCATAAATGGCGATATTCCGACTTAAGGCAGCAAAGCGTCGGCCACAGCTCGGGCCTCTGCATCTGCAGATTTGACTGCGGCAATATCTATAGGTTCATAGAAATCGCCTGCAGACATGACTTTTTCTATCAATTCCGCAATCGCCAGAAAACCGATGCGCCCCTCCAGGAAGGCCCGCACTGCCACTTCATTGGCGGCATTGAGCACAGTGCTCGCAGTCCCACCGGCCTCGCAAGCTTCCCGCGCCAGGCGCAGACAGGGAAAGCGCTCGATATCAGGTGCCGAGAAATCCAGCCGGGCATGGCTGATAATATCGAGGCTCGAGACACCGGATTCAATCCGCTGCGGCCATGCCAGGCCATGGGCAATCGGGGTGCGCATATCAGGATTACCCAATTGTGCCAACACCGAACCATCGACATACTCCACCATCGAATGCACGATACTCTGTGGATGCACTACCACTTCAACACGTTCCGCCGGGGCATCAAACAGGTAGCAGGCCTCGATCAATTCAAGGCCCTTGTTCATCAGGGTGGCTGAATCAACGGATATCTTTTGTCCCATTGACCAATTGGGATGAGCGCAGGCCTGTGCCGGCGTTACCGTGCGCAATTGCTCAAGGCTGGCTTCCCGAAACGGCCCACCGGAGGCCGTTAGCAATATGCGGCGCACCCCGCAAGACTGCAAGCCCTCCCGATAATGCTCAGGCATACATTGAAAGATGGCATTATGTTCGCTGTCTATCGGCAGCAGGGTAGCTCCGGACTTTCGCACCGCTTGCATAAACAGCGGACCCGCCATCACCAGCGATTCTTTGTTGGCCAGCAGAATACGCTTGCCCGCATGCACCGCTGCCAGAGTGGACTCCAGGCCCGCAGCACCGACAATCGCCGCCATTACCGTGTCAACTTCGGGTGCCGAGGCAACTGCAGCCATAGGCTCACTGCCCTGCAATACTTCGAGCGCAGGGTCGATCGCCTTGAATTGCTCGCGTGCCACACGCGCGGCCTCTGCGTTCTCAATAACCACGTAACGGGGACGAAATTTCTCAATTTGCTGCCGCAACTTGTCGATATTCTGCTGGCAGGTCAACGCCCAGACCCGGTAGCGATCCGGGTGCTGCGCAATGACGTCGAGGGTGCTAACGCCTATCGAGCCGGTCGACCCAAGTATCACCACATATTGCATGGTCACGCCACACCACGAGTAAGCAATAGCGTGATACCAAAGGCAAATACCGGGATTGCCGCCGCCAGACTGTCGATCCGATCCATTACCCCGCCATGACCAGGCAGCACCGTACCACTATCTTTTACACCCTGGTGACGTTTGACCATGCTCTCGACCAGATCGCCAAGCACCGACGCCAGGCCGGTAACAATCGACACCAACATAAAGCTGCCTACACCGAGATTGTGCGGCAGCGCGAACATACCTATCACCAGCGCAAACACGGTAACGGTAGCGATACCACCTGCCAGTCCCTCAAGGGTTTTACCGGGGCTTACCGCCGGTGCCATCTTGTGCCGTCCAAACGCCCGTCCCGTGAAGTAGGCACCAATATCGGCGCAGGCAACCAGGGCAATAACGTAGAGAATCAACCACGGGCCCGCCGCCTCAAAGCGCAGAAATGCCAGGCCAACCCAAGCTGGCAGCAACACCAGAAAGCCAAGTGCCGCGCGCAGGGCACGGCCGCCCCAGATTGCGGCACTGCCGGGATAGCCCAGCACCCACAGTAATAACACCGCCCATCCGGCACAGGCCCAACCGAGCAGTTGCCGCACCCGATAAATGTCTATATGGCCATCGCCCCAGATCCAACTCCACGCCCACAGCACACCCAGCGCCATAGCTGCGGCATACACCAGACGACCAGGCCCCTGGATTCCGGCCAAACCCGCCCACTCCCAGGCGGCTATCGTTACCATCACCGCAAAAAATACCAATGCCGCGGTCGGCGAATAAAACAGGAAAAACAGTAGCAGCGCAGCCAGACACAGTGCAGTAATCACTCGTTGTTTAAGCATGGCTGTCTACCCCAATCTGTTCGCTGGTTTTGCCGAACCGTCGTTCGCGCCCGGCGAAATCGGAAATGGCATCGATAAAGTCCTGCTCTTTGAAATCAGGCCAGAACTTTTCAGTAAAATAAAACTCGGCATAGGCACATTGCCAGAGCAAAAAATTGCTGATGCGATGGTCACCACCGGTACGGATAAGCAGGTCGGGGGGCGGTAAATCGGCCAGGGCTATACGCTGGCCCACCAAATGTTCGTCAATGGCTTCCAGCGCCAGGGTGCCCGCGGTCACGTCCGCGGCTATCGAGCGAGCCGCCTGCGCGATATCCCACTGACCCCCATAGTCAGCAGCGATCACCAGCACACCCCCACTATTGCTTGCTGTAACAGATTCGGCGTGGCGCATTTTCTGCTGGATTTTTTCACTGAAGCGGTCTCGGCGACCAATAAAGCGCATGCGGATATTGCGACGGTGAAGATCCGGGGTTTCGCGGGAAAGGTAATTAGAAAACAGCGCCATAAGCGCTTCAACTTCACTGCGAGGCCGCAGCCAGTTTTCACTGCTGAACGCAAACAGGGTGAGAATTTTCACACCGTGTTTGTCACAGGTCTCAAGGATCGCACGAATGGTTTCGACACCGGCTTTGTGGCCGGCCGCCACCTGTCGCATTTTGCGCTGTTTGGCCCAGCGATTGTTGCCATCCATTATTATGGCAACATGCCGGGGGATGTTAGCCGGGATTGGACTGAAATTTGACATGGATGCGCAACCAGTGCGAGCTAGATTTCCATCAACTCGGCTTCCTTGGTGTCGAGCTTGGCATCCACCGCAGCAATGAACTTGTCGGTTATTTTCTGGATCTGCTCTTCAGCGCGACGCTCTTCATCCTCGCTGATCTCCTTATCCTTTAGCAATTCCTTGATATGGGCATTGGCATCCCGGCGGATGCTGCGAACCGAAACCCGGCCGTTCTCAGCTTCATTGCGGGCCTGTTTGATATAGCCCTTGCGAGTTTCTTCGGTGAGGGCAGGCATTGGTATACGAATCAGGTCGCCACTAGTGGAAGGGTTCAAGCCAAGGTCAGATTTAAGAATAGCCTTCTCAATCTGCGGCACCAATTGCTTTTCCCAGGGAGAAATCGCCAGGGTACGAGCATCCTCAACATTGATATTGGCGACCTGACTCAATGGGGTATCAGCACCGTAGTACTCCACCGTGATGCCCTCCAGGATGCCGGGGTGGGCACGCCCGGTGCGGATGCGGGAAAACGCCGACGAAAGCGCGTCAATGCTCTTCTGCATTCTCACTTCAGCGTCGTTCTTGATCTCGTCAATCACATCGTTATCCTCCAGACTATTACTCGATCAGGGTGCCTTCATCGCCGCCGCGCACTATGCGCAACAGAGCACCAGCTTTGTCCATTTCAAATACCCGCACCGGCATACTGTGGTCGCGACACAAGCATATTGCTGTCAGGTCCATCACTTCCAGCTTTTTATCCAGCACTTCATCATACGTGAGCCGGTCGTATTTTTCTGCATCAGGATAGGTTATCGGGTCTGCGCTGTATATGCCGTCTACTTTGGTTGCCTTGAGAACCAGTTCGGCATTCATTTCAATACCGCGCAGGCAGGCTGCCGAATCGGTAGTAAAGAATGGGTTACCCGTACCGGCGGAAAAAATAACCACATCTCCCTGCTCCAGGTAGCGCATCGCGGTGCGCCGATCATAATGCTCCACCACGCCACTCATGGGAATGGCTGACATTACCCGGGTGGGAATATTGGAACGTTCCAGAGCATCGCGCAGCGCCAGGGAATTCATTACCGTGGCCAACATTCCCATGTGGTCGCCGGTAACACGGTCAAGACCCGCGGCATTCAGTGCTGCGCCGCGAAACAAATTGCCACCACCAACAACCAGGCCAACCTCAACGCCAATGCCAACAAGTTGGCCGATTTCCAGGGCCATCTTGTCGAGCACCTTGGGATCGATACCAAAACCGGCGTCACCTGACAGTGCCTCGCCGCTTAGCTTGAGCAGGATGCGTTGATAAAATACTTCCTTGGCAGCTTTACCCATATCGACTCCACCCAACTGAACCAAGGGCGGGACAACCCGCCCGCTACACCCATCGCGCTATGATTTCAGCTGCGCCGCGACCTCTTCAGCAAAATCCACTTCCTGCTTGTCGATGCCCTCGCCTACTTCGAAGCGCACAAAGGACACCACGTCGGCTCCCGACTTCGCTGCAAGGTCGCCAACCGTTGTATCCGGATCTTTAACAAACGGTTGCTTGGTCAGGCTGATTTCCTCGAGAAACTTGCGCACCCTGCCGCTCACCATCTTCTCGATGATTTCAGCAGGCTTGCCACTATCAGCCGCCTGGGCGATATAGATTTCCTTCTCCTTGGCAATGACTTCTTCGGGAACGGCATTCGGGCTGACAAACTGCGGGTTGACCGCAGCAACGTGCATAGCCACGTCCTTTGCCAATTCGTCGTTACCGCGGGCAACGCCCACCAGTACGCCAATTCGGTTATTACTGTGCACATACGTGCCAACCACACCATCCTGGTCCAATGTCTGCCAGGCGATGCGGCGCACACTAATATTCTCGCCAATTTTTTGCACCAGCGCTTCCCGCGCCTGCTCCAGACCGGTCGACATTAACTCGTCCACTTCCCGGCTTCCATTGGCCAGCGCCTGCTCTACCACCTGGTCGACAAATGCCAAAAAGCCAGCGTCGCGAGCCACAAAATCCGTCTCGCTGTTTACCTCTACCAACACGGCGCTGCGCCCATCTTCAGCCAAACGCACGGCAACCACTCCCTCGGCCGCAATCCGACCCGATTTTTTGGCCGCCTTCATACCGCTGGACTTGCGCAAATCTTCAATTGCCTGTTCGATATTGCCATCGGCCTCTTTAAGCGCCTTCTTGCAATCAAGCATACCCAGACCGGTACGCTCGCGTAACTCTTTCACTTGTGCCGCTGATACTGCCGCCATCGTTTCTATTCTCCACAGCTTACGGGCGCAACGCGCCCGCATAATCTAATTGCTTGATGAGTTAGCCGGCCAGTAGCCGGCTGCGATTACGCTTCAGACGCTTTTTCGGCACCTTCTTCGACGAACTCGCTCGGCGTTACACCGCCCTGAGCTTCTGCCCTGCCTTCGGCGATAGCCTCTCCCAGCACCTTGACATACAGCCTGATCGCCCGAATTGCGTCATCGTTAGCCGGGATAACGTAATCGATCCCGTCCGGGTTGCTATTGCTGTCAACAATACCTATCACCGGAATGCCCAACTTGTTAGCTTCCTGAATCGCGATACGTTCGTGGTCGACATCGATTACAAACAGCGCATCTGGCAGACCGCCCATGTCCTTGATTCCGCCGATAGAACGCTCCAGCTTTTCCATCTCGCGCCGACGCATCAGCGCCTCTTTCTTGGTCAACTTGGTAACAGTGCCATCTTCAAACTGCTGCTGAAGATCACCGTAACGCCGAATCGACTGGCGAATGGTTTTGTAGTTGGTCAGCATGCCGCCGAGCCAACGATGGCTAACGAAGGGGATTCCCACTTTGGACGCTTCTTCCTGCACAATCTTGCCAGCAGCACGCTTGGTGCCTACCAGCAAAATCTTGTTGTTATTGGCAGAAAGCTTCTTAACGAAAGCCAGGGCTTCGTTGAACGCAGGAACAGTTTGCTCGAGGTTGATAATATGGATCTTGTTGCGAACACCGAAAATGTACTTATCCATCTTCGGATTCCAGTAGCGAGCCTGGTGGCCGAAGTGGGCTCCGGCCTGCAGCAGGTCGCGCATCGATATAGCTGTCATAATTTCACCTTGTTGTCCGACTTGAAATATTCTCCGTAGCTACCCGCCAGCCACTGCAGACCCTCTGCTGCCAGCCTGAATGTTCCAGAGCGCTGCCAGGGCCAGATCAAACAGTTGCTACGGTCATAGCACCGCGCATATTTCAAGTCCGGGTTATGCCTCCATACACCCCGATTCTCAACCGGCATCCCGCGCTATTTTGCAGGATTCCAGCACCCCGAAAACCGTGTCGGTGTATGTGTGGATTTAGTTTACGCATGGCCGTGTAACAGGAAGCAGCGGCTTTTTACAGCCGCTAATGTCCCGTCTCATTTCCAGCGCGCGGCTTTATACCACAAACGCCATGCCGGTTAAACCCCATTGGCTGTTATCCATGGCAATGGGTGACCCGCTCACGGGCCAGTACCGCTGAGCAGCTTATCAGCCCGCACAGACCGCTACCCCGGGACATAATACTCTCGCAAGACGCCGGGTTGGGGCCGGCATAAATCTCGAGCAATTAGCGCATTTGAGTGCCGTTTGGTTTAGAATAACCGCGTGTTTTAGTAGGAAAAAGATTTATTATGGCTGTAAATATCAAAACTCCTGAAGAGCTGGCGCGGATGCGTGTGGCCGGACGGCTGGCGGCGGAAGTACTGGAAATGATCACACCCCATGTCCAGGTGGGCGTAAGCACCGGCGAACTGGACCGCATTTGCCACGATTACATTGTCGACGTGCAGCAGGCGGTGCCGGCACCTCTTAACTACAACGGGTTCCCCAAATCGATCTGCACCTCAGTCAATCAGGTGGTGTGCCACGGCATCCCCTCAGACAGCAAGGTTTTAAAGCACGGCGACATTATCAATGTCGACATTACCGTTATCAAGGACGGGTTCCACGGCGACACCAGTGCGATGTTCCTGGTGGGACGGGTGGACTCGCACAACCAACGCCTGGTTCAAATCACCCAGGAATGCCTCTATCGCGCTATCGATATCGTCAAACCGGGCACTACCCTGGGTGATATCGGTCACGTGATACAAAGCTATGCGGAAGCCAATCATTATTCGGTGGTGCGGGACTACTGCGGTCACGGCATCGGTCGGGTTTTCCACGAAGAGCCACAGGTCATGCACTTTGGCAAACCCCACACCGGACTGCGGCTGGAACAAGGCATGACTTTCACCATTGAGCCCATGATTAATGCCGGTGGGTTTCGCACCAAACTCAATCGCAAAGACGGCTGGACGGTTACCACCGTCGACCGCCGACCCTCGGCGCAATGGGAGCATACCCTTGCGGTCACGGCTGATGGCTGCGAGGTACTCACCGCGCGCACAGATGAGCCCTATTTTGTGCAGCTTAAGGCCGAGCCAGCCGACCCCGGGATTCCTGGCAATGGAGCCAGTGTCGTCGGTCCGGCATCATGACAGCGAAAAAGTCCGTTACCTATTCTGAGCGTTGCCAGCAGATATACGCGAGTTTGGATGCCAGTGAAAATGCCATTACCGTTCTGCGAGCCACCAATAAAGACGCCATGGATGAACTTAATCGGCGCTATAACAACAACGAGGATATCGCTACCCTGGTGCACGCCCGATCAGCGTTTATCGACGACCTGCTGCTTGCCGTATGGCGCTGGTGTGGGCTGTCGCAAGACAACGGTATGTGCCTGATTGCAGTAGGAGGCTATGGGCGCGGTGAGCTGCACCCTCACTCAGACATTGATCTGCTGATTTTGATCGACCCGCTACCCAGCCACGCCTACAAAGCTGCGCTGGAAAAATTCGTCACCCTGCTTTGGGACATCAAGCTCGATATCGGCCATAGCGTTCGTACCCTGGAACAATGCGTTGAAACTGCCCGCAAGGAGCTTGCGGTGGTCACCAATCTTATGGAATCGCGCCTGCTGGCGGGTGACCCCGCCACGCATCAAGCACTGTGTGCTGCGACAGCCCCGGACTCGATGTGGGACAGTCGCGAATTCTATCGCGCCAAATGGGACGAACAAATAGCCCGACACCGCAAGTATGCCGACACGGAATACAATCTCGAACCCAATCTCAAATCCAGCCCGGGAGGGTTGCGAGACGTCCAAACCATTGCCTGGATTGCCAAGCGGCATTTCCAGACCTCGGATCTGGAGCAGTTGGTAGCGCGTAACTTTTTGACGCGTGACGAATTTCGGCTGCTCAACGAGGGCCGGGATTTTCTCTGGCTGGTGCGCTGGGCGCTGCACAACCTGGCGGGAAGAGCGGAAGATCGCCTGTTGTTCGAACACCAGCGCGAGCTAGCCAAATCGTTTGGCTTCAGCGATAGCGAAGAAGGCCTCGCTATTGAAAAATTCATGCAGCTTTACTATCGCTGGGCGCTTGCGCTGTCGGGGCTCAACGACCTGGTCGGGCAGCTCTATGACGAGGCGATCCTGCGCGCCTGCGACCCGGAGACCATGCAGTCGATTAACCAGCGCTTTTTCGTGCGCAATAATTATATCGACGTGGCCAACAGCAAGGTATTCAAAGCAACGCCCAGCGCAGTCATGGAAATTTTCGTGCTCATGGCGCAGAACGAAAATATTATTGGCCCCAGAGCATCGACCATTCGATTGCTGCGTGAGGCCAGCGAATGCATAGGCGACGATTTTCGCAACGACCCGCGCAACCAACAGGCTTTTATCCAATTACTGTGCTCGCCGCATAAAATAGCCACCCAGCTGCAACGTATGAATCGCTATGGGATTCTCGGCAAGTATCTTCCTGAATTCGGCCGCATCATTGGCAAGATGCAACACGACCTGTTCCATATTTATACGGTCGATGCCCACACCATCCAGGTGGTTAAAAATATGCGCTTGTTTGCCCACGACGAATTTGCCGATCGCTATTCGCTCGCCGCCAGCATTCTCAAGCGCCTGCCGAAACTGGAACTGCTTTACATCGCGGGCCTGTATCATGATATCGCCAAGGGACGGGGTGGCGACCACTCCCGCATTGGCGGCATCGACGCCGAGGCATTCTGTACTCGTCACGGATTCAACTCCCGCGATACCCACCTGGTGGTGTGGTTGGTGAAAAATCACCTGCTAATGTCCAGCACCTCACAACGCAAGGATATTACCGACCCGGAGGTCATTCGCGAGTTTGCCCAGGAGATGCAAGACCAGGAGAGACTCGATTATCTGTACGCACTCACCGTGGCCGATATCAATGCAACCAACCCCAAACTATGGAATAGCTGGCGCGCATCCTTGCTGCGTCAGCTGTACCTTGAAACCCGCCGTGCGCTGCGGGTAAGTGTTGAAAACTATACCGACAAGCACGACTGGATTGAAGACAGCAAAGAGAACGCAATCCGCTTGCTGGAGGATCGGGGCTACGATGCCGACGATATCATCGCCTGCTGGGACAACCCGGAAGAAGATTACTTTCTGCGCGAGACCCCCACCGATATTTGTTGGCACACCGAGGCTATTCTCACTCAGACCGACAAGGCCGATCCGCTGATCCTGATTAAAGATACGACGTCACGGCAGCACGAGGGAGCGACTCAGATATTCGTCTATACCCCTAGCTACCCACAGCTGTTTGCCATTATGTCGGCAAGCTTTGAACAACTGCAGTTAAGCATTCAGGATGCGCGAATTTTTCGCAGTGCCAGCGATTACAGCATGGATACGTATATTGTGCTGGATGCTGACGGCGAGCCGATTGGCAACGATCCGTCACGGACCAATGAAATCAAGCGTGTCCTGCGTAAAGCGGTTCTCGAGCACCGCTCCCCCAGTAACAAATGGGACAAGCTTGTCACCCGCCAGCTCAAGCATTTCAACTACCCGTCGGAAGTCAAGATCAGTCACGATGACGCCAAAACTATCGTCGAGTTGATCAGCCCGGATCGGCCAGGCCTGTTGGCCCGGGTAAGTCGGGTATTTCTTGATTTCGATCTGCAGTTACAAAATGCTCGAATCTGCACTTTAGGGGAGCGGGTTGAAGACGTATTTTTTGTAACGGACCAGGATGGCAATGCCGTCACAGATGCCGCGCAGCAGGAGGCACTGCGGGTGGCACTGTGTGCCAGCCTGGATCAAAAAGCCGAGCTTACCGCGGCGGTGCAGGTAATCGAATGAACCCCGACCTTGCACTCCTGCATTCCTACCCCTTTGAAAAACTTGCAGCGCTGAAGCAAGGCATCACTGCCCCCGAGGACCTGCCTGCCATTTTGCTATCGATTGGCGAGCCTCAGCACCCTGCACCGGATTTGGTGGTGGCTGCGCTGGCCAAGTACATGCAGAAAATCGCAAAATACCCCACCACCCGGGGGGTCATTGAACTGCGTCAGGCAATCAGCGACTGGTTGCAAAAACGCTTCCAGCTGCCAGCCGGCCTGCTGGACCCCGAAACCCGCATACTACCGGTCAGCGGCACCCGTGAGGCCCTGTTTGCTTTCGCCCAGGCCAGCCTCGACCGCAACCAGGATCCTTTAGTTTTGATGCCGAATCCTTTCTACCAAATTTACGAAGGTGCGGCGCTTCTCGCCGGCGGCCAGCCATATTATCTTGACTGCACGGCGCAACAGAACTTCCTCCCGGACTTTGACAGCGTCAGTGCTGCTGTTTGGCAACGCTGCCAATTGCTATACCTTTGTAACCCGGGCAATCCCACCGGTGCAGTCGCTGATATCGATAGCCTAAAACGCTTGGTTGAACTGGCGCAGCGGCATGACTTTATTATTGCCTCCGACGAATGCTATTCCGAGATTTATCGCGACGAGCAACAGCCGCCACCGGGCTTGCTGCAGGCAGCGGCTGAGATCGGTCTCGACGATTTCAAACGCTGCGTGGTGTTCCATAGCCTGTCCAAGCGATCCAATCTGGCCGGCTTGCGATCGGGCTTTGTCGCCGGCGACCCCGGTGTCATTCAACAGTTTTTCAAGTACCGCACCTACCATGGCTGCGCCATGCCTGTGCAAGTGCAAATGGCCAGCATCGCCGCTTGGCGGGATGAAGCCCATGTTGTCACTAACCGCGCTGCCTACAGGGAAAAGTTTGACGCTGTGGCTGGCATACTGGCGCCGGCAATGCACTTTGCCATGCCGGATGCCGGTTTTTACCTGTGGGCGAAAACCCCTGCCAGCGATACTGATTTTTGCCGCGAGCTACATCGACAGCAAAACGTAACCCTGCTACCTGGCAGCTTCCTGGGCAGGGATAATGCCGGGGTTAATCCTGGCAGTGGCTATGTTCGCATTGCCCTGGTTCCGCCCCTGGAGCAATGCTGCGAGGCGGCCAAGCGTATCGCCAGTTTTGTCAGCGGCAACTGAATTGCCCAAAGCACGCTGCAAATGCGAGCCTGAAATGGACGCCCGCAGCTATTGCAACAGCATGAGTTCAACGGCAACAATGAAGCTACAGCCATGAACAAGCGACAAAGGGCAGCTTTCATTCAACAACGCCTGACCCAACTCTATCCGCAGCCACCCATCCCGCTGCAACACAAAGATCCTTACACCTTGCTGATTGCCGTGTTACTTTCTGCGCAGTGCACTGATGCGAGGGTCAACAAAGTGACCCCTGCACTGTTTGCCTTGGCGGATAATCCCGCCGCTATGGCCGAGTGCAGCACAGCGCAGGTAGAGGCTATCGTTCGCCCCTGCGGCCTGGCTCCGCGCAAGGCAAGTGCCATCGTCGAATTATCGAAAATTTTGCTGCGGGATCACCACGGTAGTGTTCCCGCCGATATCGAAGCCCTCGAAACACTGCCCGGGGTGGGACATAAAACTGCCAGTGTCGTTATGTCACAGGCCTTTGGCGAACCTGCATTTCCCGTGGACACCCACATTCACCGATTGGCCCAGCGCTGGGGCCTGACAGACGGCAAAAATGTTGTACAAACCGAACGAGACCTGAAAAAGCTGTTCCCGCGTGACAGCTGGAATGACCTGCACTTGCAAATTATTTATTACGGCAGAGAATTCTGCAGTGCTCGCGGCTGCGATGGCACGGTGTGTGACATTTGCCGCGCCTGTTATCCGCGGCGAAAAAAGCCGGTAGTGGTGCGCAAAGCGTAAGCCCCGGGTCAACGCCGGGACGGCTGTACGATCGTCTCCCCCGGGCGTCACCTTTCAGCCCGAACCCGGCGCTCCTGACCAGCGGCTGAATCGCTACAATAAGTCTTCTCAAACCATTCTGACTGCGAGATTTCAGGGCCTGTCCAGGCAGCCAGCGGACAGCCAAAGTATGCTATCCTTGGCGCTTTTATCGAGGCCCATCGAACCATGAAGGTTACGCTTCACGGCATCAAGAATTGCGACAGCGTAAAAAAAGCGCAAAAGTGGTTGCAGGCAGAGGCTATTGATTACGAGTTCCGGGACTTCCGCGAAAGTGCGCCCGGGATTGAGGAAATTGCCGGCTGGTTGCAGCACTGTGACTGGCAGCAGGTGCTGAACAAGCGCTCCACCAGCTGGAAGAACCTGGATCAGGAGCAGCGAGACCGCGCAACTGACGCGACTGCAGTAGCAAATTTGCTGCATGCCAACCCAACCCTGATCAAACGGCCGCTGCTGACGATTGACGACACTGTCACCGTCGGCTTTAGCGGCCCGCACTACCAATCCCTATTCGCCAACTAACACAGGAAAGCTCTCTCCCATGTCTGACCAGTTTTTTGCTCTTGGCCTTGGAATCGGCACCAAAAACCGCAACGATGTTTGGCTCGAAGTCTACTACCCCCAACCGCTACTCCACCCCAACGCAGAGACAGTGGCGGCTTTTACTGGCTCCCTCGACGCAGGCACCAACTGCGTCGTAGAGCTGGAGCAGCGCCAGTTGAAAGCTCTGGAAGGAGCATTGCGCAGTGCCGGCAACAGCACACAGGCTGACATCGTCAAGGCCATGAAAAGCAGCCAGCAGCCGCTGTTGGCCATTTTATTGGCGAGCGATGACAAGCCTTCCTCTGTGCCCGAGGCTTACTTCAAGCTGCAGTTATTGTCGCATCGCCTGGCGAAGCCCCACAGCGTAAACCTTGACGGGATTTTCGCGCTGCTACCCAACCTGGCTTGGACCAACCAGGGCCCTATCGAGCTGCAAGAACTGCCCCAGCGGCAGCTTGAGGCGCGACTGAATGGTGAGCAATTGGCGGTCAACTGTGTCGATAAGTTTCCGCGCATGACGGACTACGTTGTTCCAGAGGGAGTTCGCATTGCGCATACCGCCCGGGTTCGGCTGGGCGCCTATCTCGGTGCAGGCACCACTGTCATGCACGAAGGCTTTGTTAATTTCAATGCTGGAACAGAAGGTCCCGGAATGATCGAGGGACGAATATCCGCCGGCGTGTTCGTCGGCAGTGGCTCCGATCTCGGCGGCGGTTGCTCAACCATGGGTACACTCTCTGGCGGCGGCAATATGATTATCAGTATTGGCGAAGATTGCCTGGTGGGAGCCAATGCCGGGGTTGGCATTCCGCTTGGCGATCGCTGCAAGATTGAGTCTGGGCTCTACATTACCGCAGGCACCGTGGTCACCGTTATTGATGATCATGGTGAGATCGCCGACAAGGTGAAAGCCCGCGAACTGGCGGGGCAGTCCGACTTGCTATTTCGACGCAACTCAGTGAGTGGAGCGGTGGAGTGCCTGACCAACAAATCGGCCGTGGAGCTCAACCACGTGTTGCACGCCCACAACTGATGAGCTTTTAAAGCATGCCTCAAAAACACGGATGTTTCCGGCACTGAATCTTTTTTACCGATGGTGTTGTGCCCAGAGCGCAGTGGATTTCTCAGGAGCCCATTGAACCGCTGCTCCTTTTTCTATTTGTTGGATATCGTTTTTCATGACCCGTTACCCTGAAACCATAGAGCTGGCCCGGCAATTAATTGAGCGAGCCTCGGTGACGCCGGAGGATGCCGGCTGCCAGAAAATAATGATCGATCGGCTGCAGCGGATCGGGTTTGAAGTGACTCCACTCAGGTTTGGCACGGTAGAAAACTTCTGGGCGGTTCATGGTAATGATGGGCCACTGTTAGCGTTCGCGGGCCACACCGACGTGGTACCTACGGGCGACCCCCAGGACTGGCAGTACCCGCCGTTTTCAGCACGCATCGTCGATGGCATGCTGCACGGTCGTGGCGCCGCCGACATGAAAGGCAGCCTCGCCGCTATGGTGACAGCCTGTGAAAGTTATATTGCAGAAAATCCGGGGCATTGGGGGCGCATCGCGTTTCTGATCACCGGCGATGAAGAAGGCCCGGCGATAGATGGCACGGTTAAAGTTGTTGAATACCTGGGCCAACGTGGTGAGCATATAGAATGGTGTCTGGTTGGCGAACCGTCCAGCAGTTCGCGCCTGGGTGACGTTATCAAGAACGGCCGACGCGGTTCTCTCAATGCCACTCTTGAAGTGCACGGTCAGCAGGGTCATGTTGCCTATCCACAGCTGGCGAACAATCCCATTCATGCAGCCAGCCCGGCGCTGGCGGAACTGGCCAGCAGCGAATGGGACCAGGGCAATGCCCACTTCCCCGCTACGTCGTTCCAGATTTCAAATATTCAGGCCGGCACCGGGGCCACCAATGTCATCCCCGGGAAACTGACGGTGGTATTCAATTTGAGGTTTTCCACCGAATTGTCTGCCGAAGATATCGTGCAGCGCGTGGAAAATATTCTGCACAAGCACCAGCTGGATTATTCGATCCGCTGGAACCTCAGCGGTGAACCTTTCCTGACTGCCGCGGGAAAACTGGTGGAGGCCACCAGCACGGCGGTAGAGGCCGTCACCGGCTACAAGCCAGAGCTGTCCACCAGCGGTGGCACCTCAGACGGCCGCTTTATTGCGCCAGGGGGCACCGAAGTGGTAGAACTTGGCCCCTGCAATGCCACCATTCATAAGCTTGACGAGTGTGTCTCGGTGGCCGACCTTGAGCAGCTGACAGCGGTATACCGCAAGCTGCTGGAACTGCTACTGGCAAAGCCCTGAATGCGCCAATCGGATATCGAAATTTATGTTCACTGCCGCGACCTGGCGGTCATCGTAGAATGGTTAGAAGCCCGATTCAGGGTGGTGGATATACTGCAGGCAGATGAAAAATTACTGAAAGGTGTTGTACAGCTGGACTTGCAAAGCGAATCCTGTGAATTTCTGCTGTTACAAAAGGCTGCAGGGGCTTACACCTCAGTGTGGTTCAAGCAGAATGAAACGCCCTGGAACAGTGATATCGACTGCGGCCGAGACACCTTTAAGTACTTGCAGCGAGAGGTCCGCGTCACTGCCGGGGAGTGGGCTGAGGGAGACGAGCACGATGCGTTTATACGGATTAGTGCTGACGGCGAGTCTGACTTTCTCTGGCACAACTGACACAACTGACACGACTGACACAATACGTTAGTAATATTTGCGCAGGCTGTAAATATCAAAGCGTGTGGACTTACCACTCAGCTGGTAACTTGGTGCAGGACCTGGCATGGCGGGTGCCTGCCGATGGCGCTTTACCACCACTCGATAGATTGCCCGCTCCAGTGCAAGCGACAGCAGCTGCGATTCCTCGTCGTGCACGGTGGCTTCCTGACGGCCTTGTCCAAGACAGTCGCGCAGCACCTGCATTTCCTTTTTGACCGCGGCCTTACCCGCGCCAGCGCCAAACATCGGGTCGAGGTAAATAAGCTCGTGCCGTTGGCCTTGCGACAGGTAGTCTTCTGCTCTTATGGGATCGCGCATTTGCATTCTGGCCGCGATCGATTGCAGTTCAGGCTGCTCTGCCCGGGCCAGTCGTTGCAGTCCATCTGCCAATAGGGCGGCAATTACCGGAGACTGCTCCAGCATAGTAACGCGACACCCCAGGCCAGCCATGACGTAGCTGTCACCGCCGAGCCCGGCGGTAGCATCCAGCACTTCAGGGCGGGCGCCTTTGTGCAGACCCAGCGCCCGGGCGATCAATTGGCCCTTGCCACCACCATGTTGCTGGCGCCATGCCGGTTTGCCGGAAACAAAATCTACCCTTACCGGTCCGGGTGCGCCAGTACCCGCTTGCTGTAGACCCAATCCCTTGTCTTCAAGCAACAATATGAAATCGAATGCGGCAAGAGCCTTAGCAGTATCGCTGCAATAGACCAGGCCGAGATTATCGGCCAGCGTTTTTGCCCGCGGTCCCAGCAAGTCCGGCGGATAAGCACTGACACCAATTTCGATGCTCATGAATCAGGGGTTCAACTGTATAAACTGATGTATCAACGGCACCAGGATATGGGGGATATCTTCCTGACAGAAATGACCCGCATCAGAAAATTTGCTTATGGGGGCGCCCGGAAACAAGGCCGTAAAATCAGCAATGGCGTCTTCTGGCCTGATTGCCCTGTCCTTCATCCCATATGCCAGCATGGCAGGCTTGGCTTTCACGGCATTCAGATTACCGGTGTTAAGCCCCGCCAGAATATACTTCCTGATCCGCTGTAAATGCACATCTAACGGAAATTCTATGGCACCTATACATGATTCCCGATCGGGGAATGGTGCGGAATAAGCATCTATCCAGGCTTGATCCACCGCCATGGAATTCTCGAATCCAATAATCTTCATTACCGACAGTACGGTAGAACCCATCTCACCCAAAATCCCCTCGAGGGTTCCGGCCTCGTAATGTTTGGCAATCCATTTGAACCATGGTGTGGGTTCCGGATTGGGTTCGACGCCGCCATAACCGAACAATGTGTTCATCAACACCATTCGCTTTACCCGAGAAGGATTGCGTATGGCGTATGCGCCGGTCATGGGACCCCCCCAGTCCTGGCACACAAAGGTGATGTCGTTCAAGCCCAGGTCATCAATCAGGGCGCTAAGATTGTCGACATGGGTTTGCAAGGTATATACACGATCTTGAGGCGTTTCACTTTTACCGAAGCCCATGTGATCGGGAACAATGACTCGGTAACACTCCGATAGTGCTGGAATAAATTTTCGATACAGATAGCCCCAGGTGGGTTCGCCATGAAGACAAATAACAACCTGGCCATCTCTTGGGCCTTCATCGACATAGTGCTGTTTAAACCCTGCCGTTGAACTGAAGTTTGCTGCAAAAGGCCAGCTTCCGCTAAACGTTTCCTTTGCAGGAATCATATCTGTTCTCCGATTTTCCTGTCGTTTCTGTAGCCATTGACTTTATAACACGAGCGCCTGCACCATCCCATGTGCCGCTGACAATGATTGCGTCCTGCCAGAAAACAAAGGCGCACTACAGCGGCACTAAACCGCCATAGGCAATTCCAGTCAAGTAAGCCATGTCACGCTGGAAGGTTGTAAGGTCGTCGACCGTAAACTGGTTCAGATGAATGTGCCCGCAAGCTCGTGCTAACACTTTCATAAGATCTACCGAGGCCCCCAAAAAATTAGCCAGCCGGTTGGCCGATTCATCGATGATAAGGCGAGATCTGAGATTTTTTTTCTGGGTGGCGATACCGACAGGACAGTTGTTAGTCTGACACGCCCGCATACCCAGACAGCCGATGGCCTGCAGTGCCGAGTTGGAAATTGCCACCGCATCGGCGCCCAAAGCAAGCGCCTTGGCAAAATCGGCGGGTAGCCGAAGTCCCCCGGTAACCACCAGGCTGACCGATGGTTCATTCCGGTCCAGGTGGCGTCGAGCACGCGCTAACGCTGGAATGGTTGGAACGGAAATGTTGTCGCGGAAAATCAGCGGTGCGGCTCCGGTTCCACCTCCCCGGCCATCTAGAATGATGTAGTCGCAACCGACTTCCAGTGCAGCATCAATATCCTTTTCTATATGCTGGGCCGATAGCTTGTAACCCACCGGAATACCGCCGGTCTCCGCCTTAACCATCGCCGCAAATTCTTTGATATAGCCGATATCGTCCCAATCCGGAAAGCGCGGCGGTGAGATGGCGGCCTCCCCCTCAGTCAGGCCTCTAACCTCGGCGATTCTGCCTCTTACCTTGTCACCCGGCAAATGACCGCCGGTACCGGTCTTTGCGCCCTGCCCGCCCTTAAAGTGGAATGCCTGGCATTGCTTCACCTTGTCGATCGAATAGCCGAAGCGGGCGGAGGCAAGTTCGTAGAAATAGCGGGAGTTATTTGCCTGCTCCTCGGGAAGCATCCCGCCCTCGCCGCTGCAAATTCCAGTGCCCGCCAGTTCAGCTCCTTTGGCCAGGGCGATCTTGGCCTCCTCCGACAACGCGCCAAAGCTCATGTCTGAAACAAATATTGGGATTGCCAGCTTTAGCGGTCTCCGGGCTTTTGGGCCGATAGTGATATCGGAGCCTACCTGCACGTCCTCAAGCTGGGGCAAGGTTGCAAGCTGGGCAGTGACAAACTGGATGTCGTTCCATTTTGGTAGCTCCTGGCGCGGAACCCCCATGGCGGCTGAAGGGCCGTGATGGCCAAATTTGGAAAGGCCATCGCGAGCTAGCTGCTGGATAAACTTGACGTCTGGCTCATCGGGTCCGCCGTGCAAATCCGCGTACAAGCCCTGGTAGTCGTCTCGATTGTAAGCCTGGGGATTCTCCTTTTCCCACTGGGAAATTTCAAGTTGATCAACCCAGACTCCGTCTGCCTCTATCCATGCGCTGAACCGGTGCAACCGCTCTTGATTGTTGTAGCTGCTGATGCCGGTCTTATAATTGTAATCCCAGTCATGCACGCCACAAATAATATCTGGCCCGCGGATATAGCCGTCTGACATCAGCGCGCCACGATGTTGGCAGCGCCCATAGAGAACAGAAACTTGCTCCTCGTTCTCCCAGCGGATAACAACCAGATCAACGTTAGCAACTATCGCATAGGCGGGCACACCGGGTTCGAGCTCGCCCCATTCCGCAATTTTTTCTTTCTGGATGGTCTTGTCTTCCATGCTTACCCCCTGCAGAGCTGCTGATAGTCACCCTAAAGTTCTGGCGACACTGTTTGCTAACAAGCAGTCTACTGGATTCTTGGTCAGGCAGGAACGGCGGGTGGGGGTGGGGGTGCGGGTGGGGCTGGGGTCACAAAGACTGGATTACTGAAAGGTGATCGCGATATCAGGTCTTGCAATAAAACCCGATCGCGCTGGCAGCTTACACCGCTAGATCGAATAATGCGCAATCGCGTTGCGCCGAGGCAGACAATGCCGTTTCCAGCCGGCGACGGTTAGCCATCAACGCTTCCATATAGAGATTGTTGCCACCGAAATGTGCTTCGGCAAAACGATAGGCGGCATCGAAATAACCGTCCAGTCGCTGCTCGATTACCGACTCGACAAAGCCCGGAGTCTTCACCAAGAGATCTACCGCCGACTCATAGACCACCAGTTCACTGCCGTCTTCGGCTTGCTGTCGCGCAATACCGCCAACTTCGAATTCCTGGTACAAATGGTCGCGACACTTTTCAAGGTAGGCGACATCAGCCATTTGGGCGATAACATCCGCAGTCCCCACCAGATGACCCACCAGGTGGGCTTTGTTAGAGCTGAGAACAATGGCATCGGGAGCCATTTCATAACCCGTGTAATGCACCATGCGCGCTGCCATATCGGCCTCAGAACCAAGACCGATTGTGGGCAAATATTCGACCAGGAAACGTGCACTGCGACTCACATGGGTGCGAGTATAGGCAGCACCGTTACTGTGGCGGGTATCACCTTTGCGACGAATATAGCCCGCATCATGAAACAGTGCGACAACCAAGCCCACCAGGGCCAAACGGTGGCCAAGTGAGTCCTTTGGACCGTGAGTGACCTCGTAACCGTCTATCAGGCGCGCCATCGCGAGGGTCACGTCACGTACGTGGCAAGCATCATGATAAGCCGTGTCGCAGGCGTGAAAGCCCGGATATTCTCCATTATAGAGACGATCGAAATCCTGGAATGCGCGCTTTAACTTGGCAAAGGGAAGCTTGGGGAACCGTAGCACTAGTAAATCGCGCACAGCACGGTAGACCGCTGCCGAAGAAGTGACATCTACAGTGTTGGTGACATCGTGGTCCGGCGATCTGCTGGCGATTAAGTGCATCCTGATGCGACTCCATTTTGTTGCGGCTCTTGGCCTGGCGGCAAAAGTTTAACCCGTCCTGGCTTTTCAGATTATCGCGCCGGGGAGCGACTCGGTGGCAGGCCAGATTACTGGATACTGGGCTGCCCTCCTCCACTGGTAGCTGTAAAATAAAAGCAGCAGCTATACCAGAAAAAAAATAATCCATGCCTAAAAGATAGGCGTGTTCACGCCGGCGGGGTGGGAATCCGATCACAAATCGGCCAATAGCTTCCTGGCATTACTTGGCAAGCCTGCCGGCACCCAAAAATTCAGCAGTGGGGTACACCGTTGCGGTTGGCCAAACGACATCCTCCAGTACTCGCAGAGTGTCGCGCAATGCAATCTTGCAGTAATGCCGCCCGTTGAACAGTGCCGACATATACCACGGTAACATCTACGGTTACACTTGCTGGACTACGCCCGACTTACGAGGTGCATCATGGGTAATCACGGCTACCGCATATTCTCGCTACTGGCACTTATACTGGCCCTGGGTTCCTGCGCCGACTACGAATTCAGTGTCAACGACAAACTGGTATACACGCCGCTGCCGCTTTTCAGCGATTTTTCCTTGGCTGATCCTGCGCTGCAAACCTGCGTCAGTCAAACTATCAGCGACGAAAAAATCACCCGTGTCGAGTTGCTGGAAAAACTGAATTGCAGCCACGCGGGGATACGTTCCCTTGAGGGGCTGGATCAATTCGCCAATTTACAGATACTCAATCTAGGCCAAAACCAACTGCGCAATGTGGGCTCTCTCAGCTTATTAACCGAACTGGAGCGCGTTAACCTGGATGGCAATCCGGAGCTGGACTGCGCCAGTGTTGGCAACTGGCAAACATCCCTCGAACTCACGCTGCCGCCCCATTGCAACTAATTTAAGGCACCTCTGATCACACGGTACTACCTCAGCGGAGCCTTTGGTGATGGCTGGCAAGGCGCGGCGCGAAGATCAATGGTTGGTTCTCATTAACGAGCGTCGCAAGCGGATGGCCGCCCCCTTGTCCAGCGGTCACCAGAGGCCCGCCCTGCGGGGCTTAGCCTGAGGTGACACCGAATGAATCAGAGGAGCCCTAGTGTACTGTGCTGCTCTTCTGCACGCTGGCCTAGTAGTCACTCGCGTCGTCAGCCAATAAAAACAACAGGCCGATACCGTCCGGTTGCTGATGTATCACCTTCATTTCCAGTGGCTCGATATTGATCATGCCGCCATGGCGCTTCAACCTGACTTTCAAAACCGTTCCCAGCGGGGGCTTGGGAGAAGTTCCCGTTCGAACGAAAATTCCACCCTCGGAAATGTCCTTCGCGCGCCACTCAAACTCGCCCAGCGCCGGGTGACGGACCTCGACAAAGGCTTCAAAAGGACGACGTTCAAATTGACGCTTTTCTATCATTGCTGAATCCAGAATATCTACCGTAAACAGCGGATAATTGTACCACAGGAGCAGCCTCACCAAGCCATCCAAGGCCAGCAAGGTAAGGGTTAAAGTGCTTCTAAAATGTTAGCTGCCGGATCAAGGCAAGGTTGACAGATTGCGCCGGTTCCAATACAAGGAATAGATTGGCCGGCGCTGCAGCGACGCACTAGCGCATTGCAAGCCCGGTTCGGTTCGGCTACCGTCGAAATTCGCCAGCAAACACAACCGTAATCTATGTCGACTTATCGTTTTCATGCCCACTTTCGCGCCAAGCTGTACAAGGTAATTTTCGGCACGGAAACACCGGCCGGGCAGACCTTCGATATCATTCTGATCTATACGATCCTGGCCAGCGTGATACTGGTGATGCTGGATTCGGTAGAGGCCTTCTCGACACCCCATGACACGGCATTTTTTCGGCTTGAGTGGTTCTTTACCATACTGTTTACCATTGAGTACCTGGTGCGGATTTACTGTGCGCCAAAGCCCTGGCACTACATGCGCAGTTTCTACGGCATTGTCGATTTGCTGTCTATACTTCCCAGCTACCTTGCTTTTTTTATCACCAACGCCAACTACCTGCTGATTATCCGACTGTTCCGCGTATTGCGGGTATTCCGGGTCATGAAGCTTTTTCGATACTTGTCAGAAGCCAATGTGCTGCTGCGCTCCATACGTATGGCGCGCCGCAAGATTTTTGTGTTCTTCTTTTCGGTCATCATACTCACGTCTATTTTTGGCTCTCTGATGTTTATCCTGGAGGGACCTGAGAATGGCTTCACTTCGATACCCACCAGCATCTACTGGGCAATCGTCACTATTACCACCGTCGGCTATGGCGATATAGCGCCCCAAACACCGATGGGACAAGCTATTGCCGCCCTCGCCATGCTTACCGGTTACGCAATCATTGCAGTACCTACAGGCATCTTTACCGCTGAGCTTTCGGCAGAGATGAGCCGCTCCAGGCAAAACCTAAGCTGCCCTGACTGCCAATGCGTCGGTCACGATAGCGACGCCCGTTACTGCCGCCTGTGCGCCGCTGAATTACCCACCCCCAAAGCAAGCCGTTGAGCTTGCGATAACGTAAAATCATCATGACGATACAGAAAAAGCTCAAAAACAACGAAACAGTGCAAACCTCGCAAGACGTCACAGCGTTTCTCGACAAAGCAAGGCAATTGCAAACGCGCTCCGATAGCGGTCGCCTGATTTTTGCACTCGATGCCACAGCCAGCCGTCAGCGCACCTGGGATAGAGCCTGCCACCTGCAAGCGCAAATGTTCGAAGTCGCCAAGATGATTAGCGGGCTGTCTATTCAATTATGCTACTACCGCGGCCTGGGGGAATTCAGGGCCCTGCCCTGGTCGGACAACGGACCGGCATTGCGCCAAAAAATGTTGTCGGTGCAATGCCTCGGGGGCCGCACCCAGATCGAGAGGCTATTGCAGCATGCCTTGCGTGAGCAGCAACAGTCGCGCATTCGAGCGATGGTGTTCGTCGGTGACGCCATGGAGGAAGACAGCGAGTCGCTGTTTCGCCTGGCCGGCCAATTGGGCATTCACCGCCTGCCGGTATTTATGTTCCAGGAGGGTAGCGACCGGATTGCAGGCAACACCTTTGGCGAAATAGCCCGTCTTAGCGGCGGCGTCCATTGCCAATTTGACGAGCACAGCGAACAACAACTTCGGGATTTGCTGAATCTGGTGGCAGCCTATGCCAGTGGCGGCAAATCTGCTGTCGAGGGCCTTGAAAAAAGCGCACTACAGCAGCATATAGTAAAAAGACTGCCTCGGTACTAGCCACATAGGGTGGTCGGCGAAACCTGTCGCCAGCCTCTCGGTAAAAGCTTGTTTGCCCAGCCGGGACTTTGCCCGACATCGTGGGTTGTCACTGCACTGCATCACCGACGCGGCTGGTCAAATGCACCGCCCCATCTTCAGGACCTCCTGCATGGCAAGAATTTTACTGCTAATAGCCGTCGCAATCATCGCCTATGTGGCCTGGACGCGCTATCGAAAACTGCCTCCCCCCCAACAGCGGCAATACTTCTGGCAGGTGCTAGCCGTCGGTGGAGGAAGCTTACTGCTACTGCTGGTCGTGACCGGGCGCCTGCACTGGATAGGCGCGGCCGTTGCCGCGATGATTCCACTGGTGCGGAGGCTGTTGCCGCTGTCGCTCCCCTTTCTGCAACATCACCTCAGGCGCAGGGCAGGACAGTCGGCGGGTGCCGCCGGCCCGCAGCAATCCACCGTAGCCACTGCGATTTTGAGCATGAGCCTGGATCATGATACCGGCGAACTGGACGGAGTCGTGACCGGTGGCCCCCATGGCGGGCAATCACTGGGGCAAATGACCGACACGGAACTTTTGGAGCTTTACGCCTATTGCTGCCAGCATGATTCTGACTCGGCCCGCCTGTTGGAAAACTATCTTGATCAGCGTCTCGGTGGTACATGGCGTGACAACAGTCAGGAACAACCCGAACACGATTCGGGCTCCAACATTGGCGCTATGGGCCGCGCCGAAGCACTGTTGGTACTGGGCCTGGAGGAAGGCGCCAGCCGCGAAGATATTGTGCAGGCACACCGTCACCTGATCCAAAAACTACACCCCGACCGAGGCGGTAACGACTACCTGGCGTCCCAGATTAACCGTGCCCGGGATATCCTGCTGTCCTGATTACGGTGAATCTTACTGGAGACAATAGCACCGGGGCTGCTGCTTCAGCTGGCCACGTGCTATCCTCTACCCCTGTTAGCCTAGCGGCTTTGGGCAAGCGAATCGGCTGCCAACTACATACGCTGTCATTTATTTTTCCAGGAATTCACAATGCTCAAACATATGCCACAGCTGCTGTCCGTTATGACACCATTTCCCTATCATATCGATGTTAATCAAACCGTCGATGAAGCGATGGAAATGATGCAAAAGCACGATATTCGCCACCTGCCAGTGATGGTCGAGGACAATATCGAATCTCTGATTTCAGATCGCGATGTCAAACGAGCCCAACTGATCGGCCATCGAGGCGCCGCCGATGCAGGCATGCTGGTGGGAGATATCTGCCCGGCTTCTGCAAGCTACGCCGATGTTCACGACCCCCTCGACCAGGTACTGGAGTTAATGATCGAGCGCAGGGTGGAGGCAATTGTGGTGTTAAAGGAGGGCGCCCCGGTGGGCATTTTCACCGACACTGATGCCTGCAAGACACTGATAGCCCTGCTGCGGCAAGTTTACCCCGAACCAGGCGAAGACAACGCTGCCTGAACAACCGCTGGAATGCCCGGCAACCCCGAGCTGCCGGACCTGCTCAGGTTCCCTGCTTGTGCAGGAAGCGTTCGCGATTGTCAGCGCTTGCCTTGTCCGACTTTTTCAACATGATGTAGAGTGCACCGGCCCCACCGTGATAGGGCTGGGCGCTGTGGTAGGCGAGCACATCGGGTATATCGCGCAACCAGTGGGCAACAAAACTCTTCAGCACCCCCGCCCGGGGGGACCGGTCGCCTTTGCCGTGAAGCACCATCACCGCACGCAATTGGCAGTGCCTGCACTCCTGCAGAAAGTCCCACAGTTCGCTGCGGGCCTCCTCTACAGTGTGCCGATGTAAATCCAGTGTGGCTTCAGGCTCATAGCGCCCGCGCCGCAGCTTTCCAAATACGCCATGTTGTACACCGGGACGGACAAAACTGATGATATCGTGGGGGCCGAGTTCAGGAGCGTATTCGGTGGACAGGAAATTGGTGTTGCAAGAACCCTCTGCAACAGCCGCTCGACGACGCTCTTCGAGGCTGGCGGCCACTGGCCGCTCAGGAGCCAGTATGACCTTACCGCGTGACCGGATCGGGGTTACATCGCCCATAACTTCTGCAAACTGACTTTCTTTATCTGACATGCGCGCACCCGCATTGTTCGACCGCATACTGCGCGTTCACTTTCGGCAGTAGTGCGATGTTAAATCCCCACCATGGTTTGGTGTTCCAATAAAGCCGCTTGCACAGCAGGGCCGGGAAAGACTTGACCAGCGTGAAGCATACCAATATCTCTTGGCATCCGACAATGGCGTCTGTCGATTTTATTTCGCTCAGCCTGTTTGCCGCTGCAGCGAATGTGATTCAGCGGGAATGATTTACATTCAGCACCTTGGCGCGCACCCGGAATCTGCTAAAATGCCCTCCTCTCCCTCCCAAGACACCTATCGACAATCATGTTAAACACCGACTCACTGGCTCAATTGCAGCAATTAAAGGCTGATATCAGGCATGAAGAACGACGCTTCACCGGCATGGTAAGCTCCACCCAGGGCAGCTTTGGCTTTGTGCGTGCCGACAAAGGTCAGCAACACTTCCTGCCCCCACCGGAGATGCAAAAGGTTTTTCCCGGAGACAGGATTGAATTCCAGCTCAAGACCGACGACCAGGGCCGGGAATATGCTGCGGTGGAAAAGCTGCTGGAGACGTCACTGAAGATCTTTTGTGGCAAGTGCGTGCAACATGGTAAGGCCTGGTTTGTCGACATGGACCTGCCCAGACTGAATCGTAAACTGTTTCTACCGCCGCAACAGCGCAAGGGCATTAAGCCCGGAGACTGGCTACAGTGCCAACTGGCGCGCCACCCCGTTAAAGACGGCAAAGGTCAGGCAGCGGTGAAAAAGAATCTTGGCCAGGATAGTGTTGCAGATTTCCCAAGCCGCTATGCCACCATTAATTTTAAGCTGCCCCAGACCAGCAGCGCGATTACAGAGGTCACGGAAAAGATTTCTGAACAGCTTGTCAAGCGTCCCGAGGAATCATTGCTGCCACTGGTAAGTATCGACCCTCCCGGCGCCGGAGACATCGATGATGCGCTATGTGCCGAGGCCCTGGACGATGGCTGGCAAATCACTGTGGCGATTGCGGATCCAGCCAGTGTTATTGAACTCTCCTCGAAAACCGGGATAGCGGCCCGGCAGCGTGCGGCAACGTCCTACCTGCCGCACCAACAGTCCCCCATGCTGCCGCCTGAGCTCTCCCACCAGCAGCTCTCGCTGCTGGAGTCGCAAACGCGCCTGGCTGTCGTCTGCCGCCTTAAAATCGGGTCAAATGGCGAGGTCATCACTGCCGACTTTGATTCGACCGCTATCCGCAATCGTGCCCAGCTGAGCTATGCGGA
The DNA here is from genome assembly GCA_963722805.1 of uncultured Gammaproteobacteria bacterium. Lineage (GTDB taxonomy): Bacteria > Pseudomonadota > Gammaproteobacteria > Pseudomonadales > JAHEGP01 > JAHEGP01. The sequence continues at coordinate 158,853 of CAVROQ010000014.1, forward strand.
TTTGGAGCACTACCTGCAGCATAAGCGATTTCCCGAGACCATTGACGCCGATACCCGGAAAAGCCTGCTGTGCCTGGACGAGGCTACCCGTCGCATGCGTGGATGGCGCGGTGAGCATCTTCTGTTGGTGGATGATCGCCCGGAGTTCCAAATGAACCTCGGCAGCGATGGCCGCATAGAGGACTTCAGCCCCGTCGCCAAAGGCGTCGCTCACCGCATCGTTGAAGAATGTATGGTGGCGACAAACCTGGCCGCCGCACAGCACCTGCGCGATGCCGGCGGCTTATTCAGTGTGCACGCGGGCTTTCGCCCCGAAAAGCTCAATGAAGCCGCCAGCCTGTTGCGGGAGTCTGGCTTCACAGGGTTAGAGCAGGCCGAGGACCTCAACTCACTTGCAAATTATCGTCGCGCCATTGGCTGGCTTGCAGCGAACAAAGAATATGCCCACCAAAAAAACATCCTCAGTCGTTTTTTACGGCGTACCACGCTCTCTAGCGAACCCGGCCCACACCTGGGAATGGGCGTCGACGGCTATCTTGGTTTCACCTCGCCGTTACGACGCTATACCGATTTATTCAACCATGCCCAAATGCAGCGCAAGCTTTGCGGCCAGGCACCACTGGTGCTTGAACCTGCCACACTACAACATCTCGACAGCTCGCTAGCGGCATTGCGCGCGGCAAGTTATTGGGCTGAACAATGGCTCAAATGCGAGTACCTGCAGCGCCAACCAGCCAAAGCTATGACCGGACGGGTAATACAGGCAAACCCTTTCGGACTGGTAGTGCGGCTGGATGAAAACGGTATCGAGGGCATCCTGGAAAAACGCGCCCTGCCCGGCAAGCCCAAATTTGCTTCGGCAAAGCTGCGTTTTAGCAGCGAAGAATACCAACTTGGGCTTGATGATACGCTGGCGGTAGAAGTTGGTAGCATCCAGCGAGACAAGCGTCAGATTTTGTTCAAGTTGCCAGAAAAGCTCAGTGGCTAGCCATTGGCGACCCGCTTACTGCGCAACAGCTGCACCTTTGCTTTACGACGCATTCGCTTGATATGCAGGCGCAAATCCATTTTACAGTGGGCACATTCATCAGCTATGGGTTGACGATGTCCGCACCGGGGGCAGTCCAGCTCCCCCTCCACAGTAACTTCGGCCTGCTCGACAACAGCATCACCCGGGCTATGATTTTTTTCGCCGCCGTCATCCTGTTGCTGCTCTGCTTCTGCATCAGGTTGTAGCAATATCTCTGCACCCAACTGTTCCAGCAATGCTTGGTACTTACCTGCCTCTGCCTGCTCCAGGCCACGTTTCAGGGTGATCAGGCGGCCGGAAAAAAGTTGCTCCAGCCCGCCATCATCCAGTTTGAGTACAACGCCAAGCTTGTGCCTGACCGCCCCGGGCTCATAACCGTCAAGCGCCCTGCCCCTGAATAACAGTTTGTAGTGCGTTGGCACCATAGTCTCCCAGCCTTTTTACTTGCACTTGCTGATCTAGCAGATTGGGCCGGAACCGACCCTTTGCACCCAGTGTAGGTCAGATCGTTACAGTCATCAGAGCCCAGTGCCTGAAACACCAACCAATTCTCGCTTGGCAGCCAGCCAGTGTCACACCGGCCGGTTTATCAGCTTGGGTGTGCCAAAATATGCACGGAGTCAGTCATCAGTGCGGCTGGCGCTTGATGTTGTCGAACGCTCGTTGCTTTCGCACAAGGTCAGCTTCTGCCTGCTCCAGCCGCTCAATCCACTCAATATTAGGCCGTGCACCACCAAAAGCCGACCCCACGGTATCGCCCTCCTGGATTTCTTCAGCGCGTTGCAAATTACGTTTGGCCTGGTCCAGCTCAGCCTTGGCTTGGTCATACCGTTGTTGCCAATCCTGCTGCTCTACCCGTCGACGATTGGCATCCTGGCTATCTTTCACTTTTTGCTCGCGCATCTGCTGCTCAATGTCTTCACTGGGAAGCACATTCAGCTCCTTATCGCTTACATTAATCTCGCTGGTGCGGCTAGTGTCAGCGGGAGGAGAGTCAGAATAGCTGACATTGCCTTGCGCATCGGTCGTTTTATATAGCGTAGTAGCATTGCTGCCGGCGCTGATACAGCCGGCAATCAGGAGTGACAATAGACGTTTCATCGGAGGCGACTCTCTACTTTGCTTAACTTAAGGCTGATTATAGGACCAAATAGACCAAGGAACAGGTTTGTTGGTGCAGCGCGAGACCTGGGTGCCTTATCCTCAACACAAACTATTTGATCCTGCCTCAGCAATCGATATACATTAGGCTATCACAGGGTTGGAATTGGGGGCAGTCATGCGTTGGCAAGACGGAAGACGCAGCAAAAACATTGAAGACCGAAGGGGTAGCCGGGGCCAGCGCACCGCTGCGGGGTCCGGCCTTGGATTGCTGGCCATTGTCTTGCTCGGGCTGATATTCGGGTTCAACCCCCTTAGCCTTTTTCAAGGAGGCGCTCCTTCCCAGCCGGCTGTTAGCGGCCAATCCAGCCCACGCCCGGCAGTTGAAGAACAACTCGCCGATTTTGTTTCGGTGGTGCTGGCCGATACTGAAGATACCTGGAGCCAGCTCTTCCAATCTGCCGGCAAGCGCTACCCACCGCCCACACTGGTAATGTTTAGCGGGATGACACAGTCAGCCTGCGGCAATGCGCAGGCTTCGCTGGGGCCGTTTTACTGCCCGGCCGACCAGAAGCTCTACATTGACCTGCAGTTCTACCAGGATCTGAAAACCCGCTATGGCGCTCCCGGAGACTTTGCCCAGGCTTATGTCATTGCCCACGAGGTAGGCCATCATGTGCAAACGGTGCTCGGGGTTTCGCAACAAATAAGCCAGGCGCAACAGCGGGCGAGCAAGGTACAGGCCAATCAACTGCAAGTGCGCATGGAATTGCAGGCTGATTGTTTCGCCGGCATCTGGGCTTACCACGCAGACCGCGCTCGAAATATTCTGGAGCGAGGCGACATCGCCGAGGGACTGAATGCGGCGGCGGCCATAGGAGATGACCGCATGCAGCATCGTTCCAAAGGATATATCGTCCCGGAAACATTCACCCACGGCTCGTCGGAGCAACGGGTGCGCTGGTTCAAGCGAGGCCTCGAAAGCGGCGCGATGCAACAATGCGATACTTTTAACGCCAATCGACTATAAGCCCCGACAGCAATCGCTATTGTGGCCGGGGCGCGATCAAGCTTTTTATCCTGCTCCAGTTCCCAATCAATCTATTGCGCCCCTAAGCCAGGGGCTTCGTAGATTCGCAGTGGGTGGCTGATACTGCTGCTGGCACAACGTAAACCGCCAGGCACATGTTCAGGGGCCCGCTAGTGATTCATCCGCATGAATACTCTACTATCACGCGATACTTCAGAATCGGGCGTCTACAACAACACGATGGAAAACTATTCAACGCATCAATTACGCGACAAACAACTTCAGCCATCTACGCCTTTTTGGCTTGAGTTTACCCTGGACGGCACGGCAGAACGTTGGCAGTGCGTTAACATTCTGCGCCACTTTCCGGGCAAAAGACTGGTGTTGCAGCTTAGGCGCGATGACTCACAAATGCTCTGCAAACTTTTTTTTGAGGGCCGCGACTATCAACGGGAATTGCTCGGCCACAGTTACCTGAAGTCAGCCGGGATTACGACACCGGAAATCCAGCGTTGCGGCGCCCTCGCCGATGGCAGCAACATTATCGATTACCAGTTCATCGAGGGGCAAAGCCTCGAACAGCACAATCGCCAACAGGCGCTAACACCGGAGTCTGCGATACTGCAGTGCGCTGTTGCCGCATTGGCAGACATGCACCGCCACGGTCTGCGCCAGACCGATATTCATCTGGGTAACTTTCTCTATTATCAAGGCATCGTTTACGTTGTTGATACTGCTGCCATTCGCCGCAGCCGCGCGCCACTGCCAGAAAAGCAAGCGATAGCTAATTTCGCAGATCTGCCGGGCCAGTTTGCACCAGGCCAGCTAGATGACCTGCAGCCGCTTATTGCCATCTACCAGCAACACAACCCCGGCACAATATTACAGCCTGACGCATTGGCCGCTGCAATCGCCAAAAAACGCGATTCCCGCTGGCGTCACTACCGCGGGAAGCTGACCCGCAACTGCACCGAATTTAACTGCCGCCAGGATTTTAGCCGCTTTAGCGTCTGGCGCCGCGACCAGGAAAGCCCCGCACTGGATCAGGTTTTGCTCGATCCTGATCAATCCATGGATGGGGGCATCTATCTTAAGCGGGGCAATACAGCCACTGTTGCCCGTGCTGACATAAACGGCCAAGCCAAGGTTATCAAGCGTTACAATATCAAAGACTGGCGGCATCAGCTTAGCCGATGTTGGCGGCCAAGCCGTGGCTGGAGATCCTGGCACAATGCGCACTATCTTCTGTTCAACGGCCTGCAAACCCCGCAGCCGCTTGCCCTGATCGAAGAACGTTTCGGGCCATTGCGAGGCCGCGCATTTTTCATCTGCGACTATGTTGCCGGCACGGCTTTAAAAACTGTACTGCAGACTGCTGACCCAGAGCAACGCCAACAGCTAACAGCAGATTTTGCCGGCATTTTGCGTCGTTATTACCAGGCGGGAATAAGCCATGGCGATATGAAAGCTGATAACTTTATCGTCACCCCCTCAGGGATTACCATTATCGATCTCGACCCAATGCAACACCATCATCACAAGCCCGCGCTGGAGGCGGCGCTAAAAAAAGACATTCGTCGCTTTCTCGATAATTTCGGCGGCGGGCAAGGTCAAGCCATTGCAGATGAACTGCACGGTCAGCTACCGGAGGCGTTACAGTCCTGACTATGCGAATACTTTTACTGGTGCAACAGAAACAGCGAATTATCCTCGACCGCTTCTACGATTCTATCGTGCGGCATAGTGATGACTGCGATCTCCGACATCTCAGTGCAGAGCAGCAAGCCGACCTGCGCAGTTACTTTTCTGATGTGGATACTTCGAGCTACGACCGGATCGTTTTCTTTTTGCGCTTTAAAAAGGAGATTCGCCAACGCCGGTTTATTCGCACCTTACCGAACCTGGTTATTCTCGAGCACGACGCTTACCAAAACTACGCTGCAAGCAAATACCGCGGACAATTCTCCAAACACTACCGCGCCCTGCCCTGGGCACGCGTCATCTGCTCTGGTTACGTGCTCGCCCAGCGCCTGCGTGATGAGGGCTTTGATGCAGTGTTTGTCGCTAAAGGCTATGACCAGGAATTACTGACTAACCTCGGTCAGCCGCGGGATATTGAAATGGGCTTTCTGGGTTCAATCGAAAGCAAAATCTACGATCGCAGACGGGAATTATTACAACAACTATCCAGCAGAGAGAATTTGCTGGTGACACGCACCCAGTCAGGTGAGGAGTACGCCGCAACCCTCAATCGCATTCGTTATTTCGTCAGTGCCGATGTCGGCATGGGCGAATATATGATAAAAAACTTCGAGGCAATGGCATGTGGTTGCGTGGTGCTGGCCTGGAACCAGGGAGCGGCGGAAAATGCCGGCCTTGGTTTGCGTGACATGGAGAATATCGTGCTCTATGAAAGTCTTGAAGAGTTACAGCAGAAGCTCCAACTGTTGCGCGCCAACCCTGAGTTGGCAGACAGTATTGCCGCTGCGGGGCAAACGCTGGCAGAGCAGCACTATAGCTGGGAAAAGCTCGGCGCCAGGGTGGTCGAAGTCATGCGAGCACCCCTGAGACAAAAGATCAGTCGCTCCGTCTTCGGGATAAGACGACTCACGTGGGGACCTCCAGAATAGCAACAGATTTTTCAGTGCCCGCAGAAACATTTACCGAAACCGGACATTAGTGACGATAAGATATTCATGAATAAGCCGCTTTCAATCGACAGCAAGCTACCCGATGTTGGCACGACTATTTTCACCGAAATGTCGCTGCTCGCCCAAACCCATGGTGCTATCAACCTGTCACAGGGGTTTCCCGATTTTAATCCCCCACAGCCCCTGATTGACAGGCTCAGCTACCATCTCAACCAACAGCACAACCAGTACGCCCCAATGAGCGGACTGCCAGCCCTGCGACAACAACTGGCGATAAAGATTGAGCGCTGGTATCAGCGGCAAGTGGACTACGATGAAGAAATTACCGTGGTCCCTGGCGCTACCGCCGCCTTGTTCTGCGCGATACAGGCTGTGGTCAATCCCGGCGACGAGGTTATCGTTTTCGACCCCAGTTACGACAGTTACGACCCGGCGGTCACCCTGGCCGGAGGACGCTGCATTCACCTGCCGCTGCAAACTCCGGACTATTCCATCGACTGGCAACTAACCGCAGACGCGATCTCCAGCAAGACCCGCCTGGTTATCATCAATTCACCCCATAACCCGACCGGTACCGTCCTGCAATATAAAGATCTGTTGACCCTGCAATCGCTGCTCCGGGATACCCGTGTGCTAGTGCTATCGGATGAAGTCTATGAGCACCTGGTGTTCGACCAGCGCCAGCATGCGAGCGTCTTGCATCTGGATGAGCTGTATACACGCAGCTTCGCTGTATACTCCTTTGGCAAGACCTATCATGCAACCGGCTGGAAAACCGGCTACTGTGTGGCACCTCGCCCCCTCATGCGGGAGTTTCGCAAAGTTCATCAATATCTTACCTTTGTAGCGGTCACACCCATCCAGCACGCACTGGCCGACTTTATGGCATCGGATCCGGATTACCTGCTGCAACTGGCCGACTTCTACCAGCATAAGCGCGATTATTTTTGCACGGGTCTCGCCGCCAGTCGCTTCAGCTTTACCCCGGCCCAGGGCAGCTACTTTCAACTCGCAGATTTCAGCGCAATCAGCGACCTGGACGAACGGACTTTTTGTCATCAACTCACCACCGAGATCAGGGGTTGCCGCAATCCCGCTACAGCCTTTCTATCAGCAATCGACTGCTGGCTCCCAACTGCGCTTCTGCTTTGCCAAAAGCGATAACACCTTGCAACAGGCACTGGAAAAATTATGCAGACTTTAACTGTCGGCCTGGTCCAGGCGGCTCTTTACTGGGAACAACCCGGTGCCAACCGCCAACATTTTGAACAGCTACTGGAGCGCTGCGACACCGCCCTCGACCTGGTTGTTTTACCAGAGATGTTCAATAGTGGATTCACGATGGAAGCCGCCAGCATCGCCGAAACCCTAACCGGACCCAGCGTACGCTGGTTGCAGCAAATGGCTGAATCGAGGCAGTGCGCTGTGTGTGGCAGCCTGGCTATTGCCGATAATGGTGTGGTTTACAATCGCCTGGTGTTTGCAGAACCCGACGGCACTCTCCATCACTATGACAAGCGCCACCTGTTTCGCATGGCCCGGGAGCAGGAACGCTATGGTGCCGGAAGCTCCAGGGTCGTGGTTAACTTTCGCAGTTGGCGTATTTGCCTGCAAGTGTGCTATGACTTGCGCTTTCCGGTGTGGAGCCGCAACTGCAATGACTACGACTTGCTAATCTACGTGGCCAACTGGCCCCAACGGCGGCGCCTGCATTGGCGCCACCTGCTGGTCGCGCGGGCGATTGAAAATCAGGCCGGAGTGATAGGCGTGAACCGGGTAGGCACCGATGGCAAGGGCATCAAATATAGCGGCGATAGCATGGCCATTGACGCCCGGGGCAATCTTCTCGTCGATTGCGCAGATAGGCCCGACGTGCACATAGCTGTATTTGACGGCATGGACCAACAACAATATCGCGAGGAGTTTCCCGCATTTCTGGATGCGGATCACTTCACCCTGCGGCGGTGATTGCAAATGCCGCAAGCGCCCGGATCAATGGATAACCCGGCCTTGGCTCTTTGCGCTGTCGGACGTAGCTGACAATTGCTCGCGAGAATTCTCAGTTGGCGCACTGCCGGTACCCTGGCGGGAGCGGGACTTTTTCGCAGGCGCTTTTTTTGCAGCCACCTTGCGGCGCGCAGCAGGCTTTTTTGATTTACTCGCCGCTACTTTGGCCCCGGCGGTTTTCTTTTTCAACAGTGCTTTGCGCTTGGCAGTTTGCGGGCGGCGAGTTCTACCCAAAACGCCCCGCTTCAACTCCTGAAACGACGCTTCCAGGCATTCACGATAGAAACCGGGGTCTGGCAACTGGTCTCGTTCGGCGAGAACTGACAATGTAATCACACCCCCCGAGCTGAAAAGCGCATGGAATAAACCCACCCCCGGAGTCAGCACTCCCAGGCCGTAATACCGCACCAGCCGCGCCCCTGCACAGTACAAACTAAAGTTGGGTCCAGCGACGTTGGTTACCACGGTGCTTATATTCAGCGGCATGCTTTTTGTGACTTCATTTTCCGAGTAAATACGTGCCGCGGCTTTGGTCAACCAGGGAGGGAAAGCACCCGCCAGCTTTAAGGTATCGGTTAAAGGCGTGTTCTCACCAAACTCCTTGGCCTCCAGGGTACTGCGATGAATAGCATGCAAGCGCTCGACCGGGTCTGCAATATTAGTATGCAATTCGCAGAACGCCGACCCCACCTGGTTATTGTCATCGGTATGGTCGCGTCGCGTACGCATGTTCAAGGGCATGGTCACAGCCAGCGACTCATCCGGCAGCTCATCTTTGCTCTGCAAATACTTGCGCAGACCTCCTGCGACTACAGCCAGGGCAACATCGTTTATTTTTACGCCCGTGGTGTCCTTAATGGCCTTGAACTGCTCAAGATCAAAGTCGGTAGCGTCGAATACCCGGTGCGGTCCCACTGGCCGGTTAAACCGGGTTTTGGGCGCTTTGATATCGGGACGGGGAATTTGCTCACGCAGCACCCCAACGCCCATCTTTACCAGATCCTTTGCTACGTGAAACGAACCTCGCGCCAGTGTAAAACCGGAGCGACTCTGGTTGATAGCCGCCCGGGTCAGAAGCTCCAGCGCACTCGGATCACGGTCAACCAACAGCGCTTCCTGGCTGGCAGGCACCGGCGCCGGCTTGGGCTCCGGCTCTAAATCGTGAATAGCAGACATAAAGGACTGCCCGCCGGCACCATCGACCAGGGAGTGGTGCATTTTGGTATAAATGGCAAAACTGCCCTTTGGCAGATCAGGAATATTGTCGAGTCCTTCAATGATATACGCCTCCCAGAGCGGGCGCCTCATATCCAGCGGTCTTGAATGTAAGCGAGCTACCTGAATGCACAACTGGCGCCAGTCGCCCGGTTGCGGCAAGGCAATGTGGCGCATATGAAACTCAACATCAAAGTTTTCGTCCAGCACCCAGTAAGGATTATCCAAGCCAGCCGGGACCTCGACCAGGCGAGTACGAAACAAGGGCATACGGCTAAAGCGCTGCTCGAAATTTGAAATCACCTGCTTAAACCGAACAAAACCGTCAGGCGCTGTCGATGGGTCATAAAAAGCGACTGAACCGATATGCTGCGGCGTATTAGGCTGCTCCAGATTGATAAACGCTGCGTCTAATATTCCCAGTTGCTTCATAGTACCCGTACACTCCGTTGCTGGTGCATCAAAAACCCATCGCCAATTTCGAAAGAGAGTTTACCGTATCGAAGCCAACATCGCACAATTTCGCCGTTAATTATGTGTCACACTCTGCACTAATTCTGCGGTTTATCGAGCACTTCAGGTGACGACAATTGCTGTGCCCAACGCGCATGGCTCCATTCAAGAAAGCGAGCCGCCGCATGCATCGCGTGGTCGCTGCGTACCGAGTGAAATACTTCAAATGCATGCTGGCCTCCACGCAGTTCAGCGTAGGCAACCGGAGCCTTGGAAACCCGGCTCAGCGCGGCGACAAAGTGACGCGCTTCTTCTACCCGCACCAGGGAGTCGTGGCTGCCATGAATGACAAACATCGGCGGCGCATCAGTATTGATATTCGCCAGCGGTCGCCCCAAATGCCAGAGCTGTTGGTTATCCTCCGGGGTCGATTGCAACACATGCGACACCAGGAATTTGTGCATCGACTTATTAGACCCCTGCCCCGACTGCTGCAACCAGTCATAAACTCCATAGAAAGGTACTGCTGCCTGCACGCTGGTGTCAGCATTTGCAGCCTCCCCCTGAAACTCGGGCTTATTAGGGGTCAGTGCCGCCAGCGATGATAAGTGTCCGCCGGCGGAGCCACCGGTTATGGCGATAAAACGAGGGTCTCCACCATGGGCCGCAATATGCTGTTTGATCCATGCAATGGCGAGTTTGGTGTCCTCTATGTGCGCCGGAAACGCGTGGCGGGGACTCAGCCGATAATTAATGGCAACGCAAACCCAGCCGCGCTGGGCCAGGTGATTCATTAGCGGCAGGGCCTGCTGGGTTTTATCGCCGATCGTCCATCCCCCTCCGTGCACCTGTAACAGCACAGGAGCAGGGCTGACAGGAAAAGAGGCGGGTCGATAAACATCCAGCAAATTGCGTTTGCCAGCTCCACCATAGGGGATATCTCTAACGCACTCTACCCCTTCACGTTGCATCGAAAAGGGTCGCATCCATTCGCGCCAGTCACCACGGTCACACAGCAACGCCCGGCGGTCAGCCGGAATTTGCTGCCGATAATCTGGCCCCAGAGCAGCCACCAGTGCGTCCTCCAGGCTTTGTTTGGCTCCGGCTGCCAACCGCAGGCTATACCCCAACCCAGCCAGTGACAGCAGCAGAAAAAGCAGTCCCCATTGACCCTGGGTTTCTGCAAGGGCGCCAAGGGACACCAACAGCAGTGCCAATAGCCCCTGCCAGACGATATGGAACTGCGCCAACTCGCCCTGTAACCATGCCACCATAAAATAGAGCGGCATCAGGTACTCCGGGCGCTTGGCCCGCAACAGTACGGCGGCGGTCGCAGTGAGACTTGTGCCACCCAGCAGCAATAGGGCCGTACTGGCCGACAGCATGCTCTAGCGACGTCTCAATGTCAGGTTTGGACTTAACTCAGTCATTGGATATTGCCGCAACTGCAGCGTCAAAATCGATACCCAGGCGGCGGCCCACCAGTTCATAGGACTCGATAACATTTCCCAGTTCCTTGCGGAAGCGATCCTTGTCAAGCTTTTCACGTGTCTCCAGATCCCACAAGCGACAGCCATCCGGAGTAAATTCATCGCCCAGTACCACTTCACCATCGAACAAGCCAAATTCAAGCTTGTAATCGACCAGCAATATACCGGCGTCCAGAAACAATGGTTTGAGAATATTGTTAACCGCAAGACTGAGCTCCCGGCCTCGCGCGATATGCTGCGGTTCACCCCAGCCAAAAGCAGCAATATGCGACTCATTGACCATCGGGTCGCCGAGCTCGTCATTTTTAAGGAACAACTCAAACGTTGGCGGATTGAGGTCGATACCCTCCTCAATGCCGAGGCGACGACAGATACTGCCCGCCGCGATATTACGGACAACACACTCCACCGGGATCATTTCAAGTTTCTTTACCAGGGATTCGTGAGCCGAGAGCAGTCGTTCAAAATGGGTGGGTATACCGGCTTGCTCCAACTTCTTCATGATGAAGGCATCAAAAATGTTATTGACCATGCCTTTGCGCGCTAACTTTTCAATCTTCTTGCCGTCGAAGGCCGACGTATCGTCGCGAAACTCAAGGATAAAATAGCGGCTGTCATTCGTTGCAAACACTGATTTCGCCTTGCCGGAATACAGTTTATCAAGCTTATTCATGACCACTCTCTCGTTAAAAACACTATCCGCAAAGTTGTGGCATTACCCTTGTAAGCAAAAGGTACCTACCCATGCGGCGCCGGGGTGCCTCGCTAGCTAAAGTCAATCCAGTTAAGAATCTGATCCTGCTCGGCATAACAGACGCGGGTATGCTCGAGTTGCTCCAGCCGCAACGCCTCTGCCACCAGCTCTGGAGCATTGTTTTTTTCGCTGATATGCCCAACCACCAGGTGCTGCAGGCGATCAAGTGACAGGCCCAGCAAAAGCCCCCTGGTCTGGGCGTTACTGAGGTGTCCCCAGTTGCCGCCCACCCGGCGCTTCAATGAATGTGGATAAGGTCCATCTGCAAGCATTTGTTCATCGTGATTGGACTCGACAAAAAGCCCATCACAGTCACTGTAGCTTTGCTGAACCTGGGGCGTCACGTGCCCCAGATCAGTGAGTATACCGAGCTTGCGGCCTGCCGCCTCAAACACATACTGGCAAGGCTCCCGGGCGTCGTGGGGCACGGTGACCGCTTGCACGTCGATATCTCCCAGGCGAAACCCGGCTTGCCCGCGAATAAGCCTTCGCTGCTGCACCCCATCGACAGCGCGATGCCTGGCAGTACCGTGAGTCATATAGACCGGGAGCTGATAGCGAAGAGACAAGGCCTGGACGCCCTTAATATGGTCAGAGTGCTCGTGGGTAACCAGTATGCCGCTCAGATCTTCTGCTGTTCGACCCAGCTCTCGCAGGCGCTCCAGGGTCGCCCGCAGCGAGAACCCACAATCTACCAGCAGACAGGTTTGGCCATGCTCTACTAACAGTCCATTGCCCCGGGAACCACTGCCGAGGGCGGCCAGGCGCATCAGGTCAAATACCCCTTAATCAGCCCCAGCATCTGTAGCTGCACCTCGGGGTTGGATCCACCGTCAGCTTCTGCCGCGGGATTCGCTATTCGAATTTCCATCCAACCGGGCTCTGACGCAGGGTTCATCGTCAGCCTAAACTGGTAATCCTCCATCGCCTTGTCGCTATCAGCAGGTTTGAAAGCCTCGTAAAAACGCTGCCACATGCCCTTCTTTGCCGGCTGCATTTGCGGATCGAGGCTGACCAACATGGTGCCGGCCTGGGCATCTTGTTGCACCACCTCGAAACCAGCTTTATCAACGGCATAAACCAGTGAAGCCCAGCCCCTGACTGCCTCAACTTCAGCCAGTATCGCCGGGTCATCGCCGCTCGTCAGGTAGAGTCTTCGGGAGGTGTCGATACCCTGCCCCATCAACGATACTGCCGCATTGACATCGGCAGTATCGGCAAGGTACTGGGCGAACTGCTCCAGCGTAGCTCGCTCCTGCTGGATGTCGTCGGATTGTGCCGGCCAGTCTGTTGCCACCGTCTCGGGGGCGCTCGCTCGCTGCATCTGCAACAAGTGAACCTCCGTCGTGTTGCGCTGCAGGCCCTGCTCCACCTTGAAGCGGTATCTTTCTTGCTGGTCCACCGCGGGCTTGCTGCGCCAGGGAGTATCGATAATACCGCTGCTGCCATTTTCTCGTGCGACACCCATGCCCCTGCTCAACAGGAAGTCTTTCAAGCGCGGCCACACCTGACCCGGCACCAAGCGCACCAGAATCCATTGTTCCTCGCCGAGGGTTTTTATTTTTATCAGGTCTTCGAATTCACCAGCCACCAGAGCCTGCGGTCGCGGTACCACAAAGTCTGCCGGGGGCTGCGCATATTGGTCGATAGGTGGCACAAAATAAATATCCTCTATCGCTTCACTATCCAGGCTCGCGGGCAGCTCCAGAGGCGGCAGGCTTTGAGCCTTCAAGTAGTCGTCTTCACGATCTCTGAAGTAGCCGTCTTTACCAAACAAGCCACAGCCGGGAAGGATAGCAAGCAAAGTCAACAGGAGCAGTGCTTTCATTCCGCTTCGATTCATATAATTCACAGTAAACCGGCCTCCTTTAGGCCTTGTTCCAGCGCCCCATGACGTTCCCGTGATAACGGTGTCAGCGGCAGACGAATGCCGCCCTCAATTCTACCGAGGCGCTGTAGTGCCCACTTAACCGGGATTGGGTTGGACTCGACAAACAATTGCTGATGCAGATGCGAAAGACCACCATTAAGCTCTCGAGCAGCCAATGCTTCGCCGGCCAACGCCAGCGCACAAACCCTGGCCATCATTGCCGGCGCCACATTGGCCGTCACCGAAATATTACCCTTGCCTCCCAACAGAATAAGCTCTACCGCAGAGGCGTCATCACCTGAGTAAATAGCAAAATCAGCGGGACAATTACGCACCAGCACCGCTGCTCGCTGCAGATCACCGGTAGCCTCCTTGATCCCGACAATGTTCGGCAAGGCAGCCAACCGCAGCACAGTATCCGGCAGCATATCGCAGGCCGTGCGCCCGGGCACGTTATAAAGAATTTGTGGAACTGCCACCGCCTCGGCTATGGCCCGGTGGTGCTGGTACAGGCCTTCCTGGGTCGGCTTGTTATAGTAAGGCGTAACCAACAGGCACGCATCTACGCCGGCCTTTTTCGCACCTTCGGTTAACTCGATTGCTTCGCCGGTAGCGTTAGCCCCGGTACCGGCAATCACCGGTATCCGACCAGCAACCTGCTCGACCACGGCGCTGATCACCTGACAATGCTCAGCAACACCGAGTGTAGCGGACTCTCCGCTGGTGCCCACCGCCACGATGGCATTGGTGCCCTCGCTGATGTGCCACTCGACCAGCTTTTGCAGGCGCGCCCAGTCGATCTCGCCCGACTCCAGCATTGGCGTCACCAGCGCAACGATGCTTCCGCTAATCATTGAGATTCTCCTAACAGCGCGAAAAGGCCGATATGGTACTCGTGAGGCTTGCCTCACACAAGATGAGGCGGTCGATAAGGCGCTACAATGACCCGTGTTTATCCGGGTAACACTCAATGCGAGCCTTATCACGTTCTGCTGGCACTGCTTTGCGGGGTGCTGCCGACCTTGATGTTGGCGGCGGCGGTGACATTAACGCCGCCGAGCCGACTCGACCTTAACTATCTGGAGCAGCCAAGCCATTTATCGACGCGCTCGTCGTGCGGCGAGTGGGCAGGCACCTGCGATGCGATCCTACCGACCTTGAATTGCTGCAAACAATTCTCGACCGACAACTGATCAAAGCAGACGATGAAGCTGGCTTGCAGGCGCTGGGGATTGCACTGGGGAGCGTTCTGGCCAGTGAACATGCACTGAATGGGTCATTTATCGCGATTCACAGGGACGCAGTCGGGCTGCGTCTATTGGCAGAGACAAGCAATGCCTGCTTCCCGCCACCGTGATGCCCGCCGCGCCCGGGTCGGACAGGAAGTGGAGGTCCGCGCGATTTATGCCAGGTCCGGGGAGACTATTAAAAAGCTAAGAAGCAGCGGCATCAGGCCTTACTGAGATGCCCAAGCACCGAAGCGAGTGCCCGTTCAAAAAATTTCTTATTTTCACGCTCGAGTATCGATATCGCTCCTTCATGCATACCCTTGATCAGGTCCGGAAGCGTCATCACAGCAGTTTTGACACCCGAGTGATTGACAAACATGTAGTTGCCACTCACCGAACTATACCAGCAGAGCTTAAGACGCGCAGCCGTGGCGCCCACGATGCCATCTTTAAATTCGAACCAGGTACCAAAATTCACTGCGGCCAGTTTGTCGGCCAAACGCCGTTCCTGGAAAGAAAGCGTTTTGGTTGCCACCAGTTGTGGCGGTGGCGGACTGGGATACTGCTGCGCCAGCTGGCGAGATATCGCAGAACCACTTGCCACAGCTGCGTTTGGCTGCGGTGACGCTACAAGACTCGCTGGTGCTTTGGACTGTGGTGCGGGCACCCTGGGCTGAGCTTGCGGCAAGTCAGGCTTTTGACCCAGCGGCTCCTCAGGTCCCGGTGTTAAAGGGCCTTGAGGAGCATCATGTTCTTCTGTAACCCGCCTGGCAGGCTCGGCTGCTGTTACCACGTCAGCTGCCGGCGCCACCCGGTGGGGCGCCACCCGGTGGGGCGCCACCCGGTGGGGCGCCACCCGGTGGGGCGCCACCCGGGGAGCTTGTTGAGCCTGCTGCAAGGCTTTAATCAGGCGCTGTCCTTTATCACGATCGTAGCCGAGACTGGCAAGACCCGATTCGATTTCGGTAATCAGCTCACCGGGCTCATGCAAATACTCGCTGGCGGCAGCCCCCTCTCGTGGACAGACGCTGGCTATAATGCCATCAACCACTGCCAGTCCCGATAGCCAACTTTGGCTGGTGTTGCCATGCCGCAGATAATTGAACACCAGGAAATCGGTCCAGGGTTGTTGCAAGAGCTCGACCACTGCGTCTGGCAGCATAGAGCCTGCCATGCGCTGGGCTACTTGTCCCGCGGCAACGTCGCGCGCCTGTTGCAGTTGGTCAAGGCCTTTTTCTGCCTCTACCGAGCGCTGCGCGGCAAGGTCGGCTCGCCGCTCAAGAACTTTGACAAAACTGGCAAACTCTTTCAGCAATTCATCGAAAAAGGCCAGGTCATCATCAAAATCCTTGATAATGCGTTCGACAATCGCGCGGATGCGCTGGTAGACCTTCTCATCGTCTTCGCCATCGCATACCCAGCGTGCGCCAGCTGCTGCCATAAGATCGAGCAAACAGCGGGCTGGATGACGGGCACTGGCGAAAAATTCCTTGTCTATCAAGGCTACTTTCAAATAGGGAGTATGCAAATGGCTGAGCAGCGATTTGAGGCCGTCGGGTAGCTGCGGGTCATCCAGCATATAGTCGAAAAGCATGCCTACAAGATCGATAGTATCAGCATCAACCGAGGTCACTTTGTGGCGTCGATGTTGATCGGCGAGATTACCGAGTTCACCCATAAACCTCTTTTCGGTATCTGACACGCGACAAGGTTGCGCCTGGCGCGCGGCGGGAAGCTGCAATGCGGCTTGCAGAACTCCCAGTGCAATCGACAATTCTCGCTGGGTAAGAGTATCCCCTTGCCCCGCTACTCCGTCAGTCCCCAGGCCACCGTAACTGGCACCACCAATAGTCCGATTGCGCGGCATGTCAGACTGGCGCCGGCGCTGCTGCACCGCCTGGATCGCCTCCATTACCCTTGCCTGGCGGTGCTCTACCTCAGGACTCACCAATTGCGCAGCGACGTCCTCTTCCTGGTCACCGGTCGGCACTGACACCAGCGCCGGGGCATCGTTGGCAGCAAGGGCCTGGGCTCCATCATCGGGAGACTGTTGGAGCGCTGCGGCGGACCCGCCCGCAGCACGAGCTTCGGCACGGTTAGCAACGGCAAAGCTCAGGGTTTTCAATACTCCCTGGCCCGCCAATTGTCGATTCAGTTTGGCATAGTGTTCACCGGCGCGGGACAGAATTTTCTGTTCGTACAACTTATACAGATACAACTTGATTGTTGGGTCCAACTCCACCAGGCCATAAGCATCACGCATGGCCGCGCACAGTTGCAGTGCCCCGCAGGGATTGTTTTCATTGCCGCATTTCTTGCCCCCTCGAATAACCGCAAAACGGCGGTTTAGCTTCCAAAGCTCTTCCGAATTGGCGACGCTGGATTTGTTTGCGATACTGCGAATCGCCACATCATCTTCAAACTGGGCTTTGTCAACAAGGGCTAGCTGCGCGGGATTAGAGCACGTTTCGCCCTCACTCTCACAACTCGCAGAAAAATCCCTAAATCCTCCCTCGAGAACCTCACGGTAGTGGCTTGCGATTGGCTTGAGCATAGGCTGGATGGCCTTGCGTGCCTCCAGATAGCGATTACGCTGCATATCGGTCTGTGCAGCGGCCATTTTTTCGATAAATAGTTCAGGAAGCTGCTCAAGCGATTCGCGAAACAGCTCGCTAAAAAATTCAACACTCTCAATGTGACATTGCTGAAATAGGTCCATTTCAATAATTTTACTTATGAATTAATGAGTTACCGTTAATCGAATGGTGCTAGCCGGGTTTGCGCCTGTTACTTCAATGTAGCCCAGATTTTTACAGTTTGCGTCCCCATGAATAGCTCCCGGTGGGAACCAATCGGCAGAAACCTGCATTTGAACGCGCAGGACGGCAGACAACGCCGCAGAGTGGCGATGGCTCGGGTACGCGAAACCGGTTTTCTTTAAGAGGTATTCTTACTCAGAGAATTAGTATTACGGTGTGATTTTCTCAAGCAGCGTGCTGGCCAGGTTTATTCGACGGCGCCATGTTGCCAGCACCAGAAAAGCCGACACTAACAAAGCATCTTTGTGAAACAACGGTCGGCGCTTACGAAATGCCACGAATACCGATCGCACGACGAATATCGCTCAACATCGGCTGCGCCGCGGCCCGCGCTCGCTGTGCACCATCCTGCAATATGGCCTCAATCTCTGCACCACTTTCGAGAAGCTGATAATAGCGCTGACGTGGCTCCTGCAAATGCTCGTTGATCAATCCAAACAGCTCCTTCTTGGCCTGCCCCCAGGCTATACCGGCGGCAAATTGCTCGCTCATATATTCGCACTGTTCAGCCGTGGCGAAAGCCCGCCAGATGGGAAACAGTGCCGAGTCATCCAGTTGCTTCGGATCACCAGGCTCCAGCAAGTTTGTTTTTATCTTGTTGATGGACTTTTGCAGCTTTTTTTCCGGGATGAATAAAGGAATGGTGTTGTTGTAGCTTTTGCTCATCTTGCGCCCGTCCAGCCCCACAAGCACAGACACTGAGTCATCGATGAGCGCTTCCGGCAGTACAAAATGCTCGCCATAAATGTGATTGAAGCGCTGAGCCATATCCCGCGCCATCTCAATATGCTGCAGCTGGTCACGCCCCACTGGAACCTCACGGGCATTGAATAAAAGAATATCTGCGGCCATCAACACTGGATACGAATACAAGCCCATAGTGATCCCGTAATCGGGATCCTCGCCTGCCGCTTCGTTGTCGGCTAGCGCCGCCTTGTAGGCATGGGAACGATTCATCAAACCCTTGGCACAGACGCACGAGAGAATCCAACTCAGCTCCATGATCTCTGGCACATCGGATTGCCGATAGAAAACCACTTGCGACGGATCGAGGCCCAGTGCCAACCAGGTCGCCGCAACCTCCAGCGTAGACTGCTGCAGCAACTCCGGTTGCTGACATTGAATGATACCGTGGTAATCTGCCAGGAAAAAAAATGACTCGCGACCGCTATCCTTGCTGGCCTCAATTGCCGGGCGGATAGCGCCAACGTAATTGCCCAGGTGCGGTGTGCCAGTAGTCTTGATTCCGGTCAAGACCCTCGGTCGATCATGGTTCATACTCTCCACACTCTATACTCCTGCACAAGATGCTACGGCTGCTAAAAACGGGCGCCATAATACTGTCATTCGTCGCGAGACCGCAAACCACCTGCACTGCATTGCTGCATCAGGCGCTGATAGCGAGGCCCCAGATTTTGCCAGCAGTAACGGGCCATGTCCGGTACATCAAAGATCGCAGCGGATGCCAACACTGCAGATAGCTCCGCCAGGTCACCGGCGATTTCAGACCCCTCCAGGTCCGGCTGCGACGGTGTTGAGCAGTAGCGATACTCCCTGGAAAACAGCTCCGGGTAACTCAGCCGGTCAGGCACCAGCGGCCTACAGCCGTGAGCCACTGCCTCCATCACCGCCACGCCCTGAAACTCGTGCAAAGCTGTAGACAGTGCTACATCAGCGGTCCACAGTAAATCAAGATAGGCTTTGCGCGAAGGTATGCTCCCCCAGCTACCGCAGAATTCGGGATGAGCCCGCAGCAGTTGATGCAACTCCTGAAACTCTGCTGGTTGATTTTTGAATTGCTGGCCAACAATATGAAACTGCACCGGCAGTGCGCGCTCGATACACGCCACAACTGCCGCCAGCAATATCGCGGGGCCTTTGTCGTACTCCCAACGATGATTCCAGACCACCTGCAGCACGGTCTTCGCGCCCGCTTTTACGAAAGCTGTCTGGCCATCGTTTGCAGGTTTGGATGCCGCCTCGATAGGGACTGGTAAAACGTGGGAAACTGCCGCTAATCTGGCCACCAGCCCTTTCGGCACGTGGTCCGGCAGGCGCTGCAGCAATTGGTCTGCGCCCTCTAGAAAACTGCGCTGATTCCAGCGACTGTTAAACACCAGCATATCAGCGCACAGGGCGCTATAAAGATTGACTATCTGGGGTTCAAGCGATGCGCGCGCGGCACCGCTGAGCGGATAGGCAAACTGGTTTTCATGGAAATATAGCAGGGTCGGAATGCTGGCCAGTGACGGCACGAAACCTCGCAAAGCACTCAGGTCAACCTGTGAAGTAGCGACGATCAGGTCGTAATCCCGCTCTAATGTGTCACGGCTATTAAATGCCCAACTGAGACTGTTGCCGCGAACCCGCCAACTGAAATACCGCGGCGGCAATGCCAACTGGGTAAACCGATGCTGCCCACAGTAACGCTCCAGGCCCTCGCGCCAATAGCGATGGCTGGGAGCATCATAGGCCGACAATAGCAGAATTCGCAGCGACTTATCGCCGGAGCAGGTCAACGGCACAAGCGCAATATCTAACGACTATTTTTTGTCGCATCAAAGCGTCAGATGCGATCATCAAACACCTGCAAACAGTCGCTCAAGTTTGAAAAAACGCCGGGCCACCCTGAACAGATAGTGAGGATCTTCTGCACCGGCAAGCTCACGTATACTGTGCATGGCCAACTGCGGCACCCCTACGTCAATGGTTCGCACGCCAATCCCGGCCGCCGTAATGGGCCCGATGGTAGAGCCGCAACCAAGATCTGAGCGCACCACAAACGACTGCACCGGCACCTTCTCCAGCTGGCACAGCTGGCGGAAAACCGCTGCGGTTTCACTATTGGTGGCATAACGTTGGTTGGCGTTGACTTTGATGACGGGACCACGGTTGAGCAGCGGGCCGTGATTACTATCGTGTTTGTCCGCATAATTAGGATGGATAGCATGGGCGTTGTCGGCAGATATCATCATCGACTGGTCGATCGCACGGGCAAAACTGTCAGCGTCGCCAAGCATACGCCGCAACACGCTCTCCAGCATCGGGCCCTGGGCTCCGGCCATGGAGGCGCTCCCCACCTCCTCATGATCGTTGCACACCAGCAACGCGGTAGTCTCGGTGCCGGCTTCCAACAATGCCTGTAAGCCAATATAACAACTCAACAGATTATCAAGCCGGGCACTGGCGATAAACTCCTCATCCAGACCCATCAGCCCAGGTGGCTGCGTATCGTAAAGGCTCATTTCATAATCAAGCACCTGCGCCAGCGGCAACTCGGGCATTTGCGCGCTGATCTCCCGCTGCAGCAGCTCCCGAAAGGTAAACGCTTTTTTGTCGTCGCTGAGACCTGCCAGCGCAGGCAGGTGCAGTTGCTTATTAACCTTGCGATTGCTGTTGGCCTCTTTGTCGAGGTGAATGGCAAGGCTCGGAATTATCAGTAGAGGCCGCGCGAAGTCGAGCAATACACTGGCAATTTCTCCGTCGCCGGTCTGGTAAACAACCCGGCCCGCCAGTGACAGATCGCGATCGAACCAGGGATTCAGCAATGCCCCGCCATACACCTCGAGCCCCAATTGCACTGTGCCGTGGCGAGCCAGGTCGGGATTGGGTTTAACTTTCAGGCAGGGACTATCGGTATGTGCACCCAGCATGCGCAAACCATTGGCAAATCCATCCGTGCCCATAACGAAGGCAATAATCGATGATCCGTTGCGGGTAGTGTAGTACTTCTTGCCCGCTTGCAGGCTCCAGGTTTTGCCTTCTTCCAGAAAGTCAAAGCCAGCCGCCTCGAGCTGCAAGGCCATTTGACTCACGGCGTGAAATGGCGTCGGCGAAGCCTGTAAAAAAGCCAGCAGTTGTCGATTAAATCGGTCTTTACGGATCATCTTTTTATCGCATCCATCATTATCAAGTGCTGTGATATCCTATCATTAGTGCATCCTTGAAACTATGAAATGGGAACCTCCCTTGCGGCCAGACCGGGACTACACCACTCGCCTCTTTGCCCTTGGCAGCTTGATGCTGGCGCTGGCTTTTTTACTCCCTGGCAACCTGATTGGGCTGGGGACCGCGCTGGATAAACTGAATTTTCGGTTGTGGGCAGAATTATTCCCGCCGCAACAGCTTGAAGCGTCAGAGCAACTGGCCGTGGTGGCGCTGCCTGCTGAGGTTACCAGTGCCGAAGAGGTTAGTCTGGCGAGCACCGTCGCGCTGAATCAACTGCTGACCAGGCTGGCAAGCTTTCAGCCCGGCGCGGTTGGCATTGTCTCCAACCTGGATCCACTCATCTGGCCGCAGGAGAACATCCAGCAGATGCTGATCTCGAGTGGGCAAAGCGCCAAAAATAAGCGCACTGTTGCAGAGCTTGCTGCACCCTACCGACAATTGCAGCAACAACTGCAGCAACTCGGGGTCAGCTGGCGCGAGCAACCGCCACGACTAAGCACGCAGGCACAGCTGATCGACCGCGAATTTAATTGGCCGATCCTGTTTAACTTGCACGATCGCTTGCTCCAATATCGCTTTGAGCGGCAGCAATACAACTCGCATCAAAGTTACCTGTTTAACTATGACCGGGGCCGTATTACCGTCGGCTTTGAGCTTTCAGTATTGGCCAAAGCTTACCAGGCAAACTCTCTGCGGTGGCAAATACCGGATAATTTGCGGGTCGGTTCGCTGGCACTTCCGGTTTCGATGTATGGCGGTGTGATTCCATGGCCGCAGGACAGCGTGATCGCCGCACTAGCCGCCAAAACACTGGACGGGGAGCAGCTCGATACAGACAATGTCGACGGCAAGATCGTGCTGTTAACGCAGCCAAACGACCCGCAGTTAGCCCCTGCCCTTGCCTCCATCAATGCTCTGTTAACGCATCAATACAGTGTTACTCCCTGGTGGCAGTTGCTGGTTTTGGGCCCCATTATGCTGCTGTTATGGGCATTTGGCCTGTTCGCCTTTCGGCGCTTCACCAGCGGTGCAATTTGCCTGGCAACAGTGGCTCTGGTCATACTGCTGGCCTTGTTGTCTATCACCTTGCAGGTGCAACGGAATATCTGGATAGAGACCGGCGATGCCATTACGTTCAGTCTTTGCCTCGGCGCATTCCTGTTAGTCCAAAGCGTTTATCACAATTGGCTGATACGGACCCGCGCTGAAGCCGATGAAGTACGCATGGAATTGGCGCAACTCTATCTCGAGCAGAGCAAACCCAAGTCAGCTGCCGAGCAATTACTGCTAACAGCCATGTCTGGCGATACCGCCGAGCTGCTGATGGAAACCGGCAAAGTATTCGAACGCAAGCGCGACTACCAGTCTGCCAGAGATATCTATTCCAGGGTACATAGCTATTTCCCAAGCCACACCGAAGCGGGGGAAGCCCTTGATGACATCTCCAGTATTACCGGTCAACACCCGAGCCTGAATTCAACCCTTATCTTGCCAGACATGCCGGTGGAACTGCCCCAACTGGGCCGCTACGAATTGATACGATTGCTGGGCAAGGGCGCTATGGGGGCGGTATATCTTGCCAGTGACCCCACCATTCGCCGCCAGGTTGCGATTAAGACTCTGCCGCTCAGTGAATTGGGCGATAACCGGGATGAGCTGCGCCGACGCTTCCTGCTTGAAGCCGAAACCGCCGGAAAATTACAGCATCCGAATATTGTCTCGGTTTACGATGTCGGTGAAGACGGCGAACTCGCCTATATTGCTATGGATTATGTCGCCGGCGGCACTCTGGCAGACTGGACCGATGAAGACCAGTTACTGGAGCTGGCAACGCTCTACCCGCTGCTGGAACAGGTCTGCGATGCCCTCTCCTATGCTCATCAGCAAGGCGTCATTCATCGCGATATCAAACCGGGAAATATTCTCTACGATCCAGGCGAGGGAACAATCAAGGTGACTGACTTTGGTATAGCCAGGCTCGCTGACTATTCCCGCACCAAAACCGGCGCGATCCTCGGAAGCCCATACTACATGTCGCCAGAGCAGGTCTCCGGCAAAAAAGTTGGCCCCGCCAGTGATCTCTACAGTCTCGGCGTGAGCTTTTATCAGCTGCTGTCGGGCAACCTGCCGTTTGAAGCGGATTCACTGGCACAGCTGGCCTGGCAAATCACCAACAAGCCGCATCGCAGTATTAGCAAATTCAGGAAAGGACTGCCACGTTCCGCCAACCGCATTATCAGTACCGCGTTGAAAAAGGATCCGGCTGAACGTTTTGCCAGTGCTGCCGAAATGGCGGCATCCTTCCAAAAGGGCGCAAAAAGCCTGGCTGCCAACGAAAAGTATTCCGCCTGAAAACTTCAGAGAGATCAGCCCCACATTATGAAAAGCAAGACGATCCCCAGTAATAACCGGTAAATGACAAACGGCATAAAGCCGATAGTTTCGACCAGCCGCATAAACACTGCGATACAGACATAGGCGGTTACCCCGGAAAGTATCGTACCCACGGCAATATAGTTCCACGGCATTTCGGTACCGGTTTGAAGCAACTCGATCGTCTTGAGCAAGCCGGCGGCCAGGATTAGCGGAATCGCCAGCAGGAAAGAAAAGCGACTGGCCTGAGCACGACCCAGCCCCAGCATCAAGCCGGCAGTCATAGTGACACCCGAGCGGGAGGTGCCGGGAATCAATGCAATGGCCTGGGCAGCGCCGACAGTCAAAGCCATGGGCAGAGTAATCGTTTTGTCGGCACTGCCGGCATTGCGATCCGCCCATGCGAGCAACAGGGCGAAAGCGATAGTGGTAGTCGCGATAACCCCCACCGAGCGCAAATTGGCTTCGATAAAGTGACCAAACAACAGACCGCAAAGCCCCGCTGGTATCGTTCCTACTATCAAGGCCCAGGCCAACCGGCTGTCAGCTGTGGATTGCCCCGTTTGCAACTGGCGAAACCAGGCTCGTGTCATCGCTATCAGCTCTTGTCTAAAATAAAATATCACCGCCAGCAGCGAACCTACATGTACCGCGACATCAAAAGCCAGGCCCTGGTCAGCCCAGCCAAGCACCTCTTTTGGCAACAGCAGGTGGGCAGAGCTCGAAATCGGCAGAAACTCAGTGAGGCCCTGAATAATCGCCAGTACCATAATTTGCCAAAGATCCACGCTATTGTTCTCCACTTGCTGTCTGCCCGGCTTTTTTCCACGCCACCTGCTCACGCAGATACACCGGTTCTACCTGCTCGGCCGCGATGACTTCACCACGCTGCCACATCAGCTTGCCTAGCTGAGCGATATGGCGCGCCTGGGGCAAAGCATCGAGCACCGCGGGAGCAAGACCGGTGGTTGAAAACCCGGGCATTAATTCTCCATACTGCCAACCTGAGCCAAGCAGGAATGCGATTTTGCCACCCGCCAACACAGGCGACAGATGCAGGTCAGCCGGCCGCAACAGTTGCTCCTCACCACACAACGCCACACCGTCGCCCGAGCGGCTATAACATGCAAAGTAGACCTCACCCATGCGCGCGTCCATGCAAACCAGGGCAAGAGCCCCGGCATCTGCCGCAGACTGCTCGTACATACCCTGTGCTATCGCCGCTAAAGAGGACACACCCAGTACCGGCAGGCCCGCACCGAATGCAAGTCCCTGCACCACTGCGGCACTTATCCTGAGACCGGTAAACGATCCCGGTCCGCGACCAAAGGCAATGGCGTTTAGCTGCGACAGCTCCAGCGCATGCTGCCGCAGCAGATCATCTACCATTGGCATGATCAGGCGGGTATGATCCCGTGGCGCCAGCTCAAAGCGCTGATCGATAGCCTGCCCTTGCAACAGTGCTACCGAGCAGGCCGCCCCGGAGGTATCAATGGCCAATATTCGCGTCATGTTTCGCTCCCTTAGCAGGCAAGGCATTCAATCTGGTGTTCACGCTCGCTGCAACGATCCCGGCTTGCTATTCTTGCGCCAGTGGACGCAAAAACTCTCGGGGAATCGCAACGGCATGACCATCTCCGCTATCATTCTAGCCGGAGGCAGAGGTACTCGCCTCCAAGGCAAAGACAAAGGTTGGGTTGATTACCGGGGCGCACCGCTGATTCATCACGTGTTGGCACGGCTGCAGCCCCAGGTGGACCAGATCATTGTCAGTTGTAACCGCAATGTCGAGCTCTACCGGGGCCTGGGTTTCACGGTGGTGTGCGATGCCGGCAACGCTTATCTTGGCCCCATGGCGGGTATTGCAGCTGCTGTGCCGCTGTGTAACGGCAAATCAGTATTGCTCAGCCCATGCGATACGCCACAGCTACCAAAGGATCTCGTCGCCAAACTGCAAAGGGCCCTGCAACGCAACAGCGCTGATGTTGCGATTCCGCTGGATCATTTTGGCCAGCAATATCTCAGCTGTCTATTGCGTCGGGACGCGGCAATGGGCGCGACTACGGCATTGGAGTCGGGGCAGTTGGCAGTGAAACACTGGTTGGTGGGATATACTTGTATAGAAGTGGATTTCACAGCGAGCGGTGATAGTTTCACGAATATCAATTCACTGGAAGATCTTGAGGGCGCAACCCCAGAGCAGCAAGCCTGGTGTCCAAACCGGCCCCTGCCCTAAGCTCACCCAAACTGGCAAACATATCCAGTCACCAGGCTATCAAGCTAACAACCAGAGGATACTGTCCTCCGGTTGTTATAAACCCGCAGAACTACCCAAGGGCACTGAAAATATTGTCGCGCACCTCGTCGACAGACCCTGAGCCTTGCACCTTGACGTGGCGCGGGGCGTCCGCGCCATCAAGAGCCTGGTAAAATGCCACCAACGGTTCCGTTTGCTGGTGATAGACATCGAGCCGGTGCCTGACCGTTTCTTCCAGGTCATCTTTGCGCTGCACCAGCGGCTCCCCGGTCTCGTCATCAATACCCTCTTGCAGAGGTGGATTGTACTGCAAATGATAGGTTCGCCCGGAAGCCATGTGCACTCGGCGACCGCTCATCCTGGCGACAATATCTTCATCTTCGACATCTATCTCAACCACGAAGTCGATTTTTACCCCGGCATCAAGAATTGCTTGTGCCTGGGGAATGGTGCGGGGAAAGCCATCAAATAAGAAACCATTGACACAGTCGGGCTCGGTTATACGCTCTTTGACCAGCGCAACGATAATATCGTCAGAAACCAGTCCGCCGCCTTCCATGACTTCCTTAACTGTCTTTCCTACCCCAGTCCCCGCCTTGACCGCTGCCCGCAGCATGTCGCCGGTAGAAATCTGAGGAATGTCATATTTCTCAGTCAGATGGCGCGCCTGGGTACCTTTACCCGCGCCCGGTGGGCCTAAAAGTATGATGCGCATTGACGATGCAACCTCCCTTATTTGTTCAAATCGATCGGAGGCCGAATGTTTGCCGCCGACGCTGCCCGTAAAAAGCGCCAACGATACACCGCTGCTTTCTCTAGCACAAGTGAACTAAGGTCGAGTAAGACTTCCAGTCTTCCCGACAATCTACAAATAACTGTATATATTTATTTAAGGCACCTCTGATCAATTCGGTAATGCTTCAGCGGAGCCTCTGGCGTACATTGGCAAGGCGCGCCGCGAAGGTCAAGGCTGGTTGTCCTTGACGAGTGGAGCAAGCGGATGGCCGCCCCCTTGTCCAATGGACGCCAGAGGCCCGCCCTGCGGGGCTTGGCGTCGTGTTTGTCTACTGCGTTGCAGCCGCTTGAAAGGCAGCCAGCCTTCCTGCACGACTGCGCCTTGTGGCCAAACCCGACGCCAAGCCTGAAGCGTCAACGAATTAATCAGAGTTGCCTTAAGTTGTTGTTACTAAAAATTAAATTGGATTACATCTGGCAGTTGGGTCGTCTCTCAGACGACCCAGCAAGCACCGCTCGTCTGTCAAGCTACAACTGCTAACGCTACTGCTGCTTGGCAAACTGCCACAATTGTTGCCAACGCTCATGACCAACCTCAGCCAAGTCTGTCGACTCCGTCGCCAACTGTTTCTCCATTCGATTAAAGCGCTGCTCAAACTTACGATTAGCCGCTCTCAAAGCCGTTTCCGGATCAACTTTAAGGTGGCGAGCCAGGTTAACAACGGTAAATAGCAGATCACCCAACTCGTCTTCTATGCCCTCGTGGCTGGCGCAATCGATTTCATGTTGCAACTCTTCGGCCTCTTCACGCAGCTTGTCCAACACCCCGGCACTATCACGCCAGTCGAAACCGACCCCGGAGGCGCGCTTCTGCAATTTTTTGGCCCGAGTCAACGCCGGCAATGCCAAAGGGATATCTGCCAATAATCCATGTTGAGATTTAGCAGCACGCTCCTGCTGCTTGATACTGTCCCACCTGGCGGCAACCGCAGTAGCATCGGGACGGGCGGCCACGCCGGGTCGTTCCACGCCGGGTCGTTCCACGCCGGGTCGTTCCACGCGGGGTCGTTCCACGCGGGGTCGTTCCACGCCGGGTCGTTCCACGCCGGGTCGTTCCACGCCGGGTCGTCCCACGATTGGCAGAGACACCGCAGTCTCGCCGCGCAATTCGCCGTCAGGAAAAACATGGGGATGCCGACGCAGCAGCTTGTCGAGCAAAACATCTACTACACCGGCAAACTCGAATCGGCCCTGCTCCTGAGCCAACTGACTATAAAAGACGACCTGGAACAGCACATCACCCAATTCTTCTTTTAAATGATCGAAGTCGCCACGCTCAATGGTATCGGCCAGCTCAAAACATTCCTCAAGAGTATGCGGCACAAGACTGTGGTAGTCCTGTTGCAAGTCCCAGGGGCAACCGCTAACGGGATCACGCAGGCGCACCATGAGGTAGAGCAAGTCAGTAATAGCAGTGTCCGGTGATGGCATGCTCAGTTCTCCTTGAGTCTCGCGACATCGACAATATTAGGCAGTTGACTGATACGACCAAGCAAGCGTGCCAGCGCGTCAAGTCCTTCCACCTCCATGGTTATCACCATAGTGGCCATATTGCTTTGCTTGTTGGTATTGGTGCTGGTGGCAACAACATTGATCTGCTCGCTCGCCAAAAGCGCACTGATATCCCGCAGCAGGCCGGGGCGATCGAAGGCTTCGATGCGTATCGTCGCGGGATACGTTGAGTTGGCACTGCCGCCCCAATCAACTTCTATCAAGCGCTGGGGCTCGCTGCGCAGGGACTGTAGCAACTTATTACAATCGCTACGATGTATCGTAACACCGCGCCCAAGGGTGATATAACCTGAAATCGGATCACCGGGCACGGGATTGCAACATCCAGCCAGGCTAGTGAGCAGCTTACCGACACCACGCACTTCAATGCCGGTATCAGAGTTCCCGGGACTGGCCTGGACTGCCCAGTCAAATCCCATCTGTTCGGCGGCGGGCCCTTCAGCGAGAAACTGGGCGGCACTGATGACCTGGCTGGAGCTGAGATCGCCGGCCCCGGCAGCCACGTACATGTCTTCAACACTGGAATACCTGAAATAGTTAGCCAGGGCCTTATAGTCCACCGCGGTGAGCGCCAGGCGAGTAAATTCCCGCTCCAGCAACTTGCGCCCCAGCGCCAGGTTCTGATCTCGCGCCTGGGCCCTGAACCATTGCTGAATACTGGCTCGAGTACGCGAAGAGCGCACAAAACCCAGATCAGCGCGCAACCAGTCACGGCTGGGGCTGCCGCTCTTGCTAGTCAGTATCTCAACCTGCTCCCCGGTTTTCAGGCGATAGGTTAGCGGCACTATGCGCCCATTGGCCTTGGCGCCTCGACAACGGTGCCCTACTTCAGTGTGGATATGGTAGGCAAAATCAACCGGTGTCGCCCCCTCCGGCAAGTCTACGACATGGCCCTGGGGAGTAAAGACGTAGATACGTTCATGGGAAATGCCATTGGCAATGTCAGTATCGCTAATGCCCTGCTCTCCGACTTCATCATGCCACTCCAGAACCTGGCGCAACCATGCCAGCTTGCGCTCGTAACTGTCACCGCTGGCTGAGGTATTTTCGCCGGTTTTATATTGCCAGTGGGCACAGATGCCAAACTCGGCTGCACGATGCATATCCTCTGTACGGATCTGCACCTCCAACACCTTGCCATCGGGTCCGTAAACTGCCGTGTGCAGTGACTGGTAGCCATTTATTTTGGGGTTTGCGATATAGTCGTCAAATTCACCAGCGATGTTACGCCACAATGAATGCACCACCCCAAGCGCGGCGTAGCAGTCCTGCACCCGTTCGACCTGGATGCGCACGGCGCGCACATCATAAACCTTGGAAAAGCCGATACCCTTACGACGCATTTTGCGCCAAATGCTGTAAATATGCTTGGCTCGGCCCTGTACCGAACCGCTCAGGTTCTCGCGCTGCAATGCCGCTTGCAATAGCGAGATAACGTGCTTTATGTAATCCTGGCGATCAAGGCGGCGCTCATCAAGGAGATTGGCAATCTGGACATATTCATCCGGCTGCAAGTAACGAAACGCCAGATCTTCCAACTCCCATTTAAGGTGGCCAATACCCAGACGTTGGGCCAGCGGTGCATAAATATTAAACACCTCCCGCGCCACCCTTTGCTGTTTATGGGGCTGGTTCTTTACAGCGCGGATAGCACAGGTGCGCTCGGCGAGTTTAATCAGGGCAATGCGCACATCGTCGATCAAGCCTACCAACATACGCCTGACGTTGTCGGCCTGGCTTTGACTCTGCCCGAGCACCGGAGCGTCATCTGCTTTGATGGTGCGACTCACTGAGGCCATTCTCAGCACGCCTTCAATCAGCCCGCTCACCTCCTCGCCAAAGGCTTCGTCTACCCGCTCCAGCTGCAATTGTCCTGCGCGCACCAGGCGGTAGAGCAAACCCGCGACCAGCACTGCACCATCTACCCGCAGCTCACTGAGGATATGCACCATCTCGAGGCCTGTTTGCAAGGCACTCACATAACGGCCGAACTCAGCAGCGTCGGCAGTGTCAACCCGGGCCGCAATCGCCATCTGGCAGGCTTGCTCCAGGATGTCGCGATCGGCATCTTCCAGCCCGAGCGCACCCATCCATCGCTGAACATCAAAGCTGCCGCCTGGGTCAAGCTCGGGAGGTTTTCTGACCTGTACCATGTCTGACTATTTCACCCACTGTGGGATTGGCAAATCAGGAACAACTATCGCCAAATACCCCGGTGCTAAGGTAGCGATCGCCACGATCACATATAATGGTGACGATCATGGCATTTTCCACCTCCTGACTGATCCGCAATGCCCCGGCGACCGCTCCGCCCGCAGACACTCCGCACAGTATGCCCTCTTGTGAAGCCAATGCCCGCATCGTGCGCTCTGACTCGACCTGGCTGATTTGCAACACGCGATCGACCCTGGATGGCTCATAAATAGCGGGCATATGAGACTGCGGCCAGCGCCGGATCCCGGGAATGGACGCCCCTTCTTCTGGCTCCAGGCCAACAATCTGCACCTGGGAATTTTGCTCCTTGAAATAGCGGGAGCAACCCATGATGGTGCCCGTGGTTCCCATGGCACTGACGAAATGGCTGATGCTGCCGCCAGTTTGTCGCCATATTTCCGGCCCGGTGGTCTGATAGTGCGCCTCGGGATTGTCCGGATTAGCAAACTGGTCTAATACCAGGCCCTGTCCTTCACCTTGCAATTTCAGGGCCAGGTCGCGCGCGCCCTCCATGCCCTGTTCGCGACTGACCTCAATCAATTCGGCGCCATAAGCCCGCATGGCCAATTTGCGCTCGGCACTCATATGAGCAGGCATAATGAGTACCATCCGATAGCCCTTGATGGCAGCTGCCATAGCCAGTGCTATGCCGGTATTGCCGCTAGTGGCCTCGATCAAAGTGTCACCGGGTTTTATCTGGCCACGCTCCTCGGCCCGGCAGATCAAGCTTAGTGCCGGTCTATCCTTGACCGATCCGGCCGGGTTATTGCCTTCAAGCTTTACCAGGATGGTATTGCTGGTAGCGCCGGGGAGGCGCTGCAAGCGCACCAGCGGTGTGTTGCCAATAAAGTCTTCAACGGTAGGGAATTGCATTTTCAACTGACCTTAGCCTAAGCTCGCGGCAACCAGAGCCCTGCAGCCGCGCACGCCTCTAGCCCAAACGGAGCATAATACCCGCGCTTGCACCGGGACCGGTAATAACCCTTTAGTCTATTGAAAGACAAGCGAGAAATAAAAGCGTTCACCCCAGGTCAGATTTAACCATCATATTCGCTGCTAACCAGGGGATTTCGGCTGTCCGCGGCCCGCCCCCGGCTGGTAAAGCATCCGGCTTTGAAGGGGTTTCTCACCCAGCAACGGCGCCAGCGCCTGGCGCATCAGTTGTTTAGCCACCGCCCGGGTGCTGGCAGATTCCAGCTGCCCCCGGCCCACCTGCAACAGCTCCGTCCCGGGATAAACGGGGCCACTGCGAGACCCCCTCAAGTCCAGCGCAACAAAACCGGCTTCGGCTACAAATTGATATTCAGTGTCGGCTTGCAGCGGGTTGCCGGTATGCGCCTCATGCCGAAAGTCAATGGCATACCCTAGTTGCTCCAATAACGTGCATTCAAAGTAACGCAGCGCAGGTTCGATAGTGTCGCAAGGCGCTGCCAACACTGCCAGCAATTGCTGATATTCGGCGTACAAGCGGGGATGCGGATCTGACTCTGGAAGCACACGCAACAGCAGCTCATTGACGTAGAAGCCGGCATACAGACGGTCTCCCGGCAGTCTGGATACCATGCCGTCAGCCTCCAGACGGGAAAGGTTCTTGAGCTCACCCCTACCACTCAAACTGGCCAGCAAAGGGCGAAAAGGTTGACAGATATTGCCGGAATGGCGCGACGATTGGCGCCGCTGGCCAAGTGCAATCGCCCGAACACGGCCCTGTTGCTCTACCAGCAAGTCAACCAAAAGGCTGCTGTCGCGCCAGGGCCGCGTGTGCAAGATATAGGCTTTCAAGAGTTCCATAGGACTAGCCGCAGTGCAATGGAAGGACTTTCACCAACATTGACCATCATTGTGGCGCAACAATACCGGCGAATGCTGCTACAACTGCCCCCCGACGGAATATTTGCTTGCCGGGGGCATTCAGGATCAGGGGTCGAGGTAACCCAGGCTTTGCAACGCTCGCTCATCATCCGACCAGCCACTGCGCACCTTAACCCAGAGATTCAGCATGACTTTAGCATCGAAACTTTGTTCCATATCGTGACGTGCATCAGTGCCAATTTTTTTGAGTCGCTCGCCGCCTTTGCCTATCACAATGGCCTTCTGCCCTGCTCGCTCCACCAGCACGGCGGCATCGACGTGAACAATGCCGCCGTGCTCGGAAAACTGCTCGATTTCCACCGCCACTGCATAGGGCAGCTCCTGACCCAGTTGGCGCATAATCTTTTCGCGAATCAACTCAGCCGCAATAAAACGCAGATTGCGGTCGGTGACCTGGTCGGCCGGAAAAAAGTAATCCCCGGTCGGCAAATTTTCGCCTATCAAACGCTCCAGGGTGTCGAGGTTGGAGCCTTTGAGTGCACTCACTGGCACAATGTGCTTGAACGCGTAACGCGCCGCGACATCTTCGATAAAGGGCAGTAATTGTTGTTTATCGTCTACCTGGTCAACCTTGTTAATAGCCAGTATCACCGGCACTTGAACCTCGGCGAAATGGCTCAACACCAGCTCGTCTTCCGGTGTCCAGCGCAAGCGGTCGATGAGCAGCACAATAACATCGACATCTCGCAGAACAGTCGTAGCCGTTCGATTCATCTGACGATTGATGGCTTTGGGCTGGTCGGCATGAATGCCCGGCGTATCGACATAGATTGTCTGGGTACCCGCTTCGGTCTTGATACCATGGATACGATGTCGAGTGGTCTGGGGCTTACGTGAAGTGATGCTGATCTTTTGCCCCAGGATATGGTTGAGGAGTGTCGATTTCCCAACATTGGGTCGCCCCACCAACGCCACATAGCCACAGCGCCTTATTTCACCTGGTTTCGCGTCGTCATCAACCACTGGTATGCTTCTCCTGAAGCAGCTCTAATGCCCGATGAGCGGCCTGCTGTTCTGCGTATCGTCGGCTGCGCCCGGTACCCAAACAGGGCTGCGCCAGTAACTTGCTGCGACAGGATACCGTAAAACGTTGTTCGTGGGCCTGACCCTCGACTTTTTCCAACTGGTATTCCGGCAGCGCCTGTTGTTGGGCCTGCAGTAGCTCCTGCAAACGCGTCTTGGGATCTTTAGCAGTGTTTTTCAGACTAAGGCCAGCAAGCCGCTGGTCGTACCAGCTCAAGATACATTCGCGAGCCGGCTCAAGGCCGCGATCAAGATAGATCGCGCCGATAGTCGCTTCAAGCGCGTCAGCGAGAATAGACTCCCGGCTGTGGCCGCCGCTTTTCGACTCCCCCTGCCCCAGGCGCAGGGATTCTCCCAATTGCAACGCTACAGCGACCTCGGCCAGGGTCTCGCCTTTGACAAGGCTGGCGCGCAAGCGGCTCAGCTGACCTTCGCGGGCATCGGGAAAGCGCCGATACAAGTCCTCGGCAATCACAAAATTCAGAATTGAGTCACCCAAAAACTCCAACCTCTCGTTATTGCTGGCGCCATGGGAGCGGTGGGTAAGTGCTAGTTTCAGCAAGCCGTGATCATCAAATTCGTGACCAAGGCGCAGAGCCAGGGTTTTTAAGTCGATGTCGACCATAGAGCCTTCAAGATGGTTTCACCTTAACGATCATATTGTCGAATTTAAGCACAACGTCGATATTGAATAACAGCGGTTTTCGCACCTCGTAATTGGCGTCGATCTCCATATCGTCACCGGTTCCGCGCACTTCAACGTCTTCCATACTCATTCCACTCACAGTATTAATGAGTAATTTCTTGGTAATTCGGTCGTGTATTTCAGCCTTGCCCAGGCCTTCGCTGCGAGCCTCTTCAGCCGCCTGCGTGACAATGCTTTTAACAGTCCTGCTCTCTATATAAACCGGACCAATCTTCACCAGGCAGATCAGGAAAAATCCTGCTACCAGCGCCACTAACAACCACGTGAGGGTGGTCATCCCAGTCTGTTTATTACGGTTTATCATGGTGTTCCTCGCTAACGTCCAGTTACCCTACTACCAGACTAGACGATTATTCAATCATGCCAACCCGCTTGAAGCTCGGGATACTGAAAAACGAGTCCCAGTGCATCCAGATGGCGAACGCTTTGCCCACCACATTGTGCTCTGGCACCTGCCCCCAGAAACGACTATCGCTGCTGTTATCGCGATTGTCGCCCATCATGAAATAGTGTCCCGGTTTTACCGTTAGTGAGAGATTATCGGGGTCGTAGCCCAAGGGCGTGCGGCCGCTCGGCTTATGGAGCTCGGACCTGATCGAATGCTCAACCTCACCCAGCCTTTCCTTGAAAAGCTGGTAGCTCGGCTGTCCGGCAGGCAATTCGGCCAACAGGGTCTGGTCAGCCTCCTCGCCGTTGATTATCAGGTGTTTGTCGCGAATCTCGATACGGTCGCCCGGTAAGCCAATGACCCGTTTGATAAAGTAGCGTTTGTCGTCCGGCGGAAAGAAAACCATGACATCGCCGCGCTGGGGCTCACCCACTTCGACCACCTTGGTACCAAGCACAGGTAGACGCAGCCCATAGGAAAACTTGTTGACCAGTATAAAGTCCCCTACTTCGAGGGTTGGGACCATAGAGGCTGAGGGGATCTGGAAAGGTTCGACGATGAATGAACGCAAAACCAGCACAATCGCCAACACCGGCAGAAAAGACGCCGCATACTCGAACAATACCGGTTGTCGGGCCTGGGCTTGCTGCGCCTGATCGTAACGCAGCTGGTCAGCACTTCCCTCCTGCTCCCAGCCAGGATACTCTGCTTGCAGGCGCTTTAAGGTCTGCTTCCGCCCTGACGCAAACAACAGTTTGTCGATCAGCCACAACACCAGGGCAATTCCGGTAGCCAGTACCAGCACCAGAGAAAAATCTATATCCATTCAGGGTATTCCCGATTCAGTCGTCCACTTTCAATACCGCTAAAAACGCCGCCTGCGGGATTTCAACCCGTCCCACCTGTTTCATACGTTTCTTACCGGCCTTTTGTTTTTCAAGCAGTTTCTTCTTGCGCGTAATATCTCCACCGTAACACTTGGCTGTGACATTCTTGCGCAGTGCCTTCACCGTGGTGCGGGCGATAATATGCCCACCGATTGCCGCCTGTATCGCAACATCAAACATCTGTCGCGGGATCAATTCCTTCATTTTTTCGGTCAGAGCACGAGCCCGGAACTGAGATTGGTCGCGATGCACGATTAATGACAGCGCATCAACCCGATCGCCATTGATCAACACATCCAGCTTAACCAGACTCGCCGGCTCAAATCGCTCAAACTGGTAATCGAGGGACGCAAAGCCGCGGCTGACAGATTTCAGGCGATCAAAAAAGTCGAGCACGACTTCCGCCATCGGTAATTCATAACGCAGGGAAACCTGCTTACCGGTAAACTGCATATCGCGCTGCACACCCCGCTTTTCCACGCACAGAGTTATCACGTTACCCAGGTATTCCTGCGGCACCAGGATATTGGCTACCACTATCGGCTCCCGCATCTCAGCAATCTCGCCAGCAGGCGGCAGCTTTGAGGGATTGTCAACCGACACTAAATCCCCGGTTTCCGTCAACACCTGGTAGATAACGGTCGGGGCGGTGGTGATCAGGTCCAGGTTGTATTCCCGCTCTAACCGCTCCTGGATAATCTCCATGTGCAGCAGGCCGAGAAAACCACAGCGAAAACCAAAGCCGAGGGCGTCTGATGTCTCGGGCTCGTAGTAGAGAGAGGCGTCATTAAGGGTCAGCTTTGCCAGGGCATCTCGAAAATCTTCGTAGTCATCGGAATCGACGGTAAACAACCCCGCGTAAACCTGTGGCCGCACCCGCTGGAAACCGGGTAATGCTTCCACGTCAGGAGTTTTGGCGTGAGCAATGGTATCACCCACCGGAGCGCCGTGAATCTCCTTGATACCAGCCACCACAAACCCTACCTCACCGGCCTCGAGACACTGCAGTTCCTGGCGCTTGGGGTTGAACACGCCAACGGAATCGACAACATGACTGCGGCCGATGGACTTGGTAATAATCTTGTCCTTAACCCGCAGTACGCCGTTCTTAACCCGCACCAACGACACCACGCCGAGATAGTTGTCGAACCAGGAATCAATGATCAGCGCCTGCAATGGGGCATTGCGATCGCCGACCGGCGGTGGCACATTTTTGACCAGGGTTTCCAGCACATCCTCAATACCGAGCCCGGATTTTGCACTCACCTGGCAGGCGTTGGTCGCCTCTAGCCCGATAATATCCTCAATTTCCTGCGCCACCCGCTCTGGCTCAGCCTGCGGCAGATCCATTTTGTTCAGCACCGGGATGACTTCAAGGCCCTGTTCAATAGCGGTATAACAATTGGCTACCGATTGCGCCTCAACACCCTGGGCGGCATCAACCACTAGTAATGCCCCCTCACAAGCGGCCAGCGAACGGCTTACTTCGTAGCTAAAGTCGACATGCCCCGGGGTATCGATAAAATTGAGCTGGTAGGTTTCCCCGTCTTTCGATTTGAAGTACAGGGTGACGCTCTGGGCTTTAATCGTAATGCCCCGCTCTCGCTCGATGTCCATGGAATCGAGCACCTGGGCTGCCATTTCTCGCTCAGCGAGGCCACCACAGGTCTGGATGAAGCGATCGGCCAAGGTCGACTTACCGTGATCTATATGGGCAATTATCGAAAAGTTTCTAATGTGACTGAGCTCGCTCACTAACACCCCTAAAGGCAGCAACAGACGCTTACTGCATTAACCCGGAACAAAGGCGCGCATTCTACCGGATAGCGCGAGGTCCTGCCACGAAACAATGAGGAGCAGCCTGCAAGGGTGCTCTAATCACAGCTGGAGCAGGAATATATCAGCGAAACCGCCACTCAGTCGCGGCTACTTTAAGGATCGTGATCGATGTCGCACCCGATTGGGCCCAACACTCCACCCAGCAAAGGCTCATAGTTTGCCGCTTGCCTGGATTGCATGATCAGAAGTCGTATCGCGATGCGATGGTCGGCCGCTGTCCACGGCCGACCATACACCTTGTCAGGGCACTTGAATCGCGACGAACCCCGCCTGGCCACCCCGAACAATCCGCGCCGGCACCATCTTTTTAGACGGCAGGCCGGCAACAATACGCTCAAAGTCTTTCGGCGATTTCACCGGCTTACCCGCCAGCAACGTCAGAACATCACCGGCCTTCAGTTTGGCCATTGCCGCCGGGCTACCATCAGCAACATGGGTGATGCGCACCCCACTGTCTATCTCCCAGCGAGACTTCAGCTCCGCTTCAAGCGGTGCCACCTGCATACCCAGGCGACTCTCAGGCTGGGCACCAGCTTTGCCCGCCACGGTCTGGTCGCCGTCACTGTCGAGTTGGCCAACTTTGACCTTGATATCCTTCTGCTTACCGTCGCGCAACACCACTACAACAACCCGACTACCGGGCTTGGTAAGCCCGACAATGTGAGGCAATTCAGCCGAGGTCTGCACTTCTCTACCATCAAACTCCAAAATAATATCGCCAACCTCAATACCGCCGTCTTCAGCTGGCCCACCTTCCTCAACATAGGACACCAGCGCACCAGCGGGCTTTGGCAGGCCAAAAGACTCCGCAAGATCTTTGTCTACATCCTGGATGCCAACCCCGAGACGTCCACGGGCCACGCTGCCACCTTGCTTAAGCTGCTCGGTAACATCAATCACCAAACCCACTGGAATTGAGAACGAGAGCCCGATAGAACCACCGCTACGGGTGTAAATCTGGGAGTTGACCCCAACGACTTCCCCTTTCAAATTGAACAGAGGTCCCCCAGAGTTACCCGGATTGATGGCCACATCTGTCTGGATAAAAGGCACGTAATTCTCGTTGCGTTCGTTCGGAATGCTACGTCCGATTGCACTAACAATACCTGCAGACACCGAGTAGTCGAGACCAAAGGGCGACCCGATGGCCAATACCCACTCGCCGACCTTAAGCTCACCCGGCTGGGCAAACTTTACCGTGGGTAGGTTGCTCGCCTTCACTTTCAACAGGGCGATATCAGACTGGCGATCTGACCCAACCACCTTGGCATCAAATTCGCGCCGATCACTCAAGCGCACCGTGACCTCATCAGCGCCATCCACTACATGGAAGTTGGTTATGACATAACCATCTGTGGAGATAATAAAGCCGGACCCAAGGGACTGCGCTTCGCGCTCCTGCGGCCGACCACGATATTCAAAAAAGTGACGGAATATCTCCGGTATTTGTTCAGGTGGCACCCCACCATAAGGCCCACTCGGATTTGCATCGCTCTGGCGAGCATGGGTCAATGTCGTAATCTTGACAACCGCCGGCGAGTGCCGTTCGACAATACCGGTAAAGTCAGGTAAGCCCTGTGACCAACCAGGCCCAGATGCCAACATCAGGACAAATGCTGCCACTAACCAGTTCTTTGCGTTCACCATAATTGCGCTCACTGTTGCTCCAAAAAAAACATTCAACATCCGCGGCCTGACACCAGGTCCATCCACTGAATGCACTCCACAATGCTCTGATTTGGGGGCTCTGGAAAAAAATACAAGCGCTGATTCAGGGTAATAGCGCTGCCGGGTCCTTTTTTAATCTGCCAGCTTTAGCTGGTCGACATCTACTTGCGCCTCGACCACCCTCGCCTGAAACCGCGTATCATCACGCACCAACACTGAGTGCCAGCGTACTATCGCTGCGCCCAGTAGCAAGCCGACAAAGCCCCCCGCAATCGACCCGCCATCACCGGGAAGTATATAATTGCCGCCAAACATGCCTGCGATCAACATCAGTAGTGGCACAAGGTATACCACCACCGATGCATGCAATATCGACTCGTCCGGCACCGCAATCGATACCGTGTCGCCTATCACCAGCTGCGAATGTTGTCTTCGGTCTACCAGGGCGCGTATGTAGTGCTCGCGGCCGGGAGCCACCCGGGAGATGATACCCTGGCCACAACCCTCGCTCGCGGAACAGGCACTGCAGCTGGACTGGCGCCGGGTCTCCACCCAGACACTGTCATCTTCCAGGGCTACGACCACCGCCTTTTCTTTCATCCCTGCTCCTTGGAAATTGCGACGCTGTAGGCAACCTTCTGGGCCGTCTCAAGCGGAACTTCGCCCACCACGGTAAGCAGGTAGGGTTTTCCCTGCCACGCCAGCTGGCGCAGATAAGCTACGGTGGCTCCGCGCCTGGCCTTGCCATCATCGACGAGGCTCGCCCCCGGCTCGGC
The DNA here is from genome assembly GCA_963722805.1 of uncultured Gammaproteobacteria bacterium. Classification (GTDB taxonomy): domain Bacteria; phylum Pseudomonadota; class Gammaproteobacteria; order Pseudomonadales; family JAHEGP01; genus JAHEGP01. The sequence goes on from CAVROQ010000014.1 coordinate 198,760, forward strand.
AGACTCCAACACCACGGTTAAGGTAGAAAACCCATCGGTATACATACTGAGATGAACCGGTTGCCCCGAACCACTGTTCACCGAGCTCGCGCTGAGGGAAAATCCGGGTGGCAACCACCCCATTGCAGCAATCGCTGACTGCCCCGCTTCACCTCCCTGCTCCTGGGAAACCAAATAATGAAATGCATGGTGGCTCGATAGATCACTGGCCTGCAGTTCAGCATCGTCAATATCTGCGCCGATTTCTATTCGGGTAAATTGAAAGCGCTCTAACGCTGTACCCGCCGGGCTTACCGTGACACTTTTTAGCAGCAGCCCGGTTTGCTTGTCGAGGTACAGCTGAAAGCCGTAACGGTATTCGTCCTGTGGCGACACCACAATTTGCCGCACTGCCCGACCCGCTATACGGGTCGGTTCCCCGTAGGAGAATCGGTAGTATTCAGAAATATCACGCACACCCTGGAATGTGCGGGCAAATGGTCCGCTCGCAATGGTGCTGCCAAGGCGCATGATCTGGTCGCCGGGGTGGATACAGGTCAGCTCATGACCGTCGCGCACGATTTCGCGCGGGCTGCCGTTAAGATAAATAAGCCGCTCTTTTTCTACTCCATCGCGGACCGCATGAACAATTCGGAGGGTATCCATGTGGCTACCAAATTCGTAGGTAAACTCTCCACGGTAGTCCAGTTCGCGAAAGCTGTGGGACATCTGATCGAGATAGTCCCTGGGAAGTAGCTCGCTCCAAGCGGAATGCGATATCAACAATCCTAAAAAAACCCAGACCGCCCGCCATTGACACAGCATTGCTACCGGCCCTCACCAAGCGCCGTTCTGGCCAGGGGCAGCATTCCGCTACTGGTATTGAGTGCCGCGTTCTCGGCATGATTTCGCAAGTAAAGCTCCAAGCGCTGCCTGGCCATTTCGTCAGCTGCACTGCGATTGCCAATGGCTGCTGCGTTGGCCTGAATTATCGACTGCGACCGGACTTGAGCCAGAGACGGGTTACCGCCAAAGCCTACAGATTGAGCGCCAGCCACCATCGGTGACACATTGCCGCTCACCTCCAGCACACCAGAGTTCGGCGCCGCACCAGCGGGATTGCTGACAGCGTTGAAGAGCTGGGTGCTGGTAAGAATCACTGCGGTGACAGATGCTGCTACCGCAACGCTGGCAAGAGGTTTAAGCCATGTTTTGAAGCTTCTACCGGCTCCCCCGCTAGCGATCTGAATATCGTCTACCAGAGCACTGCGCAGGCGCCCCGACAGGTCAACATTGGCAAACTGGTCAAGCTCGTTACGCATGCTCGCCGACGCCAGGTTATAGCGCTGCCAGGTAGCGACATGAGAATCATCGCCATCCATGCCATTGATGATTCGCTGCAGATCCAGCTCATCAGCTTCTTCATCGAGCAAGGCAGACAGGGATTCGCGTATTGGCTGTGTCATTGCATTACCTCTGGTTACTTTCGGTTGCACTAGCTTTGCAGGCGTCAATTTAGCGTTGCAGGTTGTTCATCAGGGGCTCTATCTGCTTGTCTATCGCTTCGCGGGCGCGAAATATACGCGACCGCACGGTACCGACAGGGCAATCCATAATATCTGCAATTTCTTCATAACTCAGACCATCGTATTCTCGTAAAGTTACCGCTGTTTTCAAATCTTCTGGAAGAGCTTTGATAGCACGTTCCACGGTCTGCTTTAATTCATCCCGAAACAGGTTGTTTTCCGGAGTTTCAATATCCTGCAACGCAGTCCCGGCGCCGATGTACTCGGCATCTGCAACGTCGATATCATTGCCCGGGGGTCTGCGATTCTGCGCAACCAGGTAATTCTTGGCAGTATTTATCGCTATCCGATACAGCCAGGTATAAAAGGCACTGTCTCCGCGAAACCTCGGCAGCGCACGGTAGGCTTTGATAAAGGCTTCCTGGGCCACGTCTTCGACTTCGTTTCGATCTTTTATATAGCGCGAAATCAGGCCTAGTATCTTGTGCTGGTACTTGACTACCAGCAGGTCAAAGGCGCGTTTGTCACCTTTTTGCACCCGCTTTACCAATTGGCTGTCAGTGTCCGTTTCCACACGAGCTCCCGTGATAGTTCAGTGAACGCCACAGCCTGCGATTCGATTGCGCCTCCATGAAAAATTGTTTCGAACCGATAGACCACTTACATGCCATTAAGTTCTACCCGACTTTGGAGATTCTTGACTTACATCAAGCCACACTGGATTATGCAACAAAGTGACGGCCGGCGCAGGGTAAATTGCTGCTGCAGCCTATGCAACATCACCAGAATAGCTTCCCATGCAGAGTGTAAGTTGTTGACAGCCCCCCTACGAAAACGAGAAATTCATTCGCCCGATATCCTGATAATCGGCGGCGGCGCAGCCGGCTTGACCCTGGCCTTGCAATTGGCAGACCGGGTTCAGGTGACAATGGTATGCAAGGGGCCGCTCAACGAGTCGAGCACCTACTATGCCCAGGGCGGAATCGCTGCAGTGCTCGACGCCGGGGATTCGGTCGACAAGCATGTAGCCGACACTTTGAATGCCGGGGCCGGGCTGTGTCATGAGGATGTGGTTCGCTATGCGGTGGAGAACAGCACTGTTGCGATCGACTGGCTGATTGAGCAAGGCGTACCCTTTACCGAAAATGAAAATGGACCCGCCAAATATCATCTCACGCGGGAGGGCGGCCACAGCCATCGGCGCATTATTCACGCTGCAGATGCAACGGGCAAAGCAGTCTCCGACACCCTCGCCAAAAACGCACGAGCGCACCCCAATATCAAGTTCCTGCCCAGCAGGGTGGCGCTTGATCTGATCACAGAGCAGAGTGAAGCTGGTCGCCAATGCACGGGTGCCTATGTGCTGAACCGCGACAGCGGAAGGGTCGAATGCTTTAACGCACGATTTACCGTACTGGCGACTGGCGGGGCCAGCAATGTCTATCTGTATTCCAGCAATCCCCATGTCGCCAGTGGCGACGGGATCGCTATGGCCTGGCGGTCCGGCTGCCGGGTTGCCAATATGGAGTTCAACCAGTTTCACCCAACCTGCCTGTACCACCCCGAAGCGCGCTCGTTCCTGATTACCGAGGCATTGCGCGGTGAGGGTGCCTACCTGCGCTTGCCAAATGGTGAGCGTTTTATGCCGCGTTTCGATAAGCGGGCCGAACTGGCACCAAGAGATATAGTCGCCCGCGCCATCGACCATGAGATCAAGCGCCTCGGTATCGACTGTGTATACCTCGACATCAGCCATCGGCAGGCGGATTTTATTAAAAGTCACTTTCCCAATGTGCACGCCCGCTGCCTCGAGTTTGGCATAGATATAAGCGAGGAACCGATACCCGTGGTACCCGCTGCGCACTACACTTGCGGTGGGGTCATGGTGGATCTGCGCGGCAGGACCGATGTCAAGCAGCTGTACGCCATCGGTGAGACAGCCTTTACCGGCCTCCATGGCGCCAATCGTATGGCCAGTAATTCACTGCTGGAGTGCATCGTTTGGGGCCGCGCCGCAGCAGCTGATATTCTCTCGCAATTCGACACCGTGGTGGCACCGAAGCCGTCACCGCTCTGGGATGAGTCCCAGGTGACCGACTCCGACGAAGATGTCATCATTTCCCACAACTGGGACGAGTTGCGGCGCTTTATGTGGGATTATGTCGGTATTGTGCGCACCACCAAGCGTTTGCAGCGTGCCTCACACCGCATTGAATTGTTGCAGCAGGAAATTGCCGAGTACTACAGCAACTATAAAGTCAGTAACGACTTGATTGAGCTGCGCAATTTGTCAGTGGTGGCCAGGCTGATCATTGACTCAGCCAGCACTCGCAAAGAGAGCCGGGGTTTGCACTACACCCGAGACTATCCGGTTCAGGATGTACTGGCGGTGGATACCATACTCACGCCAGAGCAATAGCCAAGCGCGGTCACCGTGATCAAAGATCTCTCAAGACAGCACATTGCATTGAGCCAATCTTGCCCATCACGCCTTTTTCACAAACTCTGATTTAAGGCACCTCTGATCTATTCGGTAATGCCTCAGCGGAGCCTCTGGCGCTCATTGGCAAGGCGCGCCGCGAAGGTCAAGGCTGGTTGTCCTTGACGAGTGGTGTAAGCGGATGGCCGCCCCCTTGTCCAATGGGCGCCAGAGGCCTGCCCTGAGGGGCATGGCGTCGCGCTTGTCTACTGCGTTGCAGCCGCTTGAAAGGCAACCAGCCTTCCCACACGACTGCGCCTTGTGGACAAACGCGACGCCATGCCTGAGGCGCCACCGAATTAATCAGAGACGCCTTAAGCTTCATCGCGCCGATACCCTCGATTTTACAATCAATATTGTGATCGCTCGCGACATTGAGTTGAATATTTTTTACCTTGGTGCCGACCTTAACGACCGCTGAGGAGCCCTTCACTTTCAGATCTTTGGTCACCGTGACGGTATCACCTTCGGCCAGGGGGTTACCATTGGCGTCCAGGACCATCTCCTCACCGTCCTCCTCTACACTCCCTTGCTGTGACCATTCAAAACCGCACTCGGGGCAAACATACTGGCCTCTATCTTCGTACGCATACTGCGAAGAACACTCGGGGCATTTGGGGATTTCAATCATAGCTTCACCATTAGGCAAGTGCGACAGCCAGTTTACGGCCGTCTTCAGCACTCAGAGAATCTGGTAATATCGTAATGGCTACCGTATTGCCGTTGCTGGTGACAAACCCGATAACACCCATTCGATGCGATATAAAATGACTGTGCCGCAGCGTGACCGGGACGCGACGGCCCTGCTGCCGCAGGTACCACTGCCCCTGCTCCAGACCAAAGTCCTGCGGCTCACGTCGCCAATCCCGGGCTAACGCCCTCACGAACAAGCCCAGTAATACCGCCAGCACAAGCCATTGCCAGGGGTAGGCAGGAGCAACAAAAAACAAGCTGCACAATACTGCGACAGTACTCACTGCCCAGGCAGCACTAGCCAGGCGCGAGCGAGCCGGCCGCCATTCAACCAACAAGGGTAACGTCCAGTATCTGTCCGACAATGTTAGACAGGTCCGCATCGGCGGGACTTTCGGCACGCAGCAACCAGCGGAACAGATCAGTATCTTCCTGTTCCAGCAAGCGCACAAAGCGCTGCTGATCCGGGGCGGGTAACAGGCGCAGGTGGTTTTCTACAAACGGAACCAGAATCAAATCCAATTCCAGCATTCCGCGCCGACAATGCCAGTATATTCTTTTATATTCCTCATCAGAAATCATGGCGCTTTCCGCTCATTAAGGTTTTGAACATGCCATAGTAAATACTCGGGCGGTGGATTGCATTAGCTTCAGCATAACAATTACCCAACACAAGCCTACTGCTGGTTGCTGACAGCACAGTCCGGAAGTCATACCATAGGTGTTTTTATCGAGGGATAGCAATGCAGCAGGACTGGCTCGGTGCGGTAATATCGCAGGATTTTCGCCTGTCACCCCAGGGTATCGTATTCAGCGATAAGCCGCGGCCACTGGGTGAGCAGGCAGAGGAAGACTTTGTTACATTGCTGCCCGAGCTTGCGGTACTCGGTGTCGAAGGTAGCGATGCCGCGAAATTCCTCCAGGGCCAACTCAGCTGTGACCTCGGTGCAGTCAACACTTCTAGCGGTCGTCGCGGCGCACACTGCACACCCAAAGGTCGAGCCATCGCCAGCTTTTTACTGACCCAGCAGGGCCCACAGGCTTATGCCTGCCTGCTGCCCTGCTCGGCGCTGGAAATGCTGCAGCGATCGCTGGCGAAGTACATTGTGTTTTCCAAGGCTGAGCTGCAGGACAACAGCGAAAGCTGGGCAATCTTTGGCCTGTCCGGTGCCAGTGCACGCGACGTTATCCTGCAACAGGGTGACGGAAATGTTCCCTCTGGCCCCCTGTGCCAGGTCAGCTTTAACGGCGGATTCTGCTTGCAACTGGAGGGTCCGCAGCTGCGCTACCTGGTGTCTTTACCACGCAGCAAAGCCAAGGGGTTTTGGCAGAGCGCAAGCCAGGCACTGGCTGTAGCTGATTCCGCGGCCTGGGAACTGCTGGATATCCGCCGCGGTATCGGCAACATTGTTGCCGATACCAGCGAGATGTTCATTCCGCAGATGCTTAATTTCGACAAGCTCAATGCAATCAGCTTTAGCAAAGGCTGCTATACCGGGCAGGAGGTGGTGGCACGGGCACATTACCGCGGTGCGGTAAAGCGACGCATGCGCTACTTTCAGGGCGCAGCAGAAGTATTGCCCGCTCCTGGCAGCGCTCTGGGCAGCGAAGGCTCTAACGGCACTATTGTCAGCGCAGTATCGAGCGGGAGTGGCAACATCGAGGGATTGCTGGTGCTGGCTGAAGACCAAGCCGACGATCAGGTCTTGTTGCTGGACAAGCGCAAACTCCCTATCGTCACCACCAGGCTTGAATACCTGGATATCACAGCACCCTGACACTGCTGCAAACATGCTCGGCCAACCTTGGCGAAGCGAGCACCCGGGGCGCTGCTAGTGCACTGGGGCAGGAAGTGACCAGTCGATTGGGGGTTTTCCATGCTCGGCCAACCACGCATTGGCACTGGAAAAATGTCGGCAACCGAGAAATCCGCGGTGGGCCGAAAGTGGCGATGGATGAGGGGCTTTCAGCACCAGGTGCTTTTGGCGGTCGATAAACGCACCTTTGCGCTGCGCATAGGCTCCCCAAAGCATAAACACAATAGCGTCGCAATGGTCATTGACAACATGAATGACCCGATCGGTGAACTGCTCCCAGCCTTTGCCCTGATGGGATGCAGCGTCACCCTGCTCTACCGTCAACACGCTGTTGAGCAGCAGCACGCCCTGGTCGGCCCAGTGGCTTAGGCATCCCTGCGATGGAACATCAACCCCCAGGTCCGATGCAATCTCCTTAAATATATTCGCCAATGACGGTGGCGGCTTGACCCCTTCAGGTACCGAAAAGCACAAGCCGTGGGCCTGGCCCGGACCGTGATACGGGTCCTGGCCCAGAATAACCACTTTCACACGTTCGATGGGCGTATGATCGAAGGCACTGAAATAATCCCTTGCCGGCGGATAGATAACTTTTCCCAACTGGCGTCGTGCCAGCAGAAATTTCTTGAGCTCCTGCATATAGGGCTTATGGAATTCAGGTTCAAGCTGGAACAGCCAGCCTGGCTCCAGTTTAATCTTTGATGCCTGGTTCATAAACGCGGTCCCCGCAAGCTCGGTTGGCGGCCACACTATCGGTCCATTGCCCAGGATCCGACAGCAAGGCCGTATTGTATCGCAATTGCCAGCCACGGCAGGGGCATGATCGGATTGGACCATTGCTGCGTGGCGATAATTTCAGCCATCAGCATCATGCTAAAATGTGCTTTTATGCTGGACTTCCGCCCCGATGACACGCCCCGAATCGTTTCGTTTCACCACCCAAAATGGCTTTGCACTGCACGCCAGTATTTGGCCAAACGCGGGTATGCCAAGCTGCATATTGTTGCATGGCTTTGGCCACCACAGCCGGATCTGGGATCCCCTCGCAAAACAATTACAGACAGACTATGAAGTCGTCGCGCTCGACTTTCGCGGCCACGGTGACTCGGCCTGGGACAGCGAGTGCGATTACAGCCACGACGCCCTGCAACAGGATTTGCATGCCCTGATCAGCGCTCTCAAACTGACCAAATTTCATTTGCTGGGACATTCCCTGGGTGCGCGAATCGCCATGCTCTATGCGGCTTCGCAGCCACAACAGGTGTCAAGTTTGACGATTATGGACACCGGCCCCGAAGCCAGCAGCAAGGGGGTCCAACGAATTCGCAGCGAGGCCGCAAACCAGCCCGCATGCTTTGCCGACATGACCGAGTATCACAGCTGGCTGCGTACGCGTCATCCACTGGCCAGAGCCAGCGGCCTGCAAAGCCTGGCCGAGCATGGTTTACGGGCATCCGGTAAGCAGTGGCAGGCCAAAACCGATCCCGCCTTTGTGCGGGCACTTTGGCAGCAGGATTTTGCGGGTGCGGCCAATGACCCGGACAATCTGCCTCTAACACAAAAGCTGTGGCAATGCCTTGCCGCGACTAAATGCCCCACCCTGGTACTCAAGGGACAGATATCGTCGATACTTGGCCGGGACGTTGCAAAAATTATGGTGGAACATTACCTGGCCCAGGGCCAACTCAATGTTGTGCCAATGGCCGGCCATGCCGTGCTGCTCGACAATCCTGATTACTGTGTTGGGGCCATCAGCGGCTTTCTGAGGCAGCAGCCCCAACCCCTGCAAATGGCAAACCGCATTACCAGCAACAGCTAATTCCTCGCGTGATCCCGCAGGCTGAGGCACGACCCGGGCAGCTGGGTTCCCTGCAGTTAGAAAAGGGGGCTCCGCTTATCGATTGCGCACCAGTTCCGTCGCAACAACCTTGCTGTTAACCCGGCCCGGCTCTGGTGGGGTATTTACCAAATCCAATAATTGTTGCGCCTGGAACGACTTCCGCTGCTGTGCTTCATCGGCGACACCATACAGTGTGGTCCGCTGGCGGCTGTTGCGTCCAATACCCGCCAATAGCGACTCGATACGTTGCGGCGGCAATTCCTGGCCATGCTCCGCACCGGCGGCCCGGGTAATCGACTCGTTCATCAGCGTACCGCCGATGTCATTGGCACCTGCCTGTAAGCAAGCCAGCGCACCCGCCTGGCCCATTTTTACCCAGGATGTCTGGATATTGGTGATATGCGGGTAGAGCACCAGCCGCGCCACCGCATGCATTAAAATCGACTCGCGCAGGGTTGGTCCATTGCGCGCCCTGCCCTTCAGGTAAATCGGTGCTTCGGCACCGACGAAGGGCAATGGCACAAATTCAGTAAAACCACCACTGCGGGCCTGCAGATCCCGCAAATGCAGCAAGTGACGGGCCCAGTGGCGGTAGTTGTCGACATGGCCGAACATAATGGTCGAGGTAGTATTGATCCCCAGGCCATGCGCGGTCTCCATCACCTCCAACCATTGTCCGGTGTTAATCTTGTCCGGACAGAGCACCGCTCTGACTTCATCATCGAGGATTTCCGCCGCAGTGCCCGGCAGTGTCGCCAATCCGTGAGACTGCAATGTGGCCAGGTAGGTCTTCAGGTCCAGCCCCAGGGTCGCCGCGCCCTGCCATATTTCCAATGGTGAAAACGCATGTATATGCAGATTGGGGAACTGTTGCACGATCGCTGCGCAGATCTCCAGATAGGTCTGGCCGGTATACAGCGGATGAATTCCGCCCTGCAGGCAGACTTCTGTCGCACCGCGATCCCACGCCTCGCCGCAGCGTCTGAGGATTTCGTCGAGGGACAAATCATAGGGGCGCCCGCGCAGGTTTTCACTCAGCTTGCCTTTAGAAAAAGCGCAGAACTGGCATTTGAAGTAGCAGACATTGGTGTAATTGATATTGCGATTAACCACGTAGCTGACACTGTCGCCATTGCATTCAAGCCGCAGCTGGTCTGCCTGCTGGCAGATATAGGCAAAGTCGTCACCCCTGGCGGCAAACAGTTCGGCTATGGCCTCCTCCTCAAGCCGTTGCCCGGCTCGTGCAGCCACCACCGCTGACTGCACCGATACCCCGGGGCTTATACCATCAGCGCATAGCAGCCCCACTTCCAGGTGCGGCAGTTTGCGCGAATGCCCGGTGCGCCAGCTATCGACCCGCGGAAAACCGGCACCGTCAAGCTGTTGCAACACCCGGCTGTGCAAACCGCTATCCAGCCAGCGGGAGTAGTCCCGGGCGTAATCTGGATAAATCGTCAATCGTTGTTCAAGGGTTTTACCGGCGCCTCGACTCTCGACGGCCAGTCGGGAGAGATGGGGCCAGGGTGCTTCAGGATTGACATAATCAGGGGTCAAGGGCGAGACACCACCCCAATCGTTAATACCCGCAGCCACCAATCTGGGTAGCACCCCGGGGCTAAGGTTGGGTGGTGCCTGGATACTCATGCCCGCACCAAACACCAGCCTTGCCACGGCAATGGTCCACAGCAGCTCATCAAGAGCGGGCTCCGGAGCGCCAGCCATTTGGGTTGCTGGCTTGGCCTTAAAGTTCTGGACGATGATTTCCTGGATATGCTGGTGTTGCAGATGCAGCGCTCTCAGGGCGAGTAATGCCTCAATCCGCTCACGTCGGGTTTCGCCGATACCAATCAGGATTCCTGAAGTGAATGGCACCTGCTTTCGCCCCGCCCGTTCGATAGTGGCAAGCCGCAGCCTGGGATTCTTGTCAGGCGAACCGAAATGAGGCATACCCCTGGCGCAAAGCCGTTCGCTGGCAGACTCCAGCATGATACCCATCGAAGCCGACACCGGCCGTAGCATGTCAATTTCGGCGTCACTCATACAGCCGGCATTGATGTGTGGCAGTAGCCCCGTCTCCTCGACAATAGCCCTGGCGACCTGGGCGAGGTATTCCAGGGTGGTGTTACAACCCAGCTCGGCCAGTACGCGACGCGCCGCCGAATAACGCAACTCGGGTTTTTCCCCCAAAGTAAGCAGAGCCTCGCGACAACCGGCCTGCTCACCACGTCGAACGACATCCAGCACTTGTTCAATCGACATGTAGGGCGAGGCAACTTTGCGCGGTGTTTTAGCAAAAGTGCAGTAGTGACAAACGTCCCTGCATAGTTGCGTGAGCGGAATAAACACCTTGCGGGAATAGGTAACCACGTTGCCAAAGCCTGCATCCCGCAGACCTTCGGCCGAACGCATCAAACTGACTGTATTACTCTCGGTAGCCAGGGCCAGCGCCTGCTCATCACTGGGCAACTGGCTATCTGCCAGCCACTGCGGCATCGCGTTATTGTCCACTATCCACTCCCATGCCCGCCCTGCTTGCTGCATCGCTGGCGACATTGCTATCGCCCAATTGCATTTGCCGCAGTCGTGCAGCGACACCATATTCCGTCAGTACTGCAGCGGTTTTACCGGACGCAGAACCGCGCAGTTGCAGCAAGTCCAGTAAAGCCTGCAGGTCCTGGGGTGTATCAATATCCAGCTGCAGGCTATCGAGGCAGACTTGCTCCAGGGGCACGCCCTGTCGGCGGCAGGCCTCACAATGCAGAGCGAAGCTGTTATGCCCATAGGCGAACTCTATAGGTACGGGCAAGGAGCACAATAGTGCATTGCTGCCCTGACACGATGCATCCGGCACCAGGCGCACCATTGCCTGCCCCGAGGTCGGCAGCCCGGCGATCAGCGCCTTGATATCGTCGGCACAAATGAGGGGCAAATCTCCATGCAAGACCAACATATGGCTCGCGCCCAGGGCAGGTAAATATGCCGCGGCCTGGCTGACGGCGGCATTCAGTCCCTGGCTGTGCCCTTTCTCGGCAATCAGCCTGGCGCCATAGCGGTATGCCAATAGCTCCGCGGTGGAATCGTCCGAAACCAGCAGCACCCCATCAATACCCGGCACGCTGTCGAGTAATTCCAGCATGTCTTCTACCATCGCCTGGGACAGCGCGCGGCGCTCGCTGGGGCTGAGAATGCCCGCTAGACGCTGCTTGGCATTGACCAGATCCTTGACCGGGATAAGTACCCACAAACTGGTGACGATATTAGCGCTAGCAGTCTTTGCCATAGTCTTCGACATCACCCCTTCACAGAACCCAGGCCACTAAAGACACTCTGCACCCAATGCAACAGTTGCCCGGCCAGCACAGTTTTGTCCTGCAGACTCTTCATAACCGTGGGCGTTACCAGGCAGGCCATACCCAGCGCTTCTATCGCTGCGCGCTGCGTCTCGTCTGCGACGTCGATGACCATACCATCCACAAGCCCCCTGTAGAAATGTGCTACCTGCAAAGCCGACACTGGCAATTGCAGCTCCTGCATCATTTTTGCGGCTGGACCTTTGAGGGCCCTGCCACCCACAATCGGTGAAACCGCAATGACCGGCGCCGCGCTCTGCTGCATTGCCAGTCGTACTCCAGGTAGCGCGAGAATCGGCTCGACACTGACAAATGGATTGGAGGGGCAGATTATGATGGCTTCAAGACCCGGTTGGCGCAAAAGCGCAATGAACTCAGACTGGGGTGCGGCCTGATTGATGCCGTCAAACCGGTAGGCCTTTACCATAGGCCGGCACTGGCGGCGAACAAAGTAGTCCTGGAATGACAACCAGCCCTCGTCAGTATCCAGTGCTGTAGATATCGGGTCATCCGACATTGGCACCAGGCGCTGCGGCACATTCAGGCTATGGCAGAGCTGGCGCGTCACCTGGCTGAGGCTCAAGCCACCGCTCAAGCCTGCTGTGCGCAAAACGTGGGTAGCAAGATCCTGGTCGCCCAGTTTGAACCAGTCGGCGCCACCCAAGCGCTTAAGACTCTGCAAAAAATGCCAGCTTTCGCCCTCGATACCCCAACCCTGTTGCTGGTTACTGATACCGGCCAGGGTGTACATGACAGTATCAAGGTCGGGGCAGATCCGCAGGCCGAGGTGCGTGAAATCGTCAGCCGTATTGGCGCAGATTAGCAGCTCTTCCGGTGCCAGTATGTGGGACAGGCCAAGGGCCAACTTGGCCCCGCCGACGCCACCGGATAATGCAAGTATCTTGGTTTGCAATGCGGCCCCCGGTTCTAACGAAAAAGGTCTGCTGCTCGCGATCTAATCAGGCTGCCAGACCCCACGTTACTGGAGCGCAAGCTTGCGCCGCAAACCAGCACAACCGGCACGCCTTCGTCTGACTGGCCCATCAGAAACGATGCAGCGGCGGCTAACTCATCCGCAACCGCTACCGTTGTCACTTGCATAGGGCGACCGAGGAGGTCCCTGCTACCGACCAGGTCAACAACAGGTTCGAAACCGGCACTACCCAGAGCAAAACCAATGACTCCCTCGCGCCAGGCCCTGCCGGCGGAATCGTTTATGATTATAGACACATCGACCCCTAACTCTGCTGCAATTCGCTGCCGCAATGAGGCAGCTGAGGCGTCAGGGTCTTCCGGCAACAACAACACCATGGTGTCGCCGCCTTCTATATTGGAGCGATCAATACCGGCATTCGCATGCACATATCCCAGCAAGTGCTCAACGATCACAACGCCGGGTTTGCTGCGCACCACTTCCCTGCTTTCGCGCAAAATCAATTCTACCAAGCGCGGGTCCTTGTCGACACTAGCGGCCAGTTCCAGCGCTTTGAGCGATGGTTTGACTGTCACCAGGTCGACGTAACGATCTTCTGCCTTTGACACAATCTTTTGTGCAATAACCAGTACGTCGCCATTGGCCAGATGCCGGTCGTTGTCCTGCAGTGAACGCTGCAACAGGGCGAACAAGTCATCGCCAGGCTGTACCATAGGAATGTTCGCCAGTGCGTATAGATGCAGCTGTCGACCCGGGGTAGAGTGACTCAATCGTGATCATCCCCGAGACCGGTAATACGAATCCCGGCATGGCACTTATAGCGGCGGTTAATTGTAATCAAAACCGATGTCAGTGCCTCCGCAGCGGCCGCGTTAGCAATCGGACCGGCATGAAAGCCCCGCATACCGGCCGCCTCCACCAAGCCCACGACGACCTCCCGCGCTTCTTTACTATTGCCTGAGACTAGAACGTCGCAATCCAGGCCATGCCCCTCCTGCAAATGATGCGCGGCGACATTCTGGAATGCCGACACCACACGCACCTCGTCGCCGAGCAGCGACTGGGCTATCTCACCTGCGCTGCCACCCTCAGGCAGCTGCACGGTTCCCACTTTTGGAGGCACCAGCGGTACGGTTACATCAATCAGTATTTTTCCCGCGAGCTGGGCCCTCACGTGCTCAAGGGTGCTTGCCTGGTGGCTGAATGGCACCGTAATCACCACCAGATCTGCGGCGGCAGCGGCCGCCAGATTTTCCATGGCCTGTACCACTATGCCAGCGACACCACGACCTGCCATTACACGCTGTAAATCTGTTGCTGCGGCCTCGGCCTTTGCGACGGTGCGTGAGCCAATAATGACTTCGTAACCCGCGTTTACCCAGCGCCGGGCAAGGCCCGTCCCGAGGTCGCCGGTGCCGCCAAGTATCGCTATTTTGCTAATAGATCCGGTCATATCAATAATCACTCTTACTCAGGGGAATTCGGCGACCAGACCCTGCTGCCACCTGCCGGAATTGTATCAGAGCCGCTGACAATGGCCTACCTAAGGCCACTCTGCCAGGCCCTCAGGGCTGCCTTGCGTCATGCAAATATTTGACCACTCATTATAATGACAGCCATCATTGATGAAACCATCGCCCGGCGTCTATTACCCATTGGTAATGCGCTCAGGGGGTGCAACGGGAAATATGAGCACATGCCAGACACTCTCAAATTGCAGGGCAAAGTCGTCATTGTAACCGGTGGCACCAAAGGTATTGGTCGAGGCATCGCCGAGCGCTTCCTGCAAGCAGGATGCGAAGTCATTGTCTGCGCTCGCAGCGCGCCCGACAGGCTGCCTACAGCCGCTGGTCGCACCGCACTATTTGTAGCGACAGATATTCGCGATAGCGAGCAAATCAGGGAACTGATCGACTTTTCCATCAATCAGTTCCAACGCCTCGACATATTGGTTAACAATGCGGGTGGGTCACCCCCCGCTGATGCCGCCATTGCCAGCCCACGCTTTTCAGAAGCCATCATTGGACTCAACCTGCTCGCCCCCCTCAATCTGTCGCAGGCGGCCAACCGGGTCATGCAGCTCCAGCAGAGCGGCGGCTGCATTATCAATATTGCCAGTGTCTCCGGTGTGCGACCTTCCCCCGGCACCGCCGCCTACGGTGCGGCCAAAGCGGGCCTGCTTAGCCTGACCACCTCGCTGGCAATCGAGTGGGCACCCAAGGTGCGGGTCAACGCCGTCACCGCCGGCCTGGTTATGACTGAGCAGTCCCATTTACATTACGGCGACCAGCGAGGCACAGAGGCCGTCGCGGCGACTATTCCCATGCAACGATTGGGGACGCCCAATGATATTGGAGATACCTGCCTCTACCTGGCATCCGGGCTGGCGGACTATGTCAGCGGCGCGTCAATATTGGTGCATGGCGGCGGCGAAATACCGGCTTTCCAGGCTGTGAACAAGGATCAATAAACCCGCAGCGGCGCTAGCTACTTTGCAGCTCTCGTAAAAGCCTCGTCCGGCCTGCGCACCCCGTTTGCAATGAGACTCGAAGCCGGGCACATTAGGCTCGTGCGACCGCCTGAATCACCAAGCGCCACTAAAGACGGAAATCCCCATGAGTGCTGCAGCAGGACCACAGCAAGAACCTACCGGCGAACAGCAGTTCCGACTGGCCACCCGTGAATGGCTGGAGCAAAATTGCCCGCTATCGCAACGTCAGCCCTTGACCCGTGAACAACAAGTATGGGCTGGACGGAGCAAAACCTTTCCCAGTGACGATGCCCGGATTTGGTTCGAGCGGATGCGCGATCGCGGCTGGATAGTGCCAGATTGGCCACAACAATACGGCGGTGCCGGACTCGATGCCAGGCAGTGCAAAATTCTCGACGAAGAAATGCAGCAACTGAAATGCCGTCCACCTCTTTTCGATCAGGGGATCTGGATGTTGGGACCTGCCCTGCTGGAATTTGGCAACGAGGCGCAGAAAAAAGAGCATCTTCCCAAAATCGCAGGCGGCGACATTCGCTGGTGCCAGGGCTACAGTGAACCCGGAGCCGGCTCCGACCTTGCCAGTCTGCAATGTCGCGCCGAGGACAGAGGTGACTATTTTCTGGTCAACGGTAGCAAAATATGGACTACCTTTGCCGACAAGGCAGACTGGATATTCTGTCTGGTTCGCACCGCTCACGAGGGCAACAAGCAGTACGGCATCAGCTTTTTACTGATTGATATGAATAGCCCCGGCGTCTCAGTCTGCCCGATAACACTGATTAGCGGCGAGTCAGAATTCTGCCAGACATTTTTCGACAATGTGAAAGTCCCGCGAGAAAACCTGGTAGGAGAAATACACCAGGGTTGGACGGTGGCGAAGGGCTTGTTAAAACACGAGCGCAAGCTCATGTCGAAGTTAGGTAGCTCCAGCCAGGGTAGTCAGCTGAGCCCAGCCGAGGCGGCCAGACGCTATGGTGAAATGCGAGACGGCAAGCTGGTAGATTACCAATTGCGTGATCAGCTGGTACAGCACGAGATGAACTTTCGCGCCCTTGGCCTGACCCATTTCAGGAGTTTTGAGGAACGCTTGGAAGGGGTCGCCGACGGCAATGTACCGCTAATAATGAAGTACCTCGGTACCGAAGAAGAAAGACGCAAAACCGAACTGCTGGTAGCGCTCATGGGAAGTAAGGGTCTTGGCTGGAAAGGTGATGGCTTCAGCAGCGATGAACTGTTGGCAACCCGGGGCATGCTGTTTGCCAAAGCGCTAACTATTGCCGGTGGCACATCTGAAGTACAACTGAATATTATCGCCAAACGAGTGTTAGGGTTACCTGACTGATGCCGGCGAAGCAACAGGAGCACAGCGAGTGGCACTCGTATTAAACGAAGAACAGCGCTTACTGAAATCGACGGCGCGTGAGTTTTTGAAACAGGCGGCGCCGGTAGCAGCACTGCGAACCCTGCGCGATAGTGAAGACTGCCTTGGATACAGTCCCAAGCTTTGGCTGGAGATGGCTGAACTGGGATGGGCCGGCATGATTGTTCCCGAAATTTATGGCGGTCTGGATTTCGGTTTTACTGGCCTGGGTGCGGTCCTCGAAGAGTGTGGCAGAAACCTGGTCGCGAGCCCACTTTTCTCAACCGTGGCACTCGGCACCTCATGCCTGCTGCTAGGCGGCAATGAACAGCAGAAAACCATGCTATTGCCAAAAATTTGCTGTGGTCAGTTAACACTGGCATTGGCCCTGGAAGAATCCAATCACCATAATCCCGCGGCTTGCAAGCTACGAGCAAGGAAGACCCACTCCGGCTGGCAACTCGATGGCAACAAGCAGTTTGTGCTGGATGGACACAGCGCGGAGCAACTTTTAGTGGTGGCGCGCACCAATGACACCGCGGGGGACAATTCTGGCTTGAGCCTGTTTCTGGTAGCCGGCGACAGAGACGGCATATCGCGACAACGGACGATAATGCTCGACAGTCGCAACGCTGCCAACATTGCATTCAAGCAAGTAGCAGTGACTGAAGAAAACCTGGTGGGAGAACTGGATCGGGGCTGGGATATTCTTGAACCGGTGCTTGATCGCGGGCGAATCGCCCTGGCAGCCGAGATGCTTGGGGCCGCACTGGAGCTATTCGACCGAACTGTCGCCTATCTGTCAGACCGCGAGCAATTTGGCGTAAAAATCGGGAGTTTCCAGGCGCTCAAGCATCGCGCTGCAAAAATGTACATTGAACTTGAACTGTGTAAGTCAATACTCATAGATGCTCTCAGTGCCGTCGATGAGCGCCCCGCAGATCTACCCCAGCTGGCGAGCCTGGCCAAAGCCAAGCTCAACGACACCTTGCATTTGCTTAGCAGCGAAGCTGTGCAAATGCATGGTGGCATTGCAATCACTGATGAGCTGGAAATTGGCCTGTACCTTAAGCGCGCCCGCGTGCTGGAGCAAACCCTGGGCACTACCGGCTACCATCGCGATCGCTATGCAACTTTGTCGGGTTATTGATCTCAACTATTTTTTCGACCACCGCGAAATCGGCCAAGCCCGGCTCTACTTGATCACTCATCTTCCAGTAAATCAAAATCCATTTTGCCAATGCCACAATCGGGACATTCGAAATCCTCCGGGACATCTTCCCAGCGGGTTCCAGACGCAATACCCATCTCGGGTAAACCGTCCGCTTCATCATAAATAAAGCCGCAGATCACACACTCCCATTTTTTATAGTCGCTCATTCAAAACTCCAATCAAACCGGAAAATAGCTATCACAAATTGTTAGTGGGGATGCATCAACGCAGCTAGCTGCGACCGCGCCTTTTTCAGGACTTACCCACGCGCACCCGGGTTTTAACAAAACCCTGCTTATCGGCCGAGGTTATCGCGACGTTAATCAAGCGCATTCCGTAGTCCCGCTCCATTGCCGTCAACCAGGCAATCACCTGGGATACCGGAGCTTCTTCTAACCATAATTGGGCCGAGTCTTCGCCGGTAGGCTGGTAGCGCTGCATCACCAGTGAATAATCGGGCAGGGTTGTGTCAACGAGAGCGGAAATACTCTGGGCCTGATTTACGGCTCCATCGCCAACACTGCCTTGATTGATATCAGCCACCGCCTGGCGCATCCATTCGAGCGTCTCCCGGGCTTCGTCATTGCCTGCTTCATATGCACTGATAGCATTTTTTAGCGGCGCCCATGCCAAGGAATAAAGTATCAATAAACCCGTTACTGCCGCTCCGGCCAACACCATTAGCTGTTCACGCTGGCTTAATTTCTGGAACCAGACTTTCATCGGTTTGCCTCCTTCAACTCAAGGCGCGCGAGGATCCCCTGTCCCTGGGCACTACTGTTGAGTAATTGCGCATCCAGGCCACGCTGTTGCGCGGCACTGCGAAACTGCTCTATATGCTGGAAGTCCCTCGCTCGCAGCTCTAATCGCAAACTGCGGGAATCGCCCTCGTAATTGATGTTGCGGACGGTATAGCCAGCTGCGCTTCCAAGTGCAGGCCCTACCCGGGCAATCATCGAGCCGAACTCAGTGGGTCCAGAGCTTGTCAGCTGCGTCAACGCCGCCTTTAACTGACGTTCCGGACTGGTGATTTTACCGGTCGGAATAGCCTCACGAACCAGTTCGTACTTTTCTGCTTCCAGCGCTCGCGACACTTGCCTGGCACCGGAATAGTGATAGATCAACACCACGTAATTCACCAGCACCGCTGCCAAAGCAGCAATTGCCACCGGCTTCCAATTGTGCCAATGATACCGCCAGCGCAACGCAGGTCGAAAATCTCCCTGCAACAAATTGACAGACTCCCTGGGCAACACCGATGCCTGCCAGCCCAGTATCGATTCAACTGGCTGCATTTGCACAGCCAGGCCCGGACGGGCAGCTGCCAGCGCAGCAGATATCCTCGTGGTATCTACCCCCTGCTCAACCACAATATCCAGTTGCCCCCCGGGCTCGCCGCCATCAGGATCGGGCATTGAGGCTACCAGTTCAAGATTCTCCGGGGTGCTCACAAAGCCGGCACAGGGGCCAGTACGGGCAATAATATCTTCACCCGTAAACAGCCAGGTCTGGTGATCCGCAGACCATGGCAACAGCAATATCTCGGAAACCAGAGCGTCGATGCCTAGCCCCGATTCACGGAAATCGTCCACCAACTGTTGCACCATTGCACGCCGCAATACCAGAACTCCCATGCGGTCCTGGCCGAGAGATTGGTAGGCAAAATGCAATTTTTCAGTCGTCTCCACCAGGCTGTCTTCCAGCTCATAAGGCAAGGTTTGACGATACAATTTACGTTCGGCTTCAGTGACTTCAAGGGTACGCAGTGATTGCTTGCACGCTGGCAGAATCACTACCAGTTCGCTCCCTGGCAGGTCTTGCTGCTGTTGTGACAACTGCAGCAAATCTCCTGTTACTTCAGCCTGCGCTGCGCCATCGACAATCGCCGACCAGTGATACATACCCTCTTCATGGGAGGGGCGAACCAGTATTCGATTACTTGTTAGCGTTTCCGGTCGTTGAAGAAAATTTTTCATAACATTCGCATACTTCTAGCCAGTATCTCTGCTTTATCATCTCTAATTCTGATCACACTATCCATTGCCTGCCTGATTCGGCCAACCTGGGTTTGCGAACTCACTATGAACAACTCACTACTGCCAGTTAGATCCTGTGCCACCAGTGCCTCTGCACCCCACTCGGGTCGATTCAAAAAATCTTCCATAGTGGTCACCTCTCCCTCCCTGATAGCCGCCACAATTGCCATTGCTTTTTCAATTTCCATCGGCACCAGGTTCTCCTTATCGTATAGTGCCTGAATCAAGGCAACGTCGGCCCCTGCCACGCTGACAGGACCGCCCTCACGGGGCCAAATGGTGAGACTATCACGCAGCACCTGGTACAGTTGCGGCGTGATACCCTTGACCATCAGCAGCTCTGAAATATCCCGCATCGGTAAATCGGCGGGTCGATATGGTGGCGTCTGGCGCGAATAAAACATCTGTTCTGCGCCACCGAAGCCGGTTTCCATGGTGTCTTTATCAAGCCAGTCGACCAGTGCTTCCAGAATTGCGACAGCCTCCGGCTCAGACAACTGCGGCTCTTCAACACTCAACAGCAAACGGATAAAGCGCTGTTGCGCAAGATTTCGTGGCACCGGGGTCAGGCTCTCAGGCGTAGCGTCGGGTGTAAGTGGAACACCGACTTCAAGGTCTGCAGCGGGATCAGTACCGGCACCGGCAATGGGGCTGGCGCCCGTTGCGGCGCTCGTCAGGCTATTGATATTAAAACGGCCTTGCAGGTCGACAACACTAAAGGCCAACCAGCCATGGTCAGTATCAAATTGGCCAAATAATTCAGGGCGAAAAAAGCCATCCAGCTGCTTCTCGGCCCGGTCCCGCATCTGTTGCAATAACAACTCTGTCGCCAATTGTTCGGCTCCGGTGAGATAGTACCAGGCCTGGTCCGCAAGAATCTGGTTGTCGGTTCGACGCGCCGCCACAGCAAAACGGGTGCTCATGGCAGTAATCATGATCATAGCCAGAGCCAGCACGAAGATCGCGATGATCAGCGCCGCCCCGGACTGTCGGCCGCTCGGTGTACTAATTTTGCGGTAGCAATTCATAAACGCGCTTTAACTCACCCATTTTTTCCAACTCAACGGTTATTTCCAGGGCAGCCGGCAATGTATCGCGCGAATCTCCCTCAGGCCAGCTTGGCAACCACTGGCGCTCGATGTCGGTACTTTCGGTTTTGGGCAAGGCCCTTATCCCGATGCGCTTCACGCCCCCCAGGATGGGCTTTTCCCGTAAAAATGCGTCATCGACCCTATCGAAGGTTTCCCAATAACCCCGATAAACCTGCTCACCATCATAGCGATAAAATACCCGTTGCATCTCGCTGCGCGGACTAGCCAGTGGATTGTGCCAACCCAGGCGATTGAGAATCAAAACAGTCTCAACGCCATCATTCACCACCAGTACACTTTCCAGTTCGCCGTCAGCAGCCCTGTTCTGAACCCCGGAAATCTGCCGAATATCGGTACTCAAAACCATCAAAAAACGTTGTACCTGCGCCAACTCTGCAGCCTTCTCCTCAAACGCCAGGCGGGATCGACTGACTCCCTCCAGCGCTGCGTAGGCGCTGGCACCAATGAGGGCCGTCATTGCCAGGGCGAGTAATAATTCAATCAGGGTAAAGCCCCGCTGGCCAAGCCCTGGCGACACCACCTATTCAATCCCCAGGTATGCCGATACTCTGGCTCGTGGATCGGCCAGATCGCGAGTGCTCGCAACTACAATATCGATCCGAAAGTAACCTTCCACTTCAGTCGGCTCGGTTTCTGCCTCCCAGAACCAATCGCGTCCCGCCATCAATTCGTTACCGTCCTCCCGGCGCGGCGGCCGCTTGCCCGCAAGAAGATTGTTGAGGCGATATAGAGACAACTGATTCTGCGCCACCAAATTGGCAACGATTTTATCCTCCATACTTTTCAGTCCGTTCAAACGCTCGGCAGCATTGATCAATAGCGGCGGCAACACCAAGCCTATGACAGCGAGCGCAATAAGCACTTCGAGCAGGGTAAAACCCGCCCTGCGCGGGCTGCGCCGCACGCCTCGTTTATCCTGGGCACCGCGCCTAATCACGGACTTCATCCTGCCTGTCATCCTCCAGCGAGAGGCCTTCGTAACTGCCACGAAGAGTAACGAAGCTCGTCGCATCAGGGCCACGCAACACCAATTCAAAGTCGGTAACTTCACCGCTGGAATACATCACTATCTGTGGCGCTCGTTGCTCGGACTCTTCCGCCTTGGCTGGGCGCTCTTGCTCTACCACAGGCTGGCCATCAACCAACAGGGTAAACTCTGCCGCGCCCGAAATCACGCCATCAAACTGGCGCATCTGGTCCTCGGCTACAGTCCACAGCCTTTTGTCTGCAGACCATACCAGCCATTGAAAGCTAACCTCTCCATTGGCGTCGGCCTCACCAGGCTCAAGCCTCAAGCCGTGCTGAGTGCCGGTGAGAACGGCTTCTTCCTCCTGCAGCTGCATCGCCACCAGCATTTCCCTGGCACTCTGTTGTAACACCTCAAAGTCGTCTTGCACGACCAGATTGGGCATCGCCAGGGCCGCAATGATACCCACTACAAAAATCACCAGCATAAGCTCCAGCAAGGTAAAACCGGAGCACCGGAATGTGCGACCATGACTAGAGATACTCGACACCGGTCAGGTAAAAAGCTTATTCATGCCGAAGATGGGCAGCAGGATGGCCATTACAATCGTCATCACGAAGCCTCCCAGGAAAAGCACCATAATGGGCTCCATTACGCTCATCATACCGGCAATTGCCGTGTCGAGCTCACGCTCCTGGCTCTCGGCGCCACGTTGCAACATATTCTCGAGCTCTCCCGATTTTTCACCGCTACCGACCATATGTACTAACATCGGAGGAAAAAAGCCGCTGCTCTCGAGCGCATAACGCAGGCTCTTCCCTTCCCTCACAGCATCCACAATAAGCTGGGCACGCTCCTTGTACTCAAGATTGGTCAATACAGTGCGCGCGATCGTCAACGCTTCAAGCAACGGCACCCCGCTTTGTAACAGAGTACCCAGCGTGCTGCTGAAGCGGGTGGTATTGACTTTATTGATGAAGCCAGCAAGCAGGGGCACGTGCAGGAGCTGTCGATGCCACCACAAGCGATTGGCGGGCTTGCGTAACCAAAATCGAAACAGCAACAGGCAGGCAAAGGCACCGACCAGGATTATGATTCCATAGTTAGACACAAAGTTACTGGTGGCAATCAGCAATACCGTTAAGGTCGGCAACTCAGATTCGGTGTTTTCGAAAATCCGGATCAGCTCCGGCACCACAAATATCATCAGGGCGATGATTACCGAGAGGCTGACGACCAACAGAATTATCGGGTAGATAAGGGCGGTTTTAATCTGCTGGGCAGAATGCTGGGTCTTTTCGGTATAATCGGCCAGCCTGTCCAACACAACCCCAAGAAACCCGGCGTGCTCCCCTGCCCGCACCATGCCGATGTACAGGTCGTTAAAAACGGCGGGATGCTCAGCCAGCGCATGCGCCAGACTATGCCCCTCGTTTACCCGCGAGCGAATGCTCATCAGCACACTTTTGATGGCAGGTCTATTGGCCTGCTCGGCAACGGCCTGCAGGGCCTCTGCCAGCGGCAGATTCGACTGTACCAGGGTCGCAAGCTGCCGGGTTACAAGGGCCAGCTCAGACACCGACCAGTGGTGTGAAAACGTCAACCACTGTGATTTGGACTCAGTTTTACGGGAAGTAGCGTGGACCTCAACCGGTTTGAGATCCTTAAGACGAAGCAGACCCCGCACCTGGCGCTCGGAGTCGGCCTCGAGCAGGCCCTTTACTTTTCTGCCCTCGACATCGAGGGCGACGTAACTGAATGCTGCCATCGCTATCGCGCCTGGGTAACCCGCAAAACTTCTGCTAACGAGGTATCGCCAGAAAGAATTCGGTTGATGCCATCATTATAAATACCGGGAATCGACTCTCGACAATAGGCTTCCATGACTTGCTCGTTTTCCCCGTCGTGGATCATGGCCCGCAACTTGTCATCCACCATAATCAATTCGTAGATCCCGGTGCGCCCGGTGTAGCCGGTACCTTTACACTGATGACAGCCCTTGGCTTTGTATACCACCGCGTCAGCAGCAGCCGATAAATGCAGCATTTCCCGCTCAGCAGGCGTCAGCGGATCAGGCTGTTTGCAGTGTTTACATAATGTTCGTACCAGACGCTGGGCCATCACTGACAACAGGCTGGATGACAGCAGGAACGGTTCTACCCCCATATCGTGCAGCCGGGTAATGGCGCCAAGCGCAGTGTTTGTGTGCAGCGTCGACAGCACTAAATGTCCGGTTAAACTGGCTTGCACGGCAATTTCGGCGGTTTCAAGGTCGCGAATCTCACCTACCATGACGATATCCGGGTCCTGTCGCAGAATAGCGCGAAGCCCCTTCGCGAAAGTCATACCGACCTTGGGATTAACCTGGGTCTGACCTATTCCCCCCAATAGATATTCTATGGGGTCTTCAATGGTCAGGATATTGCGACCTGGCTGATTGATATGACTCAGGCCGGCGTAAAGAGTTGTGGTCTTTCCCGAGCCGGTCGGGCCTGTCACCAGGATAATACCGTGAGGGCTGGAGAGGCTTTTCTTGAAATCACGCAGCACCTGCTCGCTCATCTGCAGCTCTTGCAGGCGCAACTGGCCGCTTTCTTTGTCGAGTAAACGCAGCACAACCCGCTCGCCGTGGGCCGAAGGAATGGTCGACACCCGAATATCGATAGCGCGACCGGCCAGCTTGATAGAGATTCGGCCGTCCTGGGGAATCCGCTTTTCCGCAATATCGAGTCGCGCCATAACTTTTAGCCGGGACACCAACAGGGGGCCAAGCGCGCGATCCGGGGTAATCAGCTCACGCAGCACCCCATCGACCCGCAAGCGAATAGACAATACATGCTCAAATGATTCTATATGGATGTCCGATGCCCGCTCATTGATCGCCTGAGACAACACGGCGTTAATCAATTTGATGACGGGTGCGTCGTCTTCCGACTCCATCAGGTCGATATCGCGTGGCAGATCATCCAGCAATCCGGCAAAGTCGATGTCGGAGCCCAGATCGTCGGCCGCCTGGCGCGCCTGATTGTCGCCACGCTGGTAGTGCGCAGCCAAGCCGAGCTGGAATTCGGCGTCATCATGAAACAGCAACTTGAAATTCTGCCCCGCAAAGCGCCGCAGCTCATTGTAGGTATTCAGGCCGATGCCGTAGCGGGCATGCACCGTCAGCTCATCGTCTTGGCGCTGTAAATAGGCGCCGTGTTGGGAGGCGAAAGCGTAGGGTATTTCGGCATCGCGAAGCTGCTGAGCCTCACCCTCGAGGGGCTCGAGTACGGCGTCGTGAAGTTCCTGCTCCAGCGCCTCACCTGGCATCGATAGCTTCCTCTTTCAAGCGCTCGAGATCATCGAGTTCGTCATACCGCCATGCCGGCAAAATCGGCATCACATCGTCATCCATCAAACTGACGCCATCATCCCTGGCGCGCAGCTGCTGTTCACGCATATGATTGTATTTTACCCCGGTGGCGCCGTTCAGCACCCGGGTATCACGCACGATCGTGCTACGCAAGAACACCATCAGGTTAGTCTTTTCCTTTTTGGTACCGCTATTCTTGAATAGGCGCCCCAACCAGGGAATATCCCCCAACAGAGGAACCTTGCGCTCGGCCTGAACCAGGTTGTCCTGGATAAGTCCGCCGAGAACCACAGTATCACCATCGTCGGCCAATATCGTGGTTGTGATTTCACGCTTGTTGGTGATCACGTCGGAAGCCACCAACTCGGTCAGTGAAGATATCTCCTGGACGATTTCCATCACGATAGAGTCGCCCTCATTAATATGGGGTGTGACCTTGAGGGTAATACCCACATCCTTGCGCTCAATCGTTTGGAACGGGTTGTTTGGGTTACTGCCGGTTCCGGTTGAGGTAAAACTTCCGGTAACAAAAGGCACTTCCTGGCCCACCACTATAGTGGCTTCATTGTTATCCAGGGTCAGCAGGCTCGGGGTGGAGAGAATATTGGTGTCGTTCTCTTCCTGCAATGCCTTCACCAGCACGTTAAAATTGAGCCCGTCTTCATCCACCCGCCCAATGCCAAACGACAAGCCGGGGGTCGCCGCCAGCGCTGCCCCTATCAGACCCGTATCTTCTTCAATTATTCCCACGGTGGTCGCAGCCAAAAGGCCTGCCCCGGATGATGGAGGGCTGGCGCTGGCACCATAAGCGCCGCTCTTGTCGCCAAACAACCACTCAATCCCCAGCTCTTTGTCATTGATGTTGGACACCTCGACCAGAATCGCTTCCACCAGCACCTGGGCCCGCCGAATATCCAATTTGGCAATGACCGCGGTGATAGTTTGCATCACATCCGGGTCGGCGGTAATAATCAGCGCGTTGGTCGCCTCGTCCGCTTCGATGACCGCAGAGGTTTTGCCCGATGTATCTTTGGCATTCTCCGCTTCTATTTTGGACAGGTTATCGGTGACCCGGCTCAGCACTTCGGCGACATCCAATGCATTCGCGTATTCAAGGTAAATGACGTTGGCGTTGCCGATGCTCTCCAGCGGCACATCCAGGTAACGCACCATGGTGCGGATGCGAGCCCGCTGCACTTCATCGCCGGTAACAAGTACACTGTTGGTGCGCTTGTCTGCGACGACACTAAAACTTGAAGAGCCTGCCTCTGCTGCGTTGCCCTTGTTTTGTTGCTCGAGACGGTTGATGAGGGTGACCACTTCATCGGCGGAGGCGTGTTTCAGCCGGATAACATTGGTCTGCTCTACCGCTGCTGTATCAATCTGCCGGATAATCTGACGTATTCGTTCGATATTATCGCCGCTATCGGTGATGATAATCGCATTGCTGGGCGCATAAGCGGCCAGGTGTGCCTGCTGCGGAACCAGCGGCCGTAAAACTGGAATCAACTTGGCCGCCGCGACATTTTCCAGCTGGATGACGTGGGTAATATAGTCTGCCGAATTGCTGGTGCGAGTCACATCCGAGGCCTGGGTGCGAGCACCTTTTTCATCGATGATCTTTAGCACGCCATTGGAATCCACTGCTGCATACCCATGTACTTTGAGGATAGACAGAAACAGATCGTACAACTCAGCCGTGCTCAGGGGGCGCTGCGACACAACTTCGACCTTACCCTTAACCTGGGGGTCGACGATAATTGTTTTGCCCGTTGCGTCGGCCACAAATTTGATCAACTCGCGAATATCTGTGTTATTAAAATTGACCGTCCAGCGATCTTGGTCAGCTGCCATCAGCAAACTACTGCCACCCACGCTAAGGCTCAGCAGCCAAACCCATAAACACAGTCGAAATGCCGTTTTTATCATTGCTACCTTCTTCATCTTTAGCCTTTTCCTGGCAGGCGAAATACTAATTCCTGGGGCTGCCCTTGCCGCAGCAGTTGCACCCTGACTTCAGACAAATCACCCATTTCCTGATACAAGTCCATTGCCTTGCGATAGTCACTTAAATCAACACCGTTAATATGGGTGACCACATCGCCATCCTCTAACCCCAATTGCCTGAAATCTTCCTGATTTCCTGCAGCACCCACCTTGAAGCCGGCCAGTTTGCCATCTTCGGTATGCACGCTGAACTTGATCATCTGATTGATGCTACTTGGGTTCTGCTGGATTTGCTCCAGATACCACCCCATCATAGTCGTAACATCTTCATTGTCGGACTGGTCTAGAAGGCCATTGGACGACGCTGCTGGAGCTTCGGTGCGCGTCTCCCTTCTTTCCTGCAGAATACTTTTGCTGAACAGCAAAAGTTCTTCGAGGCTACCGTTGTTATCGAGGATAATGCGGTCTACATCAATAGTGCGCAGCGAAACGCCTGGCGCCACCGGCAGCTTGTCGCCCTTTTTATACTGTTTAGACTCATTTTCGATGGCAATAATCGCCACTGATTGTTGCTCTTGATCGGATTTGACGATACCTTCGAGCCGCATTTGCAGACGAGTCTGCTTCACGTTTTCCTGTATGGGAGCCGGCGTCGCCATGGATTCGACGGAACCAGCCTCGTTAGACCATCCCCAGCCCGATACAGTGTCTGCAGTGAGTTGCGCCGCCGGGTTGTCAGTCTGACCGCTGGATTCCAGTCGCAATGAGGCCTGGTCGACACCGCCTTTATCACTGGAGCCCATTAACGTCACAAAATGCACCAGCCCGAAAATACAGGCCAGTAACGCCAGTCCCGTTACGGCCAGGCGCAAGCCCCACAGCAGCTGGGGCATATTACGCTTGTCGCCCCAGCTAGAGACTTCACTGCGCCAATCACCGAGCTCTAGTTTGTCCATCATAAATTACTGTTTCCGGCGTTGCCGCCTGTTTCAGTCAGCAAAGCGCAAGCCGCACGACCTGTGCTTCGGGCCATATTCAATACCATTCCGCCTTGATGTTAACCCAGCCACACGATACTTACCCGCGACAAGGGACTACAATTTTCCACGAAAACCCGCGATACCGAGATGATGGCCCAACCAGAGCTACAGACAGCGACCGGCAAGACCCCGGCCACGCTCATGAGCACCGAGGCTTATGAGACTAATATTAACATGGATTGGTTCCCCAAAACCCGCCATCGTGGCCGTTTAATTCAAGACGAGCAGCCCTCTCTGATGCCATTACGCCGGGCCGGGCACTCTCTCAACAACAGCTGGCCATTTTCCGCTTGGGCTGGTCCTTGGTCCGTGCCAAGGGCCTGATTTTATACGGTCAGGGATTTTTCACCACGAGAAAGGCCGGAAACGCCGGAACGCACCAGTTCGATAATGCTGTCAGAGCCCACGGCTTCGATGAAGGCATCAAGCTTGCTGCTGGTGCCGGCCACCTGCACGGTGTAGACCGTAGGGCTGACATCGACTATCTGGGCACGAAAAATGTCTGCGGTGCGGTGGATCTCCGCACGATGATTACCAGTGGCCCGCAGTTTAATCAACATCAGTTCGCGCTCTATGTGCGCACCGTCGGTCAGGTCAACCAACTTGACCACCTCAATCAGGCGATTGAGATGCTTGGTGATTTGCTCGATTTTGTGTTCGTCACCAATAGTTGTCAGCGTTAATCGGGACAGAGTCGGGTCTTCGGTTGGCGCTACGGTCAGCGTTTCAATGTTGTAGCCACGCTGGGAGAAAAGGCCGACCACGCGGGACAGTGCACCCGCCTCATTTTCCATCAGCAGGGAAATAATATGCCTCATGAGGTGCGCTCCGCCTTGTTCAACCACATATCACGCATCGATCCATTGGGGGCTATATGCATCGGGTAAACATGCTCCGCCGGATCCACATGGATATCGAGAAAAACCAGACGGTCTTTGAGGCTGAAAGCCTCTGCCATAGCATCATCCAGCTCGTCCGCCCGCTCAACCCGCATCCCAACATGACCGAACGACTCCACCAGCTTGACGAAATCCGGCAGTGAATTCTCATAGGTACTGTGGGCGTGGCGCCCGGCATATTGCATATCCTGCCACTGCTTGACCATACCCAGATAACCGTTGTGCAGGTTAATGATCTTGATCGGCAATTGATACTGGTTGCAGGTCGACAGCTCCTGGATATTCATCTGGATACTGCCCTCCCCGGTCACACAGGCCACATCAAGGTCTGGAAAAGCCAGACTGGCACCCATCGCCGCCGGTAGACCAAAACCCATAGTGCCCAGACCGCCAGAGTTGATCCAGCGCTTCGGCTTGTCAAACAGATAGTACTGGGCTGCGAACATCTGGTGCTGCCCGACATCAGAGGTGACTATGGCATCTCCCTTGGTGGCGCGATACAGCGAGAGTATTGCTTCCTGGGGCATGATCAGGCCATCGGGATTCAAGGTGTAGCGCCGCGCCGTGTACAAGCCGTGCTCATCTCGCCAGTGATCGATCTGCTGCCACCATTGCGCCAGTGCCGCCGCATCTATTGGCGATTCCTTGGCCTTCAACTCCTCTTTGACCAGCTCCACCATGTCTCTCAAAACGCTTTCCAGATTACCGACGATCGGCACATCTGCCTGTACATTCTTGGAAATTGTCGCAGGGTCAATGTCGACATGAATAACGGCTGCGCGCGGGCAGAACTTACTTGGGGTATTGGTCACCCGATCATCAAAGCGCGCGCCCAGCGCCAGGATCACATCGCTATCGTGCATCGCACAATTCGCCTCGTAAGTGCCGTGCATCCCCAACATCCCGACAAATTGTCGGTCGTTGCCAGGAAAGGCGCCGAGCCCCATCAAGGTATTGGTCACCGGATAATTGAGG
Source organism: uncultured Gammaproteobacteria bacterium (assembly GCA_963722805.1). Classification (GTDB taxonomy): domain Bacteria; phylum Pseudomonadota; class Gammaproteobacteria; order Pseudomonadales; family JAHEGP01; genus JAHEGP01. The sequence goes on from CAVROQ010000014.1 coordinate 228,773, forward strand.
AGGTGCGCCAGCTCTGTGAGCAGTGCCGGCGCTGCACCGTGAATGGTTCCGCCCCCGGCATAAATGATGGGCCGCCGTGCCGCCAACAATACGCTTACCGCCTTGCGAATCTGGCCACTGTGGCCGCGTCCGGCCGGCGTGTAGGAACGCAGCTTGACCTTGTCCGGATAGCTGTACGGAAATTGTTCGTTGGGATTGGTCATATCCTTGGGAATATCGATCACCACCGGGCCGGGCCGGCCTGTGGTCGCCAGGTAAAACGCTTTTTTGATGGTCTGCGGAATCTCTTCCGGCGAGCGAATCATAAAGCTATGCTTGACGATCGGTCGAGAAATTCCCGACATATCGGTTTCCTGAAAGGCATCATCACCGATCAAGTGACTTTGCACCTGACCTGAGAAAACCACCATGGGTATCGAATCCATATAAGCGGTTGCTATTCCGGTTATCGCATTGGTGGCGCCGGGTCCGGACGTCACCAGCACTACGCCAGGTTTCCCTGTCGCGCGGGCATAACCGTCCGCAGCATGCGTAGCAGCCTGTTCGTGGCGCACCAGGATATGGGGGATCTTGCTGTGTTTAAACAAGGCGTCATAGATATGGAGCACCGAGCCGCCCGGGTACCCGAAAATAAACTCGACCCCTTCGTCTTCCAGCGCCTGGACGACCATTTCTCCACCGGACAATGTCTTCACCTGGTGTATCCTCTGTAATCCGAATTTAATTAGTGTTTCGCTGTGGTAACAGTCGCTCCATGGACGCGCTATTCACGCGATTCGTCTACGCCAGACAATCTGTTCACAGCAAACCGGCGGCGCTGCCTGCTCTCTACAACGGCAACCGTCGCCCTGTATTACCTGAAAAATCCTGCAACCCGGTGCAAACGTTCAATGACGCCCGTAGCGGGCATTAACGCTGGCTTGCAGCGATCACAGGGTAGGACTTTGGCCGCCATGCAGAGTAGATGGTCTGACCCCCGGTCGCGTGGGTAGTTACGATCCCTGTAACCGGGTGTATCACCCGGTAGCCGCCTGGTTTGAATGTACCAATAGCCTGTCAACGATCAAATGATGGTAGATCGCGACAGTTAGCGTCCGAGAGGGCGGCAATTTTTGCTTAATCGCCACATAATGTCAATGCAAGATACACCCTGCTATTGCGTGATTGAGCGCAAATATAATGAGTTCAAGGTTTGTCAAACCGGTTGTAGTCAGTTATGTTTCTACTAACGCTGAGGCTGACCAACGCAGGGAAACGCAATGAATATCTTAACAATCAAACCGGGACGCAAAGTAACGGCTATTTTGCTGTGTTGCCTCGCCCCCACCCTGTGGGCTGGGAGCCAAACCACCTACAAATGGCTGGACGAGAATGGCAGAGTAACCTATGGCGACCACCCGCCGCAGGGGGTAAAGGCGGAAGAGATACGCATTAGCACGGGCACGTCCAGCTTCGCGAACGCTGCCGACGAAGATGAGACGCAGGCTGACCAGAGTCCAGCCACAGACACCACTCCCGAGGCCAAAGCCACCGCGGCAAACAACAGTGGACCCACCCCCGAAGAAGCCCAGCGTCTGTGCGAACAGGCGCGCAGCAATCTTGAGGTACTGCAAGATCACGCTCTCATCCGCCAGACGGATGCCGACGGCAACGTCCAGATTCTGGATGACGCGCAGAAACAAGAGCAAATCAGTACCGCCAAGACCATTGCCGCACGCTACTGCAAATAATCAGGGCAAGTCGGCCTACCAAGGCTTCGCCGGCACTACCGACCTAAAAAAAATGCCTGCATCACCGCAGGCATTTTTAATTGGCAAGCCGGATTGCCGGGCAATCACTAGCCTTTCGGTTTGAACACAATCACCCCGTCCTCAACCGCGGCAACAATGTGACTCCCGGGCGGAAACTCGCCAGCCAGTATCTGCTGCGCCAGTGGGTTCTCGACCTCACTCTGTATCGCCCTTTTCAGCGGCCGGGCACCATACACCGGATCAAATCCAGACTCTACCAGTTGCTCCATCGCAGCGTCTGACAGTTCCAGGGTGAGCTCCTGATCAGCCAGGCGGTGTTGCAGCAAACTCAGCTGGATGGCAGCGATACCAACAATCTGGTCTTTGGCCAATGGGTGGAATACCACGGTTTCATCGATACGATTGATCAATTCCGGGCGAAAATGATTACCCACCACCTCCATGACCGCAGCTTTCATCCGCTCATAATTTTCCTCGCCCGCCAGTTCCTGGATGATGTCGGAGCCCATATTCGAGGTCATCACAATTACCGCGTTACGAAAATCCACGGTGCGGCCCTGGCCATCGGTAAGGCGCCCATCTTCCAGCACCTGCAGCAGTATGTTAAACACATCCGGGTGCGCTTTCTCAATTTCATCCAGCAGGATGACGGCATAGGGTCGACGACGCACTGCCTCGGTCAGGTAGCCACCCTCCTCATAGCCGACGTAACCGGGAGGAGCACCAATTAACCTCGCTACTGAGTGCTTCTCCATGAATTCCGACATATCAATGCGGATCATTGCATCCTGGGTATCAAACAGAAACTGGGCCAGCGATTTACATAGCTCGGTTTTCCCCACCCCGGTTGGCCCCAGGAACAGAAACGAGCCGTTGGGGCGATTGGGATCCGACAGACCGGCACGGGAGCGCCGCACCGCATTGGCGACCGCCACTACCGCTTCGTCTTGCCCTACCACGCGCTCATGGAGCGAATCCTCCATCCGCAGCAGCTTCTCTCGCTCTGCCTCAAGCATCCGTGACACCGGCACGCCAGTCCAACGCGAAACAACCTCGGCAATTTCCTCCTCGGTCACCTTATTGCGCAGCAGCCGGGGCTCGGTTGTCTCACCCTGCTCGGCAGCGGCTATTTGCTTTTCCAGCTCGGGTATCACACCATATTGCAGTTCAGACATACGAGTGAGGTCACCGGCTCGACTAGCCGACTCTAGCTCCAGACGTGCTGCTTCCAGGTCACTTTTAATCTGGGCAGAACCTTGCACCTGCGCCTTTTCAGCCTTCCAGATTTCTTCGAGATCGGCGTATTCCCTTTCGATCTCACCAATGTCCTGCTCCAGTTTTTGCAGGCGTTTTTGGGCCGATTCATCCTTGTCACGCTTAACGGCTTCTCGCTCAATCTTGAGCTGGATCAGGCGGCGCTCAAGCTTGTCCATCGCTTCCGGTTTCGAGTCGATTTCCATCCGAATCCTGCTCGCAGCCTCGTCGATCAGGTCGATCGCCTTGTCCGGCAACTGTCGATCCGTGATGTAACGCTGTGAAAGCCGGGTTGCTGCGATAATGGCGGAGTCGGTAATGGCTACCCCATGATGCACTTCGTAGCGTTCCTTCAGGCCACGAAGAATAGCAATGGTGTCTTCTTCGCTGGGTTCATCGACCAAAACCTTCTGAAAGCGACGCTCCAGCGCCGCGTCTTTTTCGATGTACTGACGATATTCATCCAGGGTTGTGGCACCCACGCAGTGCAGTTCACCCCGGGCCAGGGCCGGCTTGAGCATATTGCCAGCATCCAGGGCACCCTCGGCCTTGCCCGCTCCGACCATGGTATGCATTTCATCAATAAACAGGATGACCTGACCTTCCTCCTTCGCCAGGTCATTCAGTACTGCCTTCAGTCGCTCCTCAAATTCACCCCGGAACTTGGCACCCGCCAACAGCGAGCCCATATCCAGCGACAAAATCCGCTTGTTCTTGATGCCTTCGGGAACTTCACCGTTAATGATGCGCAGCGCCAGCCCTTCGACAATCGCAGTTTTACCAACGCCTGGCTCGCCGATCAGCACGGGGTTATTCTTGGTACGCCGCTGCAATACCTGCACGGTACGACGAATCTCATCATCCCGGCCGATAACCGGGTCGAGCTTGCCCTGTTCTGCCCGCGCTGTCACATCGACGGTATATTTCTCCAACGCCTGCCGCGAGCCCTCTGCCTCCGGGTCATCGACGGCCTGACCGCCACGAACCCGCTCTATCGCTTGTTCGAGTAGTTTGCGGTCAGCGCCGCTGGATTGCAGCACCTTGGCCAGGTCGCCGTTTTCATCAAGCGCCGCCAGCAGCACCAGCTCGCTGGAAATAAACTTGTCGCCCTTCTTCTGCGACAAGCGATCTGCCAGGTTAAGCAAACGCACCAGATCCGGCGACATTTGCACTTCACCGGTGGGGCTTTTTACCGTAGCTAAGCCATCCAACTTTGCGCCCAGACTCTGGCGCAATTGCGCGACATTGACCCCGGCTTGGGACAGCAATGGCCTGACCGAGCCAGACTCCTGCTCCACCAGAGCCAGCAACAGGTGCGCAGGATCAATTTGATTATTGTCACGGCCTATCGCCAAAGACTGGGCATCGGACAAGGCAGTTTGTAACTGGTTGGTAAATTTATCGAAACGCATGAAAACTCTCCTGGCAGCTGGGGGGAAACCGGCCAGTCCGCTGTTTCCCCGATCAACAACAATCTTGTTATCTAAATGAGGGTAAGCAAGAGAATTTCAAGCGCCGCAGAGGCTATTGACGCATAATAATTGTGGCCATGCGCCCACATACGCCTTGCCTGCGGTAAGAGTAAAACAGGGAAGCATCACGGTAGGTACAAAAGTCGCCGCCATAGACACGCTCCAAACCGCATAGCCTCAGGCTATGGCGCGCCAGAGCGTATAGATCGCAGTAGTAGTGCCCAGCTTTAAAGGACGGGACAAAAGCTCCCGCCAATTGCTCGACTCCCGCAAACTGCTCATTGTTATAGAACGCAGCTCTGACTTCTTCGCCCACTTCAAAGTGACGCGGGCCAATAGCCGGGCCCAACCAGGCCATCAGCTGACCTGCCGGGCGCTCAAAACAGGCAATAGTATCCGCCAGAATTCCATTGGCCAGGCCTCGCCAGCCGGCGTGGGCTGCGGCTATTGCGGTTCCGTGACGATCACAGAACAGCACTGGCAGGCAATCTGCCGTCATTATCGCCAGGGCAATACCAGGAGCAGTACTGTAAAGTCCGTCGGCATGCGGCTCATCGGTGCTCGGACCGGCGACCTCCAATACCCGGGTGCCGTGAATCTGTTGCAGCCACTGTATGGACTCGGCGCCAAACTGACGCTGCAGTTGCGCCCGATTCGCCGCAACCCTGTGGCGATCATCGCCAACGTGTAAAGCCAGGTTAAAATCTCCGTAAGTATCGCCACCGGTTCCACGGGTAGTCACCAGTGCCTTAACATTTGTTGGCGCAGGCCATTGCGGAACAATCCATTGCCCACCGCCCAGGGGTGGAGAATATGCCGCAGGACTCATGCTGCGGAATCGCGCTTTAGCAGCGTCAGCAAATACTGCATGTCATCTGGAATCGGTACCCGCCACTGCATCGCCTCACCGCTGCCAGGATGGATTAAGCCTAATTCAGCGGCATGCAGCGCCTGACGGCCAAAACTGCGCAGTGCTATTTGCAGCTCTTCGCTTGCGCCCTTGGGTAGCCGCAGGCGCCCTCCATATACCGGGTCGCCTACCAG
>CAVROQ010000015.1:0-32942 GCA_963722805.1 uncultured Gammaproteobacteria bacterium
CACTCACTGTCAACGCTTTTTAATCATTTCAGCCAAATTGTTTTACGACCACTCCCATGACGCAACATTCAGTCCAGCGCTAGATCACCAAAGGCTTCGCTGATTCAAGCTGCTGGTGAGCGAAGACTGCTCCATACATGCTGCACCGGGCCGGACAAAGCATAAACGCCGGACATCAACAACAACACTAGTGGCGGGTCGACAAATACTACAGCAATGATAAAAGGTATGAGAAGAGCCATCACAAACGGCACCCGACCTTTAAAGTCGATACCTTTAAAGCTGTGATAGGGAATATTAGTAACCATCAGTAAACCAGCCAATGCGGTCACCACTCCCGCCAGTACCGACAACGAAAAAGGCAACTGCCCGCCAATCAGATCGTTATCAACACAGAGCCAGATCATTGATGTCACCATCGCTGCCGCGGGAGGGCTTGCAAGTCCGGAAAAAAACCGCTTGTCAGCTGTTTCGATCTGAGTATTGAAGCGCGCCAGCCTTAATGCGGCTCCAGCAACATAGATGAACGCCAGGGCCCAACCCAGCCTACCCAGCGGCCCCAACCCCCAACTGAAAGCCACCAATGCCGGAGCAACACCAAACGAAACCATATCTGACAGACTATCAAGCTGCGCACCAAAAGCACTTTGGGTATTGGTGAGACGCGCCACCCGCCCGTCGAGCCCATCCAGAAACATTGCCACAAATATCGCAATAGCAGCGTTTTCGAAATGTCCGTTCATTGCAGCCACTACAGCATAAAAACCGGCGAACAGCGCTCCCATCGTAAATATGTTAGGAAGAAGAAATATACCCTGGCGTTTTACCTGCCTGCCGTCCTCCGATACTTCTTCAATATGCTCTCCCACTGGTATCGTCGACTCAAGCTTCGACACCGGCTTTGTCGGCTGCTCTTGATTATCTTCCATCTCGCCCGCTAACCTTTCAATTTGATGGTAACGCAGCTGCAGAGTCCGGCTGCTCTCTAGCTCCAGTATACCTGTGTTGCCCCGCCAAATCCCACACTGCTCGCACTAAGGGATCCAGCAGGCATTGGCGCCGAGCCACAAGGCCAATATCAAATGACTCCAGCGCAGGGCCCTGTTGCAGGACCGCCACTCTATCCTGCAACGGACTACTGTCAAGCACCAGCTGCGGCACTACAGCTAAACCAAAACCCAACGCCACCAAGCTGACAATCGCCTCATGGCCACTTACGTACGCATAAACCAGCGGCTGTATCCCCTGGGCCTCGAACCAGCGTTCAAAGCGGGTTCTCGCCAGCCCGCCCTGAGCGATAATAACGGGTATAGCCGACCAATCGAGCGTATGTCCACTGTCTAGTATTTCACAAACCTGACAGGGTATGCGTGGCGCAACGCATACCAGCGGCGAGCGCGCGAGAGTCTGGAAACCCAGCTTGTCTGATAGCGCTCCTGGATGTGCCGCGATAACCAGATCCTCCCGCCCATTCTCTACCCGGGACAGCGCTAGTGCCTGATCGCCAGTATTGACGTGAATTTCAATCCCCGGATACTGCCTGCGCACTGCAGGCAGTATTTCTGCCAACACCGAATAACTTGCAGTAACTGAGCAGTAAAGCCGAAGCGCGCCGCTTAATGATGCCTGGCGCTCCTGCAGCTCTCCCTGCAGGCTCTGCCAGCGCTGCAATGCGTCGCGGGCGTAGACCAAAAATTGCTGGCCGCTGCGGGTCAACAACACACGCCGATTATCTCGCTCAAGCAGCATAGTACCCAGATCAGACTCCAGGCGCTGGATCATTCGTGTTGCTGCGGAAGCACTCATATGGCTTTTTATTGCAGCCCGCCCAAAATGAAGTTCTTCGGCCAGATTGACAAACAAGCGCAAGCTTTTCCCGTCCACATCCATACCTATATTGCGATTATAGCAATATAGTATTCCAGATAATTCATTTCACGCAATAAGGTATTTAGGCTATCGTACCGCTCTTGCTGGTTATTCCAGCTGATCAATCGATTCGAGGAGACTCACCATGCCTACCAACTACTTCAATTCCCTGCCACTGCGCTTACAGATTGAGCAGTTGGGCCAATGTCGCTTTATGGACCAGGGCGAATTCGCCAACGAGTGCCAATATCTCAGTGGCAAAAAAGTCGTCATCGTCGGTTGCGGTGCCCAGGGCCTCAACCAGGGTTTGAATATGCGAGACAGTGGCCTTGACGTATCCTATGCCCTGCGCGATTCAGCCATTGCCGAGAAGCGCCAATCATGGCGCAATGCCAGCGAAAACGGCTTTACCGTGGGCAGCTATGAAGAACTGATTCCCGAGGCCGACCTGGTCTGCAACCTCACCCCCGATAAGCAGCACACTGCCGTCGTTGGCCAGATCATGCCGTTGATGAAAAAAGGCGCCACCCTGGCCTACTCCCACGGTTTTAATATCGTGGAGGAAGGTACCAAAATTCGCGACGACCTCACTGTTGTGATGGTAGCCCCCAAGTGCCCGGGAACCGAAGTTCGCGAAGAATACCTCCGGGGTTTTGGAGTGCCGACCCTGATTGCAGTGCATCGCGAGAACGATCCCAACGGTGACGGCCTTGAGATTGCCAAGGCCTATGCGGCTGCAACCGGCGGGCACCGCGCCGGGGTGCTGGAATCCTCCTTCATCGCAGAAGTGAAGTCGGATCTGATGGGCGAGCAGACCATTCTTTGCGGTATGCTCCAGACCGGATCGATTCTGTGTTTCGACAAAATGATCGAGGAAGGTGTCGATCCCGGTTATGCCTCCAAGCTGGTGCAGTATGGCTGGGAAACTATTACCGAGGCAATGAAGCATGGCGGCCTCACCAATATGATGGACCGGCTGTCCAATCCCGCCAAGATCCTGGCCTTCAAATTGACCGAGGAACTCAAGGAGCTCATGCGGCCATTGTTTGAAAAGCACATGGACGACATTATGTCAGGCCACTTCTCCAGTACTATGATGACAGACTGGGCGAATGACGACGTCAACCTACTGGCATGGCGCGCAGAAACTGCAGAGACCAGCTTCGAGAAAACCCCGGCAAGCGATGCAAGCATCAGCGACCAGGAGTTTTTCGATAAGGGCTTGTTGATGGTAGCGATGGTCAAAGCCGGCGTAGAGCTCGCCTTTGAGGTCATGACCAGTGCCGGCATTATCGAAGAGAGCGCCTACTATGAATCACTGCACGAAACACCGCTGATCGCCAATACCATTGCACGTAAAAAACTCTACGAGATGAACGTGGTTATCTCTGACACGGCGGAGTATGGCTGTTACCTTTTCGACCAGGCATGCCGGCCCCTTTTGAAGGAGTTTATGGCCAAAATGGGTGGTGACGTCATCGGCAAAGGCCTGGAATCCAACGATAACCAGGTGGACAACCAGGAACTGATTGCTGTCAATGACGCCATTCGCAACCACATGATCGAAATTGTGGGCGAAGAGCTGCGAGGCTATATGACCGCTATGAAACGGGTTATCTAAGTTCTTGTTGCCGGCAGCGGGAGCACGACTCCCGCTGCACCCAGCGCCCCCGCCCTAAACCCCTCCCAGCTTTTTCTTGAAAAATTAATGCTATTTCGCGGCGCTTACAGGGATTCGGTAACTTGCTATCCTTAGTCAATCGCCCTCTGTTCTTTAGCAAAGGAATGACTTTACTTACCGTGCTTACCAAGCGCTGGATCTGACCGTGATATTGACCCTATTACACACCCAAGTATTCGACCGACTACCGGGAAAACCAGCTCTGCTGGCGATACTGACATTAACAGCCCTCAATGGTTGCGGCAGCGATGGTAGCAGCAATAGCACGCAGAGCACCGCGCCTATTCCAGCTGCCAGCACAGAACCGCCGGATCCGGGCTCGTTCGCCACTTTCGAAAGCGGCCAGGTGCGACCCCTCGCTATGTCGGCCGATGCCACGACTTTGTATGCGGTTAACACCCCAGACAATCATCTGGAGATTTTTGACCTCAGTAGCGGTCTCCCGGTCCACAAGCATTCCGTTACCGTGGGACTGGAGCCCGTAGCAGTGGCGGTCGGGCCCAATGGATTTGTCTGGGTCGTAAATCACCTTTCCGATAGCGTCAGCATTGTCGACGTGACTGAGACGCCCGCCCGGATTGTGCAAACCCTGCTGGTTGGCGACGAACCGCGGGATATCGTGTTTGCCGGCAGCAACGGCGAGCGAGCCTTTATTACCACTGCACATCGCGGCCAAAATACCGGCTTTGATCCAGCATTGACTTCTCCTGGGCAGGGTCGTGCCGATATCTGGGTTTTTAACGCCCTGGCGCCTGGTAATAGTTTGGGCGGACAAGCCGAGACTGTCATAAACTTGTTCGGCGATACCCCCCGCGCGCTGGCCGCTTCAAGCGACGGCTCGAGGGTGTATGCGGGAATATTTCATTCCGGTAATCGAACCACGGTGCTGGAGGCCGATATCGCCAACGGTGGTCTCGATAAACCACCACCGCTTGCCAGCAGCGATGGAAATCCGCAGCCGCGCACCGGAATGATCGTTAAATTTGACGGCGAACACTGGGTCGACAACGGCGACCCGATAAATAACGTGGCCGGCAAAATCTGGGACGACAGGGTGCGCTTCCGCCTGCCTGACAGCGACGTTTTTGCTATAGACGCCAACGCCAATCCACCAGTCGCGGTCAATTCAGCGAGCGCTGTTGGCACTACCCTGTACAATATCGCGGTCAATCCGGCCAGCGGCAAGCTCTATGTCAGTAATACCGAGTCTCTCAACCATATCCGTTTTGAAGGCCCTGGTAACAACTCCACCACGGTGCGTGGACATTTTGTAGAGAGCCGCATAACCGTGATTACCACCAATCAGGTACAAGCTCGCCATCTCAATAAACACATCAACAGCTACGACGCGCCGCTGGGAAGCGCCAGTGACAAACAACACAGCCTCTCAACACCATTACAAATGGCGGTCACTGGCGATGGAAAAAGCCTCTACGTGGCAGCCTTCGGTTCATCGCGTATCGGCATTTTCGATACCCGCGAACTGGAGAGCGACAGCTTTATCCCCGATTCAGGCCATCATATCGAAGTGAGCGGTGGCGGCCCTTCGGGTATTGTACTCGACCCGGGGCGCAACCAGGCCTACGTATTGACGCGGTTCGATAATGGCATTTCTACCCTCGATACAGCGGGCCGCACGGAAATAGACCATACCACTATGCACAACCCCGAGCCGGCGCATGTGATTGCCGGCCGACCGTTTCTGTACGATGCTCGACTCAGTTCCAGCCGGGGCGATTCGTCCTGCGCCGGCTGCCACACCTTTGGCGATATGGATCATCTAGCCTGGGACCTGGGCAACCCCGACGAGGTTCGGGCAGACAGCCCCAACGAATACAACAGCGTTGTGCCCCCCCGCCGCGCCAAACCCTTCTTCCACCCCATGAAGGGACCCATGAGCACCCAGAGTTTTCGTGGCATGCGTGACAACGGCCCGATGCATTGGCGTGGTGACCGCACGGGCACCACGCGCGATACGGACGAAAGCATCGAGGAACAAAGCTTTGAGGACTTTAATGTTGCCTTTACTGGACTGCTGGGCCGCGAGCAGGAGCTCAGTGAGTCACAAATGGATGCCTTCGCGAAGTTTGTGTTGGAGTTGAGTTATCCTCCTAACCCGGTCAGGGCACTCGACAACAGCCTGACAGCCAGTCAAGCGGCGGGACGGGATTTTTACATGAACGTGGTATCCGACACTATTGCCACCTGCGACGGTTGCCACCGGCTCAACACTGAGGAAGGCCAGTTCGGCACTGACGGCACCCAGAGTATCGAGGGTGGCAGTATTGATGAAGATTTCAAGATTCCCCAGCTGCGCAACATGTACCAGAAGGTCGGCATGTTTGGCAGTACCGGCAATCCCGCCAACAACCAACCCGATATGGGGCCGCAGATTCGCGGTTTCGGCTTCGCCCACGACGGCGCCCAAGCCACACTGAAAGATTTTTTGAGTGCTGCGGTGTTCAACTTCCCAAGCGAAGCAAGCCGTGCCCAGGTGGTCGATTTCCTGCTGGCCTTTCCCGCCGAGCACGCACCGATTGTTGGGCAACAACTGACTCTCAGCAAGACTGCGCCCACCACTGTCGCCAGCAAAGCCAGACTGCAATTATTATTGCAACGAGCCAAGCTCGAAAAGCTGGAGTGCGAGTTGATCGCTAAAGGGGTCATTGATGACATGGACTTTGCCGCGGTCTTAAACCCCGCCGGCAGTTTTGTACCTGCCCGGAAAAACCAGCCTTTATTGAGCCCGGACGAATTAGTGGCCAAGATCGGCAACGGCAATAACGCCCTTACGTTTACCTGCATGCCCCTCGGCAATGGCACCCGCGCAGGGATCGACCGCGACCTCGACGGCACATGGGATGGCGATGAAATTGCCAATGGTAGCAACCCGGCCGACCAATAAGCCTGCAGGCACTAGTTGCCACAAAAATCTTGCGGTGTAGACACAAAAACGCCGGCAGCATCAACGATGTGCCGGCGTTGATCAATCTAATAACCCCTTAGGGACAACCACCACCCAGGCTGTTGATCCACTCCCGTACCAGTGCCACACCTTCGGTATGGATCAAGGTGCGCCCTATTTCCGGCATCCTCACGTCGGGTGCATTGGAGTCCATTCGGTAATCGAAGATCGATTCGCCAGCATTACCGGGGACGATATCGTACTGCAGGCCACCAGAGCCAGCCCCTGCCGCCACCGGCGTTTTGCAGACGCCAAAGGTCTCGTCCACTCCCCGCCAGTAGTCGAGGAACAGTGCCGAGTTGCTGGCAAAGCCCGCAGGCCGATGACAATGCGCGCAGTTAATGTCGAGATACCCCTTGGCCCGGTCTTCCAGGCTGGCTGCGGTATCTGTCCAAACAGGCACGGTATCGATGGAAGCGAGATCAGCCGGAACGCCTACCAGCACTCCCTGCTGCTGCATGTAGGTCAACTGGTTTACAGTCTGGCCGTCGTACTCGTTATCCCGATTCAGGAAACGCGCCTTGGGACCGATCATCTCCAGCACCGTCTCAAAGTTCACACCGCTTCCGGTTTCCGGCCGGGTAATACTGTGACAGGTCTTGCATTGGTTGGTATTGGGTATCTCGTAGTTGGTGGAGCGCGTGGAGCCATCGGAATGGATCCAGGTCACCTCACGGGTACCACCGGTGATACTCAGGTCCGCATCACTACCGTCTTCGCGCCAGACGTAGGGCAACGCCGCCCATCCCTGCTCACGTCGAATTAATATGCGGGTCTCAATGATCACCTCGTCGGCCGCGGGGTTGAGAAAATCCCTTGGCATGGTGAAGGTCTTGGAGACAATCGTTCCAATCGGCATGTCCATTACTTCGCGGTCTGAGTATGCCGCCTGCTTGCCCTCCGGGACAAAGATAAAGCGATACTTCGACGCGTAGTCGGTAAACAGTGGGGTAATCAAATCGTAGTGAATGCCGGCGTTTGTAAGCTCTCGCGGCTCGGTCTGATCGGCAAACAGGTTGTATCCCGACAGTGTCGGGCAATCGACTTCAACCGCCTTGAGGTTGGGGCTATCCGAGCCTGCCTCCGGGGTACACATTTCGGCAATTTCTGCCTCCGTTGGTGGCTTCTCACCAGCTTCTATGTCCTCCGGAGTATCAAGCACCACTTCGGGCAACGAAGCATGCGCACAATCAAAAAAAGCAGGGTCATTGCTCGCGCCACTGCCGTCCGGATTGAACAGTACGCCCCGGGTTACCGACGACGCTTCGCGAACACAAATCCGATCGGGGCCAGCAAACGCTCCACTGGCTTCAGCAATACCGTCATAAAAAATCTCTGGTAGTCCACCCACACCAGCGAATTCGGGGGCAATGCCCGCAGCTGCGTCTGCAGGATCGTAGGCATTGTTGCTGTATTGGTTGTCATGGATATTCATCCGGCGGGGGTCCGGATCATAATTCGGGTCGTCGTGCTCCAGGCCACTGATGGCATAATTAACCACCAGGATCGCCGACGATTGGTTGTCCCCTATCACGTTGCCAAACACCTCAACGTCTTCGAACGCCATTATCAGCATACCGGTGCCTTGCGGCACGGTGGCGACGATGTTCCCGGCTGGGGCAAAGTTAGCAACGTTGTTGTTGCGCACGGTGTTGTTGAAAATACGCGAGCGCATGCCCGCGCGCGGCAAGCCCGGCAAGTCAAACGCCAGAATACCGCCGGTGTTATTCTCGGCTACGTTTTCTTAGACATCGGAATTGGTGGAGTTCTCGATCTCGATACCGGCAACGTTAAAGGATGCCAGATTGCGACGAACGATAATATTGTCGGATTGCCCAACGTAGATACCGGAATCGCTGGCGCCAATGGCGATACTGTCTTCAATCAATACGTTTTTTGTTTGTACGGGATAAATACCGTAGGCGCCATTCTCTTCACAGGCGCCACAGGACCACTCTACCCTCATATGGCGAATCGTAACGCCGTTACTGAATTTGAACTTGATGCCATCTCCAGGGGTGTCGACCACGGCGAAGTGCTCAAGCACAACGTTGTTACTATTTACCAGGAAGCCGTCCCCACCGGTGGTGGACTGACCGAAGTTGAGCACGGTTCTATCCTGCCCCTTGCCCTGCACAGTGACATTGCTGACATCCAGGATCACACCGCCAGACATCTCGAATTCACCTTCAGGAAGCACAATAGTTTGCCCCGGCTCGGCTGTTATTAAGGCCGTTTTGAGGTCGTTCTCAAAATTTGGTCCGGCGGTTATTTCAACGATATCCCCCGCAGCAGGTGGTGCAGGAGGTGGCTCGTAGTCGTCACCGGCACAGCCCACCAGAAAACCGAATATGCAAGCCATCAACACTGACTTAAGCCATAAAGATCCAGGCCAGGAATAAGACATCATTCTCACCACTTTCCAAACGAGGGGCGGAGAAGTTTACCAGAACCCCCTTTCGCCAACATAAATTTTTGGTAAGCGAAAGTACCTAAATCAATAGTAAGCACTTATTTTTTATGTTTCTTTCACTGCTTTAATAGCGCGCTGAATATTGAAGTAAGACCACACAAATGCCTCACCAATCCCCGGGTTACAATTGAGCTGACTGAGGGAATGCGAGGATGCGAGGATGCGAAGATGCGAAGAGTCTAATTATCGAGAAAAGGGGGGAAGCCTCAATCCATGAGCAGGGGGCTACCCTACACGTAAACACTTCGGCGCGAAGCGCTGAGACCTGCTACCACAAAACGTTGAAGGCCGGGTTGCCCCGAACCTTCAACTGATACCAGTGGGTTTTATGCTGCTGCTGACTTTCTGCGACGGGCGACACCCGCAAGAGCAATCAGACCCGAACCAAACAACCATGCGGCGGCAGGCAGCGGAACTTCGGAGGTGTCGTTGGTAAAAGTCACATCAAATGTGCACGACTCTGCCAGGCAGACGCCACCGGCACCATTGTCTGGTACCACTGCGGACAGAAAGCTCAACCAGCTAGGTAATACAGGCTTATCAGCAGGCCCAGCCCATGAAATGGAATGATAGTCACCCATTACAGCGCTTCCCGTCACCTCTACGCTAGACAACACGGCAGAGCCCGGCGCCTTTTCAGTCACAAAAAAGCCAAGCCAGGGACTGAACTCGGCTGAATCGCCACCACCCAGCTCAAATGTGGTTAGCTTAAAAGGTTGGTAAAGATCGAATTCAAAGTCCTGCCCGACGTCCTGACCATCCACTACCTTGGTTACATTCAGATCGATCATTTTCCACATTGTTGCGCTGGCAGCACTCGACATCAGCGCACCGCCTAAAACCAGTGCTGCAGCGGCTACAAGCTTTTTGACATCCTTCATCTCTCGTCACTCCTGGTACTTTCTTCCCGGGGCAATAACAATGCGTTGCCACACCCTAACTTTTCTCAGTAATAAAATAAGCAAGATATATGCCAAGAGGAAAAATTGCAGGATAATCAGTGTGATGGCGCGTAGCAGTGATGATTTACCAGAGCGAAATGTAAAGAACTTCGACACCTTACCGCTGGCAGCAGAGTTCTCTCTCGATGATCAGGCAAACCAAGCTGCGGCCCGTGCAATACTGCCCTGTTCAGCGGCCAGCGCGGCGCAGGGCCGAAGGTGTATAGTCGCCCATAGTAACCCCTTGCACATTGAACTCAGCCTGGTAGCCTGGCATTTCGTTGCTTAGCCCGCTGACTACATAGCGACCGCCTATCAGGTCGTACTGAGATTCTGCCACCATCCAGGGAATCTTAACCTGATAGTGAACCATGGCATGGCCCTCATGGAAGCGCCAAAGCTCCCCCCGGCCGTCATACACATCTACCATCGCAATTTGCCAGGTATCTTCGTCGACGTACATCGTACGTTGGGCGTAGATATGCCTTGCTCCTTCCTTCAAGGTGGCTTCGACCACCCATACCCGGTGTTTTTCGTAACGCAGGTACTCGGGATTGAGGTGCCCTGGCTTTATGATGTCAGTATATTTAAGGTTTCCATCTTGCAGCTTGTAGTTGTTGTAGGGGATGTACATTTCCTTTTTGCCGACCAGCTTCCAATCATAACGATCGGGAGCGCCGTTCATCATGTCGAGATCGTCGGCGGTCCTGAGGTTATCCGAAGCCGTTCCGGGGCCGTCGTAGGCGACTTCAGGGGCCCGCCGCACCCGGCGCTGGCCGGGATTGTAAATCCAGGCATTGCGGGGCTCCTTTACCTGGTCGATAAATTCGTGGACCAGTAGTACGTCACCCTCCAGGCGTGCCGGCGCCTTGATCTTCTGCATAAAGGCTATCAGCATATTGATGTTGTCGTTGTCGGGCATATCCCGCGCCCAACTGACCTGCGTTTCAAACCATACCGGCACAAAATCGCCATTACTTTGCACCGCCGCCTGCACCGAGTTACCCCGGTTTGTGCCACGACCGCGATAGCGCAGAACATGGTTCCAGTAAACCTCGACACCGTGTTGTGGAAATGGGAAAGGCACCGTTGCATCCCCCAGGTTAGTGACACCATTGCCACCTTCAGCCAGTCCGACTTCGGTCGCATTACGCGCCACCGCCTCATAAACTTCATCGGGGTAGACCGCCGTGCGATGGCTCGGGTAAACCGGCATTTTGTAGGTCTTGGGGTAACGCTTGAACGTTGCCACCTGGCCGTCGGAAAGCAAAGCGGCATACTGCTGGTAGTTTTCGGCGGTGATGGTGAACAGCGCTTGCTCCCCGGCGAAGGGATCTACAAACTTGTCTCCAAGCTTATAATCTGCCGGAATTTCTGTTAGCCCCCCGGTCCAGGGTGGGATGCTGGCATCCGCATTACCGGCGCGTTCAGCACCTACCGGAGTCAATTCGGGCCCTCCCAGACGCTTCACATCTGCCTCTGTAATTTCGGCCCGGACGACGGACATGCCCAGGCAAACCGATACCACCGCGACCCAACACAGACCTATTCTCTTCATAATAATTTCTCTATGATTATTATAATGGCAGGGCTCACTAGCTGCCCCGAACAATAGAATGTGCACCTATGGGACGCGGCAAACACCGCGAATCCCAGGCCTAGCGACCGGCCCGCCGCATAGCGGCAGGAGTATAATCCCCATTCTCAGTTTCAACGTCAAACTCATTGGAGATGCGAGTAAACACATCACGGCGCCCGCGCTTAAACAATGCTGCGGTAATTTCTTCATGGAGCTCTTCATATATCCGGATGGAACCAGGCCCAACCAACCCCTGTTTAATTGTTACCCAAGCAATCAAAACACGCCCGGCATTTATTGTCATTTAGAAAACCTCCTGCCGCCTTGGGCGACCAAGCTAAGCCGCCCGAAAAGCACCGTACACGCTGCAACTCTCGAGTCTAACACCAGGCCATTCAGATACGTAAAGGGGGTTGGTGACAACGCTTTAAGCTGTCACCAACCCCCGGGGCAGTTCACTGTGTTTTTACATCACGTCAACGGTTAGAACGTTGGAATAATTGCTTTGCAAGCCGGAGGTGTCGGATGCCGTCAGGGCAATATAAAAAGTTTTCCCGGTAGCGAGATTACTCAAAGTTGTACGGGTATTGCTGCCACCGGTCACATAGATAGACTGGGTAAAACTATTGGGAGCAGTGCCATAGTAAACCGTATAACCCGCAATCTGGCTGGTGCTCAGGATAGAGCCGTCTTCACGGGCAGCCGGCGGCTTCCACTCAATAGTTACGGAATTCGAGTCAGTCGTGGCCCCGCCCGCTACGTTAATCGCGAAGGTAGGTAGATACGAAGTACCTTTGCCATCGCTGACCGAAATCCGAATATTGCTATTGGTACCGCTATCACCTGGGCCGGGCACACCGCTCAGCCGACCAGTACTGTTGTTGAATGAAGCCCAGCCCGGCAAATTAATGACACTGAACGACATCTCGTCACCATCGGCATCCACCGCAGTCGGCTGAAAAGCATAGGGGCTGCCAACCGCAGCATTAGTTGATGGACTGCCTGAAAGCACTGGCAGGCTATTGCCGGATGTCCCGGACGAACCGCCGAAACTAACCGAAACATTGTCAATGATGTAGCCGGCCGTGCGAGTGTGCCTGAAGGTAAGATTGTTGTCGCCGTTACGCCAGTAGGACACCGGAGTGGCCAGCTCTACCCGGGCAGCATTGCCGTCGTTACTCAAGGTGCCCGCAGAGCCAAAAAGCATCAGCGGCGGGTTGCCGTTGATAATCAGCTCGCCCTCGTCACGCATATCAGCATCAAAAGTCGCTAAGCTGATGGTGGCACTTGCCGCGGAACTGGGCTTCTTCACATTCAAGACCATACGTGCCTCTTCTGGCGCCGGGCCCGTCAATTGCATCAACACCGTTTCTCCACTGGACACGTCCACCTCGGTAATGGCTACCGGCGCTGACCCGCTGAAAGAAACGGAAACACTGTTAATACTGAATCCGGCGGTCCGGTTGTGACGAATCACCAGGCTGTTATTGCCGTTACGCCAGTAGGACGCCGGCGTCGTAAAGGTGATGTCGGCGTTCTGGTCATCATGAGATGCCTTGGCTTGGCTGCCAAACATGACGATGGGAGTATTGCCATTAATTACCAGCTCCCCCTCATCAACCATGTCAGCATCGAAGGTCGAGACGGTCACAGTTGCGGTTTGCGCCCCGCTTGGTTTGATAACGTTGTAGTTGACTACTGCCTGCTCGGGTGCGGCACCCCTTAAATCGACGGGGAATGCACTGCCGACAACGACTGGCGCAGTACGCGGGCTTACTGCAGGGCCATTGCCCGAGGGCCGGTAAGCACTGCTGGTGGTCAATACCACTTTGTCGATGACCGCGCCGTCCTCTCGCATCCAGAGGTTAAGGGTATGCTCTCCGGGTGAAGGCACATTGATCATGGCCAGCGATCCATTCATCAGTCTATTATTCCAGCCCAGAGAAGGGGCAAAATCACCCAAAGCTGTCGCTGTAGCAAACGCCTTGCCATCGAGCCCAACATGCAGAGAATCATCGCTAGTGGTGGCACCAACGGCCCTGACCCAAACATAGTGGGTACCAGATTTGGTAAATTTAACCTGGTAATCAAGCCGCGGACTGCTATCGACAAATCCGCTGGCGTTATTGACACCGGAGTTTGGAGCGGCTTCCAATCCGCCAGTGCCCGAATGCCCTAACGGATAACTGGGTTTCCAACTGGCCCCGCCACGGGCCGCACTACCGGTATAGCCTTCGGCTTCCAGGGCAACAATGCCGGCTGAGCCGCTGTCTTGTTGGTAAGGGTCAGCACCAAGCGCTTGCCCGCCCATACCGACGCCAAGTACAAACATTGCCGTCACGCGTAGACTGCGGGATATCAACCCGGAGAGATCTTTTTTCCGATTACTCGTTGTGCCGTTTCGAATTGTCTTGTTCACTTCTGTCATGCAAATCTCTCCAAAAAAAGCAAGCCATTATTCAGCTAGGGAGCCAATCCATTGGGCTATAAACGTCAGTTACTCGGATAGTTTGTGCAATTGAAAAACTCTGTGATATCGAAAACAGTTGCCCGGGCGGTCTTATTTGATGCCGTTAACACCGGAGCTTATCTGAGTGATGAACTGAGTCACGCAAGTATTTGAATACCATCAATAAAAAAAGTTCCCTGATTAAAAACAAAAGTTTTGTAACCTGGAATTACGTCACAAGTATAGTCTACCAGCACCAAAAGACGGCGCCGATTGTTCAGCAGGATGGTGCTATTTGGGAGTTCCGAAACCGCTATAGTCGACAGAGGTATGCCGGGTTTCAAGAGTTTTGCGATGTGGGGTTCAGCAAGCAGTCAAGACTGCAACTAACCTAAATATTACTGCTGAAAAGTGGCGCGCCTGGAGAGATTCGAACTCCCGACCACCTGGTTCGTAGCCACACCTGCGCCTGTAACTTATTGATTTATAAGTGCCTGAAGACGGCGCTCGTTGCCCATATTGCACGACTATGCATAACAATGCAGGACTGATGTCGGAAATTTGTCGGAACGATATTTCGATGTCCGCAGCTACTCAATGCAGGTATCGACCTTGACTTGCTCCGCGCAGCGCTCGCAGGTCTCAATGTCGATCCGGATGCGGCCCAATTAAATACTCGTTTCAGCCGCTGCATCCAGGTCATCGCTACGTGGCGCTCGGCCGGTGTCTTGTCCAGCCAGTTCCCCCCGGTAGGCTCACGCCGCTTGCGCCCCCTGCCCCGCTTGGCAGGTATCACCCGCACACGACACTTGCTATTGGGTTGGGCGGCATTCCGACGAACACCCCATGACAAATTCATCCGGAATGAATTTGGACAGCTTTAGCTGGCCCGCGCAGCGGGCGAGTATCAGGGATGATACGAGCAAAGCGAGTCAGATTTGTGCGTGGCTTCGGTACCAGGGCAGCCTGCTTCGCAATGAAGTCCAGCGACGGAAGGCCGCCCCGCTCAAATATCACATGCGTGGTTCCGTCCCGGTAAGGTGTCTTAGCGGGGCCGCCTAGGCTGATAGCGGATATTTCCGTTGGGGGTGATTGCCAAACGCTTCTCTGACACCGCCGGCCGCGTAACGTAGCGGCAAAGCGGAGCGCCGCCCGGCCGGTCCAGTTTGTCGCGCTGGTGAATCTCGGTCGATACACCGGCGTGCAACGAGAACCCCGCTTCCTTCGCCACTCGGTCACGAATGTCTGCTATGGAAAAAAGCGGTCATTGCCTGTTTGTGCGCAGTTTGCCGGCTCAGGTGTGAGTTATTACAGCTAATGCGTCGATACCAGTTACTCAAAGCAGCGTCGCGCCAAAACGTTCGTCTGAATTTATATATATAGGGTAGAGAGGAGTCCCAGTTCACCAAGCGGGGGGTACTCCGGGGGTGGGGTCGGCTCAGGGTGAAAACGGGTAGGAGTCCCATTGCCATCACCCTCACCACTTGATCAAATATTGATCTGGCGATTTTTTGTCGATAACAGGCTGAAATATAAGAATAAAATGGTAGCTACGGGTGGACTTGAACCACCGACCCCAGCATTATGAATTTTGCTGGATGTTTTTAACCCATTGTTTTTATTAACTTAAATTAGAACACCCACAGCGAATTTTTCACCACCGAGCACAACTTTTCACTACAAGTCCCGCAAATCTCCCGCGTACTTTGCTGGGGAAGTTTCCGTTATCAGCAACGATGCGGAGATTAACGAATCTATTCTCCGCAATCGAAGCGGACTTTACTCTTGACTTTGCGGAGAATGGTGGCCATATTATCCGCATATTGTGCGGAGATAAGATGTATATCTGGAGCAGAAAAGGGTGGCCCACATTCACTTGGGACAACGACGCCCTGGCCAGCCTTCTCGCGCACGTTTCGCGCGAGCAGGGTCGCCTGGTGGGAAAAATGGAAGGGCTGGGGTTCGATTTGCGCGATGAGGCCCACCTGCAAACCCTGACGGAAGAGGTCGTCAAATCCAGCGAGATCGAGGGCGAGACGCTGGAACGAGAGCAGGTTCGCTCTTCCATCGCCAGGCAACTCGGAATGGATGTTGCCGGCCTTGTTCCATCAGACCGAAACATCGATGGTATTGTCGAAATGATGCTGGACGCGACCGGCAACTACGCGGCCCCCCTCACCGAAGACCGACTTTTTGGCTGGCATGCTGCCCTTTTCCCTGCAGGGCGCAGCGGGATGCACAAAATTCTGGTCGGCCAGTGGCGCAAGGACAGCGGTGGTCCCATGCAAGTCGTCTCGGGCGCGATAGGGCGACAAAAAGTCCATTACGAAGCCCCTCCAGCAGATCGTCTGCCGGAGGAAATGGCAAGATTCCTGGCGTGGTTCGAGGCCCCCGGCGATCTCGATCCGCTGGTGATCGCCGGCCTGGCACATCTGCATTTTGTGACCATCCACCCCTTTGAAGATGGCAATGGCCGTATCGCGCGAGCCATTGCCGATATGGCGCTGGCGCGCGCGGACGGATCGGCGCAGCGCTTTTACAGTATGTCGGCCCGAATCCGCATCGAACGCAACGATTACTACACCCTGCTGGAGCGCACCCAAAAAGGTGAGCTCGACGTAACGCCCTGGCTAACCTGGTTTCTGCAGTGCCTCTACCGGGCAATTGAAGGCGCACAGGAAAAACTTGCCGCTGTTATGAATAAGGCGCGGTTCTGGGAACATTTTGCCAAGGAACCCTTGAACGAACGCCAGATCAAGGTGCTGAACCGAGTCCTGGATGGATTTGAAGGAAAACTAACAACTTCCAAGTGGGCGAAACTCGCAAAATGCTCCCAGGATACCGCCTACCGGGATATTCTCGATCTCATAGACCGTGGCGCACTCAGGAAAGACCCTGGCGGGGGGCGAAGTACCAGCTACTCCTTAGTCACCGAGCAGTGATATTCACTGTCCGCTGCGAGAAGTAAGATACAAGGGCACATGGTACTGGCAAGTGACTATGCTTTCTCGTCAAGTGTTTATGCAAGTTTTTCGTTCCAGTAGGTGCCATTCTTCATCATCGTGTTCAGGATAGTTAGTTGACCCTGAAAAACTCATAACCCATTGAATACTATATGTAAATCCAGGAATATGTGAGATAATTTCGACCAGTTTCACGCGTATTTCACACTAAATCTGGTCGAAATAGAGGTGGCTATTGGATGAAAGATTCTTCCCCCGATCACCATCAAATGAGTTTTATGGCCGCCGGATTAATGGATCAACTCAATCCGAAACACCCTCTGTTACAGCTTGCACGAACCATACCCTGGGACTTTTTTGAGTCAGAGTTTGCGCCCTTGTATGCGCCGATTGGCAGGCCGGCCAAACCTATACGTTTGATGGTGGGCTTGTCTATTCTCAAGCACATGGAAAACGTTAGCGACGAGGTTGTCGTGCGGCACTGGGTACAGAATCCGTATTACCAGGCGTTCTGTGGAGAGGTCGAATTCCAATGGTCATTTCCCTGTGACCCTTCCGATCTGGTGTACTTCCGCAAGCGAGTGGGTGAGAAAGGATTTGAGAAAATACTGGCATCCTCCATCACCATTCACGGCGAGAAGGCCATCGAAGAGGAAGTCTGTATTGACACCACAGTACAGGAAAAAAATATTACCTTTCCCACCGATGCAAAGTTGTATCGAAAGATTATTGTTTATTGCCTGAAACTGGCCAGGAAGGAAAACATAAAACTTCGTCGCAGTTACGCGAAGGAAATCAAACAAAGAAAACTGGAATGTCGTTTTGCAGGACACCCCAGGAATCGCGCCAAGGCGCGCAAAGCCGTTAAACGGCTAAAGACCATTGCCGGTCGTTTAGTTCGGGAATTAGAGCGTAAACTGCCGCTCGACATTCTGGAAAATCTGGCAGAGGACTTCGCACTATTCCATCGTGGACTGAACCAAAAGCGAGGAGATAAGCGCAAGCTGTACAGCCTGCACGAACCTCATGTTTACTGCATGAGCAAAGGCAAGGAACATAAGCGCTATGAATTTGGCACTAAAGTTTCTATCGCGACAACACGGGATTCCAAAATCATTGTCGGTGCTATGGCCTTTGATACCAACAAATTTGATGGTCATACCTTGCCGGAGGTGCTTCTGCAATTAAAGCGTCTCAGTGCGCTAAAACCGGCCGTTGGCATATGTGACAGAGGCTACAAAGGGAAGAGTAAGATCAATGACACGCGGATCATAAAGCCCAGTACAACCACCCGGAATAACGACGGTGCCTACAAGGCACTGATGCGGAAACGATTTCGAAAGCGAGCCGGTATTGAGCCGGTGATTGGTCACCTGAAGTCAGATCACCGACTCAACAGAAGTTATCTTAAAGGATTTGAAGGCGACCAGATCAACGTACTGATGGCTGCGGCTGCGTTCAACTTTAGGAAATGGATGAGATTGTTTTTATTGCCCCCGAAAATGGCTTCCTTCTGGAGCTGCATAACAGGATTTTTTGTCAAACCAACCCATCACAGTCATGTAGTGATGACCAGTTAGGCTTTTTCAGGGTCGACTAGTTAGCTGTTTACGCATGCAGGCTACTAGGGCTACTTTCTTGGGTTTGCCGGCGGCCACCAGACGTTCATAGGTGGCTTTAATTTTGGGGTCGTATTGGATCGTCGACCACATTGATATATACAACACCGTTCGGACTTTGCTGCGCCCTCCTGATACCCGTCGCTTGCCTCGGTAGCCAAAACTGTCCCGGTTCATCGGAGCAACACCCCCCAGGGCGGCTATCTGCTTGAGTATAGAAGATATAGACGCCCCACCCTGATCTCAAGCGGAGGCGGTCATCCAAGACCAAAACCTCAAGGTGTATGATCAAAGGGTCACTTTCAATTGGAGGATAGGCGACTATGGACATGAATGTAATCTATGTGGGTCTTGATGTCGATGATACCCAGTATCATGGATCAGCCCTGAACAAGCATACCGGTGAAGTCATCACCTTCCAATGCCGGCCAACACTTGCCGGTCTGTTGAAACAACTCGCCAAGCTGACCAATGCTTTCCCTGATAGCTCTCTCAGCCTCTGTTATGAGGCGTCTTATATCGGCTACACCTTACATCGCGACCTGGCTAAACACGGTTATCACAGCGACGTGGTGGCTCCCAGCACCATACCCAGCCCAAGGGGAAGGCAGATCAAGACGGATCGCATCGATGCCGCTCAACTGGCACAATTCTACGCCAATGGCTTGCTCACAAGTGTCTCCATACCCGAACCCGAGCAGGAACAAGATCGAGACTTACTGCGCTCTCGCCAGAAGCTGGTCAATCAGCGCAAGGAACTGCGAACCCATATCCTGTCACTGTTGCGCCGCTACGGCCGCCACTACCGACAAGAGACCCCCAACAAAATCCCACTGGACCTTGCCACATGCTTACTGGCTGGAGAAAACGATAGAAACCTCATCGGGAAGCCTGAAGGTCAATCTTGGTTTGCTCGTACGTCAGCTAAAAGCCGTCAACAGCATTCTGGACGAATACAAACAAGAGATCGACGCACTGGCAAAAACACCACGTTATGAGCCATTGGTGAAAGCACTAACATGCTACAAGGGTATCAAGAACCTCTTCGCCTTGACCATGATCACTGAAATCGGCGATATCAAACGCTTCCCCCATCCGCGGCAATTGATGTCCTGGGTCGGCATGGATATCCGGGAATATTCCTCCGGCGGCAAGCACAACCGTTTTGGCATTACCAAACAGGGTAATCGCTATTTGCGCTCGGCGTTTATCGAAGCCAACCAACGCGGCTATCGAACGGCCAGACTATCGAATGACCTCAAGGCCCGCCGTAAGAACACCGCGCCCGAACTCATCGCCATCGCCGATCGTTGTTTGCGCCGCTTGAACAAAAAGGGCAACCGCCTGTTGATAGCGGGTAAGCACCCCAACAAGGTCAAAGTCGCTTGTGCCAGGGAAATGATCGGATTTGTATGGGAGTCATTGAATCATGCATCAGCTGCCTGAACGGGAAAGAACGTTATCAAGCATCAATTAGAAATAACCGGATTGTCATCCGCTTGAATGAACCGATTTGCTCAAGAGGTTAAGACATAGATTGGGAAACCCACGGTCCCTTCTTTAGATAACCTAGCCGCTGAGTATAGGTTGTGGTAACCAACTAGGCGTCCCCCCGACACGGACAGATCTTAATGCGTTAACCAGCACGCGGATACGAGGATGTTAGTCCAAGGTCAAAACCAATCTGTGAGCAATAAAGTGATATTTCAAGTTGACAATGGGGGCGTCTATACGAAGGAGGATAAAGCACACAATCGCTGCGGTCTACACCTACTGAACCGCCATCACTGGCACCCTTCCCCACCGATTCCAGCCCATTTCGCCACCAACTCACCCACGAAGCACCGGCGCTCAACCTCTTTCAGCCCAATTCTCATATTCAACCCAATAGTCAGCCCGCCGCTTCCTCAAAGGGAGCAGCAAAGCACGATCAAGATGTCATGGAGTCAGTCGAACAACCGGGCCCGTGGCGGCCCACGGCCCTCCGGGACCAGGGCCAGCTCGGCAGAGGGCGCTTTACTCTTCAAATGCGCCAGAATCCTCTCGATAAGCCCGGTGGTGCGACACTCGCTCTTCAATGCAGCGGTTCGACGCCTCGACGATGATCTTGACCTGCCCGGCGCAGCGCTCGCAGGTCTCGATGGGGCCGCCTCCGGATCGATCCGGATGCGGCCCAATTAAACACCCGTTTCAGCCTTTGCATCTTTATGCCCTTCGGGTGCAGGTCATCGACTGGTGGCGCTCGGCGGGCGTCTTGTCCAACCAGTTTTCCCCGGTCGGTTGACGCCGCTTGCGTCCCCTGCCCCGCTTGGCCGGCGTCACCCGAACACGAAACTTGCTGTTGTGCGGGAGGCCGCCCCGAGCGAACACACCATGAAAGCGCGTCAGATTTGTGCGTGGCTTGGGTACCAGGGCGGCCAGCTTGGCGATGAAGTCCAAAGGCGGAAGGCCGCCCCGCTCGAATATAACGTGGGTAGTGCCGTCGCGATAAGGTGTCTTAGCGGGGCCGCCTAGGCTGATAGCGGATATTTCCGTTGGAGGTAAGCGCCAAACGCTTTTCTGACACCGCTGGGCGGGTTATGTAACGGCATAGCGGAGCGCCGCCCGGCCGGTCCAGTTTGTCGCGCTGATGTGCCTCGGCCGATACACCGGCGTGCAGGGAGAAACCCGCTTCTTTAGCCACTCGGTCTGAGCCGCCTGAGCTGTCGTCATCAGGGGGCAGAGTCTGCAACTTAAAGACCTTCCTGCCCTGCTGAGGCCCTACGGCAATGCGGTAGGTGATTGAATGGCCCTGCAACTGCATCATGGCGCCGTCATCACCCGATTCCAGTGCCAGATAACTGTTCTCGGCAACTGCTCCATGCGTTGCTCTACCTCCTGCATCCATGCAGTCGTCCGCATCGCGTTCGAGCAACCCCCGACGCTCCAGAAACCCCGCAACCCGGTGACTGGTAGCATGCACGAGTGCATTGAGTTCCTCGATGTTTGGCGCCTTTACCCGCTCAAAACGCAGTTTCCCATCCCCGCCCTCGGCATAGACGCCATCGAGAAAGAGCATGTGAAAGTGTAACGGGCCGCGATCGGATTGAGATTAAGCGCAGACCCAAAGCGCTGGATCAGGGTGACGGCACCGGTTTGCGCCGTCGCTCGAGTAAATCCCGCTTGCCTGATCACATGGGTGGAGAGCACCCGTTGGACGATGGCCAGCACCTTGCCCATGAGCTCGGGGTAACTGGCCAGTAAGAATCGAAGCTGGAATGGAAAGCTCAACACCCACTGGCGGACAGGCTGGTGAGGTAGGACATCATCGACAAGCAACGCAGCACTTTCAGCCATACGCCTGGCACCACAGCTGGGACAAATCCCGCGTCTTTTACAACTGAAAGCCACCAGCCGCTCATGATGACAGTCCTCGCAGCGCACACGCAAAAAGCCATGTTCCAAGCGACCACACTTGAGGTAGTCGTCAAATTCCCTTTGCACATACCCGGGATAGAGCGGCCCTGCTGTTCCATCAGAAACAGGAACTGCGGGTAATACTCGTCGATAATCTGGTAAAGAAGCGTCTTCTCAGGGCGATGGCGCTCATACCGGCGCGCGCCCTCGTTCGCGGCAATCCTTGCCGAGCACACGGTGCAATCCTTAAGAGGGTTTGGCGGCATTCATTGCGAATCAATCCAGATTGGATAATCATCTGGAACGCGCGATGGTCGCATTTCTCGACTTTCGAGATCTCTGGCTCGGCGCCCAACTATTTTTCCATGCAGATTCCCTCTCATACTGGCGGAAGCGAAAGCACATGGGTCACAACTCCGCTGCCATAGATGAAGTTAGCAAGAAGCGGTTAGAAGAGAGAATCGGTCGCCACTTCCATTTCACGGAAGGGCGCGGTCGCAACTGTAAGGTCGATTGCTTACGACGTGGCAAGCTGGATTATTACTTCGTCTATCCCGAGGATTTCTCCCAGCATGCCCTGGAGTGGGTCGACGGCAGATTTAAACGCAGGCCCCATAACCCAGCCTTCGAGGTCATCTTCGTTTACTCCCAAGAAGATGGCACACTCGACATGAACTTTCGTGGCATTGCAAAGGCACGTGAACCCCTGCAGGCGATCTTCGCGGAGGTGATTCTCGGGCTGGACGATTTACCTCCTGACCCTGCTGATGAGCGCGTTTACGATCTGGCGCCCATACTGAACCGTGATTTCGAATTCGCCATCAAGCCCGGAAGTCCCATTGAAAGCGCTATTGTGAAAAAACTACGACTATCGCATCGCTATAATGGTCGACAGCGCATCATCCTTGAAGCTGACCCCAGTGATGGCCCCGGCGCTGTCTATGGTTTACTCGACAAAATAGAGAAATCGGTGCCCCTGCAGCAATATCACCTTACCCAGGTCGAAATCACCACCCTGGTTAGCATGGATGCGGGTAAACGCGCGAAGCGTGTGCCCATTACTTTCACACACCCCAACTCCTGCTCACTCAAGAATGACGAGCGCGATCTAATCCTTCGAAGCATGTTGGAAGCGTCCAACATTGAACCCAAGGAACCACCCGAGAACGGTGAGAATAGCGCGTGAATCATCAAGAACTTCTGGCTGATCTCCTACGCCGCTTTCAATTGGGCGGCGAGTCAGTCTTATATATCGGCTATGCAGAAGCGCAAACCTGGCCGTCGGGATTCAAACAGGCACTAGAGACATCAGGTCTCCTTGTACCAGCGCCCCCGGCAAAATCTCTTGTGTGTGATGGATGCGAAGAGCAATGCCTGATGCCGGTCAGTACCGTACCCGGGGGCCGACCCAGGGCATACATTGTCTGCGAGACCCGCGATGATGTATCGCGAATTCCCGTAGTATTAGAATCATTGACTCGATGGAAATTGACCAGCAGTGGCCTGATCAAACTATTGTCAGAGTCACTGGGTGGCCGGCAAGGCCAAGCTTCACTTGCTGAGGGGGCTCTGCCCCGATTGGCCCTCTCCGATCTCATCACGATTGTTAACGACGAGATGAGAATTGATAGTGAAAGCTTGTTTAGTACGCTGCAGCCCGCGGAGACACTCGAGAAACCAAATTGTTTCAAGCGCACCGGCGACGGTTGGAGCATCACTTATTTGAATAAGACACAATTCTTTGCAGATTCCCTGGGCCTCAAATGCATCGCCTATCTGATAGCGCGGCAGGGAAATGACGTCCGGGCCTATCAATTGAATCAACATATTAGTTCGGGTGATACGTTGGAGATCAATCAGGAGTATTCTGAGCTAAGCGGCATGGCGCTGGAGGAGCTTGGGTTGCAGGTTTCGGACTTGGGAGACGCTGGTGAATCCATATCGCCAAAAGTGCTTCTCGAGATGCAAGCACAGATGAAGAAACTAGAGAAAGGCCTTGAGCTTGCCGAGGAAACAGGAAATGAGACACAAGCAGCCCAGCACAGAGATGAACTCGGACAAATAGCGGGCTATATCTCACCACAACTGGACCACAAAGGGCGGCCGCGCAAAATTTCCGACAACCAAAAACGAATGGTTGACCGCGTTTCTTCGAATATCCGCAATGCTTTAAAGAAAACTGAGGCATCATGGCCAGAACTGGCAGGCCATCTGGACTGCATCCAATTGGGTGCCACCTGCAAATACGCACCTACTCCGCCGGTTGAGTGGGGTGTGGATGACTCCGCTCATCGATAACTTCTGACTTCTCTCCAAGAATTTTTTAATCCGAAACGTTTTTTCGGATTACGAAATCAAATTTCGCGCCTTGCTATTGAGCACGATGCGTTCTCTGGCCTGGTAGATACCTCGAGCGCATGGAATTCGCCAGCAGGCGACACCCCCCTACGTTTTGCCAGGCCAACATAGTGGGGCATGTCCATTTATTGAGGAAAACATGATGGCTAGCTCAATTGACAAACCAAAACCTGGCTGCGAAAAATCGGCTGACAGTGAACAACTTACTCCGAAAATTCCGGAAAACCCTTTCGATCCCTCTCGCCTTCGCCTATCCCAAAATTTTGCCGACTCTGTCGGTGCAAAGAAGGCGCTGCTCACGGTGCCAGTTCGGAAGCCGAGTCGCCAGGATTTCGTTAGAGTCCACCCTGACGAAACCTATCGCCTGGAAACAGCGGTATTGGAGCTCAAGGAAGAACGCGAGACGTATCTCGTTGATCCCAGCCTCTGGCATGAATTACCCGGCGAAGTCGTCCCCAAAGTGCTGTTCACCACGATTAATCGACAGGGCGTTCTAATCCTGTGGCCAGTACGCTTGCCCGGCGAGGATGGCCGCCACGATCAATGGAACCAATCGGCACTGATGGCCGCGGAAATGGCCCAGTCCCGGTGGATTCGGCTTGCAGCCAATATGGGGCTGGGTGCCTATGACGTCTTCGAAGCCGTCTCCGGGCTACCTGACCCCGAATGGCCGGATATCGCATTTGAAGAAATTCTGCGCGTCGCGTTCAAGGACCGCTTCATCACCTCACTGGATCATCCAGTTGTGCGTCGCTTGAGGGGGGAGGTGTAATGGAACGCTGCGCCCTACGCTACCGCGAGATCTGGCTGGTCGACTTCGAGTTTTCTGCACCCCCAGGTGAACGCCCAGTTCCCATTTGCCTAGTGGCCTGGGAGCTCGTCTCCGGACGGAAACTGGAACTCTGGCAGGAGGAACTAACGGCACTGTGCCATCCTCCTTATGCCGTCGACGCGGACTCGCTTTTTGTCGCCTACTACGCGAGTGCCGAAGTGGGCTGTCACCTTGCCCTGGGGTGGCCGCTACCCTCCAATGTGCTGGATCTATACACCGAGTTTCGCAATCACACCAATGGGCTTCCATTACCCTGCGGACGCGGATTATTGGGTGCCCTGGCCTGGTTCGGATTGAGCAGCATTGAAGCCGCGGACAAGCACACCATGCGGGAGCTCGCTATCCGCGGCGGGCCATGGACACACGATGAGAAGGCGGCGCTAATCGCGTACTGTGCATCCGATGTAGCGGCACTCAGCAGGCTTCTGCCCGCGATGTCCCCGACCCTGGACCTGCCTCGTGCGCTCCAACGTGGCCGCTATATGAAAGCAGCCGCCCAAATAGAGTATGTTGGCATCCCCCTTGATACCGTGCCCCTGGCGCACTTTCGCGCTGGCTGGCAGGAGATACAGGCTGAACTAGTTGCAAAGATCGATGGCCAATACGCGATATTTGAAGGCCTCACTTTTAAGGCATCGCGATTTGCAGCATGGTTATCGCGTGAAGGTATTCCCTGGCCCCGGCTAGCCTCCGGTAAGTTGGATCTGCGCGACGATACGTTCCGGGAGATGGCACGAGCCCACCCTGTTGTTGCACCGCTACGGGAACTGCGCGTGGCCTTGTCACAGATGCGGCTGTCCGAATTGGCCGTTGGGCAGGATGGACGCAACCGCTGCCTGCTGTCCGCCTTCAGTGCCCGTACCGGCCGCAACCAACCCGGCAACAGCCGATTTATCTTCGGACCTGCGGTCTGGCTTCGCGGGCTGATTCGGCCATCGCCCGGGTATGGCCTGGCGTATGTTGATTGGTC
The DNA here is from genome assembly GCA_963722805.1 of uncultured Gammaproteobacteria bacterium. GTDB lineage: Bacteria > Pseudomonadota > Gammaproteobacteria > Pseudomonadales > JAHEGP01 > JAHEGP01. The sequence goes on from CAVROQ010000015.1 coordinate 26,096, forward strand.
ACAGCAGGAATTTGGTATCGCCGCCGCGCTATCGGGCGATCCACTCATGATGGCCGCCTGCGATTCCGGAGACCCCTATCTGGAATTCGCCAAACAGGCAGGTGCTGTACCAGCGGATGCCACAAAGGCGTCGCACAAAGCAGAGCGGGATCAATTCAAGGCCTGCGTACTCGCGGTGCAATACGGAATGGGGGCGGAGTCCCTGGCGCAGCGGATAGGGCAACCCGCTATTCGTGCAAGGGAATTATTGCGGCTCCATCGGGAAACCTATCGTACGTTTTGGGCCTGGTCTGATGCGGCGGTAGACCACGCTATGCTGCACGGGTCGCTGTGGACGGTATTCGGCTGGACGGTCCACACCGGCACCAACCCGAATCCCCGATTCTTACGCAACTTTCTGATGCAAGGGAATGGCTCGGAAATGTTACGGCTGGCGTGCTGTATGGCCACGGAACGAGCCATTCAGGTGTGTGCCCCCATCCACGATGCCATTCTCATCGAGGCGCCCCTGGCCGAACTCGACGAGGCTATCGCTAACACCCAAACTTTGATGGCCGACGCCAGCGCCATCGTACTGGGCGGGTTCCGGCTGCGCTCTGACGCTGAGATCATCCGCCACCCCGATCGCTATCAGGATGAGCGTGGACAAGTCATGTGGGGAACGGTGAATCGTATCCTTGACAGCCTGGACGGGGATCCTGATACAAAGCTCGTGGACTCTTTCAGTGACTGACTCCCTCGACCCGCAACGACTGGCATTGGGTGAACGAAAGCTTGCAGCACCCAAGCAGCATGCTGAGCCACTGCGGCAGAGGCGTACCGGCAGGTTCCTCAAGGGGCCGATCCCCTGGACTTGGTGGGCAATAGCCGCGCAACAACCGGGCAAGGCATTGCACGTTGGCACCGTGATCTGGTTTCTATCGAGTCTCAAGAAATCACGGAAAATAGCACTCTCCGAGGCGGCACTAAGAACGATGGGCGTCAATCGACACGCGGGATACCGTGGGCTCAAAGCCCTTGAAAAAGCGGCGTTGGTTACGGTAGAGCGACACCCCGGCCGGAACCCCGTTGTAACGATCCTGGCTATACCCTCCGGCCGCCATGAATAGGGCAGACGGACAACCAAGCTATCCCCCAAGGCTGCTTCGCCTCCGCGACGCACCACGTTATCTCGGCATGGACCGTAACCGCTTCAACAACGATGTCAGACCTCACCTCTCAGAAGTCCCCATCGGCGAGCAAGGCATCGCCTTCGACCGACTTGAATTAGACGCCTGGGTAGATCAGTATGTCTCCCGCAACGGGCGTCGTCCAAAGGCCTCAAAACTGGAGGACGACATATGTCAAAACGCAACCAAATGCCGGGGCTCCGCCAAAAAGGCGGCATCTGGCACATTGAAAAACGCTGTAAGTACTGCGAAAGCGGATGGCTCCGCGAAAGCACGGAAACATCTAGCCGCACTGAGGCACAAGAGTACCTGATCAGCCGGCTGGCCGAACTGAAGGAAGAGGCACAGCGAAAGTCGATTGGGGTATTCACCTTCGAGGAAGCTGCCATGCGCTATATCGAGGACATAGCCCATAAGTCGTCCGCCGATACGGCTGTCTGCCATATTGACCAGCTTTTGCCCTATATTGGACACCTCCCCCTGTCCCATATCCATGATGGCACCTTAAAAGCCTTCATTGATCATGAGAAGGGACGCGGTGTCGCTCCTAAATCGGTCAATAACGCGATAGCTGTGATCAGTGCAGTGATGAACCGGGCCGCACGGGTCTGGCGCAATGAGGATGGGCTACCCTGGCTTACTCAGGCACCACCTAAACTAACGCGCCTCTCCCTGGTCGGTGGGCAAGCAAAACCCTACCCGCTGTCATGGTCTGAGCAGGACGCTCTGATCAAGGCATTACCAAGGCATCTGGCGGATGCGGCGCTCTTTGCCGTAAACACCGGATGCCGCGAGCAGGAAGTCTGTCAGCTCCGCTGGGATTGGGAGGTGAAGGTACGCGAACTGGGTACATCAGTATTCGTGCTACCAGAAACCACAACCAAAACCAGCACCGAGCGGGTGATTGTGCTCAACGCCATTGCAAAGCGTGTTATCGAAGCAAGGCGCGGTATCCACGATAGTTATGTCTTTACCTATCGAGGCAAGCCGGTGGGGAAACTGCATAACAGTGGATGGAAGACAGCCTGGCGGAAAGCGGGGTTGCCGGTGGAGCCTGGCATTATGAAAGGTGTGCATAACCTGCGGCACAGTTTTGGCAGGCGATTGCGAGGGGCTGGCGTACCGCTGGAAACCCGCAAGCTACTGCTAGGCCATGCGAGTGGTGACATAACCACGCACTACTCTGCAGCCGAGCTAACGGAGCTGCTTGATGCAGCCGAGAAGGTGGTTGATCGAGGCGCAAGCTCACCGACATTTACCGTGATTCAGCGCGAAGTGTCGGAAAATTGTCGGAAACAAAAAAGGGCTAGAAGTTTAAAAAGCGGCTAACCCTTTGATTTATATGGCGCGCCTGGAGAGATTCGAACTCCCGACCACCTGGTTCGTAGCCAGGTACTCTATCCAGCTGAGCTACAGGCGCTAATCAACTTTCAGGGTGCGCAACTATAGAGAAGCGCGTAGTTTTAGTCAACTATTGACCGCATTATCTTGACCTAAAAGTCGCGACACAAAACCTTGCTGCCAATACTCACCAGGCTAAGCGCGCTTGGTCGTCACATTCTTGTAACACACAACTGATTTAATCTTCTCTACCCTCCAGATACCCCAATGCTTTCCCGGCTTCGCGCCGGGATTTTTTTGCAGCGAAAATCAAGCAACCATGCGGCGCAATATCGCCTCGCATTGTGACTGGTCCATATACTTTGGCACCGGATAGAGGTAATGCGCTTCATGCAACGCGGTTTTGGCGATATCGCTGATATCCGAGGGCCGGAGTGCTTCAAGGGTTTCGGGCACTCCCAACTCCTTATTCATTTCTCGCACCCGGTCCAATAGGCGCTGTGCCAGCAAAAGTTTGCCATCCTGAGGCTCACCCAGCTTCGCGACCACCGCAAGATCAGCCATCCGGTCGCTGGCCGCATCGAGTGAATACTCAAGAATATATGGCATCACAATGGCGTTGGCGAGGCCATGAGGGGTGTTGTAACGCGCACCAAAAGTGTGTGCGATCGCATGTACATAGCCCACATAGGCCTTGGTAAAAGCCAGGCCGGCATAACAGGACGCTAACGCCATCGCCTCGCGCGCTTCCATATCGTTGCCGTCGGCGTATGCCCGAGGCAGGTATTCGAAAATCATACTGGCTGCTGCTAGAGCGTAGCGATCGGTATCCGGAGTAGCCTTTTTTGACAGGTAAGCTTCAACAGCATGGGTCAGCGCGTCCATCCCGGTTGCCGCAGTAATTGGCTGCGGCATCCCCTTTTGTACTTCCGGGTCGAGCGCCGCCGCCAAGGGCATAGTCGCAGCATCTATTACCGGGGTTTTGGCATGAGTAACCGGATCGGATATCACCGCCGCCAGAGTCACCTCAGAACCGGTTCCAGCGGTTGATGGTACGACAAACAATGGCAGGGCCGGCTTCTTCACCTTACCGATACCGGTGAGCTTAGCCACCGGCACCTGGTTAGTCAGGCCCGCAGCTATAACCTTGGCTGCGTCAATCGGTGAACCGCCACCGACGGCAAGCACCGAGTCGGCACCCACGCTGCGCCCCAGAGCAATACCTTCCTCCACCTGTGTGTAGGTTGGATCGGGTAGCACACCATCATAAATCGACACCTGGATGCCGCGCGCCTCCAACGCTGTCAGCATCGGCTGCAGCAGCCCAAGTTCGTGCAAAACCTTGTCCGTCACCAGCAACACCCGCTTCTGGCCGAAACGCGCAATGGTGTCACAAAGCTCAATCGAGCTACCGGCTCCCGTCAATATCAGCGGCTTGCCCTGCGGCATAAAAAATTCCACACCCTTAAGCAGGAACATTAAGGTTTTGTAAAACCATACTTTTAATTCAAACATATCGTCCTCTTGTTTGCACTTGGGTGAGGCTGTCGCCTTCAATACTACGTTCAATTACCCCAATATGGAATCGATGTCGCAGAAAAAACAAGCCCCGCTATGGGCGGGGCTTGTCAGGGTGCATGGGGAAACATTGTCTTAGCGGCAGTCTTAAGCTCTATTCAAGGCTATCGTAAACCTCCTGAGCCTCATCACGACCATGAAACTTCGCATCCGGATTTTCAAGCGCCTTACCCAGTTGCTCCCTGGCCTGTACAGGCTGGTCGTTCTTGTAGTACGCCATCCCCAGGTGGTACCAATAGTCTGGGCCTATGCCTCCCTTTTCCTGTGCCGCCTTCAACAGGCTGATAGCCTGAGGTATGTTACCCAACTGATATTGTAACCAGCCCAAAGTGTCCAGCTGTGGCGGACTTTTCGACTTATCGAAGCCCAGGGTAAGTTGCTGCGCCCGGCGTATGTTTTCTTCGTTGGGAAAGTAATCGATCAGCAACGCTGCGAGATTGTTGGCTATTAGCGGCGACTTAGAATCAATTTCGTACGCCTCCTCCAGCATAGCCAGAGATTCGTTATAACGACCGGCATACTGTTGTATTGCCGCCACCTCGATTCTCAAACTGGTGTCGCCAGGGTTGTTCGCAATACCCCGATTGAGGACCGCCTCCATCTCCTCGGTATCGCCTGTCGCACCGAATAGTCTTGCGAGATTGATATAGTTTGCGATGTTGGTCGGCTCCAGCTTTATCGCGTTGTTATAAGCCTCTATGGCCTGCTCCGGCTGCTTATTAGCCAGGTATAAGCGCGCCAAAATATCGTAGGTTTCTGTGCTCTGCGGGTGGTCTTCGAGATATACTGTCGCAAACGCTATGGCCTTGTCCAACTCCCCCATCGACGCATAGGCCTGAGCCACTATTGGCACCGCTCCTACCAGCTTGTCGTTCTCCTGCAGAGCTCCTTCAGCCAGTTTAATTGCCTCTTCAAACTTCCCCTGGCGCAATGCCAGGGTACCACCCATAACATCGGCCATGGCACTGGTCTTCTCATTACCAGCCAGGCGCTGTGTCAGGGCGACGGCTTCATCCCAGCGCTCCTGCCTTGAATAGATATCGGCCAGCAGGTTAATCGCCTGCACATTACTGGGCTGCTGCTCGAGAATTTTCTCGACATTTTTCGCCGCTTTGTCGTATTGCTTATTAGCATTGAGCAGACGTGCACTCTGGTAAAGTGCAATGGTATTTCCCGGTTCCAGTTGCAACACACTCATATAGTTATCGAGGGCTAGATCCGGGGCTTGGTCCTGTTCCCGAGCGCTGGCCAACAAAAGCATTGCGGGCACAGACTCGGGATTAGAGCGCAGTACAATACGCAAATCCGGAATTACATCCTTGTAGTCTCCTTCAGCCAGTTTGATCCTGGCGCTAATAATCAGTGCCTCAGTATTTTCAGGTTCAATATCAAGTGCTTCTTCAAGCCACTCTTCCGCTTGCTCCTGGTCGTCGCGCATCATCGCCAACTCGGCCAAACGATTCCGCGCTACCTGAGAATCGGCACCCTTGGAGTCATACTCAAAGGTTGCCTTGTATAACTCCTCAGCCTTATCCAGCTGGCGGGAAGCAAAGTAGAGTTTGCCCAGCGCATTGCGCAATTCAAACTGCTCCGGGTCAGCGGCAACCATGGTTTCAAGTTCGACAATAGCCTCGCCAGCAGTGCGACGCTGTAATAAAAACTTTACCAAATTCTGTTTGGCGAGCAATTCACCGGGTTGTGCTGCAATCGCGCCGCGCAGGAGTTCCTCGGCTTCGTCAAGATTGTCTTTACTCGCATAATAACCAGCCAGGGTCACCATATATTGCGTGTCCCCGGGATTGGCGTCGATCATTGCGCGATATTGCGCAATAACATCATCGGTACGTCCCTCGGATTCAAGCTGTCGAATTTTCAGTATCTGGATTCGCTCGTCAGTAGGGTCGGCACGTAAGCCGTCGTCAATATACTGCAGGGCCTTTGCGGGATCTTCGGCCGAGTAGCGAGACACCATAACCGCGATTGCCGTAGGCTCGCCCGGGTCCAGCGCCAGTGCTTGTAAAGCGTAGTCTTCGCTCATCTCCATATCTTCTTCACGCAGTGCCACCATGCCCATTAGCCCCAGCGCTTCGGCATTTGTGGGCTCTATAGCTAATGCGGTCTGGAGGTGATTTTTGGCATCGTCAATCTTGTTGGCTAACAGGTTCATCTGCCCCAGTTTCACATTTGCCTGCACGTGCTGGGGATCGATTTCAACGGTTTTCGTCAAGTTGCGAAAAACCTCTCGCCAGTCTTTCTCTTCCTCTTTAATCAGCGCCATCATGTAGCGGGCCTGGGCATTCTCGGCATTGATTTGCAGCGCGTTTTTGAGGTCAATTTTTGCGCTGGCATAGTCGCCCTTTTCGAAGTTTTCCTGCGCCTTGGCCAGGTACTTGGCCTGGCGTTCCTCGCCACCAGAACATCCCGTCAGCACCAACACACTCGCCAGCCCGAAGACTCCAAGTAAACGTGGCAATCTATTCCTTAACTCCATGGCGGACTTCTCCTGTGTAAACTACTTAACATAGCCCGAAAAGCTATTCAGACCTATGACACGTCTCAATTTTTGCTTAAAGAAAATGAGTTGCAGAATGACTGCACCAAAATCCGCGCCAGCAAACGCAGCTTTGCATGACTCCAGCTTGCGCATAAAACTGCAGTGCCCGGAGTGGCTCCCCTAAAATATCTCTTTGGGTAAGCGATAAGAAAGGGTTAAAAAAACAGAATTGCCGCTACCTAAGTCATCGGCATTGCGGTTGCGT
>CAVROQ010000016.1:0-262251 GCA_963722805.1 uncultured Gammaproteobacteria bacterium
GCTTGTGGGTCGCAAAATACGGCAAAACTCGTGGATATCGTAAACATCCCGGTTTACACCAATGTGCCCCAGCCTGATCGGGAGTCCGCCTTACATGTGTCTAAAGGTGATATCAGTCTGGTCTATTGCCATGATTGCAGTCATCTTTCCAACGAAGCGTTTGATCCTGCCTTAATCGAATATGCCCCCGGATATGAAGCAGCGCTGGACTTTTCTCCCAGGTTTCGTGAATACGCAGAGGAGCTGGCTGAATCGCTAATAGAGCGTTTTGACCTTCGAAATAAACGGGTGATTGAAGTAGCCTGTGGTCGGGGAGAATTCCTGCGCCGTATTTGTGAGCTTGGGCCAAATCATGGCGTTGGTTTCGACCCGAGTTATGTCGGGGATGAGAAAATTGATGATGGGCGGGTACAGTTTGTCCGCGACTACTACAGTGAGAGTTACAGTCACTATACAGCGGATTTTCTCTGCTGCCGTCACGCGCTGGAGCATATTCCCGAGCCGAGGGCCTTTGTTGGCAGCTTGAGGAGAGCACTTGCTGCCAGCGAGGGTGCCTATATATTCATAGAGGTGCCGAATAGCCTTTACACCCTGAAGGACCTGGGCATATGGGATTTGATTTACGAACACTGTTCCTATTTTTCCAGCGGGTCTCTTGGCAAATTGTTGGCATCGTCGGGAATGCAGGTATCGGATGTAGAAGAGGGCTTTGGTGGTCAGTTTCTGGGTGCAGTGGCCAGGCCACTCGCAGATGAAGAGCTTGCCGGGGACTCGGATTATAAAATCCCGGATATCGCAGCTTACGCCAGCGCATTCGCTAAAAACTTTGAAAACAAAGTCGAAGAGTGGTCGCAAATTCTTGCGCAGCTCTCCGGTGAGGGCAAAAAGGTTGTGGTTTGGGGAGCAGGCTCCAAGGCAGTTACCTTTCTCAACATCCTCAAAACCAGAGATCAGATTCAGTTTGTTGTAGATATCAATCCACGTAAGGCTTCACTATTTGTGCCCGGAACTGGCCAACAGATAATCGAGCCATCATCGCTGGCGGGTTACAAGGCGGATACGGTGATAATTATGAACCCGATTTATCGCGATGAAATTTCGAAGATGCTTAAGGATTTAGGTGTGCAAGCCGATATCCTGGTGGCTTGAAGGCATCTTTGATTGCAGAATTACTGGTCAAAGGCCAAATCTGCCGTCCCGGTTGTTGAGTAAGAACTCGCCGGGGCAATTCGGGCCTCGGATTGACTTCTGGCCCTTTTTAGTAAATAATCCGCGAAAAATTGCCTGGGTTTTTTGATCTTTTTTGTAAAAGCATTTCTCGTCGTACTGTAAAAATTCCAAATCAAAGGCCTTTTACCGGGATTCGTGGTAGGAATTGAGTACTTTGTTTGTGTTACCGAATCTGCACACTCCAGCAGCCAGTCCTTACAGGCTCAGGGGCAGACAGATATGCTTCGAACGCGCATTTCCATGGATATTTCCAATTAAAGTCAGGGTTTAGTCCAGGGGCGGCGCTGCCAAAGCATCGACCAGGCAGTTGTTTTTAAAAGCGCACATCGGGGGATGGCGGTCGTTTCATTGATAGAACGGCTTTTTGAAGCAACGTTGTATTTTCGTCACGAAATGTAAGCAAGCATCTGCGACGAAATAACGATAGGAAAATAGCGTTATGGCTAATGAACGAACAAGTGGGCTGAGTTTGGCGCTCGCAACCAATAGTAAAGACATGAGGGGCTGGGAATTTTCGCTCCGCGAGAGCATATTCTGGTTCCTGGCTATGGTAGTGATCGCTACGGTTTCCGCCACCAGGGTTCATGCTGATCCCAGCCTTGTGGCATCGTGGCCTATGAACGAAGGCTCGGGGAATGTCGTCAATGATGCCAGCGGCAACGGCAATGACGGGACACTGTTTAATGGCCCCTCCTGGAGCGGTGGTGAGCTGGTATTTGACGGTGCCAATGACTATGCCGACGTCGGCAACTTTAATGTGCCGGGATCTGCCATGACGATTACCGGTCGATTTCGTGCAGACAACTTTGCCAACTGCGGGTACAAGGACTGCCGAATTATTTCCAAGGCCACGGGTACCGCTACCGGCGACCATTTCATGATGGTCAGCACTATAAAACAGAACAACACGGTTCGGCTGCGCTTTCGCCTGAAATTAAATGGTTCGACCAAGACCCTGGTCGCCTCCTCAGGCAACCTTACTGGTACCGGTTGGGTTAGTTTTGCCGCAGTGTACAACGGTTCCAGAATGCTGTTGTACAAAGACGGTGCGCAGGTTGGGAGTATGGCTGCCACGGGTTCGATCAGCACCAGCAATGCTTCGGTTTGGATAGGTGGAAACCCTCCCAATGCCAATAGCAGGCCCTGGGATGGTTCGATCGCAGACATCAAGGTGTACAACCGGGCGTTATCAGGGTCCGAAATCAATAATGGTGGCAATAGCAACACGCCTCCCGCCTTTAGCAGCACTCCGGTCAAGGCGGCAAACGTCGGAGTTGCCTACAACTACAGCGTTGCCGCATCTGACCCTGACGCGGGCGATGCCGTTACTATCCGTGTGGTTACCAAGCCGGCTTGGTTGAGTTTTTCCGGCAATGGCGATACCGCGCAGTTGAGCGGCACGCCCTCCACTAGCGGATCCTACCGGGTCAAGCTGGAAGCCATTGATTTACAGAATGCGGTGGCTACCCAAACTTTCGATATCCAGGTCAGTGGCTCCAGTGGCGGCGATGGTCTGGTAGGATCCTGGGCGCTGGACGAGGGCACTGGCAGGACCGCGCTTGACACAAGTGGCAATGGCAATAATGGTACGTTGGTCAACGGACCTGTCTGGTCTGGTAATGTGCTCAACTTCGATGGCACCAATGATTACGTCAATCTTGGCGGCCTCGACGTGCCGGGCTCTGCTATCACGCTGGCGGGCTGGGTGAAGGCCGATAATCTGGCCAATTGTAGCGCTAGGGATTGTCGTATTATCTCAAAGGCCAACGGAACAGCGGAAGGCAATCACTATTTTATGGTGAGTCCGATCAAGGTGGGAACACAAACTCGTTTGCGATTCCGCTTGAAGACCAATGGCTCTACCACTACCCTGGTAGCAACCTCGGGCAATCTGTCTAACAATGTGTGGGTGCACTTTGCGGCTGTCTATGACGGTGCGAATATGCGCTTGTACAAAGACGGTGGCCTGGTTGGGAGTACGTCAAAAACCGGAGGTGTGACAACCGATAGCAGTGTGCCGGTCTGGATAGGCGCGAACCCGACCAATGCCGGCGCACGCCCATGGGATGGCGCGATTTCAGACGTAATGATCTACGACAAGGCGCTGACGGCCCAGGAAATCGTAGCGCTGATGGGCGATGTCAATAGCCCGCCGTCGTTTACCAGTTCACCCAAGCTTTCGGCGACCCAGAATGAGGCATATGCCTATAACGTTGTCGCCTCTGACCCCAATGCGGGTGACGTTTTGACAATGTCTGCGACGAACCTGCCGGGTTGGTTGAAGTTTGTCGACAATGGCCAGGGTAAAGCCAGGCTCTCGGGTACTCCCACGAGCACAGGTTCCTACTCAGTGGTGCTGGAAGTCGCTGACCAAAACAACGCTGTCGATACCCAGTCGTTTACCATCAGCGTAACTGGTGGTGGCACTGGTGGCGGTGGTGGCACCGGCAACAACTTGCTGGTGTTTGACTGGAACAAGGTGATAACGGAAGCCGACCGTGGCTTTCCGAAAAATGATCCACCCAAGGCGTCGGCCAATGGTAATTGGTTCACACCCATCAACTATGCTGAAGGTACCTTCCACGTCCGGGCACAAATTCGTAGTCAGGCTACGGTTAAGGACAACAATCTGCAATTTTGTATCTGGCAGTACCAGTTTTCATTGGAGACCTGTACCAGGCGGGTAAACGTTCGCGGTACAGCGGGCAATGTCGTGACCTGGTCGCAATCGATTGACAGCATGTGGAAGCTGGGTGGCAAGCCGATCGACTGGGCCAATCCACGGCAACGCTATGGTATGGCGATTAAAAACAGCAGTGGACAGCCCGTAAGCAATTACAATGGTTGGAACTGGAATGGGGAAAACCCGAAGCAGTGGTACCCGCTGGATATGCGATTTACCGTGGTTGTTGTGCCCAAGGGCGGAAGCTTTAGCGGCTGGAATAACTTCTTGAACTAGCCGTTGGGCTAATTTTTCGCACAGCCTTTATGTTGCTGGCCAATGACATTTTGTCATTGGCCTTTTTTTGTTTTAGAGCTTTAAGACTGTAAATGTCCCCCGCCTTGCGGGGTATTCGTTACGCCAGCATCGCCTTTCCCTGCTGCCTTGTTGTTTTTGTCATGCTAGTACTTTTGCACCCCACTCCCACTGGTCAGATGTCTGCAATTGACCTGGCTGATGGACAAAAGATTGAGCTGAAGGTTTAGCCCGCTTCGCTCACCGATTCATCCGATACGGCCCATGAGTTGTTTTCTTCATTGAGTTTCCGTAAGTCCGGACGGGATCAAACCCGCCCGGCTGCTTGCAGCGGTCCAAGCTGGGCTTTTTCGGAAATTTCTCGGCGCTGAAGACGGCTTGGGCACCGCGAGGACAAAGAGCGGCATGGCCGGTGTTCTCTCCAGCCACGTTTGAATCATGAATGATGCAAACTACCCGGATGGTGCCCAAGCCGGATGCCGGCGAATATTGGCCAGGATTTGTGCGAAGTCACTAGCATACGGATAGGCTTCCGAGAATGACAGCCAGACCTTGCGTACTGTTTTTATAGCGATCGTCGGCCGCGGAATCGGAATCACGAGCTCCAGCCGATTGAGCGTGCTCGAACAGGCCAGCGGGTTGCCCCTGTCTCGTTCACGCTCACGATCCTCGCCCGTCAGATCCTGTTTGCCGACCAGTAACGCCAACGCACTATCCGCACGGAGTACATCATGATCGTTAAAGTCCTCATAGCCCAGGGCAAGGCTATAGGTTCGCTGTGCCACCAGGGCGCGAACACTGTGCTCGACGCTGTTCGGGTTACGATAATCGGTGAAGCAACTCGCCATCCGGTCCAGCAAGCCGATACGCTGATCAACCTCTCGCAACAGCAGCCCACCGCCGTCCGAAGTGATTCTGCCGCCGTCGAAACGGCCCACCACTTCTCGTCGACCTAACGCGTGAAATTCAAGTTGAGTCGCGTTACTCTCTGTTTCCATAGGCCTTCTCTTCTGTTGCTCGTAAGGTGTTGTTCGCACTCACTTTATCCAACAAGGAAAGGCCTATTTCATTTCCTATGGTGAGGTTTCCGGGTTAGATATTCAAAATTCCAAAGCCGTATTTTTCTAGGCTAACCGAGACAAGGTGCGCTACAATTTTTTGACGTTGCCGCTTTCCGGGCGCGCACCTTGGATGACCGCGCCGCACTCGCCATAAAACCTGTTTTGACAAGGTTTGCTGCCTTTGCGGCTGCTATGGATCCCGTGATGCAAGCTTTTGAGAGAAATTGGCAGGTTGCCTCTTCATCGAAAAGTCCCGCGGCTGCAAAAAGTTAACTGGAATTTTGGAGTATACATTTGGTTTCTCGTAAGCCGGGCAGTGTCAAAAGAGCCGCAGCCGAGGGTACGGCTATCACTGGCCTGGTGATTGTGTTGTTGCGCGTAATCAATTTTATCGCTGCACTCTATCTGCTCCGGATTCTGGATCCAAGTGACTTTGGCGTTGTTGCCTTGGCCATGTTGGTGGTTAGTGCATTTAACCTGTTTTCCGATCTTGGCATGGGTCCGGCACTTGTTCACAGTGGCCATGATCGCAGGACGGCAGCTTACCAGGCCTTTGTTACTTCAACGCTTTTTTCATCGAGCCTAAGTCTGCTTGTTTTTTTTAATGCGCATTGGCTGGCAAATTTTCTCGATGCACCCCATTTGGCGCCCGTTATCGAATGGATGTCGCTGTACATCGTTGTGGGTTCACTATCCACGATTCCTTTCTCTTTACTGCGTAAGGAGATGTTGTTCAAGCAAGTTGGCCTGGTTACCTTCGTCTCGGTACTAACGGTCACAATTGTTCAGGTGATCCTGGCTTTCCTGGGGTTCGGCTTGTGGAGTTTGGTTGCTGGTCAAATTGCCGGTGCAGCCATGCGCGCCATTGTTAGCTGGTGGTTATGTCCCGGTTGGGACTGGATCAAGCCGGGCCGATGGGACTGGAGGGTACATCGGGAATTACTTGGCTTTGGCATTCCGGCTACAGGCAGCGGTCTGCTGTCATATTGCAACACCAATTTTGACGATTGGATAGTGGGTCGTTATCTGGGTACGACGGCTCTTGGCTTCTATTCCAAGGCCTACGATCTCACGCACAAGACGACTAACCGGATTGCCCGTAACGTGGTCGGCGTAGTGTTTTTCCCCATGTATGCGAAAATTAGTAGTGACAAGGCGCGGCTCTCACACGCCTACATCAAGAGCTTGAGCTTTATTCTGATAATTATGACTCCGCTTGCTTTTGGCACCTTCGTCCTGGTTGAGGACCTTGTGAGGATTCTGTTCGGTGAGAAGTGGCTGCCCATGGTGCCGGTTATGCAAATCTACGCGATAGTGATTTTCATGCGCCCCATATCTGAAAACAGCTCACCATTGTTTATGGCTCTCGGCAAGCCGAACTATAATCTTCATGCGGGGCTGGTGTTGATGGTTTGCCTCGTGCCATTGTCAGTGTATTGGCTACCCCATGGCATTGTTGGCGTGGCATCTGCTGTCGCCGTTGCTCATTTTTTCGGCATGGCATTCAATGTCTACCAGGCAAACAGGCTGTTACCCGGTACCGCAAAACAGAGCGTTGGGCTGATGCTGGTTGCCAGCATTAATGGCCTGATAATGGCGGCCGCCATGATTGCGGCCAAATATGCGCTTGTTGACAATAGCGCCGGGGAGCTGGATTTATTGGGGTTAATTCTGGTTTTGCTGGCGGGGGCCGCCTGTTATTGCCTTGCCATATTCTTCACCCAACGCGTGTTTCTGCAGGAGCTATTGGAACTTGTGTTATCCATGCTACGTCGAAGGTCCCGAGATAAGCGCAACAAGGCCTGAATCAGTTATGCGGCCCTGCTATAGGAGCAACCCGTGAAAGTGCCCTATAGTAGGCACGACAGCAGGGCTCTTGGGCGCATGTAGATGACCTGGCATAAACCATAACCGAACACAGACTACCAAGCTTTTAACTATGCGAATTGTTCTCCTGCATTACGCACCAAGCGGTGCCAATCCTGTTTACGCTGAGCTTGCGTCTGCATTGAGGCTTCGTGGCCACGATGTGTATTTGGCCTGGGCCGGTGACGATGGAGCGCTTGAATTTAATTCTGATCATGGTTTGGAAAAGCGAATCGCAGGAATTGTTCCTGTTAGTCCTCCGTGGTCGAGGATTCCGTTACTTGCCAGTCTTTTGTCCCGCTGGCAGTTGTTGCGTTTCATCGGCAGCATCAGGCGGGCATTGGTCGACCTGTCGCCAGATATTGTCCAGATCAACCCCTTGGCCATGTCAGAGCTTGTCCCGCCACTTATGCCTGCCGGAATACACTTTGTGCTCGACATACGCCAGATTAACGAAGCGGTAAATCCTCGCCTGATCACAAGAATCAAGGAAACGACGGCAATTTTTCGAAGGAAATTCTGGGCCAAACATGTCTTCGAAAAAACCTGCTTTTGTCATGCGGAGGCCGCGAAACGAATTCTGGGCAGCGACTGGCAAAAATGGGGAGCGGTAGTGCCGGTAGGGGTTGACCAGGCTTTCATCGATCACCCGGCAAATGAGCGCGGACGGGGCAAAAATGACCCGGTTACCTTTGTCTATGTAGGTACGCTCAGCCGACTACGAAACCTGGAAAATATTATGCATGCCGCGAAGCTGCTGTTGCGCCACACAGACAAATTCCGTATCGATTTTATTGGCCCGGATAAATCGGATGGCTACTACTCAGGAGTTATCGAGGAACTGGGAATCGAATCCTGTGTAACGATAAAGCCACCGGTTGCCTACAGCGAAGTTCCCTCGACCCTGGTGGGTTACGATGTTGGGCTGGCGTACACGCCGGATCGACCCACCTGGCACTATCAGCCCACAATCAAGGTGCTGGAATACCGGGCGCTGGGTATGCCAATTATCTCTACCGATGTTGCCTCCCACCGAGAAACAGTGGAAAACGGCGTCAACGGAATATTGTGTGGCGATGCGCCCGAGGAGATTGCACAAGCGATTCGCCGATTTGTTGAAGATCCGGATTTTCTGCAACAGATGCGTAGCAAGGCGCGTGAAATGCGTAGGGGCCGTAGTTGGTTGGATATCGCAGATCTGTATGTCGATGAAGTTTATACCCCGTTAGTCGAAAACAGGCGCCAGGAAACTGATTGACCGCTGGCAATGCGGCAACGTCCGATACCAGTTTTTGCTGCATTCTGGGCTTGGTTTTCGTCCACCGACTTCAGCACTGATCCCGGCGATTTTTTCGATGCTGCGGTTCGGGAAAAGCAGCTTTGCGAAATTACAGTATACTTTGCTCGATGAGTTCGCTATGAAAAGCCCGTTGTTTTTGGCCCTGGTTTCCCGCTTTCCAATTTGGGACCTCGCGCAAGGTGATTATCAAGTATTGGTTTTGTAAACCGCAGTCAAAAACAAAGAGACAGTTACCCTGTCTCCTATTCAGCTGGTCAGGGTAGACTCGAGGACATATGGATTTGAATAGAGAACTTTCTATGACACACAGCCGCCATTTAATTCCCATATCGGTAGTTCTCGTCTTGCTGATCCTGGCCTATTTGTTTGCCGACGGTTTTGTTGAGTTGGAGGCACGCTGGTCAAAGCAGGAAGAGTACAGCCACGGCTATATGATTCCACTGGTGGCCCTGTTTCTGTTTTGGCAGAAGCTACCAGCACTGATTGCTCTGGACTGGAAGCCTGCATGGACTTGCGTGGCTCTAATGCTGCTAGCCGTTTTTGGCTGGTGCCTGGGTGAGTTGAGTTCCCTTTATATCATTGTTCACTACGCCATTATTCTGGCGCTGGGGGCATTGGTATTGGGTATATTTGGCTGGGATGGCTTAAAGATAAGCTGGGCATCCATTGCCTATCTGGCCTTTATGATTCCGCTTCCTTCATTTATCTACCAGGGCTTGTCGGCGAGCCTGCAATTGTGGTCCACTGAGTTGGGAGTATGGTTCATTCGCCTGTTTGATATCAGCGTTTACGTTTCAGGCAATGTGATAGATCTCGGTGTGTACCAGTTGCAAGTCGTTGAGGCTTGCAGCGGACTGACCTATCTCTTTCCACTCATGAGCTTTGGCTTTTTAATTGGTTATCTGTACCGCGGGCCTCTTTGGCAGCGCTGCCTGATTTTCGTTTCCACGGTGCCCATTACCATTGTAATGAATAGCTTTCGAATCGGTGTCATTGGCATTACTGTCAAGTATTGGGGCACCGAAATGGCCGAAGGCTTTTTACATGCTTTCGAGGGCTGGTTCGTTTTTATGGCCTGTCTTGCTTTGTTGTTTTTAGAGGTCTGGATATTGAGTCGCTTACTCAAGGACAAAACATCGGTCCTGGATCTGTTGGATTTTACCCACCCCAGTGTGCAGCAAATTCGCGAAACACAGCCCGGCGCCAGGAATACCGGTGGGCCGCTGGTTGCTCTAGTGCTAATGCTATTAGCAGCACTGCCTTTAACCCTGATGACTAAAGAACGAACAGAGCTGGTACCCGAGCGCAGGACCTTTGCATACTTTCCGTTAGTAAAGGGAGGCTGGATGGGTCGGGAAACCGCGATTGAGGAACGGATACTCGACCGGCTCGACCTGACTGACTATATTAAAGCTGACTATCGCAGAAGCAGTGAGGGGTATCCGGTTGAACTATATATCGCCTACTACGATTCACAGCGAAAAGGTTCATCCATTCATTCGCCCAGAGCATGTATCCCCGGTGGTGGCTGGAAAATCAGCCAGCTCGATAAGCACCAACTGACTAATGATGGCCCGGGCGATCCCATGGTGGTGAATCGCCTGGTTATTGCCAAAGGCCAGAGCCGTCAACTGGTCTACTATTGGTTTGCCCAACGAGGTCGAATTATTAGCAACGAATATCTGGCCAAGTTTTACCTGTTCTGGGATGCGTTGGTGCTGAAACGCTCAGATGGCGCGCTGGTTCGAGTTATTACGATGGTACCAGAGGGGCAAGAGCTTGCCGAAGCAGACCAGCGCTTGCAAGATTTTGTCGATGAATTCTATCCTGAAAT
Organism: uncultured Gammaproteobacteria bacterium; assembly: GCA_963722805.1. Lineage (GTDB taxonomy): Bacteria > Pseudomonadota > Gammaproteobacteria > Pseudomonadales > JAHEGP01 > JAHEGP01. Next base: position 10,269 of record CAVROQ010000016.1, read on the forward strand.
AGAAGAGTCGATCCCCGGTCGATAAACCGGCATATTTATGTGCGAGCGTTGGTGTTGTTGATTGGGCCCTGGGTGTTGCTGGCTGGATGGGGTAGATTTGGTGCTTCGATACTTATGCTTGTCCAGTGTCAAGGGAAATTTCGCAATAGGTTCGGAAAAAAAGTTCTCGACGCGAAAGAAGATTTGATTCCGATCAATCTCCTGTATGCAGGGATCGCTTTAACAGCGCGAAGTGATTAAGCAGATGGCCCTAAGGCGCTGCGCGGCGCAATAGTCTGTTGCCGTGAATATTGCGCAAGCGGTATGGTTGGCAAAGGGTGCCCACTCCGAGATTGGCGAGGGGCCGCCGCTTGGCGATTACACATCCTGTATTCGGATAACGTATCTATTATGAATTTTTTATATAGTTTGACGGTGGCGTTTTTTCTAACCATCGCCATTATTCCACTGATCAGCCGATTTGCGCCCAGACTTGGGCTGATTGATGAGCCAGTGGGCGGTCGCAAGTTACACAAGCTACCGATCCCCCGCACTGGTGGCTTGGGCATTGTCCTGGGCTCGACCATCCCGCTGTTTTTCTTACTGCCCTACGATAGCCATTTGACCAGCTTGATTCCAAGCTGTGCCATTATTGTGCTTTTTGGCGTGCTGGATGATCGTTATGAGTTAAGTTATCAATGGAAGCTTTTCGGGCAAAGTCTGGCTGCGGTCATAGCCATGATGGGGGGTATCGTTTTATTCGAACTGCCCTTTTGGGGGCTTGGGGAGGCCCCTTTCTGGTTCAGCTATCCGTTGACGTTTCTTTTTCTGGTGGGCGTTGTCAATGGCGTCAATTTTTCCGATGGCCTGGATGGGCTGGCCGGAGGAACGTCGATTATGGCGTTGCTGCTAGTACTTATCCTCGCTTTGCAAATCGAGGATTATGCGACAGCAATGATCGCCCTGGCTTTCGTGGGGGGTGTACTGGGTTTCCTGCGTTTCAATACTTATCCAGCCAGGATCTATATGGGTGACGCGGGCAGCCAGTTGTTGGGCTTTCTCATAGCATGCCTTGCTATTATTGTTACGCAGCAAGAAGGCAGTGCTTACAATAAATTTTTGCCCGTGCTGCTTCTGGGTATTCCTATCCTCGATATCCTGCAAGTCATTCCGGTAAGAATCTACAAGAAGTTACCGTTACCCGGCCCCGACAATGAGCATTTTCATCACCAGCTGATAAAAGTGGGTTTCAGGCATTATGAAGTAGTTGTAGTTGTCTATTTGCTACAGGCATTGTTAATGGCGATGGCGTATTTCTACCGCTATGGCTCCGATCTTAGTGTCGTACCATTTTACCTGGCTTTTGTTGCCACGGTGTGCGGTTTGCTGCTTGCGGCAAACCATAGTGGTTGGCAGTTTCGCAAACGCCAGCGGCAGAAAGGTGGGAATGAGCGGCGCAACCGATTGTTAAGAAAGTTATCTCCACTGTACCCCTATCTAGCGAAAATCGTCAGCGTGACCATTATCGTTTTTATGTTCGCATCGATTTATATCATCGGAGACTTTGATCGGCCGCTTGCAAAGGTGTCTTTGATTATCGCAATAGTGCTTGGGTTTGCCAGCTTTCTTGCCGGCCATCGTTACAAGCAACTGACTCGATTGTCCTGTGGGATAGCCAGTATATTGATTGCCTACCTTTTATCTCAGCTCAATATTTCGATACAGCAGGAGATGCTTGTTACAGGCTTGTTAGTCTTTCTCGCACTGTTTCTGGTGTTATCCATTCGCATGACAAGGAAAGACGACTTTACCCTCGACACCCAGGACTTGCTGTTGCTGCTGGCCGTTGTGTTTCTCCCAATGTTGCCTTTTCAAACTCTGGACAGTTATTCGGTTAGCCGGATTGCGTTAACCGCCTTTCTGCTGCTGTATTCTGTAGAGTTTTTGATAAATACGGGGCGAGGTTCAGTCAAGGCGGTGAATGGGGCTTCAATTGTCTCCCTGGCTTTGATTGGCGTTATCGGTCTCTCCTGACTTAAAAGTCAGCTGGTCGCTGTAAACCGGGGGCCAGTTTCACTGGCTCGCCGTCGCGAACTGTGTGCTTGTCGCCACTGTTTTATTCTGCCGGCGGGCAGTTACGTTTTATAAGTAGCGATCATTACAGCAGTATATTGGCTGCTTCTTTCTCAACTGCTTGATGTTGCGTATTTTTGCCCATCGTGAACACTTATTTTCACCAAGCGTGAACACCGAATTTTCTCAACTGTGAACACTGAATTTTCCCGAAGCGTGAACACTTTTGCCGCCAGGCAAAATTCAGTGTTCACGGTACGCAAAATTTAGGACTCACAGCTCAAGACTCCGCTCCTTTCCCTCTTGCAGGTACCGGCTATGTCCGTAACCTGCGCGCCCTTTGCCTATCCATTAGCCAACGGGAGCGCCCATGACTACCAAGAGGGTCACGATGATCAAGTTGAAAGAAATTTTGCGTCTCAAATACGAGGCCCGGCTGTCGCTGCGGCAAATAGGCTTATGCCTGGGTCTGTCCATTGGCGTTATCTCCAAGTATCTGCAGCGCGCAGAGGCCGCGGGTCTGGGCTGGCCGCTGCCGGAGGGCTTGTCAGAGGCAGATCTGGAGGCACGGTTACAGCCAGGGCGCAGCCACAGCGACTCAACGGCGCTTGCCGAGCCTGACTATGGGGAGATCCATCGAGAGCTGGGAACCAAAGGAATGACCCGCCAATTACTGTGGCAGGAGTATGCCGAGACACACCCTGGCAATCATTACAGCTATTCCCGCTTTACCGTCTTGTTCAAGCGCTGGAGGAGAAGTCAGCAGCTCTCAATGCGTCAGCAGCACCGCGTCGGCGAGAAGTTGTTTGTCGATTACTGCGGGCCAGCCCTGGCGGTGGTAAACCCCGAGACGGGCGAGATCCGTGACGCCCAGGTGTTTGTCGCGGTGCTCGGTGCGAGCTCCTACACCTTTGCCGAAGCCACGTGGTCACAAAGCTTACCCGATTGGATAGGCTCACATGTGCGGGCCTTTACGTTTTATGGGGGCCTGCCTGACATCGTGGTGACCGACAACCTGAAAAGTGCTGTTAGTAAAGCTTGCCGTTACGATCCGGACATTAATCCTACCTACCAACAAATGGCCGAGCACTATGGCGTTGCCGTTGTTCCTGCTCGTCCCTATAAACCCAAGGATAAAGCCAAAGCCGAGGTCGGCGTACAGATTGTCGAACGCTGGATCATGATGCGCCTCAGGAAGCAGACGTTCTACACCTTGGCGGCACTTAACCTGGCGATCAGGTCATTGCTTGAAGACCTGAACCGCCGCCCCTTTAAAAAGCGCCCCGGCTCTCGACTGTCACAGTTCGAGCAGTTGGATAAGCCGGCGCTAAAGCCCTTGCCGAACGCCGCGTATCAATACCGTCATATTAAGAAGGCTCGCGTCCATCTCGACTACCACGTCGAGTATGACAGTCACTATTACTCGGTACCCTATCAGCTGGTGAAGGAGGAAGTGATGGTGCACGCCGGTGATACTACGCTGGCTATATTCCACCGGGGTCGTCAAGTGGCCACCCATCCTCGCGTCCACCGTGCCGGGGGCCACACCACTGATGCTGCGCATATGGCGAAGGCACATCGTAAACATCAGGAATGGTCGCCACAACGCTTTCTGCGCTGGGCGGACAGCATAGGTCCGCACACTCAGACCGTTATCCAGTATCAGCTGGAAAGTCGCCGCCACCCGGAGCACGGCTACCGCGCATGCTTAGGCCTGCTCAACCTCAGCAAAAAGTACGGTAAAGAGCGCCTGGATGCAGCCTGCCACCGTGCAACACAGATCGGTGGCATGCACTACAAGAACATCGCCGCCATCCTCAGTAACAGTATGGACAAAGTGCCTCTTGATGACGCTGAAGCCGAAACGCAAACCACACTGCCGCTGTTTCACGACAATGTCCGTGGCAGCGATTATTACCACTAACTCAAGCCGAAAAGGGAAACTCTATGAACCATCAACACCTACTGCAACAGCTGCACAGCTTACGCTTAACCGGCATGGCCGATGCGCTCTCACAGCAACTGGATCAGCCCACGACCTATGAAGAGCTGGGCTTCTTCGAGCGCCTGAGTTTACTGGTCAACAGCGAGTCAACCTGCCGTGATAACCGCAAAATCACCCGCTTGTTGAAGCAGGCAAAACTGCGTCTCAATGCCCACCCGGCGGATATCGATTACCGTGCTCGCCGCGGCCTGCACAAAGATACCGTGGCGCAACTGCTGCAACTGGACTGGATTCGGCGCCACCGCAACCTGCTGATCGAGGGCGCAACCGGAACCGGTAAAACCTACCTTGCCTGCGCACTCGGCCAGACGGCTTGCGAGCACGGATTCTCCGTACGCTACTACCGCGCCAGCCGCTTGTTTGAAACACTGATGGTGTCCCATGGTGATGGCAGCTTCGGCCGGTTACTGGCGCAGCTGGCAAAAACGGACCTACTCATTGTTGATGACTGGGGGCTTGATGTGCTCACCCAGCAACAGCGTAATGACCTGTTGGAAATCATGGAGGATCGCCACGGACGTGGCGCTACGCTCATCACCAGCCAGCTTCCCACTACACACTGGCACGAGGCGATTGGCGACCCGACATTGGCCGATGCCATTCTCGACCGCCTGTTACACAACGCCACTAAATTGCAGGTCAAAGGTGAATCGATGCGAAAAAAACAGGCAGAAGTTGACCTGCCGTGAACACTTCAGGTTAAATTGCCGAACCTGCAGGAAGGAAGGGTGCAGGTGTTCACGCTTCGCAAAATTCTGTGTTCACAGTTACAAAAATCCGCAATGTTAATTTGCTCACCATATCTGTGATTTTTTAGCGTGGTTAATATAGCTCGCATGGGTGTTGGCAGGAGTCATCCATCTGGTGCCAAGTCGCATTAGCTGGGTTATGATGCAGCGACATCAACGGGGGCGGTAGCAATGGATCTAACGTTACTTTATTGGCACTGGCTGGTATTCGGTATGGTGTTAATGATGATCGAAATTGCACTGCCCAGCTTTACCGCTCTGTGGTTTGGGCTGGGAGCTGTACTGGTTGGTATCCTGGTGTGGTTGCTGCCGTCATTGTCGGTCAGCTGGCAGGTGTTTATTTGGGCGGTGAGCTCCGCTGCTGCCGCTTTTTACTGGTATCGCTACTTTAAGCCGCGGGCAGTCAACAAAACCATGGCCGGGTTATCTCGCGAAGCTATCATCGGTGAAGTTGGCCACGTCATTGCAGTTCCGCGGGAGCACCAGCGCGGCAAGTTGCGTTTTAGTATCCCTGTACTGGGAGCTGATGAGTGGGATTTTATTTGCCAGCAGGATGTCCAGACCGGTGATCGCGTTGTGGTAGCGGATGTATCGGGCAATACCCTGGTCGTTAACAAACAATAGTCGAGGATTTAGCATGGAAAGTTTGGTGCCTGTTATTGTGTTTTTCGTTCTGGTTTTGGTAACCATTGCCAAGGGTGTTCGGCTGGTGCCCCAGGGCAGTAAATGGGTGGTGCAGCGGCTCGGCAAATACTACAAAACCCTGGGGCCGGGCCTGAATATTATTGTTCCCTACATCGACAATGTTGCCTACAAGCTGACCACGAAGGATATTGTATTGGATATTCCGACCCAGGAAGTTATCACCAAAGATAACGCTGTCATCCGCGCCAATGCGGTGGCCTACATCAATATTGTTTCGCCGGAAAAAGCGGTGTATGGCATAGAGGATTACTCGATCGCGATTCAGACTTTGGTACAAACCTCACTGCGTTCCATTATTGGTGAAATGGATCTCGACGATGCGCTGTCATCGCGTGATCACATCAAGGCCAAACTAAAGGCTATGATCTCCGATGATATCGCCGATTGGGGTATAACCCTAAAAACGGTCGAGATACAGGATATCAATCCCTCAACTACCATGCAGCACGCCATGGAAGAGCAGGCAGCTGCAGAGCGCGGACGACGCGCTACCGTAACCCGGGCTGAAGGGGAAAAGGAGGCAACCATACTGGAGGCAGACGGGCGGCTTGAGGCGTCCCGTCGTGACGGCGAGGCACAAGTGGTGCTGGCCGAAGCCAGCCAGTTAGCGATCCAGAAAGTTACCGAGGCAATCCAGCAAAATGAGTTGCCCGTGATGTACCTGTTGGGCGAGCGCTACATAGATTCGATCAAGTCCATGTCGAAGTCCAGTAACAGCAAGATGGTACTAATCCCTGCCGACTTGCCGGCCAGCATCAGGGGCTTGATGGGCAAGGGTTGATCCCGCTGTAAGCCTGCCAGCAGGCCCTCACCCAAAACCAAAGCCTTGCAGTCTGCCAACGACTGCTATGGCTGCTTCCCGGAATACGCCTCTAACGCTGCTGGAATCGACCGATCGTAGGGATGTTGCTCTGCCGCTTCCTGCAATACCTCAATGGCCTTTGCTTTCTCGCCATTGCTGTGCAACGCAACCCCGTAAACATAGCTGTAGCGAGCTGATTCCGGCGCTAGCTCGGAGGCTTTCTGCAGATAGGGCATGGCTTCCGCCATTTTTTGCTCTCTCACCAGCAACAGGCCCATCGCATGATAGGCAGGGGCTTCTTCGGGTGCATCGGTCATTGCCTGCTGCAGTAGCGGTTTGGCTTTGTCTTCAGCGCCCGTGCCGCGATAGAGGTCGGCGAGATTTAGCATGGCGGGGATGTACCCGGGCGAGAGTTTCAGGGCATGCTGGTAGGCGCCCTCAGCCTGCTCGACATCGCCCTGGGCAAGGTAGAATAAACCCAGGTTGAGCTGCCCGCTGGGCATGTCGGCGTTAAACTCGAGCGCCGCCTGGTACTCTTCAAACAGGGCATTGAGACCTTTGGCCTGGTCCGGGTTGAGTTGCGACGGATCAGTGCCGGCCAATGCCGCAGCCACCGCCATGCGCACGGCTTTTACCGGGTCGACAACGATGGGGCCCAATATGGTGTAACGCTGGTTGACGGGCAGCACTTCAAGCGCTTGCACCGCAGCAATGCGCAACAGCGGATTATCGTCATAAAGATGGTTAATCCCTTCAGTCATCGTTTCGGTACTGGCAAAACGCCCGGTCTCGTGAACCGCTGTGGCTCGCACAATAAGCGCTTCGGAGGGGTCATTAGCCAAATCGTGCAATGGTTTGAGAGCCTCAGGATTGTTGCCCCTGGCGATGGCCAGGGTGCTGGCATGTTCATCCCGCAGTGGCTGGTGCCCATACCAGTCCTGCATTGCCTGTTTGGCCCAGCTATTGTCTTTATCCTGGTGGCAGCCGGTGCAGGCGTTGGGAGTGCCGAGTAGTCCGCTCAGTATGGGTTGAGGCACTCGAAAGCTGTGGTCGCGTCGCGGGTCCACCACCATGTAGGTCCGTTCGGGCATATGGCAATCAACACACTGGGCGCCCTTTGAGTTGGCTGGATGGTGATGGTGGGCGGGTTTGTCAAATACCTCGGCATTGTGACACTGGCTGCACAGGGCGTTGCCCTCGGCACGCAGTTTCAAGCTGTGAGGCTCATGGCAGTTACTGCACACGACGCCTTCTGCATGCATTTTGCTCTGCAGGAAAGAACCATACACATAGACCTCATCCTGGATCTGGCCGTCTGGAAAGTACAGACCTTCCAGCAGCAGGGTGGGGTCGTAACTGTCGAGGAAGTCGGCATCGACCTGACGGTGGGCGAGTTCCTGGCGGCGTGAATGGCACCCGGCGCAGGCTCCCAGCTGGCGCTGTGGTCGGTGCTCACTGGTATTGACCATAGTTGGCCGCTTGTCTGTCAGCTGCCATGTGGCGCGGTCGTCCAGAGAAACCAACAGTCCCATGTCGGGAATACTATCTTCACCCGCCGCCCAGGCGAGGTGTTTGCTGCCGGCACCGTGGCAGGCTTCACAGCCCACGGTAACCTCCGACCATTGGGTCTGGTAGGTATCTTTCTGCTGGTCATAGTTTTTTTGCAGGTCGGTAGAGTGGCAGCTGGCGCAGCGGCTATTCCAGTTTTGAAAGGCGCCGGTCCAATGTAAGGGGTCGTCGTGGGGAATGGCCTCGTCGGGATACAAATGAAACCAGCGTTGGCCTCCCTCCTCCTTCGGACGGCTGTCCCAGGCCACATTAAGAGCCTGATAACGACCATCATCAAAGGCTATCAGGTACTGCTGCAGGGGATAAAAACCGAAGGTGTAATCAATCGTGAAGGTTTCCATTTCCCCGGCTGCATTGTCGGTTTGGACGCTGAAAACACCATCGACCATCGAAAATTTGCTGGTTACGCCGAAATGCGTAAAAGTGGTGTCGTTAAAATCGCCCAGCACGGTTTTCTCGGTGGCGGGCTGCATAGCTTGCCAGTGATGGGATTCCTGCCAACCCTTGTAGGCTTGTTGGTGGCAGCTGGCACAGCTCTCGCTGCCTGCGTAGGTGGCAGCTGCTTCGCGATTGGTTTGCTTGTCAGGAGAAGCGAAAGTAGTAGTACTGCATAGCGTAACAAGGACCAGCCAAAGTCGCGGCCAGGGACGTGATATCAACATAGCGTTTTGCGGTTCCGTTCAAACATTGCATTAAGGATCAAAAGGCGCCTAGCATACCATTTATTGCGTCACTATTGCGGGCCCCAACGGGGCCTGCAGCCAAAAGGATTGTTATGTCTATCGTAAGGGTATTTGTCGGAGCTAACGCCAATGGCAATCCCTGTGAAATCGTTGCCGGGCCGGTGCCGGTGCAGGTCACAAAAATGCGAGCTGGAATCACCCGCTGCTACAGCTGGGAGTCGGCCCTGCCATTGCAGTTTGGCGTGGCCTGCTTTGCCCCGGGGGGTGAAGCGATCCAATGTTGTGGTCACGGTTTGCTGGCGGCGGCGTGGTATTGGTATCGCCGGGGGATGTCGGCGCCGCTGCAGTTGGTCATGGGTGGCAGCAGAATCGAGTGCCAATCCAGGGCCGATCTGCTGTGGCTGCTTTTTGATAGGCTTGCGAGCGAGAGTATACTGCTACCACACTGGGTCGACGCTGTGTTCGGTAGCCGGCCAATGCGGGCGGCGACGGCCGGCCCTGAACAGGGATATTTGGTGCTGGAGTGGCCCGGCGGATTCCGGCTGGAGGCTTTGTCGCCACCGTCGATGGAGCTGACTCGCTATACCTCGCGGGCTATCATCGCCTGCAGTCGGTCGGGAGATAAGCCAGGGGCGATCCGCTTTCGCTATTTTGCACCGCAGTACGGCGTGGCGGAAGATTCCGCCACGGGATCGGCAATGCGGATACTGTTAGATTACTGCCAAAAAAATTACCAGTTGGACTACCTTGAGGCATTCCAGTGCTCGCCCGCAGGAGGCGTTTTGTTCGCTCGAGCTGTCGCTAATCGGATCGCTGTAGGAGGAAGGGTGTGGCCGGATACACTGTAGAGCTACAGTCAACAGTATCACTGAACGAGCGCTTCAGGCGCACCAGGCAACAGTCCCTTGCGGCTTGCAAGCCGCTGGCAAATGAAGATTTTGGCTTACAGGCAGAGGCCTTCACCAGCCCACCCAAATGGCATATCGCCCATACCAGCTGGTTTTTCGAAACCTTTCTGCTGCAGCCGTTCCTGCCGAACTATCAGCCCCTGGAAGCGGCCTATGCAGTGCTCTTTAACTCGTATTACAACGGTGTGGGTGAGCAGTTTCCAAGGCCGCGCCGGGGGTTATTATCGCGTCCTACGGTTGCCCAGGTGATGGACTATCGCCAGTATATCGACGAAAACATGGAGCAATTGTTGGCCCGGCAGCAACACCCGCAGCGCCGCCAGATTGAACAAAGGTGCCGCCTGGGTATTGAGCACGAACAGCAGCACCAGGAGCTGTTTTACACCGATCTCAAGTATTCTTTGTTCTGCAATCCGCTGCTGCCGGTCTATTCGACTGCCAGCCCGGCTGCCCCCGTGGCTGTGGCCAATAGTCCGGTTTGGCGTTCATTCAGCGGGGGATTGGTTGAGATAGGCTACCGGGGTGAAGATTTTGCTTTTGACAACGAGGGTCCCCGCCACAAAGTCTATCTTGCCCCCTATGCACTTGCTGACCGCCTGGTCACTAATGCGCAATACCAGCAGTTTATCGACGATGCGGGTTACCGGCGCGCCGACTTGTGGTTGGCGGACGGCTGGTCTGCCTTGCAAGAGTCAGCCTGGCAGTGCCCGCAGTACTGGGTTCGAAATCAGGGGCAGTGGCACGAATATACTTTGCACGGTTTGCGCGAGCTGGATCCTGCGCAACCGGTTTGCCATATCAGTGCCTATGAAGCGGATGCCTATGCCCGCTGGGCAGGTTGTCGCCTGCCCACGGAAGCCGAGTGGGAGCACGCGGCCGGCACCGGCCAGGTGACCGCGCAAGGCGCTGCCGACGGCTGTTTCCAGCCCCGGGCAGCCAGTCAGTCCAGCAGCGATATGTGTCAGTTGTATAGCGATTGCTGGCAGTGGACCAGCAGTGCCTATGCGCCGTATCCAGGATTTGCCGCCGCCGCGGGAGCCATTGGCGAATACAATGGTAAGTTTATGTGCAACCAGCTGGTACTGCGGGGAGGCTCCTGCGTCAGTGCTGAAGGACACCTGAGGCCCAGCTATCGAAACTTTTTTTATCCCGGCGATCGCTGGCAGTTCAGCGGAGTTCGCCTGGCTAAATCCCTGTAGTATGGCAATACATCACGGCCAGGGCGCGGCTTCGGGGCTTCGCCAGCTGAGCAAGGTACTGGTAATCCAGCCGCAGAGCCACGAGATCACGGCAGATAAGGACAAACATGAAAGTTGCAGCCCAGCAGGACAACAATATTGCTATCGAGACGCCCTCGGGCAATGTCCGGTTCGAAGACCAACACCCGGGCCAGGTGGATGCCGGACTTGAGTTGCGGCGTGGCCTGGGGCAACAGCAGAAGACGATCAACCCCAAGTTTTTTTACGATCAGGTAGGTTCTGAGTTGTTCGACCAGATTACCCGCCTGCCCGAGTACTATCCCTCGCGTACCGAAAAGGCCATCTTAGCCACCTACCGCAATGAGATGGCTGGCTACTGCGGGCGGGGCAGTGTGATCATTGAGCCTGGTAGTGGCAGCAGTGAAAAAATTCGCCTGTTGCTGCAGGCGCTGGAGCCCTCGGCGTACGTGCCGCTGGACATCTCCGCCGATTTCTTGCGGCAGTCGGCGCAGCGTCTTGGTGAGGAATTTCCCGGCGTACAAATCCATGCAATATGCGCCGATTTCTCCCACAACTGGAGTTTGCCAAAGTCGCTGCCCGCGGGTAAACGGGTTGTGTTTTATCCCGGCTCGACCATCGGCAACCTGGAGCCGGCGGCTGCGGTTGCCTTCTTGAAGCGTATGCGGCAGTGGGTCGCCCCCGAAGGAGGGCTGCTCCTCGGGGTTGACCTGCACAAATCCAGTGCCCGGCTGAATGCCGCCTACAACGATGCGGCAGGCGTCACTGCCCGCTTCAACCTGAACCTACTGGACCATCTCAATCAGCTGCTGGGGACCGGGTTTGATACGGATAAATTTCGTCATCGTGCGTTTTATTGTGAAGCCAGGCGACGGATAGAGATGCATCTCGTCAGCGTCGACGCCCAGAGTATTCAATGCGGTGAGGAGGTCTTTGAGTTCGAGGCCGGAGAAACGATCCATACAGAGAACTCTTACAAATATACGCTGCAAGCCATTGCGGAGCTGGCGAGCAAGGCCCAATTACGGGTGGCAAAAAGCTGGCTGGATGATGAGCAGCTGTTCAGTGTCCACTATCTTGAGGCCGGTTAATCATCTGGTTTACCAGCCTCCGGTGCCCGATTCCCCTTTCCAGGGCCCGATAATTTCGGCAGTAACCCAACCACCGTAAAACCCGCCATCCTGGGGTTCCACCCTCTGCTGATCAACCCTGCAATCCAACTGCTGCGGATAAAAAGCAATCCATCCCGCGATGGCGGCAAAGGCAGGTGTTGGTGAGGGATAGCTCCACCCCACTCGCTCCAGGGTATAACCGGGTATGGCTAGCGTCCAATAGGAGGCCTCGCCCTTCCACTCGCAAAAGCTGCTGCCACACGCCGGTCGCAGCAGGGCGGTGTTGACGGTCTCAGGGGCAAAGTAAAAGGTCGGAGGGCTGGCGGTCTCAAGAACCCGCATCGAGCTTGAGCTCTCGACAACAGACTGACCCTGCCAACTTATGGTCACATGGCGTCTGTCCGGCACCAATGCGGGTGGCCTGGGGTAGTCCCATACCGATTCCTGGCCGGGGCCGGGTTGCCGGGCGAAGGGTGGCCGCCGACTGCCGTTGTGGTTCCACATAGTGCCTGCTCTTGTTGTCGAGCTGCGTTATCTCGCAGTAGATACGCCCGCAAATAGTATTCAGACTGGCAGCAGCCACTTCATCTATACCTTGCCGGGGATTGGTATAGCTGCTGAACCAGCGTATCGTTGTTACCGTACCTATGTGCCCGACAGACAATAATAGATCAAGCAAGCGCACCCATCGTTGTTATCTGGCACACGAATCGCGAACCGGTTAGCAGGCGGGCGGCGGCGTGGTGGGCGCGGGCGATTTTTTAGACAAAAGGATTACAGGGTCATGGTAAAGCAGCGAGACTTGGACATTGTTATTTACGGTGCCACCGGTTTCACGGGGCGCTTGGTTGCGGAGTATCTGTTCCGGCAGTACGGCGTCGATGGTGAAATACACTGGGCAATGGCCGGACGAAGCCAACAAAAACTGGAGGCCGTGCGAACTGGACTTGGCATTCCCGATTCACTGCCTCTGCTGGTGGCGGATGCTACCGATCCCCAGTCACTGCAAGCCATGGTCCAGCGCAGTAAGGTGCTTTTGACTACTGTCGGGCCCTACTTGCTCTATGGCTCAGAAGTGGTCGCGGCCTGCGCCGAGGCGGGAACGGATTATGTCGATCTTTGCGGAGAGCCGGCGTGGATGCATCAAATGATTGAGAAACATGCAGCAACAGCCCGGGAAAGTGGCGCGCGCATTGTATTCTCCTGTGGCTTTGATTCGATTCCCTTTGATCTTGGCGTGTACTATTTGCAGCAGGCGGCGCAACAGGAGTTTGGCCAACCCGTTTCCCGGGTCAGGGGTCGGGTGCGAAAAATGAAGGGTACTTTCTCGGGTGGTACTTTGGCCAGCTTCAAGGCAACCATGGCGGCAGCGGCTAAAGACCCGGCAACGTTTGCGCTGTTAAGCAACCCCTTTGCACTAACGCCTGGATTTAGTGGGCCGGAGCAGCCTGCGGGCAACCAGCCTGAATACGATGAAGTGCTCGGCAGTTGGGTGGCCCCGTTCGTGATGGCGACCATCAATACAAAAAACATTCACCGCTCAAACTGGTTGATGGAGCACTCCTATGGCAAAGATTTTGCCTACGATGAAATGCTGATTACCGGGCCGGGTGAGGAGGGCGAGGCGACAGCCAATGCCGTGGCCAGCGATAAATCGATGGCCAATGATCCGCGCCAGCCAGGCGAGGGCCCGTCCAGGCAGGAGCGGGAAAGCGGCGGCTACGATGTCCTGTTTGTCGGAGAAACCGGCGATGGCCGCTCCATTCGCGCCAGCGTCCAGGGCGATATGGACCCGGGCTATGGTTCCACTTCAAAGATGATTGCCGAAAGTGCCGTATGTTTGGTAAAAAACCCCGCTATGGCGGGGGGTGGCGTCTGGACTCCGGCGGCGGCTATGGGCTCCGTGTTGCTTGATCGGCTGCGGTCAAATGCGGGGATCAGCTTCCAGTTGGAACGTGCTTGAAGCTTCCATTCCAGTCACAGAATAGTTTCGTCTGGACCTAAATGCAGGCGGTCACTTAGCGGCAGGGAAAACCATGCAGTTGCTTAATTCCAATATTGTCAAGCGTGCGCTTGAGTCGGAGCGCATGGTAGCGTTGTTAATGAAAACAGTGCCGCGGCTGGATCGGGCTCTATTGCGCACCAGCCGCGGATGGCTCAATACCGGCATGCAATCGGTAGCCCTGGTCGAAACAATTGGCGCGAAAACCGGCAACAAGCGAGAGATCGCCACGCTGTGCATGCGGCAGAATGAGGACCTGGTGTTGGTGGGGTCTAACTGGGGCCGTAAAAACAATCCTGCCTGGGTTATCAATATGCGCGCCAACCCCGAGGTCAGAGTGACCTTTCGCGGTTACAAGGGGCCCATGTTGGCTCGCGAAGTTGAAGGCGCTGAGCGGGCTGTCCTGTGGGATAAGCTGGTACAGTTTAACCCGCAGTACGCGCGCTACCAGCAAGCCACGGCTCGTATATTGCCGGTGCTGGTTATGTCCCGCCCGTCGGCATAAGTGCCATCCACTGATCCTCCAATGTGACATATTACCCCAGGGCTTCGAGTTGCGTCGAAGACGATATGCGGTAAAGTTATGTCCTCGTTAGGGAGGATGGACATGGAAATCAAGGGCATCGCTCACATTGCGCTGACGGTGAGCAATTTCAGGGTCGCCAGAGAGTTCTATGGGCAGCTATTGCCGCATTTGGGTCTAAGCCCGGTGTTGGATGTTGATGGTTATTACTACTGTGTTGGGGGTCATACCGGTATCGCCATCCAACACTTGCCGGACACCCCGGTAGGGGATCGATTCCAACAATCACGCACCGGGTTGCACCATTTTTGCTTGCGAATGCAATCCCGGGAGGATGTGGACGAGTTGCATCGGCTTGCGTTGGATCTGGGCGCTCACATCGTGCATGGCCCGCGTGATGACGCCTGGGCCGAGGGTTATTATTCGGTACTGTTTGAAGATCTCGACGGTATCCGGATCGAGGCCAACTTTGTGCCCGGCAAGGGGCTGCTGGAAAACCGGGGGCAGGTTAATCTTCCCTGAGGGCCTGGGACACTGGCGTCAGATTCTGTGGCGCAGAAATCAGCATTTATTAAATGCTGAATACAAGGGCTCAACCGGGGTTCATTACCGCAGAAAATCGTGCTTGTAGTCAGGCCATAGCTTGCTTCTAGGCTGCCAACGGCTAGAATGCGCCGATGGATGTCAGCCGAATTCTCGATTCCCTCAATCAACCCCAGCGCCAGGCCGTGTGCGGCGACGCCGGGCACCAATTGGTATTGGCAGGGGCGGGCAGCGGTAAAACCCGGGTATTGGTTCACCGGATCGCCTGGTTGGTGCAGACCGAGGGCGTATCTCCCCAGGGTATATTGGCGGTTACCTTCACCAATAAGGCGGCGCGGGAGATGCGCAGTCGCATCGAAGAGCTGCTTGGTGTGTCGACCCGGGGCATGTGGGTAGGAACTTTTCATGGTCTCGCCCACCGCCTGCTTAAGGCTCATTGGCGTGATGCCGGTCTTCCCCAGGCCTTCCAGATACTCGATGCCGACGATCAACTCAGGGTGATCAAGCGGGTGATGCGGGCGCTGGATGTTGACGATAGCAAGTGGCCTCCCAAGCAGGCGCAATGGTTTATCAACGAACAGAAAGATGAGGGGCGGCGTGCCGCACATGTCGAGGATTGGGGTGACCCGTTTACTCGTACCATGCTGCAAATCTATCGGGCCTACGAAGAGCAATGTGAACTATCCGGCATGGTTGATTTTGGCGAGCTGCTGTTGCGCTCCCACGAACTGTGGCTCAAGCATCCAGAAACCCTGCAACACTACCAGCGCCGCTTCCGCTTTGTGCTGGTAGATGAATTCCAGGACACCAACACTATCCAGTATGCGTGGCTGCGGGTTTTAGCGGGGGACAACTGTGCCGTGACGGCGGTGGGTGATGATGATCAGTCCATTTACGGTTGGCGTGGTGCCAGGATCGAAAACATCCAGCAATTCAGTAAGGATTTCAGTGGTGCCGCAGTGGTCCGCCTGGAGCAGAATTACCGCTCGACATCAACCATCCTCAAAGCCGCTAACGCGGTTATTCAGCACAATACCGAGCGTCTCGGTAAAGAACTATGGACCGACGGTGAAGAGGGCGAACTGATCTCGATGTATGCCGGCTTTAACGAAGTCGACGAAGCCAACTTTATTGTCAATCGTATCGAAAGCTGGATTAGTGAAGGGCGCCTGCGCGCTGAGTGCGCCATTCTTTATCGCTCCAATGCCCAGTCCCGCAGCCTGGAGGATGCTTTGCTGCGGGCCGCAATCCCCTATCGTGTCTACGGTGGCCAACGTTTCTATGACCGTATGGAAATTCGCAATGCATTGGCCTATATGCGCTTATTGCTGAACCGCGATGACGATGCTGCACTGGAGCGGGTGATCAATACACCGGCACGGGGTATCGGTGAAAAAACCCTGCAACAGTTGCGGCAGCATGCTCGCGACAAGCAGCTGCCGTTGTGGCAGGCCATTGCCCAGATACTGCAGGGGGCGGGGATGGCCAAGCGCGCTGCTGCCGCGCTTACGCAGTTTGTCGAGTTGATAGAGCAGCTTGATCGAGAGACACGGGAGCTCAGCCTGCATGAGCTGACCGATCATGTCATAAGCGCGAGCGGCCTGGTTGAGTTTCATCGCAACGAAAAAGGCGAACGTGGCATGGCGCGGGTGGAAAACCTTGAAGAGCTGGTGTCTGCGACCCGGGCTTTTGATCCGGACCTCGGTGAAGAAGCCGGCGCGTTGCAGCAGTTTCTCGACAGTGCGGCCCTTGACGCCGGCGAGCGCCAGGCTGATGAGTACGAAGATTCAGTGCAGCTGATGACCCTGCATTCCGCCAAGGGCCTGGAGTTTCCGCTGGTGTTTGTGGCGGGGATGGAAGAAAACCTGTTTCCTCACCGCATGTCGATTGCTGAACCCGGTCGCCTCGCCGAAGAGCGGCGCCTTTGTTATGTCGGTATTACGCGGGCAATGGAAAAACTTTGCCTGACCTACGCCGAAAGTCGTCGCCTGCATGGCAACGATAACTACAATGCCCCATCGCGATTTATTCGCGAGGTTCCACCTGAGTTGATGCAACAAGTGAGACTCGGTGGAAGTGTTAGTCACGCTGCGCCCGGTTCCGCAATGACAGCCGTGCCGGCTGGGAATGTCGGCCTTGGGCAGCGGGTACTGCATCCGATTTTTGGGGAGGGCACTGTGTTGCAGTTGGAAGGACAGGGACAACATGCCCGCATCCAGATCAACTTTGACGATGAAGGTTGCAAGTGGCTGGTGCTGCAATACGCTCGACTTGAGCCATTGTAAAATCATGGCAAACTGTCTGGACACCCAATCAGGATGAGCGCAGCAGCGCGTCAAACGGCGATGCCCGCGATAATCCTGGTGCTGCTTGGGGCGCTGGTATTGGTGTCTGGTCTTTGGGTGCGGGAACGCAGTCAGGATCACTTAGCGAGTGTAGATTCCGCCCAGCAGGCGCAGGGAACGTCGCAGTACCATTGGAAAATGGTGACCACCTGGCCGCGCAACTTTCCCGGTCTGGGCACCTCACCGCAACGTCTCGCAAAATGGGTTGAACAGATGAGCGCCGGGCGCTTGATTATCGAGGTCTACGGCGCCGGGGAAATGGTACCGGCGATGCAGGTGTTCGACGCAGTCTCACAAGGTACTGCCGAGATGGGCCATGGTGCAGCCTATTACTGGGGCGGAAAATTGGCGGTTGCGCCGTTTTTTACCACCGTACCTTTTGGCCTTACTGCCCAGGAAATGAACGGCTGGTTGCACCACGGTGGCGGCATGGAGCTTTGGCGCAAGGCCTATGAGCCCTTTAACCTGGTACCGTTGGCGGCGGGTAACACCGGGGTTCAGATGGCCGGCTGGTTTAATCGCGAGATCGACAGTATGGATGATCTTGTGGGTTTGAAGATGCGAATTCCGGGGCTCGCAGGCAAGGTTTTTGAGCGCGCCGGCGGCACTGCGGTGACCATTGCGGGGGGCGATATATATACCTCCTTGCAGACGGGGGTGATCGACGCCACCGAATGGGTAGGACCCTATAACGACAGGGCCTTCGGTTTGCATGAAGTGGGCAAGTACTATTACTACCCGGGCTGGCATGAACCTGGCCCTACCCTGGAATTACTGGTGAATAAAAGTGCATGGGATAGCCTGCCCGCCGACTTGCAGCAAATAGTGACAGTGGCGGCACGGGCCATCAATCAGGATATGCTCGACCAATACACTGCCCTCAATAATCAGGCATTGCAGGACCTGGTGCAGAATCATGGTGTGCAGCTGCGCAAGCTACCGCAGGAAGTGCTGGGGCGTCTGCAGCAGATTTCTGCTGAAGTAGTGGCTGAGATGGCCGCCAGCAATCCCCAGGTAGATGAGGTATACCAGTCGTACCAGACGTTTCGCGACAATGTCGAGAACTATCATCACATCTCGGAGCAAGCCTATCTTGAAGCCCGGGAGCAGGGTCCTCAGCCGCCCCCGCAACTACCCGACTTGCTTACTCAGTAATAGCTCGGGTGCTGCCGTGATCGTCGATCGCCACAAAAATAAACGTACCCTCAGTGACTTTGCATACTTCACGCTCGTTGGAGTATGAAGCCCACACCTCGATATTGATCTCCATTGAACTGCGGCCAATCGACAGCAGTTCGGCATAGCAGCTGACCAGTGCGCCAACCCTGACCGGCACCATAAAACTCATTCTGTCGATAGCGACGGTTGCCACGCGGCCCCGGGCCCGTTTGCTGGCGGCCACTCCACCCGCGAGATCCATCTGTGATACCAGCCACCCGCCAAAAATATCGCCATTGGCATTGGTGTCTTTGGGCATGGCGATGGTCTGAAGTACCAGTTCGCCGGAAGGTTTCGGGGGTGCATCAATCATGGCCATGGGAGTTTTTTCCTTGTTATTAGTTGTCAATAAAGGGTGAATACTAACCGTAGACCAGGCTCGGTAACCAGGTTGCCAAGCCGGGCCAGGCAAAGAGTAGCAGTATAAGAGTTAACTGTAACAGGATAAATGGCACGACCCCGCGATAAATGTCGGCGCTTTTTACCGAGTCCGGCGCTACACCGCGCAGGTAAAACAAGGCAAAGCCGAAAGGCGGTGTGAGAAAAGAAGTCTGCAGATTGATGGCAATCACTATGCCGAGCCAAACCGGATCGACCCCCATTGCCAGCAGTATCGGTCCTACGATGGGTACCACCACAAAGGTGATTTCAATAAAGTCGAGGATAAAGCCGAGCAGGAAGATTACCAGCATAACGACCAGGGTTGCACTGAGAGCACCGCCAGGTAGCTGTTCAAACAGGTGACGGATTAGCACGTCGCCACCAAAGCCGCGAAATACCAGCGAAAAGAGTGCCGCGCCGATGAGAATCATAAACACCATGGCACTGGTTTGCATGCTGTCGAGGCCTACCTGGAACAATCGCTCCCTGGTCAACTCGCCTTTCACCACTGCTATCAGGGTGGCGCCGAGGGCGCCGACACCGGCAGCTTCTGTGGGCGTGGCGGCGCCGCTTAGAATGGAGCCCAGTACGGCCAAAATGAGCAGCAATGGAGGCAGAATAGCGCGCCAGATTGTTGGGCTTTCGTCGGCTGTACTCAGAGGCGGCATGCTCGCCGGGCGCCAGCGGGCATAGCCCGCGATATACAGCATATACAGCAGGACCAGAATGAGGCCCGGAATCAGCGCGCCGACAAACAGGTCCCCCACGGACACCGTGTCCGGAGTAAAGTTGCCAAGCGCCAGTTGAGCCTCCTGGTAGCTGCTCGAAAGTACATCGCCCAGTAATACCAGCGCAATGGAAGGTGGAATAATCTGTCCCAGTGTGCCGGTCGCGCAAATCGTACCGCAGGCCACTGCAGGTTCGTAACCCCGCTTGAGCATGGTTGGCAGCGACATCAGTCCCATGGTGACTACCGTTGCGCCAACAATACCGGTACTTGCTGCGAGTAAGGCGCCTACCAGGATTACCGAGATGCTCAGTCCACCCCGGCGTTGGCCGAACAGGGCGCCCATGGCTTCCAATAGCGCTTCGGCAACCCGGGAGCGTTGCAGCATCACACCCATCAGCACAAATAGTGGTACCGCCGTTAGGGTAGTGTTGTCCATAATCCCGAACAAGCGATTGGGTAGTGCGTTGAGAAAGGCTGGATCGAAATGGCCGGCCAGGATGCCGATGGCTGCGGCGATCAGAGCGGTTCCGCCCAGGGTGAATGCAACCGGGTAGCCCAGCATTAACATCAGGCAGACCAGCACAAACATAATCAGAGAGCTGTACTCAGCCATTCGGCGAAGGATTCCTGGCCGTCGAATCATCGCCCGGTGAAGCTATTGACGAGGTAACTACCGGCGCGCTCAGCAATGCCAGTCGTCGCATAATTTCTGCCAGTCCTTGCAGCAGTAGCGTTACCGATAGCACCAGGATCAGGGATTTGAGCAGGAATACCGCCGCTAGGCCGCCAGGATCGGCTGACGATTCGCGGATTGCCCATGAGTTTAAGACGTAGCTCCAACTCACCCAAAAAATAAATACGCACATTGGCGCCAGTAAAACAATGCTGCCTATGCAGTCGATCCAGGCGCGGGTTCGGGGAGACCAGCGCCGATAAAAGATATCGACCCTGACATGGGCGTCGCGTTGCAGGGTATAAGCCGCCCCGAGCATAAAAACCGCCGCGTGTAAGTAGCTTACCGATTCCTGCAGTGCCTGTGATCCGAGGTTAAAGCCGTAACGCAATACCACCACCAGGCCGGTTGCCAATGCCATTAGCAGGCACAGCCAGGCAGCCAGCTTGCCGCAGCTTGTGGCGATCAGGTCGAGGCGTTGGGCGATAGCCAGGCTACGAGGCAAGGAAACCGGATTCATGGTGCGAAGCTTGTTGGTCATGGGTGGCTTATTGTAACTGAAAGCCTGGCGCCTGCCTGTGTTGTTGCAAAGCCCGGTTCAATCCGGCTTACAGACTGCCGCCGGGTGGAGGGGTAGTGTTATACTTCGACCCTTTATTGCAGGGCACACCAGACCTTGGAAAACAAACATTCCATTATCCAGCTGTATGCCGGTACTCGCGCCGACGGCGAACCGGTGGTAGAAAAAGTCGCGGTGCGCCGTAATGGTGACGGAAGCTATTGCCTGCTGCACTCGCCGGCGTTTGTGCGCGGCATCGCAGGTGGCGATAGCTTTGTGCTGGTTTCACAGCGCGCCGGTACCTTTAAGGTCTCGCTGCGCGCCGGCAATATCGCAGTCCGCGTCTACTGTAAAACCGCGGTTGACGTGCTCGATGCCGCGTTGACCCCCCAGGTGACCCAGCTAGATGGGCGCAGGGATATCAAGTCGCAGTATTTGCTGGTGTACTCGATACCGGTGGCGGCGGGGTTCGATAGTATTGAAGCGATATTCGACCAGGTGATCAGCGGTAGTGCCGATGCCAGTTGGAGTTATGGCAATGTCTACGACGAGCATACCGGCGAGCCCATGCAATGGTGGCAGCCGCCGTCGGACCCCAATGAGATTCATCTGAAAAGGAGTTAAGTACCAATGCTCGTGGTTATTTCGCCGGCCAAGACCCTCGACTTTGAGACCGCGCCGATCATTCGCAAGAGCAGCCAACCGTTGTTCCTGAACGATGCCCAACTGCTTATTGAGCAATTGCAGCAGTTGGCGCCCCATCAGCTGTCGTCGTTGATGTCGATCAGCGATAAGCTGGGGGAGCTCAACTACGACCGCTACCAGTCCTGGAGTCGGCCGTTCTCCCTCGACAATGCGAAACAGGCGCTGCTGGCTTTTAAAGGCGATGTTTACACCGGGCTCAAGCCCGAGCAGTTCAGCCAGGAAGACTTCGCCTTTGCCCAGCGCCATCTCTATATCCTGTCTGGTTTGTATGGTGCACTGCGGCCGCTGGACCTGATTCAACCGTATCGGTTGGAGATGGGAACGCGGTTGGCAAACGCGCGGGGTGCCAATCTGTACGAATTCTGGGGAGACAAGATTACTGACAGCATCAACAAAGCGGTGAAGATGTCGGGTAGCGAAGTGCTGGTGAACCTTGCGTCTATAGAGTACTTCAAGTCGGTTGTGCCCCACTCTCTGCGCTGCGAAGTGATTACCCCGGTGTTCAAGGAGAACAAAGGTGGCAAGTACAAGGTGGTCAGCTTTCTGGCGAAAAAGGCCCGTGGCATGATGACCGCCTATATCATTCGCAATCGGCTGGACCTGCCGCAGGACATAAAGGCCTTTGCCGAAGGTGGCTATGCCTACAACGCCGATCTGTCCTCCAACCGGGAATGGGTTTTTACCCGGGATTGATCGCAATGGAAAAGCCATTCTCCCAGGCCTGTGAGAACAACAAGGAGCCGATCCTCGGAATATTGCGAACCGCCTATGCTGACGTCAAGCGGGTGCTTGAAGTGGGCAGTGGTACCGGGCAACACGCCGCTTTTTTTGCCCGCAACATGCCCTGGTTGTGCTGGCAGACTACCGACCTGCCCCAGCACCATGCGGGGATTAATAGCTGGCTGGAGCAGGGCCCGGATAATGCTCTCGCGCCATTGACTCTGGATGTGATGAGCGACCCATGGCCAGTCGACAGCGTGGACGGCATGTTTACCGCCAACACATTGCATATTTTCGGATGGGATGCGGTGCAGGCGTTTTTCTGTGGTGCCGGTGAGCGGATGCTGGAAAACGGGATATTGTGTGTTTATGGACCCTTTAACTACGACGGCCACTACACCAGTGAGAGCAATGCAAATTTCGATATGTGGTTGCGCCAGCGCGACCCGGACAGTGGCTTGCGCGATTTTGAAGCGGTCGATCAACTGGCGGCAGCGGCGGGTTTCGAGCTGATGAGTGACATTGCCATGCCGGCCAACAATCGCTTATTGTGTTGGCGGCGAAGTTAGCACGGATACTGTTTCATTGCGACCAGGGTCGGTTTTCAGGCTTCTGCCTGTGGGTCATTATCCTGTAACAGCACTGCGTTGAATCCTGCCTGGCGCATCAGGAAAGTGGCAAGTTCACTGCGGGGCCCACCTTCGGGAGTGATGTAGTAGTGCTTGGCAATATCCAGTTGGTCGAGGCGTTCACGCAATGCTACCAGGGGAATGTTGCGGCTGTTTTGCCGATGTCCCTGGCGATATTCCGGATACAATCGCACATCAAGAATAATATTGTGTTCGCTCGGGTCGCGCAGGATACCGGCGACTTTGTCTGACCGGGTTTTCACAACCAGTGAATCGCGGATCAACTGGTTAAATGTTGCCTGGTCGACTCGCCCCAGCACACCGGCGGTTTCCATGTAGATCTCGGCATTGCGTATGGTATTGCCAACCAGTGCTTCCTCACCGAAATAACTTCCAGGCATGAGGCTGAATTCCTTGCCTTTATAGGGCCCGCGAGGGTCGGTCTTGACCACCGCAAGCCCCTTTTTGACCACGTAAAAATATTCGCCATATTCGCCTGCATTCACCACCGTTGCGCCTGCGGCGTAATCGATGTCTTCGATTTGCACCAGCAATTGCTGGATATCCCGGGCAGATACATGATTGACCAATGGTGAGTGCAAGAAGCCTGACATCCAATCTGCTTCCAGGCTTGAATCTTCGACCATGTAAGCACTGTCGATCTGTTCACTGCCTGCGTTGTCGAGATCGTAATCGGCTGGAATATCACTACTTTCAAACGAGTCAAAATCTGAAGTTTGAAAGCGTACTACCCGGCACTGGGTGCGGGCGGTTATCTGGGCATCTGCCCCGGCCATATCCTGCAGGGGGTAGCTGGCGCGCTGATCTTCATGGTCGATATTAAAGCGCTCAAAAAACGAAGAGCGTACTTCGATGCCGCCGCGAATCAAGTATTGGCGGTAGTCACTTTGCTGATTTTTGCGCAGTATCGTGCCACCCGCTTCGTAGAAAATAACTTCGGCCTTGGGGAGCATTTTTTTCAGCTGTGCTTCGGGCATTTTATTAAACGGACTGAGTGTAGCCAGCTGTTCCAGCGTCAGAACGGACATACCAAATTACCTGCAGATGGGGCGTAAAAAAGACCTTAGCTAAGCATAGGTTGCTCTGTCGCTAACACTGTGATCCAGGTCGAGCTTCGCGCAGAGTTTGGCATTTAGGGCGTGAAGCCGGTCACAGTTCCAGGCATTCACGAACCACAAACGTCGTTTACGGTAAATAGCGGGCCGGGGCGTGGTAGATCTCAGTTAGCCTGGGCCTTAAAGGGGAGCAGGCTGTGCGCGCTTTCTGTGTAGGCCTTGACCTGAGGAGTTTCTTCGGCCAAAAAATTCGCGATTGCAGCCCGAAAACCACTGTGGCTCAGCAGGTGATGCGAGCAGGTCGAAACCGGTGTAAAACCTCGCTGTATCTTATGTTCGCCCTGTGCTCCCGGGTCGAAACGCTGCAGTCCCTGTTCGATACAGTACTCGATTCCCTGGTAATAGCAGGCCTCGAAGTGGAGGAACTCACACTCTTTGCTACAACCCCAATAGCGGCCAAAAAGCGTGTTGCTGGAGACAAAATTCAGTGCGCCGGCGATCCACTGACCATCCTGGCGGGCCATGACCAAGAGGATACTATCTCGCATAGTTCGGCCGATCTCCTCGAAAAATTCTTGCTTGAGGTAGCCGCCGTGGCCGCTGCGCTTGGCATAGGTTAACTGGTAAAAGAGATAAAAGTGGTGCCATAGCTCGGGGGTGATCGCAGCTCCGCGAAAACGGTGCAGGGTGATACCTTGTTCGCTGACTCGCCTTCGCTCCTTGCGCAAGGATTTGCGTTTGCGCGAGCTGAATTCAGCCAGAAATGCATCGAAATCCTGGTAGTTGCGGTTAAACCAGTGATACTGCACTCCCAGCCGTGGCAGCAGTCCGCAACTTTCAAAACGTGTCGCAGCATCAGCTTCGGCAAACAGCACGTGCCAACTGCTGGCGCCAAGGCGCTGGAGTTCCGCGTTGATAGCCTCGCAAAGCGCACGATAGCTGTCAGCGGGCGCCTGTGGCGTCAGCGCCAGACGCGGTCCACTGGATGGCGTGAAGGGAATTGCAGTGAGTAGTTTGGGGTAGTACTGCAAACCGTGTCGCTGGTAGGCATCAGCCCAGCTCCAGTCAAATACATACTCGCCATAGGAATGTAGCTTGATATACAGTGGCATGACCCCCACCAGCTGGCCGTTGTCGGATAGCAGAGCATGGTGGGGCTGCCAACCACTATTACCACCTACGCTGGTGCTGTGCTCCAGAGCGGCAAGAAAGCGGTGCTGGAGAAACGGGTAGTCACCATCCGCAATCGAGTCCCATTGCTGGGGTGGGCAGTCGTCGATACTGGCAATAAACTGGATATCCATTTGCTGAACCGAATTAATGCAGCAGGTAATCGAGGGCAATGCCCATAAAAATGACCGCACCAACCCGATTATTATTGAGAAACGCTTTGAAGCAATCGGAGCGCTCACGGTTGCGTATCAGGTACTGTTGTTGCACGAACAGCAGTGCTGCCGCAGCCAGTCCCATATAGTAATACGGGCCCAATTCGAACTGGCGGCCGCTCAGTATCAAGAGCAGAATGACCACGATCTGTAAGCAGGCTGTAACCGCACGTTCTCCCTCGCCGAACAAGATGGCTGTGGATTTAACCCCGATCAATACATCGTCTTCCCGGTCAACCATGGCATAAAAGGTATCGTAGGCCACGGTCCAGATGAGGTTGGCAAAATAAACCAACCACAGTGCGGCAGGCAGCTCGTTAGTCTGGGCGGCAAAC
Organism: uncultured Gammaproteobacteria bacterium; assembly: GCA_963722805.1. Lineage (GTDB taxonomy): Bacteria > Pseudomonadota > Gammaproteobacteria > Pseudomonadales > JAHEGP01 > JAHEGP01. Next base: position 35,895 of record CAVROQ010000016.1, read on the forward strand.
GCCATTGGAATCGACCACGAGAAAGCAGCACCTAAGGCCAGCTGTGGCAAGTGGGTGTAGCGCTTCATGAAAGGATACATCGACGCCAGGATAATCGCGATGAAAGATAGCTTGATGGTTAGCGGGTTGGTTAACAACACCAGACCGAAGGCGGCAAGACCCAGCAGGGCGAACAGTGTCAGCGCCTCTCGTTCGGTGACTGCACCCACCGCCATCGGTCGTTCGCGGGTACGCTCTACCAGGGCATCGAAATGACGGTCAGCGTAATCATTGATCACACAACCGGCTGAGCGCATCAGCAAGGTACCCAGCGAAAAAATGATCACCAGGCGCCATTGCGGCTCACCATCGCCCGCAAGCCACAATGCCCAGAGTACCGGCCATAGCAGCAAAAAGGTGCCAATAGGTCGGTCGAGTCGCATCAATCGTGCGTAGTGGGGTAGCTGCAGGCGCAATCGCGCTATCGTGCTATTGCTGTTCAGTAGTTTGTTCATCGCCTGTGAGCCTGGCTGCCAAGGACCGGACCACCGACGCGGATTCACACCGGCAGATGGTTGCCAAACATCAAACGCTGCTGGCCCGGCCTACTGTTAAAAGCGGCTTATCATAGGCCATGGTTGAAAAGCGGGCAAAAATATCTCGCAGACCAGCAGTGCCCTATGATTGACGACAAACCGCGAGCGCCGTCCCCATAGTGAGTGCTGTTGCTGCAGTTCGTCACTCACCAGCGCGTTGCCCGGGGGCAGCAATACAACTTCAAAGGGGGCTCGCTGCATATTGGGGACTTTGAAAAGCCAGGAACCCAAAGAACGATTCCCCATTGCACGCAGGGGCCTGTTGTTGCCACTGATGGTGGTCGCCGGGATAACTGAGCGCGCGTATACCCAGGGTTGCTGGCGAACCACCAATAGGGTCTCGCGCAACAGCGCACGCTCGCGGCTGGCCATGCCCAGCGCTTTGCGCTCGTCCGCAGTGGGCAATCCCCAGTGGCTGCGTTGCAGTTGTACCTTGAAATCGCCGGCGCCGGCCCGTACCAGGTGCTCCGTCAGTGATGTTTCGTCAAGCAACCAGGGTTTTACCCTGGCTGGAATGAGCGACGCAGCCTGACGGTAGTCGCGCCATCGCGCCAGCCCGGACTGGTACTCGCAAGTGCATTGATCGTAGAATACGCGCTGTTTCATAGCCGGGTAGCTAATAATCCTGTAATACCTGCCAGGGTCATCTGGCGGGGCGGCAGGATGCGGTAATTTTTGCCAACATGCAAGCCGCTACCTGCTTCAACAACGTTAATACCACGCCCCGCCTCCAGTCATGGAGTTCGCAGGGGTTTGCGGGAGATGCTCGATGGCGAAATGGGAATGTATTGTTTGTGGCTGGGTTTACGACGAGGCCAAAGGAGACCCTGAAAGCGGCGTTCCTGCCGGCACGCCCTGGGCTCAGGTTCCCGATGACTGGCTTTGCCCTGACTGCGGTGTTGGCAAGGAGGACTTCAGTCTGATCCCCGAAGCCGCAGCCGAGCCAGTGCCACATCATGATGAGGTGGCGAGTGCCGTGGATCTGGCCAAAGCGCCGTTGGTGGTTATTGGCAGTGGCCTGGCGGGTTACGCCGTGGTGAAGGAATTCCGCAAGCACGACAGTGACACCCCGCTAATCGTTATTACCGCGGATGACGGGCGCTCCTACTCCAAGCCGATGCTGTCGACCGGGTTTACCAAACAGCACAGTGCCGACGATCTGGCCCAGGTTGATGCCGGCACTCTGGGTAAGCAATTTAACGCCAGCGTCTGGAGCATGACCCGGGTCAAGAGTATCGATATCAGCCGTCAACTGATCAAGCTGGGCGATACCGAAACTGCGATTCACTACAGTAAGCTGGTGCTGGCGCTGGGCGCAGATACCATTACGCCGCCGATCGACGGCAACGCGCAGGACCATGTCTATGCGATAAACGACCTGCTGGATTATGCTGATTTCCGCCGGGCCCTGGAACGCAACAAGGCCAAAAAGGTGGTATTGATTGGCGCCGGCCTGATCGGCTGCGAGTTCGCCAACGACCTGCTCAACGGCGGTTTCGAGGTCGAGGCTGTCGACCCGCTGGGTTACTGCCTGCCCGGACTGTTGCCCGAGATTGCCGGAAAGGCGGTGCAGCGGGCGCTGGAGGAGCGGGGAGCGCGGTTTCATTTTGGCTCTCTGGTCACGGCGGTGAATCAAAAGCCGGACGGAGAAGGCGTTGTTGTATCGCTCAATAACGGTGAGTCGTTATCGGCCGATATGGTGGTGTCAGCGGTGGGGGTCAGGCCGCGAACTGCACTCGCCAAGGCAGCAGGTATTGCCTGTAACCGCGGAATTATCACTAATCGTATGCTTGAAACCAGCGCAAGCGGTGTCTATGCACTGGGCGATTGCGCCGAGGTGGAAGGGCATGTATTGGTTTATGTGGCACCGTTAATGGCGGCCGCTCGCGCACTGGGTCAAACTCTGGCGGGTAAACCGACCCCGGTGGTGTATCCTGCTATGCCGGTTACGATCAAGACGCCAGTCTGTCCGGTGGTTGTGAATCCCCCTCCCGTGGGTGTGGAAGGCAACTGGCAAATCCAGCAGGACGACAATAACGTGGTGGCTGAATTTCGCGGCCCCGGTGGCGACCTGCTGGGATTTGCCCTGACCGGCGAGGGCATCAAACAAAAAATGCGATTGCAAAAAGAACTGCCGCCGTTGCTGACGTGATAATTATTTTTCCATCTACAGCCATTATGAAACAGGAGTTTTCCGGCAAATGATCAGGAAACTACATTGGCAAATCCTGATCGCTATTTTGCTCGGCACTGTCGCCGGCATCATGAGTGGCCAGGAAGCCCAGATCTTTGGTATTCGCTTCTACGACATGTTCAGCTTTGTTGGGGAATTGTTTCTCAATGCACTGAAAATGATCATCGTACCCCTCATTTCGGCTTCAATCATTACCGGTGCGAGTAATCTCGGCGGCGCCAACCTGGGCCGGCTCGGCGGCAAAACCCTGGCGTTTTATATGTTTTCCAGTGCCGCTGCGATTCTTATCGGGCTCCTTATGGTCAACGCTTTTAGCCCGGGCCTGGTGGACGGCAAGCCATTGATGAGCGTGCTCGACCTCGATGTCAGCAACGATACGGCAGCGATTGCCGAGCGTATCGAAGGCCGCGGCGGCAGTGATATCGTCGACGTGTTTATTCGTATGGTGCCCCCCAATGTGGTGGCGGCTGCGGCCAATGGGCAAATGCTGGGGTTAATATTCTTTAGTCTGCTGTTTGGTGCAATGATCCAGCGTGTCGAAGATCCCTATCGAGCCACCCTGATCAATTTCTGGCAGGGTGTGTTCCGGGTGATGATGGAAATGACCATGCTGGTGATGCGTTTTGCGCCGCTTGGAGTGTTTGGCCTGGTAGCCAAGACCATGGCGGTGACCGGCTTTGATGTGATGCTGCCGCTGGCCTGGTTTTTTATCACGGTATTGCTGGCGCTGGCGCTGCATGCCCTGGTATTGCTGCCAATGGTGCTGCTGGCCGTTGCTCGGGTTAATCCGCTGCGGCATATACGGGCAATGGGCCCGGCCCTGCTGACGGCATTTTCCACGGCATCAAGTTCGGCCACTTTGCCCTTGACGATTGAATGTGTCGAGAAGGGGGCCGGGGTGTCACAGCGCACCAGCAGCTTTGTGCTGCCACTGGGAGCCACCGTCAATATGGACGGAACCGCGCTCTACGAATGTGTCGCGGCCATCTTCCTGGCCCAGGCCTACGGCGTCGACCTCAGTTTTGCCCAGCAGTTCCTGATTGTGGTGATTGCCCTGCTTACCTCAATCGGTGTGGCGGGCATACCGGCGGCCAGCCTGGTAGCGATTTCCATTATCCTGGCGGCGGTGGGTGTGCCCCTGGAGGGGATCGGATTGTTAATGGTTACAGATCGGATACTCGATATGTTGCGGACTGCGGTGAATGTGTTCAGCGACTCATGCTGTGCTGTTGTGATTGCCAGCAGCGAAGGAGAAACCCTGTTTACTCCGGATGATCAGCCGGAGTCGGACATCCGTGCCTGAAGTTATACCTAACGGTAGTTATATGGCACGAAGCTTGCGGACGACAATTTGCGTGCTGATGTTGTGGCTATTGGCGTTCCCGACACTGGCGCTTTCGCCGCAGCAGGAAGTGCAGCAGTTACTCTCCAGTTTTGGTTTGCAGCGCTTCTTTGCCAGTGTCGATGCGCTGGCCGAGCGGGAAATCCAGCGCAATGTAGCAGCTGGCGATCAGTCACCTGAGCTGGATGATCTCAGCCCGCGATGGGTTGCAGCCGATTTGCAGGCCAGGCTTGAGGTATTGCTGTTGCAGCAATATGACCCCACGCTCTATCACAAGGCTATGGATATACTTTCCCGGCAGGCGTTGGCGCCAGTGATCCAGTCCTGTCATGGACAGGCGTTGGAGGATTACTCCTCCCAGCTGACAGCCTATCAGCAACAGTTGCAGCGCCAGCCGGCTCGCCCCAATCGGGTGAGCCTTGCCCAACAGCTCGACAGTGCCGCGCGCACATCCAGGCTGGCAAGTCAGCTGCACAGCAGGGTTGAGCAGCAGGTATATCTTGCGAACCGCGGCGAGGGCGCCCCTGATGTACTTTGGCAAGAAGTTGTAGCTGAACGCGAGGCGGTGTTGCAGGAGGCGGTGGTCACCTGGTACTTGTATTGTGGCCGTTATTTCCAGGATGAACTGTTGCAGGCCCTGATCGACAGTTACCGCCAGCCTGCGGTCCAGCAATGGCTGGATCAGTACCAGGCGGCACTGGATAAAGTTCTACCGCCGGCCATCATCAATTAGCTCTGGCTCGCCCGGGGAGGGATTGCGGCTCGCCCATAGCCTTTCAGATGCCCGCATAGGTATCTCCCTGCGGTATCCAGCGTTGGATCAGGGGTTCGACACGCTCGGGGTACTGCGCCACAATCCTCGTCGCCAATTGCCGCACCTCTTCGATCAGGTGTTGGTCGCGAAGCAGGTCGGCAATTCGAAATTCCATCATCCCCGTTTGTCGCGTTCCCAGCACCTCGCCGGGGCCGCGTAGCTCGAGATCACGCTCTGCGATAAAAAAGCCGTCGTTACTCTGGCGCATGGCCTGCAGGCGAGACTTGCCGGTTTTTGACAGTGGCGTCTGGTATAACAATACGCAGTGGCTTTGCTTGCTGCCGCGCCCCACCCTGCCTCTCAGCTGGTGCAGTTGGGCCAGGCCCAGGCGTTCCGGATTCTCGATAATCATCAGGCTGGCGTTTGGAACATCAACACCGACTTCAATCACCGTTGTCGCTACCAACAGGTCGATTTGGCCCTGCTTGAAAGCAGCCATTGTCGCGGCTTTTTGCTGTGGCTTTTGCCGGCCATGCACCAGTCCGATGTTGATATCCTGCAATGCAAGCTGCAGGTTCTGGGCTGTCACTTCGGCGGCCTGGGCCTGCAATACCTCGGATTCCTCGACCAGGGTGCAGACCCAATATGCTTGCTGGCCGTTGCCGCAAGCTGAATGGACTCGTTGCAACACCTGCTGGCGCCGGCTATTTTCTATCGCCACTGTGGTTACCGGCGTGCGCCCCGGGGGCAGTTCATCGATCACCGAACAGTCGAGGTCGGCATAGGCCGTCATGGCAAGTGTGCGGGGTATCGGCGTAGCGGTCATGACCAGTTGATGCGGAATTGTGCCTGCCCCGGCCTTTTGCTGCAGTAACAGGCGCTGATGCACTCCAAAGCGATGCTGCTCGTCGATTATATTCAGGCCCAGACGGGCAAACACGACCTCTTGTTGGAAGATTGCGTGGGTGCCGATGACAATATTTGCGCTGCCTTCGGCGATATGCTGCAGCTGTTCGCCGCGCGCTTTTCCCTTGAGGCGTCCCACCAGCCATGCGACCTGGTAGCCAAGTGGTTCGAACCATTGGCGAAAATTATTGAGATGCTGTTCTGCCAATATTTCGGTGGGTGCCATGAGTACCACCTGGAAGCCTGCGCTAACTGCCTGCAGGGCCGCCAGTGCTGCAACGACGGTCTTGCCCGAGCCGACATCGCCCTGTACCAGGCGAAGCATCGGAACCGGGTTAATCAAATCTTTGCTGATCTCAGCGCTGACCCGTTGCTGTGCGGCAGTCAGCTCAAAGCCGAGCCCGGACATAAAGCTGGCACTGGCAATGGCCTGCTCGGGCATTATTGGCGCGCGTTGCCGTCGGGTTTGCTGCCGCAGCTGCAACAGCCCCAGGTGGTGGGCGACCAGCTCTTCGAGTGCCAGACGCTGCTGTGCCGGATGCTGTCCTTCCTCCAGTAGTAACAGGTTTGCGTCTGCTGGCGGCTTGTGTAGATAGTGCAGCGCCGCGGCAAGTTCCCCCTTTGCCGTCTTTGGCGGCAGTAGTTCAGCAGGAGGATATTTCTGCATCAGGTCTAGAGCCTGCAGAGTCAGCTTGCGCCAGCTCGTCTGGTGCAAGCCTTCGGTACTGGGGTATTGCGGCGTCAGCGTGCCGGGCAATTCGGGTATGGTGGCGTTGATGCCCTGGTATTCCGGGTGAACCAACTCAAGCCCGGAGGGGCCGCGCCTTACCTCGCCATAGCAGCGCAGGCGTCTGCCACTGGTGAGCTGTTGCTTTTGCTGCTGGCTGAAATGAAAGAATCTAAGGGTTATCAGGCCGCTGCCATCTTCAAGTCGGCACACCAGGCTGCGACGACGGCCGTAGAGCACATCCGCGGCCCGTACCTCGCCCTCGATGACGGCGTCGCGGCCCGGCTGGAGCCCGGCGATAGGCGTTATGCGGGTGCGATCCTGATAGCGCAGGGGTAAGTGAAACAGAATGTCCTGGACACTGCTGAGCCCGAGTCTATTCAGCTTTTCTTCAAGTTTAGGGCCGACACCCTTGATACTTGTAAGCGGTAGGGTGTTCAGGGTACTTGTGCTCATCAGGCTTCGTGACCCGCGAGCTGGCAGGCACGAATAGCCAGGCTGAGGATTTCGATCAGTTGGTGTCTCGGCAGGCTGGTGCGCCAGGCCAGTGCCACGCTTCTGGTGGCATTCGGTGCGCTGAGTGGCCGGCTCTGAAGGCCGTTAGCGACTCCGCCGATGCTCGCAGACCAGGGTAGGATCGTGACTCCCAGGCCCGACGCAACCATATATTTGAGGGTTTCCAGCGAGCTGCCAATCACGGTACTGGCAGCTTCGGGAATCAACTGCAATACCTGGTCGCGAAAGCAGTGTCCTGCGCCCAGTAGCAATAAGTTCTCTTTGGCCAAGCGTGTCGGTGCAATCGACTTTTTCTCAGTCAGTGGATGGTTTGCCGGTAACACCGCAACTAAAGGCTCGTCGTATAACACCTGGGTAACGACATCTGCCTCGGTAAACGGGAGAGAGATAATAATTGCATCCAGTTCACCGTTGCGCAATTTCTGTCGCAGTACCGCAGTAAAGTTCTCTTCGATGTAAAGTTGCAGTTGCGGACACATTTGTTTTAGCTGGGGCAGCATGTGGGGAAATAAATAAGGACCTATGGTGTAAATCGCGCCCAGCCTCAGCGGCTCCAGAAACGGGTCCTTGGCCTGTTGTGCCAGGGCCCGAATATTGGTGGCTTCATCCAGCATACAAACGGCGCGTTCGACAATGCGCTGGCCCATTGGCGTCGGCCAAACCCGGGAACGTGATCGCTCAAACAGAGCCAGGCCAAGTTCATCCTCAAGCTTTTTGATTGCCACACTCAATGTGGGTTGGCTGACATGGCAGGTCTCTGCTGCGCGACCAAAGTGACCCGTATTGGACAGTGCGACGATGTAGCGTAACTCGGTTAAGGTCATTGGGCTGGCGATTTCCCGCTGCGGTCGCGATATCGCAGCACCAGGTAGAGTGCGCCCAGTCCGGCGCCACCAAAAATCAGGATGTTTGAGGTGGTGGAGCCAAACTCGTAGGCCGGATCTGTGGAAAACAGAAGATGCAATATTCCGTGGACTACCAAAAAAGCACTGATGGCCGCCATTGCCTGCAGTCGCCTCCGAGTATTTCGGCTGCTGACCAGCGCTGTCAGAACCGCAAACAGGGGAATATGAGCAAATAGAAACACCTGTTTTCCGCTGCTATCCGGCAACCATGAAAGTAACGGCAATACTCTCCATTCCTGGTTCAGCATTGCATCGAGCTCATGGGTAAAAAGAGTTGCCAGGCCGAGGAAGAATATGCTGTTTTGTAGCTTTGAGCTGTTGTAATCGATGGTCACGTATATTGTACCTAGTGGGTCAAACCACTCTCAAAAAATCCAGGCTCGTTTTTATAGCATGTAAGCGCTAATCAATACCATTCCCCGGCAGTGCCGGGTGTCCGATCAGGGCGAATGACAAAGCTATGGTACAGCTTGCGGTATACTTTGCGAGAACGGAAAACTTCATCGCGTGGGAGTCGCCGCCAGAGTTGCGGCGCTACAGGAAAACTGATGGCAGCGGAATCGGTATTAATTATTGGGTGTGGCGATGTCGGCATAGCGACAGCCAGGTTGTTGGTTGAACGGGGCTACAGGGTGGCTGGGCTGCGTCGTAATACGGGTGAATTGCCTGCGTTTATCGAACCGCTGGCGGCAGATATTTGCAATCCTGCTAGCCTTGCGGTGCTGGAACAACGTCAGTTTAGCTGGGTATTGGTAACGACCTCAGCGGGAGGGTTTTCCCAGGAGCGCTACCGTGCGGTATATGTTGATGGCTTGCGCAATGTTCTTCAGTGTCTCGAGATGCGAGTACCCAAGGGCCTGATACTGGCTTCCAGTACTTCGGTATACCACCAGCAAGATGGAAGCTGGGTTGACGAAACCTCAGCAACCGAGCCCGTCGGCTTTGCCGGGCGCATCCAGCTCGAGGCCGAGGCACTGGCGCTCGCCAGCCAGATTCCCAGCAGCGTGGTGCGCTTCGCAGGCATCTATGGTCCCGGTCGTGAACGGCTGCTAAGCCGGTTGCGTCAGGGCTATATTGTAGCGTCCGACAGCCAAAACTATTCCAACCGGATTCACAGCCGTGACTGTGCCGGGATTTTGGCGCATCTGCTAGCCATGCAGCAGCGCGGGGTAGCGCTCGAGAGTCATTATTTGGCCGTCGATTGTCAACCGACCCCGTTGCGAGAGGTGTGTGAGTGGCTGGCAAGCAACATCGGACTTGATCCGGCAAACCTGCAAGAGGACGCTACACCGATGCGTGGTGGTAATAAACGCTGCAGCAATCGTCGCTTGCTGCAAGCCGGCTATCGCTTCGTCTACCCGGACTACCGGGCTGGTTTTGGCGCCATACTCCAGTCAGGACTTAATCAAGCACCATGATCGCTTCGATTTCTATCATCACATTGCGTGGCAGAGATGCCACACCGACACAGGCGCGCGCCGGGTAAGGTTGCTCGAAGTACTCGGCCATCACCTCATTGACTTTGGCGAAGTGGCTGAGGTCGGTCATCGAAATATTCAGTTTCACCATGTCGGCCAGGCCGCCACCTGCCGCGTCTGCTACCGCACCGAGGTTGTCAAAAACCTGTCGGGTTTGCCCTTCGATATCATCGGCGGCGATCTCCATTGTTGCAGGATCGAGTGGAATTTGGCCCGACAGCCAAACGGTGTTGCCGGCCCTGATGGCCTGGGAGTAAGTGCCGATCGCTGCCGGTGCGGCACTAGTGTGAAGGGCTTTTTTATTGCTCACGCTGGGAACCTCGTTTGTATCTGGGCCTGACGACTTTGCTAACCCCGGCAATGCTGCGGATGCGGCGCATAACCCGGGCCAGGTGCACTCGGCTGAGTACCGATAGCACCAGGGTTATCGAGCTGTAACTGGGATCTTCTTCAGTGCTGGAGATGTGTTCAATATTCGATTCCATTGCATGAATCTGGTTGGCGATGGTCGCGAAGATGCCGCGTTTGTTTTGCAGAACCACCCGGATTTCAACGTCGAATTCGCCCTGTACCTCTTCGGCCCATTTCAACTCAATGCATTTTTGTCGATTGTTGCGGATCTCTGCAATGTTGTTGCAATTGTTTCGATGCACCACCAGCCCGCGACCGGCGCTTATATGCCCGATAATGGGGTCGCCGGGAATGGGATGGCAACACCTGGCAAAATTGACCAACATGCCCTCGGTGCCTGCAATTACCAGCGGGTTGGACTGCGTCTGGGTTTCTCCATCGGTTTCATGGTTACCCTCCAGCAGGCCCCTCGCGGTGAGGAATGCCACTCTGTTTCCCAGCCCGATCTCTTCCATCACCTGGTCTAGCGTAGAGTGATCAGTGTGTTTGAGGAAAGCTTTCACCTGGCGCTTTTTCAATCTTTCGATACTACTGTTGAGACTGCGTAGGGCCTTATCCAGTAATTCCCGCCCAAGTTCCACCGATTCGGTCTGGCGTTGGTGTTTCAGGTAGTGGCGAATGTGTGAGCGGGCTTTGCCCGTGACTACAAAATTGAGCCAGGCGGGATTGGGTTTGGCGCTGGGCGAGGTGATAATCTCGATGGTCTGGCCACTTTGCAGCGGCTCCGAAAGCGGTGCCAGGTGTCGGTTGATGCGACAGGCTGAGCAATGATGGCCGAGATCGGTATGCACGGCATAGGCAAAATCGACTGCTGTTGCGCCGCTTTGCAGGGCCAGGATTTCACCTTTGGGGCTGAAAACATAAACCTCGTCGGGGAACAGATCGACTTTCACATGTTCAATAAACTCCAGTGAATTGCCGGCCCGCTCCTGCATGTCGAGCAGCCCCTGTACCCACTGGCGGGCCAATAGCTGGGAGCTTTGTACCGACTCGCCATTGCTGGTTTTGTAGAGCCAATGAGCGGCGATTCCGTTATTTGCCATCTCTTCCATTTCGTGGGTGCGGATCTGCACTTCAATATGTACGCCGTGCATGCCTATAACCACAGTGTGCAGCGATTGATAGCCATTAGACTTGGGGATTGCGATGTAGTCTTTGAATTGCCCCGGCACCGGCTTGTACATACTGTGTATCATGCCCAACACGCGATAACAGCTATCGACCGAGTCGACCACAATGCGGACCGCAAACACGTCCATGATTTCAGCAAACGACTTGCGTTTCTGGCGCATCTTCTGGTAGATGCCAAACAGGTGTTTTTCCCGCCCCATCACTGTTGCCGGCTGGTTTTCATTGGCCAGTCGCTCAATGATCGAGTTTTTAATTTTGTCGACCAGCTCCTTGCGATTACCGCGGGCGGCGCGCACGGCTGCCTGGATCCGGCGAGAACGCATCGGATGTAGTGCGGCGAAGCCCAGCTCTTCAAACTCCAGTCGCACACTGTTCATCCCGAGGCGGTTGGCGATAGGGGCATAAATGTCGAGGGTTTCCCGGGCGATGCGGCGGCGCTTTTCCGGACGCAGCACCCCGAGGGTGCGCATATTGTGGAGGCGGTCGGCTAACTTCACCAGGATCACTCGAATGTCCCGCGCCATCGCCAGCGCCATTTTCTGGAAGTTTTCCGCCTGCGCCTCTGCTTTGGACTGGAATTCGATCTGGGTCAGCTTACTGACACCATCTACCAGTTCTGCAACGGTGGCGGTAAATTGCTCTGCCAGCGCATGTTTGCCTATACCGGTGTCTTCAATGACATCGTGCAACAGCGCAGCAACCAGGCTCTGGTGATCCATGCGCATGTCAGCGAGAATGTAGGCCACTGCCAGTGGGTGGGTGACGTAAGGTTCACCGCTGCGTCGCAGTTGCCCGTCATGGGCCTGCTCGGCATAGTAGTAGGCGCGCCGAACCTGCTCGATTTGCAGCGGCGGTAAGTAAGCGCTGAGCGACTCAGCAAGGGATTCTATATTTTGCACGGCTAAATCCCGTTAATCGGCTCACAGATTGCAGGCCAGAGCTCCGGGACAATGCGTTACCCGCGACGTCAGTCCAGGTGCTGGGCTTGGGGCAGTATGCAATTACTCATCTTCCGGCTCGGGCAGGATGACAATGGGAATCTCTTCCTGCACTTGCTCAATAAAATCGGTTTCCACCTCGTCGAGCAGGCGTTGGGTGACGAGACCCTCGGCAATCTCCCTCAAGGCTAATACGGTAGGTTTGTCGGAATCGATTTGTACCATGGGCTCTTTGCCATAGACGCCAATTTGGCGAGCACGCTTGGCAGCTACCATGACCAGGCTGAAACGGTTATCCACGTGTTCGAGACAATCTTCTACGGTTATTCGTGCCATAAATAGTAAACACCTGCGCTTAAGTATTACGAGAGATAATGCCATGAGCTTGGCAAAGCGACTGACTATAACAAATTAAGGCAAGCGCTAAAAGCAATTTACGCGTGCGATCAGGCTAGCAATTCACTGATCAATGTCTTGAAGCGCTGTGCCTGACGGCCGAGTTTTAGACGTTGGCTACTGAATATTGCTGACAGATCGTTGAGCGCGATCTCGAACTCATCGTTGATGACCAGGTAGTCGGCTTCGGCATAGTGTGACATTTCATTCTGCGCCTGGGCCATCCGCGCTGCAATGATGGCCTCATCGTCCTGGCCGCGACCCTTGAGCCTGGCAGCCAATGTCTGTCGGGAGGGAGGAAGAATAAATATAGCGACCGTATCTGGCATCAGCTTGCGAACTTGCTGCGCGCCCTGCCAGTCAATTTCCAGAATGACGTCCGTGCCGGACTGCAGGCTTTTTTCTACCCATTGTTGGGATGTGCCATACCAGTTGCCAAACACCTCGGCATGCTCCAGAAAGCCGTCCGCTGCCAGCTCCGCCTGGAACTGTTGTTGGCTGACGAAATGATAATTGACGCCGTCTTGCTCGCCGCTGCGCTTTGGTCGTGTGGTGTGTGACACCGATACTCTAACCATTGAGTCGCGCTGCAGTAAGGCAGCAACCAGGCTGGTTTTGCCTGCGCCAGAGGGCGCCGAAATGGTGTAAAGCGTGGCGCGGGATTCGCTTATTTCAGGGTTGTGATTCAAGGTACCAATCTGCTCAGGGGTTTTGGTGAAAAAGGGCTAAACAGGTTTATATACCGGAAACTGTCGCTTGCCTGCTTTGGCTCGGCAAGCAGTTTACTACAAATTATAGCTGTCGATGACCCGGGCTTTGGAAATTATGTTTCTTCTCAATACAGTGCTGGTGACTGCGGCATTGCAGATTGCTGAATCAAATTCGGGTGCTGCGGGTGTGTCGTGTCTTTCGAGCGACAGTGGCTGTAAAAATGCGATCATAGTTTGCCACCCGCCCTGAAATTGCCTTCAAGCGTTGCTCCGGGGTAACGCCAAGCAAGTGGCGCAGCAGCTATCGACTGTCGCTCAACAATGCTGACCCTGATCCTGCCTTCGGTACTCCCGAGGGCTAGCGCAATAGCATCTAACCGGTGGATTATGAGCAGCGCTAAAGCCAAGGCGCAAGCGAAGGCCCATTAATTGCTCGATGACTCACCAGCTGTAGCTGGCCTGCAACACCGCAGCATTAAACCAGGCGAAGGTATAGACCGAATCGTTGTCAGCGCCGCCCTCGATGGTGCGATAGCCAGCGCCAAGCTCCCAGCCATTATTGAACTGGCGTCGCAGGGAAAGAAACAGATCGATGGCGCGACCCTGGGGCGCCGCTGCCATATCGGCGTCCAGCACCAGTCTCCATTCAGGGCTGAAGGCATAGCGGGTTTTCAAGGCTAGCAGCGGTACAAAGCCAATATCGCTGTCCTCGCTGCTGGTGCCATTCTGGCTTAGCTTGATTTTTGCATCTCTCACGAACAAGGTGCCACCCAATTCGAAGCCCCAGCGCTGGTTGTCGACCAGGGTGTATAGATAGCGCAAGCGGTATGAGTTGAACTTATAATCAACGTCGACCGTTTCGCCAGCCTGGTAGGTGGCGCCGGCGAAGCGAACATCCTGGTCGAAGCTTCCCTCTTCGCTGTAGGCAAGCGGTGCCAGTACCAGCTGAAATTCGTGGCGCTCCCACGGCCGCCAGGCGATGGCAAAGCGCGCGGTCGCGTACGGGCCCTTGCCGAAGTCAGCAATATCAAAGCGGTCACCTTGCTCATCGTTGGGCACCTGTACGTCGTTGTGGTCAGCCCATACCGCAGAGGCCTCAACATCCACGCGCCATTCGGCGTTGGCAGCACCGCTGGTCAATACAGCCAAAAACAACAAGGTGCCGAAGGGTTTTGAGAAGTTCGTCATAGCCGGTGCCCGATGAAGCGTTTGCGAAGGCTTTGTTTACGCAGCTCGGTCGGATTTCGATCAATCGCATAAGAAGCGTGAGGATAAATGCTTTTCACCGAGGCCTGCGGGCGCGACGGACGGATTATTCAATATTCTGCACCTGTTCACGCATTTGCTCGATTAACACCTTGAGCTCCACTGCTGCCAGGGTGGTATCCGCAGTGAGAGATTTGGAGCTTAGGGTATTGGCTTCGCGGTTGAGTTCCTGCATTAAAAAGTCCAGCCTACGGCCGCAGCTTTTGCCCTGGGCAAGAATCCGGCGGACCTCGCCGACATGGGTTTCAAGCCGGTCAAGCTCTTCATCGACATCCGCTTTTTGCGCAGCGTAGACAAGCTCCTGCTCGAGGCGACTATTATCAAGCTCGGCGCCAATCTCTTGCAGCTTTTTAAGCAATCGTAGCCGCTGGTTGCTCATAATTTCGGGCAAGCGGCTACGTAAAGTACCTATTTGTCCGTCGATGGCGTCCAGCCGTTGGCCGATAAATGCTGTCAGCTCAGCGCCTTCACGTTGCCGGGTCTCCAGCAGCTCCTGCACGGCAAGTTCGAAAAGCGAGCAGGCAGTGGTTGCGACTTTTTGATCGTCTGCTTTTTTCTGCTGCAGTATCCCTGGCCACTGCATGAGCTCCAGCGGATTTAGCGCACTCCAGTCTTTTGAGTGTTGCCGCAGCTTGGAATCGATGAGTAGCAGCTCCTCCAGCAATTCCTGATTCAGGTTCAGTCCCGCTTGGGTATGGGCTGCAGGGGTGTATTTCAGGACGCAGTCGAATTTTCCGCGCAGCACATGCTGCTTGAGCTGGTCCCTCAGGAGAGGCTCCAGATAATGTAGCGCATCAGGTAATTTAAAGCTGGGTTCAAGATAGCGATGGTTGACCGAGCGCACCTCCCAAGCAAGGTGGTCGCCGTCTAGGTAGTGCTCTTTGCGGCTGAAAGCGGTCATGCTGCAGATCATAGTAAAACCTATTGGGTAGGGTCGGCCGGCTATTTTAATCGGCTTGGACCATAGCCGAAAGCGATTCAGCCGATGTGCTAGCCAGTCAGTGTGTATAATGCGTCCCCTTTGTAATGTTCACGAAAGTAAAAAGGAATCCGATATGGCAATAGCCAGGCCCAGCGGTCGCCGTCCCGACCAATTGAGACCCATAGAGATCGAGCGCAACTACACTCGCCATGCGGAAGGTTCGGTGCTGGTGTCTTTTGGTGATACCCGGGTGATCTGCACGGCTTCGGTGGAGGCCGGGGTGCCACGTTTTTTGCGGGGTAAGGGTAGCGGTTGGTTGACCGCAGAGTATGGCATGTTGCCCCGCTCGACGGGCAGCCGTATGGACCGTGAAGCGGCGCGGGGCAAGCAGGGCGGGCGTACGGTAGAGATTCAGAGGCTTATTGGACGGTCGCTGCGAGCGGCTATCAATCTTGATGTATTGGGTGAATACACGGTAAAAGTTGACTGCGATGTAATCCAGGCGGACGGCGGCACCCGCACCGCATCCATTACGGGAGCCTGCGTGGCGCTGGTGGATGCTGTCAGGACCATGCGCAACAAGAAATTGATAAAAACGGAACCATTGTTGGGTATGGTCGCTGCGGTTTCAGTAGGGGTATATCAGGGTGTGCCGGTGCTCGATCTGGATTATCCGGAAGATTCGTCTGCAGAAACCGATATGAATGTGGTAATGACCGAACAGGGCGGATTTATTGAGGTGCAGGGAACCGCCGAGAGCACTCCATTTAGCGCCGAACATTTGAACGCTATGCTGGGGCTGGCGCAGCGGGGAATCGAGCAACTGGTAGTGGCACAAAAAACTGCGCTGGCGCAATAACAGGCTTGGTTTCTACTGTTCGCAATCGGCCTACTTGAGCTCGATATCGTAGTCCATAATCACTGGGCCATGGTCAGAGAAAAGTTGGGTCTTGTTGATGACACCATACTCCGCGCTGTTGCGCAGTCCGTTGGACAAAATCTGCAGGTCGGTTCGTACGCCACCTTTGCTGCGATCGCCGTTCGGCCACCAGCTGAATTCATCGTTGTCGTTATTCACCCGCCGGAAAGCATCAACATAGCCCAAATCACGGTACAGTGCGTCCAGCCATTCGCGTTCTTCGGGTAAGAATCCTGGCATATCGATAACCGACGCGGGGTCTTGAACGTCGGCTTCCCGGTGCGCGATAAACCAGCTGCCGCAAATAATGTACTCTCGACGTTTGTTGCGGATTTTATTTAAATGATTCTGCAGCAGCTTGAAAAACTGCGCTTTTTTGGCCAGTTGCTCTGGCTTGCCCGGCTCAGCACTGGGCGCAAGGATGCTGCCAATACTGATATGTTCGAAGTCGGCCTGGATATAGCGCGCCTCTATATCGCTGTCTCCAAAGCCGAGGCCGGTCATGATAGCCTTGGGCATTTGTCGAACATAAATAGCGACGCCATTGACGGAGTCAGGGGAATCGAAAAAGTAAGGAAAATAGCCTTCCGGGAAGTACTTGTCATCTTGCAGGTCGTATTCCTGGGCACGTAAATCCTGGACACAGATAATGTCTGCGTCCTGGTCGACGACCCATTCATAAAAGCCCTTTTTCGCTGCCTTTTCTATGCCTTCCGCACAGAAGCTGATAATTCTCATAGTGCCCCCTGCCTGCCAGAGCGGGTATCATACCCGATGCGCAGTGCCGATGGCATTATAATGCAGCGATGTTGGCGAGTCTTGGCGGCTATTCAGGGGATTACCCAAATAGCGCTGGGTGTTCCGGGCGGCCACAAAAGGGTGGTGTAACAAGGAGATCAGGGCAAAATGCAGCAGTACCAAAAAGACTTTATCAGCACCGCACTGGCGAGCCAGGCATTGAAATTTGGTGATTTCCAGCTAAAGTCAGGACGTATAAGCCCCTATTTCTTCAACGCCGGAGCGATTAATTCGGGTGCGGGACTGGCCACCCTGGGCGTTTGCTACGCCGCGGCGATCGAGATGGCAGGGCTTGAATTTGATATGCTTTTTGGCCCGGCCTACAAGGGTATCCCCTTGGCTGCTGCCACCGCTATCGGCTTGGCAGAGCACCATCAGAAGGATGTCCCCTTTGCTTTTAATCGCAAGGAGGCAAAAGACCATGGCGAGGGCGGTAGCATCGTTGGTGCGCCTCTCGAGGGGCGGGTACTGATAGTAGACGATGTCATTACTGCTGGTACTGCGATCAGAGAGGCGATAGAAATCATAACGATGGCCGGGGCAGACCCTGTGGGGGTGGTCATCGGCCTGGATCGGCAGGAGCGTGGCAAGGGTAGTATGTCGGCGGTACAGGAAGTGATATCTCAGTACGGTATCGAGGTCACCAGTATTGTGGCTCTTGAGAATATCGAGAATTTCTTAAGAATGGATGGCAAAAATATTGAATTGTTGCGACGTATTGAAGCGTATCGATCGAGCTATGGCATCGCGCAGGAATAACGCAAATTTTGTGGCGCGTCGCGGCAATCCGGGGTTCGTGTTCCTTGTCGCTGCAATTCTGGTGGGCAACGCTGGTGCGGATAAGGTTTTTTATCGTTACAAAAACGAGCAGGGGATTACTGTGCAAGCTGACCGCTTGCCACCGGAGGTTGTGCCTCGAGGTTACGAGGTAGTCAGTGCCAACGGCGATGTACTCAAGACTATTCCGCGGGAGTTGAGCGAGAGTGAGCTCAAGCTCAGGGCGACCCAGCAGGAACAGCGTCAACGTGAAATCGAGCAACAGGAAAAAATTCAGAAATGGGACAAATCGCTGGTACTGCGCTATAGCAATGTAGAGGAAATTGAAGCTGCGAAGCAGCGTGCTCTCAAAGAGTATGATACCCGCATTGGTATCCTCAACGGCAACCTGATGTCCCTCAAGGGGCAAATTGAAACCGAACAAAATGATGCGGCAAATTATGCACGTCTCGGGAAGAGTGCTCCTGATGCCCTGCAGGGGCGCCTGGACGCACTTAAGTCAGAAGTACTCTATGCTGAGACCATGATAGATGACCTACGCCAGGAAAGAGTAGCCACTGAGTTGCAGTTCGAGCTTGATAAAGAGCGTTTTGACTACCTGATGGATCTTGCGGGTAAGCGACAGTGATAACGGCTTAAGCTCTCTGTTCAATTGGCATCGCTCAGGGATTGTATTGCGGGGGATGGTTTGTATGCGGTGCCAGGAATCAGCGCCTGACTGAGCAATCGCCACTGTTCTTGCCAGTACTCGGTAGGGCGCTGTTGAAATTGTGAACGGACAAATTGCACGATACGACCTTCAACCGCCGCAATCAGCAAGTTAGCGGTAGCTGCTACGCTGACCACCGCTACACCTTCTTTCGTCTCTGCCTCGCGGATGATTTGCCTTAATTGGGTTTCGAGACGATTATAGAATTGCACAATGCGTTGGTGCAGGCGTTCGTTTTCTCCGGTGAGTGCATCACCCGTCAATATCCGTGTAACACCCGGGTTGCGTTCAGCAAAACTGAGAACCAGGTTGAGGATGCGCTCAATGCGCGGCCCACAGCGGCTCTCTTCTTGCAGGATGCGACCAACACGGCTAAAAATCGTGACTTCAATAAAGTCGATCAAACCTTCAAACATTTTGAATTTGCTTGGAAAGTGCCGATATAGCGCAGCCTCTGAAACTCCAACCTGCCGGGCCAGTGATGCGGTGGTGATGCGGTCCCCCGGATTTGCTTCCAGCATGTGCATCAGGGCTTCCAGGATCTGTTGCCGGCGGTTACTGGTTGGTTTTGAGGGCGCCATGGAGTCACTATATATGTGCAAGGCTCAATCCTAGCGATAAGCATCCGGCGCTGCAATAAGGACGTTTGCATTACAGCAGGGCCCATGCCGCCTGGTCAAATTATTGCAGCAGCAGTCGGGCTCGAGTTGCTGATCAGCGTACCGACCCCCTCGTCGGTAAAAACTTCCAGCAGTACAGCATGTGGAACCCGGCCGTCAATGATATGGGCGGAGCGCACTCCACCTTTCACGGCATCGAGTGCGCAGGTGATTTTAGGCAACATGCCGCCGCTGATGGTGCCATCTGCGATCAGCCGATCGACTTCGGCTGTGCTCAGGCCGGTCAGTACCTGTTGTTTTTTATCCAGCAGGCCGGGCACATTAGTCAATAGCATGAGTTTTTCTGCATTCAGCACTTCGGCGACCTTACCTGCGACAATATCGGCGTTGATGTTATAGGATGTGCCGTCAGGGCCTGCGCCGATGGGTGCGATTACCGGGATAAAGTTGCCGTTGACCAGCACATCAAGCACTTCGCGATCAATATGGTCAACCTGCCCGACATGTCCAATATCGATGATTTCTGGTACCTGGCTTGCCGCCGATGCTCTTTCTATCTTGAGTCGGCTGGCGCTGATCAGGTTGCCGTCCTTGCCGGTTATGCCGATAGCCTTGCCACCGTTGTGGTTGATGGAGGCGACAATACTCTTGTTGACGGTAGCACCCAGCACCATCTCCACTACGTCCATTGTCTGGCTGTCCGTGACTCGCATACCATCGATAAACTCACTTTTGATATTGAGCTTGGATAGCAGTTGGCCAATCTGCGGGCCCCCGCCGTGCACCACGATTGGGTTCATGCCAACCAGTTTCATCAGCACAATATCACGGGCAAATTGTTGGTGGAGTTGCTCGTCGGTCATGGCGTTGCCACCAAATTTGACCACCATGGTCTTGCCAGTAAAGCGCTGAATGTATGGCAGGGCTTCAGTCAGGACCTTTGCCACGTTCATGGCGGATTCACGATCAAGAGACATGATTACCTCGTGTGGCTTGTAAGCAGGCTGCAAAGTAGGATTGGGCTTAGCGGCGGCTAAGCTTAACGAATTATGCGAGACAGGGCTATCGACTATGATCTCTAATCATGATGCCTGGCTCGTAAACCAGGACTTGGCAGCGAGTTTAGGAGCGCTTGATTTGCAGTCCTGGACTTACAATGTTGAGTTCGGTTTGAAAGCGATCCACGATCTCTTCCAGAGCTGGCTCGGATTCTGCTTCAAAACGAAGTACCAGGCACGGGTTGGTGTTAGAGGCTCTCAGTAAACCCCACCCTTCCGGAAAATCGGCCCGTACCCCGTCGATCAGGCTGACTTTGGCATCTCCGAAGTCCGCCTGGTTGGCGAACTGTTCAACAATTTCGAACTTGGTGTCGTCTGCTACTTCAATAAAGAGTTCGGGGGTGCTGAACGAGGTGGGAAATTGCTGCAACAGTTGATCGAGGTCGGGATTGGAGGTACTCAAGATTTCAATCAGTCGAGCTGCGCCATAAAGGCCGTCATCAAAGCCAAACCAGCGTTCTTTAAAGAAGATATGGCCGCTGAATTCGCCGCCAAGGAGGGCTCCGGTTTCGACCATTTTATGCTTGATCATAGAGTGGCCGCTTTTCCACATGATCGGCCGGCCGCCGTAACTGGCGATGACATCGTTCAGGTGTCGGGTGCATTTGACATCAAAAACCACATCGCAACCGGGATTGCGAGATACTACGTCCTGTGCAAACAGCATTAATAGCTTGTCGGCCGGCACAATGGCTCCGCTGGCGCTGACGACACCGAGACGATCTCCGTCGCCATCAAAAGCTATGCCAAGGTCAGCGCCATTCTCTCGAACCTGTTGCAACAGGTCGACCAGGTTTTCGGCGACAGTGGGATCAGGGTGATGATTGGGGAAGTTGCCATCGACATCACAGTAGAGCGGGATGACTTCGCAGCCAAGTTCTTCGAACAGTTGCGGCGCCAGTATGCCCGCGGCCCCATTGCCGCAGTCAACCACGATTTTTAGCGGTTGCGCAACTGCGATATCTCCCAGCACGTAATCGACATACTGTGCAGTTATGTCTGCTGTGCTGTAATTGCCTTTGCCAGTCAGCAGATCATGTTGTTCGATACGGTGCCGGAGCCGCGTTATGCCCTGGTCGTAAAGGGTTTGGCCTCCAATGACGACCTTGAGACCGTTATATTGTGGTGGGTTGTGGCTACCGGTAACCATGACGCCGCTCGCGGTGTTGAGCTGGTAGGTGGCGAAATAGAGTATCGGAGTAGGCACCAGGCCCAGGTCAATCACATCGATACCGCTGTCCTGAAGGCCGCGAGCTAAGTGTTGCGCGAGCTCTTCACTGCTAAGGCGGCCGTCCCTCGCGATAACAATGGCTTCTTCGCCATTCTCCTGGGCTTCGCTACCTACGGCCATTCCGATTTGGTAAACCGCGTCGTCGGTAAGATCTTCGCCGACAATACCGCGAATGTCATAGGCGCGAAAAATCACGGGGTCTATCGGTTTCAGGGGGGCTTTCGCCTCCACTTCGGGCTCGTCTGTCTCGTCCAAATAGTTGTCAGCAGGGTCTAACTTGCGCGCTTTTTGACCTGACATCCTCTCGCCCAGCTGTGCCGTGGCAGTTGCATCGGTTTGAGATGGTTTACCGGAAACGGGAGGCAGTTGGCTGATATCAAAAGCCATCGCGCCAATTTCTGTAAGGCGGTCGAGCTCCAAGGCCGGTGGCAGTGCTCGTTCACCAGCTTTCAGTTGGCTGAGGTAGTCCTTGAGCTCGTTGAACTGATTGTCGAGTTGCCCCTGCGTTTTGCGGTATACCCAAAGACCATAACCGAGCAACAGCGCGCTGATACTGCCAAGTAGCAACCAGGGTACCAGGGTGGGGCTGCGAGTTTCTGCGACCAATTGCGAGGAGGCACGAAAAGCCAGCTGCCAGTTGGGGTTGGCCGGAAATCTGCTTTGAATGCTCGGTGCCTGAGGGGCGGCTTCGCCGCGTTGGTATATGTCCAGGGTGTCGCCCTTTACTCGTTGCTGCAAGGTCAGTTGCCCGCGGTTGGCCCCAAGTCGATCCATCATGTCTATAAAGACCTTACTATGGATGCTTAACAGCAGGGCGCCATCAACAGCTTGCGGATCATCCCCCACCGCTTGCAGCAAAGTGATCACACTTTGCCCGCCATCCTTGTAGGCTTCGGGCGGCACAGATTTGCCGCGATTGGCCCGAATAAGCATCGCGGTCTCAATGCTGTTGAGGCGGTGTTCGTGAAAATCCAGGGCGGCGGTGCCCATACTGTCCAGCGGCACCAGTTTTAGGCGAACTGCGTTGGCGTAGGCACTGCTGTACTCGGATTCAAGGGTCCGTAGCACCAGGGTATTGTTCTCCTTCAGTGCTTTCACGACTGCGGGGCGCTGGGCAAGAAACCGCAAATAGGTGGCCTGGTCTTCTATAAACTGAGAAAGCGCGGTGACATAGGAATCGGCCAGTTGTTGGCTGGTCGATTCCAGTTGCTGTTGACTGGTAGTGCGAGCGTGGATTAGGTTGAGGGCGGCAGCGGCGCCAAGAGGTAACAGGAAAGACAGGAGCGCAAACAGCCACAGTGGACGCAGGGCTCGGGCAGTAGAGCCATTGTTTTTGTCACTTCCGGCTTTGGTGGTCACCTTTTTTTTCTGCTTTTGCATGTTGGTCCCTGGTCTGGATTGCGGTTACATGACTGGCCTTAAAAGGCAAGTTTAGTTGACATCCTGTCAAGCGCTATTCAGTGGCCGAGACGCCTTGCGATATGATTAATCAGGATTCTGGCCAGTTTTTGTTTCGGTGCCTGGTCCAGGGTCAGTGCCTCATCGCGGCTGATCAGGGTTACCTGGTTTTCGTCGCTATTAAAGCCGATACTACCGTTAGCCACGTCGTTGGCAAATATCAGCTGCAAACCCTTGCGTTCAAGTTTAGATCTGGCATGTTCGGCAAGCTTTTCAGTTTCGGCGGCGAAACCGACACAGAATGGGGCTCGCTCTAATGCCGCTACGGCGCTAATGATATCTGGATTGCGCTCCAACTCGAGCGTCATAGTGTTGTCATTTTTCTTGATTTTTTGACTGGCAACAACCTTGGGTCGATAGTCTGCCACTGCAGCTGTCGCAATAAAAATATCGCAGCTATCCGCAGCGGTCATGCTGGCGGCATACATTTCCTCGGCACTAATGACCTGCACCATTTTGACTCTTGCCGGAGGGTGCAATGCGACCGGTCCGCTGATGAGAGTGGTGATAGCACCGGCTTCCGTTGCTGCTTCTGCCAGGGCATAACCCATTTTGCCAGAGCTGTGATTGCTAATAAATCGCACCGGGTCAATCGCTTCCCGGGTCGGCCCAGCGGTAATGGTGACGCGCAGGCCGGCCATAGAGCCTGTGTCAAATAAGCTTGCGAGTTTCACCGCCAGTTCATCGGCTTCGAGCATTCGGCCTGGACCGGTATCGCCGCAGGCTTGGGAACCTTCTGCGGGAC
This sequence comes from uncultured Gammaproteobacteria bacterium, assembly GCA_963722805.1. Lineage (GTDB taxonomy): Bacteria > Pseudomonadota > Gammaproteobacteria > Pseudomonadales > JAHEGP01 > JAHEGP01. Next base: position 59,381 of record CAVROQ010000016.1, read on the forward strand.
CAAAAACCGCGACGCCGCGGCGATTCAGTAGCTCTATGTTGTCTTGAGTGGCACTGTCCAGCCACATCGCCTGGTTCATGGCTGGTGCTACAGCCAATGGAGTATCATTCAAGGCCAGTACCAGGGTAGTCAGTAGGTCATCGCCATGGCCTTGGGCGACTCTTGCAATGCAGTCGGCACTGGCAGGGGCAATTAGCAAGGCGTCGGCCCAGCGCGCCAGTTCGATATGCCCCATGGCGGCCTCCGCCGCCGAATCCAGCAGCGCAGTGTGGACCGGATTGCCGGACAGCGCCTGCAGAGTTAATGGTGTAATGAATTGCTGGGCCGCAGATGTCATCACTACCCTGACGTCAGCGCCATGCTGTTTCAAGCGGCGTACCAGTTCGGCGGCTTTGTAAGCAGCTATGCCACCGCTGATACCGATGATAATTCTTTTGTTGGCAAGGCTTCGAGTAGGCATTATTTCCGAGTTTACCGCCTGCAGCTGTGAGGCGCCTAAGATACCATTGCGACCTGCCTACGAGAAGGCATGTATACGCACCTTATTTCCGTCTGCTGCAACAGGGAGGTTGTTATGACGATCAAGGATTGGCCTCAACAGGAGCGGCCCCGGGAGAAACTGCTTGCATCGGGGCCCAATTTTTTATCTGACGCTGAATTACTGGCTATTTTCCTTCGAACCGGTACCCGAGGCAAAAGCGCTGTAGATCTGGCGCGTGACTTGCTGCTGGGGTTTGGAGGGCTGCGGCAAATACTGGAAGCGGACCGCGCCACGCTCTGTGGGGTAAATGGCCTGGGTGAAGCGCGCTATGCGCAGCTGCAGGCTATGCTCGAGATCGGCCGGCGTCACTTGTTGCAATCGCTCAAGCGCGATAGCGTATTGACCAGCCCTGAATGCACTCGCCATTTTCTCCTGGGTAAGCTGCGCGCTTGCGAGCAGGAGGTATTTCTCTGCCTGTTTCTTGACAGTCGCCACGCGGTGATAGCCTGTGAAGAACTATTCCATGGCACCATTGATGGCGCCAGCGTTTACCCGAGAGAGGTGGTAAAGTGCGCGCTGAAACATAATGCGGCGGCGTTGATCCTGGCTCACAACCATCCCTCGGGTGTGGCAGAGCCGAGCCAGGCAGATGTTCGGATTACCGAGCGCCTCAAGGCCGCGCTGGCACTGGTTGATATCCGTGTGCTTGACCACATGGTCGTTGGTGATGCTGAAGTTGTCTCGCTGGCAGAACGTGGTTTGCTCTAGTCCGGCTTTTTGTCCTTGCTATTGAGTATGCCGCGCAGCGAGTCCAGCCCCTTGCCGAGCTCCTTGATTGGGTTTTCGATGCTGTCTTTCACGGTGTCGATAACCCCCCGGGCCGGTAGCACCCTGACCCTTGGTTTCTCTAGCGGTCCTTCGACCACGAGGAAGACCTTGGTTATGTTGGTTGCGGCGGAACCAACAAGCGGCACCAGACCTACCACCTTGTCAATTGTGCCCAGCACCGCAAGCTCAATTTCCATGTCCAGGGTTTGGTCGGTAAGGCGAACAAGGCCATGCCCCGCAGAGTTAAAGGCGGGAGTGAGCAAACTTGAACTTGTGATATTTACGCCCTTTGGCTCGAGCTTCATCGCCAATGCCAGTGAGTTGAAGCTAATGCCTTTTTGCGCCAGGTTTTTGCCCATAGAGCCTTTTATAATTCCTTCAATGTTGACAACTTCGAGTATGCTGAAAACGGTTTTGGTAAGCGGGCCAACGCTGGCCAGGCGCCCGGGGCCTGCGCTAATGGTAACGTCCCCGCGCAGGCTTGCCAGTAAATCTTTGCCGGTCGTGCCGCGGACATTGCCACTGCTGCTAAGCGGGCCACTGGTTGACGTGGCGCGACCTACTATTACCGGCAGTAACTCCTCTGTGCGAAGCTCCGCAAGCTTGTGCCGGGTGTCAAATTTGATTCGGGACAGGTCCTTTAGCTCAACCCGGCCGCTGGTCGTCACTGTTCCGCCAGCAGCCGAAAAGGACAATTGGTGGTCTTGAACGATTTCGCGGTCATAGTCGACATGTAGCTTTAAGCCGCTAAAAGCAAGACCACGATACACGCCCTTACCGGCATCGGCTTTAAGGGTAAGCGTCGCACTTCGCAGTAATTTTGGCAATTGCACAGGCGCCTGATTGTTCCCCGCGCTAGCATCCTTTTCAGAAGTTGCTGGGTGGTTCGACCGGGTTGCCAGTAGGTGGTCGAGGTTGAGGTCGGGGGAGGCGAGGGAAAGCCTTCCACCCAAATGCGGGTCCAGTTTCAAGTTTCCGGATATTGCGATGGGCTGCTGGTTTAAGCGCAATGCCATTTTTTTGATAGTTACCTGCTTGCCTGCAAGTTGTAGTTGTGTGTCCCCCTGGTCGATATTGAAATCATCGACTTGCAGTTCCAGTTTGCTGCCACGAAAAGCTCCCTTTAAGCTGGTTTTGTTTAGCCGGGTTGCATCGTAGTAAATCGACATGTCGGTATTGATGGTGCCCTTCATGGCAATTGCTTGCAGTGCTGGTACCACATCTACAAGATGGGCAAGCTCCAGGTCTTTAGTTTTTAGCTTCAGGTCCAGAACTATATCGTCTCTGCCTGGGTGGTCGATGGCGCCATCGACACTTATGGGCGCCTGGTTGAGCTTGCCTGTGATCCCTTTCAGTTGCAGCTTTATGCCTTGATCATGCTGGAACTCCACCAGACCTCGCAACCCGGCCTGATTATTTTTGAGGGTAGTCAGTTGCAGGTCATTAACACGCAATGAACCGTTCGCTCGCCATTGGTCGGGTTTGGCTTTATCGTATGTCAGCTCGGCGTCGACCAGTGCATCCGTGCTAAGCATGGCCAGGTCATAGGATTTGAGCAATCGCTTGATATCGACAGTGGAGCTTGCTGCCAGCGAAACAGGACCCGATGCTTTGACGGCCCATTTGGGCTCCCCCAGAAGTTGATGGACTTTCACAGTAAATACAGGAAGGCGTAAAGGCCCGACATTGGCGGTGATGTCGTTGCCGGACAGTATACCGTTCGCTACCGATAGGTGACCGTTGATTTTCTCAAGGCGGGGCATTGATTCCAGGGGCTGTGCTGATAGCCCGGATAGATGGACAGAGCCGGTTATTGCGTCGAACAAAGCCTGGTGATCAATGTCTTCCTTTGCCAGCTCAATCTCCGGCAATTGAACATCGATGAGCTGCATCGTGCCTCCGCCTTCCAATATGGCTTTTAGCTGGTCCTCAAATTCTGCGAGTTTTGCCCATGGCACTAACGGGCTGGCAGACTTAACGGGAATTTCTGCATTGATCGAGCCGCCGCTTATCACGACCTGCTTCTTCAAATTGCTCAGAGTTAGTTGAGCGTTTGCTTTCATATCGTTGATGGCAAGTGCAAGCTGGTCGAACTGCACTGCGTCTGCTTGTAGTTGCGCTTTAAATTGCAGGTTTGCCGGAGAGCCTGGCACAGGATCGTGCCACAGTGCTGGATCGTAGTAATTGAACTGCCCCAAGTCGAGTTGGCCATCCATATTGCCAGACCCGCCAGGCCATCCCTGATAGTTTACTGCAGCGCTTAAGGTGCCGTTGAGACGGTCTGCTAACTCGCTGTTAAGCCAGGGCCGAAGTGCTTCAGCCGCCAATACATCAATCTTGGCGTGAACATCAAGATTGGGCTTTTCGAGCTTGAATTCTGGCGTAAGGCCGATCAGCGAGCCGCTGGCGGATAGCTGGCCCCAGTTTTCGAGGCTGGGCGACGCTTGCTGCAGTGACAGGCTAAAGTCGGTCTTGGCTCCTGGTTCGGGCTGAGTGATATTTACAGCGATGGTATTCAAGTGCAGATCAGGACGCTGTTCGCCGCTGCGTTGATCCGAAAATATAAGCTGGCCGTTTTCAATGCGTAGTGACACTAGCTCCACCGAAAATGATGGGGCAGTTGTCGCGCTGCTTTCTTTTGCGGTCTCAGTCGTCGTGTGCTCAGCTTCGTCACGTTGCTGAATCTTGAGCTCGGGACTCTCCAGCAAGATATCTTTTATGACCACCCTTCTTTGAAGCAGGGGGCTGACGGCGAGTTTGACAGTGACTTTGTCAGAGCTGAGACTTGCCGCAGGTAACAAAGCCCCCGCTATTGACACCGTTTCGGCTTCAAGCCAAATGCTGTTGTTTGGACTGATACCCCAGCGTATTGGCCCGAGTTGCAGCTGCATTCCAAGATGTTCGGCCACCAGGTTCTGTAATGAATCACGGTAGCGATTAAGGTTGAGTAGCTTGGGAAGAGCCAGCAGCAGCAGTAGTACTAAACTGCTGATAATTGCCAGGATAATCAGCCAGGCTTTGTGGCGGCGGGTTTTCATATGCTGGTTACCCTCGACGCTGCGGATCGAATACTCTGTCCTGGATTGATTCCCGGGTATCATGGGAGATTACCACGGTTGGCGCAAGCCGGTCAGTAAATGCTGATGCGGGCCCTTGCCAGTCACTGGGTGTTCTGGTAAAGTGCCGCGCTCCTTGAAGCTGGCCCATTTAATGCGGACAGCAAGCAGTAGTGAATTCAAGAATTTCAAGCGTTAAACTTTTCAGCAACCACCAACGGTGGAGAGGCTAGAGCAATGTCCAGAGTCTGTCAGGTAACCGGAAAGCGTCCGATTACTGGAAATAATGTATCGCATGCAAAAAACAGGACCCGGCGTCGGTTTTTGCCGAATCTGCAATCCCATCGTTTTTGGGTTGATTCGGAGCAGCGTTTTGTGAAGCTGCGGGTATCGACCAAAGGTATGCGAATTATCGATAAATGTGGTATCGATTCAGTATTGGCCGGCTTGCGCGCAGACGGCGTCAAAGTTTAAGGAGTAATAGATCATGGCCAAAAGTGCCCGAGAAAAAATCAGGTTGATATCGTCAGCTGGTACCGGCCATTTTTATACAACCGATAAAAACAAGCGCAATACGCCTGATAAGATGGTATTCAAGAAATACGATCCTGTTGTGCGCAAGCATGTCGAGTACAAAGAAGGCAAAATTAAGTAGGCACCTTCAATACCGCGCTCCGGCTGGGGTCTTCAGCTCCCGGCCTGATGGCGGTCCAAGCCTGTTTCTCGATGCAGGTGCAAATTTCCTATTGCGTCCCTTCGCAGCTGCCATCCGGGTTTAATCCAGGTGGTAGAGGCTTGTTCGGCTATCAGTAAAGGGCCCGGATAGGTCTTGTCGATTTCCAGCATTTCTCTTTGTAGCAGCGCGACCGGCTGATGTATGCCGTGTAAATCAACCCAATGTGCCTGCTCGTTTGTAGAAAGTGCCAGAGGGAGGTGCACCGGCGCAGTGGGAGCACTGACACTCGCGTGAAGGTTCACCAGTTCCACCGTTAATTCCATGGCGTGCCCGTACCGGCTCAGGTGAGCGGCATGAAAGGCGCTAATAGCGGCATCGGCATCTCCCTGCCACCGAACATTGAGAGTAAAGGACTGCCCGCGGTAGCGCAGGTCCAGGCTAAAGCTGGAGGTGATCTGCCACGCAGGGACTCCTTCGGATACCAGCTCACGCCGGCCCCTTTCGGCTAACTCTTGTAAGGCGCTTTCAATGACGTCGACCTGAGCTGTCGATAGCAGCTGTGTGAACGTGCGGGTTAGTTGCCGTTGTCGCGGTGCAACCAGCATTCCAAGGGCGGACAAGACGCCAGCATGAATCGGGACTAGCGCCTGCTGCAACCCCAGCGCTTCGGCCAAATCACAAACATGGAGCCCTCCGGCGCCACCAAAGCAGCACAGGCTAAAGGCGAGAGGATTATGGCCACGTTCGATAGAGATTGCGCGCAGGGCACGGCTCATGTGCTCATTTGCAACCCTGATAATGCCCTCTGCAGCAGCCTCTGTGCTCATGCTCATCACTAATGCCAGATTGTGTATCGCCTGTTCTGCTGCCCGGTGATCGAGTTGCATCGCCCCCCCGAGGAAGTGTTCTGCCTGAAGGCGCCCGAGCACCAGGTTGGCATCGGTGACAGTAGCCGCTGTACCGCCATTACCGTAACAGGCTGGACCCGGATTTGCCCCTGCCGAGCGCGGTCCGACATGCAGCATGCCGCCGGCATCGAGAGTTGCGATGGAGCCACCACCGGCACCAATCGTGTGCATGTCCACCATTGGCACCGCGACCGGCCATGGGCCTATGCTCCCCTCATTGGTGAGTCCAATCTTGCCGTCCAGCAGCGCGACGTCGGTTGATGTGCCGCCCATATCAAAGCTGATCAAGCGAACGTTGCCGGTTTTCTCTCCCATATAGAATGCACCCGCCAGACCTCCAGCCGGGCCTGATAGCAGCATATTTACGGCTCTGCTGGCGGCCTGTGCCGCGGCCATTGTCCCTCCGGAAGACTGCATGATGGTCACCGGTGATGGTTTAAGCGCCGTCTCGAGTCGCTGCAGGTATCCCTTAACCAATGGCCCCAGCCAGGCATTAAGCCAAGTGGCCATGCCTCGCTCGTATTCCTTGTACTCTGGTAACACCTGGGACGATCGTGTAACAAATAGGCTGGCTGGTAGTGCTTGCTCGATGCGTTTTTCGTACTGATCGTCGACAAAGGAGTAAAGCAGGTTAATCGCGACTGCCTGGGGTTGCAGCCTTTTAATCTGCTGCAGCAGGTGCTGAAGGTCGGCATCGGTCAATGGGTCCAGCAATGCCCCAAGGTGGTCAACTCTGCCGCCGCACTCCAGGCATAGCTCCGGCGGCACTGGCGCCGGTGGAGGCGTGGGCTGCAATTCGTAAAGTATTGGGCGGGCCTGACGGCCAATGGATAGCATATCGCCAAAGCCGCGGTTGGTGATAAACGCCGTGCGCACTCCCTTACCTTCGAGGGCGGCATTGGTGGCTACCGTGCTGCCGTGGATCATCAGCAGTGTGCCTGCTTTGACAGCAGATCCCAGCTTCAACGCCTTAATGCCCTTGAGAATGGCTCGCTCCGGGGCTTCGGGCGTCGACAGCACTTTATGAATGTGTATCCCGGAGTTATCCAACAGAACGAAGTCGGTAAAAGTACCGCCGGTATCGACACCAAGCAGCATGCTTTGAATACCCGGTTGAGGAAAGGAGGGTTATTTCACGTGCAGTGCCAGATGATGTCAAGTGGTTCGCTGGTGAAGCGCTTTGAGCGCAGGTATCCTAGCGTCGGTATTGAGCCTTAATTCTGAGGTGCATCCGACTTTCAAATTTAGTGGACCTGACAATGCCTGAGCTGCCAGAGGTTGAGACTACGCGGCGCGGCATCGCGCCGCATATCCTGAACCAGACGATCAGTGAGGTAGTGGTTCGTGATCGGCGGCTGCGGTGGCCTGTCCCCGCACAATTGCCGCAGCTGCTTAGAGGTCTCGTTGTGCTGAGTGTTGAGCGGCGCGGTAAGTATATCCTGCTCGACTGCGGGAGTGGGCACTTGCTGTTACATTTGGGAATGAGCGGCAGCCTGCGGGTTGTGACCGGGGAGGTTCCTTTGAAGCGCCACGATCATGTCGATATCCGCTTTTTAAATGGGGTGGACTTGCGCTTACATGATCCTCGACGATTTGGTGCAGTGCTGTGGACCGAGGAATGCCCGGCGCAGCACGCCCTGTTGGCAGGGCTGGGACCCGAACCATTGCAGGATGAATTCGACCCCGATTACCTCTATCAGCGTTCTCGAAATCGAAAATGCCCAATCAAGCAATTCATTATGGATAGCAAAGTAGTGGTTGGTGTAGGTAATATCTACGCCAACGAAGCTTTATTCATTGCTGGTATACGGCCCGATCGCGCTGCGGGAAGGGTGTCCTTGCAGCGGTATGATCGGTTGGTCGCTGCAATAAAGTCGGTGTTGGCGCGTGCGATTGACCAGGGTGGCACGACCCTGCGGGATTTTGTCAACGGTAATGGCAAGCCCGGCTATTTCAGCCAGCAACTCGCCGTATACGGTCGCGGCTCACAGCCTTGTCAGCAATGCGCCACTGCGCTAAAGGAAATCCGGCTCGGTCAGCGCACTACAGTCTTTTGTCCAGCTTGCCAGCGATAGTTGGCCAAGCAGTTTTATCGAGTAGTTGAAACTGTGAAAAATGCCCGCGGGACAACGTGCCTCAGGATCGATTAAGGTCTAAGATAGTATTGACTATGTGCCCGGATCGAAGCCCGGGGTATCTTTATTTAGGAGAATAATTATGAAGGCTAAGCTCAGGTCGCTTACCACTGCTGCGGTGTTTGGGCTGTTGTTCAGCCTGCCGCACCTCAGTTTCGCGCAGCAAGGCTATGCTCAACCATACAACGACCGGGCTTATGACCAGCCTTATAATCACCAGAACGATGGCCGAGATAACCACGAGCGCCAGACCTATGAGCGACCCTCAGCAGGTGCTATGGCGATCGATTTGCTGGTCGCGCGACCGGCATTGCTGGCCGTTACCGTAGCGGGAACAGCCGTGTTTCTTGTCAGTCTGCCATTTTCCGCGATGGGTGGGAATTTGCAAGAAGCTGGCGATACCCTGGTGCGAGGTCCGGCAGCAGCAACTTTTCGGCGCTGTCTGGGCTGTGTCAATGGTGTTAAGCATGAAGTCGACTACGTTGATTACGACAGAACTGCAAACCATGGTTATGGCTCTGAAAACTACGGTTATTGATGTTTGGATAGGCTCTGGTGACCAGGCGGTTCCAGGGCAATAGTTTGCAGGTGGTGTCAGCGGTCAGGCTCAGCAATGGGCTTGACCGCTGTCGCGTTCAAGCTCCACCGGTAAGTTGCCGGTATTTCTCCAGTAGCTGGGCTTCGGTTTCAATATGCTCTGGGTCCAGAGGTATGCAGTCCACGGGACACACTTGCTGGCACTGGGGTATATCGAAGTGGCCCACGCACTCCGTGCATTTATCAGGGTCGATGACGTATATCAATTCCCCCTGATAGATCGCCCCGTTCGGGCACTCCGGCTCGCATACGTCGCAATTGATACATTCATCGGTGATGATCAGGGCCATAGCTCTATCACACATATTTCGGTTTGGTTAATAAAATATGGGTGCCATTCAGCCCCCACCTGCTATTTGCCAAAAAATTTCTGCTGCAATGCCTGTGATACCGCGAGAGGAACAAAGGGTTCAATATTGCCTCCCATGGAGGCAATTTCTCGGACCAAGGTGGCAGAAATATAGGATAAATGGTCTGACGGGGTAAGAAACACTGATTCAAACTGGGGGCTTAGTGCGCGGTTCATATTCGTCAGCTGGAATTCGTACTCGAAATCGGCCACCGTACGTAAACCCCTAAGCACAACATTGGTTCCACAGGAAGCCACGAATTGGGTTAGCAGGCCGGTAAATGGACGGATCTCGATGGTTTTGATGTGAGACAGTGCCTGCTGGCAGAGTTCAGTGCGCTCCTCCAAATCAAACAAGGGCTGTTTTTTCTCACTGTGTGCGATGGCTAAAATGACATGGTCAAACAATTTTGCAGCACGCTCAATCAAATCGATGTGCCCATTTGTGATCGGGTCAAAAGTGCCTGGATATACCACTACAGTCATGTTTTTCTCCCGGGCTTGTTGTGGCGGCGCATGGTAGCGCAAAAAATCCTGTCGCAGAAAGCTTCAATTAGGAATCATTGGGAATGAGAGGCTTACTGCTGCGAGGCAGCTGGATAGTCGCGGGCGGGTTGCTCGATGCCAGCAGTTGGCAACGGACCTGTCCCGTTTCTTTAGTGCGCAATATTTCCCAGTGCCCGGGCAAGTTGATTGGTCGCTCCACGGCTGTTTCAATATAAATACGGGCCCCCTCGGAGAGCCAGCCCGGAGTAGCCACCAGAGGTATTGTCTTTGCCAAAAGACTGCTGTCGAAGGGTGGATCGAGAAATACCAGATCGAATGCCCTGGGCGGGGGTTGTTGTAGCCATTGCCGGGCATCGGCTTCCAGCACCTCAGCTTTGAAACCAGCGCCCAGGGTGTTGACGTGTTGCCGTAGGGCATTACAAGCGTTGGGTGAAATTTCAATCAGTGTTGCCGAGGCCGCGCCGCGGCTGAGAGCTTCAAGGCCCAGGGCACCGCTGCCCGCGAACAGATCCAGGCAGTGGCTATCGACCACGAATGGGCTTATCCAATTAAATAGGGTCTCGCGCAGCCTGTCTCCGGTGGGTCTCAAGCCCGTTATTGTCGGAAACTGCAATTTACGGCCACGCCACTGGCCACCGATGATACGCAGTGTCCCTGTCCTAGCCTTGGGTTTGCCCAGCGCGCGTTTACTAGCCATTAAGGGTGCTCAGGTTGGGCCTGGGGCCGGTGAAAATGGTAGAATACCGCACCTTGTCAGTGTAACGGTACGACCAGCAGGAAATAATCAAATACGATGAAATACTTTAAATCTAAAGTCGATGCCGACGATAAGACCCCAGCCAAAGAAAATGCTGCGGCAGACAATCTGCAGCCAGCTGAAGATCCGATTGCTGTGGCTGAGAGAGAGTGGGCTGCGCTAATGGCGGCAGCGGCAGGAGAGGCTGGTGCCGACGCACAAGACCTTAGGCCCGATACGCAGCTTGATGTGGATGAAGTGCAGCCCCCGGTGGATCCGATTGCGTTGGCTGAACAAGAATGGAGCAAATTGATTGCCGAGGGCGATGCCGGTGTTGCCGAAGCCGGAGGGCCTTCACCCCAGCGTCAGGAAGGGGGTCAGCCAGAGGAGGCAGCGGGCGGTGGATTTTTTTCGCGCCTCAAAAAGGGCTTAAAGCGCACGGGTAGTGGTTTTGCCGACGGCATGGGCACATTTCTGCTTGGCAAAAAGGAAATTGATGACGATGTTATGGAGGACCTTGAAAATGCTTTGCTGGTCGCCGATGTCGGCATCGAGGCGACCTCGGAGATCGTCGACAATCTGTCCGCGAGGATAAAGCGCAATGAGTTGGCCGATGGCGCTGCGGTGGTTGGTGCTTTAAAAGTGGAGTTGGCCAAGTTGTTGGAGCCCTCTGACAAACCTCTGGTAATTGATGCGACTCACAAACCTTTTGTTATTCTGGTTGTGGGTGTCAACGGGGTGGGCAAGACGACTACTATAGGCAAATTAGCACGTCGCTACCGGGATGAGGGTAAATCCGTCATGTTGGCTGCAGGAGACACGTTTAGGGCCGCAGCTGTAGAGCAGCTGCAGGCATGGGGCGAGCGACATGGGGTTCCGGTTGTTGCCCAGAAAACCGGGTCTGACAGTGCATCGGTGCTTTACGATGCGTTACAAGCAGCCACCGCGAGGCAAATCGATGTATTGATTGCCGATACTGCCGGACGCTTGCACAACAAAGACAACCTGATGGATGAGCTGAAGAAAGTAGTAAGGGTGATGGGCAAACTCGACCCAGGCGCTCCCCACGAAACCTTGTTGGTGCTTGATGCTGGGACTGGGCAAAATGCTCTCAGTCAGGCCAGTACTTTCCAATCGGTAGTGAATGTCAGTGGCTTGGCCTTGACCAAGCTCGATGGTACCGCCAAAGGTGGCATTATTTTTGCCATCTGCAAGCAAACAGGGCTACCGGTGCGCTTCATCGGTGTTGGTGAAGCGGCGGAAGATTTGCGCCCCTTCAATGCCGAAGAGTTTGTCAGCGCATTATTCGATACTCAGTAATACAGCCTTGGCTTTTAATATTGCTTCAGTTCGCAACGCACTAATTAGATCAGGCCCCGATGATTCAGTTCGACAACGTAAGCAAGCGCTATGCCTCGGGTCATGAGGCTTTAAACCGTCTCAGTTTTCAGATTGGGCGCGACGAGCTTGTATTTTTGACCGGCCACTCGGGGGCCGGAAAAAGCACCCTTTTGAAGCTGATTATGTTGATGGAGCAGCCGAGTAGCGGGCAGGTGCTGGTTAATGGCCAGAACCTCAAAAAGCTGGGCCGTCGTCAGGTCCCGTATCACCGGCGGCGGATCGGTGTGGTGTTCCAGAATCATCAACTGTTATTCGATCGCACGGTGTTTGACAATGTTGCGCTACCCTTGCTTATTGCTGGCTACCACCCGCGGGACGCTGGCAGGCGGGTGCGTGCGGCGCTGGATAAAGTTGGCCTGCTGCAAAAGGAAAAGCAGAATCCTATGAGTTTGTCCGGCGGCGAACAGCAGCGGGTGGGCATTGCCCGAGCAGTGGTGAATAAGCCGCTGGTTTTGTTGGCAGACGAGCCTACTGGTAATCTGGATCCTGAGTTGTCGGCGGAAATCATGCATTTGTTTGAGCAATTCAATCAGGTGGGTGTTACGGTACTCATTGCCACCCACGACCTCGCGCTGATCGCTCGTATGCCCAATCGCATGATGACTTTGCAAGACGGCCAGCTGGTGCAAGGCCATGAATCCACCGGGGTGGCTCTTGGCTAAACGAGGAGGCCAGCGCCGGACCCGTCGCGAGAGCGGCGCGGTGCAGAGTAAAGCGAGTGTGTCAGACCGATTTGGTGCCTGGCGCTCACATCATTATTTGGTGGCGGGCCAGAGCTTGCGGCGGATGCTTGGGCAGCCGTTGGCCAGCATAATAACGTGGATGGTTATTGGTATTGCGATGGCTTTACCGGCATCCTTGTTTATCGCCTTGGACAATCTGCAACAGTTAACCGGTGGTTGGGATGGTGCGGCGCGAATCTCCGTGTACTTGCAGGATTCTGTGACGGAGGATACGGGGCGTCGACTAGGCCAGCAATTACTTGAAAGACCCGAGATTAAAGATTCGGCGTATATATCAAAAGACCAAGCTTTGGATGAATTTGGTAAGCTGTCGGGTTTTGAAGCACTTCTCCAGGAATTACCGGAGAATCCTCTGCCGGCTGTGCTGGTGCTTCAGCCAGCCCTGGAGGCAGGGTCTGTCGAGGAAATGGGGCGTCTTTTGGAAGAGATTCAACAGCTTCCCGAAGTGGAGCTGGCGCAAATGGATTTGCAATGGGTGCAGCGCTTATACCACCTAATGGAGTTGGGTAAGCGCGTAACCCTGGCCTTGGCGGCGCTGCTGGGCCTGGGGGTTTTATTGGTGACGGGTAATACCATTCGCCTGGCAATAGAGAGCCGGCGCGAAGAAATAGTGGTGGTAAAGCTTGTTGGTGGGACAGACTCGTACGTCCGCCGACCGTTTATTTACACGGGCATTTGGTATGGCCTGGGTGGCAGCATCGTTGCTTGGGTCCTGCTACTGGGTCTGGTGTTCTGGCTCGATGGCGCAGTAGCAAACCTGGTGGGTCTGTACGACAGCCAGTTTGAACTCCATGGCCTGGGGTTCAGCGGTAGCTTTGCACTGGTCGCGGCTGGAGCATTACTCGGGCTGGGGGGCGCATGGCTGGCAGTCAGCCGGCATCTGGGGGACATAAGGCCACGGTAAAGCGGTACTTTTTCCAGGGATATGTGGAACTATCTGGATCTTAGCACTCTAACTGAATGACTGCTAAAATAGTTGGTATAGCGAAATAGGGGAGTTATTGCATGAAGACCGAATTACAGCCGGCAACCATGATGGTGCCAGGAAGTAATGTTAATGCTTACATTCAAACTGTAAATACGGTGCCGGTGCTCACAGTTGAGGAGGAGCAAGAATTGGCCCAGCGCCTGTATTACCAGCAGGACCTTGGGGCCGCCAGACAGTTGGTATTGAGCCATCTGCGATTTGTCGTTCATGTGGCACGCAGTTATACCGGTTATGGCCTGCCGCTGGCAGACTTGATCCAGGAAGGTAATGTCGGACTTATGAAGGCCGTTAAGCGCTTTAATCCGGAAAAAGGTGTGCGCTTGGTGTCGTTTGCCGTGCATTGGATCAAAGCCGAAATGCACGAATATATTTTGCGCAACTGGCGCATTGTTAAAGTGGCTACTACCAAGGCACAACGCAAGCTGTTCTTTAACTTGCGTGGGCGCAAGAAGTCACTCAATTGGCTGTCCAATGCTGAAGCGGAGGCCGTGGCCAATGACCTGGGTGTTAAAGTCGTGGAAGTGCGACGGATGGAGGGCAGGCTGAGCACTTATGATACTCCCTTTGATGGAGCTATCGATGATGATGACAACACAAGCTATGTGGCACCGGCCAACTACCTGGAGGATCACAGTGCTGACCCGGCACAACAGCTGGAGGCAACCGAGTGGGAGCAAAATAACGAGCAAAGCCTGCACTCAGCAATTGCTGAGCTGGACGAGCGCTCCAGGGATATCCTGTCAAGTCGCTGGTTGGCTGAGAAAAAGGCGACCTTGCACCAGTTGGCCGATAAATACGGCGTATCCGCTGAGCGCATACGTCAACTGGAGCAAAATGCGATGAAAAAAATGAAAGCCAGGATACAGATTTAGGCAAAATAAACTGCTATACAACCCAGCCGCTGCCACCAGCGGCTTTTTTAGTGCCTGACGCTCTTACAGCCAGAGATTGTCACAGTAGTGCGGCCGCAGCCGGTGGCGGGGAGATCCAGGGTGTAGTTTTAATACCGACCATAGGGTCGCGTATGACTATCGGGGAATAGATTGTTGGCTAAAATTTTTCTGGTTATCGCCGCACTGTCGGGGTTTTTAGCGGTTGCACTGGGTGCCTTCGGTGCCCATGCACTTAAAGGGAAGCTGTCGCCAGACCTTATGGTGGTCTACCAGACGGCGGTCCAATATCAGTTTTACCATACCCTGGCTTTGCTGGCTGTCGCGGTGCTGCTGTTGAAATTTCCACAGCAGTTGGCATTGACTGTCAGTGGCAGTTGCTTTGCCGCTGGTCTATTGCTGTTTTCTGGCAGTTTATATGCCCTGGCGTTTTCCGGTATACGTTGGCTGGGTGCTATCACGCCGCTGGGGGGGTTGGCATTTATGCTTGGCTGGTTGGCTATGGCGTGGTTCGGTATCAAGCAGGCTAACCCGATATGAGTGTTGCGCCCGAAATCAAGCGAAGACCGATTCGAAGTTTCGTGGTGCGCCCGGGCAGAATGACCGAAGGCCAGCGCAATGCTGTCGAACGCAACTGGCCGGCCTGGGGCCTGTCAGTTGCCGATGGGCCGCTGAACCTTAGCCGGGCTTTTAATCGCGATGCTGATACTGTTCTGGAGATTGGCTTTGGTATGGGTGGCTCGCTGGTCGATATGGCTGCAAACCGACCGGAGCTGAATTATATCGGTATTGAAGTGCATCCCCCGGGTGTGGGCAGCCTGCTGCTGAGCTGTGAAGAACGTGCGATCGAAAATATCCGCGTCTATCGGGAAGACGCAGTGGATGTTTTAAAAAACTGCATTGCAAATGCCAGCCTGAGCGGTGTGCAATTATATTTTCCCGACCCGTGGCCGAAGAAGAAGCACCATAAGCGCCGCATAGTGCAGCCAGGCTTCGTCAGCTTGTTGGCAAAAAAGCTTGTGCAGGGTGGATATTTACATATGGCAACTGATTGGCAAAACTACGCTGAACATATGCTGGAGGTAATGGCTGGGCAGTCGGAATTTGTTAACAGTGCAGGCGTCGGCAATTACAGTGAAAAGCCACAGTGGCGACCCAAGACCAAGTTCGAGTTACGGGGCGAACGCCTTGGGCATGGCGTGTGTGACCTTCTTTATCAAAAGTGCTGAACGCAGTGCTGCTGTCAGCCGGCATTGTTACTGGGTGAAAGTTATCGAGTCGATCATAGATATTGACGTTCATTCGACAAACGCCTGCAACACTGAATCAAGAAACCGACTGCCAGCGGCAGTTGTGCAAATCCGCTCGGGATCTAGTCGCAGCAAACCCCTTTGACGTAGCTGCTTTAGAGTTGGCTCAATGCTTGCCAGGTGTGCGCCGGTTCGCTGGCGATAGTAACTGGCGGGAACTCCTGAGGTCAGGCGCAGTGTATTCATCATAAATTCAAGCGGCAACTGGTCTGCTGTCAATTGCCGTCTCCCCGCCGTGGGGTCGCAGCCAGCCGCCATATAGTCGGATGGAATCCGGGTTTTCCATTTTCGTTCGATACGATTGGTGCTGATTTTGCCATGGGCGCCTGCGCCAATACCGATATAATCGCCAAATTCCCAGTAGTTGCAGTTGTGCCTGGATTGTCCGCCTGGCTGGGCATAGGCTGAAATTTCATACCTTGCATAGCCCGCTTGCTGCAGAGCTGCGCGGCCACTGAATTCGATGGAGTCCATCGCGCTTTCCCGGGGCAAAAGAGGTGGTCGCTTATAGAATTCGGTATTGGGTTCGAGGGTCAGTTCATACCAGGAAATATGCTCTGGCTGCAATTGGATAGCGCTCTGAAGGTCAGCCAGGGATTGTGCTGTGGTCTGCCCCGGAAGCCCATACATCAGGTCGAGGTTGATTCTAGCGAAGCCGGCATTGCGTGCTGCACTAACGGCCCGCTTTGCTTCTTCGGCAGAATGAATGCGGCCCAGCTTTTTCAGGAATTGATCATCAAAGCTCTGCACGCCGAGCGAAATGCGGTTGACTCCAGCCCTGTGAAAACCGGTGAAGTTCTGTTCGTCGGCGGTGCCAGGATTGGCCTCAAGGGTTATTTCAATATTCTCCTCCCACCCAATGAGCCGTTTACTCGCGTCAAGCAAAGTTTCAATCGCGCTAGCGGAAAACAGGCTTGGCGTACCGCCACCGAAAAATATTGAAGCTAGTTTACGTTGCTGAACACCGGGTATTTCCTGCTTAAGATCCTGTAGCAAAGCAGCAAGGTAGTCGCGCTCGGGCAGCGCGCCATTGGCGGTATGTGAATTGAAGTCACAATAGGGGCATTTCTTAACACACCATGGGATATGGATGTACAGGCTTAGTGGCGGCAGCTTTGTTAATTGAATTGCGCTTTCACTCACGGCTTGCCAGCTGCACTGGAGATTTGCCCAAGTTGCGCCATCAGGCCGGCCATGGCCTTGGCGCGATGACTTATTCGGCCCTTCAGTTCTCGACTCAGCTCAGCAGCGCTGCAATTGTATTCTGGTACCCAGAACAATGGATCATATCCGAAACCGTTGCTGCCACGGGGCGCCCGCAGGATCTGCCCCTCCAGGCTGCCCTGAAAAATCAAGGGGCAGGGATCCTCGGTGTAGCGCATGAAGACCAGAGCGCAGTGATAGCGGGCGCTGCGCAGTGGATCCTTTACCCTATCCATTTCGACGAGGAGCTTTTCGTTGTTACTCTGGTCAGTTGACCCGTGTCCACTGTAGCGTGCTGAATAAATTCCCGGACGACCTTGCAGGGCGTCTACTTCAAGGCCTGAATCATCTGCCAATGATGGCAGGCGCGCATGTTTGCAGGCGTTACGAGCTTTGATGATGGCATTTTCAACAAATGTCAGCCCGGTTTCATCGGCTTCCGGGACGCCCAACTGCTGTTGCAAAACCACTTTCAGGGCCGCCGGCGCTAATATGTGTTCAAGCTCCTTGAGCTTACCCTGGTTGCCACTGGCCAAGACTATTGTTTGCATGCTAGGTCACTTCTCGGGGGAAACTCGCTTATTGAATTTCACCGAAATCGGTGACTTGTTGGGGTCGGGCTGTACCTGTAAGTCGAAATACAGCACCCCCTCGCTGGTGGCGCGAATTTCCGCGATATAGTAAATCGCATTTTTTTCCCGGATTTCGCGAAACTCGATTGCCTGGCTGTGGATAAGGTCTGAGCGTGTGCCGCTCACTATGGCTGATTGCGGGCGGCTATCGGCGCCGCTACCGCGAATCACAGATAGGTTCAGCACCAGCCGGTCCTTTGAGCGCACAATATTATAACTGGAGGCAATATTCGGCTGCAGAAAACTGGAAGGGAAGAGGCTGTGAAAAACGGTGTAGTCGCCGGATTTGGTCTCAAACTGTTGCTGTGCCTGGGCGGCATTGGCCCCTAGCAGCAAGAGCAAGAGCGATAAAACGGGTAGCATTCGCATTGGTATCACGGGGGTCACCTACTTCGTTATACGGAAAATGGCGGTAAAGCCAAACAGGTTTGGCCACTGGCGGGCGCTGTGAGTCGATTCGCCCTGGGCGTTGAGGAAGCGCCGGTTAATAATATCAATGTTTTTATCGCGGCACAGTTGTTCGAAATCGTTGATGGTACAAAAATGAATATTAGGGGTGTCGTACCATTGATACGGTAGGAACTTCGATACCGGCATCCTGCCTCGTGTAGCGAGGTAGTAGCGACAGCGCCAGTGTCCAAAGTTGGGAAACGCTACGATCCCGACCTTGCCGATGCGCAGCATTTCATCGATGATCAAGTGGGGAAAGTGCACCGCTTGCAGAGTCTGGGTCATCACCACTGTATCAAAGCTTCGATCCGTAAAATTCGCCAAACCTTTATCGAGGTCCTGCTCTACAACGTTGATCCCGCCGTCTACGCATCGGGAAATTGCATGGGGGTCGATCTCTATCCCGTATCCCAGAACTGCTTTGTCGTCGATTAACTGGCGCAGCAAGGTGCCGTCGCCACAACCGAGATCGAGCACCCGCTCACCGGGCTTTATCCACGCCTGTACCAATTCCGCGGGCAAGCGCATTAGTAGTTTCTCCCGAGTTCCCGGTGAATCCGGTTCATGTAGTTACTGAAAATCTGCTGGTAGCGGACATTGGGGAGAAGAAAGGCATCGTGGCCCATGTTCGAATCTATTTCAGCGTAACTTACCGCCATGTGGGCTGCGAGCAGCGCATCGACAATTTCCCGCGACCGTTGCGGTGGAAAGCGCCAGTCGGTGGAGAACGACAGTATCAAAAACTTACACTGCGCCTGCCGGAATGCTGCGACCGGGTCATCTCCGTATTCACGGGCAAGATCGAAATAATCCAGTGCCCGTGTCATCAAAATATAGGTATTGGCGTCGAAGCTGGTAGAAAAGCGCTCTCCCTGGTAGCGCAGGTAACTCTGTACTTGAAATTCGATGTCCGACTCCTGACCAAGGGCAAAACTCCCGCTGCGTAATTCACGGCCGAACTTCTCGCCCATTAAATCGTTGGAAAGGTAGGTGATGTGCCCAATCATACGCGCCAATGCAAGGCCGTCCCGGGGCAGACTTTGCTGGCTCAGGTAGTCACCCTGATTGAAACCGGGGTCGGAGGTGATCGCGCGTCGTGCAACCTCGTTAAAGGCCAGGTTTTGGGCGCTCAGCTTCAGGGCGCTGGCAATGGCGATGCAGTGGCCGATACGGTCAGGATATTCCAATGCCCAGCGCATCGCCTGCATTCCACCCAGGCTGCCGCCAATGACGGCGGCAAAGCGCTGAATGCCCATTGCATCCGCAAGCTTTGCCTGACTATTGACCCAATCACGCACTCTTAAAACGGGAAATTGTGCTCCCCAGCATTGCCCCGTGGCAGGATTGATGGAGCGGGGGCCGGTTGAGCCGGAACAGCCTCCCAGGTTGTTGGGGCAGATGACAAAAAATTTGCGCGTATCGATAGGTTTCCCCGGCCCTATGTAGAGGTCCCACCAGCCCGGCTTATCGTCCTGTTCACTGTGATACCCCGCGCTATGGTGATCGCCGGATAATGCATGGCATATCAGCACCGCGTTGGAGCGCTCGCTATTGAGTGTACCGTAAGTCTCATAGACTAATTCGTAGTTTTCGAGGCATCGACCCGATGCCAGTGTCAGTGGCTCGCTAAAGGATTGCCTTTGGGGTGTTACCAAGCCCACTGAGTCCGCTGGAGGAGTAAAAGACATTGATAATATTGTCGCTATTACGTGAATTGATCCCGCAGTCTAATGACGCCGTCCATTCGAAACAAGCGCCTTAGCTGCTTTACGGGTAGCCCGCTTTTTTGTCTTACTTTTTGCCATCGGGCAGAGCGGCCACCTTTCAGCTTTTATCTGTTGACGAGGGCACAAGCAGGCATTGCGCAGGAAAGTATTCGGGATTTTGAATCTGGAGGTCCTTGTGCCGGCTGCCACTACCTCGCAGTATGCTGACAGCAGAGCGAGGCACAGCAAAGGCATTTGCAATGAAATCCACGAGTTGCCGATTCGCCTCGCCGTTAACCGGGGCGGCCTTGAGCCGAATCTTGAGTCTTTCGCCATGCAGGCCACAGAATTCATCCTTCCGGGCATTTGCCTGAATATGGCAGCGCAGCACCAGCGCTGGGCCCTGCCAGTGAAAGTGCTTCACATCGCCAGCAGCAGATTACTCGGCAAGCCAGTGGCAACTGCCGCGTGGCTCAGCAGGATAGTGAAGACATTAATAAGTATGAAGACCAGTATCGGCGATAGGTCGAGCCCACCCATTGGTGGCAACAGTTTGCGGACCGGTGCCATTACCGGCTCGTTAATCTGATGTAGCAGCGCCAAGGCAGGATGGTTGCTGCTCGGGGCTAGCCAGCTAAAAATTATGGACACCAGGATAGAAAAAAAGTAGATCTTGACGATAGTAGCGGCAATACCGATCAGGCTCCATATCATTGCACTGATGGGGTTGGGCATCATACCGCCAAGTAGTAGATAGAGAAGGTTGATGATGACAAACTGGATGATAAGTGCGAGCAACAGGGTTGCCAGGTCAATCCCCCCAAGGCCGGGAATAAGGCGTCGTAGCGGCCGCACCAACGGGTCCGTAACTTTAACTACAAACTGGCTTATCGGGTTGTAGAAGTCTGCCCGAGCTACTTGCAGCAGCACCCGCAGTAACACAATGACTAGATAAAGACTCATCACTGTATTGATAAGGTAAGCGGCAATTTCGACCATGGCGCCCATGTCTATCTCCGGTAGTATTCTCGCCCGCTATGGCAGGCAGGTTAAAGGCTGGGTTACAGACAGTGTTTGACCGCCAGCTCTACCCGGCGGTCACGACTGCAATCATAGCAACAATTCTGTGTCGTGAGCTCTTTACCGATCATTGGGTGGAGCGTTCATCCGGCCCCGTCATCGCCAAGCTCCCGCCCCAACTCGATCGAACGTTGGGCGCACCTATCCATGGCCACGGCGAACAATTGTTTCAGGTCACCCTGCTCGAAACTCAGGAGTGCTTGCTCTGTAGTGCCACCCGGCGATGTTACCCTGCGCCGCAGTTCGGCTGGACCAACATCACTTTGCCGGGCCATGGTCGAAGCTCCAAGCGCAGTTTGCAAGGTTAGTTGTTCTGCTACGGTTTGGCTAAGCCCTAGTTTGACTCCCGCTTCTATCATCGCTTCCATCGCGAGAAAGAAGTAGGCCGGTCCAGAGCCGGAAACTGCTGTAACTGCATGCAGTTGATCTTCCGAATCGAGCCAAACCGCGGTGCCGACGGCCTCGAGAACCGATTGAGCCTGTTGCTTTTGCAGCTCACTCACCCGTTGGTTGGCGAACAAGCCTGCTGCCCCCGCTTGCACTAGTGCTGGCGTGTTGGGCATACAACGGACAATCGGCAACCTCTTATCGCTCCAGCCTTCAAGGGACTGCAGGTTTACCCCGGCAGCAATAGATAGTAGCAGTGGCCGGCGTCTTAGCAGTATATCCCGCAGCGGTTGCAGCACCTGTCGCAATGCCTGGGGTTTAACCGCCAGAATCACCAGCTCTGCAAATTCAAGCGCAGTGCGATTGTCCTGGGTGGTGGCTATACCCAGCTTGGCCGCCCGGGCGAGGCAGTCCTCGCTGGGGTCGGCTGCAATGATAGAGGTGGGTTCATAGCCTTGTTGGACCAGCCCGCCGAACAGGGCGGATGCCATGTTTCCAGCCCCGATAAAGGCCAGGGATGCTTGTTTCACGCTGTGATTTCCTGCTTTCGTATTGCCAAGGCGGCAGTGTAGCCGTTTCGGCCTCAATAATTAAGGTTCCCTTGACTAATTTGGCGCCGCTTGGGTTTTGGCGGGTCTTGGGCCGAAGATCGCAGTGCCAATCCGCAACCAGGTGGCTCCCTCCATGATCGCGGCCTCCATGTCATTCGACATGCCCATCGATAAGGTATCGAGGGCGGGCAGTTGAATTTGAAGACGCCGCAGGAGCTGCTGCAACTGGCGGAACTGCAGGCGTTGTTCAGTAAAGTCTGGCGTTGCCCGCGGTATGCCCATCAGCCCGCGTAAGCGCAAGCCTTTTAAGTGGGCGATTTCCGTAGCCACGGTGATGACGTCATCTACTGCCAGCCCCGCTTTGGTGGCTTCAGAGCTGATGTTTACCTGCAGGCAAATATTCAAGGGTGGCTTGTCGGGATTGCGTTGTTCGCTCAGGCGGTGGGCAATTTTTAGGCGGTCAACACTGTGGACCCAATCGAAGCTATTCGCTATTGCGCGGGTTTTATTAGATTGGATGGGGCCAATGTAATGCCAGCAGATGCGCTCTGCGGCAAGAGCCGCAATTTTAACCTCGGCTTCCTGCAGATAGTTTTCGCCAAAATGACGCTGGCCGCAGGCAATTGCTACTTTGATATCGCTCACTGGGCGAGTCTTCGATACAGCAAGCAGTCGCACCGCCGTTTTGTCGCGATGGCAGGCTTCGGCGCAAAGTTCAATGCGGTGGTGAATTGCCAGAAGCCGCTGCTCGATATCTTCCATAGCATTAAACACCTTCGCTGCTTTTAACATAGTTCTGAGCGGTCGTAGCATATACCAATTCGGATTGATAAGTTTATCCAACTGACGATGTTTGCATAAGTAGCGGTGCTCGATTCATGTGTCATTGACAGGAGGTGGGCAGTTACTTCCGGGGTATTCGCACATTTGTGCTGTCGGTCAGTATTTTTAATTGCCTCCTCCTGCGCAATTGTTCAGCTTTGCTATAGTGTCATTAGTTAATCAGGCAGCGACTTATTGAATTAAGTGGTGCATTTGCAACCAGCCTTAGGGCGTTGCTGTGAACGCGGGCATGAAAATTAGGTCGCTGGATATGCGACTTGAGGAATAGTATGGACATAACGGAATTACTGGCTTTTAGTGCCAAGCAGGGCGCCTCTGACCTCCACTTGTCTGCGGGATTACCGCCTATGATCCGGGTTGATGGTGATGTGCGCCGTATCAATCTGCCACCGATGGAGCATAAAGAAGTTCATCGATTGATCTATGAAATCATGAATGATAGGCAGCGCAAGGACTATGAAGAATTCCTGGAAACCGATTTTTCGTTTGAGGTTCCAGGTGTGGCTCGTTTCCGGGTCAATGCCTTCACCCAGAATCGCGGCGGCGGTGCCGTTTTCAGGACCATTCCTTCCAAAGTTTTGACCCTGGAAGACCTGGGTATGGGCCAGGTCTTCCGTGATATTTCAATGCGGCCCCGCGGTCTCGTGCTGGTAACCGGTCCTACTGGCTCAGGTAAGTCTACCAGCCTCGCTGCGATGATGGATTATATCAACGACAACAAGTACGATCATGTTCTGACTATCGAAGACCCGATAGAGTTTGTTCATGAAAGTAAGAAATGCCTCATAAACCAACGTGAAGTGCATCGTGACACACACGGTTTTAACGAGGCCTTGCGATCTGCACTGAGGGAAGATCCGGATATCATACTGGTGGGCGAGATGCGGGATCTTGAAACGATACGACTTGCCCTGACCGCTGCCGAAACCGGGCACCTTGTATTTGGTACCTTGCACACCACATCAGCAGCCAAGACAATTGATCGCGTGGTCGATGTCTTTCCGGCACAAGAAAAGTCTATGGTGCGTTCAATGTTGTCGGAATCCTTGCAGGCGGTAGTTTCACAAACCTTGCTGAAAAAGGTCGGCGGAGGGCGCATTGCGGCCCACGAGATAATGATCGGCACTCCGGCTATTCGCAATCTGATCAGGGAGGATAAAATTGCCCAGATGTACTCAGCCATTCAGACAGGCGGTGCAATTGGCATGACAACCCTCGATCAGTCCCTGACTGACATGGTGCAACGTCGCTTGATAACTCGCGAAGCCGCGCGTGAAAAAGCAAAAATGCCCGAGAACTTCTGAGGCAAAAAATCCAGGCAAGGAGTAACGTCATGGAAATGGAAAAGCTATTGAGGCTGATGGTAGAAAAGACGGCCTCAGACTTGTTTATCACCGCCGGTATGCCGCCTTCTATCAAGGTGCATGGCAAAATCTTGCCAGTAACCAAGGAAGCCTTGACGCCGGAGCAGGCGCGGGAGGTGGTTCTAGGTGTAATGAACGATGAGCAGCGCAAGGAGTTTGTTGCCACCAAAGAGCTGAATTTCGCCATCTCGGCGCGTGGGGTTGGTCGTTTTCGAGCAAGTGCATTTTATCAGCGCAACCTGGCCGGCATGGTGTTGCGTCGAATTGAAACACGAATACCTAAACCTGAAGAACTGCAGCTGCCAGAAATAATCAAAAAACTGGCGATGACTAAACGCGGGCTGGTGATTTTTGTCGGCGCGACGGGAACCGGTAAATCAACTTCTCTGGCGTCGATGATCGGCCACCGGAATCGCAATGCAACGGGCCACATCATTACCATCGAGGACCCAATCGAATTTATTCACCAGCATGATCAATGCATTATTTCCCAGCGTGAAGTCGGTATTGATACTGCGTCCTTTGGGGCTGCGCTGCAAAACACGCTGCGCCAGGCTCCCGACGTAATCCTGATTGGCGAGGTGCGGTCGCGCGAAACCATGGAACACGCCATTGCCTTTGCCGAAACCGGGCACCTTGTGCTTTGTACCTTGCATGCGAACAATGCTAACCAGGCAATAGATCGGATCATTCACTTTTTTCCGGAAGATCGTCACCCTCAGTTGTTCATGGACCTGTCGCTCAATCTCAAAGGAATTGTGGCGCAGCAGCTCATTCCGACGCCCGACGGCAAAGGCCGACGCGCTTGTATTGAGGTAATGCTCAACACTCCACTAGCCGCTGACCTGATCCGTAAGGGAGAAGTTCACAAGCTCAAGGAGCTTATGAAGAGATCCAGGGAGCAAGGCATGCAAACCTTTGATCAGGCTCTGTACGATCTTTATGCCGAGGGTAATGTTACGTACGAGGATGCACTGGCACACGCTGACTCGTCCAATGACTTGCGCCTGATGATCAAGTTAGGAGCTGACAATAACAGTGCCAAGTTGGGTACTGCGGCAGATCGTTTGAGTATGGAAGAGGATGACGACGATCAATATCAGATGGGTGGGCGCTTCTAGCATCTAAGGATGCTCTAGTACGCACAATAAAAGTGCAGTGCATTCTTTTAGCTAAGCATGGCATCGACTTCGGTCTTCGCAGCAAGGCGTAACGGCCAAGGTCTTCTGGATTTCGCTTATCCTCGCTCTGACATGACGCGCTTGCTAACTTTGGTTCGGCATGGCTATACGATCTATGTCCGCGAGCCGCGATGTCTGCTTGGATGCCCCGCCGGGCGCGGCCCCACACGTTACATCTGGGCTAGCACTGGTTCTGCTGGGAAAACCAGTTTTCAAGTATGACCACAGCTGCAAGGCTGTCGATCTCGCCGCCCCGCCGTTGGGAGCTTGAGTTGGCAGCAAGCTGGCTTTTCGCTTCGAAACTGCTGAGACGTTCATCCTGGCAAAAAACAGTGACACCGAAGCGCCCGTTGAGGCGGTTGGAGAACCGTCGTGCGCGGCGTGACATGTCCGACTCAGTACCATCCAGATTTAGCGGTAGGCCGACCACCACGATGCCTGGGCGCCATTCGTGCAGCAGGGCCTCGATAGTATCCCAGGGCGGACCGCCATCTCGCATTTTCAGGTAATGTAATGGTGTAGCGCTGTGGGTGATAGTTTGCCCCACGGCGACACCCAGGTATTTATCACCGTAGTCAAATGCGAGTACTGTTCCTTTGAATGGGTCTTCCACCATAGCTCTTGATGGCCTCAGGCGTGACCAGCTTCGGAGGACAGGAGATCGAGATTTATGCCGAGGGTCGCTGCTGCCATAGCTGCCTTTCTCTCGAATGGCGCGTCAAACAAGATTGACAGGTCTGCTGGCAATGTCAGCCAGCAATTGTCGGCTAATTCATCTTCCAGTTGCCCTGCGGCCCAGCCTGCATAGCCTAGTGCCATAAGGCTCTTTCGGGGGCCGTTACCGTTTGCGAGCGCGGTGATGATATCAAGCGAAGTGGTAAGCGCGACATCTTCGGTAACTAAGAGACTGGACTCCCAGCTTTGGCTTTCCGCAGGGTGTAGGATAAAACCTCGATCGGTATGCACAGGTCCGCCTGCGATGACAATTTTCTCGCCATTGCAGTGGCCTCCCAGTTGCAGTTGCTCGAATACATCACTCCAGCAAAGATCGAGCGGATGATTCACGATAATGCCCATCGCCCCTTCCTCGCTGTGCTCACACAGGTAGGTAAGTGAGTGAGCAAAGATTGAGCCGCTCAAGCCCGGCATGGCAATCAGAAAATGATCTTTGAGCGATTGAACTCCTGCGGCGTCTGACATCATTTTCCCCCGCAAAGCCATTAAGGCGATGTTTAATTGGGTGCCGGCCAATTGAACGCTGCCTCAGCGAGACCCTCGCGTTGGTTTGCTTGCAGCGAGGAATGAGGCAAGGTAACTTTCCTAAAGCTTCGGATACTATACTCGGAACTTGACCTCAGGCCAATCAACCGCGGCTGCTGAGTACGTTATTACGAAATTGCCAGGTTCTGATAATTTCCAAAATATCTGCCTTCTCTCTTAATTCGCTGGGAAATGGCGCGAACGGTGCAGCTAACTTGACCGACCGAATAGCCGCTTGGTCAAGCACGTTTTTGCCGGATGAAGACAGTACGTCAATCCGTTTGATGCTGCCATCTGGTAGCAGTGCAACCACGAGTCTAACGTCGCCACTGAACTTTTTGCGGCGAGCTTCTTCTGGATAGTACTTGTTGCCCACCAATTCGACCTTCTGTTGCCATTCAAACTGATAGCGAGCGTCATCACTCTGGAGAGTTGCCACCGAGGTAATCCGGTGCACTTTGGGGCGTCTGGTATAGGCGCGACGTTGCTGGTCCAGTCGCGCTTCCAGGCTTTGAATTTGCTGCTCCGGCTCTTCGAACAATTGTTCGACCGCGGATTGACCGGATGTTTCCTCGCTTTGCTCCATCATCGGCGCTGTCATTCGGGCGAGTGAATCCTGGCGGCTTAGTACTGTATTTGGCACCAGCTGAGCGATTTGAGCCGGCCGTGCCACGGTCTCGCTGGTCTCTCTAATAACGTTATCCTCAAGTGGCGCTAGATCGGTAGTAGTCAGCTCTTGTCTTTCTTCCAGGGTGCCGCTGCCCTGCTGATTATGCTGTGCGAGAAAGTCCGCATGCTCCGGTGCCACAAGACTCTTGTGAGGTGCCAGGGTTATCTCAAGTCGCGGTGGCACCTGTGACGACCGCTCCAGTGCAAAGCCCAAGCCAAACAACAGGGCACCATGTACCAAAAGCGCTAAAAGCGTAGACACACTTAGACGATCAAGATCACGGTTCAAGACATAGCTTTGGGTCATATGAAGCTACTGTTGTTCCAATTTTCTAGTGATACAGTCCATCAGCTTTCCACCAATATCAGTATCATAGGCCGCATCGATTTCCCGGATGCAGGTGGGACTGGTGACGTTGATTTCGGTCAGGTAATCGCCGATTACATCCAGCCCGACAAACATCAAATTCTTTGCCTTAAGGGTAGGCGCGACTTGTTCACAAATCCAGCGATCCCGGTCGCTCAGGGGGCGAGCCACACCCTTGCCGCCAGCCGCCAGGTTACCCCTGGTTTCGCCGCTAGCAGGAATGCGGGCAAGGCAATACGGAATAGGTTCTCCATCAATCAGCAAGATTCTTTTGTCTCCCTCGCTTATCTCCGGGATGAATTGCTGTGCCATTATGGTGCGGTTGCCAAAATCTGTCAGGGTCTCAATGATTACTGAAATATTCGGGTCGTCCTGTCTGACGCGAAAAATCATCGTGCCGCCCATGCCATCCAGGGGTTTCATCACTACATCTCGATATTGCTGCAAAAAGCCGCGCAACTGCGCTGGATTTCGGCTCACCAAAAGGGGAGGTGTGCAATTTGTGAACTGGGTCGCAAAAATTTTTTCGTTGCAGTCGCGCAGGCTGGAGGGTTTGTTGACAACCAATACGCCTTGCTGCTCAGCTACATCGAGGATGTAGGTAGTATAGATGTATTCGTTGTCAAATGGCGGATCTTTACGCATCAATAAAACATCGAAGCTGGACAATTCGAGTTGTTCTGATGGCTCTGCACGATACCAGCTATTGGGGTCATAGCTGACCTCTGTGAGCCGTTGCGCGCGGCCCCTGGCAGTGCCAGAATCCAGATATAAATCAGCCGGTTGCATATAATAAATCTCCCAGCCACGAGCCTTGGCCGCTACCATCATAGCGAGAGTAGAATCCTTTTTGACACTGATATTTTCAATCGAATCCATGATCACGCCAAGCCTAATAGCCATAGTTTTCTACCTTTGCAACAGGGTGCTGAAGAGTGTGTTCTGAATTATAAATGATCCGAGTTCCGGCTCTAAAAAAGATGCCTATTGTACCCACTATACAGTCCGTAAATTATTCACCGTGGAATTATGCAAAATTCCATAACGAAATCTATAGTTACTCAAGCGTGTCATCTACAGCTCAGCGATTGTGTGAGCAACCAGCGTCGCCTGTCCAAAGGTCGTCGCTGCAGCCATTAAGGGAAGGATTTTATGGAAGTCAATTTTGAAAGTCTAAAGGTTATGGTTATTGACGACAGTAAGACCATAAGGCGCACTGCAGAAACCTTGCTTAAAAAGGTCGGCTGTACGGTTTTCACCGCGGTCGATGGCTTTGATGCCTTGGCAAAAATTGCAGATAACCGACCAGATATCATTTTTGTCGACATCATGATGCCGCGGTTGGATGGATATCAAACTTGTGCATTGATTAAAAACAACAGCGAATTTAAATCGACCCCTGTAATTATGCTGTCCAGTAAGGACGGGCTATTTGATAAGGCCAAGGGTCGCATCGTAGGTTCAGATCAGTATCTAACGAAACCGTTTAGTAAAAACGAACTGCTCGGTGCTATTGAGGCTCATGTGAGCAATTTGGCTGCGTAGAGCCGGTACAGGATTTCACTGCTTTAGAAAAGAGGGAATACAAGTGGCTCGAATACTGATAGTGGATGATTCACCAACTGAAACACATTTGATCCGAGGCATGCTTACTAGTCAGGGGCATGAAGTACTGGAGGCGAGTAGCGGCGAAGAGGGCGTGGCGATTGCTGGCAAAGAGCTGCCCGACATGGTCCTGATGGACATAGTCATGCCTGGCTTGAATGGCTTTCAGGCTACCCGCCAAATAAGCAGGGATCAACGCACGAACCATATTCCTGTGGTCATTGTAACTACAAAAAATCAGGAAACTGATCGAGTTTGGGGTAAGCGGCAGGGGGCACGCGGCTACCTGGTCAAGCCCGTCCAGGAAAACATGTTGTTTGCAACCATAAAGGATGTCCTTAAACCTAACAATAACAAATAGGACATTTGATATTAGGGGTTCGTATTAATGCTTAAAAATAAACAACCGTTTTCAATTCTGGTCGACATAGCCAATCGTAGCTTGGCTAATGCGAGGGGTTTACCAGAGCAGGTAAAAGCAACTGATACCTGGACCGGAGTGGCCTTTACTTTGGGTGGTCAGACGATGGTTGCGCCGATGGAGGAAGTTGCTGAGTTGATGCATGTGCCTGGCTGGACTTCGATGCCGGGAGTAAAAGGCTGGGTCAAGGGGGTGGCGAATGTACGTGGGCGCCTACTGCCAATGATTGATACCGAGGCGTACTTTGGTGGAAACCTGGGGCTCAACAACAAGTCGCGACGAGTTATCGCAGTAGAGTGCGATGGCCTGTTTGTTGGTTTGATCGTTAGCGAGATTATCGGGATGCAACATTTTCCCATAGATACATTCGTCAAACAGATCCCGAAAGATGCAGAGCCGTTCGTGGAATACACCACGGGCGCCTATGTTCATGAAGACAAGACCTGGACGGTATTTAGCCCGTTCAAGTTGGCGAAGGATCGCCGTTTCGTAAATGCTGCCGCTTAACGCGAGCAGTTGGTGGGGTAAATTTCATTAACTATTTCGGTCTGATAATAGCCCGGGGCTGGGAGTCCAAGCCATGAGTGGAAATAAAGTTACATCTAAACTGCCCAATAACAGGGGCGTAACCTTGCTAGTGATCCTGCTGGTAGGTGCAATTGGTGCATTTATCACCACTGCCTACATGGTGGTACGTGATGCCAATTACGATGCTAGATACCTGGAACTTGCGGGTGACCTGCGGGTAATGATGCAGGAAGTATCGACTGCTTCGCGGCAGGCAATCGCCGGTGATGCCCAGGCCTTTGACGATCTTGAAAAAGCCCGTCAGGGTGTCGATAGAACCTTACAGCTTTTCAATAAAGGTGCTGTGGGTCTTCCGTCTCCCAAGGGAATGCTCAACACCGAAATCACCGAGCTCAACGGTTTATGGGCGGAAACAAACGATGCCGCGCAAACAGTAGTTGCTAATAGAGAGCGGATATTATTTCTGCACGAAGTGGCGCGAAACCTTAACGCCTCGATTCCTGAATTGCAGCAGGAATACGATTTCGTAGTGGAGATACTGATAGAAAACGGAGCGTCTCCAAATCAGATTGCAATAGCTCAGAAACAAGCCTGGCTGGCTGAAAGAATTGCCCGTAATGTTGAAAAAATGTTGCAGGGAACGGCCGATGCCAAGGACGCTGCGGATGTGTTTAACCTTGATGCCAGCATGTTTGGCACCGTTCTGGCTGGTATGCGCGAAGGTAATTCCGCGATGAAGATCCAGAAAGTACGGGATACCGAGGCGTCGCAGTCGCTGGACCAAATCGCGGAGCTCTATGGCTTCGTAAACAACTTTATTGACAAGATCTTCCAGGCTTCTCCTGATCTTTCAAAGGCTAGAGACGCGGGTAATGTTCTGGTTGATAAGGCACCTGGAATCCAGGAGGCAACTTCCGCCCTGACCCAGCATATTGGTAACTTGTCCAGTGAGCGCACAGTTAACGGCACACTAGTGTTGATCTCCGGTGTGGCTATTATCGTGCTGATGGCTTCATTGGGCTTACTGGGCTTTATCAACACCCGGAAACGACTTGCGCTGGAGGAGTCAACCAATGAGCAGAACCAGGTAGCAATATTGCGCTTGCTGGACGAGCTGGGTAACCTGGCTGACGGTGACCTTACCACCACCGCAACTGTGTCAGAGGACTTCACCGGTGCAATCGCCGACTCGATAAACTTCACCATTGACCAGCTGAGAGTACTGGTTTCTCAGATCAACGATACCGCGCTAAGAGTGACCTCTGCGTCTCAGGAAACCCAGTCAACTGCACTGCATCTCGCCGAAGCGGCTGAGCACCAGGCTCACGAAATTGCCGGGGCATCAGCTGCGATCAATGAGATGGCAGTAACCATTGATCATGTGTCCTCCAATGCCAGCGAGTCAGCTCAGGTTGCGGAGCGCTCGGTTAAGATCGCTAACACTGGTTCTGAGGTGGTACAAAATACCATCCGCGGAATGGATACCATCCGCGAGCAGATTCAGGATACATCCAAGCGGATCAAGCGACTGGGTGAAAGCTCGCAAGAGATTGGTGATATTGTTTCTTTGATCAACGACATTGCTGACCAGACTAACATTCTGTCGCTTAATGCTGCGATCCAGGCCTCTATGGCAGGAGATGCAGGGCGCGGCTTTGCAGTTGTTGCGGATGAAGTACAGCGCCTGGCGGAACGTGCATCAGGCGCGACCAAACAGATTGAAGCGCTGGTTAAGACTATCCAGTCAGATACCAACGAAGCGGTTATCTCGATGGAGCAGACAACTGCTGAAGTGGTGCGAGGTGCTCGCCTTGCCCAGGATGCTGGTGTTGCGCTGGAAGAGATTGAAAACGTATCCACCTCGCTGTCTGACCTGATTCAGAATATTTCGAATGCGGCACGTCAGCAGGCAGCGTCTGCCGGACATGTCTCGAATACGATGAACGTTATTCAGGAAATTACCTCGCAGACCTCGGCTGGTACTACTGCTACTGCCGGTTCTATCGGTCGACTGGCAGAACTTGCCGGTGACATGCAGAAATCCGTGGCGGGCTTCAAGCTACCGGAGGAGCATATTCAGGGTGAGTTGGATGTTGCCTTGATGGCTGCTGGTGGCGCTCTGGAGGACATTTCATTGGACTCGAAGGGCGCTGAAAAAAATGCCAACTCTAGCAAGCGCGAATCGAAAGACCACGAAAAGCATGCTGAGCGACAGGTCTAGCCAGTGCCCGGCGGCGCCCCAAACGCAGTGGCAGAAAGCTCCGGCGAAAGCTTGTGTCCCTTACTGGCCGACCTAGAGCTTGGGCAATGGCAGGAGCTGCTGGAGCAGCGTACTGGTCTTGCATTGTCAATTCCGCCACGACTTTTCCAGCATGGATTGGATCGGCGCATGGCCAGGATGGGCTGCAACGATAATGAGACCTACTTCGCCCTGTTACAGGAAGCCGGGGCAGGCCTCCGGGAGTCGGCAGAGTTACTACATAGTATTACCGGTCAGCAAACCGGGCTTTTCTGTGACCACTTTCTAGTCAATCTGATTGAACAGTTTTTGGCTGATCGAATCAATTCCCTGAATAAGGGAATCTATTCACTTGACCTGTGGAGTGCCGGCTGCGGTAGTGGCGCCGAGGCGTGGACACTGGCAATGCTGGCGAGAGCTGCAATAGAGCGGCAACAAGCGAGACTCTACTACAGTGTAATCGGAACTGATATCAGTAGCTCAGTCCTGCAGGAAGCTAGAAGGGCTGTCTATCGGGAAGACGATTTCAGTCAGGTGCCAGCGGACCATCGCGCGCATGGACTTACAGCGATCGACACTGAGCATTCGCGGATTGTTGAAGAGTTGGCTGAGCGTGTCTGCTTTGTGCAGTCCAACCTGGTCACCGCAGAAGAATTGCTTGGTATCGACATGGATGTGATCGTATGTCGCGATGTGTTGACCTACTACTGCCAGAAAAGCAAACACAGGATATTGGACTGCCTGGCCGATCATCTCAAGCCTGGAGGTTTGTTGGTCGTGGGCCGGGGTGAATCAGGTGGTTGGACTCATGCTGGTGTATACACCGCGAGCGTAGGGAAACTGGAAGCCTATATCCGCCAATAGAGAACGTAAATAAGGTTGAAAAGCAATATGGCTGAGCGTCGAGATTATGTAGCTCTGGACTGGATCTCGGGAGAGATCGATGAAACGCTGAATCAGGCATGTCAGGCGCTGGAAGCCTATGTCAAAGAGCCGGCCGATACCAGCAAGCTAAAATTCTGTATGAGTCAAGTTAGCCAGGTGCAGGGAACGCTGCGCATGGTGGAATTCCATGGTGCTGCGCTTTTTGCCCATGAATTGGAATTATTGCTGGAAGCACTTTGCAATGATGAGGTTATTGACGCAGCGCAGGCTCATGAAGCGATAATGGCCGGGCTCCTCTACCTGCCTGGCTTTTTGCTGCAGGTTAGGGCCGCGCGGCAGGATTTGCCAGGAATCTTGCTGCCTCGCATAAACGATATGCGAGCAATTCGCGGCGCTGACTTGATGTCTGAGCTGGCGTTTTTCAACCCTGAGTTGGCCATCGAAATTTCTCCCAGTGATGAAGCCGACGAGCCAGGGCAGGAAACGTTCGAAGCAGAGCTCGCTGAATTAAGGCAGCTTTTCCAACAGGCTTTCGTGGGTATTGTTAGAAATAAGCAGCTTAAACAGAATTTGCCAGTGCTGACAGCGATATGTCAGCGCCTGCAAAAGCTCAGCAAAGGCAAGCCGCGGGAAGCTTTGTGGCAGGTTGGATTGGCAGTTCTCGAAGGTGTTTCCCACCACACAATTCACCCCAATTCAGCGATGAAATCACTGTTGAAAGAAATTGATGGTGAATTGAAAGCGCTGCAGCAAGACGGAGTTGAGTACTTGCGGCAGCCTGCTACGCCCGAAGCCTTGAAGACCTTTCTTTATTACGTAGCCAGGTCTAATGGAGATTCGCCGCTGGTAGCAAATGTGCAGTCGACATATCAGTTAAAGCAGGCGCTGCAGCAGGACGGACAACATGAACAATTGGCTATCGATGCAGATGCGCTCAGTTCAGTAGTCGATGCATTGCTGGAAGAGCTGACAGCGATTAAGGACTACCTTGACCTGCACGGGCGCCGTGCTGACGTCGATCGATCAGAAATCAAGGAGACCCTGCCGCTGATTAAACGGGTTGGCGACACCATGGCAGTGTTGGGTTTTGTTGCCCCTCTGGCCAGAATTCGTGAGCAGGATCAAGCTTTACAGGAGATTGCCGCCGGTGACGGTAACGATAGCCCGGATGCGTTGCTGGAAGTTGCTCAAGCCATTATCGCCGTAGAGCAGGAGCTGCTTGGCTATTTGGCGACTTCCGGTGTGACTGCCAATTCGGTCAGTGAGCAGCCTCATTTGCGAGGCGCTCGCGAGACTGTTCTGCGTGAGACTCGCAAGGGCCTGGATCAGGTTAAAGAAGCGATTATCGATTTTGTCGCCAGTCAGTGGGACCATGCCAAGCTTGAGCTGTTGCCGGCCAAATTGCATGAACTATCCGGTGGTTTAGGTATTTCGGGGCTCGAACGTGCTGCTAGGGTACTCGAAGCTTGTCAGTGTTATGTGTGGAATTTGCTGGACGAGAAAACGTTGCCAGATTGGCAGATGCTGGAAAAGCTAGCCGATGCTATAAGTGGCATTGATTACTACCTGGAGCGCTGTGCCGACGACGCCGACGCAGACAATGAAGATATTCTCGACATTGCTGTAGCTAGTGTCGCCCAGCTAGGCTTTCCTATTGACGAGTTGGATAATATGGAGCTGGCTCGAAGCTACCCGGTTACCAGTACCGAAGACGCAGCGTGCTCTGCGACCATTGAATCACAGCCTGCACCGGACGATCACAAGCCAGCTGTAGTTGAAGCTGCAGTTGCAGGTGGATCTGAGGTGACAACAAACACGTCTGGCAAATCCTTGTCTGAAGATCCTGGGGATACCCTTGATAGGGGAGAGGCAGAAACTGCTGCACTGGTATCACAGTCTGAAGCGCCCGCATCTGCTTCGGTTGCGGCTGTCAAGGAGCTACAGTTCCTCGAATTGGAAGCCGTCATTGAAGAACCCCTGGATGAAGAGATTGCCGAGATTTTTGTTGAGGAAGCAGCAGAGGTGTTGCAAACGATACAAAAACAATTGCCCCTGTGGCAGTCGCAACCAGACGATGAAAGTGCGCAAGGAGAAATTCGACGTGCCTTCCACACTCTAAAAGGTAGTGGTCGTATGGTCGGTGCGAGCTTGCTGGGTGAGCTCGCGTGGTCGATCGAGAATTTGCTCAATCGTGTGCTTGAACATACCCTGGCGGCAGAGGGCGTACACATCGTTATGGTGGCTCGGGTTACTGAGCTAATTCCTGATATGGTGAATCGCTTTGAACAGCGCAAGCCCGTAAACAAGGCTTTTGTCGACCAGGTGATGGCCATGGCCCAGGCTCTTTTGGAAAAGGAGCCGCTGGCAGAAGACGAAATTGCTGGAATTCAATCGCGATGGTTGGATCCAGACAGTATCAGCTCTGGCGAGCAGCCTGGTGTGCCAGAAATCCCCGACAGTGACTCACACGAAGAGCCTGCAAATGTTGACTCTGCGGTTGAAGAGGCTACCGAGCGAGCGGCGCTACTGGAGATCTTTGATGCCGAGGCTCAGCAGCACCTTGCAGCGATGCAGGAATTCATTGTTTTCGCGGAACAGAGTGCCGAGCCCGTCCTGGTTAGCGATTCTTTGCAGCGTGCGCTGCACACGCTTAAGGGCTGCGCCAGGATGGCAGATATGGAAGCCTTAGTGTCTATCGTCACACCGCTGGAGCAGCTGGTTAAGCAATTGCAGGCCGCTCGTATTTGCGTCGATCAACAGATCGTCGAGGTCATCCGCGATACCACGCGGATAGCATATATTGGTTTGAAACTGGTCAAAGAGACCGGTAACTGTGAGCGATTCAGCGAAACAGATGCCTTGTTGGACCGAATCAAGCAGATTGATGAAGCTCGCATACCAGCATTAGGTCATGGTAGTGATACGGATACTTCCTACCTTGAGCGGGTGGGTGTTTTCATGCTTGAAACGTCTGACTCGCTGGCGAGTATTCACACGATCATTGAGTCATGGCGCAACCAAAATGGCATGACCGATGGTGACTGGTTTATCGTTAGCGATTACACATCGCTGATAGCCAGTAATGCCCTGGAACTTGAGCTTATGCCCTTGGCTGAGCTTGCAAATAGCTGGTCAGAGGCGGCGCTGCGCCTTAGTGAAAGTGAGCCTACCGAAGAGACGGTTGCAGCCTTTGGGCATGCCCTCGCAGAACTCGAAGGAATGCTCGACAACCTTGCGGCGGACCAGAGCTTTCAGGAACTGGACCCAGGGTTATTAGAAGTATTGGAAAATCTGCAGCCAGCAGCGGTAGTAGCGGATTCAGTCGCGGATTCCGACGAGCCGGAAGTCGAGGTTACTGCAACCGTTGTTGATGCCAACAAGGAGCAGCTGGCTGTTGCTGCGGATGATGTCGATGACGAAATGACCGAGATGTTCATGGAGGAAGCCCGTGACCTGCTCGAAAATATTGATGAGACCATTCAGCAGTGGCACGAGGATCGCGGTCGCCGTTCTTGTATCGAATTGTTGCAGCGTCTTCTCCATACCTTAAAAGGAGGCGCCCGTCTCAGTGGCTTACGTAGCCTGGGTAATTTGAGCCATAACTTCGAAACCTTCCTCACTATTGCTGACGAACAGGGCATTGCGTTCGATGACCAATTGTTTAACCGTGTGCAGCGTTACCAGGACCAGATTGTTGCGATGGTTGAGCAGGTCAGGTCTGGCCAGCCGGTAGTCGACATTGAAGAGGAATCAGCTGAAGCCCTGGCATTGGCGCTGAAGCCTGTCGAAATGATCGATGTGCCGGTTGAGGATCAGGCAATAGTTGAGCAGGCTCGTGCTGCGGCCCAAAGTGCCGAAGTAAGCCAGGCAAGGGTGGCTCAGGAAGCAGTCAAGATTCCAGCTCAGCTTATCGAGCAATTGGTTAACCTCGCTGGTGAAACAAGTATCAACCGCGGTCGGGTCGAGGAGCAGATCAATGAGGTTATGTTCTCGCTGGCTGAAATGGACGCTACCATCGATCGCATGAAGGAGCAGTTGAGGCGGCTTGATATAGAAACTGAACAGCAGCTGATTTTTCGCCAGGAGCAGGTGGAAAGTCAGGGTCTGGAAGAGTTTGATCCGCTCGAAATGGATCGTTACTCAGTGTTACAACAACTGTCTCGCTCACTTCAGGAGAGCGCATCTGATATCAAGGAAGTGAAAGGCAGCATATTTAACAAGTCCCGGGATATGGAGACTCTGCTGCTGCAGCAGTCCCGTATCAACACCGATCTTCAGGAAGGCCTGATGCGCTCAAGAATGGTTCCATTCGCGCGCCTGGTGCCACGTCTGCGACGTATTATTCGCCAGGTTAGCCAGGAGCTGGATAAGAACGTCAACCTGGAATTGTTGAACATTGAAGGAGAGATGGATCGTACTATCCTCGAGCGCATGGTGCCGTCTTTCGAGCATATGCTGCGCAACGCCGTAGACCACGGGATTGAAGCAAAGGCCGAGCGACTCAAAGCGAATAAGCCGGCGGAAGGTAATATCAGCATTAGTCTGGCTCGTGAGGCAGGCGATGTGGTTATTATTCTTGCTGACGACGGTCGCGGTATCAGCCTCGATGCGGTGCGGCGTAAAGCTATTGAGCGGGGTATGATGTCTGCAGATGCATCATTGTCTGATCGCGAAACCCTGCAATTTATTCTCCAGCCCGGTTTCAGCACGGCGCAGGCTGTAACCCAGATTTCCGGGCGTGGGGTCGGGCTCGATGTGGTAGCCAGCGAGATCAAACAAATTGGTGGTTCGGTCGATATTGAATCCAGTCCGGGTTGTGGCACACGCTTTATTATACGGTTGCCCTTTACGGTTTCAGTAAATCGGGCGCTAATGGTACAAAGTTGTGGCGAAACCTATGCCATACCTCTGAATAGTATCGAGGGCATAGTACGAGTCAGCCCCTTCGAGCTAGAGGCTTACTACCAGCCAGACTCACCGCAATTCGAATACGCGGGGCAGTCCTACAAACTGCGTTACCTTGGTGGCTTGACCCGCAGTAAGGCTGTGCCAACTCTCGATCAGGAGACTATGCCATTACCCGTTATGCTAGTGCGGAGCGGTGAGAATTCCTTTGCGATCCAGGTGGACAAGCTGTTGGGCAGCCGAGAAATCGTGGTTAAAACCCTTGGGCCACAGTTCAGCTCGGTACAAGGGCTGTCGGGCGCCACAGTTCTCGGTGATGGCGGTGTAGTTATCATCCTTGACTTGCATGCACTGATACGGACCGATATATCACAGCCACTGTTAAACGAGTTACTGGAAGAAGAGGCCGACGCCGAACATGTGCAAGACGATCGTAACCTTTTGGTGATGGTGGTCGACGATTCGGTTACGGTGCGCAAGGTAACTTCTCGTTTCCTCGAGCGCAACAGCATGGATGTTTTATTGGCCAAGGATGGGGTTGATGCCATGCAGCTTCTACAGGATCACAAGCCTGATGTAATGCTGCTCGATATAGAGATGCCTCGCATGGATGGTTTTGAAGTTGCCAGCAGGGTAAAACACAGCAGCAAACTCAAGGACCTGCCAATCATTATGATTACTTCTCGCTCTGGCGAGAAGCATCGGCTACGCGCAGAATCGATTGGTGTCGACAAATATCTCGGCAAACCCTATCAGGAAATGGAGCTGTTGAGCTGCATCCAGGAATTGACCGCGACAGGTGTCAAAGCTGCAGCTGGCTCCTGACCGGTATCACCGGGGGCCGGTTTGTAAAACACTTGATGGTGTCTACGAGACTATGAAGGAAAGGGAGCGAATATGAGCCGACAATTGATTGACATTAACAAAACGGTTGAGTTGATTACCATGTTATTGCCAGTGGGCGGCAAGAACTTGTTGCTTCCCAATGTCACTGTCGCTGAGATTATCCAACTTGGAGATTTAGTCGAGCCGGCTGATATGCCCAATTGGTTTAAAGGTTCATGCAGTTGGCGTGGAACCCGTATTCCGATCATCGCTTTTGATGCAATCAACCAGGATGAATTACTCGATGGAGACCATGGTTTTCATGCAGCTGTAATTAATGGATCCTTCGATGCTACAAACCTTCCTTTTTACGCCATAGTCACCGAATCTACGCCACGGATGATGAGAATCAGCAACAAGGAAATTGTCGAAAATTCTGATATTGCTGCAGGTCCGGCAGAGCTGATGACAGTAGACGCATGTGGCGAGGCAGCGACAATACCCAACCTTGACTATATTGAAGAACTGTTGGTAGGCATTGTCAGTCAGCTCGATCAAAAAATGTCGCAAGCCAGTTAGCCTCAAACGGTAGCCGCCTTCCGGATTCTGCCACTGACTTTCCGATATTTTCGTCTACTTGAGAGGTTTTAAGGCGGATATCCCGCCCAAATTCTCATCGCTTAAACGCACAATTCATAGATCTCCCCACAGATACTGGGCTAGTGTTATAGCCGCTGCGGGCACCGTTTCTGTGCGCATTATGCGCGGGCCCAGAGCCGAAATTTTAAAGCCCGCTCCGGTAGCCTGGGATAATTCCTTAGTTGAGAAGCCGCCCTCCGGGCCGACTAGTAGCAGGACGCTTTTTGGCGCTCTGGTTTCCCAGTCACCTCGATCACCTCCCGACGCGTCAAATATCAGGCGCAAGTCTGCAGCAGTAGCTTCGAGCCATCGATCAAACGCCAAAACCGGGTGAATAGGTGGCACTTTGTTACGACCGCTTTGTTCGCATGCGCTGATGGCAATTTGCTGCCAGTGTTGCCGCTTTTTCTCAAGCCGCTCCGCGCTCAGTTTGACATCGCAGAATTTAGAGTTCAGAGGTGTTAGGGCTGATACTCCCAGCTCAGTTGCCTTCTGTACAGCCCAGTCCATGCGATCACCCTTGGACATGACAAGGCCTAGATGGAGCTGTAAGGGTGACTCTTTGTTAACCTTGATGCACTGCAGTAACTTCCAGTGATGCTTTGCCGCGATGACTGCCTTTTATTATTGCTTCGTACTCATTGCCGTCGCCATTGAACAGTATGACTTTGTCGCCTGTGCCGCGTCGCAATACGCGTGTTAGATAGTGGCCGGTTCTTGGCGGCAGTTGAACCTGTGACTTGTACCGCCAGTTCAATATCCGTGTAGAGCCGTGGTATGCGCATAGCGGTGCCAGCTTACGTCGTTTCAGGCCGAATGCCAATATTGCTGCAAATGCTCAGGGTCGGCTCGGCTTGGTTCATGGTATAGAAATGTAAGCCCGGCGCGCCCGCAGCGAGCAATTTTTCACACAGGCGCGACACCAGGTCAATGCCA
Organism: uncultured Gammaproteobacteria bacterium; assembly: GCA_963722805.1. Lineage (GTDB taxonomy): Bacteria > Pseudomonadota > Gammaproteobacteria > Pseudomonadales > JAHEGP01 > JAHEGP01. The sequence continues at coordinate 99,662 of CAVROQ010000016.1, forward strand.
AAATCGATAACGTCGTTTTGTTGATCGCCGTAGCTTTCCAGTTGCTTGGCTACCCAGCGCGGAATGCTCGCACCGCAGCGCGCGGAGAAGCGTGCAAGGTTCTGGTAGTTGGTAATGGGCATGATCCCCGGATAGATTGGAACCTCTATTCCTGCACGATGGCATTTCTCCAGAAACCAGCTGTAAGCATCTGCATCATAAAAATACTGTGTTAACGCTGAATTGGCTCCTGCATCGAGCTTTTGCTTGAGGTAGTTGACATCTTCATCATAGCTATTGGCCTCAGGATGAATCTCAGGGTAAGCTGCGACCTCAATTTGAAAGTGATCTCCGGTATGCTGGCGAATAAACTGCACCAGCTCACTTGCGTAGACTGGGCGAGCCATACCCATGCCAGATGGCAGATCGCCGCGTAAGGCTACAATACGCCTGATGCCCTGTTGGCGATAATCGTCCAGTAAGGACAAAACTGTAGCCTCACCGTCACCACCAAAAGACAAGTGCGGGGCAACCTCGTAGCCGCCAGAATGAATATCCATTACTGCACTTCGTGTGGTGTCCCGGGTAGACCCGCCAGCACCATAGGTTACCGAAAAGAACGCCGGTTGCAGTTGTCCCAATGCGTTGCGGGTTTCAGTCAGCTTGACCATTCCCTGTTCGGTCTTCGGTGGAAAAAACTCAAAACTCAAACGTTTGTTATAGCTCATGGCCAGCCTGTTCGTGCGCACCGGATCGCCAGCCAAACCATATTTGGCGATTCAGGCAAATTGTATGGTTTGGCTGGCGTCTCCGTAACCCTTTCAGTTCGAGAGGCGCCAAGCCAGTAGCGTAGATTAGTAGCGATAGGACTCGGGCTTGAAGGGACCACTCACCGGCACACCTATATAGTCTGCCTGTTCTTGACTGAGCTTGGTCAATACCCCGCCAAAACCTTTGACCATATGCGCCGCGACTTCCTCATCCAGCTTTTTCGGTAGCACATCGACGCGAATAGCGGCCGGCTTCAGCTCGTCTTCAAGGTTGGCGAAACAGCGCTCATACAAGTAAATTTGAGCCAGCACCTGGTTGGCAAAAGATCCATCCATAATGCGCGACGGATGGCCGGTGGCGTTTCCGAGGTTGACAAGGCGACCTTCAGATAACAACAGCAAGTGATCTTCCGGGCTGTCGCTGCGAAATACTCGATGCACCTGTGGCTTGACTTCTTCCCAGCGCCAGTTTTCACGGGTAAAGGCGGTGTCGATCTCGTTATCAAAGTGACCGATGTTGCATACTACAGCGCCATTCTTAAGCGCCGCCAGCATGTTCTTGTCACAGACGTTAAGATTTCCGGTGGTGGTGACCACAATATCAGTTTTGCCCAGCAGCGATTTATTGATGCTGGCTTCGGTGCCATCGTTAATGCCGTTGATATAAGGCGACACCAACTCAAAGCCATCCATGCAGGCCTGCATTGCACAGATCGGGTCAATCTCTGAAATATTGACGATCATACCTTCCTGGCGCAGCGACTGGGCGGAGCCTTTACCGACATCGCCGTAACCGATTACCAAAGCCTTTTTGCCTGCTAATAGATGGTCTGTGGCGCGCTTTACGGCATCGTTCAGACTGTGACGACAGCCATACTTGTTATCATTTTTCGATTTCGTTACCGAGTCGTTGACATTAATTGCGGGTACTTTCAAAGTGCCTTGCTTGAGCATCTCTTGCAATCTATGGACCCCGGTAGTTGTCTCTTCGGTAATGCCGTGGACATTATCGAGGATGGCCGGGTACTTATCGTGCAACATGGAGGTGAGGTCTCCGCCGTCATCCAGCACCATATTGGCTTCCCATGGCTGTCCATCTTTTAGAATGGTTTGCTCAAGACACCACTCATACTCTTCCTCCGTCTCGCCCTTCCACGCAAATACCGGCGTGCCAGCTGCTGCAATAGCTGCGGCAGCGTGATCCTGGGTCGAGAAAATATTGCAGGAAGACCAGCGCACCTCTGCGCCAAGGGATTGCAGCGTTTCTATCAGCACTGCGGTCTGTATGGTCATATGGATACAGCCAAGAATTTTTGCGTCTTTGAGTGGCTGGCTGGAGCTGTATTTTTCCCGTATTGCCATAAGGGCCGGCATTTCGGATTCAGCAATTTCAATTTCCATTCTACCCCAGGGCGCAAGGTTGATATCCGCAACTTTGTAGTCGCTAATCTGGGTTTCGATCTTGGTAGCTGTCGTCATAATCACGGTCTCTCTAAGTGTAATATTAGGGTTAAAGGGCGGCGCGCAGTGCATCAGCCTTATCAGTTCTTTCCCACGTAAAAGTATCTCCGGTCCGGCCAAAGTGGCCGTAGGCTGCGGTGGGACGATATATGGGCCGCTTCAGATCCAGCATTGCTACCAGACCCTGGGGTCTAAGCTCAAAATGTTCGCGCACCAGATCGACAATCTTTTCGTCTGGCAGCTTGCCCGTGCCAAAGCAGTTAACTGAAATCGAGGTGGGCTCGGCAACACCTATGGCATAAGATACCTGTATCTCGCAGCGGTCGGCCAGGCCCGCAGCCACAATGTTCTTTGCGACATAGCGCCCGGCATAGGCAGCGGAGCGGTCGACCTTGGATGGGTCTTTGCCCGAGAATGCGCCGCCGCCGTGGCGCGCCATACCGCCGTAGGTATCAACTATGATCTTACGTCCTGTCAGCCCGCAATCACCCACCGGCCCACCAATAACGAACTGTCCAGTGGGGTTGATGTGATAGCGGGTGCCGGCATGAAGCCATTGCTGGGGTAGTACATGTTTGACGACGTTCTCCATGATGGCTTCATGGATATCCTTTTGCGGGATTTCAGGGTCGTGCTGGGTCGATAGCACCACCGCATCAACGGCCACTGGTACACCGTTTTCGTAGCGCAGGGTTACCTGGCTTTTCGCGTCGGGTCGCAGCCACGGCAGAACCCGGTCCTTGCGCAGTTGTGCCTGACGTTCAACTAAACGATGCGAGTAGTAGATGGGTGCGGGCATCAGGACATCGGTTTCGTTAGTCGCGTAGCCAAACATCAAACCCTGGTCGCCGGCACCCTGCTCTTTATTTTCTCCTTCGTCGACCCCCATGGCAATGTCATGAGACTGCTTGCCAATAGCATTCAACACGGCGCAGCTAGCACCGTCAAAGCCCACATCGGAGCTGTTGTAACCAATATCGAGGATGACGCCGCGCACGACTTCTTCCAGATCGACGTAGGTGTCAGTGGTGACTTCCCCAGCGATGATAGCCATGCCGGTCTTAACCATGGTTTCTACCGCCACCCGAGCATTTGGGTCGTCGGCGATAATGGCATCGAGAATCGCATCAGAGATCTGGTCTGCCATTTTGTCGGGATGGCCTTCTGAGACCGATTCAGAGGTAAAAATGTTGTATTCAGACATTTAGCTTTCCTGTGTGTGTGATAAGGAAGTTGATATTTACGTAATTACCGGATGAATTGTCGAAGCTGTACGCTAAAACCGTTGCGTTGGGCGAAATACAGATGTTGGCCGTCATGCAGGCCTACCGCTTCTGCCCAGTGGCTGATGTCTTCGGGGTCGAATCCAAGCCAGACATCGCCGCATGCTTCCCGGGCCCAAACTTGATCATGGCGGCACAACTCCGCCAGGAACAGCGAGCCTCCGGGGTGGAGCAAGCTAGCCAAATCCGCAATAATCTCGGCAGGTGCCGGGGTATGGTGCAGCACCATATTTGCCACAATACAGTCGGGGCGTAGCTGCTCCTTGCCAGCGGTCTTGGTATCGCCCAGGATAAAGTTTACGTTATCCAGCCCATGGCAGCGGTCGCGGGCTAATGCCAGCATTGTGTCTGAGATATCCAGTGCCGTCACAGTCTCGAAACGGGATGCCAGTTCGCACAGAAAGGCTCCTTCGCCAGGGCCAATTTCTAATGCCAACTGACGTGACGGTATTGCCGCTGAGTCCAGCAGTTCCAGCATAGGTTCAGCGTATTGCTGGTATATTGCGATCAGCTCTTGCTGGGCGCGGAATCGGCCTGCGTTTTCTTCGAAAAATTGCCGCGAAGAGTTTGCGCGCTCCTGATGTACCGCGGCGATGCGCTCAAGCAAAATCGGGCGCAGCGGCAGATTGTCTACCGTACTTAACAAGTTCTGCCAAAGCATCTGCCATTGTTGCGCAGGGGATTGGTGGTGACGGCGATAAAAAATCGAGTTACCCTCACGCCGACTCGCTATCAGGTCAACTTGTGCCAGCACTTTTAAATGATGGCTCATTGCGGGTTGCCGCATACCAAAGATTGAGCATAACTCCTGTACTCCAAAACTCTGTTTGTCGAGCACTCGCAAAATTTCGAGTCGCAGGGAGTCGCCGCTGGCTTTAAGCAGGGCAGAGAGTCGATCTGTCTCCTTGAGAGCTGCGTCGCGGAGGGTTTCAGTAATTGCAGTCGATGGCATGGGCACAGTTTAACAGAAGCTAAATCTATATCAATATAATTCGATATAGGTATTAGTTCACTTTCTGTGCCCAGCCAAACCTGAGTCTAGAAGTGAACACCTTTCATTATAGCTGCCATGGCCAGTTGCTCGCTGCTCATTTCCAATTTTTTGGTGTCATCCTTGGGGCCCTTGATTCCCTTCGCAGCCTCGGAATCGGGGAACATGCGATACGACGTATTCCAGATGATTTCCATAAATTTGGGGGCAATCGCATTGGCCACAGCCATAAAAAGGCCGGTAGTCGTGGCGACTCGCCTCGGCTTATGTACCACCGCTTCTACAACAAGATCCATCGACTCGTCGACACTAAGCGCCGGGGCATAATCATACATTTTGGTGGGCGCGATCATTGGCGTTCTTACCAATGGCATGTTGATGGTGGTGAAATGTACATTGCGATCTGAAAACTCAGACCCGGCGCAGCGCGAGAATGCATCAAGCGCAGCTTTGGAGGCAACGTAGGCGGAAAACCGAGGCGAACTTCCCAGCACGCCAATGGAGGAAATATTGATTATTTGGCCTTGTTTGCGGCTGCTCATGGTGGGCAAAAAACCCATGATCAGACGCAGGGAGCCAAAATAATTGAGCTGCATCGTCCGCTCAAAATCGTGAAATCGTTCATAGGACAGATCGATTGAGCGGCGAATCGAGCGCCCCGCATTATTGACCAGAATATCAATATGATCGTGATCCTTGAGTACTCTAGCGACAAGTTTGTCGCAGGATTCCATGTCTGCGATATCACATTGATAGATATGCGCAGTGCCTCCTTTGGCTTCAATGGCGGTTTTGACCACTTCGAGATTTTCGAGGGTGCGCGCGGTCATCAGCACAGTGGCACCGGCCCCCGCCATTTTATGGGCGATGGCCTCACCAATGCCGGAAGAGCTGCCGGTAACCAGTACAACCTTACCCTTGACGCTGCCTTCAAGGCTGTTGTCGATAAACAAGGCAGGGTCCAGGTTGCGCTCCCAATAATCCCAGATGACTGCGGCGTACGATGGCAGGCGGGGTACTTCGATGCCGCTACCTTCAAGCGCCCGACGGGTGTCCCGGCTGTCATAGCGGGTATCGTAATCAAAAAATACACTGGCGTCCTCGGGCATGCCGAGGCTGTCGAAAAGGGCATGTTTAAGGCGCTTGATGGGGGGCAATTTGCCCACGATTGAGCTTAGGCCGGAGGGGACAAAGCTGAAGATATTGCGGTCGAAGCGCATACCCAGCTTGGGTGCGTGACCGGCTTCGGCAAAGATGTTGATCAATTCACCCATGGTGTACTGATCAGGATTGGTCAGGTGGAAGCACTCGCCATCTCGGTCCGGCTGGTGGGCCAGGTAGTCCATCGCGTCAACGACATAATCGACCGGTACCACGTTCATGAGGCCGGTTTCGATGCCGATCAGCGGAAACCAGGGTGGTAGCAGGGCGCGCATCTTCTTGAGTGCGCCAAAGATGTAATAGGGACCGTCAATCTTGTCGATTTCCCCGGTTTTGGAGTGTCCGACAACTGCGCCCGGGCGGTAAACTCGCCAGGGAATTCGACATTCCTTGCGCACAATGCCTTCCGAATCATGCTTGGTGCGAAAATAGGGGTGGTCGAGATTTTCTGCTTCTTCAAACATGTCTTCACGCCAGGTGCCATGGTAGAGCCCGCTGGCGGCGATAGAGCTGACGTGGTGAAAGCAGCCGGCTTTCAGTTTTTCGGCGCACTGGACCGCGTTACGGGTGCCTTCGACATTGGCTTTTTGCTGGCTTTCGGCATCGGCCTTCATGTCGTAAATGGCGGCGAGGTGGAAGAAGTGGTCAATTTCTCCCTTGAGCTCTTTTACGTCTTTGGCGCTTACGCCAAGCCCCGGCTTGGTCAGGTCGCCGAAGACCGGCTTGATTCGCTTGTTGCCTTGGCTGAAGCGATCCTGCAGTTCCTTTAGCTTGTGTTTGGATTCTTTGCGCAACAACACGTAAATTGTGCCCTTGCGATCCATCAATTTTTCCAGCAAAAATTTGCCGATAAAGCCGGTGCCACCGGTGACAAAGTAGTTCATAGCCAAGCTCCTGAGGTTATTCGAATTTTGAGGGTGCATTGGAGGCAAAATCGGGCTTGTTCCAACGCCACTTTCTTTCTTTATCGCCGACAGTGTATCGTGCTCGCCCAGCAAAGCAACGGTGACGTGGCGGACCTTGTGAAAGCGTAATTTGCGCCCGCTGAAGATAAAAGCGGTAAAGGCGTTTGCTGTTACCGACCGCCTGAGGGAAAATAGCGTTCCTTCACGCCCGCCACCCCAAACAGGAGTACCATCAATGCCCTCCCGTTCCGAATTAGCGAACGCCATTCGCGCCCTGAGTATGGACGCGGTACAAAAGGCCAATAGCGGCCATCCCGGTGCCCCCATGGGTATGGCGGATATTGCCGAGGTGCTTTGGAACGATTTTATGCGTCACAATCCGGCCAACCCGAAGTGGGCCAACCGCGATCGATTTGTCATGTCTAACGGTCATGGGTCAATGCTGGTGTATTCGCTGTTGCACCTGACGGGCTACTCGCTGCCGATAGAGGAGCTTAAGAACTTTCGCCAACTGCACTCGATCACCCCGGGACATCCAGAATACGGTTATGCACCCGGGGTCGAGACCACTACCGGTCCGCTTGGCCAGGGGCTTGGCAATGCCGTCGGTATGGCTATCGCCGAGAGGACTCTTGCCGCGCAGTTTAACCGTCCGGGTCACGCCATTGTCGACCACCATACCTATGCCTTTTTGGGCGATGGCTGCCTGATGGAAGGTATATCCCATGAAGTCTGTTCACTTGCCGGCACTTTGGGTCTGGGGAAGCTGATTTGTTTTTATGATGACAATGGTATTTCAATTGACGGTGAGGTAGAGCAGTGGTTCACAGACGATACCCCCGCCCGTTTTAAAGCCTACAACTGGCACGTGGTGGCTGCTGTCGATGGTCATGATCCGCAGCAGATCGTTGCAGCTATTGAGCAGGCGCGCGCTGAGACCGGTCGCCCCAGCTTGATTTGTTGCAAGACTATTATCGGTAAGGGAGCGCCCAACAAACAGGGCAAGGAAGTATCACATGGCTCGCCACTCGGAGTCGATGAAGTGGCGCTGGCACGTAAAACCCTGGGTTGGACATACCCGCCATTTGAAATCCCGGAGCAATACTACGCGCAGTGGGATGCGACGGAGGCTGGCCAGCGGGCAGAGAATGAATGGCAACAGTTGTTTGTCAATTATCAGGCGGATCATCCCGAGCTTGCCGCCGAATTCCAGCGGCGCGTTGCGGGACAACTGCCCGCCGATTTTGGGGTTGCCGCGGATGCCTACATTGCTGAGTGCCAGCAACAAGGCGACTCGATTGCCAGCCGCAAGGCCTCGCAGAATTGTCTCAATAGCTTCGGCCCGCTGCTGCCTGAGCTACTTGGCGGCTCGGCTGACCTGGCCGGTTCAAACCTGACGCTGTGGCAGGGTGCCAACGGCATCAGTTGTGACGATGCCAGTGGCAATTACATCTATTACGGCGTACGCGAATTCGGGATGACCGCGATCATCAATGGTATAGCGCTGCACGGCGGCTTTGTTGCCTATGGTGGCACCTTTCTTATATTCATGGAATACGCGCGCAATGCCTTGCGAATGGCGGCCTTGATGGGGCAGCGCAATATACAGGTGTATACCCACGACTCAATCGGTCTTGGCGAAGACGGCCCTACTCATCAACCAGTAGAGCAAATTGCCAGTCTGCGCGCCACGCCCAACCTGTCCACCTGGCGACCCTGCGATACCGTTGAAACAGCAGTGGCATGGCGGGCCGCACTGGAGCGCCAGGATGGGCCAACAGCCCTGGTTTTGTCGCGGCAGAACTTGCCGCACCAGGCCCGTAGTGACGATCAGGTTGCAGCAATTGCGCGCGGAGGCTACACCCTGGTTGATTGTGACGGGACGCCCGAGGCGATCATTATCGCCACCGGCTCAGAGCTTGGTATCGCGGTTGATGCCCAGGCCGAGCTGGCGCAGCAGGGACATAAAGTGCGGGTAGTGTCGATGCCTTGCGTCGATCGATTCGAGGCTCAGGATATTGCCTGGCGAGAGTCGGTACTACCCGCCTCTGTGCGTTTACGGGTAGCGGTAGAAGCAGGTGTAACGTCACCCTGGTACAAGTACGTCGGTTTCGATGGCGTGGTGCTGGGACTGGATCGCTTTGGTGAGTCGGCCCCGGGGCCGCAATTGATGGAACATTTCGGCTTCACCAGCATGGCAATTAGACAGGCTGTCGAGGGTCTGCTGCAGCAGTGACGGCCGTGGCTAAGATGGGCTCATCATTGCGTCTGGCGATCAATGGATATGGCCGTATTGGTCGCAGTGTGCTGCGGGCGAACTATGAGTCGCGTCGCAGTAACAGTATGCAGGTAGTTGCTATTAACGAGCCGGCCGAAATCCACACCATGGCACACCTGACTCGCTACGACTCTACCCATGGACGCTTCCCGGGGACCGTTGAGGTGTCGGGCGAGCAGTTGCAAATTAACGGCGACAGCATCGCCACGTTTCACTGCGAGCAGGTGGAAGGTGTGGATTGGGCAGCCCTGGGAGTCGACCTGGTACTCGAATGCAGCGGCAGCTTTAGCAGTCGCAGCGAGGCAGAGCGACATTTAGCCCGTGGTGCTGGCGCGGTGTTGTTTTCGCAGCCAGCGGCGGCAGATGTCGATGCCACCGTGGTCTATGGCTACAATCATCAACAGATTATTGCACCCCATCGAATATTGTCGGCCGCAGCCTGCAGCACCAATGCTGTGGTGCCGGTTATTGATGTTATTGAGCGCGCCTTTGGGGTAGAGCATGGCCTCATCACTACCATTCATTCCGCAATGAATGACCAGCCGGTTATCGATGCCTACCACCACACTGACCTGCGTAAAACCCGCAGCGCTATGCATTCGATTATCCCCATTGAAACTGGTCTGGCCCGCGGCATCGACCGGGTTATGCCAGCGCTGGCGGGACGTTTCCAGGCCCAGGCAATGCGTGTTCCGACCATGAATGTATCGGTCATCGACCTGTCTATTGTATTGTCTTGCGCGGTGGACGAGGCTGTCGTCAACGCGGCCCTGCTCGCTGCCAGTCGCGACCGCTATCGTGGTGTTTTAGGCTTCACTGATGAGCCTTTGGCATCCTGCGATTTTAACCACGATCAGCATTCTGCTATCGTAGACGCTAGTCAGACCAGGGTTGCCGGCGACCGCTTGGTGAAGATCCTGGTGTGGTTTGACAACGAGTGGGGCTATGCCAACAGAATGCTCGACGTCGCTGCCTATTGTCAGACTGTGGGGGTTGGCAGGTGACAATTCTCAGGTCGGCTGCCAACTCAAATAAACCTCGATTTTTGCGGTTGGGGTAGCCGTTAGTATGCCATAGTAAGGGGGCTGGTCCGTCGGGTTCGAATGGCGCCAGCCGAGTGCCCAACGACAGACATGAATGGATAAACAGGGAGGCTGCATGGCCGTAATCAAGATGGCAGATTGTGATCTATCTGGCAAGAGAGTGCTGATTCGGGAAGATCTGAACGTGCCCTTAAAGGATGGAATAGTATCCAGCGATGCGCGGATAAGAGCCGCACTCCCGACTATCAAGCAAGCCCTTGATGCCGGAGCCGCGGTGATTTTGATGTCACACCTTGGGCGACCGGACGAAGACGCAAGTAGCGAGGGCAATGCCCCCTTCAGCATGCGGCCGGTCGCTCGCCATCTTGAGCAATTACTCCAGCGACCGGTGCCCTTGGTGACAGAATACCTGAACCAGCCGGTTACAGTAGCGCCGGGGGACCTGGTATTGCTGGAGAACGTGCGGTTTAATCGGGGCGAAAAGAAAGATAATGAGGAATTGGCGAAAGCCTATGCGGCCCTGTGCGACATTTTTGTTATGGATGCGTTTGGCACCGCGCATCGGGCCCAGGCATCTACCCATGGCGTTGCGCGTTTTGCGCCGATAGCTTGCGCCGGCCCGTTGTTGTCCGCCGAGCTGGACAATCTGCGGCGAGCCCTCGCCGAACCGGCAAGGCCGATGGTGGCAATAGTGGGTGGCTCCAAAGTATCTACCAAGCTTACGGTGCTGGAGTCGCTCAGTGCCAAAGTTGATCAGCTTATCGTGGGGGGTGGTATCGCCAACACCTTTCTTGCTGCGCAGGGTTTTTGCGTGGGCAAATCCCTGTGTGAGCACGACCTGATTCCACAAGCTAAGCGTCTGCTTGAGCACTGTGAAATACCCCTGCCGACCGATGTTGTCGTTGCCAGTGAATTCAGTGAATCCGCGGCGGCCACGGTTAAGGCGGTGGAAGATGTTGGTGAAGACGATATGATATTGGATATCGGCCCGGAGTCAGCCCTGAACCTGGCCAGGATCCTCGAGAATGCCAAGACAATCATCTGGAACGGGCCGGTTGGTGTATTCGAATTTGACCAGTTCAGTGGGGGCACCCAGGTAATGGCCCGGGCGATTGCGGATTCTGCCGGGTTTTCTATTGCCGGCGGTGGTGACACTCTGGCAGCAGTAGACAAGTTCGGGATAGCCGACAAGGTGTCCTATATCTCAACCGGCGGCGGCGCATTCCTGGAGTACGTCGAGGGCAAGGTGTTACCGGCGGTTGCTATGCTCGAGCAGCGCGCAGGCGCGTCAAAATAGAGCCTGCGCCAAGAGCTGTCGAAAATTTCAACGGTAGATAGGAAAGGGAAGAGGTGAACCTGTGGCACTAATCAGTATGCGTCAATTACTGGATCATGCGGCTGAGCACGGTTACGGCGTGCCGGCTTATAATGTCAATAACCTTGAGCAAATGCGTGCCATCATGGAGTCTGCCGATCAGACTAAATTCTCGAGGATATGTATCAGCGTTACGAAAGCGGTGAGTTGGACCCGCGAGTCAATTAGGGTCGGATTTATACCCGGCTGCAATTTCGCGCAGTACGGGGATCTCCCAGCGTTATGCCAATGAATATCAATGCCGTACTGCACCAGATTTCTGGTTTGGATTGGAACCAACTGGCCCAGGCTGAGCCTGCAGTGCAGCAGTATTTCCAGCATTATGGCATTGATTTTGCTGCAAGCTGCAGCGGTGTCAGGCAGCATATAGGCCGCTTCAGTAGTGGCCATTTCGACATCGTGTGTCAGTTATACTTGCGAGACAAACCCCGTGCTACGGTGTTTCTGGTGCACGGGTATTTTGATCATGTTGGTCTTTATGCCCCCCTCATTGACTACCTTCTCGAAAAAAACTACTCCGTGGTGGCATTCGATTTGCCTGGGCATGGTCTGTCGAGCGGTGAGGCAGCATCCATCAGCAGTTTTCGTCATTATGACCGGGCGCTGGAGGATTGTATTCGTGTCTGTGATGGGCATCTTCCCGAGCCTTGGCATATTGTAGGCCAGAGTACAGGTGGCGCGGCGGTCATGAGTTACCTGATGCGCGAGCCTCATCACCGTTTTGATAAGGTATCCCTGCTCGCCCCTCTGGTGCGACCTATGCATTGGCGGGTGGGGCGCTGGGCTCATTTCGGGGTGCGTCGTTTCCGCGAACAATTGCCACGTAATTTCACGGCCAACTCCCACAATCCTGAATTTATAGAATTTGTCAAAAAGCAGGATCCACTGCAGTGCCGCTTTCTCAAGATGGAGTGGATCAGTGCTATGGATCAATGGCTGAAATGGTTTGTAAGCCTGCCGCCGAGTCCGGCCCGACTCCAGGTGATTCAGGGCGAAGGCGATACCACGGTGGACTGGCGCTACAACCTTAAAGTGATCCAGCAGAAGTTTCCGGCTGCGGAGGTATTGCGGGTACAGCACGCCAAACATCATTTGGTGGGCGAGGCGGAAAGTCTCAGAAGCGAGGTATTCTCAGCGATTGACAGCTATTTTAGTGACCCCCTGCCGGGAGCGGCAGTCGTGCCGGCTAATGGTGGCGATCAATCGAGAACCTGAGTCTCGATCTGCAATCGCTTGTCGATTTGCAGCCGCAGTCGATCCCCCGGCAGCAGCGGGCCAACACCTGCCGGGGTGCCAGTCAATACGATATCTCCTGGAAGCAGGGTAAAATGCCCGGTTATTCCTTGTATTAGCTGATTCACCGGAAACAGCATATCCTGACTGTTGCCTACCTGTCGGGTTTGACCGTTGAGCTCCAGACGAAAGTTAATATCCTGCAAATCTGAAAACTCGCCAGCATCAATAAACCCGGAGCAGGGGCAGGCGCCATCGAAACCCTTCGCGATTTCCCATGGTTGTCCCAGTTGCTTAAGTCTTTCTTGCACGTCCCGCAGGGTCAGGTCCAGAGCTATCCCGACCCCCACAATGGCTTCGTGGGGGGCAATTTTGCCGCTGCCATTGAGGGTTTTCCCGATCAGCAAGGCCAGCTCTACCTCGTGGTGAACCAGTCCTCGGCCGACGGGCAAGTGCAGCCCTGGTAGCAGGGTTGTCAGCGCAGTGGCCGGTTTGATAAACAGAAGTGGCACATCTGGAACCGGGTTGTTCAGTTCTTTGGCATGTGCGGCATAGTTGCGCCCCACGCAGACCACTTTACCCACGGGAAGCTCGATGCGGCGGCCATCTACAGCGCAGTGCTGGTATTGGTCAGTCAAAGATTTTCCCCGGGTTCATAATGCCGTTGGGGTCGAATACTTGTTTAATCTGGCGCATTAAGTTGATTTCAGCGTCGCTGCGCGAGTAGTTGAGATAGTCCTTCTTGATAAGCCCGACGCCATGTTCTGCCGAAATGCTGCCGCCATAGCGCTGCACAATCTCGAACACGCTCTTGCTGACTCCCTCACAGCGTTGCCGGAAATCGTCGATGCTGAGCTCGGTCGGTTTGAGTATATTGATATGGGTGTTGCCGTCGCCGATATGCCCGTACCAGATGACTTCCCACTCGGGATACCTGGCTTCAATCAAGGCATCAACTTCTGCCATAAATGCAGGCACTTGGGATACCCGCACCGATAGATCATTCTTGTACGGGGTCCAGCGCGAGACCGTTTCCGATATATCTTCGCGCAGGCGCCATAGGTTGGCAGCCTGTTGCTGGCTTTGGCTGATGGTGCCGTCGAGTACCCAGCCGTTTTCGACGCAGGTTTCGAACAGGGCCATAGCCGTCTCGAGATGCTGTTCCTCGATTGCCTCAAATTCAAGTAAGGCGTAGTAGGGTGTCACCGCGTCAAAGGGCCGCACCACGCCCAGGTACTCAACTACTTTTGTTAGTGCAGCATCTGAGAAAAATTCGAATGCTGTAAGATTCAGTCTGGCTTTAAAGCAGGCGAGCACCTCCATAATGGCGGCAAATTCCGGCACACCGAGAACCATTACCTGGAGCGACTGCGGTGCACGAGTGAGTTGCATGGTTGCTTCTACCACCAGCCCGAGAGTGCCCTCTGCACCGATAAAAAGATGTCGCAGGTCATAGCCGCAATTGTTTTTTACCAACCCCTGATTCAATTCGAGCAATTCGCCGCTACCGGTAACCACCTTGAGCCCCAGCACCCAGTCTCGGGTCATGCCATAGCGGATAACCTTGATGCCACCGGCGTTGGTGCCGATATTGCCGCCAATCTGGCTGGAGCCCGCCGAGGCAAAATCGACGGGATAGAATAAGCCCTGCGATTCAGCAAAATCCTGCAATTGCTGGGTTATGACCCCGGGCTGGCAGAGCACGCTCTGGTCGATGGCATTGAAGTCGAGGATCTTGTTCATGCGGTCGAAGGCCACTACGATCTCGCCGTTGCTTGCAACTGCTGCAGCGGATAAGCCGGTGCGGCCCCCCGACGGAACCAGAGCAAAGCCGCATTGATTGGCGAGCTGGACAATAGCCTGGACTTCCTCAACCGAGCCCGGCAATACCACACCCGCTGCTTGTGGTGGATAGAAGCGGGTCCAGTCCTGGCCATAGGTTTCGAGGCTCTCGGCGTCGGTGAGAACTCTATCGTCGCCCACAATAGAGCGCAGATCTTCGAGTATATTGGCAGTAGCAGGTGTCGTCATTGGGTACCCAAGCTGGTAGGCAAAGTGCGGCTGAGGATTTAGTTTATGTTATCATGCGCGCCCGTTTCGGTCCTGCCGGATTGCGTTTAACTCACTGCTACAGGGCATATTGTCGCCATGTCTATTTCTTCTTCTACTACATCGTTCGATAAAAAAAGGATTCGATTTCTACTACTGGAAGGAGTCCACCAGTCGGCTGTCGATACCCTGCGAGAGGCGGGCTATGAAAATATTGATTACCAGCCCTCGGCAATTGCCGGAGATGAGCTCAACAAGCGTATTGCCGATGCGCATTTCATAGGTATTCGGTCGCGCACCCAGTTGAGCGCCGACGTTTTGTCCCATGCGGAAAAGCTCAACGCTATCGGCTGCTTTTGCATTGGCACCAACCAGGTCGACATGGTGGCCGCGCAAAACCGTGGGATTCCCGTGTTCAATGCACCCTTTTCTAATACCCGCTCGGTTGCAGAGCTGGTGCTGGCCGAGGCGATTTTGTTATTGCGTCGAGTAGCAGAAAAGAGCGCCCTGGCTCATCGGGGTGTTTGGCAGAAATCAGCTTCGGCATCCTATGAAATTCGCGGCAAGGTACTTGGTATTGTCGGCTACGGCTCGATAGGTTCGCAGCTTTCGGTGTTGGCAGAGTCCTTGGGTATGAAGGTAGTTTTTTATGACGTGGTAAAGAAATTGCCTCTGGGTAATGCGCGTCAGCTTCCTTCCCTGAAAGCACTGTTGCAGGAGGTGGACATTGTCACGCTGCATGTGCCGGAGACCAGTCTAACTCGCAATATGTTGGGAGTTACTGAAATTCAACAGATGAAGGCCGGCGCAATTTTGATTAATGCCTCGCGAGGCACTGTGGTTGATATTGATGCTTTGGCTACTGCCCTTGGCAGCGGAGCGCTGGCCGGTGCGGCAGTGGATGTGTTCCCGGTCGAGCCAAAGTCAAATGATGAGGAGTTTGTGTCGCCCCTGCGTGGCATCGACAATGTCTTTTTGACACCTCATATCGGCGGTTCTACCGTTGAAGCACAGGAGAATATCGGGTTTGAAGTCGCTGAAAAACTGATTCGCTACAGCGACAACGGCACCACGACCTCGGCCGTCAACTTCCCGGAAGTGGCACTGCCTGAGCACCCTGGCTCCCATCGCCTGCTGCATATACACCGCAATGTTCCCGGTGTCATGAGCGCCATAAACCAGGTGTTTTCCCGCGACAACGTCAATATTACCGCGCAGTACCTGCAGACCAATGCCGATATCGGCTACGTGGTTATAGATGTGGACAAGGATTGCAGCGAACTTGCATTGAGCGGCCTGCGTGAAATTGATGCAACCATTCGCACCCGGGTGTTGTTCTAGGGTTTGCTGCCTTGCCGCTTGAGAGAGCAGCTGGTGTCACACCAGGTATAGGTCTATTGGCGCAGTGTTATCTGCGCGCTGTTGTTTAGCGCGCGAGTCAGTCTTCTATTTGCCAAAATTTCTGAATCCATCCCCCCTGCTAACAAATTCCGGGCAAAAGAAAAGCCGGCGCAGCTGAAAGGCTGGGCCGGCTGGGAATTGCCACGCTAGGTTTTAGGCGGTGGTGGCTGGCCTTGCGACTTTTGCGTTTGCTGCATTTTTATTATTGCCACGTAGCAACCAGGTCAGTGCCGGCAGCAGGGTCAGTGCGCCCACCATGTTCCAGAGGAACATAAAGGTCAGCATGATGCCCATATCAGCCTGGAACTTGATCGGTGAATAAATCCAGGTGCCTACGCCTATCGCCAGGGTGAAACCGGTGAACGCAACCGCCGTACCCGTGGTCTTCAGGGTTCTGAAATAGGCTTCCTGCAGTTCATAGCCGTCTGCAAGGTACTGGTCGAGGCGGCTATAAATATATATGCCGTAGTCGACCCCGATACCTACGCCTAGTGCAATCACCGGCATGGTTGCCACCTTGACACCGATACCCAGGCTGGCCATGAGGCCTTGGCCAAGGACCGATGTGAGCGCCAGTGGAAGGATGATACAGGCCACCGTTTTCACCGACCGGAATGTTAGCAGGCAGAGTACGGTGACAACGCCATAGACCCACATCAACATCACGTACTGTGCCTTGCTGATAACGGCATTGGTTGCAGCCTCCACTCCGGCATTGCCTGCGGCCAGCTCAAATCGAACCGTATCGTTGTTGTACTGCTCGGCGAACTCGGCAACCGCACTGGTTACCCGGTTCAGGGTATCGGCCTTGTGATCGTCCAGGTACAGTATCAGTGGCACCATACTGCAGTCTGTATTGATCAGCTCGGTCGGTACACGGGACAGCGAGTTGTTGAGGATATACTGGTTGCGACTGAGGGAGTACCAGCGCGGGTCGCCCTCGTTCATCCCCCAGATGACCATCTTCGACACGTTCACCAGCGACACGGCAGACTGCACTCCCGGGATGTTTTCGATGTAGCCCTGGAAGTAATCAATGGCCGCCAGAGAATCATAATTACCGCAAGACTGGGGTGGCGTTTCTGCCATTACCACCATCACGTCGGTGCTGGTTGAGAAATTATCGGTGAGATATTTATTGTCCAGGTTATAGCGCGAGTCAGGTCGCAGCTCCGGCGCACCCGGGTCAAGGTCACCAATTTTCTGGTCCTTTCCGGTATACAAGCCAAGTGCCAGCAACAGCAAGGAAACTACAATGGCTACAATGGCCAGCGGCGGCGCCGCAAAATTAGACAGCAGTCGCCAGTGGGTAAATTTACTGTCCTTCTTGGTGTCGAGATACTTGAGGCAGCGCTGGCTGATGCCGGTATACGACATCAGTAGCGGCAGTAGCACCAAATGTGTAAATACCAGCACCGCTACCCCGAGGCTGGCAGCGATCGCCAACTCCTGGATTACCGGAATCTCGATGACTCGCAGGGTAAAAAAGCCGATACCGTCACTGAACAACGCGACCATGCCGGGTACAAATAAGGTCATAAATGTCGTTTTGGCTGCCGTAAGGGCGTTATCACCTTTGAAGCAACAGCGACTGATACCGTTGATAATTTGTACACCATGACTAATACCAATGGCAAACACCAGGAACGGCACCAACATTGAGTAGGGGTCAATACCGTACCCGAGAGTGTGCAACAGGCCCAGCTGCCATATCACCGCAATTGTTGAGCACAGCAAGGGCATTGCGGTGCTCCAGACATCGCGGGAGTACATATATAGCAACACCAGGGTGATACAGAAGGCGATACCGAAGAAGATAGCGACCTGGGAAGCGCCGTCTATCAGGTCACCGACCACCTTGGCGAAGCCGGTGATATGAATCACAATATCGTCCGACTGGTACTTCTGTCGCACTTTTTCTTCCAGCGCATCCGACAGGGCTCTGTAGTCAAGACGCTCGCCGGTAGTGGGGTCGGTATCCGACAGCGGCGCCAGCACGATAGCCGCCGAGAAATCATTGGCTACCAGGCGGCCGACCTGGCCGGAGCGCAGGGTGTTGGCACGCAGCTCTTCAAGGCTTTCTGCTGAGCCATTGTAGGTGTCAGGAATGACCGCGCCACCGACAAAACCCTCCTCAGTGACCTCGCTCCAGCGCACATTCGGGCTCCACAGTGACTGCAGGCCAGAGCGATTGACGCCGGGGATATAGAAAACCTCGTCGTTAACCTGGCTGAGTACTTCCTGGAATTCCTTGGTGAAAATGTCGCCGCTACGGCTTTCGACGATGATCCGCACACTATTACCCAGTGCCTTGAGGTCGTCCAGATGCTGGAAGTATTTCTCAATATAGGGGTGATCGACGGGAATCATCTTTTCAAAGGACGCATCGGGCTTCAGCTTACTGGCCTGGAAGGCCAAAAACACCGTTGCAATGGCAAACAACAGGATTAGAGGGGCCCGAAAACGGAACATAAAGTTGGCGATGGCGCCTTTCACGCCATCAAGCATTGTATGCTCAGTGGTATCACTCACAGTGCTTCACCCTTTAGATTGTTAAAGGAATCCAGTTTGATAATGCCACCGGTACCGATTAAAAGCAGTTCATCACCTTCGAGCTGTATGACACTGCTGAGCGAGCTACGCCCGGGATGAAAGCGTTTTTCAAAGCTTGCATCATTGGGGTTGGCTTTGAGCACAGCGCCCGAAGCGCCGACAATGTAGACGTTGTCATCGGCAAGTGTGCTACCAATAAAGGTGCTCGTACTATCGGTTTCCAAATTGCTCCAGCTGTCACCATTATCGGTGCTATACAAGACATTGCCCCGGAGGCCATGCACGACGACCTTCTCATCGCCAAGGGTTAGCACGCCAAACAGCGAGCCGTCGTAGGGAATGTCCAGTCGCTCCCAGCTATCGCCCCCGTCCTCGGAGCGAAATGCCAAGCCGGCTTCGCCAGAAATGAAGATGGTTTCATCATCGTCGGACGCGATACTATTCAGGTGCATTTTGTCGGGGTTATCGAGCGTCAGGCCCATCCCCGACCAGGTGCTACCGCCATCGGTGGTTTTCAGGAATGTGCCGTAGGCGCCAACAGCGAAGCCCACGGTGTCATTCTTGAACCAGACATTCAGCAGTGGATTGTAGGTGCCGTTTTCCAATGAGATTTTCGCATCATCCAGCGCCGCTTCTGCATCTTCTACCGCATAGCCCAGATCTTGCTCAAGCTCGGGGTCTTCGTTGGCTGCGGCCTCAGCTTGCAGTTGTTCGATCCTGGCTTCCAGGTTGGGCAGGGACTGCTCCAGTATCTGGGCGCCGGTGAGCTGTACTTCCCAGGTCTCACCACCGTCCCTGGTCACCAGGATAACCCCCTCATGCCCGGTGGCCCAACCCAATTGTGGGTTGGCAAAAAATACCGAGGTGAGGGTAAGTGATACCGGTACGCTGGCCTGCTGCCAGGTTTGGGCATCATCGTCTGAATAGGCAATCAAGCCCCTGGCACCCACGGCAACGATGCGCTCACCGGTATTGCTGGCGTCGAGCATAACCGCCTTGACGGGTTTACTGTTTGGCAGTGCTGGCAGCATCACGTAGTCTGGAGTGTCAGCGACGGCGGGGGCCGAGTCTTCTTGTGCCCAGCTGTATTGGCTACTTATCGCGGCGGCCAACAAACCGATTGCAATGGTTCGATAAGGTCTGGTCATGGCGTATGTAAACACTTTTAGAGTAATGGAAAAAAAGGGGCCGTAAGCCCCTTGAGTTGTTATTGCTGTATATTCCGAATCGCTCCGCTTACCTACCTGCGCGACGCAGTGCCGCTGGAGTGTAGTCTCCCATGGATACGCCTTGAATGTCCCACTTGTACTGTGGGCCCTTCATTTCGTTATCGAGGCCGGTAGCCAGGTAACGACCGGCAATCAGGTCATATTGCATTTCTGCGGCCAGCCAGGGTACCTGCTGGTTATAATGCATAATGGCGTGACCCTCATGGTGGCGCCACAAGTCGCCGCGACCATCATAGTTGTCGATAATGGCTACCTGCCAGGTGTCCTCATCCACATAAAGGGTGCGTTTGCCATAGATATGGCGCGCGCCTTTTTTCAATGTGGCTTCAACCACCCATACCCGGTGCTTCTCGTAGCGGGCGTACTCAGGGTTCATGTGTCCGGCGTGCAAAATATCACTGTACTTCAACTTGCCGTTTTTCAGCATGTAGGCATTGTAGGGAATGAAGATTTCCTTTTTGCCTACCAGCTTCCAGTCGTAGCGATCAGGGGCGCCATTCATCATATCCAGATCGTCAGCGGTGCGCAGGTTATCAGAGCCGGTACCGGGGCCATCGTAGGCAACTTCTGGCGCCCGTCGCACCCGACGCTGGCCGGGATTATAGACCCAGGCGTTACGAGGCTCTTTCTTCTGGTCGATGTACTCATGTACCAGCAGCACGTCGCCTTCCAGACGCGGTGGCGCCTTGATAGTCTGCATGAAAGTGAACAACAGGTTGGGGTTGTCGTTGCCTTTTAGCGTGCTGGCGAAACTCAGTTTTTCGGCAAACCATACTGGCACAAAATTACCATTGGTCTGCACCGGGGTCTGAGTATACTCGCGCTCAACCGAGCAGTCGCAGCGGTAGCGGGTTACGTGGTTCCAGTAAACTTCGATCCCCTGCGTGGGAAGCGGGAAAGGTACGGCAGAGCTCCAGTTGACAACCCCAAAGCCGCCATCGACCAGTTTGGAGTTGACGGCGTTTTGCTTGGTCGCATCATACACCTTGTCAGGGTAGCCTGCGGTGCGATGGGTAGGGTAAATCGGCAGCCTGAAAGTGTCCGGGTAGCGCTTCAGCGTCGCTATCTGGCCAGCCGTCAGGTTATCGGCGTACTGTTGGTGATTCTTGGCGGTAATGGTAAACAGAGGCTTTTCGTCTGCAAACGGATTGATCAAGCGCTCACCTTGCTTGTAGCCAGCCGGTGGCTGCAGCAGCCCGCCGGTCCACTCCGGGATGCTGCCGTCGGCATTAGCGGCGCGCTCTGCGCCAATCGGTGTCAGTTCCGGGCCGCCGAGTTTGGCAGCCTCCTCGGCAGTTGCTGCATAGGCAGTGGTGGCTGCAAGGCAACTACTGATGACCGCAGGCAGGAAAAGTTTGTTGGCTGTTCTCATATGTATACTCCATTATTACTTATCAATTTATCACTAGGATCTGGTTCTCCGGCGCGCACAGGGTGGCGCCGGAGCGTTGCTTGCCGTTAAAAACTCACGCCGATGCTCGCAGACAGGAAGTCGCGGTCGGAGATGACACTGTAATCACCATCAAAGAAAGCGGTGTAGCCAATATCAAAGGTGTAGCGGCTGTTGTAATCACCGGCCAGGCTAATCCCCAGCGCCTTACCGGCCTGGAGGAAACCGAAGGGTGAGTAGCCTTCCACATCGTGACTCCAGGCGATCTGCGGGGTCAGGTTGATGCCGGCAAACACGCTGCTGTACTTCCACACCCCGCGCAGGCGATAACCCCAGGCATAATCGGTATGGTAGCCGCGGCTGGTGCAGTTTTCTGCGACGCTATTGGGCTGATGTCCGAGTGGAGAGGGGTTGGAGCAGGTTTGGCCATTGGGCCAGGGGTTTTAAACTCAAGCCCTTTACCCCAAATCGGTGAGCGACCGTAGTTCTGGTCGTCGTCGAGGCCGCTGATATAGTTACCGCCAAATTCGGCCACCACCGAGAAAGAGCCGGCGCCCATCACCTGGAAGAACTGCTTGATCAGGGTGAACTGTACCTGGGTGTAGCCGTACTCGTCGTAGCCGTCCACAGTACCGCCTGCTCCGGCTGCCCTGGCGCGGTCGAGCTGGGTGCTCCAGGGAGCCTGATTACCGAGGGCGATCGCCTGCAGGGTCTCGGTGGTGTTGATATCGATCGGCATATTGGGGCGATAGCTGATTTCGCCGCCTACTGACCAGCCGCCGATGTTGGTATTCATGCTCAGGCCGTAGAGCTGGATGTCTTCGGGGAATTGCAGCACGTAGGTTGGCTGAGCTGCTGTGGGTTGAGGAGCGGTGCACCCAGGAGAGAGTCGTCGACAGAGGTGTTACCCATGACCGCGCCGAGGAACGGCAGGCGGCTATGGTAATTGATAAAGTAAAAGCCGAATTCGGTGGAGTTGAGCTGTTCGGCGTAGTACTTGAACGAAACACCGAACTGGCCGGTATCGCTGGGCTCCTGGTCGCCGCCGCCGTTGCGGTAGATCGAAGCCGGGAAGGTAACGGCCCGAAATCTATCAGGCCAATCATTTCCTGGTCTGGCACGGCCGTTGAAAGCAGTGATCGCGTCACAGCCTTCGATGATAGGGTCGGCGGTTGAAAACAGGGTGCCGCAAGTGTCGGCCACGGTGCGCGCCCATTCAAACTGGTAAAAGGCTTCCATGGTCAGGTTATTGGTCAGCCCCACAGAGGCGAACACCATCCCCACGGGTAACAGCGCCTCTTTTAGCTCGGCACCGGGGCGGCGCAGGGCGGTGATGTCTATCGGGTTGATCACGCTAATGCCGTTCTGGATAAAGGTGCTCTCACCCCAGTTGACCACCTGGCGGCCGATGCGCAGGTCGACCGGCATATTGCCGACATCAAAGCTGGTGTAAAAGTAGAGATCCAGCAGGGCGATACCGCTGAACTTATTGAGATCGGGCATGCCGCTGTCACTGAGGGGCGTATCCGGTATATAGCCGTTGGGGAAGTTGCCGTGGGGTACGTCCCATTCTTCCAGCGCGTAGTCGTACCAATATTTAAAGCGGGTGAACAGGCCCACCTGCTTGTAGGAGAGGTCGAGGTCGCTGAGGCCCTTGAATACAAACGAGAACATATCGCCGTTGCCGTAGTTCAGGTTGCCGTCGTCGGCGGTACTGGCGGATGCGACACCCTGGTATGCTAGAGGGCCCTGAATCAGGGATTAGGCCTGTCTGGTTAATATTACCCGGAGAGAGAAACCTGTTATCGGCGCCTTCCATCCGCCAACTGCCGCCGACGCTTAAGGTCGTGTTAAAAGCCCCGCGAAAATCGCCGTCGCCAAAGGTGATGGCCTGGGCAGACACCGACAGTAGCGCCAGAGAAATACCGGATAGTGCAAAAACAGGAATTGAAGGTCTCTTGCTTATCTTCATCGTTCGCTCGCTCCTTAGAATTTTTTGCGAGTAATTATTGTATTGGCTGGTTCAACAACAGGCTGGGCTGTTATTGAACGCTTTTATTAGCCCCTCCCGCGGAGCTTACTCGATTGTGCGGAAAAACAAAACACCTTGTTGAAACTGTTATTGTTGATTTGACTTAATGCAATTGTATGTATAGTCAGTGGTACCCTAGTGGGGATTCGCACCGCAGAGTTTTTACCTGGTTGCTGCATCCAAGTAGCAGTAAGTCGGCCGGTCGCTGCGCGAACAGGCCGTTGCAAACCACCCCCACTATATTATTGATGGCTTGTTCGGTGGCTACAGGTTGCGGCACCGGGAAGTCGTAAAGGTCGATAATAATATTGCCGTTATCGGTCATAACACCTTCACGATACACCGGGTTGCCACCAAGCTTTACCAACTCGCGAGCAACATGGCTGCGCGCCATCGGGATGACCTCAACAGGTAGCGGGAAGTTGCCGAGGTGGTGCACCAGCTTGGATTCGTCGGCAATACAGATAAACTGCTCTGCAACGGCCGCCACGATCTTTTCCCGGGTCAGAGCTGCGCCGCCTCCCTTGATAAGTTGCAATTGCTCATTACATTCATCGGCACCGTCGATGTAGTAAGGCAGTCGACTGACGGTATTTAACTCGTATACCGGAATACCGAGCTGTTGCAATCGCCTGGCGCTTGCCTCTGAGCTCGCGACGGCGCCATCGAACAGGGTTTTAATCTCGCCTAGCAGGTCAATAAAGCAATTGGCGGTAGAGCCCGTGCCGATGCCCAGCACGGTATTGCTGTCGAGCTGCGGTTTAATGTGTTCCAGGGCGCTGCGCGCGACCTGCTGCTTGAGTTGTTCCTGGTTCATTGGTGACGCCCCCTTTTTGCGACCGAGTATACATGATCTATGGCGCTGCGAAGCACAAGCGGCTACCATGGCGTCGCATTTTAAGCTGTGCCGCAAACAACCATGCCAACTTCCTATATCAAGAAAATACTCAATGCGCGGGTGTATGACGTCGCGGTTGAAACCCCGTTGATGCCGATGACGCAAATGAGCAAGCGTACAGGCAATACGGTGCTGCTCAAGCGCGAGGATTTACAGCCGGTTTACTCCTTCAAAATTCGTGGTGCCTACAACAAAATGGCCGGTTTGTCGGAGCAGGCACTGGCCCTGGGTGTAGTGGCTGCGTCGGCCGGTAATCATGCCCAGGGTGTCGCTTTGGCGGCCAAGGAACTGGGTGCCAGGGCCATCATTGTCATGCCGCTTACCACTCCGGCGATCAAGGTTAATGCCGTGCGTGCGCGCGGCGCCACGGTAGTACTGCATGGCGATACCTATGACGAGGCGGCTGACTATGCTCGGCAATTGGTAGAGGATAAGGGCATGACCTATGTGCCACCCTACGACGACCCTGAAATTATCGCCGGGCAGGGTACTGTGGGTATGGAAATACTGCACCAGCACAAGGGGCCTATTGATGCGGTTTTTGTGCCGGTGGGCGGTGGTGGTTTGTTGGCCGGGATTGCAGCCTACATTAACTATGTGCGACCCGGGGTGAAGGTCATCGGGGTAGAGCCTGAAGACGCTGCTTGTCTCGCTGCCGCGCTGAAAAAGAAGCGCCGGGTAATTTTGCCCGAGGTCGGTATCTTTGCCGATGGCGTAGCCGTCGCGCAAATCGGCAAGGAGACGTTTCGGGTGATTCGTGAGACGGTAGATACCGTTATTACCGCGACCACAGACGAAATGTGTGCGGCAATAAAAGATATCTTTGATGATACCCGCTCCATTGCCGAGCCGGCTGGTGCGCTGTCGCTGGCGGGTCTGAAAAAGTATGTCGAGCAGCACAATTTACAGGGCAAGACCCTGGTGGCAATTCACAGTGGCGCCAATATCAATTTCGACCGGCTGCGCTATATTTCCGAGCGCACGGAAATTGGCGAGGGTCGCGAGGCGGTGCTTAGCGTCACCATCGACGAGCGTCCCGGCAGTTTTAAACAGTTTTGCAGTATTCTCGGGAAGCGCAATATCACCGAATTCAACTATCGCTTTGCCGATCCCGTCGCTGCCCAAATTTATGTAGGCGTGCAGATATCACCCGAAGCTGATGATCGGGAGCAGTTGCTGCGCTTGTTGCGCGAAAGTGGTTATGCCGTTACCGACCTGACTGATGATGAAGTGGCGAAGCTGCATATTCGGCATATGGTGGGGGGGCATGCGCCCCAGGTCAGCAATGAAATTGTGTATCGATTTGAGTTTCCTGAGCGGCCGGGGGCGCTGATGCAATTCCTGGGACGACTGGGCCAGAACTGGAACATATCTATGTTTCATTATCGCAATCATGGCTCGGCGTATGGTCGGGTACTGGTCGGATTGCAGGTTCCAGAGGGGGATCGGGGGAAGCTTCCCAAGTTTCTACAGGAGCTCAATTACCCGTTTCGAGAAGAAACCGAAAACCTGGCGTATCGGCAGTTTTTAGGGTGATGCCACAGCAACCAAACGCTTAGCTAGCGGTATTGACCAAAAACGACAGATAAAGTGCTGGCATATTTCATTTTGCTTGACTACTCTCTCAGGTAGTGGCAAAAAGTGCGACTAAGTCGCATTTTGGTTGTGAATAATTAGAATTGATTAAATGGGGAAGATAATGTCAAGCAAGCCTGATGTCCTGGTATTAGCAGTCATCGTTTTTTTCACCGGGACCTTGCTTACGGCTACGGTGCAAGCCCTGATCTAGTCTAAGCCCGGACTGTTACGGCCCCGCAGTACGGCCGCTTCGGAAAACATCTGCCGAGCCTCGCTTAAGCATCGAAGCGGATGTAGTCGAGCGTCCTTCGAAAATATACTCTGATCTGAATGGCACTTACTTAAGCGGATGTACCCCAGTGTGTTCGATCCGCGGTACGCCGTGAATCCCTCCCTGGAGGCTCGACTGCGGCATCCCTGCCGCAGACGCCCGCGGATCGAACACACCGGGGCTCCGCAAATCACTGTAGTGGCGTTAAGTAAGTGCCATTGTACTCTGATCTTATTTAGCTGATGCAGGCGTGCGTCTGTGGCAGCTTTATTCTTATCGGGTCCCGTCCGCACTGGGGCGTTGAGCGGTTACTGTCTGCTTAATCGAGAGCAGCTTGAGCAGAGGCGATTGGCCCTCGCTTGCCCATCCTATCCTTTTAGCGTGTACACGCGGTCGTTTTCCGCGATTTTGTATTGCCTGAACGTTTGATGCGGCTACCTTCTGTTGCCGCGAACAGTGTGCAGCGCGCGGTCGGTGGCGATGGTATCCATGGGGATATCCCAGTGATTAACCGTCAATCTCGCGACCTTTTGCAAGTGGTGGGCGATGCCCACCAGAACGGGCCTCGCGACAGGTGGCAGGGAATTTTTGAAGGCGAAACTTCGATCATAAAAGCCGCCTCCCATGCCGAGGCGATTTCCATCTGTGTCAAAAGCAACCAGTGGTAGTAGTACCAGGTCCAGGCGTGTGGTCTCAATCCGTTGTCGCGCCTGCGGATACGGCTCGAAGATACCGAGACGATTTCGGTGCAGCGGCGTCAGTCCAGGACGGTAGCGAACAAACCGGAGCATGGATCCCTCCAGTACAGGAAGGTAAATGCTCTTGCCGAGCCGCTGGGCATGGTGCAGTAGCGGCAGCGGGCTGATTTCGCCATCGTTGGGTAGGTAGGCGGCAATGGTTTCTGCGCGCTGATAAAAGGCTTGTTTCGCGAGGCGGGTCGCCAGTGCGAGCGCTGCATGGTGTTGCTCTGCGGCGCTAAGTAGGCACCTTTGCTGGCGAATCTGCTGGCGCTGGCTTGGCTTGTCGATCATTTTTATGAAAACAAAAACCCCGGAGAATCGCTGTCGGCGTCGCCTTGAACCCACGGTTCAAGGTGGTGGTCCCGGCTGTACTTTTAGGCTTTCCGTCGTGCGGACATGCACACCAGCACTGCATCAGGACCCCCAAGCATAACATTATCGGCTCAAGGACTTTGCCGACGGGCGAAAACTCCAGGGAGTGAATGCATTATAGCGCAGTGAATTTTCAATGACAGCAAAGATTGCAGCTTACAGTTCGAACTGGCGGCAGCGTTGCAGTACATCGTCAATCGATTCGCCAAGCTTTTCGACGCGCTCTTGCTGCAGAGGGTCGATGTTCGCACTACCCTGGCTGCCGCCATGCAGCAATTCATTGGTGACGTTGAGGGCCGCCATTACGGCAATGCGGTCTGAGCCAATCACTTTACCGCTGCTGCGAATACTGCGCATGTTGTTGTCGAGATGGCGGGCTGACATTGTGAGCATCGCCTCCTCTTCTGCAGAGCAGGACACCTGGTAGTCCTTGTCAAGAATTCTGACGCTGACGGTTTTTTTAGCTTGGCTCATGACTCCTGCTCCAGCGACTTGAGTCGGGAAATCATATTGTCGACCCGGGAGCGTGCCAGGTCGTTTTTCTCCCGAAGTTTAACGCGCTCGTCCTGCCACTTCGATTGGCTTGACTTAAGCTGGCTGTTCTCCCGGTAAAGTTCTTCGCAGAGAAGAATTAACTCTCCGACTTTCTTCTCCAGGTTTTCGAGTGATGTTGAATCCATAGTGTGCGGGTGCCTGCGGGTTTTTTTATTTAATATATGTTGACAAGCAGTTGCGGTCAATTAAAGCCACGCTATTTTAGGCAATTCGCTCTGCAAAGAGGGCTCAACGGGTAACGGTCTTACAAAGCCGTGGCTGGTCAGGTCAAAGCTGCTACCATGGGCGCAAAAATTTCGGGTGTAAATATGGAGCATGGCAACAGCGCTGGAGCTTACGATTTCGACCAGTTGGACGACGCTATGGGTGAACTGGAAGCTGTTGTGTCAGCGTCAGGATATCACGGCATGGTCTGCGGCAGAATGATTGGCGGCAACTGCGTAGTCGCCGCAGACTGGTCTGACGAGGCCATGGATTTTATTGGCCTCGCCCCTGACACTGTGGCGAGTGCTGAATTGAACGCATTGCTGGAATTGCCACGGCAGGTCGTTGCAGAATTGAGTCAGCAGGATTTTGGCTTCCAATTATTGTTACCGCCCGACACTGCCCCATTACCGGAGCGGGCCGAGGCGTTGGGTCAATGGTGTGAGGGCTTCCTTGCCGGGCTGGTGCTGGCAGGGCAGGGTCAACAGCAGTGGGATAAGCTGCCAGCTGAGCTGGTCGAGGGATTCAACGACCTGGCGTCAATTGCCCAGATGGGGCCTGCCGATGAAGACGCAGAGCGTGACTTGATGGAATTGCTCGAATATGTGCGTCTGGTAGTGCTTTCGGCCTATGCCGAGCTGGTGTCCGAAGATCGCACCGTGGTGGCGGGTCATGCCACCAGTAGTTTGTTTAAAGGCAGTAATAAACTGCACTAGCGCCATCCTTGGCGGCATGCAGGCAGGGAGCCTGCCTGCGATTGATTAAACGAGTAACAGAGCAGCTGACTATGACGATATCCGGGCGAGAATATTCCCGTCGCAGAAAAGAACTGATGGCCACCATGGGGCCCAACAGTATTGCGGTTGTGCCGGCGGCCCAGCAATTGGTCCGCAACCGCGATGTCGAATACCCGTTCCGCCAGGACAGTGACTTTCATTATCTTAGCGGCTTTGATGAACCGGATGCGGTAATGGTGTTGTTGCCCGGGCGCAGGCAGGGTCAATATGTCATGTTTTGCCAGGAGCGCGACCCTGACAAAGAACTGTGGAATGGCTATCGTTCGGGACCGGAGGGAGTGTGTGCCAACTACGGTGCCGACGACGCCTTTCCCATCAGCGATATCGACGACATTTTGCCTGGGCTGATGGAGGGTCGGGAGCGGATTTATTATGCCATGGGGCGGGCCCAGGATTTTGATCGTCGAATCATGGATTGGCTCAACACCATTCGCAGCAAAGTGCGTAGCGGTGCGCATCCGCCCGGCGAGTTTGTCGATCTCGACCATCTATTGCACGAGATGCGTTTGCTCAAGAGCCCCGCTGAGCTCAAGTTGATGCGCCGCGCCGCGACAATCTCTGCCGCGGCCCACGTACGCGCCATGCAAGTTTGCCGTCCCGGGCTCAACGAATATCACCTGGAAGCAGAGTTACAACACGAATTTATGACCAATGGCTGTCGCAACTGGGCTTATCCTCCTATTGTCGGCGCGGGTGAAAATGGCTGTATCCTCCATTACACCGAAAATAACCGGACCCTGAAAGAGGGTGACCTGGTACTGATTGATGCGGGCTGCGAGCTGGAGGGTTATGCCGCCGATATTACCCGCACTTTTCCGGTCGGTGGGGTATTCAATCCCGCCCAGGCGCAGTTATACCAGCTCTGTCTCGACGCCCAGCTGGCTGCCATCGACAGTATCCGGCCGGGCGCAACCTGGAATACCCCCCACGACGTTGCTGTCAGGGTGTTAACCGACGGCTTGCGCAAGCTCGGCCTGTTAAAGGGCCAGTTACAGCGCTTGATTGACAAGCAGGCCTACCAGCCTTTTTACATGCATCGCACCGGCCACTGGCTGGGCATGGATGTGCACGATGTCGGTGATTATAAAATTGGTGACCAATGGCGCGAGCTGGAGCCGGGCATGGTATTAACGGTGGAGCCGGGTATCTACGTTGCGCCGGGTAATACCAAAGTGGCAAAAAAGTGGCGCGGTATCGGTATCCGGATCGAGGACGACGTGATAGTCACCGACGATGGCTGTGAAGTGTTGAGTCATGCGGTACCCAAGCAGCTGGGGGAGATTGAGGCCCTGATGGCGGCGGGCGGGCAGGCGTGAAATCGCACTACGATGTTGTCATCGCCGGTGGCGGTATGGTGGGTGCCAGTCTGGCGCTGGCTCTGGCGCATGTCTTCGAAGACCGTCTCGATATTCTGGTGCTTGAGAAAATTCCCTTGCCGGCGCTAGGTGAGACGTATTACCAGCCCAGCTTTGACGCTCGCTCGACGGCCCTGGCTGCCGGTAGCCAGGAGATCTACGCGGGGCTTGGAATATGGGACAAGTTGGCGGCGCAGGTATGCCCTATCGAAAGCATCCATGTGTCGACCCGGGGTCGACCCGGGTCGACCTTGATGCGGGCGGCCGATGAGTCAATGCCGGCACTCGGCTATGTGATTGAGAACCAATGGCTGGGTCGGGTATTGCTTGAGCGGGTGCAGCATTACTCGCGCCTGGATTGGCTCGCTCCCGCTTCGGTGAGGGGGGTTAGCATGCTTGAGGAGGGGGGCTGCAGGGTAGCGCTGGAATATCGCGGGGGCTCCTGTGAAGCATGCTGTGAGCTGCTGGTGATTGCCGACGGCGCATACTCACCACTGGCCGGCTCACTCGGCATTGCCTATCGCCAGAACGATTATCGTCACCATGCGATCATAGCCAATGTTAATAGCGCAAAACCGCACAATGGCAGGGCTTTCGAGCGCTTCACCGACCAGGGTCCCATGGCGCTGTTACCCCTCAAAGCCAGCGGCGGCCAGTCGCGCAGCGCGCTGGTATGGACCATGCCTGATGCGCTCGCGGCCAATATTTCAGGATTGGACGACGAGGCTTTTCTGGAGCAATTGCAGCAGCGGTTCGGCTATCGCCTCGGCGCCTTTACCCGGCTCGGGGAGCGGCACAGTTACCCCTTGCAGCTGGTGGAAGCACTTGAGCAGGTTCGAACAGGGGTTGTGGTGATGGGCAATGCCGCCCACTTCCTGCATCCGGTTGCGGGTCAGGGCTTCAACCTGGCGCTGCGCGATGTTGCGCATTTGGTCGATGTATTACAGCGGGCGAGGGCGGCGGGTTGCCGACTGGGCGATTTATCGGTGTTGCAGTCTTATCAGCAGGCCCAGGCCTGGGATCAGCGTGCCACGACCCTGTTTAGCGACCGCGTGTCTGATCTATTCACCTGGTCGCAGCCGCTGGTTGGCGTAGCGCGGGATGTTGGTTTGTCGGCCCTGGATGTGGTCTTGCCCGCCAAATCGTGGTTTTTACGCCAGGCCGCTGGATTAGGTGGCAGTGCAGTCAGCTGGTCTCGGGGAGAGCATTAGTGGCGACGGATTTCGACATTGTTATTGTCGGCGGTGGAATTGCCGGTTCGGCGCTGGCGGCGGCACTCGCCGGCAGCTCCCTGCAGGTGGCGGTGGTTGAAGCCGCTACCTTATCTGGCGTGGCCCCGGCTTGCAGCCGTGAGGTCAATGACTTTGACTCGCGTGTCAGCGCCCTGACCCCGGCCTCGCAGGATTTTCTGGAGGGCCTCGGGGCCTGGTCGACGATGGCTGGAATCAAGGTGAGCCCCTACCAGAAAATGCATGTTTGGGACGCCGATGGTACCGGCGCCATCGATTTCTCTGCGGCTGAGATGCGTCAGCCCCGTCTCGGGCACATTGTAGAAAACCGGGTTTCGGTGTGGGCCTTGCGACAAATATTGGCCAAGGCTGCCAATATCACCTTGCTGGATGGTCGCAAGGTGGCGGAGCTGTTGCCGCGCACCGGCGACGCTGTCGCAGGCGAAGCGGGCTACTCACTGCTGCTGGACGAAGGCAGCCAGCTGGATACAGGGTTGGTGGTTGCGGCCGATGGCGCGCTTTCCTCGATTCGCCGCTTTGCGGGTTTTAATACCCGCGAGTGGGATTACCAGCACGTTGCGACGGTCACTACCGTTGCCACCGAGTTTTCGCACCAACAAACAGCCTGGCAGCGTTTTTTGCCGGAAGGCCCCCTGGCTTTTTTACCGCTTGCCAGCGCTGACCAGAACCTGTGCTCTATCGTTTGGTCCGCCGCACCCGATCTCGCCGAGCGGATTAGTGTGATGGATGATGACCGGTTTTGTGATGCCCTGGGAGCTGCTTTTGAACACCGCCTGGGTCGCATACTGCATGCGGCACCGCGCGCCAGTCACCCCCTGCGCCAACGCCATGCTACCCGTTACTACAAGGCGGGCCTGGTGCTGGTGGGCGACGCCGCCCATACAATCCACCCGCTGGCCGGCCAGGGCATCAACCTCGGCCTCAAGGATGTGGAAGTATTATCCCAGGAGTTGCTGCGCGCGGTTGCGCACGGCCTGGCCCCGGGGCTGCCGGCGGTGCTCAGTCGCTTTCAGCGACGGCGTATGGCAGACAATCTGACGATGATGCTGGCAATGGACGGATTCAAGCGCTTGTTCAGTCAGCACGATCTGGGTATTCGCTGGTTGCGAAATACGGGGATGAAACGGCTCAATCGAATGCCTGCGGTCAAACGCCAGATTATGCGACAGGCCATGGGCTTGTAAGCCGATGGCGATGGGTTTTGGATCGCCATGTTGCAACTCCTGGCCGGGATCCGCCATAGAGTGGGGATTTAGCATCGCTATCGATTGTCTATTCCGGTGGGTCCAGAGTAAAATCCGCGTCTTTGCGTTACGACAGATTATTAGTCGAAAGCGCTCCCGTGGGCTTACTGGGCGACCGAGTTGGCCTGAAGTCCTGTAATTCGATAGCCACCGGGGCGATGGGTCAACCGGCCCCCAATGGTAGCAGCCAGAGGTGCACACATGAGTGAAACTCCAGAACAGTTAAAGTATGCCAGCTCCCACGAGTGGGCACGACTCGAAGCCGATGGCAGCGTCACCGTTGGCATATCCGATCACGCCCAGAATGCTCTGGGTGATGTGGTGTTTGTCGAATTGCCGGAACTGGGCGCGGTGCTTGCCGCCGCTGCCGAGGCTGCTGTGGTTGAGTCGGTCAAGGCCGCTTCGGATGTCTACGCGCCGGTGGGCGGCGAGGTCATTGAAATCAACCCGGCGCTGGAAGAAGCGCCGGAAACGGTCAATGCTGAGCCCTATGGCGGGGGCTGGTTTTTCCGGCTCCAACCCACAGATGTTGCTGAGCTGGAAAAATTACTTGATGCCGCTGCCTATCGGCAGCAGTGTGAAGACGAGTAATACGCTTGGATTTAGCCGCCCTGCGTTTAAGGCCCGGCTGTGACCGGCGTCTGCGCGGGGGACACCTGTGGGTTTACAGCAATGAGGTCGACATCGCCCACAGCCCGCTAAAAGATTTCAGCCCGGGAGACCCGGTGTTGTTGGAAGACAGTCGTGGCAAGCCGCTGGCGATTGCTTACGTCAACCCGAATACCCTGATATGTGCCCGCATACTGTCCCGCAACTATCGCCAGCAAGCGGACCGCCAGCTCATCCGGCAGCGGGTAGAGTCGGCTTTGCAGTTGCGCCAAAGCCTGTACCCGCAACCTTTTTATCGGCTTATCTATGGCGATAGCGACGGCCTGCCGGGCCTGGTAGTCGATCGCTATGGCACGGTGTTGGTGTTACAGGTCAATACCGCAGGTATGGAGCGGATGCTGGATGACATCATTGCCGTACTGCAGGCCACGGTCAAACCGGCGGCCATTGTGTTGCGCAACGACGCAGCGATGCGCAAACTCGAAGGTCTCGACAGCTACGTTCGGCTCGCGGCGGGCGAGCTTGAAGAGCCGGTTTTGATCACTGAAAACGACACCGAATTTGCGGTGCCAGTACTCGATGGCCAGAAAACCGGTTGGTTTTACGATCATCGACTTAACCGATATGCAACGCAGCGCCTGGCTCGAGGGGCACGGGTGCTGGACGTCTGCAGTTATATCGGGGGCTGGGGTGTTCAGGCGGCTGTGGCGGGCGCCAGGGAAGTACTGATGCTTGACTCTTCGGCCAGCGCTTTGCAGCTGGCGCTTGAAAATGCCGAGCGCAATGGCTGCGGTGCAAGCTGTGCGGTGCACGAGGGTAATGCTCAGCAGGCAATGCGCGAGCTTTACCAGGAGGGCCGGCGCTTCGACCTGGTGGTGCTCGACCCGCCGGCATTTATCAAGCGGCGCAAGGATGTACGCCAGGGCCTGCAGGGCTACCATCGAATCAATGAGCTGGCCATGCGTTTGGTTGAGCCAGGTGGTTACCTGGTTTCGGCGTCTTGCTCGATGCACCTGACAGAAGAATCGTTGATGGATGTGGTGCGTGCCAGCGGCCGCCAATCGCAGCGCGATGTCCGGATTATCGGTCGCGGCTACCAGGGGCCGGATCATCCTGTACATCCGGCAATTGCCGAGACAGCCTACCTGAAAACCCTGTTCTGCCAGCTGACTGCCGGCTAGGAATAGTCAGCGGTCCAGCGTATTTTCCCGCAGGCTGATAACCGGCCATTGCATCCGCTGTGCAAAGCTGAGCAGGGTAGGGTCAGGGTCAACCGCAACCGGATGGGTGACCAGTTTTAGTAGTGGTAAGTCGTTGTGCGAGTCGCTGTAAAAATAGCTGTCGCCATCCAGTGAAAGGTTCTGGTCGCGCAGCCAGTTTTCAAGTCGTTTGACCTTTCCTTCCTGATAGCAGGGAACGCCCTTAACCCTGCCGGTAAAGCGTTTGTTTTTTATTTCGCCCTCGGTGGCAATAACTGTCTCTATTCCCAGCGCGCTGCCGATAGGGCCGGTGATGAAGTGATTGGTGGCGGTGATAATTAGCAGGGTATCGCCGGCGCGGCGATGGCGCGCAATGAGCTTATCGGCCTTGGGCAGGCGCATGCGGTTGATTTTTACCGACATAAATTCCCGGTGCAGGGCGTCAATTTCTTCCATGCTAAGGCGGCACATGGGTTGCAGCACAAATTCCTGGTAGGCCATGATATCCAGCGCACCTGCCTGGTAAGCCCGGAAGAACTCGTCATTGCGCTGGCGGTAGCTGGCGCCATCGACCAGCCCTTTGTCTGCCACAAACTCGCCCCAGGCATGATCGCTGTCGCCATGAATCAGGGTGTGGTCGAGGTCAAAAATTGCTAAAGCCATGTCACAGTGTCTGCACAGTCAATAAGCTCGGAGGACAACGTAGCACAAACTTGCCGGCGAGGATCGACAAATTTGTCTGGTGGGGTTTGGCGTCTCTGTCAGTTTGTGGAACAATAGAGCAGATAAGTAAAGTATAAGGAACAGCGGCATCATGGTCGATAGTGATGGGTACAGGCCAAACGTTGGCATTGTACTGGCCAATGGAAAAGGGCAATTGCTGTGGGCGCGTCGCATCGGGCAGGATGCATGGCAATTTCCCCAGGGCGGCATCCAGCCTAATGAATCCCCCGAAGAGGCGATGCTGCGTGAGCTGCATGAAGAGGTCGGTTTGCACTCGCATCAGGTGGAAGTGATGACTTGCACCCGGGATTGGTTGCATTATCGCCTACCGGAACGGCTGGTGCGTCGTCATCGAGAACCTGTCTGTATTGGCCAGAAGCAAAAGTGGTTTTTGTTGCGTATGCTGGCGACTGACGGTGATGTTTGTTTTCACCGTAACGACAAGCCCGAATTTGATCATTGGCGCTGGGTCAGTTACTGGTATCCGCTCGGGCAAGTGGTCGCTTTCAAGCGCGAGGTATACAGACGTGCGTTACTGGAATTGGCGCCACGTCTGCATGCCGGGCGATCTGGATTTTGATTAAGGATTGCTATGCTTGATTCTCTTCGGCGAATTGTACAGGAGGTCAATTCAGCCCCGGACCTCGGTGCAGCGCTGGATGTAATAGTGGTGCGAGTGTGCGAGGTAATGGGCACCGAAGTGTGCACAGTTTATCTGCACGATCCGGTGACAGATCGTTATGTTTTTATGGCGACTGAGGGCCTCAACAAGGCCCAGTCGGGCAAGGTGAGCCTGTCCCGCGATCAGGGCCTGGTCGCCCAGGTCGCCAAACGCGAAGAGCCCCTCAACCTGGAGGCGGCCGAGCAACATCCAAGTTTTTTCCTGGTTCCGGGAATTGGTGAAGAAGCCTTTAGCGCCTTTCTTGGCGTGCCCATTATCCATCGCCGGCGAGTGCTGGGTGTGCTGGTAGTGCAGCAAAAGCAGCAGCGTCGTTTTGACGAAAGCGAAGAAGCCTTTATGGTGACGCTGTCAGCTCAGTTGGCAGCGGTGATTGCGCACGCCGAGGCAACCGGTGTGATGTTCCAGGTGGGTGTTGGCGGCGTCAGGGGCACTGCAACGTTTCACGGGATTGCCGGGGCGCCCGGTATTGCCATCGGCGAATGCCTGGTGGTAAGCCACACTGCAGACCTCAGTACTGTGCCCAGCCGCCGCTGTGCTGATCCCGATGCAGAGGTGAACTTTTTCCAGCAGTGCCTGAGCCATGTTCGTGAAGATATACGCAGGCTCGCAAAGGTGCTGGCACCGCAATTGCGGCCCGAAGAAAACGCCCTGTTCGATGTCTACCTGAGCATGCTTGACGACAGCGCACTGGGGCATGAAGTCGTGGTCCGAATTCGCGACGGTGAATGGGCCCAGGGAGCCTTAAGCCAGGTTATGCTGGAGCACGTTCGCACCTTCGAGCGGGTTGAGGACCCCTACCTGCGCGAACGAGCGGCCGATGTTAAAGACCTTGGCCGTCGGGTGCTGACTTACCTGCAGGAAGCCGCAATCGACGATCGTGATTACCCCGAACAAACGGTGCTGCTGGGGGAGGAGCTCACGGCATCAATGCTTGCGGAGGTACCCGAGGGTCGCCTGGTTGGGCTGGTTTCTTTGCGCGGCTCTATTAACAGTCACCTTGCCATTATGGCCAGGGCGCTGGGAGTTCCCACGGTGGTGGGAGCGGTAGATATGCCGTTTACCAGGCTGGATCACGAAAAGGTGATCGTCGATGGCTTCTCTGGCGATGTGATATGCAATCCATCGCCGGAACTGTGTGAACAATACGCCGCTCTGCGGGACCAGGAACGCCAGTTTAACGCTGACCTCGAGGCGCTGGGAGACGACCCCTGCGAAACCATCGATGGTCACAGCGTTACCCTCATGGTCAACACCGGATTGATCAGTGAGGTTGTTCACTCACTCAAGCAGGGAGCCCAGGGTGTAGGCCTTTACCGGACTGAGATCCCGTTCCTGTTACGCGACCGCTTTCCGTCGGAAGAAGAGCAGCGGCGCATTTACCGGGAGCAGCTCGAGGCGTTTCACCCACTGTCGGTGACCATGCGTACCCTCGATATAGGTGGCGACAAAGCCCTGCCTTACTTTCCCATTGTCGAGGACAATCCGTTCCTCGGTTGGCGCGGAATTCGAGTGACACTGGACCACCCGGAAATATACCTCGCCCAGGTCAGGGCCATGATGAAAGCATCTGAAGGGCTGGATAATCTGCGCATCATGCTGCCGATGATAAGCAATATTGCGGAATTGGAAGAGGCGCTGGAGTTGC
The DNA here is from genome assembly GCA_963722805.1 of uncultured Gammaproteobacteria bacterium. GTDB lineage: Bacteria > Pseudomonadota > Gammaproteobacteria > Pseudomonadales > JAHEGP01 > JAHEGP01. Next base: position 136,917 of record CAVROQ010000016.1, read on the forward strand.
TTTACAGAGCCCATGCTGAGCTGTTGGACGAAGGTTTGAAGCCACTCATGCCGCTGGTTGGGGTGATGGTTGAAGTGCCGTCGGCGGTCTATCAGGCACGGGAGTTGGCGCGCCAGGTAGACTTTTTATCGGTTGGAAGCAACGACCTGACCCAGTATCTGCTAGCCGTAGATCGCAATAATCCCCGGGTCGCCGATCTGTACCATTCCTACCACCCTGCCGTGTTACAGGCACTGAAGCAGGTGGCGGACGCGGCCCATGCTGAAGGCAAACCGGTATCGATTTGCGGTGAGCTGGCCAGCGACCCCGGCGCCGCACTGATGTTGATGGCTATGGGTTATGATGTTCTGTCGATGGGGGTCAACAGCCTTGCCCGCAGCAAATACGTGATTCGCCAGGTAACGAGCTCGCAGGCGCAACAATTGCTTGAACGGGTGCTGGAATTACACAGCGCTCGCCATATTCAGCAAGTGGTTGATGAAGCGCTGCGGGACTTCGGGGTATCGCCCTTGCTGCGTCCAGCTGTGGTACTTTGAGCAGTGGCAGCAGTCGCTTCCTGGTGCCGAGGTGTGCTGGCAAAGCAAGCGGCAGGGCGGGCTTTTCACATCGCCTTTTAGCTGCGCCGCAGTGGAAAATCGTAGCGCACCCGACCGCAGTAGTCGCCATTGGCGGCAAACGATTGCTCGACAAAGCTCAGCTCGCCCTCCTCTGGCACCGCCAGCACGGTACTCACCCGCGTACCATAGTCGTTCGAGAGGATAAAACGCGGTGCCAGTAGCCGTTCAAACTCCAGGCCTACGCCGGTGTTGGGTAAGTGATGGTCTTGCGGTTGCTCGCGGTTGGCGAGCAGCGCGAGGCATTTTTCAAGTATATCCTGGCTGGATAAAGCCTGCTCAAGGGCCCGCTTACCGCTTACAACCTTCGGCCAGGCCTCATCGAGGTAGCCATTGCTGACGCCATAGATGCCGGGTTCCAGTATCAGTTGTTGTTGGTTCTGGTTGGAGTAATAACACAGCTGGTCGCCGTCCCAGAGTAGCAGGTTGTAACCCCCATATTGGTTGGCGCTGGCAGACAATCGGCCGGCAAAGCGACTGGCGCTGGTAGCGCCCAGCAGGAAGTTAACACAGATTTCGCCGCGGGAGCGCTCGCTGCTGGTAGCACCCGGCTCCCTGAAGTTGGTTACCGCCGCAAACCGGCCGTTGCGATTCACGCCAAGCCAGGTGCCGCCACCCAGCAGGTCGCGCCCGGCTAACAGTTGCGGCGATTCTGGCCAGAAGCGTGCCGCCTGAGCTGGGCGCTGGTGGTACTCGTCACGGTTGGCAGCGATCAGCAGGGGGAAATCAGGATGGCGTCGATAGGCAAACAGAATCAGGCACATAGTGAGGTCGCGTCGGCTATTTTCCCAAGCAATCATTGGCAGCGGGGTCTGGCTTGACGATAATAGCGATCTTTCTGGATCGGGCAAACACCGGCAGCTCATGATAATACTGATATACCTGGCACTAGGAGCGTTGGCCGGTACTATTGCGGGCCTGTTTGGGGTAGGTGGTGGCCTGATTATTGTGCCCACGCTGATTTACACCCTGCACTGGCAGGGAGTGGACGCCGATATCACCACCCATATGGCGGTCGGGACCTCTCTGGCCACTATCGTCGTTACGTCTTTAAGCTCGGTCCGGGCGCACCATAAGCGTGGCGCGGTGGACTGGTCGATTGTTCTGTCCCTGACTCCCGGGATTGCGCTGGGCGCAGTACTCGGGGCGGTGACTGCGACCTACCTGTCAGGACCGCAGCTGCAATTGGCTTTCGGCGTGTTTGTTATGTTAATTGCGGCCCAGCTGGGCCTGGGCCTGTCGACGGCGCCCCAGCGAGAATTGCCGGGCAGGGCCGGGCTGCTGGCAGCCGGTGGCGTAATCGGCTGGATATCGTCGCTATTCGGGATTGGCGGTGGTTCGCTGACCGTGCCATTTCTGTCATGGTGTAATGTGGCGATGCAGCGAGCGGTCGCCTGTTCAGCCGCCTGTGGACTTCCCATCGCAGTCTTCGGGTCACTGTCGTATATTTGGCAGGGGCAGGGCATTAGCAGCCTGCCCCACTGGAGCAGCGGCTATGTCTACTGGCCGGCATTCCTCGGTGTGGTATTGACCAGTACCTTTTTCGCCAGGTTCGGCGCCCATCTTGCGCATCGTCTGCCGGCAGTATTGCTGCGTCGCAGTTTTGCGTTGTTCCTGGTGCTGGTAGGCAGCCAACTGATTCGCGGCAGTGGACTGCTGTTCTAGCGGGTTGCCGGCATCGGGCTCTCACATTCTCAAAATCCAGGTTTGAATACACATGATCCAGTACCCTGAAATAGATCCAATTGCCTTTTCCGCCGGACCATTGCAGGTGCATTGGTACGGCGTGATGTACCTGATCGGAATAGTGGGTGGCTGGTTTCTGTTGGCGCGGCGCGCCTCCCGTGCCGATGCACCGGTTGATCGCAAGCAGGTTGATGATCTGATTTTTTATGTGGCCTGTGGGGTGATTATTGGTGGCCGTGTGGGTTATGCCTTGTTTTACGGTATGGACCAGGTGCTGGCCAACCCGCTCTGGATGTTTTACGTGTGGGAAGGTGGGATGTCATTCCACGGCGGCTTTCTCGGCGTGATGGCGGCGATGTGGCTCTACGGTCGCAAGGTCAACCGCCACCCGATGGATTTGCTCGATTTTATTGCGCCGGTGGTACCTATCGGTTTGGGTATGGGGCGTCTCGGCAACTTTATTGGCCAGGAGCTATGGGGTCGGGCCAGCGATGTGCCATGGGCTATGGTGTTCCCCAAAGACCCCAGCGGGCTTGCGCGGCATCCCTCACAGCTGTACCAGGCGTTTCTCGAGGGCCTGGTGTTATTTTTGATCTTGTACCTGTTTTCCATGAAGCCACGGCCGCGCTATGCCGTATCCGGCCTGTTCTTACTGTTCTACGGTATTTTTCGTTTTAGTGTGGAATTCTTCCGCCAGCCCGACGCTCACCTCGGCTTCGATTTATTCGGCTGGATGAGTCGCGGGCAGTTGCTTTCTCTACCCATGATTGTAGCCGGCTGCATCCTGTTATTCGTTGCCTACCAAAGACCGGCATCAAGCCCTTCCGTCGCTGAACCGATGACGAAAAAAGGCACGGGCAGAAAGGCATCGGCGCGCAAACACAAGAAGAAATAGGAGGCGGGATTGCCCTGCCCCTTTTACTGCCGTTCAGTGTTGTCGACAATTTTCTGCACGAAGTAGCGGGGTCGTGCTCGCACGTCGATATACACCCGGCCGATATATTCTCCCAGTAATCCCATGCCGACAAACTGCGCCCCGATAAAAATGAAAAGGATCGCAAACAGCGGGAAGATTCCCTCGATGCCCCATTCCGGCCCATAGAAAATGCGCAGTAGCATCAATAGCGCGCCGAATAGAAAACCCAGAATGGCAATGCCGAAACCTATCATGCTCAATAGCCGCAGTGGCGCGGTGGTAATTGAGGTCAGCAAATCAAACTGCAGGTTGACCAGATCCATCAGTCGGTATTTTGATTCCCCGTGCTCGCGCTCGGCATGCAGCACCTCGACTTCACTGGTGTTGCGACCAAAACTGTTAGCGAATATAGGGATAAAGGTACTGCGTTCATGGCAGCTGAGCATGGCGTCGACAATAGAGCGCCGGTAGGCCCTGAGCATGCAGCCGTAGTCGCTCATTTGTACCCCGGTTACCCGCCGCACCACGTAGTTGACCAGGCGGGATGACTGGCGACGAAAAAAGCTGTCCTGGCGATTCATTCGAATCGTGCCCACCACATCGCAGCCCTTGTCTATTTCGGCCAATAGCTTGGGTATTTCCTCCGGTGGGTTTTGCAGGTCGGCGTCGAGGGTAACGACCGCGTCTCCGCTGGAGTACTCGAAGCCGGCCATAATGGCCGCGTGCTGGCCGTAGTTTCGATTCAGCAGGATCCCGATCACGACATCCGGGTGCTGTTCGGCGGCGGCCGTAATCAGCTCTGCTGAACGGTCACGACTGCCGTCGTCAACCAGTAAGATCTCTACCCGTTTGTCGATACCTGCGGTTACGTTCAGCAACCGTTCGAGCAAATGCGGCAGGTTGCCTTCCTCGTTGTAAACCGGCACCAGGATAGAAATAAGGCGGGTGATTTGGCTATTGTCTTGCAGGGTAATTTCGTTCATTTCCGGATATCCAGGATCGCATCGATAACACGTTCAATATCACTGTCTGCCATCGCCGGGAACAGTGGCAACGAACAGATGCGCTCAGAGTTCCACTCGGTGTGGGTGAGGCTGCCGTGCGGGTAGTTTTGTTCACGATAGTATTTTTGCCGGTGGATCGCGCGAAAGTGCAGGCCGCTGCCGATTCCCCGTTGTTTCAGTGCCGCCATAAACCCGTCGCGATCCATGCCGAAAGTGTCGGACTCTATGCGAACAATGAACAAGTGCCAACTATGGCTGATGGGCCATGCGGGGTCTCCCAGCGGGGTAATGCCGTCTATATCCGCCAATGCCTGCCGGTACTTGGCGGCTAACGCCGTTCGTCTCAGGTTGAAGGCATCCAGGCGCTGCAGCTGGCCAAGCCCGAGTGCTGCGGCCATATCCGGCAGATTGTACTTATAGCCCGGCTCTAACACTTCGGCTTGGGGCGAACGACCCTGGGTGGTGCGTTCAAAGGCGTCTGCGCCGAGACCGTGAAACTTCAGTCGCCGAATGCGCTCTGCCAATGGCTGGTTGTCGGTGACGATCATGCCGCCTTCGCCACTGGTAATATTTTTGATCGGGTGAAATGAGAAGATCGCGGTGCCGCTACTGCCGATGGCCTGGTCCTTATAGCGGGTCCCTGCGGCATGGGCCGCATCTTCAATCAGGGCGACCGAGTGGCGTGAAGCCATGGCCCTGAACCCGTCCAGATCTGCCGCTGCGCCGGCATAGTGGACCGGGATAATCGCCCGGGTGCGTGGGGTGATCGCGGACTCTGCGACGGCTGGCGACAGCATCAGGGTGTCGCGATCGACATCGACAAACACCGGGGTCGCGCCACTGAGTACAATCATGTTGACTGTCGACACCCAGGTTAGTGATGGCGTGATCACCTCGTCACCCGGGCCGATATCCAATGCCCGCAATACCACTTGCATGCCGCCGGTCGCCGATGCCACCGCAATATTGTGGCTGCCGCCGCAATGCCGGCCAAATGCGGCTTCCAGCTCAGCGGCGACCGGGCCGGTGGTGATCCACCCCGAGCGCAGTACCGCTGCCACCGCAGCGATATCATCTTCCGATATATCGGGCCGTGAAAAGGGCAAAAAATCCATCGTGACAACTCGTTGCGGCAGTTGGAGAATGCGAAAGCTTTAGTTAAGCCGGCACAAAAAGCAATTGAAAAAGCGCTTGTGCGCTGAAATTTATTTTTTTCTATTGATATCGTTTTCGCTTAAGGTTTTCTTAAGTTCTTTGCCGGTAAACTTGTTAGACTTTTGATCCGTCGCCCACTGCGAACTGCTGTATCCCCAAGAGTTTGAACAATGAAAGCTGTCGTTTTTGCCTACAACAATATGGGTTACTGCGGGATTGAAGCACTGTTGCGCAATGGTTTCGATATTGTCGCGGTTTTTACCCATGCCGACGACCCGCAGGAGAATATCTATTTTAATTCCTGTGCGATGCTTGCGGCGCAGCATGATATACAGGTATACGCGCCGCACACTATCAATCATCCCCTGTGGCAGGAAAAAATCGCCGAAATGCAGCCGGATGTGATTTTCTCCTTCTATTACCGCAAATTGCTGGGAGCCAAAATACTAACGCTTGCGCCTGGCGGTGCATTCAATCTGCATGGGTCGCTGCTGCCACGCTATCGCGGGCGAGCGCCGGCAAATTGGGTGCTGGTCAATGGTGAAACTGAAACCGGCGTGACCCTGCACTGGATGACGGCGGCGGCCGATGCAGGGGATATCGTCGCTCAGCAGCGGGTCAGTATTGCCCCCGATGATACCGCCGCTAGCCTGGGTGACAAGTTGCTGGTGCAAGCCAGTGAAATGCTCGATCAGGTGTTGCCCGAGATCGCTGCCGGAAGAGCAATGCGGGTGCCGCAGGACGAGGCCCAGGCTAGCTATTTCGGTGGCCGCAGCGCAGCAGATGGCGAACTGGATTGGCATAGTACCGCGACCCAGTGCCATAACCTGGTGCGCGCCGTGACCCAGCCCTTTCCCGGCGCCTTCAGCTTCGCCGGCGAGCGTAAACTTATTTTATGGCAGACTCGTAGCCAGGTATACGATCACCGCGTGGCACCCGGCACCATCTTATCGACCCGACCGTTCGTTGTTGCCTGTGCGGAAGGTGCGTTGGAGGTGATGTTCGGCCAGAGTGAAGGCGGGCTCTATCTCAATGGAGCCCAGTTGGCTAGGGAATTAGCCCTGGTGGAAGGAATGCGGCTGGGGCCCCGGGCGTCAGCGGGTATCAATGCCAAAAAGCGTCGCAAGGTGCTGATTCTTGGGGTCAATGGATTTATCGGTAACCACCTTACCGAACGCCTGTTGGCCAGCGGCAAGTTTGAAGTGTACGGCATGGACATCTCCTCCAGCGCCATTGACCGCTTGCTGCACCATGACGATTTCCATTTTGTTGAAGGTGATATCAGCATTCATGGAGAGTGGCTGGAATACCATATCAAGAAGTGTGACGTGATTCTGCCCCTGGTGGCCATTGCCACGCCGATTGAATATACCCGCAATCCGCTGCGCGTATTTGAGCTCGATTTTGAGGAAAACCTCAATATCATCAAGCTCTGTGTGAAGTATAACAAGCGGGTGATATTCCCTTCGACGTCGGAAGTTTACGGCATGTGTGATGAGCCGTATTTTGATGAGGACCATTCCAATCTGGTGCTCGGCCCGATCAACAAGCAGCGCTGGATCTATTCCGCCAGCAAGCAGCTGCTGGATCGGGTTATCTGGGCTTATGGCGACAAACACGGGCTTAAATTCACCTTGTTTCGTCCGTTTAACTGGGTTGGGCCGCGTCTCGACAGTCTTGACTCGGCGCGTATCGGCAGTTCCCGTGCCATCACCCAATTGATTCTCAACCTGGTGGAAGGTACCCCGATACAATTGATTGATGGTGGCCAGCAGAAGCGCTGCTTTACTGATATCTCGGAAGGTATCGAGGCGCTATACCGAATCATCGACAACCAGGGCGAGCGCTGTGACGGCAAGATTATTAATATTGGCAACCCCGATAACGAAGCCAGTATTGCCGAACTGGCCAATATTCTGTTGCAGAAATTTGAAGCCCATCCCCGGCGCAACGAATTTCCGCCGTTTGCCGGCTTTAGCAAAATTGAGAGCTCGGCCTACTACGGCGAAGGTTACCAGGACGTGCAACACCGGCGACCGAGCATACGCAACGCAAGGCGCTATATCGACTGGCAACCGGTGATTTCGATTGAGCAGAGTGTGGCCGAGACCCTGGACTTTTTCCTTGAGTCGGCCTTGGAATCATTGCCTCGATGACCACAACCGCGCCGCACATAAAGGTCGGTCTGCGGATTGATGTCGACACCCTGCGCGGTACCCGTGACGGCGTACCGGGCCTGCTAAAAATACTGCAGCGCCAAGGCATCCTGGGGACGTTTTATTTTTCGGTGGGGCCGGACAATATGGGTCGTCATTTGTGGCGCTTGCTCAAACCGACCTTTCTCTGGAAAATGCTGCGCTCTAACGCTGGCAGCCTGTATGGTCTGGATATCCTGCTGCGCGGTACCTTCTGGCCCGGCCCTAATATTGCCGACAAGGCCGGCTCGGCAATTATTTCCGCGGCCCGCGACGGCCACGAGATTGGCTTTCATGCCTGGGATCACCATCGCTGGCAGACCCGGGTAGAACAGATGTCCCCACAACAAATGACCGACTCCATACGTCGGGGTTGCGATGTGCTCGCCAAGCTTACCGGCCAAGCGGTCACGACCACGGCGGTGGCGGGATGGCGGGCAACGGAGGCGGCCCTTGAGGTCAAGCAGGATCTTGGCTTTGTCTACAACAGCGACTGTCGTGGCGACAGTCTGTTTGTGCCGGTGGTCGAAGGCCGGGAGCTGGCGCCCCAGGTGCCGGTAACCCTGCCGACCTACGATGAAGTCATCGGCCGTCATGGCATCACCGACCAGAATTACAACGATGCGGTGCTCAATGCAATCCGTCCGGCGCAGCTTAATGTCTATACCGTCCATGCCGAAGTTGAGGGCATCGCCCGGGCGCCACTATTTGAGCAGTTGCTCGCCACTGCCCGCGCTCGGGGTATTGAGTTTGTTCCCCTGCAACAGCTATTACAAAGTGCGGATACTGCCAGCTTGCCCCGTGACCATATCCAGTTGCGGCAGTTGCCGGGCCGCGAAGGCTGGGTCAGTTGGCAGGCGAGCGCTGCCTGATGCTGGGTCCCGACATCACCGTGCGGGCTAACTGATCGCCATGACAGCCTACGGGTTTATTTTTCTGACCATCGTCTTTACCGTTCTCGGGCAGTACTACCAGAAGCGGATTGCGCAGCAATGGTCACTGCACGCTGCAAACTTTCGTGAGGGCGTTAGCTGGCAGCTGGTGCTGGATAGTCGGATACTGGCTGCGGTGCTGTGCCTCGGTATAGCCATGCTGTTTTGGTTACTGGCCTTGCAGCGGCTCGATGTCAGCGTCGCCTACCCACTGCTGGCGGTAAACTACGTTGTCATGCTGTTGCTGGCGCGCTGGCGGTTTCACGAGCATATTCCCCTGGTGCGTTGGCTGGGCGTGCTGTGTATTTTTGCGGGTATCGCGCTCCTCGCCGGGGGCGGCCCATGAGCGGGGTAGTGGCCTGGCGAAGCTATGCCCTGGCACTGTTTTGTGTGTTGCTGGCCAGTGCCGCACAGCTGAGTCTCAAGCTCGGTGTGTCGCGCCTGGAGCCGTTAGAATCGGCAAATCTTTTGACCCTGTTGCAGGCTGCAGGAGCGGGTGCTGTGGCGTGGCTGGGTTTTGGCCTGGTTTGCTATCTGCTGTCGATGCTGCTGTGGATACGGGTACTGATGCATCTGCCTCTGAGTATGGCTTATCCCCTGCTGAGTATCAGCTACGTACTGGTATACCTGGTGGCCACTTCATGGTCGTTCTGGGGAGAGACGGCAAGCACCGCCCGCAGTGCCGGCATCGGGCTGATATTACTGGGCGTGATACTGGTGTCGCTGCCCGCTAAGCAAATCGATACTTCAAAAACTGAGTTGCGCTAAATGATCAACACTGAATCGGCCGATAGCCCTTCCGTGAACCGTTTGTTCGGGCTGGTTTTTGTGGTGCTGTTGTTACTGGCCATTGCCAACACCGTGCGAACCCAGGATCTGTGGTTTGCCGACGAGGCGCGGGTGGGTGGTATTGCGATACAGATGGCTGACCGCAACCTGTATAGCGTCCCGTACCTGGGCACCGAGCCGTTTGTGGAGAAACCACCGCTGTATTTTATTTCTGCCGCGCTGGCTTACCGCCTGTTTGGCGAACCGGCCGAGCCGGCCTGGGCATTGCGCCTGGCATCACTGTTCTGGGGTTTGCTGGCAGCCGCCGCCTGCGGTGGATTGGCCACTACCCTGGCCCGGCGCTACCCTGGCATAAGTCCAGCCCGGCATCGTGGGTGGTTACCGGGGCTAACGGCGGCACTGGTGCTGTTTGCCATTCCCGGCTTCGTCAACAATACGATGAAGATCAGGGTCGATATCGCCCTGGTGTTTTTCTATATCGCCAGCCTGCTGTGTATCTGTCGCTGGATATTTTATCAACGTTTGCGTTGGCTTTACGCCGGGGCCTTGATGCTATCGCTGACTTTCATGAGCAAAGGGATTATCGGGCCGGCGCTGGTGGCTTGTAGCTCCCTGGCGTTGATTCCCGAAATCCTGCGGCTGGGGCTGGATCATTGGCGGCGTCACGGCTGGCATTACCTGGTGGCAGCGGGCGTATTCGCACTGCCCCTGGGCCTGTGGTTAGCGCTAATGGTTCGGCACGGTGGCTCTGAGCTGTTGTCATTCTGGTTTTTCGACAACCAGCTGAATCGTTTTACGGGCGGCGGCAGCCTGGGGCATGAGTCGCCAGGGCAATTCTTCTACTACCTCGGTCCGCTGGCGGAATACCTCGCGTTATGGCTGCCGTTCTTCCTGGCCTGGGTTGCGACGGTGTTGTACCAGGCTGCTGCCGTGCGCAGCGTAGCAAGTGAAGATCGGCTTCTGCTGCTGATGCTGGTGCTGCCGTTGTTGCTGTTGTCGGCGGCAAGCACCAAGCGCCCGGTGTATTTGATTCCGCTGCTGCCGCTATGTGCTGTTGCCCTGACATTTTATTTCGCCAAAGCGCGCAGTAAGGTGGTGTTTCTCGCCGCCAAATGTCTTGGCCTGGCCTGCGTGCTGTTGACCATGCTCGCTGCGTTGTTATCGTTACTGCCGCTGCAGCTGGCATCCGCCACCGGGCGCTCGCTGGATGCGCTCAATACGATTCCGGCGCTTGCCATATTGCTGTTTGGGCCGGCTATGATAACGCTGCTGTGGCAGTTACGGGCTGGCTGGAAGGTGCTGGCGCTGGGTACCGCCTACATGATGCTATTGCTCAACTACTCCTACTATCCCGCAAAAAACACTCGCGAGGGCCAGCATCAGGTATTGCAGGCTTTTTTCAAGCAGCTCAGCCCGGCCCAGCTGGACCAGACCGCCGGACGGAACTTAACGGAACCTCTGCGCGGCTATATTTACGCTCACAGCCATCGGGCGTTTGAGCTGCTTGACAAAGAACAATTGGTTCAGGTTTTGCTCGGTCGCGATGAGCGCTATCGCTGCGCCCTCTATTCAGACAAGCCTGAATCTGGCTTGCCTCCCTACCGTGTGCTGGCGCGCATGCCCGCAACGGCCAAAGAGCCCTCTCTGGCCTTAATTTGCGCCGAGCAGCAGTGAGTGTAAACAGCATCGTTCGCTAGCAACAATGCCTGACTCTTGCTGGCTGGGGCCGCGTTTGGGCTAAATGGCTACCGGAGCGGGAATGTTGGGTTGGGCCTGGTAGTTGAGCAGTTCAAAGTCTTCAAAGCGGTAGTCATAAATAGACTCTGGTTTGCGCTTGATTTGCAGCTGCGGCAGTGGCCCCGGAGTGCGTGCCAACTGCGCCGCCACCTGCTGCTCGTGATTGGAATAAATATGGCTGTCGCCGGTGCAAACGATAATCTCCCCGAGCTCCAGCGCGCATTGCTGAGCCAGCATGGTGGTGAGCAATGCCAGGCTGGCGATGTTGTAGGGAAGTCCAAGGAAACTGTCACTACTGCGAATCAGCAGCTGTGCGGACAGGCGTCCATTTGCAACGTAAAACTGGTATAGCAGGTGGCACGGTGGCAGCGCCATTTTGCCTTGCCTGACGTTGTCCTGGGGGCTGATGGTTTCGTCGGGCAGGTACTCTACATTCCAGCCGTGAAACAAAATGCGGCGACTGTCGGGGTTGTGTTTCAGGCAGTTGACGACGTAGTCAATCTGGTTGATGCTGCCGCCGTCCCGGGTCGGCCATGCGGTCCACTGCTTGCCATAAATGGGACCCAGGTCGCCGTCTTCGGTTGCCCATTCGTCCCATATCGAGACGCCGTTTTCGCGCAGCCAGCGGGTGTTGGTGTCGCCGTTTAAAAACCAGATCAGTTCGTTGACAATACTTTTGAAATGCAATTTCTTGGTGGTCAGCAGTGGAAAACCCTGACCCAGGTCATGCCTGAACTGACGTCCGAATACCGAAATGGTGCCGGTGCCGGTGCGGTCGCCTTTTTCAACGCCGTTGTCCAGGATGTCCTGCAATAGGGCGAGATACTGTTGCATATCAATAGGCCTCCGAGCCGGGCCGCTGCGGCATTGCCGGGGCTTTGGGCGTTGAGCTTTAGTCTGGAATGAAGTAGGTTTGCACGCGGTGGCAGACTAGCATAAAGCGGCTACCTGAATAAACCGCCGCTGCCTGCTGTGCTGACAATATCTGGACAGGATGGACGGAAACCCCGGTGACGATTGTATTGCTTATTGCGCTATCGACTATCAACACATCATGTGACCAGAGGCTGGGCCGAGGATGATCATTTCCATGATCGCAGCCTTGTCGAACAACCGTGTAATAGGGCGCGATAACGCGCTGCCCTGGCATCTGCCCGAAGACCTCAAATATTTTAAAAGAGTGACGATGGGCAAGCCACTGCTGATGGGGCGCAAGACCTACCAATCGATTGGCCGGCCGCTGCCGGGCCGTACCAGCATTGTGCTGACCCGGCAGCCGGACTTTAAGGCGCCTGGCGTGGTTGTTGTCAACACGCCCGAGCAAGCGCTTGGCAAAGCACGGCTGCTGGATGCTGACGAGCTTATGGTGATTGGAGGTGAAGATGTGTACCGCACCATGTTGCCGCTGGCGCAGCGGCTTTATCTCACCCGCCTGGATATCGACGTGGCCGGGGATGCTTACTTCCCGCAACTGGAATCAGGCCTGTGGCGTGAGTTAAGCCGGCAAGATATTGCGGCCGGCGAGGAGACCTGCGCTTACAGTTTTGTCGTTTTGGAATTGAACGGCTAAGCTGATGGGATTGTTTATGGCCACAGCTTGCGGCGTTTGGCGTAAATGAATATTTGAAATAGCATCTCATATGCTTTTTAATCGTTTGCTTTTGTTTGTCCGATTGGTGTCAGCGAGCAGCTGGGGCAGCCCAAGAGTCTGCCAACAAGCTGGGTAACGTAGCGCAATAGCTGCGGGAAATCCGTTACCAACAATACTGCCAGCGGTGCTGGCGAGCTGGCATCTTGCCGTTGGCAGCTGCTGTCCAAACATTGACTGGTTTTTATATTTAACGACCCAAGGATTGATATTCCCATGAATTTGCATCGGTTAAAGAGGCTCGCCGTGTCTGTTGCATTGTCGGTGGGTAGTTGCGGCTATCTGGCTTCAACCCACGCAGATACACTGCAAAAAGTGTTTCAAGTAGGCCAGGCCAAAACCAAAGAAGCGCAGCAGTCGCAGAAAAAAATCGATGTGCTGGCCGACAGCACCCGCGATAGCCTGCAGGACTACAAGCAGGTGTTGAAGCAGAACGAGGGTCTCAAGGTTTACATCAGCCGCCTCGACAAGCAGATTGGCGACCAGGATCGACGCATTAAAAACCTCGAAGAATCCATTGTCCAGGTCACGGTGGTGCAGCGGCAGCTGCCTGCCGTGATAGAACGCATGATTGACTCCCTCGACCAGTTCGTGAGTCTGGATTTTCCTTTTTATGCGGACGAGCGGCAGCAGCGTCTGGAGTTTCTGCGTAACAACCTTTCGCGCTCCGACCTCACCGTAGCGGAGAAATTTCGCCAGGTATTGGAAGCTTACAAAATTGAAAATGAGTACGGCCGTAAGGTCAGTACTTATAAGGGGCGGGTCGAAGTCGAGCCGGGTAGTGAGCGCGAGGTGACAATGCTGCAAATCGGCCGTGTTGCCCTGATGTACCAGACCACTGACGGCGCTATTTCGGGGGCATGGGACCCTGAGGCAAAGGCATGGGTTCAGCTTGACAGCGGTCAATACAAGAATGCGATACGGCAGGCTATCAGGATTGCCGATAACCAGGCGGCGAAAGATATCCTGACTGTCCCTGTTGCTGCTCCGGAGGCCGTAAACTAATGAAATCTTCTAAAACCTCTATCCTCCTCGCCGCTTTTTTCAGCAGTAGCATTGGCCTGGGCGTTTCTGCGGTGCAGGCCGAAGACGCCCCCAGGTCTCTCGATCAATTATTGAAAATGGTGCAAAGCGGCCGCTATGCCGACGGCCAGGAGAACAAGGCACGCGAAGCCAGGTTCCGGGCCGATAAGGCAAACCAGGAAGCGATGCTGAACAAAGCCAGGGCGGAGCAGGTCGCGCTGGAGAAATTGGCAGCGGAAAAAGAGCAGAAGTTTGAAGAGAATGAACAAAATGTCGTGGCGGTAACCCAACGCTTGACTGAACAGAAAGGCTCGCTGAATGAGCTGTTTGGCCATTTGACGACCGCTGCCGGCGATATGGTCTCGGTGGTCGAAGCGTCTCCGGTGAGCGCCCAATACCCTGACCGAGAGGTGTTTTTTGAAGCGCTGATCCAGAAAATCAGTGACTCCGATCAGCTGCCGACCATTGATGAAATTGAAACGCTGTGGTTCGAGATCCAGCGCGAGATGACCGAATCCGGCAGGGTCGCCAGGTTTGATTCAGTGGTTATCAAACCCAATGGCGATGAGCAACAGCAGGGTGTGGTTCGCGTTGGTAGCTTCAATCTGGTCAGTGATGAAGGTCATTACCTGAGCTTCACCGGCTCCAACATTGAGGAGTTGCCCCGCCAGCCAGACAAGCGCTATATCAATTGGGCCCGGGATCTTGGCGCTGCCAGTGGCGGCCTTCACGCTTTTGGTATCGACCCGACCGGGCCTACCGGTGGCTCGCTGCTGTCGGCCCTGATTGGCACACCAACCCTGGAGGAACGTTGGCACCAGGGCGGCTATGTCGGTTATGCGATTACAGCGCTGGGCGTGATAGCGTTGCTGATAGCGATTTGGCGACTGTTGGCTCTGACCACGATCAGCGGCAAGGTGAGTGGCCAGCTGAAGAGCGACAAGGCTAATCCTAACAACCCCCTCGGGCGGGTACTGGCCATTCACGAGGCCAATCCCACCATGGATACAGAAACCCTCGAGCTGAAGCTTAACGAACAGGTTCTCAAGGAAATTCCCCAGCTCGAGAAATACCAGGGCGCTCTCAAAATTATTGCCGCAGTGGCGCCTCTTATGGGACTGCTTGGCACCGTTACCGGGATGATCATTACCTTCCAGGCGATCACGATTTACGGTGCTGGCGATCCCAAGGCAATGGCCAGTGGTATCTCGTCGGCATTGATTACCACAGTGCTGGGCTTGTTGGTGGCAATTCCGACCGTGCTGTTGCATACCATGGTGTCGTCCCGCTCCAAACGGGTGATACAGATACTGGAAGAGCAGACCAGCGGTATTATAGCTGAGCACACCGAGGCGGAACTGAGTAAATAAGGGCAGCTCGATGGTTTTCGCAATGATGGACTACTACACCCGCCTGCTGCAGTTTATGGATACTGGCGGGCCGGTTTTGTGGCTGATTGCCCTGCTCACATTTGCCATGTGGGTCGCCATATTTGAGAAGATCTGGTATTTCCATTCGGGGCTGAAGCACGACGTGGCGACAGCGGTAACGGCCTGGGAAGCCCGTCCCGAGCATCGCTCGTGGAACGCGGCAAACATTCGCAAACTGCTGATTTCTCGTATCTCGGTCAAGATCCAGCAGAACCTGTCGATGATCAAAACCATGGTTGCTCTGTGCCCGTTGTTAGGTTTGCTGGGTACGGTAACCGGCATGATCGACGTATTTAATGTGCTGGCGGTCACCGGTGGCGGCGACGCCAAGGCAATGGCAGGAGGGGTCTCTCGAGCCACTATCCCGACCATGGCAGGAATGGTGGCGGCCCTGTCCGGGGTATTTGCCAATTCCTATCTCGAACGGCTGGCGCTGAATGAGACCCAGCATCTGCAGGATCGACTCACCAAGGACCTGGTATAGACAGGGGATTGTATGCGCCATAGCAGATCGGTTGTTAAGCAGTACAGCGACGAAAATAGCCAGCAGATCGACCTGACACCGATGCTTGATGTGGTGTTTATCATGCTGATTTTTTTTATTGTGACGGCGTCTTTCGTGAAAGAAGCAGGTATCGATGTCGAACGTCCTGCGGCAGATACCCTCGAGAGTATCAAGAACCAGAAGTTCTTTATTGCCATTAGTGATAAGAATGAAATCTGGATCGACAAGCAGCCGGTAAAACCGTTACTGCTCAAAGGCATTATCGAGCGAATGCGCGCCGAGAACAGCAAGGGCGCCGTGGTTATCCAGGCCGATGCCAACTCCAACGCCGAGGCCTTTGCCAGGGTTTATGATGCGGCGCGAGATGCCGGTGTACCGAGGGAACAAATTCATGTTGCCACCCTTGAAGACTGATTCGTTATGAGTGCAAGCAAAGCAATAGGCTACTCCATTGGCGCGTTACTTGCCGCGGTGGTGACTGTCGCGCTGTTCATCCTGATGTTCACTTTGATTGTCATGCGCGACATTAATCTCGATGAAGATGCGGGTATCAAAATCGCCGATATCCAGCTGGGTGAAACCAGCATCGATACCCAAATCAAACAGGTCAAGGCTGAAAAGCCGGAAGAACCCGACGAGCCGCCACCGGAAATGAAGGCGCCCCGGCAATCCACCAATTTCGATGTTGATACGTCCATTAACGTCAGCTTTGCGCCTAAGGCCGATGTAAAAATTGATATTGGCGGGCTCTCGGTTTCCGACGGCGAATACCTGCCGATAGTGAAAGTGGCTCCGATCTACCCACGGCGAGCACAGTCCCGTGGTATCCAGGGGTATTGTATTGTCGAATATACGGTTACCAAGAGTGGCTCCATTCGCGACTCAAAAGCCATCGACTGCGACCCCCCGGGGATATTTGACTCGGCCTCGGTGAAGGCCTCACTCAAATTCAAGTACAAGCCGCGAGTCGTTGATGGCCAGGCGACTGAAGTTGCCGGTGTGCGCAACAAGTTCACCTACAAGTTGGAACAGTAAAAACCAGAGCGAAACCAGGTTTATGGCGACCACAATGTGGAATAAATCCTTCAGTATTTTATGCCGGGCAGGTCTGCTGGGCGTGATGCTGGTGCTTGCCCAAAATGGCGTCCATCAGATAAGTACCAGCCACGGCCTGAAGCTGAACGCAGGCGCTATGGCCATGGCGGCCGAGAAAGCGCCAGCCGAGAAGACCCGCAAGACTCCGGCTCTGCGCAACCAGGTATACGAGGAGTTGGCCAAAGCCCAGGAATTAGCGGAGGCCGGCAATGTCAGCGAAGCGCTAGAAGTGCTGGATGTGCTCCGTGATTCCCAGGGTCGGCGTGCATTGAACAGTTATGAACTGGCCAATATGTACAACTTTTACGCCTTTGTGTACTACCAGCGCGAGCAGTATTCCAAAACCATTGAAGCCTATAGAAATGTGCTGAAGCAGCCTGAATTGCCGATCGCAATGGAATCCGCGACCTTCTATTCTCTGGCCCAGCTCTATTTTGTCACCGAAAACTATGATCAGGCCATCAAATACCTGAACGATTGGTTCGAGGTGGCGGAAAATCCGCAAGCTGATGCCTATGTGTTGTTGGCCCAGGCCTACTATCAAACCAAACAATATGATCCCGCCCTGCGCAATATCGAAAAAGCGATGGCACTGGCGCAACAAAGCGGTAAGCAACCCAAAGAAAACTGGTTCCTGTTGCAGCGGGCGCTCTACTACGACAAGGGCGATATGAAGAAGGTTGCTGCGGTGCTTGAAGAACTGCTGCGGCGCTGGCCGAAAAAGGAATACTGGACCCAGGCTTCGGGAATTTATGGCGAATTGAAAAACGAAGATCGTCAGTTGGTCGCGCTGGAGACAGCGTACGTGGCCGGCATGTTGAGTCGTGAGCAGGAGTTGCTCAATATGGCATACCTGTACCTCGGTGCTGATACCCCCTACCGGGCGGCGAAAGTACTGGAGCAGGGCATCGACAAAAAGCAGATTCCCGCAAGCTCGAAAAACTACGAACTGCTGGGCAATGCCCTGCGTTCTTCACAGGAACTTGAGCGGGCCATTCCTGCCATGACCAGGGCGGCCGAACTGTCTGACAGTGGCGAGCTGTGGGCCCGATTGGCCAATGTTTACCTTGATAACGATGACTTTGCCAAGGCTGCCGGGGCGGCGCAGACCGCGCTGAATAAAGGCCAGCTGCGACGGCCCGACAGCACCCGCATTGTTCTCGGAATGGCTTTATTCAATCTCGACAAACTGCCGGAGGCGCGCGTGCAGTTTCAACGTGCGGCTAAGGATAAGCGCAGTGAGAAGATGGCGAGGGATTGGATGATGTACCTGGATAACGAGGTGCAGCGCCGCAAGTCGCTGCAAGACGGTTTGGGCTAGGGGAATGTAGAAAAGAGAGAGGGCGGTTAAAAACCGCCCTTTTTTGTGGCTGTCGAATTCAAAATGCGGCAGTGCAGAGCGGCGCGCTAGCGCCGATCAATTCAATTGATCGACATTGCGCACCGCACCCTTGTCGGCGCTGGTGGTGAGTTTGGCATACGCCTGCAGTGCCCGTGAAACCTTGCGTGGTCGATGTTTACGCGGCTTCCAGCCATCGCCTCCCCGGGCATCTTCTGCCTGCCGTCGGCGCTCCAGCTCGCCAGCATCCAGCAGCACATCAATTCTGCGGGCAGGAATATCGATACGGATACGGTCGCCACGCTCAACCAGGGCGATCGCGCCGCCGGCCGCAGCCTCTGGCGAGGCGTGGCCAATCGAGAGTCCAGAGGTGCCACCGGAAAATCGCCCGTCGGTGAGCAGCGCGCATACTTTTCCGAGGCCTTTGGATTTCAAGTAGCTGGTGGGATACAGCATTTCCTGCATCCCCGGCCCCCCTTTGGGTCCTTCGTAGCGAATCACCACGATGTCGCCGGGCACTACCCGCCCCTCGAGGACATCTTCCACTGCGTCTTCCTGGCTTTCACAGATATGGGCAGGTCCCTCGAATACGAATATCGATTCATCGACTCCGGAGGTTTTTACCACGCAGCCGTCCTCTGCGATATTGCCGAACAATACTGCAAGGCCGCCTTCCTGGCTGTAGGCCGAGTCGCCGTTGCGGATACAGCCGTTTTGGCGGTCTGCGTCGAGGCTAGGCCAGCGGGTAGATTGGCTGAAAGCCTGGGTCGTGGGGATGCCTCCCGGTCCCGCCTTGTAAAACGTTTTAACCGCCTCGTCCCGGGTCACCATAATGTCCCACTGGGCCAGCGCTTCGCCCATGGTCGGACTGTGCACTGTCGGCACATCGAGGTGCAACAAGCCCATCCGGCCCAGCTCCCCCAGGATCGCCATAATGCCCCCGGCACGGTGCACATCTTCCATGTGATAGAGCGGGCTGTTGGGGGCGACCTTACACAACTGGGGTACTTTACGCGACAGCCGGTCGATGTCATTCAGGGTGAAGTCGAGTTCGGCTTCCTGGGCAGCTGCCAGTAGATGGAGGATGGTGTTGGTGGAGCCACCCATGGCAATGTCGATGCTCATGGCGTTTTCAAAAGCAGCGAAGCTGGCGATATTGCGCGGTAGCGCGCTGGCGTCATCATGCTCGTAGTAGCGCCGTGCCAATTCCACAATCGTGCGCCCGGCGCGCAGAAATAGCTGCTCCCGGTCGCTGTGGGTGGCGAGTACCGAGCCATTGCCCGGCAGGGAAAGCCCCAGCGCTTCGGTGAGGCAGTTCATTGAATTCGCGGTAAACATGCCGGAACAGGAACCGCAGGTGGGACAGGCGGAGCGCTCGTATTCCAGCACTTCTTCATCGCTGGCAGTATCGTCGGCGGCGATTACCATAGCGTCTACCAGATCGAGCTTGTGCTCTGACAGCTTGGTTTTGCCGGCTTCCATCGGGCCGCCGGATACAAACACCACCGGTATGTTCAGGCGCAGCGCTGCCATCAGCATTCCCGGGGTGATCTTGTCGCAATTGGATATGCACACCAGGGCATCGGCACAGTGGGCATTGACCATGTATTCCACCGAGTCGGCGATGATTTCACGGGAGGGGAGGCTGTAGAGCATGCCGTCATGGCCCATGGCGATGCCGTCGTCGACCGCGATGGTATTGAATTCCTTGGCGACACCGCCCGCGCGTTCAATTTCCCGGCAAACCAGTTGACCCAGATCCTTGAGGTGAACATGGCCCGGTACGAACTGGGTGAACGAGTTGGATACCGCGATGATGGGTTTCTGGAAGTCGTCGTCGCCCATGCCGGTAGCTCGCCAGAGCGCTCGTGCGCCCGCCATATTGCGCCCGGCTGTCGAGGTGCGCGATCGATATTGTGGCATAGTGAATTCCTCTGGTGCTGGCTGTGATTGGCTGGGGCGAGAGCATATCAAAAACGGCGTCTACCCGCTTGTCCCAAGCCTACAGGGATTTATAGAATACCCGGGAATTACGCTGCAGGTTGTAAAGTTCCTGCCTTTTTTCCGGCAGGTCCTCGGTGCCTCCCGAGGCGTAGCCCTGCTCCTGGAACCAATGTGTGGTGCGGGTGGTCAGCACGAACAGTGTGGCTAAGCCCTGGCTGCGTGCCTGTTGCTCCAGGTGCGCCAGCAGGCGTTCGCCACGATTGTCACCCCGATAATCGAGGTGGGTGGCGACACAGGCAATTTCGCCGCAGCGCTCGCGTGGAAACGGGTATAGCGCGGCACAGGCGATAATCATGCCGTCCCGCTCAATGACGGTGAAGCGCGATATTTCGGTTTCCAGCAGCTCCCGCGAGCGGCGCACCAGAACACCTTGCTCCTCCAGTGGTTGGATTAACTGCAGGATACCGCCGACATCCTCGATACTGGCATTGCGGATACTTTCGTAACTATCCTGGTAAATCAGGCTGCCGCAGCCATCACGGCTGAATAATTCCTTGAGCAGTGCGCCGTCATCGAGATAGCTGATCAGGTGGCAACGTTCAATACCTGCCTGGCTGGCATTGATCAGCGCTTCGAGCATCCAGCTTTTGTCTGCCGCAGGCAATTGATCGCTAAGGTGGCGGGCCTCACTCAGGCGCAGCTCGCGCACCAGTTCACCGTTCTGGCCGACGATGCCCGGTTGTGCGTCGAAGGCTATCAGTTTGTCTGCCGTCAGGGCAGCTGCCACCTGGTGGGCTACATCCTCCATGCTGAGGTTAAATACTTCGCCGGTGGGTGAATAGCCCAGTGGACTTATCAGCACGATATTGCGCAAATCCAGTTGGTGCGCGATGTCTTCAGCCTGGATACGTCTGACTTCACCGGTGTGCTGGAAATCGACACCATCGTGAATGCCATAGGGGCGGGCGATAACAAAGTTGCCGCTGGTAACCCGAATCCGCGACAGATGCATCGGCGAGTTGGGCAGGCCCATCGACAGCAGTGCTTCCAGCTGTGCCCGCACTGAACCCGAGGCATCTTTCACGCATTCCAGCGCCTCGCTATCAGTAATTCGTATTCCCTTGTGGTAGTGACTTTGTAAATTCCGCAGTCCGACGCGCGCTTCAATTTGCGGGCGTGCGCCGTGCACCAGCACCAGCCTTACGCCGAGGCTGGCAAGCAGTGCGATGTCCTGGATAATATTGGGGAAATTGCCGTGTTCAATGGCTTCGCCACCGAACATCAAGACAAAGGTTTTGCCCCGGTGGGCATTAATATACGGCGAAGATCGGCGAAACCAGGTGACATACTCTTGGGATTCAGTGGGCACGGTGTCGTTCCAGCAGGTCTGTGATTGTTATTGGATTCCGGCGCGGCATGCAATGCGCGGCATGCAATGCGCGGCATGCAATGCGCGGCATGCAATGCGGCGGCACCCCGCCCTTTGCCTCTAAGGCTAAGCCGGCGGTAAAGTTTACCAGTGCGCGTTCTACAAGCAAAAGCGTTTGATCAGCCCTTGCAATATCTCGACACAAGGATCGATAGTGGCCAGCTCAAGGAACTCATCCGGCTGGTGGGCCTGGTCGATCGAGCCCGGGCCAAGAATCAGGGTTTCGATTCCCAATTGTTGCAGGTAGGGCGCCTCGGTAGCAAAAGCCACCGCCTCGGCAGGATGGCCGGTGAGTTGCTCGGCGGTTTTTACCAGCGCGCTGTCTTCCCGCTCCATAAAGGCTGCTACGCCGTCGATCAGGCTGTGCAGCTGAATGTCGATATTGCGCTCCTGCGCTATTTCGGCCAACAGTAGCCGAATATCCTGGCGCACACTGTCATTGGACATCCCGGGGAGCAGGCGGGCGTCGAAGTGCAATTCACAGTGCGAACAAATGCGGTTGGGGTTGTCGCCACCGTGGATGCAACCCAGGTTGAGGGTTGGCACATGGACGCTGAAGCCGGGGTTCTGATGCTGCTTTTGCAGCTGCTGGCGATAGCTGAGTAAGCGATTCATCACATCCTGCATCGCTTCCAGGGCGCTATTGCCGAGTGCCGGGTTGGAAGAATGGCCGGCCTGTCCAACGATCTTGATGCTCTCCATCATGATGCTTTTATGTTGGCGCACCGGGCGCAGGCCTGTAGGTTCACCAATAACGGCGTAGCGCGCCAATGGCCGGCTCATGGCTACCAGGGCCTCGGCGCCAGACATCGAGCTCTCCTCGTCGGCGGTCGCGAGAATAATCAGCGGTGCTTGCAGCGATTCATTGATAAAGGCTTCGGCGGCGCGAATGGCGATCGGAAAGAAACCCTTCATATCGCTGGTACCCAGACCGTAAAAACGTTGATCCTGTTCGGTCAATGCCAGAGGATTGTGGTCGCCAGCGATCATCGTCATAGGGAACGGTATCGGTATGACCTGCCAGTACCAGGCCTCCCGGACCCTGGCCCAGGGTGGCGATCAGGTTTGCCTTGTTGCGGAGGCCGGGTATAGGCAGTACCTCGGCGCGAAAACCGAGCCGGGAGAGCCACTCGGCGAGCTTTTCGACCACCTGCAGATTGCCCTGGTCGAGAGAAGGCAGGGTTGAGCTGACCGATGGAATGCTGATCAGTTCGGATAACATAGTGCGGAAATCAGGCACGGACGACATTCAGGCGAGACCCTCTAATTTGGGCGCAGCATAGCATAGCCGCAGCGGTCTGGCAGCGCACAGTTCCGGGCGGCAGCAGGTCCCTGGCTCAATCAAATTCCCAGTGATAATCGCGGTTGCGCTTGGCAAACCCGCTGCCAGCACCAATAATTCATGAAAGTTGGCAGAGAGATGATTATGAAAGACGCCCTGGCGCGCATGGGCGGCGCGGACCGCCGCCTCGATTTACGCTACCTCCTCGACCAGCTGCTGGCTGACGGACGCTTGTTACAAAGTGACGCTGAGCGCCTGACCCTGTCGCCGCGTGGTCGCGAAGATGCTGGCTTGCATCCGGTGGCCTATCTCGGTGGCCAGGAGCTGGCGGATCCCGCCCGCCAAAACAGGCTCCATACCGACGAAACCATCATGAGTTGGCTGGCAGACAAGACGGGGCAGCCGTTGTTTCGAATCGACCCCCTCAAAATCAATGTTGCTGCAATTACTGAAGTCATGTCCTTTGCCTTTGCCAAGCGTCACCAGATCCTGGCTGTAGAGGTCGATGCCGACCAGGTCGTGATTGCCAGCGCCGAGCCCTTCATTGCGGATTGGCAGTCAGGGTTGGAGCATGTGACGCGCAAGAAGGTGGTCCGGGTGCTTGCGACGCCGGGTGAGCTGAGCCGCTATATGCTTGAGTTTTACGGTCTGGCACGTTCCATCAGTGGCGCCAGCGCACCGTCGCGCGGTCGCACCGGCGGGTTACTGTCAAACCTTGAGCAGATGCTGGAACTGGGCAATTTGCAGGATCCCGATGCCAACGATCAGCATATCGTCAGCATTGTTGACTGGTTGTTGCAGTATGCGTTTGACCAGCGAGCCAGCGATATTCACCTGGAGCCGCGGCGCGAGATCGGCCGGGTGAGGTTTCGTATCGACGGCGTTCTGCATCCCATTTATGAGCTTCCCATCCAGGTGGCCGCAGCGGTTACCAGCCGTATCAAAATACTCGGGCGGATGGATGTGGCCGAAAAGCGCCGGCCCCAGGACGGACGCCTGAAAACCCTGCGTACCGACAACAGTGAAGTGGAGTTGCGCCTGTCAACCATGCCGACTGCCTTCGGCGAGAAGCTGGTAATGCGGATCTTTGACCCGCAGGTTTTGGTGAGCGGATTTCGCGAGCTGGGACTCGCCGATGAAGACTATCGACGTTGGAATAGCATGGTCGGAAACAGTCACGGTATTGTGTTGGTGACGGGCCCCACCGGGTCGGGTAAAACCACCACCCTGTATAGCACACTGAAGCAATTGGCAGTGCCGGAGGTAAATGTGTGCTCCATCGAAGACCCGATTGAAATGGTGGAGCCCGCGTTTAACCAGATGCAGGTGCAGCACAATATCGGTCTCGACTTTGCCACCGGGGTGCGCTCATTGCTGCGCCAGGACCCCGACATCATTATGATCGGGGAGATTCGAGATATCGAAACCGCAGAGATGGCCATTCAGGCGGCGCTCACGGGTCACCTGGTCCTGTCGACTCTGCACACCAACGACGCTCCCTCCGCGGTGACCCGTATGCTTGAAATTGGCGTGCCACCGTATTTGCTCAAGGCGACGGTACTGGGGATCATGGCGCAGCGCCTGGTGCGCAGTCTGTGCCCGCACTGCAAAAAGCCGCATCCGATCGATAGGGCCGCCTGGCAACAGCTGGTGCATCCGTGGACGGTGAGTGCACCGGAGCAGGTCATGCATGCCGAGGGGTGTCTTGAATGTCGCAATACCGGTTATCTGGGACGTCAGGGGCTCTATGAGATTCTGGTGATGAGCGAACCGGTGCAGCAGTTGATCGGCACTGAAGTCGATTTGAATTCACTGCGCAAACAGGGAATGAAAGAAGGCATGCGCACGCTTCGATTGAGTGGTGCCAGGAAAGTCGCCAGTGGTGAAACCACCATTGAAGAAGTCATGCGTATCGCCCCGGCGCCATCGAGTCACTAAGGCCCGAGCCATAAAATAGTCTGTCTGTGACAGCGGCCGGGCAGTCGGTTGAGCGCTGGTTATCGGCTGTCAAAACTCAGTATACTGATACTCTTGCGGGGCGGCCTTTTGCTGCCCGTGGTTCATGTTGCAAGGGATAACTATGCGCCGAGTAGAAATCTCAGATGCTTTACTACCGGCCGAGCTGAAACGTTCTTTGCACTCGGCTGCCGACCGATTATTCAGCACTTGGTCTGACGCCGATCTGGCACAGTTGCATAGCGAGCTGGATGCACAGAGTGAGCAGGAACTGGCCCGGGTTCTCGCTTGCAGTCCATTCGTTTGCCAGCAGTTTGAACGCCGACCCCGGATGCTGCTTCAATTACTGGCATCGGGGGATCTGCATCGCAGCATGGCTGGTGACTACTGGGTAGCAGCAGGTGGCTGTGCTGGCGACCCAATCTGCAGCGGAAGACGAGCTGGCCTTGGCGCTGCGTCATTTTCGCAACCGCGAGCAGTGCCGCATAATCTGGCGTGACTTTAATCGATTGGCGGAGCTGGTAGAGACCACTGGCGACTTGTCTGCAATGGCCGATGCCTGTATCGATGGCGGCCTAAATTGGCTGTACCGCCAACTGAGCAACGATATTGGCACCCCCACCGACCATTCTGGCAAACCCTGCCAGCTGGTGGTGCTGGGCATGGGCAAACTGGGAGCCTATGAGCTTAACCTGTCCTCAGATATCGACCTGATCTTTACCTTTGCTGCCAATGGTGAGACCAGCGGTGGCCGCCGGACCTTGAGTAATCATGATTTTTTTGTTCGCCTCGGGCAGCGCCTGATTCGCCTGCTGGACACCCACACCGGAGACGGCTTTGTGTTTCGTGTTGATATGCGGCTGCGGCCCTATGGTGAAAGCGGTGCACTAGCGCTCAGCTTTGATGCCATGGAAGAGTATTACCACACCCAGGGCCGCGACTGGGAGCGCTATGCCCTGATCAAAGCCCGGGTGGTGGCGGGAGACCTTGCGCGGGGAGCGGATCTGATCGAAATTTTGCGGCCCTTTGTCTACCGCCGCTACAGTGATTTTAGTGCCATCGAGTCGCTGCGCGATATGAAGGAATTGATCAAGCGCGAGGTGCAGCGGGTCGGCAAGCAGGATGATGTCAAACTCGGCGCCGGCGGTATCCGCGAGATCGAGTTTATCGGCCAGGTTTTCCAGCTTATTCGGGGAGGACGGGAGCCGAGCTTGCAGGAGCGCTCGCTGCTCAAGGTTCTCAAGCACCTGGCCGAGCGCCAATATATGCCACAGCAGGCGGTGGTCGAGTTGGTGGATGCGTATATCTTTTTGCGCAACACCGAGCATGCGCTGCAGGGACTGCGTGACCAGCAAACCCAGGCCTTGCCAGTCGATCCGCTGGATCGGCTGCGGGTAGCCCATGTTATGGAATGCGACGACTGGAGTGACTTTCGTCAGTGCCTCGACCGCCACCGGGATCGTGTCGCAGCGCACTTTGAAGCCCTCATTGAGCCGGAGGAAGCCCCTGCCAGGGTCGATGCCGATGCTGGAGAGTGGCTCGACCTCTGGCTCGGTGAATGCAGTGAGTCCCATGCCCTGGATTGGTTGCAGCAACATGGCTATTCCGGGGGGCAGCAGATCTGGTCGCAACTGTGCACCCTGCGCGACAGCAGCAGAGTGCGATCAATGCAAAAAGTCGGGCGTGAACGCCTCGATGCCTATATGCCGCTGATGTTGGCTGAAAGCGCATTGATGCCCGAGCCCGATGTCTTGTTTGAGCGCTTGCTGCCGCTGTTGGAGTCGGTACTGCGGAGGACCAGCTACCTGGTGCTGCTGATGGAAAATGGCGAGGTGCGTGAACAGCTCAACCTGTTGTGTGGAGCGAGCCCCTGGATTGCCAGTCAGTTGGCTCGGCATCCGGTATTGCTGGATGAGTTGCACAACGTCGCCACGCTTTACCGGGTGCCTGATAAAGATTTGCTGCGCAATGAACTACAGGAACAGCTGCTGCGATTGGAGTGGAGTGATCTGGAGGGGCATATGCAGGGTTTGCGCTATTTTCGTCTGGCGCATGTGCTGCGCATTGCTGCTTCTGAAGTCACCGAGCGCCTGCCCTTGATGAAGGTCAGTGACTACCTGACGCTGATTGCGGAGGTCATTCTCGAGCACGTGGTGGAATTAGCCTGGCGTAATCTGGTGGTGCGCCACGGCTCGCCGGTGCGCAGTGACGGTAGCATTTGTGACCAGCACTTTATCGTTGTTGGCTATGGCAAGCTGGGGGGTATCGAGCTGGGTCACGCCTCCGATCTCGACCTGGTATTTGTTCACGATGTCGACTCGAGCGAGGCCACCGATGGTCCCAAGCCCATCTCCGGTGAGTTGTTTTTCAATCGCCTCGGCCAGCGCATTATTCATATCCTGACCGCGGCGACCACCCTGGGGCCGCTATATGAAGTTGATATGCGCTTGCGCCCCTCGGGTGAAGCAGGGCTGTTGGTGACATCATTACAGGCGTTTGAGCAATACCAGCGTGAGCAGGCATGGACCTGGGAGCATCAGGCCCTGGTGCGGGCGAGAGTAGTGGCTGGCAGTGCTGCCCTTGGACAGTCTTATGAACAGCTGCGCCGGGCGATACTGGCCGAGCCTCGTGATGAGGTCGAGCTCAGGGTTGCGGTGAGGGAGATGCGCGAGAAGATGCGCGCCCATCTCTTGCCGGCGACAGCAGAGACCGGACCCGAGCCCTATTTCGATCTCAAACATGGTAGCGGAGGTATCGTTGATATCGAATTTATGGTTCAATTCGCGGTTTTAGCCTGGACGTCTTCCCATCCTGCACTGAGTCGCTGGACCGATAACATTCGCATTCTGGAGTCGCTGCAGCAGGAAGGGCTACTGGGTGAGAGCGACTGCCAGGGTCTGATCGAAGCGTATAAAAGTTACCGCGTTCTGGCTCACAGACTGGCCCTGCAGCAACAGCAAGGCCGGGTTTCTGCCGCACTGTTTACTGAAGAGCGAGCGCTGGTGAAGAGTGTGTGGCAGCACTTGATAGAAGCGCAGGCTTGAGCTGGAGCGGAGACCCCGGTAGGGCATGGTTAGGTAATCGTGAATCAATACTGGATAAGAAATGCAGCCGGCTTGCAGCGGCTTGCTTAAACACGGGATACAGGAGTTTGCAAAATGTCTTTCGCTGATCGCGACGGAGTCATCTGGTTGGACGGGGAAATGGTGCCCTGGCGTGACGCCAAGGTGCATTTATTGACCCATACGCTGCACTACGGCCTGGGTGTGTTTGAAGGTGTCAGGGCTTATCACGCCGACGGGCTGGGCACATGTATATTCCGGCTGCGCGAGCATACCGACCGCCTGTTCCGCTCGGCCAAGATCCTCGCCATGGACATGCCCTGGGATAAAGAACAACTGATGGCGGCGCAGAAGGCCGTTATCCGCGACAACGATCTGCATGAGGCCTACATCCGGCCCATGTGCTTTCTGGGTTCAGAGGGCATGGGTTTGCGGGCGGATGGCCTCAAGACCCACTGCATGATTGCCTCCTGGGACTGGCCGTCTTACATGGATCCCGATGCCATGAATCGCGGTATTGTTGTGCGAACCTCCAGTTATACGCGACACCATGTCAACATTACGATGACCAAGGCTAAAGCCAACGGCAACTATATCAACTCGATTCTGGCGCTGCGCGAGGCCTTGAATGGAGGGGCAGAAGAGGCGCTGATGCTCGACCCCGAGGGATACGTTGCCGAGGGCAGTGGAGAGAACTTTTTTATGGTGCGGGATGGCGTGATTTACACTCCCGAGCTCACTTCCTGCCTCGACGGCATTACCCGAGACGCAGTCATAAAGCTGGCAACGGCTTTGGGGTATCGGGTCGTCGAAAAGCGAATTACCCGGGATGAGGTCTACATTGCTGACGAAGCCTTCTTTACCGGTACCGCCGCCGAAGTCTTGCCAATACGTGAGCTTGATGCCCGGGCGATCGGTAGCGGTAGTCGCGGCCCGGTTACCGAGCAATTGCAGAAAGCGTTCTTTGACTCGGTACGGGGGCACAATAAAGAGCGTCTGGACTGGCTGGCACCGGTGGTCTGAGAGCCTGGGCCGCAGTTGTGGGCGGCCTGCAGATGGAAGCTTGTGGCACTGGCAGTGCGTAATCGCAGTTGGGAAACGGCATTGTTGTAAAACCTCATCCGCTGGCGGCTGAGATCGGGTAAAACGATGGATGACGCAACGAACAGCTACAAAGTGCTTATTGTCGGCCCATCCTGGGTCGGTGATATGGTGATGGCGCAAACGCTGTTCAAATTGCTTGCGGCGCAGCATTCCCGACTGGATCTCGATGTGTTGGCGCCGGCCTGGGCGGCGCCGGTGCTGGAGCGTATGCCTGAGGTGCGCCGCAGTGTACACATGCCGGTAGGACACGGCAAACTGCAATTGGCCGCGCGTCGCGAGCTGGGCCAACTGTTGCGTGCCGAGGGCTACCAGCAGTCAATTGTGCTGCCCAACTCCCTGAAGTCTGCACTGGTACCCTGGTTTGCCGATATTGCTTTGCGTACTGGCTGGCGTGGCGAGATGCGCTTTGGTTTGCTCAATGACATCCGCCGCCTGGATCAGCAACGTTACCCGTTGATGGTCGAGCGATTTGCGGCGTTGGGGCTCCCTGCCGGTGCCCCTCTGCCGCCAGCATTACCATGGCCGGCACTGGATATCGACGTCGCCAATCAGCAGCGTCTGGTCGCTGAGTTGGGGCTTGATCGTGAGCGGCCATTGTTGGGGCTTTGTCCAGGGGCAGAATTCGGGCCAGCCAAACAATGGCCCGCGCAGTATTATGCTGAGTTGGCAGAGGTTTATATCGGTCGTGGCTGGCAGGTTGTGGCCCTCGGCTCGGTTAACGACAAAGCCAGCGCGACGGCAATCGCCGCAGGCCTGGCTCCGGCATCCCGACAGCATTACTGTGACGCCAGCGGCAATACCTCTCTAGTGGATGCCGTTGATCTGCTCGCCTTGTGCCGCGCCGCAGTGTCAAACGACTCCGGGCTGATGCATATTGCAGCGGCGGTCGCCTGTCCCCTGGTCGCGGTATACGGCTCTACCAGTCCCGGATTTACCCCGCCACTGGCACAGCAGGTGGAAGTGCTTGGTCTCGATCTCTCCTGTCGCCCCTGTTTCCAGCGTGAGTGTCCTCTCGGTCACCTGAATTGCCTGGTGCAACTGGATTCTGCACAGGTCAGCGCGCGACTCGATACGCTGCTGCCCACAAGCGGGGCCAGCTGATGCGACTGGCCTTTGCACTATTTAAAGTCTTTCCCTATGGTGGCCTGCAAAAAGATATGCTGGCTATTGCTGCCGTCTGCCTTGGCCGGGGTCACCAGGTCACAGTCTATTGTCGTGAGTGGCAGGGACCTCGGGTAGCGGGACTGGAGGTGGTAGTACTGCCGGCGAAGGCATTGAGCAATCACCGTCGTGACCAGGCATTTGTTGAGGCGCTGACCCTGGCTCTGGCGCAGGCGAATTACGATGCGGTGGTGGGCTTTAACAAGATGCCGGGGCTCGATATCTACTATGCAGCCGATACTTGTTATCTTGCCAAGCTTACCGAGGAACGAAGTTTTTTGTCGCGGCTAACCCCCAGGTTTCACGTTTATAGTGCATACGAAGCGGCGGTTTTCGACGGTGGTACCGAGCTGCTGATGATTTCAGCCAAGGAAATCGACGTCTTCCGACATTACTACCACACTGCCCAGAAGCGCTTTCACCTGCTGCCGCCGGGAATCCGCCGGGATCGGATAATGCCTTTGGATTACGCCGAGCAAAGGCAGCAATTTCGCGAGCAGTGGCAGCTGGCGCCTGAGGATAAATTGGTGCTAATGGTGGGCTCAGGCTTTCGTACCAAGGGACTCGATCGCGCGATCGCCGCATTGGCGGCGCTGCCACCTGCCCAGCTTGGGCACAGCCAGCTGTTCGTGGTGGGCCAGGACAACAGCGCCCCTTTCGAGGCCCAGGCGCGTCGCGCGGGCGTTGCCGAGCGAGTGCGTTTTCTGCAGGGGCGCGATGATATCCCCGCGTTTTTATGGGGTGCCGACTTACTGATACACCCGGCATATCGGGAGAACACCGGTACCGTGTTGCTCGAGGCAATGGTGGCCGGACTACCAGTACTCACTACCGATGTCTGCGGTTATGCCCATTACGTCGAGGAGAATGCTATGGGCACGGTGCTGACTTCGCCTTTCGAGCAGGCCGACCTCAACCACGGCCTGGCGCGACTATTATTATGCCCGGCCGAGGATTGGCGCGAGCGAGGGCGGCGTTTCGCAGCACAAGCTGACATTTACAGTATGACCGAACATGCGGCACAGTTAATCGAAACCCTGGCGACGACAGCATGACATTGGTTCTGAGGGACGATTTTCAGCGTGCCTGGCCGGACCCGTTTGCGGCGGTGCAACAGGTGAGCGGCGAGGTTTACCGCGACAAGGAGGGGCGCACCACCCAGCGTTTTATCTTCGAGAATAAGCCCTATTTCCTCAAGCTTCACCGCGGTGTTGGCTGGGGTGAAATCGTCAAGAATTTACTCCAGCTGCGGCTGCCGGTACTGGGCGCGGAAAACGAGTGGCGCGCGATCGAGTTTTTGCACCGGCACGGAGTCGATACCATGACCTGTGTCGGTTATGGCAAGCGTGGCTCCAACCCGGCGCAGCAATTATCGTTCCTGATCACCGAGGAGCTGGAGGCCATGGTCAGCCTTGAGGATTACTGCGCTCCCTGGTTGCAGGCGGCACCTGAGCCCCGGGAGAAGCGGCTGCTGATTGAGACGGTCGCCAAAGTTGCCGCCATCATGCACACAGAAGGTATGAATCATCGCGATTTCTACCTCTGTCATTTCTTGATGCCGCTGAGCTGGGATCGCAAGACGGTACCGCGGCTCTACCTGATCGATCTGCACCGGGCCGAAATCCGCGATCGTACACCGCGCCGCTGGCAGGTCAAAGACCTGGGTGCACTGTATTTTTCAGCGGCTGACATTGGCCTTGGTTATCGTGATGTGCTGCGCTTTGTGCGGCACTATACCGGCCTGCCCCTGCGCCAGGCCCTGGCCGACCGCCAGCTGTGGTCGCGGGTGTGCAAGCGGGCTGGTAAGCTCTATCGGCGCGACTTTGGCGTCGATCCCCGACTACCGTTGAGCTGAACCCATGGCAAAGTCCTTCGTTTTGAAACCACCGCCCGCAGGCTGCACCACGGTGCTGCAGCTGTGTCATGGATATGGCCAGCCATTTCTCGACGTTGCGCGACAGGGGGTAAGCCTGTTTGTCGATACCCGGATCGTTGTCACCACGGTGTATCTTACCGGCGCAGCCGATGCGAGCCTGGCAGAGGCCACCGGTGGTGACGAAGTGATATTTCTTGAATTCAGCTCGCGCCAGATTCGAGGTTTGAAGCGCTCGGCAATCGCTGCGGTATCCGAAATATGCATGCAGCGAGATATTCACTTTGCTATCGCCCATCGTTACAAACCGATTTTTGTCGCCAGCCATGTACCGGGTCTGTTTGTCGTTGGGCTGCATCATGCCTTTGGCGACTACGAGCGATTTGGTCGCCGCTGGTATGTGAATCGGCGGCGCAATAGCCAGAACCTGGTCCTGCTGGCAGTGTCCAATGCGGTGCGGGATGAGGTTCGCAAGCGCCTCCCCAAGTGGCCCCACTCGAGTATTCAAACCTTGTACAACCGGGTTGATGTCGAGGCTTTGCAGGGAGCATTGCTGCAGCGCCAGCAAGCGCGTGAGCAGCTCGGTATTAGTCCCGGCAGCTTTGTTTTTGCCAATGTCGGTCGCCTGCATCCAGACAAGGACCAAAAGACTTTGATAGCGGCCTTTGCGCTGGTGGCGGCTGAATTGGAGCAGGCGCAATTGCTTATTATTGGTAAGGGTAAACTGGATGCCGCGCTGCGGCAGCAGATTCAGGCGCTGGGCTTGCAGGACCGGGTGCGGCTCACCGGCCCGATACCCGAGGCATCACGCTTGTTCAATGCCTTCGACGCCTTTGTGCTGAGCTCGGATCATGAACCCTTCGGTATGGTTTTGCTCGAGGCGATGGCTGCCGGCGTGCCGATTGCGGCCAGTGACTGTGGCGGCGCCAGCGAGGTGGTGGCTGATAGCGGGCTACTGTTTCCACTGGGGGATGCCCCGGCATTGGCGCAATGCATGCGCCGCCTTTACCAGCTCGATGAAGCGTCACGCAGTCAGATGGCGGGGGCGATGCAGCAGCGTTTACTGGAACTGTTCTCGCTGCCGGCTGGCGCCGCGACTTTCTGGGGGTTCCCATTTGTTGAGAGTCACCTCGGCTTGCGCAAGAATGCCCCCGGCAACGAGGCTTCACAAGCATGAGCGCGCCTCGCATTGTGGTGCTGATTCCCTATTTCGGTCACTGGCCGTTCTGGATGGATTTCTACCTGGAGTCGATGCGCTGGAATCCGGCCATTGACTGGCGTTTTTATACCGACTGCGGAGAGCCGGCCAACGCCCCCCCCAATGCCCGCTTTATCCAGTGCTCCTTCGATGATTACCAGCGCCGGGTAAGCGATACCCTGGGGATCGACTTCCGGCCCGCGGGGCCCTACAAGCTTTGCGATATCAAGCCGGCCTACGGCTACATTCACGCGGCTGAAATCAGCGCCTATGACTATTGGGCGTTCGGTGATATCGACATTGTTTACGGCGATATCATGGGTTTTATCACCCCTCATATGCTTCAGCACAGCCTGATCTCATTTCATCAGCGTCGGGTGAGCGGCCATTTTACCCTATTGGCCAACACCGCTTTTGCTCGCGAGGCGTTCATGCAGGAGCCCAGTTGGCGCACTGTCTTTGAGCGTCCGGAGCACACCGCATTCGATGAAAAAAGCTTTGGCGAGATGTTTATGCGCCACAAGGATTGGCCGCAATGGCTGCGGCGCATGGTTTATTATCGCAATCCGTATATGCGATCGGCGTGCTTTACCGAAGCCTACAGTACCAGCTTTGGCCGGGTTGCCTGGGAGGATGGCAGTTACGATTTTCCCGAGCACTGGTATTGGCGTAATGGCCTACTGAGTTGCGATAAGTCCACTACACGGCATTTTCCCTACCTGCATTTTCTGGAGTGGAAGAAACTGTGGGACCAGCGCGCAAGCACTGAACTGGTCCATGGGGACAGGGCGCGCCTGGCGGAGGGCTTTGAAATCAGTCGCGAGGGGTTCACGGTTAGGCCAGCGTCAAGCCAGTGCTGGTAGCATTGGGGCTAGTCAATCTACCCGGGCCAGGGTCTCCAGTTGGTGCCGCAAGCTGCTATTAGCAGACACTGCCGGAGGGCAATGGGCGAGGTAGCTGTCAACCAGGGATTGCTTATGGGCCACTGTCAGGTAATCGTGATCTTCGTCGGGTCGGAAAAGGTGGCGAAAATTGCGTTGGCGCTGGCTTTTTAGCAGCGGCCAGGGCTGGCGTGACAAGTCGGCGATATCGATCAGTCCGAGTTGGCCGTCCGCCATCTTGACCACATTGCCAAGGTGAATAGAGCGAAACAGAATGCCGGCTTGATGCAGCCTGGCGATGAATTCACCGGTTTTGCTGTAGTCCGCCTGGGTGGTCAGCCCGGCCACTCCCAGTTGGCGCAGTGTTTCTCCGGGCAGTGGCTGGTAGAGTACCCCGGTGAAGTGTTGTGATGGCAGCTTGAAACAAATGACATCGCTGACGGTGGGAATGCCAAGTTGCTGCAGGGTCTGAGCATTTTTGGCAAAGCGCAAGCTACGTGGGAACCAGCGTGCGCTGGTGAATGTCTTGCGCGGGCGAAATAACTTCATGATGCGGCCGTCTGCCAGGGACATGACCTTGGCACCTCGACCATCGGCCTCCAGCACCTTGGCGTCGCGCTGCAAGTGGGTGTATTCGGCGTCAGCCATTGTCGTAAGCTTGATGGTAGTGTTCCCCTTTGGTTTGGCGGTAACCGCAATGAAGGCGGTCCCTGCCAGCCACCTACGGTTGGCCATATGCTTTGGTGAATTCGAGTCTGCCTTGTCTTGGCACAATTTTTTATGTGTGAATTCAGGATGTTAAAGACTATACCGCGCAGGCACAAGGCTCGCAGTTTGTCCGCCAGCTGGATTTAGCCACACTTAAAAGCACAATCAATTATACTCGACCGGCTGGGCACCGCGGTGGCTGTTGATCGGCAGGTGCTGGCAAGTGAAGAAACCGAAATGGATTTGGGGCGACCATCAGGCTAGAATCGGGCACCCGAAGGCTCAACGCAGTGCTCACGCGACTGGTGGCTCGGGTTGTCGAACACAAGAATTCCCGCAACAGTCAGGGCGGGGCACAGGAGCGTTGTTGTTGACCAATCAGGCGGAAGCAAACTCCAGCCGCCCCCGGAACGGCCTATCAGCAGAGATAATCCCGATTAGCGCGGCAGCCGATAATGCTCCCTTGCGGGTGTGTTTGCTGGGCTATCGCAGTGCGCCTTACGGGGGTGGTCAGGGCATTTACCTGAAATATTTAAGCAAAGCACTGGTCGATGCCGGACATCAGGTCGATGTGATTTCAGGAGAGCCTTACCCGCACCTCGACCCGCGCGTCAAGCTGATCAAATTGCCCGGTATGAATATCTATGAAAATGGCCTGGGGTCGATACGCCCGCGCCATATAGGGAAACTGAGCAATTGGGCAGAGTGGTTTGGCAAGCTCACGGGTGGTTTTGCCGAGCCGCTGAGTTTTGGTATGCGGGTGGATGAGTACCTCAAACGCCACGGTAGTCGTTACGACCTGGTGCACGACAACCAATGCCTTGCCTATGGCATGCTCAACATCCAGCGGCGCCAAGCGCTGGTCACTACCATTCACCACCCTATTACCAGCGACAAAATGATTGCTCTCAACGCCACCCATAAATGGTGGGAGAAGCTGTTGATCCGCCGCTGGTATCACTTTTTGTCGATGCAGAAGCAGGTGGCTCGACAACTCCGGCATGTCGTGACCGTATCGGCCCAGTCGCAGAAAGACATTGCCCTGGCCTTCGCCATGCCTGAAGAGAGTATCAAGCTGGTTTACAACGGCATAGATACCGAGGTGTTTGCCCCCATGCCCGAGGTGGAGCGCCAGCCGCTGCGCTTGATGGCGACTGCTTCGGCAGATGCGCCGCTCAAGGGAGTGCGCTTCCTGGTCGAAGCCTTCGCCCAGTTGTTACAGCATTATCCGGGACTGGAACTGCTGCTGGTTAGCAAACCCAAGCCTGGCGGAGAGACCGAGCGTCTGATTGCAAAGCTGGGGGTGGGCGAGTCGATTAAGTTTGTGAGCGGTATCTCTACCGAGCAACTGGTGCGCTATTATGCCGAAGCGACGCTGGTGGTGGTACCGTCGGTATACGAAGGTTTTGGCTTGCCTGCCGGCGAGGCAATGGCCTGCGGGGTTGCCGTGGTTTCCACGACCGGTGGGGCGCTTGCAGAGGTGGTCGGTGACGCCGGGGTGTTGGTGCCAACCAGGAACGCCTCAGCCCTTGCAGTGGCAGTGGCGCAGTTGCTGGACGAGCCGCGTCGTCGGGACCAGTTGGGGCGCGCCGGGCGCGCAAGGATATTAGAAAAATTCTGCTGGAATGTCTGCGCCCGTGAGATGACCAGCTATTACCGGGATGTGTTGAATAATCATGAGAACAGTTGATTACACCAGGCTTGGGTTACAGCCTGGCGACTACGTATTAGACCTGGGCTGCGGCGAGGGCCGTCACACGATCACCGCCCATATGGATAAAGATGTCCATGCCTTTGGCGTCGACTTGAATATCGACGATCTAAAAACGACGGTTGAAAAATTTGCACCGCTGGCACCCCATGCCAGTAGTGAGGCGGGTTTCGCGCTTTCCTGCGCCAACGCCCTGAACTTACCGTTTGCTGACAATACCTTCGACAAGGTCATCTGTTCAGAGGTGCTGGAGCATATCGAAGACTGGCGTGGTGTGCTGGCCGAAGTCGAGCGGGTTTTAAAACCCGGCGGCTCCTTCTGTGCCAGTGTTCCGCGGCTGTGGCCAGAAAAAATCTGCTGGACTTTCAGCCGTGAATACCACGACGTTGAGGGGGGACACCTGCGCATATTTAACGCCAACGAGCTACGTCAGGATATCGAGTCCTGTGGCTTTCGCTATTATTATCGGCACTGGGCCCACGCCCTGCACTCACCATTCTGGTGGCTCAAGTGTGCATTCTGGGAGACCCAGGACAGCAACCCGATGATCAAGATGTACCATCGAATGCTGGTTTGGGACATTATGGACCGGCCCTGGTTGACCCAAACGACCGAACGAGCGCTCAATCCAATTATGGGTAAGAGCGTTGTCATGTATTTTCATAAGGAGAACGCCGCGTGAGTGGTCTGTACCTCTCCAAGGGCCTGTTTCCCCAGGATTATCTGCGTCCCACGGTCGAATTTATCGTTCGTAGCCAGGAAGACTCTGGCGCCATTCCGTGGTTCCATGGTGGTCACCTCGACCCCTGGGACCATGTAGAGGCGGCGATGGGCCTGAGCATAGGTGGTGAGTGCGCCGCCGCAGAGCGTGCCTATCGCTGGCTGCAGGAGAGTCAACTTGAGGATGGCAGTTGGTGGGCTGCCTACCGCCAGGGCGAGGTTGAAAATACCGAGCGCAGAGAATCCAATTTTGTCGCCTATGTGGCGGTAGGTGTCTGGCATCACTTCCTGGTGAGCGGCGATGAGGGTTTTTTGCGTTCGATGTGGTTGACTGTTGAAAGTGCCATCGAGTTTGTGTTGCGCCTGCAGACCGAACATGGCGAGATTCACTGGGCCGTGAAAGCTTGCGGGACACCGAAGGAAGATGCCCTGGTGACCGGCTGCAGTTCTATTTTCAAGAGTTTGGAGTGCGCCCATAATATCGCGGTAGCGTTGGGGCAGCACCGCCCCCATTGGCTGGTGGCGCGCGAAGCTTTGGGGGAGGCGCTGCGAAATAAGCCAGAGCGGTTTGATCGTACCTGGGATAGTAAGGCCCGCTATTCCATGGATTGGTTTTATCCGGTGCTGACTGGGGTATTTACCGGGGCGCCTGCCCAGGCGCGCCTGCAGCGGCGCTGGGAGGAGTTTGTTGAAGAAGGAATGGGTGTGCGCTGCACCAGCGACGAGCCCTGGGTCACGGTGGCTGAATCCTGTGAGCTAACCATGGCACTGCTGGCTGCTGGTCAGCATGCCCGCGCAGTGACTTTGTACAGTTGGCTGCATCAATGGCGCCACGAAGAGGGCGCATTTTGGACGGGATATCAGTTTATTGAGGATATCATGTGGCCCGACGAACGGCCTACCTGGACTTCAGGAGCGATACTTTTGGCCGCCGATGCCCTTACTGGGCACACACCGGCTGCGCAGTTATTTACCCGGGTAAGCCTGTTACCGCCGCTGCAGCAGGCCAAGACTGCAGACTTGCGGCAGCGGATCAAAGAGACCAGACGCCAGCGCTAGTTGGTAGATGGTATAGGGTGCCTGTCCCCCCTCTGCGGGGTTGGGGTACAGGTCGTGTATCGCGAGAACACCACCGTGGACAATATGGCCGCTCCAACCGCGATAATCCGCCAGGGCCGCCTCAAGGCTGTGGCCGCCATCAATAAACACCATGCCCAGGGGGGTGCGCCAATCACGTGCCACCAAGGTTGACGGTGCGACCAGGGGCACCACTGTATCGCTGAGGCCCGCCGCGCCGATATTGCGACGAAAAGTCCTGAAGCTGTCCATCTGCGCGCTGTTGGCATCGAACAGACTGGGATCGTGAAACATTTCTCCCGGTTGGTGTTCCTCAGAGCCGCCGTGGTGATCAACCGCGTACAAGGTTGCTCGCAAGGCCTGGCAGGCAAGACCGAGGTAGATTGTCGATTTGCCGCAGTAGCTACCGATTTCCAGCACCGGTCCGAGACCTGCCGAGACGCGAGCCGCCTCATATAGCGCCACGCCCTCTTCCTCTGCAAGAAACCCTTTTACCTGTTCCATATCCAACGGTAACTTCACCGGCCTGATCTCCTGTTTGTTTTTATGCGCCAGCACCATAGCCAATAAGCACCACCGGGGCAAACCGGAGATTGTGGTATGATGCCCAGCGTCCCGTTAATCGTAATTGGTCCCGGAGTTTGGATAGCCATGCAGTTGACCATGCCTCACTTTGATCGAGCCCAGATATTGGTGGTGGGCGATATTATGTTGGACCGTTATTGGTATGGCGCGACTTCCAGGATTTCACCCGAGGCGCCGGTTCCGGTAGTCAGGGTTTCCCAGATCGAAGATCGACCTGGTGGTGCCGGCAACGTCGCGCTGAATATCGCAGCGCTGGGTGCAGGGGTTACCCTGGTAGGTATTACCGGCAGTGACGAAGCGGGTTCCGCCCTGGCGGAGCGCTTGCGTGCGGCCCGGGTTTATTGCGATTTCCTGGTGTCTGACCAGCATCCGACGATTACCAAGTTGCGGGTAATCAGTCGCCAGCAACAGTTGCTGCGAATGGATTTTGAAGATGCGTTTAGTGCGGACGATTCCAGCGCTATGACCAAGCGGGCGCTGGCCATGATTGAGCCGATGGGGGCTATCATTTTGTCTGACTACGCCAAGGGTGCGCTGGATGATCCGCAGCCGCTGATCAAGGCGGCCCGCGAGCTCAAGGTGCCGGTGTTTGTCGACCCCAAGGGTAGCGACTTCCGGCGCTACCGGGGCGCCACCCTGTTAACCCCTAACTTGCATGAGTTTGAGACCGTGATGGGGCGCTGCGGGTCGGAGGCAGAGCTGGTGAAGAAAGGCCAGCAAATGCTTGCCGAGTTGTCGCTGGATGCCTTGCTGGTGACCCGTGGAGAGCAGGGGATGACCTTGCTGCGGCCCAACGCAATCGCGTTGCACTTGCCCGCCCGGGCGAAAGAGGTTTTCGATGTGACCGGCGCCGGCGATACCGTGATTTCCGTATTGGCGGCGAGTGTCGCGGCGGGTGAGTCCTTTGCTAACAGTGTGGCTCTGGCGAATCTGGCCGGAGGCATTGTGGTCGGCAAGCTGGGAACTGCAACCGTAAGCGGTCCCGAGCTGCGGCGCGCGCTGTTGCGCGAGCAGGGTTCCGAGCGGGGTATTATGAGCGAAGAACAGTTGCTGGTGGCGTTGCAGGATGCCCGTGCCCATGGCGAAAAAATCGTCTTTACCAATGGTTGTTTCGATATTATTCACGCCGGCCATGTCGGCTATTTGGAGCAAGCTCGTGGCGAGGGTGATCGGCTGGTGGTGGCGGTGAATAGTGACGAATCGGTAAGCCAGCTAAAGGGGCCGGGTCGGCCCATCAATCCTCTGGACCGCCGTATGGCGGTGCTGGCCGGGCTGGAAGCTGTCGATTGGGTGGTGAGTTTTGGCGACAGCACTCCGGAGCGACTGCTACGCCTGTTGCAACCTGAAGTGCTGGTGAAAGGTGGCGACTACGCGAAAGAGCAAGTCGTTGGCTGGGAAATCGTGGAATCCTATGGTGGCAGGGTGGCAGCGCTTGAGTTTCTTGATGACTGTTCTACCACTGCTATCGTGCAAAAGATCAAGCAACGCTAGGGCGAAAGGCGCTGATGACACCAGCTACCGCAATCGCACATCCCACGGGCCAAGCCGGGGAGCCTGATCAATGCGGATTCTGATTGTTAAACTGAGCTCCATGGGTGATTTAATCCAGGCTCTGCCCGCGCTAACCGATGCCAGTCGCGCGCTACCGCAAGCCCGGTTCGATTGGGCAGTGGATGAAGCCTTCGCCGAAATTCCCCGCTGGCATCCAGCTGTTTCTAACACCATCATTACCGCTCATCGGCGCTGGCGCAAACAGCCGTTGCAGTTTTGGCGCAATGGAGAAATCCCGCAGTTTTTGAAGCAGCTGCGCTCTGTCCGCTACGATCGAGTGATCGACGCCCAAACCAATATCAAAAGCGCGGTGGTCACCTCCCTGGCGCGGGGTGAAAAGTATGGTCCTGATAAGCATTCGGTGCGCGAGCGAGGCGCACACCTGGCCTACCATCACCGGGTTTCGGTTAACACCCGACAACTGGCGATTCGGCGCTTGCGGGAAATGTTTGCAAAAGTGCTGGACTATCCGTTGCCCAACACGCCGATTGATTTTGGCCTGACCGACAAGCGCTGGCCAGAACCCGGGTTTGCTATTCCCGCTGAGCCGTACCTGGTTTGTGTCACCAACGCCAGCTGGAGCAACAAGCGTTGGCCCGACAGTCACTGGGCCAATCTGTTTGCGCTGGCTGCGGAGCGCGGCTTTCGGGTGTTACTCCCCTGGGGTTCTGCTCTGGAGCAACAGCAGGCGCAGCAATTGGCCGCGCCTTTTGATCATTGCGAGGTCTTGCCTCGTTTGCCACTAACCGATCTGGCATCGCTGTTGACCCACAGTGCTGGCGCTGTTTGTAACGATACCGGCCTGGCGCATATCGCGGCCTGCCTTGATACGCCCATGGTCGCCATATATGGCCCGACTGATCCCGGGCTGATCGGCGCCTGGGGTCCCTATTCAAGTCATCTGGTAGCTAGCGGCTATGCCTGTATTCCCTGCTACAAACGGCAGTGCTCATTTGAGGGCTATAGTGGTCCTGAAGCCCAATGCCTGAAGACCGTTAACGCACAACAGGTTTGGGCGAGCCTCTGCGCCCAACAAGGGCTTTCGTTAGGGGTGGCAGCCAGTGCCGGAGGGGCAAGCTGATGGCGATCACCAGGTCGTGGCCT
Source organism: uncultured Gammaproteobacteria bacterium (assembly GCA_963722805.1). Lineage (GTDB taxonomy): Bacteria > Pseudomonadota > Gammaproteobacteria > Pseudomonadales > JAHEGP01 > JAHEGP01. The sequence continues at coordinate 178,331 of CAVROQ010000016.1, forward strand.
TAACGATGCGTACGGGATCACTGCGGCATGGTTAGCGACAGGGGTTCGCAATTCGCCAACTATCGGGTGCTGCTGTTGTCGGGCAATCTGCGCCTGTCAGGTTCAAGTACCTGGATACTCGCGATGCAGGGGGCGCTGCGTCAACTGGACTGCCCCGTAATCCATATTGTGCTGGGTGATCATAGTGAAGTCGCAGTGCCCGAAGAATATTCCCTGGAATACACCGGGCGAGCGCGCAGTAATCCGCTGCTTCGATTCAGCCGGATGCTGCAACTGCACAAGCTGTTTCCGGATTGGTTTGCCGCGCGTTCAGACCAGGTGCTTAATCATCGGGTAGCGAAAATCCTCGCCGGCCTTGGTTGGCAGGGGAGGCTCGATCTGGTGATAAAAGACTTTACCTGCGATGTGCCGAGCTGTTTTGGGCAGCAACCCGTGCTCGCCGTGATTCACCAAAGCTTGTCTGCAAGCTGGGATAGCGACCCCAGGTTGCGCGGCAAGGTGAGAGCCGGATACCGGCTGGCTGCTGTGTCAAACGCGGTGGCGGCCGATGCGCGTCGACTGGGCCTCAAGGTTGTCGATACTCTCTATAATCCGCTTGACCCCGACAGGCTGAGGCGGCTTGCGACGGCGTCCTCTCCCCTTGGCAATTATATTGTCTATGCCGGCAAGCTCGATCGCAGTAAAGGAGTTTTCGAGCTGCTTGAGGCCTACGCTCAAAGCGGGCTGCAACAGCAACTCTGGTATGTCGGCAGCGGCCCGGAGCGGCAGCGACTTGAAGACCGTGCAGCCGAGCTTGGCCTGGTCGGTCAGGTGCGGTTTTTCGGGTTCCAGTCTAACCCCTATCCTTATATTCAAAGCGCGAAATTATTGGTGCTGCCATCCAGGTCTGAGGCCATGGGTTACGTGTGCATTGAGGCGGCAGTGCTGGGTACACCTTTTCTGGTGAGCGACTATCCAGCGGCGGCAGAATTCTTTCAGCCTGAGGCGATAATAGCGCTCGAGCCCCAGGCGAGCTTCAGCGATCGTCTTGCGCGGCGCATGGTTGAGGTCTTGTCGCATGCCAGTGAGCCTGGCCTTCAAAATGACGTGCTGGCCAGCTTGGAGCCAGTGTCGGTGGGTTTATCCTACCTCAAGCTGGTGCCTGAGCTGGCGACAGCAGAGCGCTGATCGACCCGGGTTGTTGAAGTGGCGGCAAGTTTGTCGGCATTGATTGCCACCACTAGCGGTATCCAGAACCAGATCCAGTCGTAGTCCGGCCGATCTGCCAGGTTCGGGCTGTCTGCAAGAGAGGCCAATAGTGCAAACAGCAGGGCATAGCCCCAGTAGCGCACCGCGGGATTATCCAGTAGTGGTTGGAGTTTTTGCCGCAACACCAACACGAGGGCAAGCATCAGTCCTATCCCGACCAGGCCACTGTCATACCAGACAGCCAAAACCAGGTTGTGGGGATGCAGGAAGGGTACCGGGGCGTCGGCGAAGGGAGTACCGCTCCAGTCAACCTGAAGCGGCGAACGCAGGCCAAACCCAAGCCAGATGTGGTCGCTGATCTCTCGCCAGGTTGCGACCCAGCCCCACAGTCTTATAGAAACCGTCTCCGAGCGGCTGATATTGCTCAGCCATTCGCTGCCGTTGTCGGTGAGTATCAAGCCAGCCAGCAATAGGACCGACCCGGCAAAGCCCATTGCAGCGCGTGTGCTGCGGCGACGCAGGTAGTACCAACAGGCTGTTAGCAATAAAGCCAATATCGCCGTGCGGGAGAAACTCAGCAACAGCGGAGCAACAAACACCAGGGTCAGCAGCAGGCAGCCGCCCCGCAGGTAGGGATTTGCCGTTAGATTTGCCAGCAGTAGGCTCAGGATTATCAGGACTACGGCAATTTTACCGACGGCCACCGACGGCACTGATTTCAACCCGAGGTGGTCCATTCGCAACAAGTAGAAATTGGCCCCGGTATGCTGCAGGTGACTGACTACCGAAAATGCTACCGCCACGCCGGCTACCGTGAGGGAAATGGCCAGGGTGATGGTGAAGAGGCGCGTGTTCTGCAGCATCACCCTTACCGCCAGAGCCAGGAACCATAGCATCAGCAACAGTTTAATCAGGTGGGTGGGGCTATCGAAACGGGTCCACAAGGTCGTGATACCGAACCAAAGCAGCAGCAGGGTAAAGCATTGTAATACCCGGTCTGTTCTCAAGTCGTGGGCAAGGCTGCGAGCATTGAAGCCCACCGCCAGCAGGGCCGGCAGGTAAAAGCCGAGAAAGACCTGGGTGTGATGGGTTGAGCTCTCATGGGTGATAAAATACCCCGCGAATAGCACGAAGAAGCCGAAATACAATGCGTAGTTCACATTGGTTTTCAGTCGCTGTAGCGGTTGCCTCAAGCCTGTTCCCTGTCTGGAATTATTGTGCGTATCAAGTCTTTGCCTGGCGCGACAGCTGGGTGTTGCAGATGGCAACATTACTTGCCAGGTGATTCTGGTTAATGGTGCCAAGGACAATGGAAGTCACTGCTGAATGTTGCAGGATAAAGTGCAAATTCGCTGTTACCGGATCCTCCAAATCTCGACTGAAGTTGCCGCTGCCAAGAGCCTTTTTTACCAGCACACCTTTGTTGTGAGCGGCGCAATAGTCAAGTACCGGCAGTTCATCGCGGTAATCCAGATTATAGGTGACCATGACGCAGTCTGCGCGCGATGCGGCGAGCAAGCCGCCCTCGACGGTTTTGGTCGACATACCGATAGCCCGGATCATGCCGCGTCTTTTGAGTTCGGCCAATTGCGCCAGTGGATCCCAGTTTCGAATGATGGCTTCGTCGTCGCCATTGGAATGCACCAGTACCAGGTCGAGATAGTCGGTTTTGAGTCGTTTCAGGCTGCGTTCGACACTGCTGAGAATATGTTCGGGGGTAAAGTCAAAGCTCGATTTTCCCTGTTCGAACTCCTCGCCGACTTTGGTGCATATGACCCAGTCGCCGCGCTGCTCACCAAGCAGATCTCCCAGTCGTTGCTCACTGTTGCCGTAGGCGGGCGCGGTATCGAGCAGGTTGATACCGAGTTGCCTGGCGCGGGCTAACAGGGCTGTTGCCGTACGGTCATCGGGAATAGTGAAATGCCCGGGATACTTGACCCCCTGGTCTCGCCCCAGTTTTACAGTGCCAAGGCCCAATGCTGATACTCGCACACCGGTTTGTCCAAGTTGTCGTAACTCCACTTTTAACCCCAAACCTCGTCCCACAGCGGGGTCGCAATCGCCGGTTTTGGCAGTGCGTCAAGGTGCTCGATGTGCTGGGCCGGCCCGGGCTGGATCTGTTCTTGCAGCTGTGTCAGCACTTGCTGGGCAAGGTCTGGAGCCAGGCTCAACTTGGTGGGCCAGGCAACCACGACATTATTCTGGCCGTCGGCCTGACTGGCAAATGCGGTATCGGGCTTTATCAGCTGATCCTGTTTCGGCTCGGCTCGATTGATCATGGTGGTTGCCCACTCTGCGCCGCTAAAGTCGACCCACGGAAAGATATCTGCCAGCTCTTTGCGCGCATGGTCAATCAGCTTGTCGCTCGACCATTCAACGCTGTCGTTAGCGAGGTCACCACCGAGATACCAAACCGACGCGCCATCGCGACAAGGGTGGGTGGAAACGGTGAGTCGCGGCGATGCTGAAGTCTGGGCACCGATACAATGGCCATAGAGGCTATAGGGCAGAGTGTGTTTTACCATCACCTGGTGCAAGGGCCGCAGCTGCATTTCGGGCTGCTTGATATTGAGTGCGCTGAGGATTTCACCGGTACCTTCACCGGCGGTAATGACGTAGCGCCGCGCCCGCACCGTAACCCCGTTGTTACAGCGTAACTGTTCCACCCCGTTGTCGCCGCTCTGCCATTGGAGCTGGTCGGTGTGGGCAATAGCCGGCATGTGCGGGGCTGAGAGGTTTTGCAACAGCGACGGTACGTCGAGCACCACATCAACCAGGCGGTAGATGCTGCCTTTATACGGAGAGTTGGCAAAAAGCGGCGGATACTCAGTGCGTTTGATTTTCTCGACCCGGCCACGCAGTGATTTACTGGCAAAAAACGAGACCAGTTTTGAGCCGACGCTGCCAGCTGACCACAGAATGAAGTCGTCGGACAATTTTTTGGTAGCACGCAAGTCAATTTCACCGCTGCCTTCGAGACATTGCTGCCACAGCTGCGGCATCAATTTGATCGATTCGAAAGCTCCGGTGAGGGTGCCTGCGAGCGCATATTTGAGTCCGCCGTGGATCATACCCTGTGAGGCAATCGTCTGGCTGCTGCCAAGGGCTGATTTCTCCAGCAGCACAGCAGAATAACCCGCTCCACGCAGTCGGTTGAGTAGCCATAGACCGGCAATGCCACCGCCGATAATGGCAACATCGACTTCAACGAGCTTTTCTGCCTGTGGGTCGAGCATTAGCCGTACGCCTCTCATTTGCAGGAGTGAGTCGGGATAGTATACCTTGTGTCCACCAGTGAAGCTAAAGGGCTCAGTGACTTCGTGCGAATCCTCTACACCTTACTTTTTTTCCTGTTGCAGCCGTTGCTTTTACTGCGCTTGTACTGGCGTTCAATCAAGGCGCCAGCGTATCGTGACGGTATCGGCCAGCGCTTCGGCTACTACCCGCAGCGGGCTCAACAACAATGCATTTGGGTACATGCGGTATCGGTCGGTGAAACCATTGCCAGCGTGCCGCTGGTCAGGCAGCTGGCCGAGCTTTATCCCAAGCTGCCGATCGTAGTCAGTACCACCACGCCCACCGGTGCCGAGCGGGTTGAAGCATTGCTGGGTGATCTGGTTAGCCACGTGTATGCACCCTATGATTTGCCGGCGGTAATGCGGCGTTTTATCCGCCATTTCCAGCCCCGGGTCTTAATCATTATCGAAACTGAACTGTGGCCGAATATGATTCACTATTGTCACCGGGCAGGGGTGCCGGTGGTATTGGCAAATGCTCGCCTGTCGGAAAAATCGGCTGCGGGCTATCAGCGTGTTCGGCGGCTGGTTCGGCCTATGCTCGAGCAGTTGAGCGCCGTGGCCGTGCAGACTGATATTGAGGCCCAGCGCTTTATCGCGCTGGGGTTGCCGCCGCAGAATGCCCACGTTACCGGCAACATCAAGTTTGATATGCAGTTGACCGAAGTTGATCGCAAGAAGGCCCTCGACTGGCGCAGGGCCTGGTGTAGCGATCGACCAGCATGGATTGCGGCAAGCACCCATGAAGGCGAGGATGAAATTATTCTCCGGGCACATTTGGCCTTGTTACAGCAGTATCCGGATTTGTTGCTGATTTTGGTGCCGCGCCATCCAGAGCGATTTGGCACAGCTGTGGAGCTGTCACGCCAAGCGGGTTTGAGGCCGCATCGATTGAGCACGGCAACGCCATTGGCTGCTGATGCCAGGGTCGTCATTGGTGACACGATGGGGGATTTACTGGGTTTGTTCGGTGCAGCCAGCATTGCCTTTGTCGGCGGTAGCCTGGTGCCGCGGGGAGGACACAATCTACTGGAGCCGGCACTGTGGTCAATGCCAGTACTGTCGGGTCCCCACGTGTTTAACTTCAAGGAAATTGCCGACCTGATGCAGGCGGCTGGAGCACTGCAGATAAGCCCTGACGCCCTGGCTCTGGAGAACGCCATCGTGAAAATGCTACAGAGCCCGACCTATCGGGAAGAGTTGGGCGCGCGGGCCTATGGTGTGGTGGAACAAAACCGGGGCTCTCTGCAGCGGCTGATTGACGTCATAGACGCGGTAGGGCGGAAAGCATCCACCCAGGCCTTTACTCAGTAAGGGGTGTGCCTGACAGGGTCGGCGCATCCGGTGGCACCAGCCAGTTGTTAAGCTCGTAAACGTCCTGCGGGCTAATGATGCCTGCCGCCCTTTTCAGGCCTAGCATGTCAATCACATACTGGTAGCGCGCATTGGCGTAATCGCGGACCGCGGTAAACAGGCTTTGCTGCACGTTCAGCACGTCCACGATATTGCGGGTGCCAACCTCATAGCCAGCCTCGGTGGCGTCGAACGCGCTTTTACTGGAGGTGATGGCCTGGCGCCTGGCTTTGGTAGTGGCTACATCGACCGTGGTTTGCAAATGCAGTGCCCGGGTTCTCTGTACCGTATTGCGCACTGTGCCGGCATAGATTTCCTGGGCCTGATTGTACTGCTGGTATGCCTGGCGCCGGGTGGCGCTAATGGCGCCGCCGCTGTACAGGGGCATCCTCAGGTCCAGCCGAATAGAGGTACCGTCAAAGTCCTGGTCGAAATTGTTGCTGATATCCCTCAGCTCACCAGTATCGCTGTCGGGGACGTCGTAGACGTCCCGTTCGAAAGAGGTTCGCGAGTCATCGTAGCCCAGCCTGGCGGTCAGCTTGGGGGCATACTCGTATTTCTTGGCTTTGGCGAATTCATTGGCCGCATCCCTGCTGTAAGCGGCCGCTTTGACCGAATAGTTGTTGTCGAGGGCAAAATCGACCCACTCCTGCTTGTCCATGGGGCTGGGATCGACCACCGGGTAATCTTCTTTCAGCAGCCAGACGTCGTCATGTCGTTGGCCGGTGAGTATCGACAACGCTTCCAGCGAGACCCCCAGGTTACCTTCATCGCTCAAGCGCGTGGCCACTGACAGGTCGTAGGCGGCGCGGGATTCGTGGACGTCGGTAATAGCGATCAGGCCAACGTCAAAACGTTGTTGGGTTTGCTCCAGCTGACGGAGGTTGGTGCGTTCCTGGGCACGGGACACATTGAGGTTGTCAAGGGCGCGCAGCACGTTAAAGTAGGCCTCTGCGACCCGCACAATTAAATCCTGTTGGTCGGCGGCAAACTGGGCTTCGGCCTGGCGGGTCAGCTCTTTACCCTGGGTAAAGCCGAACCACGCTGGCATGTCGAACACGCGTTGGTCGAGGCTCACTCCCCAGGCGGTGGTGTCGGCTTTGGTGTCATTGACGTTGGGAATCAACAGGTCGCCTGCCGCGAAATCGCCAGAATTGCTGAGGTCGGAAGAGTTGTAGTAGGCCCCGGCATTGATCTGTGGCAGCAGCCCGGAGCGACCGAGGTTTTCAGATTCGAGACCGGCTTTGTAGGTCGCTTCTGCCGCACGAATAGTCGGGTCATTGCGCAGTGCAAGTTCATAGATATCGCGTAAGTTGTCGGCTGCGACCAGGGAGCACGATGTGCTAACGACAATGCCGATTATTGTTTTATTGAACTTGCGAAACATGGCTGTCCCTACCTCTATTTGGTTGTTGCCTAAATGTTACAGCGTGGCAGTTTAACAAAGATTGTTGTAAAAAATCATGGAAATTCCGTGGCTGGTCGGTTTGCGACCGGGCGCAGGATTCTGCTACTGTAACATCAGGCAGAGAGTAAAATTAGCGTTTTATCAGGCGGGAGTTGATTCGGGTCAATGGGAGCTCAATACAGAAGTCGTCACAAGGTCGATCTGGCCGGTTTGCAGGCGCTTTGCGCCGCCAACTACGTGGCGATAGAGAAGTTGCTGCCACAGTTGCGTGGTGAGCTTAGCGGGCGATTTATTGTCGATGCGCTGGGCGGTCACGACGTGGCGGTGAACATCCTTGAGCGGGCACCTTACACTACCATTCTCGATATTGAGCAGCTTGGCAGTGTGGCAAGTGCGGCACCATCGCCGCAGTTCCAGGTGCGTGTTTACCATGACGCCCGAATGGCTGAGGTGGTCGCCTGTCAAGGCCATCGCCACATCAAGCCCCGCTATGATTATCCGAATGCGGGGATGTACCAGCGCGATGAAAAATTCCAGTTGAACCGGTTTTTTGGCGAGTGGCTCAGTCTCTGCCTTGCCAACGGGCGCTCGGTGCATAGCAACGTGCTGCTCAGCTAGTATCCGGCGTATAGCTTGCTTCCCCTTGGCAATACGGCGGTCTCTACTGCGGCAGAATTGCATGGTGAATCAATTCCAGTTTCGGCACAATTGCCTCGCGAGTTACATGAAACGACTCGCGCTGGGTTTACTTTGATGGGTGCGCGGATTTTTCCGGGTTTAGACACAGCGTTTGGTTGCGTCAGCGCCAGTTTTTTTAAGCTGAGTCTGTCCAAATATTAAATGAGGCGTGGTACTGCTTTGCATTTGCAACTCGATCACATTGGCGCTGAACTGACGGTCCTGCAGGTAACGGACACGCATATCGGTGCCGCTTTAGACAGCCAGCTTGCCGGTGTTGATACGCGCCAGAGCCTGGCCCATGTGTTGCGGGCTGCGACCGATTCCGGGAGTAGCGACTTGATGTTACTGACCGGGGACCTTTCTGACGATGGCTCAGTAGCTGCCTATAGCGAACTGCATCGTCAGGTAGCAGCGACTGGTATCACCCACGCCTGGCTGCCCGGTAATCACGACAATGTTGCGAATATGAAGCGGGTAGCGGCAGCGCACATGGCCACCACCATCGCCGCGGGTCCCTGGGGGATAATCCTGCTTAACTCGCAGATTCCCGGCGCGGTAGGGGGTGAGTTGGCAGAGTCTGAGTTGGAGCGGCTCGAGCAGTTTTTACAGCATCCCGGTTACCAGTACCTGCTGGTCTGTGTGCATCATCACCCCTTATCCGTCGGCTGTCGCTGGCTCGACGAGCAAACCATCAGTAACGGTGATAAGTTGTTGCAGATGCTGGATGGATGTGAACGGGTCAAAGCTCTGCTGTGGGGCCATGTGCACCAGGAATTTGAGCTGCAGCGAGAGCATTACAGGCTGTTGGCGACGCCGTCGACCTGTGTCCAGTTTGCTCCTGCCAGTGAGCGCTTTAAAGTTGATCACCAGCAACCGGGGTATCGTCGCTTGTGGTTGGGAGCAGATGGCTCCTTGCGCACCGAAGTTGGCCGGATCGCTGCTGAGCTATTTGATGCCGACTACGAATGTGGTGGATATTAGTGACCTTGTTGTCAGGCCAATAAACTCCCTGATTTTGCCTGCCCGACTGAAATTGCGACACATCAAAGGCGAATTTGTCGCTGCAAATCCTTGACTAAAAGCCACTAGTTGCCAAAATGCCTCCTCTCAAAGTGTTACTGTTGCCCCGGGCAGAGATCTTCCCCGAGCCTATTCGCTTTTCCCAGAATTCCCTTTTTCAATAAGGTAAGCAGCATCCATGAGCCAGTACACGGCACAGAATATCGAAGTACTTACCGGGCTGGATCCGGTGCGAAAGCGACCGGGTATGTATACCGAGACGACCCGGCCGAACCATCTTGCGCAGGAAGTCATCGACAATAGCGTCGACGAAGCGCTTGCAGGCCACTGTAGTGAGATTCGGCTGGTGCTGCATCAAAATGGCGCAGTGAGCGTCAGCGACGATGGCCGCGGTATGCCGGTAGACCTGCATCCCGAAATCGGCAAACCCGGGGTCGAGGTCATTCTTACAACTCTGCACGCAGGCGGTAAGTTCTCTAATGACAACTACCAGTTCTCGGGTGGCCTGCACGGCGTGGGAGTGTCGGTGGTCAATGCCCTGTCAGACAGCCTGCGGGTGACGATCAAGCGTGATGGCAATGTTTATGAAATGCGTTTTGCCAACGGCGAGCCGGTCAGTGGCCTGGAAACGATAGGCAACTGCAAGAAGCGTGAAACCGGCACCACGGTGCAATTTGTACCCAACCCAAAATACTTCGATTCGGCAAAATTCTCGGTTTCCAGGCTCAAGCATACCCTGCGAGCGAAAGCGGTGCTGTGTTCCGGGTTAAAGGTGAGCTTTGAAGATGAAGCCAGTGGTGAAAAGCTGGAGTGGTATTTCGAGGACGGCATCACCGACTACCTGAGGGAAACCACCACGGGTTACGAGACCTTGCCTGCACAGCCTTTTGTCGGCAGTTTTGCCGGCGGCAATGAGGCGGTTGACTGGGCAGTGCAATGGTTGACCGATGATGGCGAGGTTACGGCGGAGTCCTATGTCAACCTTATCCTCACGACCCAGGGCGGTACCCATGTCAACGGCCTGCGCACCGGTCTGTTGGAAGCGGTGCGTGAATACTGCGAGTTTCGCAATCTGTTGCCCCGGGGAATCAAGCTGACACCGGATGATATATGGGACAAATGCGCTTATGTATTGTCAGCGAAAATGGCGGACCCACAGTTCTCCGGCCAGACCAAAGAGCGCCTGACCTCCCGTGAGAGTGCGGCCTTTATTTCCGGTGTTGCCAAGGATGCTTTTGGGCTTTGGCTTAACCAACACACGGAGGAAGCCAATCAATTGGCCGAGCTGTTTATCAGCAACGCCCAGGGCCGCTTGAGAAAAAGTAAAAAGGTCACCCGCAAGAAAGTTACCTCTGGTCCTGCCCTGCCGGGAAAACTGGCGGATTGCTCCGGCGGCGATATGGAGCGGACCGAGTTGTTTTTGGTGGAGGGTGATTCTGCGGGCGGTTCTGCCAAGCAGGCGCGTAGCCGAGAGTTTCAGGCGATCCTGCCGCTGCGTGGTAAAATTCTCAATAGCTGGGAAGTCGATTCTTCCGAGGTGCTGGCATCGCAGGAAATTCATGATATTTCGGTAGCACTCGGTATTGAGCCGGGAGACTCCAAGCTGAGCGGCCTGCGCTATAACAAGATCTGCATTCTGGCAGATGCCGACTCCGACGGCCTTCACATTGCCACCTTGCTATGTGCATTGTTCTTGCGCCACTTCCCGACGCTGGTTGCCGAAGGGCATGTGTATGTTTCGATGCCGCCACTGTATCGAATCGATGTTGGCAAAGAGGTGTTCTACGCCCTCGATGAGTCGGAAAAAGCAGGAGTGCTGGACCGGATTGCCGCCGAAAAGAAGAAAGGCAAGATCCAGGTGACCCGGTTCAAAGGCCTCGGTGAAATGAATCCGCTGCAGCTAAGGGATACTGTTATGAATCCGGATACCCGTCGACTGATCCAGTTATCGGTCAGTGATGCCGACGGCACTCGTGAAGTTCTGGATATGTTGTTGTCGAAGAAGCGTTCGCCGGACCGGAAAAAATGGCTGGAGAGCAAGGGCAATCTCGCCGACGTTTAAAGATATTTACATTTGCTCCTGACAAAACTGTTGGGGCAAAAAAGCAAAAAACACACGCTCAGTTTTTGTGTTTTGCCGCTTGTCTTTAAGGGCCAGCGAGGCCCCTTTTCAAGGATTTTCTAAAAACGGCTTTGGAATGCGAAGCCCATCACCATGGCCGTATCGACGTCTGTTTTAGCAATATCTCGGCCACTGCCGTCTTCAAGTGCCAAAGATCCTGCCATCTCAACCCCGACCAGCGCCGCTATGCTGGTCATTGGCCAGGGGCTGTAACTGGCCATCAGCAGCAGTGGTATACTCGAATCCTCTCCGACCTCGGCGCTGCGGCCCTCTTCTTTTTCAAGCGCAAACCTTGTTTTCTCGTATCTTGCGGTTAATCCCAAGGTCCACTGCTGATTCACTTTATAGTTTAGCGACAAACCCGGCCCCTGAGATGCAGCTATTCCGCGGCCTGTGTTCAAGCTGATCGACTCCGTGATCTGCCAGTCAACCAGGATAATTGGAAATACATCGGCCTCATCGCCCAAATCCGAGAACCAGCCGATCCCCGGGCCAATTGACAGGGTGTCCGAGAACTTCCAGCTAAAGCCACCAATCACACCCTGAGTACGCCCATCGCTGGCGCTGGCTCCCGATTCCGTATTGGTGCGAATACTGGGAATGACGATGGCGCGCATTTTCTCGGTGGGGGAAAACCGAACCGGCAGTGACAGTCGATATTCTTCAATACGATCCCAGGGCTGGCGGCCCTCAATAAGGGCATCGGATGAAAAATCGTAATTCGTGCTCCCGAGTCCGATGGCAACTGAGACGCTGGTATCGCGATCCCATGCGTAACCCAGCCCGCCCCCGACGAAGCTCCGCATGATGCTTACGTCACCCGGTCCATCCTTGAAATCTGCCGAAAACTGGTTCACAACAGCACCGGACAAACTCCATACCCATGGCCCGTACTGTTGGCGCATTTGCTGGGCGGCGGCAGAGGAGCAGGCGAGGAGAGCGATACCGGCGCTACACCAGGCCGGTGAACAGCTGCGTATTGTTTCGCGAATCTTGCGCAAGTGAAATACCTCTGTGTGACGTGAATTGGCTTAGCGAGCTGGCGGCATATTCATGAATTCCTGCGCCTGTTATATTTACAGAAACACCGGTTACCTAAAGTTAGCGATGCTGCGGTGCTGAGAGCAAACCCTACAGAACCATCATGCAATGCTCTGCATCTTAACAAGATCTAGGGCACCTCTGATCAATTCGGTAATGCTTCAGCGGAGCCTCTAGCGTACATTGGCAAGGCGCGCCGCGAAGGTCAAGGCTGGTTGTCCTTGACGAGTGGTGCAAGCGGATGGCCGCCCCCTTGTCCAATGTGCGCCAGAGGCCCGCCCTGCGGGGCTTTGCGTCGCGTTTGTCTACTGCGTTACAGCCGTTTGAAAGGCAGCCAGCCTTCCTGCACGACTGCGCCTTGTGGCCAAACCCGACGCCAAGCCTGAAGTGTCACCGAATTAATCAGAGTTGCCCTAAAAATGTAGATGGGCATAACTACCCCAATCTTCTCGTGCCTATGATGAGTGAGCAAGGTTTTCTAAAGGTATACAGCCGGACCAGGATAAAGCGTGACCGGTAATCTTTTACCGGCATGCTAGCAAAGCCCAGGATCGCCATGGCAAAGTGCTGGATCGCTCGGCAAGTGGTGAAAATTTCTATAGCCTTTGCCTAAAATCTAAAGCGGTGTGGTGCCTGAATGGGTTCAGCTGGGGCATTAGCGAGGCATTCACAAGTGTATTCTCTGGAGGAGCGCGCCATGGAGATTGTTTCCGACCCGGACAGACTCAGCGCCCATTGGCTCAATGAGGTTTTGCAGGGCAGCGACTGGGCCCCCGGTGGCAAGGTCGTTGGGCTGCGCTGGAAGACGATTGGCAGCGGTAAAATGGGCGATAACCTGCGTCTGGAACTGGAATATGATCACAGTGGCGCAACGCCCGCAACCCTGGTTGCGAAGCTGCCGGCAGCAGATCAAACCGCTCGCAGTATGGCTGCTTACACCGGTGCCTATCGCAAGGAGGTTATGTTCTACCGCGAACTGGCAGCCATTGCCGCTATCGACACCCCGAAGGTTTACTGTGCTCTTGTAGCACCCGACGCCAGTGATTTCGTCATTGTAATGGAAGATCTAGCGCCCGCCCTGGCGGGCGATCAGTTGCTTGGTGAAAGTGTTCTCCGTGCGCGCCGGGCACTGCAGGAAGCTGCGCAGTTGCACAGTGCCTTTCACGGTCGAGCTCAGTTGCTACAGGCAGATTATATAACTCACAATGATCCCGATAGTGCAGCCTTCGGCGAACAGCTGCTGCAGCAAAACTGGGGGGGATTTGTCGATCGCTTTGGTCATGGCCTGTGTGCCGGCAGCCTCGCATTTGGCGAAGCCTATGTGGCTGCACATGCGGCTTGGGCGAGTCGGTTCGACGGTGTGCGAACGTTGATACACGGTGATTTTCGCTCTGAAAATCTGTTGTTCAATGACAGCGGTAGAACCACCACTGTCGACTGGCAAACCTTGTCGGAATCGTCCGGTCTGGCAGACGTGGCATATTTTCTCGGTGGCAGTCTCGAAGCAGAGCTGCGGCGCAGCCATGAAGCGGCGTTGGTAGAACACTACCGACAGTGTCTCGTGGCCAATGGCGTCGACCTCAGTGCTGCGGACTGCTGGCGACAGTATCGGGAGTTTGCAATGCATGGCATTATGATTACGGTGCTTGGTGCCATGTTTTCGGCACCCGACCCCCGGGGTGAGCGTATGTTTTTGACCATGGCGCAAAGGCATTTGCAGCAATGCGTCGATTTGCAAGCCGCTGAATTCCTACCCTGAACCTGCAACGAATGCGCTGCCAGGCTGCTGATGAATAAAACACTATGATGGATCAATCCAGACCCCGGGTGTTGCTTACCCGACAATTACCGGAAGCCATCCTGGCACCGCTGCGAGCGGTGGCCGAGGTCGATGTGTGGCAGGAGCCACGCCAAATCGACCGGGCACTGTTGCTGGCAAGGGCGGCGGCCGTCGACGGTTTGATGTGTATGTTGACCGAGCGTGTGGATGCCGAATTGCTGGAGCATTGTCCTGCCCTGACAGCGGTGTCGAGCATGTCGGTGGGGATCGACCATATCGACCAGGCTGCGGCTACCCGGCGTGGTATTGCCATTGGGCATACTCCCGGGGTTTTGGTAGAAACCACGGCCGACCTGACTTTTGCCTTGTTGCTGGGGGCGGCGCGCCGGCTGGCTGAAGCCGATCGCTATATTCGCGGTGGCTGTTGGCGGGGCGATAATCGCTGGTATCCGGATATGCTGCTAGGCCGTGATGTCCATGGGGCGACCCTGGGCATTATCGGCCTGGGAGCGATTGGCCAGGCTGTGGCGCGCCGCGCCGCAGGTTTTAATATGCGGGTACTGGGTTGGTCGCGGTCTGGCCGTGACGTGCCCGGCGTGGCAACCGTCAGCCTCGATTCGCTGCTGGCAGAAGCAGATTTCATCAGCGTCAATCTCGCACTGACCGCGGCAACCAGGATGTTGCTCGACCGGGCGGCTTTCGAAAGAATCAAACCTGGTGCCGTTTTGGTCAATGCCGCCCGGGGCGGTATTGTTGATGAGGTTGCCATGGGCGCTGCGCTGCGCAGTGGCCGACTATTTGCTGCCGGTATCGATGTATTTGAGCGCGAGCCACTGGACCCCGACAGCGAGTTATTGGCATTGCCCAATGTGGTGTTAACCCCGCATATCGGCAGTGCTACCCGGCATGCCCGTGAGCAGATGGCGACAATGGCAGTGGCCAATATGGTGGCTGCCCTGCGGGGCGAGAAAATACCTCATTGCGCCAACCCGGAAGTGTACGACTAGTGCGGCGGTTCAGTTCTGGTTCACCAGCAGAATATGCTTGGAGGTTTGGTAGGGCTTGCTGATCCGGCGCTCGATCGTTGTGGCCTTGTATTTTTTTTCACACAGCTTGCCCAGCTCCCAGAACGGACTGCGGCCAGGATCGGCAATGAGTACCTGCTCTACCCCGGCATCCATGGCGCGGCCTATCAAGCGGTAGAGAGGCTTCACCAATTCGTCCCAGAAGCAGATATCGGCACCGATTAGCGTGTGCACCCCAACCATGTCCTGCTTGCGTATCTGCTGGAATTTTTTGCGCTGGAAGTCAATTTCAACTTCATTGATGGCGGCCTGTGCTGCAAGGAAGGGCGCCACGTCGGCATCGGCATCGATGCCGGTAACCTCGGCGTTAAAACGTTTTGCGAGGTAAATACCGGTCAGGCCCCAGCCGCAGCCAACGTCGATGACCCTGGCCTGCTCTGGCAAGGGGTTAGCTTTGAGATAGTTCATCAGCACAAAGCTGGAGCGCCATACCTTGTTGCCATGAATAGAGGGTTCATGACCATTGCGTCGTAGTTTCTTCACTGCCGGATGGCTGGACTGCAGGGCCAGCGTGCCAAGATATTTTACCGCATGGGGAGTTGCGCTAGGGGTGCTCATAGTCGCCCGCGTAATGATATGGATTGGTTAGTAAAGTCAAAGTCGCCAGGATTTGCGCGCACCATGCCAGAAAAGTGTCGGCCAGTGCAAGTCGCAATGTTGAACGAATTGCAGTTAAGCGTGCAGCCCCGCTGGGCCGTGCTGTTTGACAACTGCAGGCACTGTTCCTAAAGTGCCGCAGGGGGTGTCTCATGCGGGTACGCCATCGTAGTTTGTCACATGATCCAGCGAAGTCGACCATCAAGCATCTGTATTGTTTTCTTTGGCCCTGTCTTGCGTTGCTGTGCTGTTTGGGCAGCGGGCGAGTGCTGGCCGCTGAACGCATAGTGTCGATCAATCTGTGTACTGATCAGTTGCTGCTGCTACTGGCACCTACTGAGGATATTCGCTCGGTCTCGTTTATGGCCGCAAATCCGCTTTACTCGGCCTACGTCGACCGGGTTGGCGATATACCCCTGAATCATGCCCGGGTCGAGGAAATCGTGGCCTTCGAGCCTGACTTGATTCTGGCCTATGAATTGTCGGACCACCGTCTGGTCACCTTGCTGCGCCAACTAGGCTACCGGGTTGAGCTGGTTGCGGCAGCAGAGTCGCTGGAAGATGTTGCAAGCGTTATTGCCGACACCGCTGCACTGCTGCAACAACAGGCCGCTGGTGCCGAGCTGCTGGCGGCGATGAAGCGGCAATTGCAGGCTGCACAATCGCTGCCGCCTGGTCCGCGTCCACTGGCGGTTATCTATGCGCCTAACGGCTACAGCCCCGGGTCTAAAACCCTGCAGGGAGCGGTGCTTGAAGCTGCCGGGTTTGCTAACCTGTCTGCCCGACTGGGCAACGACTACGGGGCGGTGATTCCGCTGGAGCAGCTCCTGCGCCGCCAACCGGAGCTATTTGTTATCGACGACCAAGAGTCCAATATGAACTCACTGGCGCAAAAAAAATTACGGCATCCCGCGCTCGCCAAAAGTATCGCCGCCGGCGCGATGGCCCGGGTAGATAGTCGTCTCTGGTCCTGCCCCACGCCGATGATTGCGCAGGCTGTTGCCCAGTTGCGGGTTATGCGCTAGTGCGGCCCTCGACTGCACCGTGGTTACTGCCGCTATTAGTCCTGGGCCTGCTGTTGGCATTTCTGCTGGATCTCATGAGTGGCCCTTTCCCCTTGAGGCTCACCGAAATTTTTGCCGCTGGTGCTCGCCAGGATACGGTCGATGCCTTGGTATTACTTGAAATACGGCTGCCGCGTTCGCTTTTAGCTGCCCTTGTCGGCGCTTGTCTGGGCCTGGCTGGTGCCGCGATACAGGGTTTGTTGCGCAACCCGTTGGCCGGGCCGGGCCTGGTCGGCGTGAGTAATTGTGCCGCACTCGGCGCTGTGATTATGTTCTATTTTGGCTTTGCGGGTCTGGCCTGGTACCTGTTGCCGCTGGGCGGCCTGGTGGGCGCCGGGATCGGGGTAGCACTGATATTTTTCCTGGCCGGGCGCGAAGCAAGTGTGCTGGGTCTGATTTTGGCAGGGGTGGCGATCAATGCTGTGGCATCCTCGTTGATATCATTGGCACTCAACTTCTCCCAGAACCCCTACGCAATGAGTGAAATCGTCTACTGGCTACTGGGTTCGGTGGCAGACAGTAGCTATAACGATGTCGCCATCGCGCTACCCTTTATGCTTGCAGGGTGGCTATGCCTGATGGGTAGTGGCCGTTTTCTCGACGCGCTCAGCTTTGGTGAGGAGGGGGCCCAGAGCATGGGGTTTAGCATCGCGCGCCAGCGCACACTGATTATTGCCGGGGTGGCACTGACGGTGGGTGCCGCGGTTTCCGTAAGCGGAAATGTCGGATTTGTCGGACTGGTGGTGCCGCACCTGATTCGACCACTGGTGGGAGCCGAGCCCGGACGGCTATTACTGCCGAGTGCTATTGCGGGCGCTCTTATGGTGTTGTTGGCAGACGCGGCGGTGCAGTTGCTTTCGCCCCAGCAGGAGTTGAAGCTGGGCGTAATCACTGCGCTGGTAGGGGGGCCTTTCTTTCTCTGGTTGGTATACCGGATGCGCTACGAGGTGGTATGACGCAGCTAAGGGCCGAGCAAGCCACGGTGGAGCGCAATGGCGTGGCGATTGTCGATGAAGTGTCGGTGGAGTTGGCGGCGGGTGAGGTGCTGGGCCTGATTGGTCCCAATGGCGCCGGCAAATCCACGCTGATGCGGGCGATGCTGGGCCTGGTGCCGCTCGATGCAGGCAGTTGCCAATTGCAGGGGCGCACGCTGGCGCATTGGTCGATGCGGGAGCGAGCCCGGCAGATGGCTTATCTACCGCAAAACACTCAGTCTCACTGGCCCCTGCTGGTTGCTCGAGTGATCGCTTTGGGGCGCCTGCCCCATCTATCCTATTGGCAGCGCCCTGGGTCCGAGGATCGCGAAGCCATTGCACGTGCAGTGCAGCTGACTGAGGTAGAAGATCTGCTGGACCGAGTGGTGACTACATTGTCCGGGGGCGAGCGTATGCGGGTTAATCTGGCTCGTATGCTGGCGTCCGGCGCACCGCTGTTGTTGGCAGATGAACCTATAGCATCGCTCGATCCCTATCATCAATTTCATGTGATGGAGATTTTTGCCGAACATGCCCGGAGCGGGGGCAGTGTGTTGGTGGTGTTGCATGATCTGAACTATGCTGCGCGTTTTTGTGATCGGCTGCTGCTGCTGGACCATGGCAAAAGCGTGGTTGAGGGAGCGCCGGTAGAAGTTCTGCAGCCGGATATTCTGCGACGGGTATACGGCATTGATACCCGATGGGTCGAGAGCGATGAGCTATCGCTGATCGTGCCAGTGGGCCGTCACCGCAGTCATCACTAGTTGATCTTCCGTCAGAACGTTGCTCTGGCACACTCTCAACCGGGGTATAGCAAGGGATGCTCAAGTTGCAGTAGCTGCTCCAGCAGCGGCCACTGGCTGGCGTCCAGCGGATGCAGTGCAGACAGCAGCAAGCGCGGTTGTGCGACATACGGGGTTGCGCCAACGGTGTTGTTAACCGCAATCCAGGTGATCTGTTGCTGGTCGAGCTGGCTGCGAATTTTGAAGCTGTGGGAGTAGGGAATCCTGGCGCCGCGGCGAGCCCAGTCGGCCGGAACGTCGGAGTATTGCAGCAGCTCCTCCAGCACCCTGCCGGCCTGCTGGTCATCGGTGAGCAGTACTTCCTGTTGCAAGTTGACCAACAACGCGCAGGCCAGGTCTTCCCAGTCCAGCAATTGTTTGCGCAGTCCCCGCTCAGAAAAATACATATGATAGGAATTTTCGAGCGAGGATTCGCCGAATTCTTGCAGGTGATCGCGATTCAGGTGAATCCAGCCACGGTTGACCATCAGGATACGACCGCAGGAGTCGGCGACCCAGGCCGGGGCAGGATCGAGATCGCGCAGCCGCATGGCCACAGATTTGCGCAGCCAGCGCTGTTCCGGCGTTGACAGGTCACTGTCGGCGCGGTCCGGGAAAAACCCCCCCGCAGCCAGCAGATTACTGGTGTCCCGACTCGATAAACCGAAAGCAGCAGCCAATTGGTAAACCAGGGCTTTGCCGGGCTTGGAACGGCCGGTTTCAAGGAAGCTGATGTGGCGCGCAGACACCCCCACCTCCAGCGACAGTGCTTCCTGGCTTAGGGAAAAAGTATTGCGCCAAAAGCGCAGCAGGCGGCCAAACGGCGGATGTTTATCCATTGGCGCTAGTGTAACCATTTTTGCTGGCCGCGACCTGCTCTCAGTGGGATATTGTCAATTCTGGTCAAAGCGTCGCTTGCGCCGATAGGGAAACACATCCACTACCTTGCCTGCTTCGATCTGCTGTTTGAGGCCCTGCCAATACTCGGCGTCATATAAATCGCTATGGCGGCCGTCAAAGGCCTTGCGCGCTTTCGGGTTGCCGGAGAAAAACAAGCGAAACTCTTCCGGGAAGATGTCGAAGGGACCGACATCGTACCAGGGCTGTGATGCCATCTCCTCCTCATCGGTGCGAGCCTCGGGAATTTTGCGAAAATTACACTCGGTAATATGGCAAATTTCGTCATAGTCGTAGAACACAACCCGGCCATGGCGGGTGACCCCAAAATTTTTCAGCAGCATATCGCCGGGGAAAATATTGGCAGCTGCCAGCTGTTTGATAGCGTTGCCGTATTCGTCCATCACGTTGGCAATGTCCTGGTCGTTGGCGCTGCGTAAGTAAAGATTCAGGGGCGTCATCCGACGCTCGGTATACAGGTGTTTGATAATCACTTCGTCGTCACCCACCTGCAGCAGCGAGCCTGCTTCCTGTTGCAGGTCTTGCAACAGCGTTGGATCGAAGCGGTCACGGGGAAAGCGGAAACCGCTGAATTCCTGGGTATCAGCCATACGGCCCACCCGGTCGTGGCGAGTTACCAGCCGGTATTTCTCCCTGACGATGTCGGCGGTGACCTCCTTGGGAGGTGTAAATCTATCTTTGATCAGCTTAAAGACAATGTCGTAAGAGGGCAGCGTGAAGACTGTCATGACCATGCCCTTGATGCCAGGGGCGACCACAAATTTGTCATCGGAGTGTTGCAGGTGGTTGACGAAATCGCGATAAAACTCTGTTTTGGAATGCTTGCGAAAGCCGAAGCTGGCGTACAGTTCATAGATTTTTTTGTGCGGCATTAAACTGAGGAGAAAGGCCACGATAGCGGCGGGGGTAGGCGCATCAACCATAAAATAGGCGCGTGTAAAGGAAAAGATGATACTGACCTCGTCGGGGTCATGAATCAGTGTATCGACATACAGGGTGCCGTCACCGGCATGCAGGATCGGTAACACAAAGGGAATTGGATCGCTGTTGGGCGCACAAATTCTTCCTACCAGGTAGGCCCCCTTGTTGCGATAGAAAACCGAGTCCATAACATCGACAGTCGTATTATCGAGAGACTCACGGTAATCTGGAGCGATTTCCCGGTACACTTCCCGGGCCACATTGCGCACGTCCTGGCGCAGGTTCTGGTAGGGCACTGCAAAACTGTAATCCTGTAGTATTGTGCTAATAACCTGGCGAAAATCAGTGTTTGCCGGATAACTGTTGTAGAGTAGGTCGTCGTGATTGGCACTGGAGCGTTGCCGTGAGGAGGTCACAAATGCGTAGTCATTGGTAATCTGCTGATGGTCAAATACTTTGCAGAATATCGAAT
This sequence comes from uncultured Gammaproteobacteria bacterium, assembly GCA_963722805.1. Lineage (GTDB taxonomy): Bacteria > Pseudomonadota > Gammaproteobacteria > Pseudomonadales > JAHEGP01 > JAHEGP01. The sequence goes on from CAVROQ010000016.1 coordinate 199,033, forward strand.
TGAAAAAGGTCTCTGCAATTTCATAATTATTCTGGTGGGCAATCAGTATCTCATAGTGCCGCTTGATGTCCCTCCACAGTTTCAGGTCACACAGCGCATTATTGATCATGCTGTTTAGCATTGGCATCAACTGGTCTACCTTGGATTTGTAAACTTCCAGACGATCTGCCTGGGCCTGCTGTACTCCGTGCCAATCCTCCTGTTCGAAGCGTGCTTTTGCCCCCAGCGTGATGTTCTGGAAATCCGCGAACATCGCATGAAATCCATTGAGAATGGTGCGGGCAAGTCTGTGGGAGCTGGACATGGCGGGCATTTCCCTGTTCAGGAGGGTATCGGCCTTCTCCAGGCGGGAAGGTGCATCCGAGTTTACACAATCTGGCCCGCGGGGAGAATGCCTGCGGGTAGAGGCTAACAGTGTAGTTGATGGCTGGTCGCGTGTCCCATGAGGCATCCCGGGCGCGTCAAAAGTTGCTGTCACGACATCGGTGATGCAGTAAGATTCCGGGCCAAATAGAATCAGAGTTGCCTTATGAATATATCGCGCATGGATCTCAATCTGCTGGTTTACCTGGACGTGCTGTTGAGCGAATGCAATGTCAGCCGGGCAGCGGCTCGCCTGGGCATTACCCAGCCGGCGATGAGCAATGGCTTGCGTCGATTGCGCGAGTTATTCGATGACCCGCTGTTGGTTCGAACCAGTGCCGGGATGCAACCGACCGACCGCGCTGAGGCTTTACAGCCAGCTATTCGCGAAGCCCTGAGCATTATTGAACAGACCGTACAACCTCAGGCAGAGTTCGATCCTGCGGCCAGTAAGCGGGTGTTTCGCATTATGGCCAGTGACTATGGTGAAGCGACCTTGCTGCCGCCACTGCTGCAACACCTGGCCGATGAGGCACCCGGGGTTGCATTGGATATCCTGACGCCGAGTGATGTCAGTTTCGCCGACCTGGAGCAGGGTCGTGTTGACATGGCGATCAATCGCTTTGACCAAATGCCAAATTCGTTTCACCAGAATACTATCTGGCACGATAGTTTCTCTTGTGTCTTCAACCAACAGCATGCGCTGTCTTCAGATTTCAGCCTCGACAAGTATTTGGCGGCGCGCCATATCTGGGTTAGCAAGACCGGTATGGGGCAGGGAGTGGGTATCAATCCCCAGGAGTCCATGCGCCTGGGGCGGGTTGATGAGGCGCTTGCGGAGCTGGGTCACGAGCGCCATATTGTGGTGTTTACCCGGCACTACGGTGTCGCTGCGATGATCGCGCAGCAGCCGGACCTGGTGGCGACACTGCCGACCCGATTGGCCCAGACCTTGCGTCACGACGAATCCCTGCAAATACGTGAGGCACCCTTCTCGGTGCCTGCGTTTGAACTAAAAATGATATGGAGCCCACTGTTACACCATAATCCCGGGCATCAATGGTTTCGCAGGTTGGTCATAAGCTGCGCCAGGTTGACCGAGGAGCTGTAAGCGGGTTTTTGGCCTTGAAATTGCCGGGCAGGACAGTTTCATCAAGCGCCAGGATATTTTATGGGTGTTACATCACTGGCGTCGGCGGCCGCACTGGCTATGCAGTCGCGTCCTGATGCTTTGGCGAAGTACATTGCCTGGTCCGCGGCAAGGATAAGCTGTTTTGGTGTTTGGAGCTGGTTTACCCGGGCAAAGCCAAAACCAATACTAATAGTGACACGGTCTGAGCTACGGGAGCGAGCGTGGGGGATATTCAATTGCCTGATCGCGTCGAGAATTTCCTTGGCTAACTCAAGTGCGCTCTCGTCGGTGTCAGGCAGCAGTACAATAAACTCTTCGCCGCCATAGCGCGCCACCAGGTCAGCCGGGCGGTTGACCGTGTCAGCAATGCAGCTGGCAATTCGCTCCAGGGTTTCGTCACCCTGTTGGTGCCCGTAGTAGTCGTTGTAGGACTTAAAATAGTCGACGTCGATCATCATCAATGACAGGAATTTTTTGGCACGCCGCAAGCGTAGAAATTCGTGCTGCAGGCGTTCTTCAAAGAGCCTTCGGTTGGCCACTCCGGTGAGCGCATCGGTTTGTGATAACTCTCTCAGGCGCTTATTGGCCTTCGATAATTCCTCAGTTCTCTTGGCTACCAATAATTCGATATTGTGGGTACGGTACAGTTGGCTCAGCCAGAGGTAATAGATAATTCCGGTAAATACGAGGCCGGTAAGCAGCGCTCCCAGCGGGGTATTGCTGCGCTGGTGCCCAATATAGTCCTTACTTGGTCGGACATGGATATCCCAATGTCGGTCGGCACCAACATCGATCCTGCGTTGATAACTATATGTCGCTGGAGCAAGCTCTTGCTCCGGCTCTGTTTTGAAGATCTCCGCATCGGCATCGAGGTTGTGACGCGCCTCGATGCGAACCGCCCACTGCTTAAGATTTTCCTGCATCTGTTGTTTGAGCAGCGAATCAATCGAAAAAGTAGCCGACACGAAGCCAGCAAATTCGGTCGCCTGCTGGTTGGGAAACGGGCGGTATACTGGGTAGAAAGCAGCAAATTCGAGTTCCTCTCGACTCGCTGCTTCATAGGCGCCGGAAACGTAAATCTGGTCCCCTTCAGCCGCTTCGGTCAGGCCAGGGCACTATATCGGGAAGACTGTACAGATCCAGCCCCAGATAGGGCGTTTAGTCTCTTGCCCGGTACAATCGCAATCATCGGCATATAGTCTGGTGCCGTTGCGCGGGTGTTCAGCGCGCTTGCTTTGCCCAGGCTAGTGCCACTATAAGCAGCGTTGTCAAATGATTTGATGCTGAACTGTTGATAGGTTTGTTGAAGTTGCTGCTCCAGCTCTACACGCCCCGAATTTGCAACCTGCCAGTACCATGCCAGTGACTTGATTACCGGGTGTCGGCGCCGCACTGTTTCGCAAAGCAGAATAAAATAATCGGGCTCGGGCTGCGCCAGGAGACCCAGCGCATTGGCCAGGCCGTGCACAATTTCGTAGTGTTGCACCAATACCTGTTCGATGCTGGCGCTGTGTCGGTCAACTTCACGGCGAAACTGCTCATCGATCTTTTCTGTCTCAAGGTTATACAGGTGCCGGGCGATCGCAACTGAGAAAATGATGCCGAGAGCGAGGTAGAGATGGGCTATCTTTTTTGACAAGCGCTGCATACACTCTCCGTTTGAGCCAACCTGGCAATCGCTGGATTAAAGCTCAAGCGGACGGTTGGACGATCATTTCCTATGGTACTTGGGGCGCGACATCCGTTGCATCAGTAAAAGTACCAGCCGGGCAAACAAAAACGACATGGGGAGGACATGCATGAGCGGATGGCGCATAGCGCTGCTGCTTGGCTTGCTGGTCGGGTTGCTGTTTACCGTCTTTATCTACAGCGGGTTGCCTGGTGAGCCGCGGGCCCAAAGCGCTAGCAGCCGCTTGCTGCATAGCGGTATTTATGCGGTAGGTGACATCGATTACCACCTGGTTGATACCAGCAGGCCGACGGCTGCCAATGGTGATTTTGCCGGACTCGATCATCGCGAACTGGACATCAGGGTATGGTTTCCCAAGGTGGAACAAGGACGAGTAGCTCCGGGTAGGCACCCTTTGCTGGTGTATAGCCATGGCTTTGCCGCAAATAAGCTGAGCGGCGCCTATCTTGCAACCTACATGGCGCGTCAGGGTTACCTGGTGGTTGCGGCCGATTACCCGCTGACCCGATTTCTTGCCCCGGGCGGAGCGAATTTTTCAGATGTCGTGAATCAACCCGGTGACATCAGTTTTCTGCTTGATACTCTACTCGCCTGGGATGGCGATCCCGACTCGCCGTTCTTCGAGCGGGTGGATGCCGAACGTATCGCTGCGATGGGAATTTCCCTGGGAGGCTTGACCGGCACCCTGGCGGCTTATCACCCCCAGTGGCGCGATGATCGGTTGCAGCTGGTGATTTCGATAGCGGGACCAAGCTCAATGTTGAATTCCGCGTTTTTTAACGCTTCGCAAGTGCCTATGCTAATGGTTGCGACGCCGGGTGATGCCGTGGTCGATTACCAGACCAACGCCGCCCCCCTGCTAGAGAAAGCCCCGAATGTTACCCTGGTGACACTGGAAAACGGTTCGCACACTGGCTTCAGTGGCCTATCACGTTATATTCGTTGGCTGCGCAATCCCGATGCTGCGGTATGTCGCTACGTGCTGCAACTCCTGGGCCGGCAAAGCTCGCCCAGCAGCTGGCAGACTATGCTGGGCGATCCCTCGCAGGGGATTGATGCCATCGGACCCATCCATGCGTGCGAGGGTGATTTTCCGGCGGCGATTAACCCGGTGCTGCAGCAGCGAATGACGACTCTTGCTGTATCCCAGTTTATCAAGCAGCACTTTGCCCCAACGGCGGTGGAAATCGCTACCGCCAAACATTATCTTTACCAGGTGCTGCCGAGGGATCTGCCTGGCGTCACCATTGAAAGTAGCAGTGACCAGGGTTAGGAGTTGAATTTGGACTATTTGCATTACGTTAAGCCCGTGTTGGCTCCAGCGCTGGTTGTGGCTGTGGTATTCGTGGGTATGTGGCTGACCAATTATGTGGTGGCCGCGAGAATGCGCCAAACCGACAGGGACTTACGTGTGATGCGCCAGGGCATCAAGATTGCCCTGGTATTTCTGGGTCTGCTGGCAATGCTGTTGGTATTGCCGCTGGACGATACCACCCAGGGGCAGTTGATCACGGTGTTGGGCCTTTTGGTGACCGCAGTGCTCACCTTCTCATCGACCACCTTTGTGGCAAATGCGCTGGCGGGGGTGATGCTGCGAACCGTAGAGAACTTTCGTCCCGGCGATTTTTTGCGCGTTGCAGAAAATTTTGGGCGGGTAACCGAGCGCGGACTGCTGCATACGGAAATACAGACCGAAGACGGTGATTTGACCACCCTGCCCAATCTCACGCTGATATCGAACCCCTATACCATTGTGCGCTCTTCGGGAACCATTGTCTCAGCGACGGTATCGTTGGGCTATGACGTGTCACGCCGGAGCATTGAAGATGCACTGATCAGTGCCGCCACCGATGCTGACTTGTCCCAGCCCTTTGTCCAAATTATGGACCTCCAGGATTACTCGGTGGTGTATCGGATTGCTGGCTTTTTAAGCGAGCCCAGGCAGCTGCTGAGCTCGCGGTCGAACCTGCGCAAGCACATGCTGGACACCTTGCATGGCCGTGACATCGAAATTGTTTCTCCTTCGTTTATGAACCAGCGTCGCATCGATGATGCAGCGGCTTTCATCCCGTCGTCGGAACATGCGGGCAGCCTGCCGGCCGATGAGTCAATCATTCCCGAGGGTAAAATATTTGATAAGGCAGAAATGGCCGAGGCAGTGTCGGAGCTGCGCAAGGAAAAGCGGATGCTGGAGGAGTTGCTGGAAAGGCTGACTCGCGAGCATAAATCAGTCGGAAGCGAACATCGACCCCCCGTAGCAATGCGTATCGAGTATACCAAGACTCGTTTGGAGGCGATCAAAAAGCTGTTCGAAGAGTACAAGAGCGAGGCAGCGGAATAAGGCCAGATGTCGATAATGACAGAGTTAGAAAGAGTCCAGCGCTCAGCGATTTGTGTCGCCGATGAACAGCAGGTCGCAGCAGCACTGGACGTCATGGCGACCGCGATCGAGAGTGCCCGATTGCCTGAGCCAGCATTACTTCTGTGTGTCATGAGCGGTGGCATGGTGGTGGCAGCGGAGTTGCTACAGCGCCTGAACTGCAAATTGAGCGTCGACTATATTCATGCCAGCCGCTATCAGCAGCAGTTGCAGGGAGCGGCCATGGCCTGGAAAGCCCTGCCCGGGGCAAGCCTGCAGGGCAAGGCGGTAATTGTTGTTGATGATATATTTGACGAAGGTATCACCCTCGCGGCTGTGATTGATTATTGTATGGAGCATGGCGCCCGCCAGGTGCTGACTGCGGTTCTGGTTGACAAACAGCATGGTCGGAAAATGGGCCAGTACAGACCCGATATCGTCGGCCTGGTTCTACCCGATCAGTATTTGTTCGGAATGGGAATGGATTACAAGGGTTACCTGCGCAATAGCCCCGCTATTTATGCGTTGGCCGATGACTAGCCGGCTGTTGTTATTTTTTGGAGCAGCGCGCCTTTTTTAGTAACTTGCCTAAGCCGCTTTCTCGTTATAAACCGATACCCGGTCCCGGCCCAGGGATTTGGAAAGATAGAGAGCATCGTCGGCCTGGCGGATCAACTCCTCGGGGCTATTGAATTTTTGCGGTGTCATAGTCGCTACGCCTATGCTAACGGTTCGATTAAGGCGAATGTCCTGGCAATCATAATTGGCAGCAGCAACGCTGGTTCGAATTCTCTCCGCCATCTCCAGTGCCTGAACGGGAGTATTGTCAATCAGCACCGCCGCAAACTCTTCGCCGCCATAGCGCGCCACGATATCGCTAGAGCGTTTGGCTTCGATTTCTATCAGCTGCCCCACCAGTTTTAGCATGTCGTCGCCCACCAGATGACCGTAACGGTCATTAATTGACTTGAAGTTGTCGACATCAATGATGATAGCGGTGATAGGGCGTGCCGTCCCGTTTGCTGCGGTTAAACTCCGCCAGCAGGCGCTCGTTGAAAAAACGTCGATTTTTCAGTCCGGTGAGGGAGTCGGTGGTGCTCAGTGCGCTCAACTTTTGGTTGGCGATCTGCAGTTCACGGGTGCGTTGCCGGACTCTTTCTTCCAGTTCATAGGCGGCCTGCTGTTGCACCAGCAGAGCTTGCTGGCGTGCCATGCTCGCTTGACGCTCAAATTCGAGGGCACTTTTTTGGGCGGAGCTATTGGCCTTTCGTTCGCGGTCGAGTTGCTGGATAAGAGCGAGAGACAAAAGAATCAAGTCCAGCATTGAACCGAGTTGGGCAGTGTATTCGGTAACCGGAGAGCGCGCGATCCAGCCGATTTTGCTGAGCGCCATTATGATGATGCCTACGGTGAGTATCACCCAGGCCAGACAGAATAGCATGCCGGCCGGATGGCCGTCTTTCCAGCGCACGAAGCCGGTGCCAAGCAGGATCGCAACAGTAACGATGGAGCAGAGCACCATCGGCCTGGCCAGCAACTGGTAAGGCACCAGCATGCCGGCGGCCATAAAGGTGGCCCCAACGATACCAAGCATCACCAGTAACAGGTTGAGCCTGGGTCGACTTGCCGCCAACCCGAGGAAGTCGCGGGTAAACAAGGTGGAGAATAGGATGGTACTACCAAGAGAGAAAGCAATCATAGGCTTGGTCAAGCCGCCAGAGTCTGGCCACAAATACTGGTAGGCGATGCCGTTCATGCAGGCAAAGAACAGGCCCAGATTTAGAATATACAGGCAGTAATACAGGTACTTGCGTTCTCCTCCCTTGGCAAATGCGAACAGGTTGTAGATGAAAATGACCAGTAATGTGCCGTAGTAAACGCCGTTCATCAGGTTGTCGATCGATGCGCTGTGCAACAGTGAGCCACCGTGCCATAGCGAGAGCGGCACCTGCATAGAGCTGGTAGTGGCTACCCGCAGGACAATATCAAGGGTCTCGCCGCTGTCGACATGGAGATGCTTGAGAAAGGTAGGGTATTCAATTTCCCGTTGCGCAAACGGATGGTTGTCGCCGAAGACTGCGCTATCGATCAGCCTGTCATCGGCGTAAATAAAAATCCGGATGTCATCCAGCAGTGGATATTGGATTTCCAGTAAGCGCTCCTGAAAGCGCTCGCTATTGTTGTTCAGGCGTAGCCTGAACCAAACCGGCTCCGCCATAAAACCCAGGGTGACTGGCGCGCTGTCTACCTTTTGCCAATCGATGTTGTCGAGCTGACCTTGCAGCGGGGCCTCGTTCGGCGTCGGCTCGCCGCTGGTGTCAATCCAGAAGCTGAGGTAATCAGCAGGGATATTGCCATTGTGGCTGATGGGCAGGATCTGTTCACCATGGCTTGGCACTGACCAACTCATCAGCCAGAAAACAGCGACCCGGAATATAGCAATAAGGGCTTTGTGCGGCAGTTCGAACTGCAAACTTCCTGATGTCATCATAGGCTGTGCTGGGCGAAGAGTTCGCAATCTGGCGCGACTTGTACGGTAGCGATTATTTGTCGATTTTTCAATCAAGGTGCCTCAATCCCAGCGAGCTACTTTTTCAGGCGAGGCTGCAAATATCCAGGCGGTAGCGAGACCAAAGCCGGCATTGCTGCTGACCAATACCAATGGGCTGTCGGCAAAACTGGCGCCATGGATATCGTACCAGCGGACAAACCCACCCACCCACCAGCGATCGCGACGATAGGAAAGGCTGGCAGAGAGGCCCCAGCCACCGTAACCCGAGTCAACATCGTAGGCTGGGCGCTGGGCATTGGCCTGGTCTGGGCTGACGCCGTAATACAGTTGGTTGTAGGCTTTACTGTTCCAGTAGAGTCCGGCCGTCACTGCCAGTCGCCAGGGACCAAAGTAATTCTGCAGACGAAGCCGGGGGTTGACTCGCCAACCCTCATAGCTCAGGTAGCGCAAGTTAGACTGGAATGCCGCACGTAGCGGAATTTCGGCACTGAAGGTGGGGTGACCGGCAGTATTGCGGAGCATGGTGTAGCGTAATGCGGGCCCCACCTCGGCAACAAAATCAATATCTTGCATGCCCTGTCGGGCCTGATTCTCGGCGCTGTCCACCGGCAGGCTGAAATCGCCGCTGAGATCAATCAGCAGGTCTGCGCGTTCAAATATCTTGCCGCTGAGTGCTTCACGGCTAATCTTGATCGATTCCCCGCGGTAGGCAAAGTAGGGGATAGGGATGGTGCCGCGGGTGCGCTGGTCGGAGCCGACATACTGTGGCAGCTCCAGCGATGCCAGGCCGGCCCCAAGCTCCCACAATGGCAGTAGGGGTGGCTCTGCAGCCTGGCCAGAGGGACTATTGGCCAGCATCGCTGCCAGCAGCAGTGCGGTGCCCAGCTTCAATGGCTGGACGGTGCTGTGCGGCCCGCCCATAGGCTGAGCGCTGTTCGACAATTGTGGTTTTTCAATGCAAAGTCCCAAGCAAGCGGTTCGATTGCGGTGTTTTCGCTGTAACGGCTGGATAGTCAGCCGGGGCGTCGTGCTATGAAGCAGGCCCTGCGCGGAGCCGGGTACCCTTCTATGGTACGGCCTGGGTCACTGGGGTCCAAAAAATTCCCAAGGGAGTGAAAGCGCATCCACTCGGTACTGCGTTGCTCCTCGGTAGACGTTTTATTGCTATCGACCAGACGCTGGTCTTTAAACCCTGCACGTTCAAGCCAGTGCAGTATTTCTTCATTGCTGGGTATAAACCAGACGTTGCGCATCTGTGCGTAGCGCTCACCTGGCACCAATACCTGGTGTCGCGAGCCTTCAATGACCAATGTTTCCAGCACCAGTTCGCCGCCCGGTCTAAGAGCCTGGCGGAGTTCCTCAAGGTGCTCGAACGGAGAGCGCCGGTGATACAGGACGCCCATGCTGAATACGGTATCGAATCGCCCCAGTGCCGGTGGCAGGTCTTCGCTGCGAAGCGGCAGGTAGAAGACTGGCTGCTGGCCGAGGTATTTTTTCACGGCCTGGAACTGGAACAGGAATTTTTGTGATGGGTCGATTCCCACCACCAGGCGCGCCCCTGCCCCGGCCATTCGCCAGCAGTGGTAGCCGCTGCCACAGCCGACATCGAGCACAGTGCGCCCTGTTAGTGGGCTGATGTGGGGTGCGAGACGGCGCCATTTCCAGTCCGAGCGCCACTCAGTGTCGATCATGACATCGAACAGTCGATAGGGGCCTTTGCGCCAGGGGTGTAACTGCTGCAGCGGCATCTACCAGTTGCTGCTGCTGTGCCGGGGACAATGCCTGGCTGCGGATTGCCGCGACGGTGTCCTTATCAAGGCAAATCGTATCCGCTGTTAGCTCAGGTAATTGCTTGTAGGCTTTTAACCATTTGTGATGATCACCGTGTATTCGGTTACTGTAGCGGCGGTCTATGGCATCTTTGAAGCGGCTGATGTCGGCTTTCAAAGGCGTCGGTTCCAGGGCTCTGTAAAAATCGTCGAATGCGATCATTTGATGGCTAGCCAGGAGGCGAAGTTAAGGCATTGGAACCAGGTGTACACTTCCTTGAATCCGGCCTTGTGCAAGCGTTCCTTATGACTTGCGGTTGTATCTGGAACCAGGACCTCGTCAAGCGCCGCCCGTTTCTGTGCAATTTCCAGGTCGCTGTAACCCATCTCGCGCTTGAAGTCGTGATGCAGGGTTTCGAACATCTGCTGCTGGGCTTCTCCCGGCATTGCGATTTTTTCGGAAAGCACCAACGCACCGCCGGGCCTCAGGCCCTGATGGATACTTTCGAGCAGGCCCAGGCGCTGGGCTGCGGGGATAAATTGCAGGGTAAAGTTGAGAGTTACCATCGAGGCATCGCTGATCAGCACGTGCTGGATATCGCTGCAAACAATATCTACCCGGGCGCTGGCGCTATCAACTCTCAGGTTTTCCCGGCAGTGTTGCAGCATCGACAGGGAGTTGTCGATGGCGATCAGTTGGCAGCTTGCTGGTATGCGGTGGCGCATGGCCAGGGTTGAGGCACCGAGTGAGCAGCCGAGATCGTAACAGCGGCTGTGACTCTGGGCAAAATGAGCCGCCAACACCCCGATCATGCTGAGGGTAAGGTCATAACCTGGTACCGAGCGGCCAATCATATCGGCAAATACGCTTGCTACATGCTCGTCAAAGCGAAACCGCTGCAATTGCTCAATCGGCTTGGCGAACAGCGTATCGGCGACCTGGTGCTTTTGCTTCACAGACACTCCTCGCGGGGTTTCAGCCGGGGGGCCAATGCATGTTGCGCCCGCACAACAAGTGCAAGTGAATATGAAAAACGGTTTGTCCCGCCGCTGCATTGCAATTCATGACAACCCGATAACCCTCATCCGCACAATCCAGTTGCGCCGCCAATTTCGCAGCGGTCAGCATGATATGCCCGAGCAATTCGGCATCGCCGGCGGTAGCGTCGTTGAGGGTCGAAATATGTTTTCTGGGGATGACCAGTATATGGTTGGGAGCCTGCGGGGTAATATCGCGAAAAGCGATAAGCTGATCGTCTTCGTAGACGATATCGGCGGGGATGTCGCCGCTGATAATGTTACAGAACAAGCATGTCATGTCGAATTCTCCACAGAGCTGAATATACTATTTGAGCCACAGCTGTCGATGCCAGTTCAGCGCGGCTTTGGCGACGAACTGGATCGTTTAACTTTAGGTTTCACTTTAGGCGCAACTGCTTTGGCGCGCGGTCTGGCTTTGGGTGCTTTACTTTTTTTTGCAGCGCTCACACGTCGAGGTTTCCTTTTTGGCTCCGGGGTGATTCGAATAAATACCCGCTTCGACATTCTTCCGGCGAGCTTCGAAAAGAAGTCAGTGACCAGCATTTTCCATCCGTAGCGCTGGCGCAGAGCCGTATAGGCAAGCTCCATTGCGGTTTCGTCAGTAATGATTTCGGCCCTGACTGCAATCCAGTCACCCAGTAGCTTGCCTGAAACGGTGCAAGGCGCCACCCTGGCCTTGTTGCTGTTGCGAAGACGCTTTACTTTGCCCGCACCCGCCGGGGAAAATACCAGTAGCTGATTGCCGTCACTGGCAAACCATACCGGTGTATCTACTACTTTCCCGTTTTTGCGCCAGGTTCCCAGCGCCAGGAAATCACTTTCCGACAATTCGGTAAAAGGCATAGTCCAAGCTCCGCGTCGCCCCAGTAAATGCTGGCGGGTAGTATAACACTGCGGACGAGTCGGTCGGCACCGTTGCCGCAACGGCGATGATAGCTTGTCATCCGGTGTCGATTGCAGCGTATAATCCCCGCTGTGTGGATAGGGGTGGCAGCCGTTAGTGCACCCAGCCGCTACCGACGCAAAATAAAGCCGCAAAGGCCGTCGATGATGGATTCTGAATGTTGAACCGTTGCGCCAGACTGGCAGCAAAGATATTAGTCGTAGCCTCGCTAATGCTGGGTGCGACACCAGCGATGGCTCAAAAAACTGATGTCATCACTCTGGTGAACGGCGATCGTCTTACCTGTGAGATCAAGGAGCTGGAACGCGGATTGCTGCGGGTTAAAACCGACAGTGCCGGCACGCTTTATGTCGAGTGGCTGGATATCGTTGCGGTGCGCTCCGACAAACAGTTTGCCATCGAGACCGCCAGTGGGATCCTGGCTTTCGGTTCATTGCAGACCACCGCAGATGGGGCGGAGCTTGAAGTCACATCTGACGGACGGTCGGTTCGGCTGAAGCAGCAGGCGGTGGTCTCTATTGACCCGGTTAAGGATGACTTTTGGGATCGTATGGACGGCTCAATTGGCCTGGGTTTCAGCTTTAAAAAGGCAAACACTGATGTCCAGCTCAACTTCGCGGCAAGCAGCAACTATCGATCGCGCGTCCATACCTATGCTTTGAATCTCAGTGCGTTGGTCTCGAGCCAAAGCTCAGAACCCGCAACCGAGCGCTATGTCGGCAGTGTCTCCCACCAGGGTTACCTGGGGTCAAATTGGACTTCACTTTCCCTCGCCGAGTTTGAGCAAAATACCGAGCTGGATCTGAAATTGCGAGCCCTGTTGCAGGGAGGCGGCGCCTATCGGTTTATTAATACCAATCGCACTATCCTGGTTACCGCTGGCGGCCTGGCTTTAAACAACGAAAATTATTTCTCTACCGACAAGGAGAGCCGAACTTCACTGGAGCTATTCGCAGCGGTCGGCTACGAGTTTTTTAAGTTCAATACTCCCAAGGCCGATGTCTCGATAAACTTTACTGTGTTTCCCAGTCTTACCGAGAGTGGCCGGGTTCGTACCACCCTGAATGGCAAGATTCGCTGGGAAATAATCGCTGACCTCAACTGGGCATTGACGGTTTACTCCAGTACCGATAATCAGCCTCCGGAAATAGATGATGGGGACAGCAGTGCCAGCGGCACTGACTATGGTGTGATTACCTCACTGGAGTGGACCTACTGATAGCTTGTTGAGAAAGCCTGATTTTGCCGTAACGTCCCTGTTTCAGTGCAGGCGGTCGAAATTCAGAGACATTTAACAGCCCGCTGAGTCCTGTGCTTGCGCCAGCACTGAGGGTTCGGTTCTAGATGCCGGAATTTGGATGGTTTCGTCATTGACGGTTAGACTTCAATTCTGCCCACCCCCTATGGTTTAAACCATGAACGAATATGCACGATTTCCACGCAGCACCGTCTGGGTGCTCACCCTGTCCGCGATAGTTATTATTCTTGCCGCTGTGCAGGCGGCGGAACCTATTGTGACGCCCTTTTTGATATCGCTTTTTATTGCCGCCATCAGTGCGCCGGGTATGCTGTGGTTGACGCGCCACGGCATTCCACAGGCGGTAGCCCTGGTTATTATGATGGTAATCATCATTGGCCTGGCGACGCTTTTATCCGGTCTGGTGGGTTCATCGCTGGATGGGTTTTCAAAAAACCTGCCGCAATATCAAACCCGGCTGCAGGATATCGCCGCGCAAATTCTAGGCTGGCTGGCGGCCTATGGGTTAGAAGTAGATATGGACAAAGCGCGCAGCATGTTGGACCTCAGTGCTGCGATGGGCTTTGTGGGCTCAGCGTTTAACCGCTTGCTAGGGACACTCGCCAATGCATTTTTAATTTTCCTGACGGTGGCTTTTATCCTCATGGAACTGCCCAGCTTTGGCGACAAAATCCAGTCTATTTCGAACGATCCCGCTCGCTCACTGGCCAATTTTGGACGCTTTTCCAACACCCTCAACCGCTACCTGGTGATCAAGTCTGCAATGAGTCTGGCAACAGGGGCAACGGTCGCGCTGGCTCTTTACATCTTTGGTGTCGACTATCCACTACTATGGGGCATTGTCGCCTTTTTATTAAATTTTGTACCTAATATTGGCTCTGTCATTGCCGCAATCCCAGCGGTGCTGATGGCGCTGGTTCAGTACGGCTTTGTCTCTGCTGGCTGGGTGGCATTGGTGTATATCGTGGTCAATAGCGTGTTTGGCAATTTGATTGAACCAAAGCTGATGGGGCGCAGCCTCGGCCTTTCAACACTGGTGGTATTTATCTCCCTGGTTTTCTGGGGATGGCTGCTCGGCCCGGTGGGTATGTTCTTGTCGGTACCGCTTACTATGACCCTGAAAATTGCCTTTGAAAGCAGCGATGAAACCCGGTGGCTGGCGGTGTTACTGGGCGCTGAGCACGACCTGACAGACAGCTCGGTGGCGCGGCCTCTGCCGGAACTGCCAGCCGTCGACGTGGGTGACACCAGGTCCGGGACATCCCCTAAAATCGATGCCTGAAGCCCGGCCTTAAGTCGCAGATGGCGCTTGCCATCGCTGTAACAGCAGCGCATTACTGACAACCATTACATTGGAAAACGCGATCGCCGCCCCGGCGATCATGACCGCCACCGATTGCTGGTCGCCGGTCAGCATGTGGGTGGCAAAACCGCGCTGTCGCAGTAGCTGGATAGCGTCAGCGGCAGTGTCTCTAAGTGGGTCGGAAATACTGTATACCGCCGCCGGGCGCTGGTCGATTTGACCGTGACGTCTTCGACCTCAGGCAAGGTGCTGACCTGGCGCTGGATTTTTGCTGCACAAGCGCCGCAGCTCATTTCTTCAATCGCGAGCCCAAGCGCCACAGGGTGCTGCAGGAGGGGCTTTTTTAATCGTGACACCTTTGCTGGAGATGGTTTAGAATCTTCCCGATTATCGCTGGGCGGACAAGGGCATCAAGCTCATGCATGCCCAATAGCTGTTGGCTAGCATCCGCCGTATCTGCCCTGGAAATCCATGTCGCCTGCACTCACTGTACATCGCTTGCCGCGTATCCTGATATTGGTGATGGCTCTGCTGTTGATGTCGTTTATGCAGGGCACCGTGCATTTGCACGGCGAAAATGACAGCACTTCCTGCCTCCATTGTCAGCTTGATCACAATCCGGCATTGGCGGTTACCGAGCTGGTCGCACCGTCGTTTCACTATGGCGAGGCGTTGGCTGCAAGCGTGGCGACGCTTGTTTACCTTGGTCTTTATCCCGGTTTTTATGGCCGGGCCCCACCCGCAGTCTCCTGAGTAACGTCCCAAGCTAAATCTCACAAGCTATTTCAGGAGTAGGGTAATGAATTATTTACACGGGGCTTTGAGCCTCGGATTTTTAACTGTGCATGCCACTGGCGCGAGCGCCCTTGAGCCCGCCGAAACTGAACTGGAACATGTGGTGGTGACTGCGCCACTGCATAAGACTGAAGCCGAAACAGCCATGCCGGTACTGTCCCTCGGTGGGGAAGACCTGCGGGATGTTGTCAGCTCCAGCCTCGGTGAAACTTTGCTGTTTGAGCCGGGGATCAGCAATACCTCCTATGGCCCGGGTGTCGGCAAGCCTGTCATTCGGGGGCAAACCGGTCCACGGGTGCTGGTTTTGCAGAATGGTTTGGCGGTGCAGGATGTCTCCACTCTCAGCCCTGATCATGCCAATGCCACCGAGCCTTTCCTCGCCGAGCGGATTGAGGTTATCAAGGGCCCGGCATCGCTGCTCTATGGCAACGGGGCTATCGGTGGTGTCGTCAATGTTATCGATGGCCGCATTCCCGATGCTGTGCCGGACTCGACTCAGGGAGGTATAGCCTGGCGCTATAACAGCGTTGATGATGGCAATGTCAGTATCTTCAAGCTGGACACCGGGGCAGGCGCAATGGCCTTGCACCTCGATGGTCTCTACAGCGAAAACAACGATGTATCGATTCCCGGGGAAGCAATTGATATTCCAGGTGTGGATCCAGCTGAAAACACCGATGGCTATATCGGCAATTCAAATGGTCACGGCAGCAGCATCACGGCGGGGGCTTCCTGGATTCAGGCATGGGGTTATATCGGTGCCAGCTACAGTCAGTTGAAAGATAATTATGGCATCCCACCCGGTACCCACGCCGGGCATGAGCATGGTGAAGAGGAGGAGGAAGACGGCGCAGAGCCGGAAATACGTATTGATATGGAGCAAGAGCGCTTCGACCTTAAGTCTGAAATATACCACCCGTTTTCCTGGCTGGAAGTCAGCCGTATCCAGCTGGCGAACACACGCTATCATCACGTTGAGCTCGAAGGACAGGAAGTTGGTACGACCTTCAAAAATGATGCCTGGTCTCTGCGCTGGGAGATGGTGCATCATGCCTTCGCCGGTTGGCACGGAGCCTTCGGTTTAGACGCCGCAACGAGGGACTTTTCCGCCGTTGGAGAAGAAGTGTTTGTGCCGGAATCGAACACCCGCAATATTGGATTTTTCCTGCTGGAGGACCGGCACTTCAACAACTGGACACTTGAGTTGGGATTGCGTGGGGAATACCAAAAAATTGATCCCGAAGATACCAGCTTAGAACAGAAGTCCTATACCACCTGGAGTGCTTCGGCGGCGACTATCTGGTCGATTAACGACGATAACAACCTTACTCTGGCGCTATCCATTGCGCAGCGAGCGCCATTTGCGGAGGAGTTGTATTCTAATGTGGTCAACATAGGCAGCGACACTCTGGTGGAGCACGCCGCAACTGGCGCCGTCGAGATTGGTGACCCGGAACTGGATAGCGAAACCTCACACAATTTTGAGCTGGGATGGACGCATTTCGGTGACCGTTACAGCTCAAGCTTGAATGTTTTTTACAATAATTTCAGCGATTATATCTATCTGGCCAATACCGGATTGATCTATAACCCTGACGAATGTCTGGGAATTTCGGTTTGCGGTCCAGAACAGGCGGACGAGGGGCCGCCGGTGCTTGTATATACTCAGCAAGCGGCTCTATTTCGGGGTATCGAAGCCGAGATTAGTGTGCCGCTTTGGCCAGATTCCGGGAACGAATTTTCCCTGGATTTTTACGGCGACTACACTCGCGCCACTCTTGAGGATAGCGACGAGGGTGTACCGCGGATGCCTCCTGCCCGGATTGGCGCACGCTTTAATTTCGACGTTCGCAACTGGTCAGGGTTTGTCAGGGTAAACCATGGTTTTGAGCAGGATAATCCCGGTGCTAACGAGACGACAACCGCTGGTTTTACCCGCATTGACGCCGGCGTTTTCTATGATTTCGATAGAGGGCGCACGCAATGGCAGCTGTTTGCCAAAGCCAATAACCTCGGCAATGCTGAGATACGCAACAGTGCCTCCTATCTGCGTAATTATGCGCCTGAGCCGGGACGGGGATTTGAGCTTGGGCTTAGCCTCAATTTTTGAATGGCCGTTGGGGCATAGCACAGAGCAGCTGCCTGATGCTATGCTTCGCAGCCTCTCGAAATCCAGCAAAAAACTTTTCAAATACGCTGTCATAAACCAGTCAGAACGAGCAGAAACCAAACGGGGTCTGAATAAACGTGGCCATAAGCCTGGAACATATTGAAAACGTAGCACTGCGGCAGTATGCCGAGAAAGCTTACCTTAACTACTCCATGTACGTGATCCTCGACCGCGCCCTGCCACATATAGGTGATGGCTTGAAGCCGGTGCAGCGGCGCATTATTTATGCAATGAGTGAACTTGGCTTGAAAGCCAGCTCCAAGCATAAGAAATCGGCGCGTACGGTCGGTGACGTGATTGGTAAATTCCATCCCCATGGCGATAGTGCCGCCTATGAGGCCATGGTGCTAATGGCGCAGCCCTTTAGTTACCGCTATCCGTTGATTGATGGGCAAGGCAACTGGGGCTCGCCGGACGATCCCAAGTCTTTTGCGGCTATGCGTTATACCGAATCGCGCCTAACCCCGATTGCCGAGCTGTTGTTGTCGGAATTGGCCCAGGGTACCGCTGAGTGGATACCGAATTTTGACGGTAGCCTGGAAGAGCCTACGGTATTGCCGGCAAGGGCACCCCATGTGCTGCTCAATGGCACCACCGGAATAGCTGTTGGGATGGCAACGGATATTCCGCCCCATAACCTGCGTGAGGTGGTAGCAGCCTGTGTGCATTTATTGGACTCGCCCCGAGCGAGCGTCGAGGAGCTTTTTGCTCATGTGCCGGGCCCGGACTTTCCAACCGAAGCAGAAGTCATCACTCCCCGGGAGGATATCCTCAGCATCTATGAGACCGGCCGTGGCAGCTTGAAAATGCGTGCTATTTATCAGCAGGAGCACGGTGATGTGGTGATTACCGCCTTGCCTCACCAGGTTTCCGGCGCCAAGGTTCTAGAGCAGATCGCCCAACAAATGCAGGCCAAAAAGTTACCGATGGTTGCCGATTTACGTGATGAGTCGGACCATGAAAACCCGACCAGACTGGTGATTATTCCACGCTCCAACCGGATTGATACTGCAGCGCTTATGGCGCACTTGTTTGCCACTACCGACCTCGAGAAAAACTATCGGGTCAATCTCAATATCATTGGCATCGATGGGAGGCCAGCCGTCAAGAGCCTGGCGACTATCCTCAGCGAGTGGTTGAGCTTTCGTAAAGAGACGGTGCGGCGTCGTTTAAGCTATCGCCTGGAAAAAATCCTCAAGCGCTTGCACATCCTTGAAGGCTTGCTGGTTGCCTATCTCAATATAGACGAAGTTATTGCCATTATCCGTACCGCGGATAAGCCCAAGCCTGCTCTGGTCGAGCGCTTCGGCATTAGCGATATTCAGGCCGACGCTATCCTCGATCTCAAGCTGCGCAATCTGGCCAGGCTGGAAGAGTTCATTATCAGTACTGAGCAGAATGAGCTCAGCGAAGAGCGGGATTCCATTGAGAAAATCCTCGGCTCTGACGCCCGCATGAAAACCCTGATTAAAAAGGAGCTGATCGCAGTCGCCGAAGAATATGGTGATGACCGGCGCTCGCCGCTGACGGTGCGCCAGGAGTCCAGGGCATTTAGCGAAGACGAGCTGCTGACAGCAGAGCCTGTCACCTTGATCGTGTCTGAGAAGGGCTGGATTCGCTCGGCCAAGGGGCTCGATATCGACCCTACCTCGCTCAGTTACAAGTCGGGAGATGGTTACCGCTTTGCTGCTCGCGGCCGCTCTAACCAAAAACTGGTCATGCTCGACTCAACCGGCAGAGCCTATACACTCCCGGCGCATACCCTGCCATCAGCCCGTGGTCAGGGAGAGCCCTTGACTGGGCGGATCAATCCGCCCTCTGGCGCCACATTTGAAGGCATATTGTTTGGGGATGAGAGCCAGCGCTGCCTGCTGGCCACCGATGCGGGCTACGGCTTTGTCGCACGACTGGGTGATTTGCAAAGTAAGAACCGGGCGGGCAAAGCAGTGCTGAGCCTGCCTCGCGGTAGTCGGGTGATGCCACCGATGCGGGTTGATGAAAGTGACAAGGACCTGGTTGTGGCAATTAGCAATGAGGGCCGGATGTTGGCGTTTCCCGTGGGCGAATTGCCCGAGCTGTCCCGGGGTAAAGGTAATAAAATTATCAATATTCCGGCCGCCAGGGTTGCTGACCGCTCTGAATTTGTCGTCGCCGCTGCGGTACTCAGTGAAGGTGATACGCTGCTGGTGTTTGCCGGGCAACGCCACCTGAAGCTGAAGTTATCCGATCTCGAGCACTATCGCTCTGAGCGTGGCAGGCGCGGCAACAAATTGCCGCGGGGATTCCAGAAGGTAGATCGTATCGAGGTGGAGCGAAAAGGCTGCTAGTCTTCGACCGGACTAACTTGCCATCGAGGCGCTGGAGCTGGTTGCCAATGATTCGGCAGTTGTCTTTGTCGCTGCCAATGGCAGTTCACCATCCCGCTCGTTGATCTCGGTGGTGTTGCGATAGGCGGTAACGCGATAGTGGTCGGAATCATCCTGGGCTACGCTAACCTGGTCGTGGACAGCCTGGTCGCTCAGGGCGCTACGGCATAACAGGAGGGTCTTGCCCCGACTCGCTGACTGGTAGGTCGTGTCGCAGAGTTGTTGCCAACCGAATACGTAGTCCATCGGCATATCCGGGTCATTAGCTCTTTCCTCCCGCGAAATTGCCATAGCATAGTCAATATCGTCAACCAGAAGCGCTTGCAGAATGCGTGCGGTCTGCAAGGCCCTGAAAGCAGTGTCGCTGCCAGTAGTGAATAGTAACAGCCACCCGTCGGCGCGAGCTTGTATCTCACATTGCTGGTGTTGCTCCAGTCGTCTTAGAGATTGCAGCAAGTCAGCCAGGCATCCAGATTCAATAGAGGCAGTCGCCACGCCGGGAAGGCGCAATGCCAGAATAGCGCGCTTGGAGGCCGGGCTGCGGGGCATGTTAGAGGCAAGCTGCTCCATCGTCTGACAGATTCGATCCAACTCTGCAAACGTTCCATGCTGGTGTGTGTCTATGCTGGGGGCGAGTCGTTTGGCCACGCACTGGAGCGTTTGGAAAAACCGTTTCAGGTAAAGTTGTATCATGGCAAAAGTGGCGCCAAATATCAGTACCCCGAGGAGCAGAATCACCGACGGTGGCAGCACCGGGGCTGTTGTTCCAGCGAGTTTAATCCGCGCATATCCCACAATCGTGTCGTGAATTTGAATCGCACTGGAAAATTCTTGCGCGCTCTTGCTAGAGGTCGAAGCTGCGTTGCTTTCTGCTAATATCGAATGGGTCGCGTCTTCAACACTGGCGTAGGCGATAATTCCCTGGCGGCTCAAATCGTTCAAAATAGCCTGTAACGCCAGGTTGTCGTTGCCCAGAATGTATTCGGCAGCTCCATTTGCCAATTGCCCGACAATGATATTGCCGCTGTGTTCAACCAGCGAGTCGCGGGGCATCAATGCAGCTGCCAGGGCAGTAATAAGAATAACCACCGCGGCCGACAGCGCAGCACTGGAAAGGGATAAGCGGTTGCCAATAGTGAGATTTGAATACCAGAGCAAAATAAATTCCCAAATAATTCTTCAGCGCGACCTTGGTTAGCATGGTAGGTCTGGGGTTACAATAAGCCGCTTGAATCGAAATCAATTCGCGAGGCAACGTTGCGTCAAATCATACTGATTAATGTTTCCGGGGCTGACAAGCCGGGGCTAACGTCATCGATAGCCGAAATTCTATCCCGAGAGCAAATCCAGATTCTGGATATTGGCCAGGCCGTTATCCACGATACCCTTTCACTCGGCATTCTGGTTGAGGTTCCAGCCGGTGCTGAGTCTTCCCCGGTACTTAAGGATGTCCTGTTTCGCACTCATGAGCTTGGCATGCATGCCAGATTCACCCCGATCGACGAAGCCAGTTATACGGCGTGGGTCGCGGGGCAGGGAAAACCGCGACATATTATAACACTGCTGGCGCGCAAATTGTCTGCCAAACATCTTGCTCGCACTACCTCAATTATTAGTCGCTACAATATGAATATAGACCGTATTGAGCGCCTGTCAGGTCGGGTGCCGTTGGGTGAGTTACCGCCTGATAGCAAAGCCTGTATTGAGATATCTGCTCGCGGTCCGTTACAGGATCCGGCGGCCATGCGCAGGGAGTTACTCAAAAGCGCGGTAGAGATGGACGTTGATATAGCCTATCAGGAGGATAATGTTTTTCGCCGCAATCGCCGCCTGTTTGCTTTTGATATGGACTCTACCCTGATTGCAGCCGAGGTCATCGACGAGCTCGCCGCTGCGGCTGGCGTTGGACCGGAGGTGGCGGCTATTACCGAACGAGCAATGCGTGGGGAGATCGACTTTGCAGAAAGTTTCGCCACCCGTGTCGCGCTTTTGAAAGGTCTGGACGCCTCTTTGCTGGAAAAGATTGCCGCAGACTTGCCTCTGAGTGAGGGCGCAGAGCGACTGGTATCGACGGTTCGCAAGCTGGGTTATAAAACTGCGATACTCTCCGGAGGGTTTACTTATTTTGGACACTACCTACAGAAGCGTCTCGGCATCGACTATGTTTTTGCCAACGAATTGGAAATTGTAGATGGCAAGGTGACTGGCAAGGTCTCCGGGCAGGTTGTTGACGGCCAACGGAAGGCCGAGCTATTGCGCCAGTTGGCCGCTGAAGAAAACATTCTGCTGGACCAGGTGATAGCAGTCGGCGATGGCGCTAACGATCTTCCGATGTTGTCTATTGCCGGCCTTGGTATTGCTTTTCGCGCCAAGCCCATCGTCAAGGAGTCAGCCCGGCATTCGATATCAACCCTTGGGCTTGACGGCATACTTTATCTGCTGGGCTATTCTGATCGTGAAACCTCTGAGCAACTGGTTGCCGGCGATTAGCTGACAGCTGTCCCGTATCAGGCTATTTCGGAGAATTCGTATTCCATCTCGGGCGCTGGGTCCTGCAGGTATGAGCCCTGGATGAAGGCTGCACCCAATTGCCAGAGGGTTGCCAGGGTGGCTGCAGTAGCCACGTTGGGAACGATAGTTGCGGCGTTATTCTGGCTGGCTTCGTTCAGTAGTTTCTTGAGCAGATGCCGACCCTTATCGTCGGTCTGGGCACGCTCCACTATTTCAGGAGAAATTTTTATCATCTGGGGCGCAATATGTTCCATCACCTTGTTGCTGTCACGGGCGAGGTCGTAATCGCGCAAGCTGCAGCTGCAACCCAGCTTTTTAAGGGCTACAAAAAAGCGTTCCGAGAGCTTCAACGAAGTTTCTGCTTCTGTAGTCTCGAGCTGGAATCCCAGGGCCTGCACCGGCAAGCCAGCCGCATTCAAGCTTGTTTCCAGCCAGCTTACGAGGGCATGGTCGCGCAGGCAGGCGCTCGACAAATTGATGATAAGTCGGGTGTCATTTTTACTCGGGTTGCGCTTTTGCGCCAATAGACGCGTGGTAGAAAAAATCACCCAGCGGTCGAATATTGAGCCCTGTTTGTCGTCATACATGCCGGCAGCTAGATGACGTACATCAATGGGTGAGCCATCGGTATCTTCCAGAGCGGCGGTAACTTCGTAGTGCTCGCCGGGCTCGCCACGCAGGCTGACAATGGGCTGGTACAGCAGCTTGAGGCGCCCCTCCTCGTAAAGCTCATCGAGGTCTATGTCTTTGCTGCCGAGTTTGATAGGTGCGGCCGGGGGACAGTAGAGGGTGCACTGGCAATCGTCACTGCGTTCGACCAGCTCGCAAATCCCGGTGTAAGCCTGGCTTATCAGGGTTTCGGCAGATTCCGCCGCTTTATGGTTTATCGGCATAACCGCCGCAACCAGCTCGCAGTGTACAGATATGTTGCCAACTTCGATGATATGTTGCCGTGTTGATGACACAAGTTTGTCGATAAGCTGTTGCGCCGCCTCCGGGCCTATGTCGGGCAGAAGCATGACATACCCATCGTTGCATACCTGGGTGCATAAAGTGGCGGTGTCACAGTTTTTACCAAGAAATTCCTTGAGCTGGGATGCCGCCTTATCCGCAGCCAGCAAGCCTACCGTCGAGCGCAGTTCCACCATATTTTGTAGCTGCAAGTAGGCGAGGGAAGCCTGGGTTTTGTTATTGCGCAGCTGAACTACCTGTTGCGCGAGGTCGGCAAACCCCTTGCGAAAGTCACTACCCGGGGCGCTGGCCGTGTTGCCAGCGCGAATGACAATCTGGGTACAGTCTTCGCCTTCGTAACTGGCTGGCGAGAAAATCATATGTAGTACGAGTTCGGAGCCATCTTTTGCCAGCCCGCAGGTTTCCAGTTCGGCGTTGTTTGCTCTGGTTTTGCCGTAGTCGCGCAGGAAAGTTTTAAAAGCTTCCTGCTGCTGTTCTGCGATAAGGTCTACCACCGGCATGCAGGCCATTTCTTCAGCATCCTCATAGCCAAACCGGTTAGCGTACGCGTCGTTTACATCCACATGCATGCCATCGGTAATGTAGGCGATGGCGTCCTGCGAGCCATCCATCAGCAATTCATAGCGCGCCTGCAGCTCTTCCAATGTCCCGCGAACAGTGCTGCTCTCCAGGCGTGCTCGTCTGTTACCTATCTCGCGCAGTGCCGCATGCAGTAAATGTCCAGTGTTGTTCTTCGCAACCAGGTCCTGTGCGCCGGCCTCAATGGCCTCTTCCAGGGTTGGCGTGTTTTCGCTGCCCAGCCAAATGATCGGAATATCAGCTTTAAGTGTTGCTACCGTCTCCAGCGCCTGCACCATTTTTAGATCTGTTTTTGAGTCATCACAGACCAATAAATCCCAGGGTTCTCGTTCTTCCAATAATTGCTCGAGTCGCTGTTGCGAAACAATACGCTCGGCACGGGTGGGAAAGCCGTTATTGCGAAACAGGTTAATAATTTCTTCGGTTTCGTTTTGTGACTCGTTGAGAATCAATAGTCGGATAATGTCTTTGATTTTCATTGCTGCCTTCCAGTTCATGTGGCTACAGCGGCAAGTGCGGTGCCGCCGGGTCTAGACACGATTGTTGTCAGTAAAGATAATTACAGTGACTCCCAAAGTGCATCGAAGCGATCGGCTCTGCTGGCGGTTTCATATTTCTCCTGCCACGGCTTATCAACGACTTCAATGTCGAACTGTTTTATCGCTCCGGTTGAGCAGATCAGTTTCTTCAGTCTCACTGTCAAGGCCCTGCCTTGCTGAACCAGCTGCAAGGTCTGCTTTTCCCGAAACGTCAGTGCCGGTGTCAGTAAGGTAGGTGGCTGGCCTATCAGCTTGATCTCTGGCAGTAACAGCACTCTGCGAAAATCGTCGCTGCTCTCTTGTTTGGTGTTTTTTACTCTGTTGACTACCCGCGCCGCATACGGAACAGTGGAAGGGCTTAACAGTTTGACCCCCAATTGAGCGATTTCCTTACCGTCGCGTCGAATCCAGCTGACAATGCCGACGCTCCACTTGGCATGGCGAGACTCTCTAACACCGACAATATCGCCATTAGACAAGCGGGCGCTTATTTCCAGCGGCCACTGCAGGGCATAGCCCCCGGCACTGACGTTGAGCATAGAGACCTGGTAGTTATCGTAGCTTCTTGGCCGCTTTCGCGTTATGACCTGGCTTTCAAATTGGCGAATATGGTTGTCGATAGATTCCACTTCGATATTTGCCGCATCTGCCTGTGGCCGAAAAGGGGTATTCCACAGGTCCCGCTCTTCGTCTTTCAGTCTGGCCTGGTGCTTAAGGAACGGATTCGCTTCATTTTCCAGTTGGAAAGTATTGTGGGTTGTACCCCTGGTAAACTCTTCGAACTCGGTTTCGTTGGCGCTAAAGTAATGCAGGTTCGACATCCCCACACATACCAGCAACTGGTCGCTGGTATCCATGCGCATAAATGTTCGTCTGGTATAGCTGCTCCAGGAAATCATCAGGTGCTTGATCAGATCGTCAGACGCCGCCGTACGTTCGCTACCTGCCAACAGTTTGCCCAGATGATGCAGCAGCTCTTCCATTATCAGGATACGGCAGTGTCGGGTTTGTGCTGGCTCAAGAAAAAGCGCCTGATAAATCGGCGGATCGTCGCTTTCCAGGTTAACCACAATATGGTCTTCTTCCGCGGCGTCATAGTCAGTCAGCTGTACCAGATTTACCCACTCACAAAGAGAGTCGAAAACCAGTTTGAGGTCTTCCTGCCGCAGTTGGTTGCTGCGTATGCTGCCTAGTAGCAGGGCTTTGATATAGCTTTTTTCAACGCTGAGCGGGTAGACCTGGCCGGTCTCCATATCTTTGAATTGTCGATCGCCAAGGCCGTGGTGCTGGGCGAAGCGATACAGTTGATGCAGGTGTCGCCAAACCGAGGGGTCGGGCTCGGAGTAAATCAGATAGCCACGAAACAGGGTGTAGCCAAGGTCGGTGATTGCGCGATGCAATGCCTGGGCCATCAGGGCTTGTTGTTTACCTTTTCCTCCCAGGATTGCCTTTTTGCCGTAGGCTGCATCCCGGGCAACTATCTGGTAACCCATGGCAAGTTGCATTTGCATGGTCTGTGACAGGAGATATATCTGGAAAGCCTGACTGGGCAATACTATCGGCTGGTTATGATAGTGAACCGCTAGCGAGCCACAGACGCTAAATACGAAGGGTCGCAATACTTCCTGCAGCTCGAAGCGCAGCCTGGCGTCGAGCCTGCAGTGGTTCAATTCCTGGAGTGCGTTAAATAGCTGGCGCGAGGTATCTCCGAGGTTGCCCCGGGGGAGCTGGCTAGCCCATTTGATTAACGCCTGGCTGTCAGCAGCACAAAAGTGTGGTGCATCCAGATGCTGGACAGGAATCTCCAGCGTTGGGTTTACCTCAGAATCCGTCATGTTTATCCGATTAAGTGAAATGGTCGCCGTTTGGAAACTTTAGCCCCTGACCCGGGTTTCAGCCAACTTATCGATAAACCCGGTTTCAGTTGACAAAAATAGGGGTTTTGTAGGGATAGGCGGGGGTTTCACGGACCAATTTCGGTACCAGATAGCCAGGCAGTCGTTGCAGTAACTGACGGTAAATTTTCGAAGATGTGAGCTCAATCACATTAAAGTGGGCGCTGCCATTGACGCTATCCAGCAGGTGCAAATAGTAGGGCAGTACACCCATGCTATAGAGCGTTTCACTGAGTTGGCAGAGAGTGTCGGCATTGTCATTGATGTCGCGCAATAACACCGACTGGTTGAGCAAGGTGACTTCCGCCGCGCGCAATAATTGCAGGCTGTGCTGGACGCTGGCGTCAAGCTCACGTGGATGATTGCTGTGAATGACCACGGCGCAGCTCAGTCGACTTTCTTGCAAGATTTGGATTAGCCCCTGGTCAATGCGCGCCGGCAACACAATCGGTAGTCGGCTATGGATTCGCAGGCGCCGCAGGTGAGGAATGGCGGACAGTAAATCCAGCAAGCTTGCAAGGCGCGGATTACCTAGCACCAGCGGGTCGCCGCCGCTCAGGATGACTTCGCTGATAGAGGCGTCGCCGCGAATATACTCCAGGGCACTATCCCACTGTTTCGGCGATTGCTGGTGTTGCTGGTACGGGAAATGTCGGCGAAAACAATAGCGACAATGCACCGCGCAGGCCCCGGTTGTAATAAGCAGCACCCGCCCATGATATTTGTGGATTATGCCGGGGGCGCCGTCTGCTGCCAGCTCCTGTAACGGATCATCACTGTAACCCGCATGCACCTCACGCTCAGCCAGCAAGGGCAATACCTGCAGCAGGAGTGGGTCGCGAGGGTCTTTGCTTACCATTCGCTCGACATAGGACAACGGCACCCGCAACGGAAAATCCAGCTCGCTGTTGTCCAGGGAAGGGATCTGCTGCGGTTCAATCTGTAACAAGTCGAGCAGCTGGCGGGGGCTGCGAACGGCCTTGGCCAGCTGTTGTTGCCAGCTTTCAGTCTGCACAAGGTCAATGGAACCGGTTATCATTACGCTTTTGACATTCAAAGTGTCTTTCAGGGGTAAACAATGGCAAGTTATTCTACCAGCGAATTTCGTTCGGGTCTTAAAGTGATGCTCGACGGAGATCCGTGTTCCATCGTGGACAACGAAATTGTCAAACCGGGCAAGGGTCAGGCATTCAACCGGGTTAGGCTTCGCAACCTTAAAACCGGCCGCACCTGGGAGCGAACCTTTAAGTCTGGAGAATCGCTGGAAGGCGCCGATGTCATGGATCAGGACATGGAGTATCTGTATAACGACGGAGAATTCTGGTATTTCATGGATCCCGTCAGCTATGAGCAGCACCAGGCTGATAAAGCCGCCGTTGCCGACTCCGCCCAGTGGCTGAAAGAGCAGGATGTCTGTGTTGTGACCCTTTACAACGGGTCGCCGCTGTCGGTTATCCCTCCCAACTTTGTCGAGCTGGAAGTTGTAGAAACCGACCCCGGAGTGCGCGGTGATACGGCCTCTGGTGGCAGTAAGCCGGCGCGACTGGCAACCGGCGCAACGGTCAAGGTGCCGCTGTTCCTCGAGCAGGGCGAGACCATTAGGGTTGATACCCGTAGCGGCGAGTATGTGGGGCGGGTTAAGGCGGATTGATTGTCGACTGTGCTGCAGGATTGGAGGCCCGGTGCAGATATTGCGATGCTGCGACGACGTGCGCATCTACTGCAACAGACGCGCCAGTTCTTTGCTCTCCGTGAGGTGCTCGAGGTAGAGACGCCATGCCTGCTGCGCAGTAGCGCTACTGATGTGCATCTCAGCAGCTTCGGTCTTGCGGATGGTGCCCATTTTTTGCAAACCTCTCCCGAGTTTGCCATGAAACGCCTGCTCGCGGCGGGCAGCGGCGCGATCTACCAGCTGTGTAAATGTTTTCGCAGTGGGGAGAGCAGCCGTCGACACAACCCCGAATTTACCATGCTGGAATGGTACCGGCCCGGCTTCTCGCTGGAAGCGTTGATGCAGGAGGTGGCCGAGCTGGTTGGCGCGCTATTGCCAGTTAGTCGCTTTAGTTACCAATCCTATGGCGATGTGTTCGAAGAGCATGTCGGGCTCAATCCTCACCGGGCATCGACCGCAGAATTAGAGCAATATGCCCGCCGCGAGCTGGACTTGCAGGCGATGGGTATGAGCCGCTGCGATTGGCTCGACTTATTGATGTCGCACCGAGTTGAGCCGAATTTACCCGGCGCGGTATTTGTGCACGACTTCCCCTGGCAGCAGGCGAGCCTGAGCCGTATCCAAATCAATACGCAGGGTCAGCGGGTGGCCCGTCGCTTCGAGCTATTTGTCGATGGTTTGGAGTTGGCCAATGGCTATGATGAGCTTTGTGATGCCGCTGAATTGGAGCGTCGGGCCCAGCAGGATAACAGTGATCGTGAGCAGCACGGTTTGCCTGCAATGCCGCTGGATGGCAAGCTACTGGCGGCTCACCAGTATGGTTTGCCGGCCTGTGCCGGGGTGGCGTTGGGTTTTGACCGCGTTCTGATGCTGGCCACTGGCAGCGAAAGTATTGATCGGGTTTTGGCATTCTCTGAGCATCGGCTGTGACATTGCCGTAGCAAGCTGTCAGAGGTCTTATCGCCAGCTCGCCACAGCCTGCCCCATCTGCAGCTCGGAACCCGCTTGCAGATCCGCTAGCCATTGCACTTTGTCTTTGGGGAATAGCAGGATTACCGTCGAGCCTAGTTTAAAACGGCCCATCTCCTGGCCCCGTTGCAAGCTAACCGCCGCTGGCGGTTCAGAAAAGCTGCGGGTAGTCACTGCGCGCAATGGCGGCGCCTCCTGTCCTGACCACACGGTTTCAATGCCGGCAACAATCATGGCGCCAACCAAAATCGATGCGACCGGCCCATGTGGAGTGTCGAATAAAGTCACCAGGCGCTCATTGCGGGCAAACAGTCGCGGTACCCTTTCCGCGGTGGTCTGGTTAACGGAGAAAAGGTCCCCGGGAACGTAAACGGTTTTTTGCAGGATGCCGTCGCTGGGCATGTGAACCCGATGATAATCGCTGGGTGAAAGGTAAATAGTGGCAAAACTGCCATCCTCAAATAGCGCGGCCAGTTCCGGGTCGCCGCCAAGCAGTTCCGTGGTGGAATAACTCTGCCCCTTGGCCTGGAAAATACGGCCGCTGCGTATTGTTCCAAGTTGGCTGATGGCGCCGTCTGCCGGGCTTGCGATTGCATGATCGTCGCAGATGGGCCGTAGGCCATCGCGCAGGGCCCGGGTAAAAAAGCTGTTGAAGTTAGGGTACTGGCGAGGGTCGGGTTGCTGCGCCTCGCTCATGTCGACCTTGAAGTGGCGCACGAACTGCTGGATAAAGGTGTTTTTCACCCAGTCGATGCGACACTCGGCGATACGCCCGACCATCCTCGACAGCAAGTGTTGCGGTATCAGGTACTGCATTAGGATAAAAAGCTGTTTCATTAGAGGGTCCGAACGCGAAAAAATGCTAGTTTACGTGCCTGCCGCTGTAAACGCGAACCTCGCCGCGCGAGGTCGTCAGCTTTGGCCTGCACCCGCCGTCGCTGGAACAAGGCGAGCGCTACTATTAAGCGGGGTTACTCTCCGTTCTGAAATGCCAGGGCAGAGGCTCTGGGGAGACTTCAGGTCGCCATGGCCAGCAGTAGCTGCCTGCCAAATGCTTTAGGCCGGTCGGTATCCTTCAGGCCTGGGCAACGGGGGTAGAAGGATGATTGCCCCATTCGCTCCAGGATCCGTCATAGCCCTGGACCCGGGGATATCCCAGCAGCTTCGCCACAAAATATGTCAAGCCCGAGCGATGGTGAGTCTGGCAATGGGTCACAATATGCTTGTCAGGCGTTAATCCGCGTTGCTCCAGCATCTGGCGAATTTGCGTTAGCGGTAGCAGGCGCAGATTGCGATCCGTATCCATCAAATCTGTCCACTCCAGGTGCATCGCGCCCGGGATATGGCCGCCGCGTTGGGCCAATACTTTGGTGCCGGCATACTCTTCGGCGGAGCGGGCATCCCAGATGCCCAGCTCCCTATCTTCCAGCTGCGCCAGGATGGCGTCCAGCCGGGCGATCGGAGTTTCATCAATCACGCACACTTTGAATTCACTGGGATGAGTCGTACCCGGTCCATGCTCAGTCGGATAATTTTCTGCCAACCATGCCACGTTGCTGCCGTTGAGCAGCGAGTAATGTCGATGCCCGATGCAATCAAGGGTCCATATCAGGCGCCCGGCCCAGCCTCCGCCTTCATCGTCTGTTGCAACCACATGATGGTAAGCCTCTAAGCCGAGATCGGCGAAGAGGCAAGACAAATCCTCCAGGCTCGGCAGTTTGCCACTGGCAGGCTTCACCCCCGATTGAAGCCTGGCGGGCGGCAGATGCACCGAGCCGGGAATATGCCCCTGCAAATAGTTTTTTTCACTGCTGCAGTCGACAATCAACAGCGACTTATCGCTGATCAATGGCAGTAACTGGTCTGGTTCCAGCAATAATGGCAGTCTCATCGTGGTCCTCCTTTGACGCCGCGATTGTAGAATTTTGCGAATGCTACTGTCAGCTTGTTTCCAGCGAGCCAACCAGATGGCAAAAGCTCACATAGCGGTGCTCTTCGATAGCGCCGCTATCAACTCCCCCGGTCAGGGCACAGCCGGGATCGCCCTGATGGCTGCAGTCACGGAATTTGCAATGGCCGAGAAAGGGGCGAAATTCCCGAAAACCGTAAGCAATGCCAGCGGCGTCGAGGTGCCATAGGCCGAAATCTCGAATACCGGGTGAGTCGATCAGTTCGCCGCCACCCGGTATATGAAACAGACGTGCGGTGGTCGTGGTATGGCGCCCTTTGCCGGTGGCTTCAGAAATCTCGCCGACCCTAATATTGGCGCCAGGCAGCAGCGCATTGATAATCGAGGATTTGCCGACGCCGGACTGGCCAACAAACACACTGGTGTGCTCTGCCAGAAGTTGGCGCAGGGATTCCAGCCCGGTGCGCTGGCGGGTCGAAGTGCTCACTACTTGATAACCTATAGATCGGTAGGTATCTAACAGTTTTTCGATTGCGCCCCGGCTCTCGGCTTTGATCAGATCGAGCTTATTCAGCAACAGCACGGGGGTGATTCCCTGGTTTTCGGCAGCGACCAGATAGCGATCGATAAAGTAGGCGTGGGGTTCCGGTTCGGTCGCAATAACCACAATGATGTAATCTATATTTGCCGCCACGGGCCTGAGTTCGCCGCGATTGTCTGGTCGGCAAAGTTCACTGTCACGATCAAACCGGGCTACCACCACTCCAGTCGAGGGTCCCGGGCGCCAGGCGACGATGTCGCCGGTAACCAGTTGTTCGAGGTTGGCCCGCAGGTGGGCACGGTGGGTGCTGCCCTGCAATTCGCCACCCAGCGCCTCGATCTCAACTTGTACGCCAAAGTGGGCGACTACCAGCCCTTTCTGTTCAGCGCCCAATTGCCCCTCGGCGAGTTGTTGCTCGAACTGCCCCGACTTTTTTTCGGCCCGCTCAGTGCGCTCCTGCTGGATCTTGTTGACTCGCCAGCTTTGTCGCCGGGTCAATCGACGCTTTGCCATAGTGCTCCGCTGCTTGTTGCTGGGTCTGCCATTATGCGAGTAAGGGGCGGTTAAAGCGAATTTCTCCAGCGCGGCGGCTGTGATATGGTTGCGAGCCACGGGGAGGAGGCTTTTGATAAAGGGCGGGCGCCTTCTGCTAACACATTGTAGAGGCAAGCCAATGCGCGACGACAACAATCTGATCTGGATTGATCTGGAAATGACCGGTCTTTACCCTGAGTCCGATGTCATTATTGAAATTGCTACGATTGTGACCAATTCCGAGTTGGTGGTGATAGCTGAAGGGCCAGTGCTTGCTGTGTACCAACCCGAGGATGTGTTGGCGGCTATGGATCAATGGAATACCCGGCAACATGGCCAGTCGGGCCTGACCCAGCGGGTTCGCAACAGCGATCACAGTATGGCGGATGCCGAGGCCCGCACTATCGATTTCCTGGGGCGGTATGTGGGGCCGGGTAAGTCGCCAATGTGCGGCAACAGCATCTGCCAGGACCGGCGTTTTATGGCGCGCCAGATGCCCGCTTTGGAGCGCTATTTTCATTACCGCAACCTCGATGTGAGCAGCGTGAAGGAGTTGGTAAAGCGCTGGCAGCCGGCTCTGATGGAGGGTTTTAAAAAGCAGGGGCTGCATCTGGCTTTGCAGGATATCCAGGATTCTATTGCCGAGCTGAGGTACTACCGGGAAACGGTATTTAAAATTTAGCCGCAGTGGTTGGGGCCGGGCCGTCGACTGGAATTTTTTCTGGGCTCTCTGAGTCCGTGTCGATGAACTGCCAGCGATAATGTCCGGGCACGCAGCTCAGGCTTGTCGAGTTTCAGTCCAGGGTTGTGGCGCGTTTGTGCAGCTGTTCGCCCAGCGCCCAGTCGATATGTTCGGCCAGCATCTCTGAGCTGCCGACCAGCCGATCGGTGAGTGCTGTTACATTCGCCTGACTGTAGGGTGCATTGCCCAGCGCGATGGCGATATTGCGTTGCCAGCATTGGTAACCTATGCGCCGGATAGCGGAGCCCGCGGTGGCGTCCAGAAACTCCTGCTCGGACCAGTTGAACAAGCGCAATAAGTCGCTGTCGTCGAGTTGGTGCCTGGGCGCAAAGTCCGGGTTGTCGCTGGTTCTGGCAAAGCGGTTCCACGGGCACACCAATTGGCAATCGTCACAGCCGAAAATTCTGTTGCCCATCAATGGCCGCAGTTCAGGGTCAATGACGCCCCGGTATTCGATGGTGAGGTAGGAGATGCAACGCCGGGCATCGAGTTGGTAAGGGCCGGTAAAGGCCTGGGTAGGGCAGATATCAAGGCAGGCGCGGCAGCTACCGCAATGCTCATTGGCGTAGGGTTGGCTCGGCGGTAGCGGCAAGTCAGTATAAATCTCGCCAAGGAAAAACCATGAGCCGCCGTCGCGGCTGATGAGCATGGTGTTTTTGCCGATCCAGCCCTGGCCAGACTTGGTCGCGTAAGCGCGCTCCAGAACCGGGGCGCTGTCGACAAAGGCGCGGTAGTTGCCTCCGGCGGCTTGTTGGATACGTTGCGCCAATAACGCCAGCTTCTTGCGCATCAGCTTGTGGTAGTCGCGCCCCAGTGCATAGCGTGAGATATAGGCCTTGTGCCCCTGCTCTAAAAGAGGCAGCGGCGCCGCGCCCGGGGCCAGGTAATCCATCAACACGGTAATGACGCGCTGCACTCCGGGCACTAAATGCTCGGGGTGCTGGCGCAGGTGAAGATGTCGTCGCATATACTCCATTTCGCCGTGATGCTCCTGCGCCAGCCAGGCCTCCAAATGCCGGGCATGGGCGCCGGGTTTGGCATCGCTGATTGCGAGTCGGCGAAAGCCCAGTTCCTCTGCCCAGGCCGGAATGCAGCGGGTGAGCTCCTCGATATTGACCCTGGATTCGGATTTGCACGTTTCGTGCATCGCACTTGCCTGCCCGCATTGCTTATAATGCGTCGATTCTAGCAGACTAAAGCAACCTGGAGACCAAGCGAACCATGAGTCACACCGAATCGCCAATCTTGCCTCGCCAACTCTACCGTGCAGCAAGTGTCAGGGAGCTGGATCGTATTGCCATCGAGGAGCACCGTATCCCTGGCTTTGAGTTAATGCGCCGGGCTGGTCGCGCTGCTTTCAAGGTGCTGCAGTCACATTGGCCGCAAGCGCGCCGTATCGCTGTAATCTGCGGCGCAGGAAATAACGGCGGTGATGGCTACGTGCTGGCTGCCAGGGCAATACAGCATGGCCTGGCCGTCGACCTTTACATGCTGGCGGCTGTCGATCGACTGCAGGGTGATGCTCGCGCCGCCTACTCAATGGCGCTCGAGGCGGGCATTGAGCCGAAATCCGCCGCTGCGATGGATTTCAGCGGCGTCGATGTGATTGTCGACGGCCTGCTGGGTACCGGCCTCAGTGGCCCGGTGCGCGGTGCCTACCGGGATGTCATCGGCCTGATAAACCAGGCCTCCCGGCCGGTCTTGTCCCTGGACATCCCCTCGGGCTTGTGCAGCGACACCGGCATGGTGATGGGTGCAGCGGTTGTAGCCAACAGCACCATCGCATTTATTGGCCTCAAACAGGGCTTGTTTACCGGCGAGGGTCGCGCCTACTGTGGCGAACTGCACTACCACGACCTGGCAGTTCCTGCGAGTGTGCTGGAGGCTGTGCCCGCTGATTGTCGCCGTCTGGACCATGAGGATTTGCGCCAATACCTGCCGGCGCGACCCGGTACCGCTCACAAAGGTCACTATGGTCATGTGTTGGTGGTGGGTGGGGATCATGGCATGGGCGGCGCAGTAGCGCTGGCGGCGCGGGCGGCGGGGCGCTGTGGCGCGGGGCTGGTGTCGCTAGCCACCCGGCCAGAGCATATTGCGGGGGTTATGGCTCAGGCGCCAGAGGTGATGTGTCATGCGGTGCATTCCGGGCAAGAGCTGGAGCCTCTGCTGGAGCGGCCCTCGGTCATTGTTATCGGCCCGGGTCTGGGACAACAGCCCTGGGGTGAGCAGATGGTGCAGAAGGCCTGGGCGTCGGGCAAGCCTCTGGTGGTTGACGCCGATGCCCTCAATATCATCAGCCAGGGCAGAGTGATAGCCCAGCCCCGACGTGATGACTGGGTGATTACCCCGCACCCGGGGGAGGCTTCCCGCCTTCTGGGAAGCACCACCGCCGTGGTACAGGCCGATCGCTTCGCAGCGTTGCAGGCGCTACAGGCAAAATATGGCGGCGCAGTGTTGCTCAAGGGTTCGGGTTCACTGGCGGTGGATACCCGGGGTGAGATAGTTCTATGTCCCTACGGCAACCCCGGTATGGCCAGTGGTGGCATGGGCGATGTGCTCAGTGGTGTGGTCGGGGCGCTGCTTGCACAAGGCCTGGAAGTGGGTGACAGTGCAGCCATGGCGATGGTGCTGCATGCGCGGGCCGCAGATATGGCCGCTGCAACTGGCGGTGAAAGAGGGTTACTGGCAAGCGACCTGTTGCCCTGGATCAGGCGTCTGGCGAATAGTTGATGACCGTGCTCCCACTATGCATGACTGCGGCAGACGAGTCGGCGATGATGGCATTTGCTGGAACTTGCCTGCCATGTTTTAGCGCCGGTGGTGTAGTGTATCTGGAGGGCGACCTGGGGGCGGGCAAGACGACCTTTGTCCGCGGCCTGCTGCGCGCCCTGGGATACCAGGGCGCTGTGAAAAGCCCGACCTATACCCTGGTAGAGCCCTACGAACTGCCGGCGCTGAATGTCTATCATTTCGACCTTTATCGCCTGGGTGATCCGGAAGAAATGGAGTACCTGGGCGTAAGAGAATACTTTTCCCCTGCAAATCTATGCCTTATCGAATGGCCGCAGCGCGGTGCCGGCTGGCTGCCCGAGCCGGATATTCGGATCACAATAGAGCCTGCGGGAGGCGGTCGAGAAATTATCCTGGAGCGTGTCACAGCGCATACAAAGCCTTGACTGAAACCCTTGCGCGAATGAGATATTAGTGTAATATTCGATACTAAGCCGTTAATAAGTAAGGCTATTTTCAAAAAATTTCGTGTGAAGTGTTATGGGCCGTTTTTCTCGTTGCATCAACGTCTTTTTGCTTGTGCTTATCCTGCCGGTAATCGCAGGGTTCCCCACTGGCGCTATGGCGGCGACAGAAGTGCATGGAATGCGCCTGTCCCAGGCGTCGGAATATACCCGGCTGGTACTCGACCTGAGCGGCCCGGTGCAGCATAACATCATTGCCCTGCAAAACCCTTCGCGCCTGGTAATCGATATTCCCGACGCCCGATTATTGGCCTCATTATCCTCTGAAGCCCTTGAAAACACAGGCATCAAGCATATTCGAAGTGGGGTGCGTGATGGCAATGATCTGCGGATTGTGCTCGATATGCAGGATGACGCCCAGCCGCGCAGTTTTCTGCTGGGGCGAGAAGAAGGCAAGAAGGACCGCCTGGTAATAGACCTCTACGGGCAGGCATCCACCGCAGTAAAAAGTTCGGTATCCAACGCACCCCAGCGGCGTGATATTGTGATTGCTATCGATGCCGGCCACGGTGGCCGGGACCCCGGAGCACTGGGTCCAAATCGCCTGCGCGAAAAAGACGTGGTGTTGGGAATAGCCAGGCAATTGGAGGCAAAGCTAAAAGCGGTGGGCGGCTATCGACCTGTCATGGTGCGCACGGGCGATCAGTTTATCAGCCTGGATGACCGCCGCAAGATAGCTCGCAGCAAGCGTGCCGATCTGTTTGTCTCTATTCACGCGGACGCTTTTAGTAGTCCCAAGGCCCACGGAAGCTCGGTATTCGCCCTATCTCAGCGCGGCGCTACCTCGACCTCGGCTCGCTTTCTTGCGGCCAGTGAAAATAAGGCTGACCAGATTGGCGGTGTAGTGCTCAAGGACAAGGATGATGTGCTGGCGGCAGTGCTGTTTGATCTGTCGATGACCGCCAATCTTGATGCCAGCCTGTCGGCGGGAGATTACGTCTTGCGGTCGATGGCCAGAGTTTCCCAGTTGCACAAGCCGCGGGTTGAGCAGGCCAATTTTGCCGTGTTGCGATCGCCTGATATTCCCTCCATCCTGATCGAAACCGGGTTTATTTCAAACCCGAGTGAGGCGCGCAAGCTCGGCACCAAAGCATACCAGCGCAAGGTGGCCGGGGCGATTTACCAGGGACTGACCAACTACTTTGAGTCCAATCCGCCAGATGGGACCCTGGTGGCCTGGCGCCAACGCGGCGGCCAGGGGAGGCAGTATGTGGTGGCGAGTGGCGATACCCTCAGTGAAATAGCCCAGCGCTACAAAGTCAGTCTCAACAGTCTGCGTCGAAGCAACGGCTTGACTGGAAATAACATCCGCATTGGGCAAAAACTGCAAATCCCGACTTCCTGAGGCCTCCCCCGAAGCCTGCCACACAGACCGCTGTTTTCATGCGGCCGGGTTCATTCCTTGTTGGCTTTAGGGTAATCTGTAACGGCCCTGACCTGGGCCTCTCAATCCGTTAACGTCAGTGAAGCTCATGTCCCGTATTCAATTGTTGTCCAGTCAGCTCGCCAACCAGATTGCTGCTGGAGAGGTCGTAGAGCGTCCCGCTTCTGTGGTCAAGGAGTTGCTGGAAAATAGCCTGGACGCCGGCGCTGGCAGGATCGAGGTGGAGCTGGAAGGTGGCGGTGTTCGCTTGATCAGGATCAGGGATGATGGCAGCGGTATTGAAGCGGATGACCTGCCACTCGCTCTCAGCCGGCACGCCACTAGCAAGATTGCGGCCATTGAAGATCTCGAAGCAATAGCATCGCTGGGCTTTCGTGGCGAGGCGCTTGCCAGTATTGCCTCTGTGTCGCGGTTGTGCCTGACCAGCAATACCGAGGGCGGTGGCGCCGGGAGTTGTATCGAGGTTGCGGGTCAGCCGGAAGCCGTTCAGCTCAAGCCTGCCGCCCACCCGCGGGGCAGTACGGTGGAAATCAGGGATCTTTTTTTCAACACGCCCGCGCGGCGGAGGTTTCTGCGCACTGAAAAAACCGAGTTTGATCATGCCCAGGAAGTCTTGAAGCGCCAGGCTTTGAGCCGTCCTGATGTCAGTTTTGAATTGCGTCACAATGGCAAGGTCATTCATGCCCTGCGTGGAGCGGCTACTCTGGCAGGACAGCAGCAGCGAGTGGCGCAGGTCTGCGGTCCAGCGTTTATGGAGCAGGCGCTGCGGATTGAACAGCAGGCGGTTGGTTATCGACTGTCCGGTTGGGTGGCGCTGCCGACTTTTTCCCGCTCCCAGGCCGATTTACAGTACTTTTTCGTCAATGGCCGGGTGGTGCGCGACAAGCTGGTGAGTCATGCCATTCGCCAGGCGTATCGGGATGTACTGTATCACGGTCGTCATCCCGCCTATGTGCTGTACCTGGACCTCGATGCGACGGTTGTCGATGTCAATGTCCATCCTACCAAGCACGAAGTGCGTTTCCGCGATGGTCGTTCGGTGCATGACTTCATCTTTCGTTCCTTGCATCATGCGCTGGCCGAAGTATCCCCGGGTCGGCCGGCGCAGGAGTTAGAGTTGCCGCAGGCTGCAGGATCTATTGCTATGACGCCCATCCAGCAGGGGATGTCACTGCGTTCCAATGACGTCGCTGCGGCTGATGTGCGCGAAGAATTGCATGTTTACCAGCAGTTTACCCAATCGGCGACGAGTGTTGGAGGGCGGTCTCCATTGCCGGCACAGTCGATGCACGATGCCGACGCCGACATTCCCCCGTTGGGCTATGCGATAGCCCAATTGAAGGGTATTTACATCCTCGCAGAAAATACCGACGGCATGATCATTGTCGATATGCATGCTGCCCATGAGCGTATCGTCTACGAGCGGATGAAACAGGCGCGCAGCGGAGAGGGTATCAAAACCCAGCCACTACTGGTGCCCCAAACCGTTGCAGTGAGTGCGCGCGAAGCGGATTGTGCCGAACAGCAACTGGAATTTTTTCAGTCATTGGGTTTTACCCTTGAGCGTATCGGTGAAGAGGCGTTGGTCATTCGCCAGTTGCCGGCACTGTTGGGCAATTGTGATGCCGCGCAATTGGTGCGCGATGTCTTGTCTGACTTGCTCACCCATGGCACCAGTGACCTTATCGCAGCGCATGCAGACGAAATACTTGGCACCATGGCATGTCATGGTGCGGTGCGGGCCAATCGGCGTCTGAGTATTCCCGAAATGAACGCCTTGCTGCGCGATATGGAGCGCACGGAACGTAGTGGTCAATGCAATCATGGCCGGCCTACCTGGGCCCAGCAAAGCATTGCCGACATCGACAAATTATTCCTCCGCGGCCGTTGAGCAGAGCTGCTGGCGTCATGGCGAATCCGGTGAGCTGCATAGTATTGATGGGGCCTACCGCCTCAGGCAAAACTGATTTGGCTATTGCCCTCGCTGAACAGCTGCCCTGCGATATTATCAGTGTCGACTCGGCGCAGATCTACCGCGATATGAATATTGGCACCGCCAAGCCAGACGCGGCGACCCTGGCGCGGGCGCCACACCAATTGCTGGATATTCTCGACCCGGGGGAGGCGTATTCAGTTTCCCGGTTCCGCCAGCAAGCCCTTGCGGCGATCCGGCAGAGTAA
Source organism: uncultured Gammaproteobacteria bacterium (assembly GCA_963722805.1). GTDB lineage: Bacteria > Pseudomonadota > Gammaproteobacteria > Pseudomonadales > JAHEGP01 > JAHEGP01. The sequence goes on from CAVROQ010000016.1 coordinate 238,376, forward strand.
CCAGGCCGGGCGCATCCCGCTGTTGGTGGGCGGCACCATGCTGTATTTTAAGGCATTGTTGTATGGCCTCGCCGAGATGCCGCCGGCAGACCCTGCGGTGCGCGCCGATATCGAACAACAGGCTCGCCAGCACGGTTGGGAATCGGTGCATCAGCAGCTGGCACTGCATGACCCTGTTGCTGCCGGGCGTATCAATGTCGCTGATACCCAGCGCCTGCAGCGTGCGCTGGAGGTCTATTTGGTAAGCGGCAAAAGTATGACTGATTGGCAGCAGGGCCGCGCTTCGGCCAGCGCCCAGAAAAGCCCTTGTGCCCCGCTGGCGCCAGACTTGCCGGCCAATGTTTTGCAACTGGCGGTAGCCCCACTGGAGCGCAGCGAGCTACATCGGCGCATCGAGCAACGTTTTTACGCCATGGTAGAAGACGGCTTGGTCGAGGAGGTGCGCCGGCTCTGGCAGCGGTCCGATCTTGATTCCGGAATGCCGTCAATGCGCGCGGTTGGCTATCGTCAGGTGATCGACTACCTCGAGGGCAGGATCGATCGAACGCAAATGATGACCGCTGGGGTGGTGGCTACCCGTCAATTGGCCAAGCGGCAGCTTACCTGGCTGCGCAGTTGGCGCCAATTGCATTGGATCCTGACGGATGCGAGTGGCTCGACGGCGGCGGCGCCGCCGCCTGTGGCTGGCATGACGCCACTGGAGGCGGCGATTTATTATCTGGGAAAATCAGCCGGTTAGCGTATAATTGGGGCGCTTTCAACTTTTTTGAGCAAATGGGATTGGAAAAGCGCTCACATGGCCGCATATAGACGGACATGAGAGAGCGTGCCGAAAGTCCCGAACCAAGAGCTGACCGACCGAGCACCGTTTCGCTAATGAGCAAAATATAAGGAGAAATCTAATGTCAAAAGGGCATTCACTACAAGACCCTTACTTGAACATCCTTCGCAAGGAGCGTGTTCCTGTATCTATTTATCTGGTCAATGGAATCAAGCTTCAGGGGCAAATTGAATCATTCGATCAGTTTGTTGTTTTGCTTAAGAATACTGTTAGCCAAATGGTATACAAACACGCCATTTCTACAGTCGTGCCCTCGCGTCCTGTCAGGGTTCCAATGGCGGCTCCTCCCGAAGAGGATGCGGATGAGGACTGAAGTCCCAGAGGTCACTATTGTTATTTGAAAGACCCGGGGGCGGCGAGCGCGCGGTCCTGGTCCATATCGAGTTCGCCGATAGCGGCCAGCGAGAGGATCCGGACGAGTTCAGGGAGCTGGCTGCTTCAGCCGGCGCAGAGACGGCTGCCTTTGTCTATGGCCAGCGCAAATCTCCTCAGCCACGCTTTTATATTGGTACCGGCAAACTGGACCAAATCAAGCAGCTGCTGGCCAGTACTGATTCTGAATTGGTAATCTTCAATCATGCCTTGTCGCCAAGCCAGGAGCGAAACCTGGAGCAGGAGTTGTGCTGCAGAGTGTTGGATCGCACCGGCCTGATACTTGATATATTCGCCCAGCGAGCAAGAACTCACGAAGGTAAGTTACAGGTAGAGTTGGCGCAATTGCAGCACATGTCCACCAGGTTGGTGCGCGGCTGGACTCACCTGGAGCGCCAGAAAGGCGGTATTGGCTTGCGTGGACCGGGTGAAACCCAGTTAGAGAGTGATCGGCGCCTGTTGCGGGCGCGTATTAATGCTATCAATAGCCGCCTGGAAAAGGTACGGTCGCAACGCAAGCAGGGACGGCGAGCAAGGCGTCGGGCAAATGTGGCCTCGGTGTCGTTGGTAGGGTACACCAATGCAGGCAAGTCGACGCTGTTCAATGCCCTGACCAATTCCAGTGTGTATTCGGCGGATCAGCTTTTTGCGACACTTGACCCCACGCTTCGGCGGCTGGATATCAACGGCTTCGGAGCTGTAGTTCTGGCCGACACGGTTGGGTTCATTCGTCATTTGCCACACAAACTGGTCGAGGCTTTCCGGGCGACGCTGGAGGAGGCCTCAAGTTCTGATCTGCTGTTGCATGTGGTGGATGCGGCGGATGAAAACCGCAGGGAAAATGTCGAGCAGGTTGAAGCGGTGCTGACCGAGATTGGCGCTGATGAAACGCCGAAACTGGAGATTTACAACAAAATAGATATGCTGGCGCATGTTGCGCCCGGTATAGATCGCGACCAGCAGGGAAAGCCTTTGCGAGTGTGGGTTTCGGCGCAGAGCGGGGCCGGGATGGAACTGATCGGCCAGGCGATTGCCGAAGTTTTAGGGGTCGATACCGTGCACCAGTGGCTGGCGCTGGCGCCGGAGCAGGGTAAGTTGAGGGCCAGTCTCTACGCCGCGGGGACGGTATTGTCTGAAAGCCCGACCCTGGACGGCAGAGCGAAACTTGAGATTCAAGCGCCGAGGGCAGACCTACTGCGACTGTTGCGACGAGAAGTTGATGATCCAGAAGGATTCTTGAAAGCGCAGGGCGCAGTGGTATAGGGTAGCGACCGGGCTGGGCGGGTTGGCAATTGATCGAATAGGCACAAGTGTTAGTGAGCGGCCGTCGCCCGGGTGCAGTGAGAAGTTGTCCGCGCTGATGCGAGCGATAAATTTTTGTTAGAATCCCCGCCTTGTTGGCGGTGCTTAATGACTTACGGAGAATGGTATGGCTTGGAACGAACCGGGCGGCAACAAGCCCAAAGACCCATGGGGTGGTGGCGATCAGGGGCCGCCCGACCTGGAGGAGGCTCTGAAAAAGTTTCAGGACAAATTGGGCGGTATCTTCGGTGGGTCACGCTCGGGATCGGGGTCTGGTTCCGGTTCGGGTTCCGGCGGCAAAGGATTGCCCATGAATTTGATAGCGCTGGCCCTGGTGGGCTTGTTTATCTTCTGGGCTGCGATGGGTTTTTACAAGGTCGATGAACAGGAGCGCGGAGTAATCCAGCGGTTGGGCCGCTATCACGACACGGTCGGCCCCGGTCTGCATTGGAATCCCCGGTTTATCGACAGCGTTACTCTGGTCACGGTAACCACGGAGCGGCAGTACACGTCTCGCGGGTTAATGCTGACAGAAGATGAAAACATCGTCGAGTTGCCGCTGACGGTGCAATACAACATAGCGGACGCGAAGGCCTTCGTCCTCAATGTAAAAGACCCCGAGATCAGCTTGCAGCAGGCGACCGACAGTGCGTTGCGCCATGTGGTGGGCAGTAGCACCCTGGATATGGCTCTGGGTGAGGGGCGGCAGCTGATTGGTGATGAGGTTAAGCTGCGCTTGCAGAATTATCTCGATGACTATGGTACCGGTATTCAAATCATCAAGGTAAACATTCAGGAAGGTAAGCCGCCGGCGGCGGTGAAAGACGCTTTTGATGATGTCGTCAAAGCCAAGGAAGACGAAGAGCGTCTTAAGAATGAGGCTCAGGCCTATGCCAACGGGGTAGTGCCCGAGGCGAGAGGTCGTGCCCAGCGCATGATTGAGGAAGCGACGGGTTACCGCTCGCGAGTGGTCGCTGAGGCAGAAGGTGATGCGCGGCGCTTTGAGCAGCTGCTGACCGAGTACCAGAAGGCACCGGAAGTTACCCGGGAGCGACTTTATATCGATGCTATGCAGCAGGTTCTCTCGCGCAGCTCCAAGGTAATGATCGATGTCGAAGGTGGTAACAATATGATGTATCTGCCGCTTGATCAGTTAATGAAGAAAGGGGCGGAGTCAGGGAGCTCTATGGCAGACCAGGAGGAGATGACGCGCAAGGTGGCGGATGAAGTGATAAACCGCCTGCGACGTCAATCCAATACCAGTAGCGTTCGTCGCGGGGAGAGTCGCTAATGTCAGGCAGAAATCTAGCTGTTGTGCTGATAGCCCTGGTAGCGCTGATGGCGCTGTCGGGATCGATTTACGTGGTGAAAGAAACCGAGCGCGCCGTGGTGTTGCGTTTTGGTAAGTTGGCAAATGCCGACGTAGAGCCGGGGATTCATGTCAAGTTGCCCTTCGCTGACGAAGTCCGAAAGTTCGAAGCGAGAATACTAACCGTCGATGCGCCTGCGGAAAACTTTTACACCATCGAGAAAAAGCGTCTTAAAGTGGACTCTTTTGCCAAATGGCGGATCAACAATGTTGAAACTTACTACCGGGCCACGGGAGGGAGCGAACAGGTTGCCAACAGTCGGCTCGCGGCGCGTATCAACGATGGCTTGCGTAACAAGTTCGGTACTCGCACCTTGCACGAGGTGGTGTCAGGGCAGCGCGACGAGCTGATGCACGAGTTGACCGACGAGCTTAACGATGCGGTCAGCAGCTCGCTGGGTATCGAAGTGGTCGACGTACGGGTCAAGCGTATAGATTTGCCGGAAGAGGTCAGCGACTCGGTGTATAACCGGATGGCAGCTGAGCGTGAGAAGAAAGCACGCGAGTACCGCGCCAAGGGTATGGAGCAAGCGGAAAAAATTCGTGCCGAGGCGGATCGTGAGAAAGTGGTGATTGAGTCACTGGCTTATCGGGATGGGCAAAAGCTTCGCGGTGAAGGCGACGCGCAAGCTGCGGCAATCTACGCCGCTGCGTTTAACCAGGATGCGGAGTTTTATTCCTTTATGCGTAGTCTCGAAGCGTATCGCAATAGCTTTTCTGGCAAGCAGGATATGATGGTGCTTGAGCCGGACAGCGACTTCTTTCGCTACTTGAGACGGTCAGACGGCCAGTAGATCGTTAAGCGCTGTGACCGCTCTGCTGAACTTGTAGCCAAATAGAGGGCGAAAGCTGGCCGGATAGCGGTCATGGTGGCGCATAGTGTGATAAAATCCTCCAACCGGGCTTGCCCGGTTTTTTTGTGATTGGTGCGACCGGGCAAATCCCCGGTGCAGATGCCACTGATAATTAGCCAGCGCTGCTGCGGGGCATCTGAGTGAGCGGGTAGAATGGGCAAAGAGGTTTTGATCGCACTGTGCCTGGTGTTGGTTATTGAAGGTATTATGCCTTTTGTGAGTCCGTCACAGTGGCGTCAGGCCTTGGGTTTGCTGATCCAGATGGACGATAAGAATATACGAATCATGGGACTGATAAGTATGCTTATTGGCACCGCCCTGTTGTACCTTGTGCACTAAGTTCGAGGATCGGCTGTATGTCTACTGTAGATCGCTGGCTGCTTCCCGATGGGGTCGATGAACTATTGCCCGAAGCTGCCGCGCGGGTAGAACAGCTTCGCCGCCAGTTACTCGACCTGTTCAAAGTTTGGGGCTACGAGTTAATTATTCCATCACTGGTTGAGTATACCGAGTCGTTGTTGATTGGTTTGGGTAGCGATATAGAGCTGCACAGCTTTAAGGTGACGGATCAGGTCAGTGGCAGGTTGATGGCGATCCGGCCGGATATCACTCCCCAGGCGGCGCGAATCGACGCCCATAGCCTGAAACGTGAAGGCCCAGCCAGACTCTGCTATGCAGACAGCGTGCTGCACACCCGGCCAAGGTCGCTGCTGTCTTCGCGCTCGGCTATTCAGGTCGGAGCCGAGCTGTATGGCGAAGAGGGTGCGGCGGCCGATATTGAAATAATCTGCCTTATGTTGGACACCCTGAAAACTGCCGGGCTTGAGTCGGTTTGCCTTGACCTTGGGCATGTGGGTATTTTTCGAAGTCTTGCCCAGCTTGCAGGGCTCAGCAGGAGCGCGGAAGCCGATCTTTTCGATGCTTTGCAGCGCAAATCCAGCGGTGATATTCGGGCCGTTGCAGCGGCGAGTTCTGCCGATGCAGCGATGATTGAACTGTTTGTGAAACTGGCCAGCTTGCATGGCGGCATCGGCATTTTGCAGCATGCCCGCACCGAGCTGGCGAGGGCACCGGCTGAGGTGCTTCAGGCTATGGAGCATTTGCAGTATGTCGCAGAGGAAGTTCAGCGGCGCCACCCCGCGGTGGAATACTATTTCGATCTGGGGGAATTGCGTGGTTACCATTATCATACGGGCCTGGTGTTTGCGGCCTATACTGCCGGCCATGGCGAAGCCATAGCCAATGGCGGTCGCTACGATGATATTGGCAAGGTGTTTGGCCCGAGGGCGCGGCCTGCAACGGGGTTTAGTACCGAGCTTAAAGCTCTTGCGATGCTGAGCATTAACGGTGGCGCGGTAAAAAGTGGTGGTATATTCGCACCCTATTCAGACGACCTGGACCTCTGGCTCGCGGTACAGCTACTGCGGCAGGCGGGCGAAGTTGTCATTTTTGGTCATCCCGATCAGGCACTTCCAGAGGGTTGCGACCGCGAGCTGATTCTGCAGCATGGCGAATGGCACCTGGATTCAATTAATCGCAATTGAGGCGTGTAGCACAAGCAATGAATAAAAATGTGGTGATTCTGGGTACCCAATGGGGTGATGAGGGTAAAGGCAAGATTGTTGATCTGCTGACCGACCAGGTGTCTGCCGTGGTCAGGTTCCAGGGAGGCCACAATGCGGGCCATACCCTGGTTATTGACGGCGTGAAGACCATTCTGCACCTGATCCCGTCAGGGGTTTTACGCGAGAACGTATTGTGCCTGATTGGTAACGGTGTGGTGTTGTCCCCGGACGCGGTTTTGACCGAAATTCGCCGTCTCGAGGGCAGCAAAGTTCCGGTGCGAGAGCGTCTGCGAATTAGCCCTAATTGCCCCCTCATCCTGCCATATCATGTGGCGCTCGACCAGGCCCGTGAAGCTGCTCGGGGTGTTGAGAAAATCGGTACCACCGGGCGCGGCATTGGGCCGGCCTATGAGGACAAAGTGGCTCGCCGCGGGCTGCGGCTGAAGGATATGTTGCAAGCCGACACATTCGCTAAAAAGCTCAAGGAGATAATGCAGTACCATAACTTTGTGCTTACTGAGTACTACGCGGCCCCTGCGGTAGACTATGCGCAAACCCTGGCGGACTGCCTGGCGATGGCGGTGGAGTTGGAGCCCATGGTTGGCGACGTTACTGCGCTATTGCACCAGTGTCGCGAGCGCGGGGATAAAGTGCTGTTTGAGGGAGCGCAGGGCGCTCTGTTGGATATTGACCATGGTACATATCCATATGTGACCTCGTCTAACACCACCGCCGGTAGCGCCTCCACCGGCACGGGGTTTGGCCCGCTCTATCTCGATTACGTGCTGGGAATCACAAAAGCCTACACCACTCGTGTGGGCAGCGGTCCTTTCCCTACTGAATTATTCGACGACACCGGCCGCTTCCTGGCGGAGAAAGGCCATGAATTTGGCTCGACTACCGGGCGGGCGCGCCGGACCGGCTGGTTTGATGCGGTGTCATTGCGCCAATCTGTCCAGCTCAATTCAATCAGTGGTCTGTGCCTTACCAAGCTTGATGTGCTTGATGGCCTGGAAACGATTCGAATCTGCGTGGCGTACCGCGATGAAAGTGGCAAGCAGGCCACCGAACTGTCGTATACCGGTGATTTCAGCACTCTCAGTCCAGTATACGAAGACATGCCAGGTTGGTCTGAATCTACCCTGGGGGCTCAAAGCATGGAGCAACTGCCGGCCAATGCCCGAGCCTATATTCAGCGCCTCGAAGCACTGGTGGGTGCGCCCATTGCCATTATTTCTACCGGTCCCGACCGCAATGAAACCATAATCATGCAGGATGTGTTTGCCTGACAGCGCTTCTACACCGGAGAAAAATACGGTGCAAGCTGTGTGTGATGCCGGGGGTGTGCTTACTCAGGCAAGGCGTAGAGCTGGTTAATGGTGTCCTGCAGCAGAAATAACCTGGCTTCATGTTCATCCAGCATGACTTTGAGGCGTTGCTGCTCTTTGCCGGCCTGTTCGTCATTACCGTGGTAGGATTCTACGTATTGCCTGAGTTGTTGCACGCTCTGGTCGGCAGCGGCCAGGGTTGCACGTTGTTCAGTCGCCAATTGCTCGGCGTTTTGTTGCACCCTGAACAAGCCGAAGGTGAGAATGGCCGAATAGGCAGTTAGCAGCAATATGGCACTGCCAAACAGAAAGCGCTCCTTACCGGGTTTGGACATCAGTCGAATCACCCCTGTTCAGTTCCCTGGCAGGGTCGGTTGTTTGATTTTCTATTTCTGCCAGCTTGGTATTGGTTTGTGCGGTTATCTGTTGCCAGCGCAATTGTTGGGCTTTAATAATCTCCCGGCGCTTTTGTTCACTGGTTTTGAGAGCAGATATCGACCGGGTATTCGTCGCCACGCTGCTGTTAACCTTACTCATGACTGCTGCAATGTCAGACTGCTTTGCCTCGAGTGCCTCCAGCCGCTCACGGGTCACTTCGATCTGCTGCTGGTTGCTGCTGCCATCTTGTTGCAGTCGCTCTAATTCCGTGGCTACCTGCAGGCGCTGTTTTTCCACCCGCTGCATATCGGATTGCAATTGTTGGATGCTGGTTTGCTGGTGGTAGATGCTGGCATGAACACGATCCACCTTTTGGGTTGATGCGCAGGCACTGGCAAGCAAACTGACAAATACAGCACTTAGAATTTTTATCCGATCATGCTTTAACAAGCGGATTGCCCTGGGTTTGACTCTTGTCATAAAAATAGTCCCGCTGCTGGATGTCATCCTATGGTATGTCGTCCGCGCGAAGCATAAGCCAGAATATTACCACTTTCCCTCTGTAAAAGTAGACCATAAAACGCTTTCGCGAGCGCATAGTCAGCACTTATCGCAATGGTAGGCGGTGCCCGCCGTGAGCTTGGGCCATGGTTTCGAGGTGGCGCCAAAGGCGGCAGGCTGACCCTACCTTTATGCCTTTGGTGAATATCAAATATATTATCCATTTAGTTTAATTATGCACGGTGAATCATTAGCATACCGCCGTCGCCAACAAACCGCTGATTCAGTGCTGGACCAAGCCCCTGAGCGGCATCCGAATATCAACCAAGACGATGCAAAGGATCTACTATGTCAAACTATGATACCGATATCGCAGCTTTAGCTACCGTAGTGAAGGCTGCCGGCAGCTCCTGGGATGCAATCAGTCCTGAATACGCCGCGCGTATGCGGGCCCAGAATCGCTTTAAAACCGGTTTGGATATAGCCAAGTACACGGCCGGTATTATGCGCAGAGATATGGCTGAGTACGATGCTGACAGCTCTAAGTACACGCAGTCGCTGGGTTGCTGGCATGGATTTATTGGCCAGCAGAAAATGATTGCAATCAAGAAGCACCATGGCACCACCAGTAAGCGCTACCTCTACCTCTCCGGTTGGATGGTAGCGGCACTGCGCTCTGAGTTTGGTCCGCTGCCGGATCAGTCCATGCATGAGAAAACCGCAGTGTCTTCGCTGATTGAAGAGCTTTACACATTCCTGCGCCAGGCCGATGCGCGAGAGCTTGGCGGTCTTTTCCGACAGGTCGATGCCGCCCGGGAGTCCGGCGACAAAGCCGCAGAAAAAGCTGCCCTGGATGCGATTGAGAACTTTGAAACCCATATAGTGCCGATTGTTGCCGATATTGATGCCGGTTTTGGTAATGCTGAAGCCACTTATCTCCTGGCCAAGCAGATGATTGAGGCGGGTGCCTGCTGTATCCAGATCGAGAACCAGGTATCTGATGAAAAGCAATGTGGCCACCAGGACGGCAAGGTAACTGTTCCCCATGAGGACTTTATCGCCAAGATCAATGCGGTTCGCTATGCCTTTTTGGAATTGGGCGTAGATGACGGCGTTATCGTTGCGCGTACCGACTCTCTGGGCGCCGGTCTGACCAAGCAGATTGCGGTAACGAATGAGCCGGGTGACCTGGGCGACAAGTACAACAGCTTTCTCGACGGTGACTATGTTGAAAGCGCTGCCGATATTCAAAATGGCGATGTGGTAGTCAAGGCTGATGGCAAGTTGCTCAAGCCCAAGCGTCTGCCCAGCGGCTTGTTCCAGTTCAAGGCGGGAACCGGTGAAGACCGTTGCGTGCTCGACTGTATCACCTCACTGCAAAATGGTGCAGACCTGCTCTGGATAGAAACCGAGAAGCCCCATGTGGGCCAAATCGGCGCTATGGTGAATCGCATCCGGGAAGTGGTCCCCAATGCCAAGCTGGTTTATAACAACAGCCCCTCATTTAACTGGACCCTCAACTTCCGTCAGCAGGTGTTCGATGCCTGGGCTGAAGAGGGCAAGGACGTCTCTGCCTACGACCGCGACAATTTGATGAGTGTTGACTACGACACAACTGAATTGGCCTCGGCGGCTGATGACAGAATCCGTACTTTCCAGGCAGATGCTGCCCGGGAAGCCGGTATTTTCCATCACCTGATTACTCTGCCAACCTACCATACAGCGGCACTTTCGACTGACAACCTGGCCAAGGGTTACTTTGGTGAGGAAGGCATGTTGGCATACGTGGCGGGTGTGCAACGTAAGGAGATTCGCCAGGGTATCGCCTGCGTCAAGCACCAGAATATGGCCGGCTCCGACATGGGTGATGATCATAAAGAGTACTTTTCTGGCGAGGCTGCACTCAAGGCTTCCGGCAAAGACAACACCATGAACCAGTTCGGCTAATTTTTGTAGCAATAGGTAAAGGGCTTTCCTGCAAGGGAAGGCCCTTTTTTTTAGTTTGTACCGTTTGCCACGCAATCAGGGCGCTTGACTCCGGCTAGCAGAAAAGTGCTTGATAGGGGTCGAGCATCAAAGCGCTCTGTTGCTGATTTATTTCAGGAGGAATCACTATGCGCCAACGTAGCTTTTTTATGCCGCAACAGCCTCTCGCCGAGTCCGGCGACGAACGCCGCGTTGGGGTAGAAATCGAGCTTTCGGGAATCAGCCTCACCAGCATCGCCGCAGTGGTGCAAAAGACTTTTGGCGGGCAGATGATCACCGATTCGGCTTTCGAATTAAAGATCAAGGATACTACGCAAGGCAATTTTGTTATAGAGATGGATAGTCAGATGATCAAGTGGCTGGGCCGTCAGATGCATAAGCGGGATCATCCACTGAAAGAGCTGGAGGCGCGCGCCACCGGTGCCATGTCGCTATTGGCGATGAACGTCGTGCCCTGCGAACTGGTTGCGCCGCCCATTGCATTATCGGAGCTGCCGCGACTGAATGAACTGATCGATGAGCTGCGCGAAGCGGGCGCTAAGGGCACCTTAAGCTCGCCCTGGTACGCGTTTGGTGTGCACTTCAACCTTGAATTGCCACAACTGGATGCTAAAACTGTTGCGGCCTATATGAAGGCTTTTGCCTGTCTTTGTGATTGGCTGATATGGCATGAAGGTGTCGATCTGTCGCGGCGTATCCCGCCCTTTATCAAACTTTTTCCCAACGACTACGCGCAAAAGCTGGTTGACCCGGAGTACTGGCCAGACCTCGATACCCTGATCGATGATTATCTCGAATACAATCCTACCCGTAATCGTATCCTCGATATGCTGCCTCTGTTCCAACACCTGGATGCGGATCGGGTTGACGCCAAAATTGATGATATTCTCGTCAAGCCGCGCCCCACGCTGCATTATCGCCTGCCGAATTCCGAGATTGACGATCCTGATTGGTCGCTGCGAATGCCCTGGAACGACCTGATGCAAGTTGATTCCCTGGCTAATGACCCTCAACGTCTCGAGCGCTGGTGTTACCGCTACTGGGTGTATCTGCAGCAACCTATGAAGTGGCCCTTTACCGATGCATGGTACAGGCAGGTTCAAAAGTGCCTCATAGACCTGTCATAGGGGTTACCGGACCGGACAAGCGTTTCCCCCAGGCCTGGTGGATGACCCGCCTCTGCCTGCGCCTGTATGGTGCCGATGCCGTCTACCTGACACCCTCCAGCGTGTATCAGCATCAGTTGCTGAATGCCGTTATTATCGGCGGCGGTGACGATATTGACCCCGGACTATACGGCCACCACGATCCCGGGCTGGCTCGTATCGATCGCGACCGCGATGCTTTTGAAGTGAATATGATCGAACATGCCCTGGGTACCGACCTGCCCATTGTCGGCATTTGTCGCGGTATGCAGCTTCTCAACGTGGTGCTCGGTGGCAATTTGCACGGCGATATTCGCGCCATGCGGGTGCGCACCTCCAATCGCCGTACGGTCCTGCCGCTGAAGTATGCGCATATTGAGACAGACAGCTTGTTGGGTGCGGTTGTTGGGTCGGCGCCGCTGCGCATTAATAGCTTGCACCACCAGGCAGTGGATCGACTGGGGGATGCCATGCAGGCGGTGGCCTGGGATGATGACGGTATCGTGCAAGCCATCGAGAACAGCGACCATCGTCTGTTGGTGGGTGTACAGTGGCACCCCGAGTACCTGCCCTATCTGTCCAGCCAACGGCGCTTGTTTCGACGCCTGGTCGGTGAGGCGAGTGAGCATCGGCAAGAGCGCCTGCTTTGACCGGCGCCTATTTGTCCTTGTTTATGAGCGCGCTGCTGGCGGCCACCCTGCTGCCTTTCTATTCAGAGGTGGTGTTGGTCAGCCTGTTGGCTGCGCATCCCCAGCAATGGCCCCAGCTCTGGTTGGCCGCTACGCTCGGTAATACCGTGGGGGCCGCTATTAACTGGTTGCTGGGTCGCTACCTGTTGCACTTCCAGGATCGTCGCTGGTTTCCGTTTAACCCCAATAAACTGGGGCCGGCACAGCGCTGGTTCCAGCGCTATGGCGTCTGGTCGCTGTTGTTTTCCTGGCTGCCGGTAGGTGGCGATGCCCTGACGTTTATCGCCGGCGTTATGCGAGTGCCGTTTGCCCTGTTTTGGACCCTTACCCTGATCGGCAAGGGTGCGCGTTATTTGCTGGTGATTTATCTGGCGGGGCAGTTGTCGCTGTTCGAGTAGTCGGGTAACTTGGCTCCTCTGTTAGGTATGCTTAACACTAAGCGTTTGCTATTTGTTCTGCTTGTCCACTCGTCAGTCGCTTAGAGATATTGGACCATGTTACCTATTGTGGCTTTTGCGGCCATCGCCCTTGCAATGGGCGCCTCTGCTTCCAGCGCTGAAGACCTGGATGGTGTGGCCAACTACGCCTATTCCGTATTTATGGGAACCGGGAGGTACTCTATAGAAGACCGGGTTATCTATGTCGTTCGGGCGCCGCTGGAATTTACTTTGCATGGCGTCGATCGGGAGACTGATCGCAGGCTTGGCGTGAGGTTGCTCGTGCCGGTTGCTATTGGCCTAACCGATTATGATCGGCTTGACGAATTTCCCGGGGTTGATGTTGATACTCTGCAAACCTTCAGTGTTGTTCCCGGAGTTGAGCTGCCGATAGCGGTCAGCAAGCATTGGACGGTCAAGCCATTTTTGCAGGCAGGGGTCGGTTTGGATACCCAGTCTGATTCCAAAAGTTTCATTTGGGGTGCCGGGAGCCGTGTCCACGCCGAGTATGGCGAGCAATCGCGATGGACCTTCGGCGGCGAGTTTCTCCGGGCAGGCAATAATCCCAATGGAGACGACCCTACCACCCGCTTCTCGCGCTGGGCTGTGGGTCTGGAATACAAGATTCCTACCAGGCTGGTCGTTTTAGACCGTTATATTTCGTGGCATATCCGCGCGATCCAGTGGTATTTTACCGATGCCGTGGACTTCGAGGCGCCCCTGCTATCCAGCGAAATAGACCGCTCCTTTGAGCTTGGTTTGTCTTTTGGCCTCAGCCGACCGATCCGCATACTCGGCTACAACTTCACCCAGTTGGGCGTGGGTTATGAATGGGCGGATGGCTTTAACGCGGTCAAGTTTTTTACCACATTTCCATTTTAGGGTCCGTCACCCAGGTTTGGTCGAATTTCCTATGACGGATGATGGAAGCGGTGTGGCAGAACGTCGTCGAAAACGCGGATAGAGAGAACCAGCCTGGTGCTTTCACGGCATTCATCGGCTTCGAATGGACATCGCACCCGGGCGGCAACAATCTGCATCGCGTGGTCATATTTCGCGATGACGCCGATCGGGCTGGACAGGTATCTGCCGTTTTCCCAATACGACTCTGTAGATCCAGAGGATCTTTGGGACTACCTCGAAGCCTATCAGGAAAAAACCGGGGGCTCCGTGATGGCTATCCCGCATAACGGCAACCTGTCCAATGGCTTGATGTTCGACGTCAAGACATACAGTGGCGGCAAGCTTACAAAGGAATACGCCGACCGTCGTATGCAATTTGAACGCCTCGCTGAGGTCACTCAGCAGAAAGGCGACGGCGAGGCGCATCCGCTGCTCTCTCCTGACGATGCGTTCGCCGACTTCGAAACCATGGACGCTGGTAACCTCAATGGTACGGCGGGTAAAACGCCGGACATGTTGCCTAAAGAATATGCTCGGCCTGCTTTGAAAGAAGGCCTTCGTCAGGAAAAGAAGCTGGGAAGCAATCCATTCAAGTTCGGCATGATTGGCAGTACAGACAACCACACTGCTATGCCGACAACTCGCGAGGAAAACAATTTCAGTAAAGCGAGTTTTGTGGAGCCCAGCGCGACCCGGTTTGAGCACCCACTGATCGCGTCGGATACACCCGGATTATCGATTATGGAAGTCGATGTCGGCGCTTCTGGCCTGGCGGGAGTGTGGGCGCGTGAAAATACACGCGAGTCGATTTGGGACGCAATGGCGCGCAAGGAAACCTTCGCTACATCGGGCACGCGTTTGGTTGTTCGTGTCTTTGGCGGTTGGGATTTCGAAGCCGACGAAGTGCACCGTCCAGATTTCGCCAGAGAGGGCTACAAGCGTGGCGTGCCGATGGGTGGTGATCTGTCAAATGCGCCTGCCGGTAAAGCTCCGTATTTATGGTTGTGTGGTGACAAGGGCAAGCATTGTCTCTAAATACTTGATAGGCTGAAATCTGGATAGATCCACCCTGGCTTGGAGTTGTCGCTGATAGTCATTGATGGCACTGCGGGCCGTATTATTGCGCTGGCATTGGGGCTGTGGACCTAAGCAGGCAGTGACCCAACTCAACCGACCCGGAGGTACTTCAAGATGTTCCAGTTGTTAAAATCCGCGCTGTTCCGGGGTTTGCTGATTCTTCTGCCAATACTCTTTCTGATCATCATTCTGAAGGAGTTTGTTGCGCTGATCATCGGTCTGGCAACGCCTATTGCCGATTTGTTATTTCCGGCCAGTGTGATCGAAAGTATACCGCAAACAGAGATTCTGGCTGCGCTGCTGATTGTTATCACTGCGCTGATCATTGGCGTCGTATCCACGCTGCCCTTCGCCGCCGGTGCCGGCCGCTTTCTCGAGCAGCGCACCGTCGAAAAGTTGCCGGTGTATCGCCCTTTGAAGTCCCTGTTACATGCACTGCTGGGGTCTGAGCACTCTGATGCGTTCAAGCCCGCCTTGTTGACCAATGATTCCGGCGTGGCAGAGCCGGTCTATGTTATCGAAGACAAGGGCGGGCCGCGGGTCGTTGTGCTGGTGCCGTGGACTCCGGCCTCGTTTGCCGGCGCGTTGAAACTCGTGCCCCGGGAACAGCTGCAGATGCTGGACCTGACCCTGGATCAATTCTCACTTTGCATTGCCCATTATGGCATTGGGATGTCCGATTTGCTGGCGGAGGCGGGGGACGCTACCAAGGAAACGCAGAGCCCGGAATTGAAGTAATTCCATGGTGGATTAAATGACAGAGTTGCTGGTTGCCATAGCACCACTATTGCTGATTGATGCGCTCAATCCGGTGCTCTTTGCGCTGCTGATTTACTGTGCCGGAAGTGCCCGGCCGATTGCTAACAGCAGCGCTATGTTGCTGGGGCATACGCTCGCCTATTTTGTAGTTGGACTGCTGGCTTCGATAGGTATCCAGAAGTTAACGCAGCGGTTGGACAATCCACAGCCGGTGGATTTTGTTATTGAGTTTTTATTAGGGATCGGCTTTTTATACGCGGCACTTTCCAGTCGTGACGGCGGCGCGAGCGATACCCGCACCCCAGAGGGCGCGCTGACTCCATTCAAGTGTCTGATGTATGGTGCAGTAGTCAATTTTATCGGTGCTCCCTTCGCCTTGCCCTACCTTGCCGTTGTGAGTGAAATCATGCAGGCCGATCTGTCTGCCACTGGCGCGGTAGCGGTGTTGGCGGGCTACAATCTGGCGTATGCGCTCCCCTTTACCTTGATTCCCGGGCTCATCGCAGTTGTAGGTGATCGCGCCAGACCAGCGCTAGACACAATCAACCGTTGGCTTGAGCGGGGAGCCGACCTGCTTATGCCCTGGTTGATGCTGGCCCTGGGTCTGTGGTTGCTGGTAGACGTTTACGGCTATGTCTTCAGGTCGAGCTGAGGCAGTGGCCGAAAGCAAGCCCCTGTGTTAACTTTGTCAGTAAATTTTCTTTATTAAAGCATCCATGCTCGCGGCGACTTTTCGCTGCTCCAGAAGATTCGTGGAATGTGCAAATGCAGTGTAGCTTTGGTCAGTACCTTAGGCAGATGGTGGTTTGTTCGACATTACTGGTCGGCAGCGTATCTGCGCAAGAGGGCGAGCAGGACGACGTCTCAAAGGCTCTTGATTCCACCGCGACTCAGTGGTCCTTCCAATTTGCCTACCAGATTATGCCCGACTACAAAGATGATACCGTCGACGGCCAGGTCAGGCCCGCGGGGTCTAACGACTACATTCAAGCGCGAATCGTAGCGCCTCTTGCTTTCGAAAGCTTTACCATTCTTCCGCGTCTCACCTTGCGCCACTATGAAAATGCCCAGGGTCAGTCGGGATTTGGTAATACCGAGTTATTTGGCTTGATCATCCCCAAGAGGTGGGATTGGGGTTCGGGCAGAATGGGGCTGGGGCCGCTGATTACCGCCCCAGGCGACAAGGATGTTGCCAAGGACGAGTGGGGCTACGGGCTGGCAGGGGCCATCGTCAACACCTCCGGCAACTGGTTTTATGGCTTTCTGGCCACCCAGTCCTGGCGCTCGGTAGATCCCTTGGCGCTGCCGCCGGGTACCTCAGACCGAAACCCGCTGGGTATTGCACCATTTCTGAATTATCAAATCGGTAACGGCTGGTATGTTGGCAACGGCGATATGACCCTAAGCTACGATTGGGATGCACGGGAGTGGTACGTTCCCATCGGGGTGCGTTTTGGCAGGGTTTTTGTGGGGCCCAAAAGCAGTTGGAATATTTATGGTGAGTACCAGACCAGCCTGTTTTACGATGATTATCCCGGTCCGGCGGTGGCCAACTCCTATCGTATCAACGTGACCTACACAATGCCGGGCTTATAAAACCTGGACGGTGTGGAGCCTCAAAGCCTGGCGATTTCTTGCCAGTATTTTTACGCCGTCGATAGACACCAGCATCCTCAGGGCGCTGTCTTGGCCGTTGGAGATCCGCCTTGCAATTGTTTCGAAATATGCCCCGGTAGCGAAATGGTATTTTGTATCAGCTGCCAGGGGTAGGCGACCAAATCCTTTGCTGCACTGTTGCTGACGGTCGGGTTCTGTAAATCGCCCGATACCTTGAGGGTCACGCTAGGCTGCTTGTCGCCGCCGACAAGAAGAAATCCAATCACGGGGATCCGCCCCACGCTTTTTCTGGCGCCACTAATCAAATTAAATGTCATGTCAGTGGTGTTGTTGTTGAGATCGATGATACCGGTGCCCCTGAGGTCGAGTTCACTGGAATCGACAACTACGGATTGCAGCTCCAGCACACCGCGCTTATATGTCGCTTCAAGGTAGGCCTCCCGTGCCGGCAGTCCCTGCTTGTTGTAGTTGGGAGGGTTAAAAGTGAGCAGGCCCGGCAGGGTGTTGATGAACGCCAGCATATTATTCAGGTGTTTGTAGTCCTTGATTACCGTGTTCTGAATACGCAATGCGCCGCGCAGATTGTCCAGTGTACCATCCGCGCGGAACTCGACCGTACCGCCCTCGAATTCGGCCAGGGTGATAAAGTCGCTGAGCACCGAGATATCCAGTTTATTACTCCCGGCGCTGATATGGCCGTCGGCATAATCCAGGGCGGCGATCCCTCCGCCATAATTGAATTTGGCCGAGGCCTTGCCGTCTTGATACGTCGCAGAAAACGCATCGACCGGAGTGCTTCGGGTTTTATTCAATGCGATGAAACTGTCGCGGGCGCGCACATTGACTAACAGGTCGTTCCCTGGAGTTGGTTCGGGCGGCTCGGTTACCTCCAGCTTATTGAGCGCGCCGAAGATGTCGGTCAGTGCGGAAAGGCTAAAGCCGACACCCACACTGGTAATATCGAGGGTATCCGCCCAATTGAGCTGCAGCATCTGGTTAAAATTCAGTTGCAGACTTTTGCCATCATAGGCGCCGGAAAACCTATAGTCCTCAATGGGCTTATGGTCCGCTCCCAGCAGCAGGCCAAAGGCAACTTTTGCGTTGCCATGAATTTGGTAGGGCGCCGCACCTGTGGTGGAACTCACATGCAGCCCGCCGCGATTGAGCCGCAGCTGTTGCATCAATGGAGATATGGCATAGAGGTAGCTGATATCGTCGATGTCGGCCGCCCAGCCTTTGTTGTTGCTGAGGGAGAACTTTGCACCCAGGCGCGGTATGCCGATCTCCAGGCTCTCGGCCTTGCTGGTGACCTTAAGACCGATGGTGCGCTCGGCGTCGAATAGTAGTTTTCCGGCCGGGTCACGTAACTGCAGATCATAAAGCTGCAGTTGCCCCTCTCCACTGGCAAAATTCATGAAGCCCTGCAAACCTGCGGTGGTGCCGGGTGCGACTTCAAAGGCACTTTTCTGGATGAGCATTTCATTGTTGCTGTACTGCACCCTGGTCGGCTGCAGCTTGATATCGATACCGTCAAGGGACAAGTGAATTGGCGTGCGGGTTTCAGCATTGATTTTGCTGGACACTTCCAGTGCAAGCCTGGCGCTGGCTTGCTCCAGTCGCAAGCTGTCGTCTCCCAGTTGCTTCACGGTAATATCCAGCTTGGCATAGGGCGCTTGCGCCTGGTACTGGCCACTGACTTGAGCGCTGAGCCATGGGTCGATGCTTACTCCGACCTTATCGATGCTACCTGACAAATTGGCGGGACCAAAATCCGTGCTAAATGCGCTGACGGCTATTACTGTGTCGCCGTATTGCCAGTTGGACGCAGGAGCGTCGATACGGTCGCCGACGTTGCCAAAATGATACGACAGGTGCAATGGTTGATCGGCACTGGTAAGCAGGGACAATTGTGAATCTGACTCCTGCCAGCGAAACTCCGTCACTGCAATATCCAGGTCACCGAGACCGGAGCTAAGGTCGAGCCCACCAGTGATTCGGGCAGAAACAAGTCCTGGCAGCACGGCATCAAGCTGATTGATGGTTACCACCGTGGTTTTCAGGTCAATATCGAGACTGTTGACGTCCAATTGCTGGCCGCCAAATTCAAACAGAGAGTCGCGGGCAGTAAACTGGCCATCAGCCTCGACCTCGACGGTTTGAAGGTCGATTTGCAGGGTCAGGTCGGTATCAGTGAGCCCCTCCAGTTGACGGAAGGGCAAAGGGATACCGTAGTGCTCCAGCAGGGTAATGATGCCACCCGACGCCTGGGCGCGGGTACGCACGTAAATTAACAGGATTGCCTGGTTGTCGTTGAAGTCGATATCGACATAGGTGTCCCCGGTGTCCTGACCGTAAAAGGTGGCATCATGGGGATATATATGCAAAATACCGCGCTCAAATAGTACCCGGGTTTTGGGCGCCAATACTGGCTCAAGGCCCTGGGCGAAGGTGTAACTTATGTCTTCAACCAGCGCCTCAGCGTGCAGCGTCTGTAGTATCTGCTCCGGCTCATCGTAGGGTAGGGTACCGCTTAGGCTTTTCAGTTCAAATTGGCTGGCGCCAAGATAATCGATAATCCAGGGGTCGATTTCGGGGCCCAGCTTGAACAGGGAGACAATGGGCTCGATATCGCTTACCGGATTGGTGCCCACACCCTGAAATTTGAGTTGCTCGTGGTCGGCTTGCAGTTTGATATTGACCGCGAGTGTATCTGCTATCAAGGCATCAAGTTGCGCCTCGAGCAACAACGCTTTGGTGTCAATGTTGACCTCGCCGCTGAGCTCCAGGCCCTGTTCATGCAGTTGCAGGTGTTCAATGTCAAACAGTAAAGTGTCTTTATCGCTATCGAGCCGGATCGATATATCAGTGCCCGGGCCAAGCACAGACAGCTTGCCGGGCCCGTCTTCCCGATAATGAAATTCTGCGGTCAAGTCAGCGGCGGTGATATTGCGAATATCCACGGCACGAAAAAGTAGCTTGAGGTATTTTATCCCTGTAATTGTTCGCTGCAGTACAGCCGGGTCAAGATGCTCCCTGGGTGTTGTTGTGCTGTCCTTGTCATCACTGGCGCTAATGTGAACGCTGCTGATATCCAGTTGCAGCTTCCGGTCTAACTTCAGCTGCAGCTTATCCAGCTCGATGTTGGCAACAGCTAAGTGGTCAAGTTCGATACCGCGCAGTAGCAGCAAAGCGCACAGAGCGATAACGGCAAAAACCGCCAGTAGTAAGCCCGGCAGGAGTTTGCGTGCTAGTCGATTTGGCTTGTTCATGTTGGTATTGAACCGGGTGCCCTACCTGTGTTTTGTGCGCAGCCAATAATGGACTGTATCGCCATGGGCGTGTGTTCTCTAATGGCCAATCTCCAGTACGGTGCGAATGCCGACACCGTTTTCAAGGTCAGCAAAAGCTTCATTAACCTGTTCGAGCGGCCTGCGAGCGGTCACCATGGCGTCGAGCTTGAGATCGCCGGCCTGCCACAGGCGAACCATGCGCGGAATATCGTAGGGCGAGTTGCATGAGCCCAGCAGGCAGCCATGCAGCTTTTTACCCAGAGCCTGGAACAGCACCACATGCTTTAGCGTGAGGTGCTGCTCGATAGCGGGCGAGCCGACACAAATAATATCGCCGCCGGCGCGCACCAGGTCGACATTCTGGGCGATCAATGCGGCTTCACCCGCGGTTTCGAAGGCATAGTCCATACCGATGCCGCCGGTTAGTCGGCTGCAGGTTTCTGCCAAATCCTGGCTCAGCGGATCAATCGTATGGGTCGCGCCCAGCCTCAGCGCCAGCTCACGTCGCTGGGCTATTGGATCGACTGCGACAATGGTGGTGGCGCCGGCGATTCGGGCTCCCTGCACCGTGGCCATGCCAACCCCGCCAAGACCGGTTACCAGCACGCTGGCACCGGGCTCCACCGCTGCAGTATTAAATACCGCGCCGGTGCCGGTCTGGACGGCGCAGCCCAGCATGCAGGCGATGTCCAGGGGTATATCAAGCGGTAGTTTCACCGCACCCGTGGCCAGTGCAATGGTGTATTCCGACAAGCCGCCAACCCCCAGTCCGCGTAGCACCTGCTGGTCGTTACGGTAGAAGCCGGTTTCGCCATCGGGCAGGGTATTGGTATGGATGCTCTGGCTGGTAACGCAAAGACTGTGCTGCTTGCGCTGGCAGTAGTAGCAGGTACCGCAAGGAGCTACCGGGGTGAGGGCAACGTGATCGCCTGCTTGCAAATGATAAACTCCAGGCCCGACGCTGTGGACTATCCCGGCAGCTTCGTGACCGAGGATGATGGGGCCCGTGAGTGGTCCCATTGCGCCGTTCTTTACACTGGCATCGGAATGACAAAGGCTGCAGAATTTTACCTGCACCTTGATTTCGCCCACCCGCGGTTCGATGCACTGGACATCGCGGTAAATGGTGATTTGACTACTATGTTGATCCAGCACAGCGGCTTTCATCAACGCTTCCCTTGTGAATGCTTGGTGGGCTTTATCAATCCCGTTTGTGCTGCCCTGGAAACCTGCGTGGTACGTTTACGAGTTCTTTATGTACAGGCATTTTGCCATGACTCATCGGTAAACTCACTATATAGTCAATTCAGCCAGAAAGGCGCGATGAGCCGCGCAGTAAAAATTTTGGTTGGCCAGGGCGGCCCTACCATGCGCTTCTGGTCGGCCTGGCATTAGCGGCTTTCTTGCAGTATCGATTCGGTTTATCCTGCGCCAACGGTGGCGTGAGTATGAATTGCAACGCTGCTGATTGACTAACGATAAGCAGTCAGCTTGTTTTTATAAAGCGCACGAGCAACGCAGTTACAAGATGAGAAGGGAGCAATGAAGGATGTCAGATATGTGGCCGGTATTTATATTTCTGGGGATTTTTGTAACGCTGATCATGGTCGGGATGTACAACAAGTTTATCAAGTACCGCAATACCATTGAGGAGCAGTGGAGTGGTATCGAGGTGGCATTGCGCCGCCGTTTCAACTTGCTGCCGAATGTGGTCAAGGTGGTCGGTGGTTATGCAGAGTATGAGGCCGGTACCCTTTCCAAAGTAACATCACAGCGCATTGATGATTCGAACAAACAGCATCGGGCCCAGGAAGAGAGCGAGATTACGCGCTCCTTGAACCAGATTATGGCTGTCGCCGAAGCGTATCCGGAACTGCGCGCCAGCGAAAATTACCTCAACTTGCAGGATGCACTGAATCAGGTGGAGCTGGAGATTTTGCAGGCCCGGCGTGGCTACAATGCGGCGGTGCGGCGCTACAACACCCATGTGCAGTCATTCCCCAGCAATATCATGGCAAAGATGTTCGACTTTCATAATGCGGATTATTTCGAGCTGGAGCTGGCGACCCAGCGTGAAATCCCGGAATTGGATATTTAGCCGGTTCGCTAGTCAATACGGGTCAGAAGGCTGGGCTGTTTCAAATCCAGGGGGTGTGGCAGGTATAAAAAAGGGGCAGGGCATCACCGATGCAGGGAAAGGCTGTATGGCTTGAGTTTATGACCGGTTGGCTCTGGCTGGCATGTAACCATGTGCCAGAGTGATTGCCATGGCAGGCGGCTAAAAGCCGCCCCCGGTGCGAAAGCCGCCTCCACCCAGGCCGCCACCACCACCGCCAAAGATCCCACCGCCGCCGAGGCCGCCACCTCCACCGAAGATGCCGCCACCACCGAGTCCGCGACCGCCAAGGCCACCACCGCCGCGGCTTTGACCTCCGCCCCAGACAGTGCCACGGCCAAAGCCACCGGAGCCGAAGTGGGGGTTGGAGCGCCCGCTGCGATGGCGTTGCTGTCGGTTCAGCGCATCCCACAGCGAATCGCTCTTCATCGAACCGTTGAGCACGTTATTGAGGACCATGCCGATCATTGCGCCGTCAGAATAAGCGGTGCGCGGATTGTCATAACGGCGCCGCTTGAACTCCGAGCGCATTTCCTCTAATTCCTTCAGGCGCTGGTGGTTCAATTGCAGCGACTGCTCAATGTCGCTACTGATTTTTTCCAGCGATTGTTTTTCGGTTTCGGTATCAATCATCTGGCTGACAATCATGTCGTCTTCCGGATAGGGTGTCGCCAGCGCTTCCTGGCGAAGCTGTTGCAGGTCGTCCCGCGACATCTCCGAGCTGAGGTAGTCCACTACGGCCTTAAAGCTCTTGTCGCGGCCAACCGCGAACCGTTGCTTGCGTTCCAGCAGTTCTTTGTATTCGGTGTCGCTGTCCTCGATATGCTTATCGATATCGTCCAGCAGTTGTTGCTCTGCTCTCAACGCGTCCTCCAGCGCCACTACGCCGTCTTCAATGCGAGCCTGCTCGTCAATCTCTTTCAGCAACTGGTATTCGCTCTCGGCTCGTTGCTGCGAGCGCTCTGCATGTTCGCGCAACCGCAGTGGTATCTCCTTCAGACGCGCGTAATTGGTGTGCGCATCGGTATAGCCAATTCGCTTCGCCACGCGTCCGTCAAGCCAGCGCGCCAGGGGATTGGCCTGGTATTCACTGGTGCCGTATTTGCGGTCCCACAAATAGGTGAATAGTTTGTCGTCGCGGTAGGACTGGCCTTTTTCTTCTTGCTCCTGTTCGCTGCGGCTTGCTTTGTCATCAGCGTGCAACGCAATGCGATCTGCATCGCGGGCTTTTTTCCGCTGTGCCTTGTAGGCCGGGTCGTTGTCGAGGCGCTCCTGGGTAACCGCTTCAGCGGCGTCCAATGCGGCGGCAGCCTGTTCCAAACTGTCGGCCTGTTTACTGCGCTGTTG
>CAVROQ010000017.1:0-5093 GCA_963722805.1 uncultured Gammaproteobacteria bacterium
TTGCCTGCAAGAGCAATTCAGGAGTCGAAGCGAATGGCCCAGCGCACTTTGACGCTGTCGACTTTATTCTCCGTCACATAGATGCCACCCCGGTGCTTTTTAAACGGGGCACCACTGAGCAGTTTGTAAGTGTAGTGTATTTCATCGGGCTCCCAGGGTTCGATCTGCTCGGTGATTTTCATCGCCCCACCAAAGCCCTTGAGCTCTCGCAAACACCCTGGTCGATTGACGCTGTCGGTTCCCTCACGCAACACCTTGCCGTCAAATATCGACCACTCTCCCAAACCGGAATGATCTGTTATCAGGCCCCAATGGCACTTACTTAACGCCACTACATTGATTTGCGGAGCCCCAGTGTGTTCGATCCGCGGGCGTCTGCGGCAGGGATGCCGCAGTCGAGCCTCCAGGGAGGGATTCACGGCGTACCGCGGATCGAACACACTGGGGTACATCCGCTTAAGTAAGTGCCATTCTTATCAGACCCCAGACCTTGTCAGCCGGCGCGTTGATGTCAATGTTAATATCGACATAGGGGTCCTGCGTAACTGAACCCGGGTATGTGCAATAGCTTTTTGCGCGCTAGTAACATTTCGACGCTAAAGCGATGCTTGTCGTTCACATACATGACCCTCATGATCCCAGATTCACTCGGTTTGCCATTTGGCGTCATGCCGCGATTGGTAGCGTGCTCGAATGAATGGCTTGCTCAATCGTGTCGCCAAAATCCTTAACCACGATGGCGATCATGTTGTACCCGGTATCAGCCGGGCTCAAATCCGCCGGCTTTTGGGCGGGCTTGAGTGTCAAAAACTTGAAAAACTCCAATTGGAAATAATGCTGCTGGTCTATCAGCCAACGGCAATCTTCCCAGGCCCCGGGAATACCCTGCACCTCGGTAGTCGCCGGAGGGAAAAACAAAAACCGACCCCTTTAACAAAGCTGAAAACCCTATGGTTCCAATCTCGTAAGGCTGGCGCGCCCTGCGTGCAAAACGCGATTTGGGACATAAGTTTCCAGTCATTAATGTCACCCTTTTATACATTTGTTTTATTGCCTAAAGCTGTTCTTTTCTTGCCCTTAAAGGCACTGGACAATACCCCGGTGTTCCGCATCATTTCGGTTGGCAATTGTGTGACGACGGCCGGCGCTGAAACAATGGTTGCAACGGGAGTTCTGTGACTGGAAGCAAGCGCACCCATGCTATGGTACAGGCAGCAAAAGCGGCGCGCGCGCAACCCCTTGACACCTCTATCTGTAAGCAACATTTGTGTTTTTTAAAGTATTTGACGCCTTGAGATGTCAACGCCGCCTTATTCAGATATCTTTCTTCGGCGCTGCCGCAACTTTCCTTTTTGTTTTTGTTTTAGCTTTGGTTTTCGGCACAGCTTTAGCAGCGGCTTTCACGGTGCGGGCTTTGGGTTTTTTCGACGGGGCGACAGCTGCCGCTTGCGCCCACTGGCCTTCTTGGGCGCGGCGCGAGCTGTGCGGGTTTCCGGAGCGCGAATACCCAGCGCCTGCTCCAGCTCCGCCAACGAAGCTTCCAGATAGTCAATAAATCGCTGGGCCTGGGGCAGGGAACGACGACAGGCGGTAATACCAAAATCGAGTTGGTCGTGATAACTCACCAGAGTAATGCTCAGCGCAACACCGTCGGCCACAATGTTTGCCGGGTACACACCATTGAGCGTCGCGCCGTTCCAGTACATTTGCCGGCGCGGACCAGGCACGTTGGAAATGGTGGTGCTAAAAGGGCGGAAATCGGGTGACCAGGCCTAGCGGATAGACCAGTAGCGCGGGCATCTGGGCCACCACGTTCAGCAGCATCGCCTCGCGGGACGACAGCTGATCGTACAATGATTTTCCTGCCTGCATTGATGCCTGGATCGCCAGAAAGCGATCGATAGGGTCGGCTATATTGGTCGCCAAATCGGCACTGATGGCGCCCACCGAATTGCCCGAATCAATATCGCCCGGTTTTCTCAGTGATATCGGCACCAGGGCTTTCAGTGATTTGTCGGGCAGGCCCTGTTGGCTCTCCAATTGCCGGCGCAGTGCCCCGGAGCATACCGCCAACACGGCATCATTCAAAGTGCCGTCCAGCGCTTTACCCACAGCGCGAATGCGAGCAAAGGGGAAAGATTGCGCGACAAAACGACGGGCGCCATCAATTTTGGTGTTGATCGAGCTCTGTGGCACATCAACCCAGGGCACCTGCAGCGCATCGCCAGCCTCGCTGCGGCGCGCCCAGGCACGGGTAATGCGTCCCAACGCACCCACAAGATGCACACCGCTGTTGAACTGGGCTTTCAGGGCATCAGCAACATTGGCAATTTCTGCACTGCCGGGAGCTTCCAGTACCCGGTGCTGCGACTGCAGCAGCTTGCGGTAGCGCTCCCCTGCAGCGAGCGACAGGGGTGAGTCATGAACGTGCTCACGGGGATTGCTCGAATACATACTCTGTATCAAGTTGATGGCGCGGATGCCATCGACCGCTGCATGATGAAACTTTGAATAGACTGCAAACTGCCGGTTCTGCAGCCCCTCAATCAAATGCAATTCCCATAATGGCCGATGCCGGTCGAGCAGGGTGCCATGCAAGCGCGATACCAGGGCAAACAATTCCCGGTAGCGGCCCGGCTTGGGTAATGCGGAGTGGCGGATATGGTAGTCGAGGTCCAGCGACTTGTCCTGGGCCCAATAGGCCCGCCCCAGCAGGCCGGCACGGCCAACTTTAAGCCGCTCACCGAAGGGATGCTGGAATTGCTCAGCCATACGCAGATTATCAGCAAGTCCGTGCAAAAAATGCTGCTCGTCGGCGCCATCGGGCAAGGTAAAAAGGTTCAATCCACCAACGTGCATCGGGGCTTCGCGGTTTTCTGCCAGGAGGAAAACTTTATCGATAGCACTCAGGCGTTTCATCCCTCACTCTCCGATTGTATTTATTATTCAAAGCCCAGCTGGAAAAAAGGGCCCGATGCAATCCTGCCCTATTGCAATAAAGGCAATGGCTTATGTCCTGAAAGGATACATGAAGCCGGCCGCCGCAGGGAATAAAAAAACATCGCCATTACGCTGCCCGGGTTTCTATCGCTCCAGGTTTGCAAAAAACAACAGCCGCCGACCAGATGACAACAAGGGTTCTTGGGCAATGCCGAGAACTGTCGCCGCCAGTAAACGGACAGCCTACAGCGGATATTTCAAGCAGTAGTGCAACACAGGGTTTAACGTTAAGCTGGACCTGGAATGAATTTACCCTGGAGCTGAGAACAGTATGGGCATACGCATTGAAAAGCAGGACCGCGTCACCACCATCATTATCGACCGGCCTGAGGTCCGCAATGCGATAGACGGCGCGACTGCCACCCTTCTGAGTGCCGCCTTTCGTGACTTCGAAACCGACTCACAGGCAGATGTTGCCGTGCTATACGGAGATCATGGCTGCTTCTGTGCCGGTGCCGACCTGATGGCCGTGGCCAATGACAGCGTGGGGTTTCATCTTGGGCCGGAGGGTGATGGCCCCCTTGGCCCGACCCGCATGCGTTTTCGCAAGCCGGTTATCGCGGCGGTCGCTGGTTACGCCGTAGCCGGGGGCCTGGAATTGGCACTGATGTGCGACTTGAGAGTAGCCGAACGCAGTGCCGTTTTCGGCGTCTTCTGTCGCCGCTGGGGCGTACCTCTTGTCGATGGCGGCACCATTCGATTACCGCGCCTTATCGGCCATAGCCGGGCGCTGGATATGATTCTGACCGGGCGCCCGGTTGGGTCTGACGAAGCCCTTGCTATGGGGCTGGCAAACCGGGTAGTGGATGATGGCAGCTGCCGGGGAGCAGGCCGAGCAATTGGCGAGGGAGATCAGCGCTTTTCCCCAGAACTGCCTGCGCCACGATGGCCTGAGCCTGAGCGCCTACGAACAATGGGACCTGGACATTGAGGCGGCGACGCTAAATGAATACCAGCATGGCAAAACCGTCATCGATTCCAGGGAAACCCAGCTTGGTGCCAGCCGCTTTAGCGAGGGCGCCGGACGCCATGGCGCCTTTCCCGGCGATGAATCCACCTGAACCGGAAATGAAAGGCGGACCAGCTAGGGTGCCGCCGCCGCCGATTGTTATTGGCTCCTAGCTGCCTATCAATTTTTATACTAAATATATTTTTATACTAGGTATAAAATTCTATTCGGCCATGTTACTTTGTGGCCACTTGGTTAATCAGGCACTTACCGTGAGTCTACGGCAACAAAAAAAGCGCGCCACCCGGCGCAGAGTGGGCACTGCACGCAGCCTACTGCATGACCGTGGCTATGAAACCACCACCGTCGACGACATCGTGCGCAAGGCAAAAATCAGCCGCATGACCTTTTTCAACTATTTTGCAGGCAAGGAAAAAGTGGTCGAGGCGCTGGCGATGGAAATCTTTGCCGAACAGGACGCAGTGCTACGAGAACTGCTGGAGAATCCTAGTTACCGGGGACACCCTGCCACACCTCATGGAGGCCCAGCTGGACCTGATCACACAATACCGGTCTTTTCTTAAAATCGTGGCGAAATACACCCGCCTGTTCAGCCATGCACAGGTAGCGGCAACAGGGGCTGGCGATGCCTTGTGGGACTACCCCGGACTCAATCACCGCGCCCAGATAGAAGCGGTTGAACAGGCCCAGGGAGCAGGCATGGTGCGCACCGATGTACCGGCAGAAGAAGTCTGCTTTTTCTATTACGCCCTGCGCAGCGACATCGTAGGTCGTTGGCTACTGCAGGATGGCGCCGATGCTACCCTGCTGAAAGCTCGCTGCCACCGCGCAATCAAGGTTTTCCTGCAGGGGCTGCGGCCTGCTTGATAAACCACCGAGCAGCCGGGGCCGCGGAGAACAAGCCACCAGCAAGATAACCCGATGAAAATGCAATTTTAACTTTTCAAACGAATCGGCTAACGGGCCGCAAAGGAATCCACATGAACAGCAATCACATCAATTCTACCGACATGCTTGCCTATAGCCGCCTCGGCCTTACGGGCTTCAACGGGATTGTCGATCTGGTCGAGTCAATGCATGCAACCATTGCCCGGCGTGCCTCACCCTTCACTACCATTCGTGA
>CAVROQ010000018.1:0-20837 GCA_963722805.1 uncultured Gammaproteobacteria bacterium
GCTTTTATATGCTTGGAGGTTCTTTCGGAGGCTATCAGTTTAGCCAATCACCCGGCGTGTATACCTCGCTAGAGTTGTTTTCCCCGGCAGTGGCGAAGATTATTTTTTCATCATTCGGCACGGCAGCGCTATCGTTACTAATCCTAGGGGCTTTTACTGCAGTTGCGGCCTTTAGTTTTTCCAGATTATCGCTCAACGCAAAGCTGGGTGCCGCGACCAGCGCAGTATGGCTTCTGATTCCCATTGCCAGTCTCGTGCCTACAATGATAGCTTTTAATTTTTTACCCCCGCGCTGGGTCTTTCTCCCTGCGACCGTGTTGCTGATGTACTTTGCCTTTCTTTGCAGTATCGTGTCAAAACATATGAGGATCCTCGCAGCTCTGATCGTGTTCGGTTGGAGCACCTATGCCACCGTACAAATTTGGGAATCAAAAAGCTGGTTGGGTGACCATGTTATCACCGACGGCATAATGGCAGCCGACAGGGCCGTTTATATTCAATTGAGTGGTTACAATGGTTTAATGGCTCCGGCCGTGAGCGAGTGGGTCAACCTGAGTAAGCTTCATCAGGGTCAGTGGGGCACTTTGACACTGAATATGCCACCACAACAGCTTTACCATGATTTGCGAGGTAAAATCCAGGCTGATAGCCGGCTTAAGCCAATATCTCAGGCCGATTTACTTGTTCCGGGGGGGCGTCATGTTCAGAGCCTGATTGAAGCCGTGACTTATAATCTTTCTGAGCAACTGCTAACTTTCAAACTTGGAGATATGTCCGACCACAGGGTCTGCTATGCGTATTTGTTCGGCGAACACAATGGTGTACCTATTCAGCTTGCTGCCTGTGACCATTGGCAGGCTTCAACGTCAGTGCTTTCCAAATACTTGCGTGCAATGGGTTACACGCTCGAAAACGCTAGCATTGCTGTCTGGCAGGGAAGCGGGGCAAACCTGATAGCATCGAAACCTTACCGCTTAAGCGATCTGCTGCGAGAGAACGGAATTGACATTAAGGTTATTCCGCTTGAGTAAGCCGGCATCAAAGTGCTCCAGCACAACGGTCAATCTTTGCAAGGGAAGATTATCCATTGTATTGCTCCTGTTCAATGAGGGTGAATCTATTGATAGCACTATTGCGAGTTTAGTGAAGCAATTTCAACTGCTTGAGTTGGAAAGTTGGGAAATTATTGCCGTAGATGATGGCTCGCAGGATAAAACGATAGACAAGCTGCATGCCCAAGCCAGGGTGATGACGCAGCTGAAGGTGATATCCTTTACTCGAAATTTCGGCAAGGAAGCCGCCATTCATGCCGGGCTTTCCCATGCCCAAGGGGATGTCGCAGTTGTCATGGATGGTGACGGCCAGCACCCCGTTAGTCTTCTACCCGACATGCTGGAGTGCTGGCAGAGCGGCGCCGATGTTGTGGCAGCTTGCAAATCGGCTCGCGGCAGGGAAAGCGCACTTTCAAGATATCTGGCTTCAGTTTTTTCGGCGTTTTTAGGTTTCTTACCAAAATTGACGTCCGAGGACTCTCGGACTGTATGTTGCTGGATCGCTTCGTTATTGATCAATACTGTGCGCTCGAAGAGCGTCACAGATTTTTCCGGGGGATGATCTTCTGGATGGGTTATACTGTAACTAAAGTCTATTCTCTTTCCCATGGTGGTGTATCCTCGTGGCTGATAGGTTGTTTGGCAATAACAAATCAAACAGATACGCCGCCTTTTTCAATTCCTCAAGCACCAGATTCAGTAATAACTCAAAAAAACTTTGGCCAGATCACCTATACGAGCAAGCATTTCTCGAGGATATGGAATTCCATCAGGAGGAGGATATAAAATATCGATGCTCAATTTTAAGCTTATATGTCGGAGCAGTTCATGCCATTAATGGCTGATAAAAAACATCGTACGCATAAATATCAGATTGTTGCATTCGCAATATTATTGATATTGATAATTTTTCTTACACAAGCAAATACTTTATCCTGGGGTTTTAAGTTCACTGATAGCCCGGTCATTCTCGCGCAGGGAATACTGTATTCCCCTTACGAATACTTTCTATCTCCCTATAGTTACCAATTTCTTAGTCCAAATAATTTCACTCCATGGGTGACTCTGTCCTGGGAGGCGGATTACCAGCTATTCGGTCTTGACACTTTGGGCTTCCGGATTCATCACCTGGCTTCCATGGCGTTAATGGTGTTGCTTATTTTTCTGTTGCTGACGGCGATCAATGTGCCGCCATTCATTGCCTTTGTTTTTTGTTGGGCGGCCTGTATTACTCCGAGTGCACTGGACGTGGTCGCACTGCTACCAAATCGACATTATATTGAGGGCTTGATTTTTTGCTTGCTAAGTGTGCTTTGTGTCATTAAATATAACCGGCAAAAACACTATATGTGGCTCATTTTCTCAGCGTCTTTTTATATGATGGCGGCGACAGCAAAAGAAATTTATGTGCCCTTGCCTGGAATAGTTTTTTTTATGCTAGAGGGGAGTTTGCGGAGTCGTCTGTATAGTATAGCGCCCTATGCCATGGTGACTGCAGCCTATGTAGGGTGGCGTTTTTATATGCTCGGAGGGTCGCTGGGCGGCTATCAGCTGGGCGAGTTTACCAGTTACTACACATCAAGCGATTTGCTTGTTTCAGTGATGACGAAAGTCATTGTTGCAAGTTTTGGTTCGCCAGTGTTTTCGCTTTCCATTCTGGGGGCGTTTATCTTAGTCGCAGCTTTCAGTTATTCAAGTTTATCACTTAACGTAAAGTTGGGTGCGGTGATTGGTACTGCATGGCTCCTGATTCCCATATTCAGCATTGTACCCGTAATAGTGTTTTTCGGGTTGGCAGGTCGCTGGACCTTTCTCCCAGTGACCGTGCTGCTCACATTTTTTGCCTATCTGTGTAGTATTGTCCCAAGGCTCCTTGGCATGACGGCTGTATTGATGGTGCTTGCTTGGACCATTTATTCAACCTACGGGCAAATTAAGGAAGCTAAGACATTTCCCTCTAACTCCCATCCTTTCGAGGCTAGTATCCTAAGTGCCAACAGGACCGTATTTATTCAAAATCACTCAAAGTACTCTCGAATATTGGCGCATGCAGTGGCTTCTTGGGTTAATCTGAGCCGTCTTCATCAGCAGCGTTGGGGAACGTTAGCGTTGATGCTGCCCCCGCAACAGCTTTACCATGACCTGGCTGGCAGAAGCATGGTTGACCCAAACCTAAAACCAATGTTCGCATCCGACTTGCTGGTAAAAGTCGGTCAACGATCCCTTGAAAGTCTGGTCGATTCAGCAAGCTATGATGCTTCCGCGGAGCTCATAACTTTTAGGTTCAAAAAATTGCTCACAGATCAAAGCTGCTTTATTTATATTTTTGGCGAGAACAATGGAGTTCCGCTTGGACTTCCGTCCTGTGAACACTGGCAGGTTTCGCCGGCACAGCTTTCCATATGGCTGCGTAAAATAGGTTACCCTGCGGAAAGCGCGAGCATTGCTGTTTGGCAGGGAAGCGGGGCAAACCTGATAGCATCGAAACCTTACCACTTAAGCGATCTGCTGCGAGACAACGGAATTGACATGAAGGTTATACCGCATGAGTAAGCCGGCATCAAAGTACTCCAGTACAACGGCCAATCTTCGCAAGGGAAGATTATCCATTGTGTTGCCCCTGTTCAATGAAGGTGAATCTATTGATAGCACTATTGCGAGTTTAGTAAAGCAATTTCAACTGCTTGAGTTGGAAAGTTGGGAAATTATTACCGTAGATGATGGCTCGCAGGATAAAACGATAGACAAGCTGCATGCCCAAGCCAGGGTGATGACGCAGCTGAAGGTGATATCCTTTACTCGAAATTTTGGCAAAGAAGCCGCCATTCATGCCGGGCTTTCCCATGCCCAGGGTGATGTCGCAGTTGTCATGGATGGTGACGGCCAGCACCCCGTTAGTCTTCTGCGCGATATGCTGGAGCTCTGGCAGAATGGTGCCAATGTTGTGGCAGCGTGTAAATCGGCTCGCGGCAGGGAAAGCTTGCTTTCAAGATTTCTAGCCTCAGCTTTTTACCATGTTTTCAAGTTTCTGACCAAAATTGACGTCCGAGGACTCTCGGATTTTATGCTGCTGGATCGTGTCGTTATTGATCAATATTGTGCGCTAGAAGAGCGTCACAGGTTTTTCCGAGGGATGATATTTTGGATGGGTTATCCTGTAACTAAGGTCTATTTTTCGGTTCCAGACCGCGCTGCGGGCGAGTCCTCCTGGAGTCGAATCAAGTTGCTGCGTTTTGCGGCAAATGCCCTGACCGGTTTTACCTCCAAGCCATTGCATCTCATTAGTATCGCCTCGGCGCTATATGCATTATTTGCCATATTGGTGGGTGGTTTCACCATGTATCAGAAGGTATCCGGCAATGCGGTAACCGGCTTTGCGACAGTGAATATACTTATCTTGCTTACAGGCGCTTTAATCATGTTTGGCCTTGGCCAGATAGGCTTGTATATTGAACAGATATTTGAAGAGCTCAAGAATCGGCCGGGCTATCTTATTGATAGATCAAAGAGCAGGCTTGATGCGGATGAAAAAACTTAATGAAAAGTGCTTATGCTTTGCTGGTTGCTTTTTGCCTGGCTTTTCTGCTAACAGTATCAAATGTGCTGTTAAAACGGATCTCTGCCAGCAATCAACAGTCTGTAATCGAGATGTATTCCCATAGTTTTGGCAAGCTAGTTGTGGCACTCGGCATCTATTTTGCCGTATTTCTCATCTACCCCTACGTACTGCGCTATTTTCCGGTGAGTATTGTTTTTCCTGTGTACACCGGTTTAGCGATACTTATGGTGATGTTAGCAGGTGTAGTGTTTTTTGGTGAGAAAATTCAATTGCTACAGTGTTTAGGAGCGGCGTTTTTAATTATAGGCATTGCGTTTATAGCATTTGCTGGAGATACGGACAGTTAATATGGTTATAAGTCGAAATTTCACTTTGATTGTGCATTTTATCCTCGATCAACTACTTCCACCGATCATGCGTGACAGTAGGTGGTTCATGCGTTTACTAATGCAAGTCGGTTTGGGTAAAGAATCCAAATGGCTGATGAGTTTTAAGGATCTTGCGCCGTCCATGTCGGCGATGGAGCTGGAAAATTACTATCGCAACAGTGAAAAAGCTCATTTGGAGAGAGAAACAGATTTAAATAGCAGCTGCATCGAAAAAATTCTTCAATCCGTCATTGGTGAGACGATTCTTGATATTGCTTGTGGAAGAGGGTGCTTGGCTAAACGGCTATCTAAACGACATCGGGTGACTGGCGCAGATTTTGTGATTAACCCGCAGCTGTCAGCCGGTTTCCCGGATGTGATTTGGGACCAGGCAAATATTGAACGCCTGAACTACCAGGATAATGAGTTTGATACTGTTATTTGTGCGCACACACTAGAGCATGTTCTCAACATAGACGCAGCGCTGTCCGAGCTACGCAGAGTAGCCAAAAAAAGGTTGATCGTAATTTTGCCCTGCCAACGGGCTTACCAGTACACTTTTGATCTGCATGTGCATTTTTTTACTTATCGATGGCAAGTTGAGCTCTTAATGAAATCCGCTGTTGAGCAGCGGACAGGCAGCTGCTGTAAATGTGGCGGAGATTGGGTTTACATTGAGGATTACTCAGCAGTGCAGTCTTCAGAAACTGGGCAAGATGTGTACCGGGATATGAAAAAACATGTGCAATAAATACGTCTTTTTGGCTGGGATATTATATCGCCGCGCTTTACAACAGAAATCTTGAATATGCTGCAGTTGATTAACCTGAAGGCGGGTGTAAGGCACGAGTCCACCTATCTTCACCAGTTGGAAAGCCTGCGCGGTGTAGCCATCCTGCTGGTATTTTTTTTTCATGTTTACGGAATTACTTTCGGCAAGGTCGAGCAGCAACCTTCCTTGCTGCTGAGTTTTGTCACCGGCGGCAATACGGGAGTTACCCTTTTCTTTGTGCTGAGCGGCTTTTTGTTGAGTCTGCCCTGGCTCGAGCACTTTGCCGATCAACGCAAGAACCCGCCGCGAATGATCAACTTTTATGTGGCTCGAACGCTGCGAATAGTGCCGCTTTATGAACTGGCCGTGGTCTTTAGTGTGCTGATGACCGGCGCATTTCTGACCGGCGCAAAAGCGGCGGCCTTTATGTTTGTAGGGTTTGAAATATTTCCCTACAGCGTAGTGTGGTGGACATTGGCAACCGAAGTGCAATTTTATATTGCGCTCCCCCTGGCCTTTTGGGCGTGGAGCTACAATCGTTGGACACGGGCGCTGCTGGTGGCCGCATTACTATCCTGGGCCGTGCTCTATATATACCTGATGGTGCTGCAAAATCTTCCTGCCGACAATGCCAGCTATTTTTATACCAAGTCATTGTTCGGCAGGTTGCCGGCATTCTTGATCGGCATTTTTGCAGCGGGTCTTTATCTCAAGTTCAAGCGCGATCCCGATGCTGGTAGCGCTGGCCTGGCTGCAAGGGGGCTGGCTAGCGCAATTTTTGTAGGTCTGGTCGTGTTATTGGGTCTGCTGCTGCAGGCGGTGACTACCCTGGGCGATGCTGAGGCGGAAAAGAGCTGGCACATCCATCACACCTACGAGGCGGTGCTTTGGGCAGGCATGATTCTGTGTCTGGTACTGGCGCGGCCGGTGGCCGCGGGAGTGCTGGTTAATCGACCGCTGGCTATTGTTGGTAAATTATCGTATTCGCTTTACCTGGTGCACGTGCCAATACTGTTCTATCTGATTTACCCGATAAAAAATGAACTCGGTGTGGTTGCTTATCAGGCTTCCGCGCAAGCGTGGTTGCTGCCGCTACTGGGCCTGGCGCTGTCGCTGGGTTTGTCGCTGCTAACCTATAAATGTGTCGAGTTGCCTTTCCTTAACTTGAAAAAGCGCATCCCCTGGTAAGCGTTACCTGGCTTCGTTGCAACAGGCTATTGCAAGCGCACCAGTGACTTATAATACCAGCGGGCCCTGCTTCATCGGCGCCCTGGAAGATGCAAAAAACCACGACTCCAGGGCGTAACGGTCTTGGCTGTGATTATCGCCAAAGCCGGTGCGGTGCAGGTTATAGTGATCAAAAAACAAAGCGTCTCCTGGATAAAACCGGGGGCACAGCACCGGCGCTGTCTCGCCAATTTTGTCGACCAGGCCCTGGCCTACCGTCCAGTCGAATACCGCGCCGTGGGTGCCGGTTTCGTATATGGTCTTGTCTGGCCCGGCTACGATATCCATTCCCGGGGCAGCGGCGTCGCCACCGCAATCGCTGAGCGAAACCCACATATTGACAGTGCGAATGCCGTCGCCAAGGAAGCGGCCATCCTGGTGCCAGCCAGCCTTATTACCGTTGTTCGGTTTAACCCGGCGCAGCACCCACTTTTTCACTGACAACACCGCATCTTCGTTGAAGTATGCCCGCAATATTTGGGGCAGCCCGATCTGCTTGTAAAACTCGATCTGTTCAAATGCGGCGCGGGGTGAGTCGGCGGACCAGGCTGAGCCGCTCTCGGTGTATTTTTCTCCTCCGAGGGAGCCGAACTGCACCGGACCGCCAGCAACTTTGTTTGACCGGGCGTACCACTCGTCAGCATTGCTGGCCGCAGTGCCGGTAAGTATGTCGCGACGCGCTGCCAGGGTATTGTCGACCGCTTCGCGCATGACGGCTACCAGTTCAGGGGGCATTAAACCCCTGACTATCAGGCCTCCAGCGTCGAGTATGCCAGAACGCAATTTTTCGACGCTGAGCTCGCTGGCATTGATCTCCGGCAATCCCTCCGCCCCCCGAAATTCGCCAGCGGTCGAGGGCGGCCAGTCGATACCGGGCGCCGGCCAGTTCATCGAGCCGAACGCCTCAACCCGCAGATCTACAAGGCGTTGCTCAAGGTGTTTATCCCGTCGTTTACGATTAGCTGCGGTGAGCAGCTCAATAGCAGTCCGATAGTCATTTTTCGCCACGGCGTTGGCAGCGGCCTGCAGTGCTTCAACGACATCGGCTGCAAGTTCAACAGACGGTTTAACGACGGCGTGTGGTGTTGCCATAAGTATACCTCCAGCGGCAAATGCAGTTTGCCGGGTCATTGCAGGTGAAAGTCCCGCGAGCGAAATGCTGCTCAACAAGACTTGCCCAGTTTCAATATTTACTTACTAAATGTGGGGCCAGCTTAAAGGCCCGTTCGGCTAAAATCAATCGCGGTAGGAGCCTTCAACGCGGCTAATTTGCGCATAAGTCTTCCTCTATCGTGCTAATACCATTGCTGACATTGGCATCCATACCCTCACCTGGCACCAGCTTTTCATTGAGCATGACGGGCTTGCCCAACACTCCCCTGAAGGGGT
Source organism: uncultured Gammaproteobacteria bacterium (assembly GCA_963722805.1). GTDB lineage: Bacteria > Pseudomonadota > Gammaproteobacteria > Pseudomonadales > JAHEGP01 > JAHEGP01. The sequence goes on from CAVROQ010000018.1 coordinate 8,368, forward strand.
GTGAGCCGTCAGGCGCCTGGCCAATGTAGGTCGGCTGCAGGAAATCATCGCTCGGTAAGCGCAGCTCTTTTGATTCCAGCTTCGCGACCTGCTGGCCATCAATAAATATCTCAATGTACGCCCATCGCGACTTTGGATAGGCGAAACCAAATTGAAAATGCGAAGCCACAATCAGCGATGAGCAACGCCCCGGCGGGGGCGCAGGAGCTTCCAACTCGTGTCCCTGGATTGAAAGCTTGAGGCGGCGGCCAAACTGACTTAGTTTCCACTGCTTGTCTTGCATCGCTATCACCTGTTCGGCGTCCGAGTCCGTTACCTCGGGTGTCAGGCCAATGGCAAAGCTGTGTCCGGCGTAACCGGGCACTCGGGCAAGTGATGCGCCACTGAGTTTGCCGCGGCCCTGCGATCCCAGTGGCTGGAATTGCAGTTCAATCGCGTGTTGCTGCAAGTGCCAGTGTCGATAATTGGATTGCAGTGTGTCGACAAGGTCGGGGTAGTCGGCGGCCAAATCCTGATCGCCCGCGGGTTGCTTCACCAAGTCAAAGAGTTGCGGCGCCCCGACAAAATCCTGCGTCAAACGCCAGCGGCCGTCGGAAGAAAGCACCGACCAGCTGCGTTGTTTAGAGTTGCCGGTTTCCCAATATAGCGCGGGCCGCCGACGTTCCGGGTGCTGCACCAGCCCTACAAGGTCATCGCCACTTAACTGCGTGCCCGGCTTGCCTCCTGCGGCCTTTGCCAGGGTGGGGAAGTAGTCAAGGTAAGATACAATCGCCGGATGCACTTGGCCGGCTGGTAATTTCCCTGGCCAGCGCATGATCATGGGAGTGCGAACACCACCCTCGTAAAATCGGGCTTTGGTGCCAAAAAACGGCGCGTTGTTGTCGATCGCGCTATTGGTACCGCCATTGTCACTCGCAACCAGCACCAGGGTATTGTCCACCAGGCCCCGCGCATCGAGCGCATCCATCACTCGGCCGACTGTAGCATCAAGCTGTTCTATCAGCGCCCGGTAGCGGCCAGCGGCGTCGTCGGGATAACGCTCTGCAAATTCAGCCATTGGCTGTATCGGGTTGTGGGGAGCATAGGTCCAGAAATTGAGAAACCAGGGCTGATCATTTGGCGAGCGGCTGTTGATGAAATCGACTGCGCGCTGAGTCAGCGCCTCGCTAAGATGGCCCAGGTATTGCGCCGGTGCCTGGTTGTCCTGCTGTAGCCAGGGGTTGTGGTAAGTCGGTTTGGCCAGTGTCCAGGCGCCAGCCTGGTGCGGATCTTTGAGCAGGAACTGGTTGAGAAAGCCGAAAAAGCTGTCGAAACCCTGTGCCCTCGGCCAGGCGAGCTGTGAGGCGAAGCCAATGTGCCATTTACCGATATGGTGGGTTGAATAACCGGCCTCCTGCAGCATTTCAGGCAGGGTTAAAAGCTCGGGCGACAGTCCCAGATTGTCCGGCCGAAAGCCCTGCTTCGCCGGCGACATGCCGGTCATAATGCCGATCCGGGTGGCGGTGCAGGTGCTGTCCGTATAGTGGCGGGTAAAGCGCACGCCCTCGCTGGCCAGCTTATCCAGGTTGGGTGTCGTAACAGCGGGATTGCCGTTGGCGCCAAGGTCGTTGTAGCCCATATCGTCCAGTAGTATCAGTACGATATTCGGCTTGGCAGATGCGGTGGCTGTACCCACTGCATTGCGGTCACTGCCACAGGCGACCAGCAGCAATCCAGCCGCCAGTATGGACAGCGGCAGCCAAAATCCGGGTCTGTTTCGCACTAGTAACACCGCAGGTAAATCGGTCCGACTCAGGAGGAGGTTTGTGGCTTGCCCTGGCCACCCTTGCCGTGTTCGCCAGGTTTGCCAACATCCAGTTTGAAACGTCGCACCTGGCGGCGCAGCTCAAGGAAGTGTCCGGCATGCACATAGAACTGTCGCAGGCGTTTTTGCTCTTCCGGGTCTTGCGAAAATAGCAGTTTTAACAATTGGTGGTCGGGCTCTGCGCCACCTGGCTTGCGCACTACGCCCAAACCAAAACCGTGATTGAATTTGAAAATATTCTGTTGGCTGGTTTCGAGTTCCTCAAAAAATTTCCAGGCACCAAAGTCTTTGATCTTTGCCATAACATCGTGGAACAAAATAATACCGCCGGGCTTTACTTTCGGGTACCAGGTTTCAAAGTCTTCCTTGACCGCATCATAGGTGTGCAGACCGTCAATGTGCAGCAGTTCGATAGAGTCGTCCTGAAAATGCTGTAGCGCTTCATGGAAATACATCTTCAGCAAGTAACTGGTGCCACGGTAGTACTCGCGCGCGTGTTCCTGCACGCTTTTGTAGATGGAGTCGTCGTAGGCATCGGTGTGTTTGTCGCCCTCCCAGCAATCCACGGCATAAGCTACGCCATCAATGTCGTTTTCCTGCATCGATTGGCAGAAAGCAAAGAACGAGAGGCCGTTGTAGGCACCCAGTTCTACCACCAGCTTGGGGCGGACTGCCTCGATAATATCGTAGGCAAACGCCAGGTGGTCTACCCAGGTGCTAAACACCATGCGGCGCGGTTCGAAACGTTGCAGTGAGGGTGGAAAATATATATTGCTGGTCATATTAATGAGTTCCATTTGCGTTATCGTCTGGCGACTAAGCCGGGATGTCGTCTTCCCAAGCGGGAAGCCCGAGGTGCTTTAGCCGTTTAAAGCGGAGCTGCGCTTTGTTTGCAGAAAGCTGCAGATAGGGCAGTGCCTGAGGTGAAACTGCGCCCAGTAAAACGGGTTCTCGGCGCAGCGCATGAAAGTTGTTATTCCAGATGTCCTGCAGCTGTGCTCGGTGCTGGTCTCGCTCGTTTTTGACCTCAGTGTGGCCAGAGGTGGTAACGCCACCGTGGTACTGGTGGAAAGAGCCTTCACCCGGGAGCACTACCAGACGGCTTTGTGGCAACAGGCCCAGACTGCGGAACATATGCAAGTTGATCGCACCGCCGCCGCGCAGAGTAAAACGGGGGTCGGCAAAACCGATCTCGCGAAAACTATCCATGGGAGCGAACAGGCAGTTGCATTCCATGATCGGTTGCAGGTAACCGTTGGGATTTGCACCGGAAATACTGGAAATACGGAATAGCTCAAAGCCGTCGTTACGCCAGTCGACACTGTCCAGTAATTGCTGCTCCACTGCCTCACAATAGCCTTCGAGAGCACTTTCGTTTTGCGGCTTGCTGCCCAGTTGGTAACCCGGTATTGCGGTTAACGCATTGGGGTACATGCGCTGTGCCATCAACACATAGTGGATCACCCCGGGTGTCACCATGCGGGCGCCATCAATGATCAGGCCGACAATTTCGCCGCGGCATTGCTCAAAGGCAAAATTCATTGCCGGCACCGGCGTAGCGGCGGTTTCATCGCGTCTGAAAAAATGGAAATTATCGCCAAGCCCGGCCAGAATCGACTCGTCGAAATTATCGGTCGAGGCGTTTTCCACCACGATTACCTCATAGTCCTGCTCGCTGACATCGCGCTGGTAGGTACTCGACAGGGTGTACAGGGTGTTCGCCAGCTGGCGTGCCATTTTGTAACCAATCACAATAACCGACAGCAGTGGCGTGGCGGCGGGCACTAGCGGCTGGCTCCGGCTATCTGCCCTGTGCCGCGAGCATTGCTGCCTGCGCTCACCAGTCGGGTGGGGCTGTGCTTATGGAAGATGCAGAAAATGGGGGATCTCCTCTCCTGGCTTATCCTGTCGATGGTAAAATTCACACCTGAGCTTCGCCAGCCGCTGGGCGGGAACTTGCTCGTGGGTTTTTCGATTCTCAGCGCCGCATCAAAGTACGGTTACAGCTACCGGTTTTAGCGCGAAAATCAACAATCGCATTATGCCTTATGCGCTTTTCAAGGTACACCGAGAGCTGTCATATAAAACCCGATACCGGTGATTGTCACTGGTACCGGGAGTGGCTAACGGTATTAGAAAGCACCGAAGTCGATTACAATCGATCCTCCCGAATCATCGTCGACCAGAGACCACCCGCAAGTAACTGTGTCAACACGGTGCAGCCGTTGCGCGGGCACCGGGCGCCCGGGTAGGACAGTGTCGAATACCGTCAAGAGCAAGTTTTCGTATGAGCGAGTCTGGAAAGCGCGTCATTGTAGTGATAGGCATGCATCGCAGCGGCACCAGTGCGGTTACCCGGGGCCTGCAGTTGCTGGGTGTCGATCTGGGTGAAAGCCTGCTGCCGCCGGTACCGGGCGACAACGACAAGGGATTTTGGGAAGACCAGGAGATCTACCGCCTCAACGAACAAATATTAGCCAGGCTGCATACCTCCTGGCACGGCTTGGCTCCCATTAGTGCTCGAGATTTATTGTCAATCGACTTGGCTGAAGAGCGAGATGCGGCCATTGAAATACTTGCGGCTCGAACCGGAGCAGTACCGCTGTTCGGTTTCAAGGATCCCCGTACTTCAATTCTGCTGCCATTCTGGCAGTCGGTGTTCCAGCAACTGGGTATCGACGATGCTTATATTTTTGCCATCAGGAACCCCCTCAGTGTGGCGGAATCCTTGCACCGTCGTAATGGTATAGAGCGCGAGAAAGCTCTTTGTCTTTGGGTTAAATATACCCTGGACGCGGTGCGTTATACCCAGGATAAGCCCACGGTAGTAGTCGACTTTGATTTATTCCTGGAAGACCCCGCGCGGCATTTGCAGCGTATCGCCCGGGCGCTACAATTGCCGCCGGCGGATCCTGACGGTTCCGACCTGAAGGAATACATCGAGAGCTTTTTATCGAAATCCCTGCGTCACAGCCAGCACAACATCGACATCGATCCACTGCAATATCGCGCCCCGGGCTTGCCGCGGGAGCTCTATTCCAGCCTGATGCAATCGGCCGACGACGAGCTTGCATTCGACGGCCATCGCAAGGCGGGTGTTTGGCAGCAGGCAGAGGAGGAGTTCGGGCGCTACCCTGGATTATTCAGCTTTGTCGACCGCGCGGTTGACGCCGCGGAACGGGCTCAAATTGAAGCCGGCGAAGCGCAAAAGCTGCGGGCGCTGGCGGAGAAACGTCAACAGGCGAGTCAGGAGCAGCAAGAAAAAGTAAACCAGCGCTATGCAGACCTTTCAGACCGCCACAAAGCACTGTTGGAACGAAAAGACGTACTCAAGAATAAAATCGCGCAACAGAAGTCTGTCGCCGAGGTAGCCCGGGCTGAGAGGACCCAACAGAAGGCCCGGAAATTGCAGGCGTTGGCAGAAAAACGCCTGCAAGAAAGCCAGGCTCAGCAGGAGCGGGTCAACCAGCGTTATGCCGACCTCTCAGAGCGTCACAAGGGGCTGCTGGCCAGGCAGGAAACGTTAAAGCGAAAAATTACCGAGTTGCAGGCCACTCAAAAAACTGGGCTGGCAGGTTTGAAACATGGTCAGGCTCCAGGAATGAAAGCTCGCGGTAAGCAGCTGTTGCGCAAGGCGTGGCACTCGGCTCCGCTGACACTGGCGGACAAAATCAGGATAAGGAATACCCTGTTCCAGACCCTGCCGTTTTTGTTTTCCGGTACGGCTACCTATCGAATCTGGGCCTCAGCCAAAGACCAGGTCCGGCAATCACCGACCGTCAAACCGGCGACAGCGGCTGTGGCGACCCGAGCTGCCCCGCCAAGCGCAGCTTTGGCGGGTGCGGGTAATCACCGCGGCGAAGTGCTTATTACCAGCTGGATGTCGGTCGAAGATCCGATGATCGATGGTCTCGTGGCTCTGGCGCAGGAGCTTGGCGAGCTTGGTATTGGCGCTACTTTTATTGGCAGCGTCGAGCTTTACCAGCGCCGCCAGTGGTCTTCCTGCCTGCGTCATGGCCTGTTGCTGAGCGAGGCAAAGTATCCGGCTGTCGCTGTGACAGTGGAGCTACCCTTGTGGATTGAGCAGATCTACTCGACTGAGGCACTCTGGCTGCGGAATGCCGCTAACGAGATGGCAGCAGAGCAAATCCAGCAAAAATGTAATCATGCCTTCCGGTATTGGGCGAATTATTTCCGTGTGTCCAGGCCCCTGTATGTGCTGGTTTGGGGCACCTCAGCCCCCCTTAGTCGTCTCCACTTGATGCTTTGCAGGACCATGGGTATTCCCCATATGGTGTTGGAGCGCGGCCATTTTCTCGGGACTTTACTGGTTGACTGCGTCGGGCACTCCTTTAGTTCTGAAAAAATCCTGCGCCTCGCCGATGTCTGTGCGGCTGAGCCCGGCGACATGACGTCGATCCTGGCCTGGGAAAAGAGCGTCGATGAGAAAGTGCCCTACGACAATTTCAACTCCGACATTAACAAGAATTTTACACAGAAGTTGGCCGAGGCTGATAAGCGTATCGTGCTTTATATCGGGGCCAATGACTCTGGCTCTGGCTGTACCCGGGTAGCGCCAGACCCCGAGCAATGCTCATTTATTATCAATAGTACCTTCGATGCCGTGTCGGTGATTCATCAATCTTTTGCTGATTTGTTTCCAGAATGCATATTGGTGCTCAAGCAGCACCCCGCTGACAAAAACGATTACCGTGTATTCAGCGACGACAATACCCTGTTGGCTGAGGGGATGAACATCAACCAATTGATCAAACTGGCGGATATTTGTGTATCCACGTCTACCACGGCATTCGCCAAGTGTATCGTCGAACGCAAGCCGATTGTCACCCTGGCTGCCTCGGATATTTCGCTTAAGAATATAGCCTACGAATGCAACGAATTGACTTCGATTCCGGTGATGATGCGGTCGGCCCTGGCCGGGGACGGTTTCGAGCAGAAATCTCGCAATGGCATGGCCTATCTGTATGAGCTGTTTGACTCCTCCCTGGTCGGTGTTAACGACACGATTCCCACGCGCCTGAAGATTCGTGATCTGACCTATATGATCTACCGTCGCATGGTGGCGACGACCAATCTCGAGGTCAATCCACTACACAATTGTCACTACCCCCAGAGAGTTCTGGACGGAAGAGAGCAACTGGACGTTATTGTTCCGGTGTACCGCGACCTGCCGACTACCCGGCAGTGCCTCGATAGTTTGCTGGCGGCGAGAGCCACAATCCCTTACCGCATTGTTATCGTTAACGACCAAAGCCCGGAGCCGGAGCTGCATGAGTTATTGCGCCAATACCGTGACTATGATGATGTGGTGTTGCTGGAAAATGCGGTCAACCTTGGCTTTACCGGTGCCGTGAACCGTGGCGTGTCTCTGTCCTCCAACCGAGATGTCATTGTCTTGAACAGCGATACCATTGTCAGCAACGACTGGGCCGATCGCTTGTATTTGCATGCGAAGCGGGCGACCAATATTGGTACCGTGACGCCGCTGTCCAACAATGCCTCGATCTTCAGTGTGCGCAATTTCCCCATCGGATTCGATCTGCCGGAAGGATTTGATATTGCCGCTTATGATCGCGAGATTGCCGCCACTAATGCCGGCGCGACGGTTGAAGTACCGGTGGGTCATGGTTTTTGCCTATTTATTAACCGCACGTGTCTCGATAAGGTAGGATTCCTGGATCAAGTGACGTTCGGCAAAGGTTATAGCGAAGAGGTCGACTTTTGCTTGCGTGCAAGGCGCTACGGTTTTATCCACCAATGCGCCGCCGATACCTTTGTCGCCCATGTCGGTGGGGTGAGTTTCCAGGAGACCGGGAATGCCCAGCGACTCAAAAACCGGCGGGTTATCGAGCAGAAGTATCCGGGGTATTTTGCCGAAATAGAAGCGTTTATACACAGCGATCCGATTGCCGATTACCGCTTGCCCTAGTAGCAACTGGTAATCCGGTATAGAGGTCTATTGAGAGCCTGACATGAACAAAGCAAATGATTCACCCAAACAACGGTTGCTCGACTGCACCCTGAGGGACGGTGGTTACTACAATAAATGGGATTTTGATCCCGAGATTGTGCAAAGTTATTTGCACGCTGTTGCGGTTGCCGGCATTGACTTCGTAGAGCTCGGCTTGCGCAACTTCCCCAAAACGGGATTCCTGGGACCGTTTGCCTATACCACGGAATCTTTTATTCATCGCCTGTCGCTGCCCGAGGGACCGACCTACGGGGTGATGGTGGATGCGAAAACCCTACTGAGCGCTGGGCAGCCAATCGACGCGGCCATTGACGCCCTGTTCGTTGACGCCGATCAGAGCAGGCTGGGGCTGGTGCGAGTCGCGGCGCATTACCACGAAATCGAGTTCTGTGAAGCTATCGCCGCAGGCTTGAAGCGCAAGGGCTACCTGGTTGGCTTTAACCTTATGCAATCGGGTGGCAAAGCCGATGAAGTGATCGCTGAAAAGGCCGAGCTGATTGCCAGTTGGGGCAGCGTCGACACCCTCTACTTTGCCGATTCACTGGGCAATATGGAACGCGGTGAAGTGCTGCGAATTGTCGCTGCACTGCGTCGTGGTTGGCATGGCGAGCTGGGCATTCATGCCCATAACAATATGGGTATGGCGATTAGTAACACCCTGGTTGCCGCCGATGCCGGGGTAAGCTGGCTGGATTGCACAATCACCGGCATGGGGCGTGGTGCTGGCAACGCCAAGACAGAGAACATTCTTGCAATACTGGACAAACACAACTCTGACTATAATCCGGCGCCGGTCTATGAGCTGGTGATCCGCCATTTTGAAGCGATGCAGAAGCAATACGGGTGGGGCGACAGCCTGCTGTATTTCCTGGGAGCGCAGAATAATGTGCACCCCACCTACATCCAGACCCTGTTGTCGGACAGCCATTATGGCACCGATGAAATCGTCGGCGCGATTGCTTACCTTAACCAGTTGGAAACCAGCAGTTCTTACGACAACATGGTTCTGCAAAGCGCTTTGAGTATTTCCAGAAGTGATCAGCCGGTCAGCGGGTCGGGCGATTTGCAAGGTCTGTTTAGCGGTCGTGAAGTTATGATTCTTGGTAGCGGTGAGTCATTGCTGCGCTACAAGGGCGACATTGAAGAATATATCCGCGCCCGCGCACCGGTCGTGATTTCGGTGAATATTGGCTCAGTGATTGATCGAGCGTTTATCGATTATTACTGCGTTACGCACAATACCAAGTTTCTCTCCGAGAGTGGGCTTTATTCCCGTATCGACAAACCCTCGATTTTGCCGCGGCATCGTTTTTCCAGTCTTGAACTGGCGCAGATTAGCCCGGCAATCGCAATTCTCGACTATGGCCTGGAAGTGACCAAAGACCATTTTACTATTGGCGAGGATTACTGCGTGTTGCCCTTCGATTTAACCGCGGGCTATGCGCTGGCGTTGGCGGTTGCCGGCGACTGTAGCAAAATCTCTATCGTTGGATTCGACGGCTATGATCGCGGCGATTATCGTCAGTTGGAAATGATCGAATTACTGAGTTTATTCAAGCAGGCTTCGAAGATCGCTCCAGTCGCCCTCACGCCCACCAGTTACCCGGTTGAACAGGGCTCGATTTATGCGCCCAATATCTGAGTACAGTGTCATAGTGTTCGACTGTGACGGGGTTATTTTTGACTCCAATCAACTCAAGATCGACGCCATGGGCAAAGCATTACAGCAATATTGCGCGTCCCAGCCAGAGGCAGTAGCTGCCTGTGTCGAATACTTTGCAGCCAATTTTGGTCGGTCTCGTTATCATCATGTACAGCATTTTGTCGATACCATGCTGGCGGTGGACAGCCAGCAAAAGCAGGCCTTGCACGATGGCATTCTGGCTGCCTATTCGAGCCAGTGTTTTACACTTTACCTGGCGGCGGCGATGCCGACAGGTTTGCTGGATTTCATCAAAGCCAGCCCAGCGACCAAGTACGTGGCCAGCGGTTCCGACCAGGCGGAGTTGCGTCGAGTTTTTTCCGCCCGGGGTATCGACCACTTTTTTGCCGGGATTATGGGTTCACCTGCTAAAAAATCCGAGTTGCTAGGGACAATAAGGGCCGCCCATCGCAATGCCAATATTTTGATGATAGGGGATGCAGTCTCTGACTGGCAGGCGGCTCAGGCCCATGCCGTTGATTTCCTGTTTTATGCGCCACTGTCAAACGTGGTTGCCAAAATGTTGAGTTTGAGCGATGAATACGGGTTTGAGGTTTGTGATAACTTTGCCGAGCTGGCCGGAGTGTTTGGAGGTGCTGTAGACCATGGCCAGTGAACTCGAATACGCGGTGGTGATTCCCGCGCGCTTTGCATCGAGCCGGTTGCCGGGTAAACCGCTGGTTGATCTGTTGGGGAAACCGATGATCCGGCATGTCTGGGAGCGTTGTTGCCAGGCGGTGGGGGCAGGGCGAGTTTATGTCGCCACCGATGACCGGCGTATTGCTAGCGCCTGCGAGGGCTTTTCTGCAGAGGTCATCATGACCACCAGCGATTGCCTTACCGGTACCGACCGACTGGCACAGGCCAACGAGCAGTTGAAGATGGACTTCCTGGTGAATGTGCAGGGCGACGAACCGCTGGTAGACCCCGGGGATATCGTGACTATCGTGGAGCACTATCGCGCTCATCCCGACACTGTGATCAACGCCATGTGCGCGATCACGGATCCCGCCGAGCACCAGTCGCTGACTGTGCCGAAGGTGGTGACATCGATCAGTGGCAACCTGCTGTACATGAGCCGGGCCGGAGTACCATTGACCAAGGGCGGAGCGTTTGTCAGCGCCAAAAAGCAGGTGTGCATTTACGCCTTCAGCAGCGAGCACCTGGCCTTTTTTGCGGCGAGCCCGACCAAGACACCCCTTGAACAGATTGAAGATATTGAAATCCTGCGCTTTCTGGAAAATGACATCCCGGTCAGGATGATTGAGGTCGAAGCCGGCAGTCTCGCTGTCGACGTGCCGGAAGATATTCCCCGGGTTGTGGCAAAGCTGAAAGAGTCGTTGGTCGATTAATCACGACCCGGGTGGGCACCCCGGCGGCCACCGCTGGTATCGTGCGCGCGACGCTTCCGCTTCTCTTAGTGTCTCGCTTGCTCTTGTTCAAAGCGCTGCCCGGGCTAGCATACGTCTGTTCGGCTTCTTCCGATACGAATGCCACATTATACCGCAACTGCTTTTCCAGCTTGAGTCTCCGGCAACCAGGCTCGCAGTGAGGGCGGAAATTATCAGGCCGTATCGCGAGCCATCGCGCGGATTCAGGCTGACTTGAGACCTTCGTTATGTAGCGGGTTCAGCTATCGTTACCGAATCCATCTGGCCAAATCAGAAGGACTCCAGGGCTGCGCTACCAACGCCAGCCGTAGCGTCGGTAGAATCGCAGGGCCGAGGTGCCAAATAGCATAATGTGGCGGGTACCTTTCTTCGCGGCGTCGCCGCCATAGTGCACAATCTTCATCGCCGGTAGGTAGGCAACTTGTGCCACTTGTCCCATTCGCAGCGACAGGTCGAAGTCTTCAAAGTAGAGAAAAAATGAATCGTCAAAGCCACCCAGTTGTTGCAGTAAGTCACTGCGCATCAGCATGCAGCAACCGCTGGCTATTTCGATCCCGGTGACTGGCTGGCTGGTCTGTGCCAGGTCATGCCTTTCATAGTGGCCGAGGCGATCGACGAAGCGATGCTTGAGCGATGCCGGGGCAAAGCCGCGAATCAGCAGATCGGTGACTCTGGGGAAGCGCTTGCACAGTGACAATGGGACGCCATCGCCGTCGACCGCCCCGGGATTCACCAGTCCTACTTGCGGATTAGCCTGCATGTAGGCCAAGCCAATACTAATTGAATCCTCAGCCATGGCAACATCTGGATTAAGTACCAGATGGTAGTCGGAACTGATGCCCGCGATGGCCTTGTTGTGCCCGGCGCCGTAACCCAGGTTTGCCTCCGAAGCTTCCAAAACGACGTTATCAAACCCGCGCCAATTACGGTTTTGTAAGAACTGTTCAACCTGCTTGAGATTGTGTTGCTGCCGATGCTCATTTTCAACCATATGCAACACGCAGCATAGCGTGGGAACTGCATTTTTCGCATAGAGCAGGGCGTCGTTTAACGATTGCAGCGTGCCGGCGAGCAGGGCCGGGTCTGAGCGAAAAGTTACCAGAGAAACGGATAAATGCATAAATACTCTAATAGACGGACTGAGGCGCATATGGTTTGTATTCTACGTATGCAAACCATGACGGCGGCTTTTGCCGCAGTATAGGTAATTGCCAGGGCTTGATCGAATTTTTGTCCCGCGCGCCTTCCCAACATCAGTCCGTATGCATGTTTGCGCTGGTGCTTTTTTGCTTGTTCGAGGGGGCTGGCGGGGTTTTACCGTGATAAACTTGAGTCTTGTCTGAATCGACGTTCAAGCCATTGCCCGGATTAGATTGGCTGGCTGCAACAAAAAGGCTGCAAATGAAAGGTATTATACTCGCTGGGGGCTCCGGCACGCGGCTCTATCCCATAACACTCTCTGTCAGCAAGCAGCTGATGCCGGTCTATGACAAGCCGATGATTTACTATCCGCTATCGACCCTTATGTTGGCGGGCATACGCGAAATTCTGATTATTTCCACACCCCAGGATCTTCCCAAC